>JBATXV010000035.1:0-1697 GCA_049673585.1 Candidatus Sulfotelmatobacter sp. | reverse complement strand
TGTAGAACACTTGGCGAGCGTTCAAGAGCATGATGCGGGCGCCAAGATGCGGAAACACGTGCTCGACTTCATAATCCTCCATCACGCCATGTTCTGGGATAATTTTCTCCAGCAGCAAGCGAAGCTTCGGAATATCCCATTGTCCGTCGCCTAATGCATAAAGGAGTTTTCCCTGCGTCTCTTCGGGGCTCACCTCAAATACCGAATAGAAGGAGCGGCTCGCCGCGATGACGCGCAGCCGTTTGTCGAGTACAATGACGGGTTCCCGGACCGTATCGACGATGCTCTGAGCCAGTGCGCAGGCGTCCGCGACATTGGTAAACTGTTCTCTGAAATTGGTTTTTTGCATGAATCCCCCACATAGCTTCACGGAGGATTTCCTTATGGCTCAAACTGGAGCCCTAGTCTGAGCAAAAGTGCTCACTCAGAAGCGGAGTGGTGCAAATCCGGTGCGGGCTTCCGAACGGATCAACTCAGACATAAGCTATATCCGCCAGCCAATTAGCGGCTGAACAGTATGGAAGACCAAGTCATTGCAACTAAACGCCCCGCATGAGCCTCGTCGCATCATTGGTCGCGCGAGGCAGGCGCTGGGCCACACGGTTCGCCTGATACCGCCGGTCTGCGTAAAGCCCAATGTGAAGCGGCACAAGAGCGATGCCGTTGATGCCGAGGCGATCTGCGAAGCGGTCACCAGGGCCAACGGGGGGTTCGGTCAGTTTTGAACATGGCACCTAGTGATCGGAAAACCGAGGTTGTGACCCCGGCAGAAGTGCCGGAGGACTTGCCTCTGCCGTCAGATCCAAAAGTCATATTCCTTGGTGGTCTGTTCGTCCTTGCGGTGCTGGCGGCAGCCTATGTCGTGAGCGAAATCGTGTTACCATTGGTCTTTGCCATCGTAAATCATAATTGTGGTGGGAGGCCAAGTTGCATTGATCCAAACTATGTCGGATATCGAACAATCGTCAAAAAGCTGTCAAAAACTTTGCCCGCACGCACTTGCGGATCATCCGCGCAAACGCCAGCCCGTGCGGTTCGCCCTAGTCCGGCTGCTCCGTTCTAAAGGATTCAGCCATATCCCAGCGGCTTGCCAATCTGCCAAGATTTTCAAAATGGGTTTGGGCCTCGAACAGGGCCCGTATCGGCTTTCAATCGCACGAGAGGCGAAGGAATTGCCGCCGTTTACAGCGAGGTACTCGGCGCGGCTTCACCCTTCAAGAAAGTGACCGAATGCAGCCAGCGGCTGAAGACGGTCGCAGATGATCTTAGTAATCGCCAGCATGGGCATAGAGAGAATCCCGCCTGGAATACCCCACATCCAGAACCAGAAGACGAGCGAGATGACGACGAGGACGGGATTGAGGGTGAACCGTCTAGCTAGAAGCATCGGCGTTAAAGTCTCGCCTTCAATCAAATGAAATCCAAAATAAAGTCCCGCAGGAAGCAGCGCTTGCCAGAGCGTGTCATGAGTCAACAGGCCAGCGAGAAGAAAGATCAGCACGCCTAAGGCAGTGCCGAGGATCGGCACATAGTTCAGCAGAAAGGCTACCGTCCCCCAGAGGATCGGGTCGCCCACCCCCGTGAGCCACATCGCCAACGCCGTAGCGATACCTACTGCTGCGTTCATGATCGTGATCGTGACCAGATACGCGGAGACGTCGCTTTCTATTTGCTGCGAGATTTCTACGACCTGGCGC
>JBATXV010000034.1:0-30886 GCA_049673585.1 Candidatus Sulfotelmatobacter sp. | reverse complement strand
CCGGATCCATTGGCGGCGGTGCTGATGTTTCCCGAGATGCTATAGGTAGTCGGTGGCACTGCCGACGCGGTAAAGTTCTGCCCGGTGACGTTAGCTCCGTTTACCGTGACCGGCAGGCTCGATGGACTGAAGTTGAACCCGCTCTTGCTGACGGTGACGGTGTAAGAACCGTTGGCGAGGCCGATAAAGTTATAGACACCAAAGCCATTCGTGGTGGTGGTGGCAGTGGCTGCACCCCCGAGTGTCACCGTAGCGCCGGACCCATTGCCTGCGGGACTGACTGTGCCTGAAATCGTGAAGATGTTCTGCGATCCTCCGGAAGCTGTGAAGTTCACTCCCGTCACCCCAGATCCATTCACGGTCACCTGCACGCTGGTTGGACTGAAGGTAACGCCGCTTTTGCTGGCCGCTACTGTGTATGAGCCATTCGCCAGGTTAGCGAAGCTGTAGTTGCCGGAGCTGTCTGCGGTTGTGGTGGACTTGATGGGGCCGTCGAGAGTTACCGTTGCTCCAGAACCACTCGGCGCCGGACCAATGCTGCCGGAAATGCCAAGCGGATTCGTCAACGAGGTGGCCGGAGGCGGGGCAGACTCTTGTTTCGCGGAAAGACCCTGGCAGCCCACCATCGCAATCGACATAATTGCGACGATCGCCCAAGCCAAGCCCTTACAACGTGAACCCAAGTCTTCCACGGGGGAGCCTTTCACGCCGCATGTGTTCAAAGCAGCGAACAAAGTTTTCGCCTTGGTGGATTCCAGCGAAATCAAGTTGAACTTTAGCGGTGGGGGAGAGGCGAAACCATGTCACCAAAGGCCGTGCATGGTGCGATTATTTTGGACTTATGCGATGGTCCTTTTGGACATGGACGGAAGGTATGTGGGGTGTCGAGTTTGTCTAATTGACAGAGGAGAGGCAGCCGACTTCAGTGCTAATTCGGCTTTCCCCCCACACTGCGAATCACCTCAAACCGCGGGCTGCCAACCCTAAAGCCTTCGCAATATTGAACCAAATTGGACACTAACTAGCTTGTTCGCGATTGACGCGGCCTGACGGCTAGCAGATACTTACGAGGTCGGTCTCCACCGCCCTCTTGTCGACGACGGGTGATTAGCTGGGGAAACAACAACCACAGACAAATTCTTGAAGGAGCGAATCCAATGAGGCGTATTCGATTGACGAAACCCATACGAATGATCGCGGGGCTCGTGGCTGGCCTGCTGTTTGCGATCCTGGCTGTTCCACTCGGCGCGCAACCGGCGTCTGAAACCCACGTTGGACACGGCTTTGGTGTTATCTACGATAGAGCTCACGAAATCACTCTCAGCGGCGACGTCCAGGAAGTTGTCACGCGGCACGTCGTCGGCACCCCAGGCGGCATGCATCTGCTCGTCACTGGTCCCAGGGGCTTAGTCGATGCTCATATCGGACCTTTCCTGAGCAAGGAAATGAAAGATGCCCTGCACACCGGGACCCCGGTTCAGATCGTCGGTGCCATGGCAACCCTGAACGGAAAGAATTACCTGCTGGCCCGCGAGCTCACCGTCGGCGGAACCACCATCATTGTGCGCAGTGAACACGGCTTCTTGCGCCGTTCACAGCTCACTCCCGGGCAGCATTCTGCAACCGAAAAGACGTCGAACGGAGGTGCACGATGACATTGCGCAAATCGATTCTTCTTCTGCTCAGCCTGGGCACGATTGCCGCGCTGCTGGCATGCGGCAGTTCCAGCCACAAAAAGACCACCACTCCTCCCCCGGGTCCTCCTTTGCCCGATGGCACCTATGTATTTTCACTGTCCGGAACAGACACCAACGACTACAGCCCTTACTATGTTTCTGGAGCCTTTACTGTTGCAAGCGGGGCAATAACCGGGGGCGAACAGGACTTCACCGACTTTGTCAGTTCTGATCTCTTCGACCAGATCAACCCCACGGGCAGCTCCTTGGCCACCACCGCTGACGGCAACCTCCAGATCACTCTGGTAACGTGCGCCGGAGCCGTCTGCACCAGCACGGACGACAACATCGGTCCGAGCGGCAACGGGACCGAGACCATTAACGGCACGTTGCTTCCACTCAGCACGACGAGCAGGACCTTCATCAATGAGTTCGACGCCTGGGCTTCAGGCAGCGGAGAGCTTGACACTCAAAGCAGTGTCGCCGCTCTGTCAGGCGGGTACGCCTTCGTCCTGGGCGGCTGGGATTTTAATGGGGATCCACTCTCAGTTGGCGGCATTCTCAACGTCAGCGCTGGGTCCATCTTGCCAGCCGGCAGCACTTTCGACCTAAACGATCCTAGCAAGCCCACGCTGGTTGAGGGTGGGGCTTTCACCGGTGCCAGTTCGGTTACCGCCGCGCCAGACACTTTCGGCAGGGTTACATTCTCAATTGATCCAACCAACGCCACCGGCATCAACTCCCTGGTTGTGGTTGGCTACACCGTCGACGGCAATCGCATCACGCTGCTCGAAGGTTTCGGCGACAACCTCGGCGGCACCGAAGGCGGCGTCGCCCTCAGCCAGAGCAATGGAACCGTGACCACCGGAACTTTCACCGCCGCCAATGCCGCTGGCACTTACGTAATCGGCTTGAACGGCTATGACACCGGCTTCGATGTGCTCCAGATTGTCAACCAATTGACTCTGACTGGCACTGCCGTCACCGGTTTCGTCGACTTCAACGATCTCGTCAGTTCATCAGTGAGCATCAGTCCAGATCCTATTACAGCTGCGACCTACACGGTGGATGCTGCCGGTGCTGGAGACGTTACGATAGCCGGCATAACCGACGGTTCTGGCGTCAACTATAATCTGCATCTCTATTTGGACGGCAACGGCCATGCGCTTGCGATCAGCACTGACGCAACCGATGCCCTTGCCGGCGTCGGCTTCACCCAGGGGGCTGGCCCGTACGCCTTCAGCGGCGCCTACGGCGTGGATGTCACTGGCTGGGATTTCAACTACTTTGGCGAGTTCGATGGCGTCGGCCCGGTCACGGCCGCTGCAAGTGGCGGAACTTTTTCTGGAGATCTTGACGTTAACTGGCTGAACCTCCAGACTGCGCCACTCGAGGTTACAAATAACTCCCTGACCGGCACCTTCGTCACCACAGGTACGGGGGCTAGCAATGGCATCTTCGCCGGTGGGAGCATCACCGGCATCGATATGACCACTTGCCCGGCGTTCACCTCGGGCGGCACCTGCACGGCCGACGCCTTCAGCTACTACCTGATTGACGCGGCCGGAGACAACATCTTTATCGAAACCGACCTCTTCCAGGCAACCCTCGGAGTTGCGGCTCAGCAATAGCCCGAGGCTTTACCAATTCGTCTTCAACAGTGGCGCACTCCAGTGCGCCACTTTTTTCTGGCCCGAGAAACATTTCAGAAGGCCCTCGCGCCGGCAACCGGGCCTACCATCTCCCGCTAGCACTACGCCGTTTCGCATGACTCGGGCCCAGCAGTCTAACCGCTATTCAAACTTTCGTCGTGCTACCCCATGAATCAAACGCGCATCGGAGTGTGTCGGTTGTCCCTGCTGAACAGGTAGGATAGGGAGAACGGAGCTGGTAGGGAGTGGTTGCGAGCAACGCTTGGTACGGATACAGCAACTAAAAAACTTGAGCCGCTACGGCTCTTCGGCCTGTAGAAGCATACTCCAAATTCCGTCAAGTAATTTTGCACCTACCGAGTGGAAAGTTCCTGTGCCGGGTTTGATGCGGTGAAAGTCTGGTGCTGCACGTGTTAACACGGGGAGATGTCAGGATGAGTCGTAAGGCATTGGTATCAATCTCAATCCTGCTGCTTGGTACAGGAGGAGTTCTCCTGAGCATGAACGGCTGCGGAGTCAGTAACCGCGACAATATCAAGCTCCCGCCAAACTATAACTTGCCGCACGTAGTGATTATCTTTCAGGAGAATCGCACGCCCGACAATCTGTTTCAGGGGCTGTGTCTTCCACCGAACGGCAGCGGCAGTTCCTGCAACAGCGTAAGCCCGACTGCCTCGCAGTACGACATCGCCAGTACGGGAGTCGATTCCAAGGTTTCAATTCCGCTCACCCCCATCGACCTGGGCACGGTCGGCACCAACGGCAACCCGGATAAGTATAATCTGAACCATGCCCACGTCGCGTTCGTGCAGATGTGCGACCTGAACTCATCAGGGGTGTGTGCGATGGATGGGGCCGGCCAAATCGGCACGTCGTGTGCTACGCACGTTACCGGGTGCGTACCCCCCCACCCGCAGTTCAAATATGTGTACCCGGCTGACGTGCAGCCTTACCTCCAAATGGCCCAGCAGTACGGGTTTGCCGATCACATGTTCCAGACTAATGAAGGGCCAAGCTTCCCAGCGCATCAATTCATTCTGTCCGGGACCTCGGCCCCTACGGCTACAAGCAATTTGTTTGCGGCCGAGAACGGGACTGACACTTCGGGTTGCATCTCTCCACCCACGGCTACGGTTAGGGTAATCGATTCCTCAGGCAGTGAGACCAGCAACCCGCCGATATACCCGTGCTTTGAGCATCCAACGCTAACCGACCTACTTGATGCGGCCAACATTACGTGGCGTTACTACACGCCCTCCGCCGGCGGCATCTGGACTGCCCCCGACGCGATTCAGCACATGTGCGGACCCAATGCTACTCCGCCGAATGCCACCGCCTGTGTGGGAGCGGATTGGGCCGGGGCGGTGCCCAAGGTTGTCGTCGGCCAAACGCAGAGCAACCCGCAGGTACTGGCCGACATCGCCAGCGGCCAGCTGCCGCAAGTGACCTGGGTGATTCCGGATGGGCAGGATTCCGATCACGCCTCGCTCAACGACGGTTGCGGTCCATCCTGGGTGAGCTCGATTGTCAACGCCATCGGCAACAGCCCGTATTGGCCGAACACTACTATTATCCTCACCTGGGACGACTGGGGAGGTTGGTATGATCACGTGCCGCCGCCGCAAGTGCTGGCGAACTGCGCACAGTGGGGTTGCGGATACGTGTATGGATTCCGCGTTCCCATGATTGTGATGTCGCCCTACGTTCAGCCGGGGCACATCTCCCACGTTAATCATGACTTTGGAAGTATTTTGAAGTTTATCGAGACGAAGTTTGATCTGCCGTCACTGGGCTATGCGGACACGAATGCCCTGGACGACCTCTCCGACTTTTTCAATCAAGGGCAGGCACCGCTTACGTTTCAGCCCATCACGCCGCCATTCAACGACGCCACCTGTAAAGCCGATACCAGCGCGCCTACCGACCCTGATGATGATTGACGTGAAAGGCCTGGAGCGCGAGAAGGATAAGGTAAAGACGTTGACGCAAGGCCCCAGCCGCCGATCGTCAAGCTGCGACGGCTCACTGAGCCGTAGGCATGGCCGAGCCGTAGGTCATTCCGAAAGAATTAAACTCTCTCTCGTAGTAGACAACTAGGGAATCGCAACCTGCACCGGAGGCGTGGCGAGAGCGCTCTCCACTCCGCTGGAACTTACCGACGTGGCAGAGTAGTAGTACGTCTGGCCGGACACGACTTTGCTGTCGGTGAAAGCGGTGTTCACATCCAGGGTGGAATTCATCCGGGAATATGTGCCGCTGGCGGTGGTGCTGCGATAGACGTTGTAACCCTCCACGCCCGAACTGGGGTTCCAGAAAAGGTTCACGCTGTACTGCAGCACTGTCCCCGTACCCGTGAGAGGTATGACCAGACCGGGACCCGAAACAAACAGGTTGCCTCCCTGTAGGGCGACCGCAGGCGGAGTGAAGGTCACATTCACCGTAATGCTCTGACCTGCCTCCAGAGTCAGAGGAAGTGTGGGGCCGCTTACCGAGAACCCGTTGCCCATGGTTTGAAATGTCGAAAGGGTTGTCTTCCAGGAGTGAACATTGGAGAGCACGACAGGAACAGTGGAACTGGTCCCCATCACTACCTGGCCAAACGACACAATCGAAGGGCTGGCGCTCAAGGACTCGGTGCTCACGCCCGTGCCCTCAACCCCAAGCACAAGAGTTGCGTCGGAAGCGTTGCTGGAGAAGTTGATCTTTCCTCCAGTCCATCCCAGTGCCGTCGGAGTGAAGGTTACACTCAAATCAAAGCTCTGTCCGGCAGCCAAAGCCAGTGGCAGGTTCAAGGTGGACGGAGTGAAATTGGAGTTATTGATCGCCATTCCGGAGACGGTCACACTCGTCTGTCCATTATTCCTTACGGTTACCAGCAAGGTTTGGTTCTGCCCAACGACGACAGCGGCAAACCGAAGGATCGTCGGTGAGCATGCGAGTTGGGGCATAGCGCTGGCCTTGCCGGGCGCAATGCCGACAAGCGTAATCGCTATACCGATTGTTAGAAGGTTGACTGTTCGAACGGAGAAATACCGGAGGATGGACTGGGGGAGTCTCATACCGCCCAGTTTGAAAGAGAGGAGGCGATAGAACTAGATTCCGAGAGTACAGCAACTACCCACTGTCCATTCGGCCAATAGTTCCAAATTAGGATTTCCTGAGACAATTCGTTCTTGTACTAAGGCATTTTCCTCAACGCTTGAGTTTTAAATCTGCTGAACCCAACTTACAAATCGATTGGACGATGCTCCCTTCGGTTCAGTACGCTGAGGGAATCAAGCAAAACGGGAGAAGACATCGGCGCGTCGCTGGCCGCCTTGAGTGGTTTCCGCGCAGTACGTCTTCTGACAAAAGCAGCGTGAGAGAGGGTGTGTTTTATTGGCCCGCGCTCGAGGTTTCGGCGAGCCCTTTCGGCGACGTCAGCAGAAATCCCCACCGGTCGAAAAAAGTGATGGGTGGGGCAGCCTCACTTGTGATGGCGCGAGCGTGCCTCAGCCGACGGTGTGATGTTTTGGGAACCACCAGAAGGTCTAAAACCCTTGCCTGAGGCGGGTTTTTCTACTATCGTACAAGGAAGGAATTGATCGGCTTGCGCTCGGGTGGTGAAGGTTGGGCCCGCCCCTGGCTGGCGCATGGCTTGGGAAACTGATAATTGGGTTACCCCCATTGATGACCCTAAAGGCGTCACGGCGTGAGACTTTCACACGCGCACCGGAACGAAGCATTTCTTTCGCAAGCCCACGCACTCTGCCCGTTTTGCTGGTGCTTTTCGCAGGGTCTCTGAGCTGGGCGCAGGACTTATCCCATGCCGTTGTAGTATCGGCCACGAAACACGTCACCACGTCGCCATTGATCCAGATCGCGCCCATTGCTCCAGGTGAGCAAGTGAGCGGGTCTTCGTCTGCGGGCGCGGGCGGCGTGTTCCCGCGGGAGTCGGGATACACACACTCGCCTCACGATTTGACCCATGGATCCTCTGAAGCGAACGCTGATGCGACTCTTACGACGAATTCCGAACTCGACATTCTCGGCATTGGGAAGGGGTTCCCCGATTACACCGAGCAGGCGAACATAGCCGTCGCGAATGGGGCCGCAGGCGCAACGCAATTTGTGCAATTCGTGAATGAATCCTTCGCGGTATTCGACAAATCCACTGGCAATGTGATCAAGGGCCCGATCCCCGGGCACACTTTGTGGCAGGCTCTGGGAGCGCCCTGCTCCGCAACTTCCGATCTTGATGAAACCGCCCAGTACGACAAGCTGGCTAATGTCTGGGTGATGATGATGCCTCTTTACACGGATCCGCCGTACCTTTGTATTGCGGTATCACAGACGTCGGACGCCACCGGATCGTGGAATCTCTACGCATTTGAAATACCGGTGAATGCCACATTGTGTAACTGCAGCCCGATGCCGGACTATCCCAAGTTGGGCGTCTGGCCCGATGCTTACTACATCGCGTACGCACAGTCTGTGAACCTAATTTATCAGGGTCCTGCGGCTTGTGCGGTCGACCGGGGTGCCATGCTAAGCGGAGCGGACGCCACGATGCAGTGCTTTGCGAACAACGGGGCATCCAACAACCTGTGGCTGCCTTCCGACGTGGATGGGACCACGGCGCCTCCCAGTGGCACGCCAAATTATTTCCTGAATTTCGACGTGAACGATCAGTCGCTCGATCTCTGGCAGTTTCAAGTGGACTGGACGACGCCCGCTAATTCCACGTTTACCGAAACGACGAATATCCCTGTGTCGGCGTTCATCGAGCCTTGCGGCGACACGGTGACAGTATTTACCCCCGCCGATAACTGT
Organism: Candidatus Sulfotelmatobacter sp.; assembly: GCA_049673585.1. Lineage (GTDB taxonomy): Bacteria > Acidobacteriota > Terriglobia > Terriglobales > Acidobacteriaceae > Sulfotelmatobacter. The sequence continues at coordinate 22,746 of JBATXV010000034.1, read as the reverse complement.
GTTCCCCAGGCGGGAACCTCGGAAATGCTAGGTGTATTTGGCGACCGGCTGATGTACCGGCTGGCGTATCGCAACTTTGGCGGCTACCAGGATCTGGTCGCCAACCACTCGGTCCAGATCGCTTCCGGCAACGACCAGACGGGCATTCGCTGGTACGAACTGCGCGACACGGGCTCAGGTTTTTCGGTCTACCAGCAGGGGACGTACGCGCCGGATTCGAATTATCGCTGGATGGGAAGCATCGCGATGGACCACGTGGGGGATATCGCGGCAGGGTACAACGTCTCGAGCAGCAGCATGAGTCCGTCGATCCGCTACACTGGCCGCCAGTCCACAGACACGCTGGGCACAATGGAAACAGAGATCGACATTTTGTCCGCGGCGGGTGTTGCCACCGCCTCGCAGACCAATTCTGCGCGCTGGGGTGACTACAGCAGCATGGCGATCGACCCTACCGATGACTGCACCTTCTGGTATACGAATCAATATCAGCCAGCCGAAGGTAACAATCAGTGGAGTACGCGGATCGCATCCTTCAGCTTCCCAGCCTGTGCGGGGGGCTTTGCGCTGAGTTCCTCTCCGAGTTCACTTACGGTGAACTCTGGCGATCAGGGTATGGTGACGATAACCGTGACACCGCAGGGAGGGTTCAACTCTACTATCACCTTCAGCTGCTCCGGTCTCCCTTCGGGGTCTACGTGCGCGTTTAGCCCGTCCCACGTAACGCCTTCGGGAGCGGCCATTACGACCCAACTGACCGTCGCGGTCGGGGCGCAGTCTGCCTCACGGTGGATACCGAGCCCGTTTTTGCCCGTGACCGCGATGGCCGCTGCTTTTTGTCTGATCGGCTGGCGCAGAGCGCGCAGTCCGATCACGTCAATACTAGCGGCGTTGCTCATCGGCCTGGGCATGACCTTGGGCTGTAGTGGCGGTGGCACCGGCGGAGGATCAACCCAAACGACTTCGACGGTTACCGTCGCCGCCACGGCAGGCAACGTTCAGCAGACCACGACGATTAGCCTCACGGTGAACTAGCCTCGGTGCACTCTTGTGCGCGCGGTGTATCCTCGTACTTGACTCTGCTTCTCAGCGACGAAAACCGTGGAACAGATCGTGGAACAACTGTGGAGCAGAATACGCCAACCACTGACCTGCCCCCAATTTTCGTTCACGTAAGAATACGACAACTTTCAGCTGGACCGCTCCCATTTTCTATCACAGACGAAGCTAGAGATTTTGGGCAGTGTAAGTCCTTTCTTCCGCTGTTGACGCGGTTTTCACGCACTCCAGAGGCTCGATCAAGAGCCTCTGGAGTGCGTGCCCCAGCGATGTACTAGCTTTTCCCCTGTGCAGTGCTGCGAACGCCGCCGGCGTCCGATCTGCCAACGAACTGTGCGGTCGCTGCTGATTGTAATGCTCGCGAAACTTCGCCAGCTTCTGCCGCGCATCTTCCAGCGTCGAGAACCATTCCACGTTCAAACACTCGTCCCGCAACCGGCCATTGAAACTCTCGATGAATCCGTTCTCTACCGGACGGCCTGGCCGGATAAAACGCAACTGCACCTTGTTGGTCATCGCCCAGGCTTCCAGCGCCCGGCTGCAGAACTCACTCCCGTTGTCTACCGTGATGCTCTCCGGCAATCCGTCTCGTTCCGGCTTCACGCGGTCCAATACTTGCGCCACTTTCATCCCCGTCATCGAACGATCCGCTTCCAGCGCAACACACTCGCGCGTGAACTGGTCCACCACGGTCAGAATGCGAAACGACCGTCCGTCCGCTAACCTGTCGCTCACAAAATCCATACTCCAACGCTGGTTCGGTCGCGACGCGGCGCCGCTTGGTACGGCCCGTCGTCGCGCCATCTTCCGTCGTTGCTTGGTGCGCACAATCAACTCTTCCTCTCGATACAGCCGGTAGATGCGCTTCGCATTCACATGCCAGCCTTCACGCCGCAACAGCACGGTCAAGCGCCGATAGCCGTAGCGCACATGCATGCCCGCCAGTTCGCGCAAGCGATGCCGTAGAACTTCATCGAACACTTTCCGGCTCTCGTACCGCAGTGTCCCGATCGCCAACTTCACGATCCGCGCCGCGTGCCGCTCACTGATCTGATAGGCCTCCTGCGCCCAGCGCGCCAACTTCCGACGCGCACGAGGCCTTACAGCTTTTTTGATACGATCTCCTGCAGGATCTGCCGGTCCAAGCTCAAGTCCGCCACCAACCGCTTCAGTCGCCCCACCTCTTCCCGCAATTGCCGCAGCTCACGCAACTCGCTCACTCCCACCCCGGTATACTTCCTCTTCCAGAGGTAGTAGGTCGCCTGGCTGATCCCCACCTTGCGGCAAACGTCATCCACTCGCGCTCCCGCCTCCACTTGCCGTAGTACCGCCACGATCTGCTCTTCCGTGTGAGCCTTCTTGGGCATCGTCCTTGTCTCCTGTTCCGGACTCCTGCCCCAGCTTACCTCTAATCCCCTCTGTGTCAGTTTTTGGGTTTTGGGTCACCACGACAGTGATCGAGGTGTTGACTCAGATTTGGCAGCGCGTTCTGCAACGGTCACCCATCAACTCAGGAGACAACTTTTTTTGATCTTGGCGGCAACGATTCGTTGGCCGACAGTGTATTTGCCGAGATCGCACAAGTGTGCGGCCGGGAATTTCCAAGCGCTACGATCTGCCATGCGCCGACGATTGCTTCGCTGGCTGTCTTGTTACAGCAACCCAGTCTTCCACGGTTTTCACCCTTCGTCAGAATCAGATCGGGCAGGGAGACACCGCCGATCCTCATTGCGCCCGGCTTGGGGGGCCGGGCGAGTTTCTCCCAGCTCGCCAAGCACATTCACACAAGGCATCCGATCTATGGCATCCAAGCCAGGGGCGTCGACGGAATGGAGGAACCATTTGAGCGTGTGGAGGATATGGCCGAGTTCTACCTTTATGCGCTGAACCAGCAACAGATCTACGGCCCTTACATTCTCATGGGTTACTCCTTCGGCGGCTTATTGGCTCTGGAAATGGCACAGCGTCTGTCCCAGGGTAAACAGGTTGCACAGTTGATCCTGATGGGCACATACGCGCATCCACGGTACTTCCCGCCAGGCCAGCGCCTGCGATTCATCGCGAAACGCACAAGACACCGCATTTCTTTTGTAAAGCAGAAGCCCGGGGAGGCATTTTCAAACTTCGTGCGTGCCCTTGAACGTCGATCGCACATGGTTGAAGCCCTTCACCGAACTCTTTCTCCAGAAACATCTCGCCTATCATTCGCTCAGACCATTTTGCGCGTCGAGGCAAGTGATTTGGTCGCTCTGGCACGCTATCGCCCCCGGTTTTATCCAGGCAAGATAAGATTCGTGACGCCCGCGGCTGACCATTATTACCAGAGTGATCCAACCCCTCTCTGGAAAGGGCTGGCAGCCGAGCTTGAGGTCGAGATTGTGCCGGGCGATCACGAGGGAATGGTCGACACTTACTTCGAGAGTCTGGCAACAGTGCTCACTCGCTACGTGAAAGAAGCAGTCGACGCGAAATGAGTCAATCGAGCAAGATACGCCACGGCGTCCTCCACTTTGGGATGGGAATGAAGCCGGGAGGATCGTGGCGATCCGGCTAGAACATGTCCAGCGAAACGGTCTGGCTCGGAGCGTTGCCTGGACCCCAGGCCGCTACTGCAGTGCCGCTTGCGACGCCTGCACTGCGCATCCGCCGGTCCCAGCGACGCAAGTCTGATCTTGCAGGGTAGAGAAGTAGACCTGCGAATACCCCAGCAACGATCCCGTAGTCACGACGTTGTCGATGATGAATCCACTCGTCCCTCCGGTCGAGGTCAGAGCAGCACTGGGCAACACACCGGCGTTGACCCAGGTCAAGGTTCCGTTGTCGGGGGTAGGACCTCCGGGCGTCTCGTTCCAGACGGGATGGTCGAGGCCCGAGGTGCCCCTGTTCGTCACGATCTCGACGTTGCCATTGCTGTCAACAATACGGGCGTGCACGGCGTATGCATGGAAGTCTTCCCACGTTCCCAGCGGTGTCAGAGTGGTGGCTCCCTGGTTCAGCCAGGTGACGCCGCCATCGTTCGTAAGCCCACCCACACCCGTTGGTCCGGCCGGCCATGTGGGCTGGATCGCTGCCGACTTCTGGGTGCCGGTCGACGAGACAGCCACCTGGATAAACGGTGTGTTGTTCGTCCGGACCACCAGGATCTCCTGACCCACGTTGTGGTGAGTCGTGGCCTGCCACGGCAAATCCACGAAATTCAAGGCGCACCCGATGCCGCCGCACAGAGTCGGCAGGCCATTATTTTGTACGCTAAAGAACACCCACTCGGCCGTACCTACGCTGGTATTCGGGTTTGTGACGTTGGTCACGGGGGAACATGCGGGACTGTCAGCGGTGGGAGTCGGTGCTGCAATGGTTGTGACAGTGCCAAAAACTCCGGCCGCGATCGGGATCCGGTACAGAATCGGGTTGGCTCCTGTATTGCCACAAACATAAAGGTTTCCCGTGGGCGGGTCCGTGGAGCTCTCATACTCATTGTCAAAAGCCCCGATGTACATGGGATTCGGCGTCGCAGGCGCAAGGGTGCTGGAACCAACCGGTGCCGACTCCGACCCAGTGTCGCCGGAAATAAAACTGGTGCTCAGCTGGTAAACACCGGGGCAGTCCGCTCCGCCAGCGCAAAGCCCCGTGCCGTCGCTCGTCACGAATGCATACACCAGTCCAGCCGAGGAATCGACAATCGGGCCTTGCACGAAGCCGGGGCCACCGTCGTTGACCAGGGAGAAATCCAACTCTCCGGACTGGGTCACACCGGCGCTGGAGTTGACAAGATACAGGAAGCCGCCGACATCCTCCACAAACACATTCCCTGTCACAGAATCGTAGACCGGGCTGGTAAGAGCGGTGGGGGCGCTCGAGTTCACCTTCACCGGCCAGCCTCCCGAAGTCACTTCTGTGGGAGGGGCGGTGAATACTGGGGTGAACTTATGAAGGAAGCCGGAGTCATCCCCAACATAAGCTGCGTCGTCGCCGTAGTCATAAAAAATGGATGATTGAGTATCACTGGCCGCGATACTCGCATCTACGAGCGCCAATGTGGTCATGCAAGGTGCGGCGCAGGTGGGGTAACCGGCGTTCGATGCGGGCGTGACTGGGGCGACGAGGAGTCCGCTTCCAGCCGCCCATTTCAGCAGGGCAGGACCAAACTTGCAACTCCGCCAGTGGTCTGTACAAAAGCAATTTGCGAACCGTCGAGGGAAAACACGGGAGAAGTTTGGATCTGACCTCCGGTGTAGTACGACCAATAAACCGCAGGCGCCGTCCCCAACCCATCCCCCTCGCAGGCAGTGTAGACATTGTTGTACGCCAGAATGCTGGGTTGGCCGCCACTTCCGCTACTCCCCAGAAGCCCAGTGTTGTACACGATGAAATCGTTGGCACAACTTGCAGTTGTCTCGTTGAACGAAAACTTCGCGGGGTAGTTTCCGGCGCCGACGGTGGCGCCAGTGCCCATGTCCTGCGCCCAGTCACGCTTCAGTCCTTGACTCTTGCCGGAAGCTGGGGGATGCGGGCGAACCCGCAATCGGGTGGCGAGCACTCGAGGCGTTTCTGCCTCGATCAACGCTGGCGACTGGCGACGGATTTGTTGCCAATAGCGAGGGTCCCGTTCTACGCGTCGGGCTTGTTCCGCGGTGGCGGGCTTGGAGAAAATAACGTGGTGATAACTCCAGTCGGTGATCGCATGTGCGGCTGCTTCGGAGCCCCGGGACGCTTGTCCCATTGAAGCTGGAGACAAGGTTAGCGCCCCGAGAATTGAGATGCTCAACCATAATAAGACTTGCTGGTTTGTTCTCATTGTTCTCCCTGCTGCTTGGGGGTTCCGGCAACACCCAGAATCGCAGGGGTTGACGCCAAACCCTCGGCCTGCTCAGCACTTGGACTCTTACCTGGGAATTGAGAAATCATCATACACCCGCATGTTTTAAAGGAAAGCCCAAAAATTTAAGTGTGAGCAGAGGAGATTTCCACAGACATTTCCACTTCGAAGGCTGCCGATGGCGCGGCCGGCCAGCATGCCGGACCTCGATCTTGCATTTTGAATTACACCACCGCCAACATCTCGCGCGACCCATCAGTGGACCCGTCGTCGACGCAAATCAATTCGATGTCCAGCGGAACGGCGAGCACTCGTGCGACTACCTGCCAAAGCGTGGCGCGTTCGTTGTACGCCGGCATGACGAGGGAAAGTCTCATTCGTTTGGATCGGGCCGTTTGGATCATCCGTTTGGATCATCGGCGCAGCCGTGAAATGTAGGTGCTGTGCCAGGGATCTGGCCAGCGGTCACACTGCGCGACCGCCGCTACATGATCCTAAGCCTTGAGCGGACCCAACTGATGGGAAACGTATCAGCGAGTGTTTTGCAGATGAAGAAGGAAAAGGAAGGTAGAGAAGCAGTTGTCAGCATCGAATTTGGAGTTGTCCGGTCATGAGCTCAACGCCGTAACCATGGTGGTGACAATCAGCATTGAGCTTGAACGGATGCTGCTGCACTTTCCGGCTGTGCTACGGCACTTCTACCTTTACGCCGCTCGAGTATTCACTTTCCTTCCCCTTCGAGTTCACTGCGGTCGTCGCGTAATAATAGATCGTTCCGTGGGTCACAGTCGCATCGGTATAGTTGGTGTCGGGATCCAGTTTCGAATTGATTCTGGTGTAAGAGCCGGTCGACGAGGTTTTCCGGTAGATGTTGTAACCCGTGACCTCGGAAGATGTGCTCGCGATCCAAGAGAGGCTCACAAAGGCAGCGGTACCTGTTCCGATCAAAGCTGAGCGCGTTGGGGAATCTGCGGCATCGCTGGCAAACGAGAGCGTGCCGGACCGGTTCCCACTGGCCTGCGGCGCGAATGCGACGTTGAGGGATACGTTTTTCCCGGCGCGGAGCGTCAATGGTAAAGGTGTGTCGAGAACCGCAAACTGCGAACTACTGCTGGAGACCGAGGAAATGGTTACGTTGCGGCCGGTGGCGCTCAGTTCCACCGTCCGCTTCTCCGTGGTTCCTACGGCCACATCGCCAAAGTTGAGAGTGGCGGGGGTAATGGCTAGCTCCGGCTTGCTCACGCCGATCCCGATGCCGGTAAACGATATGTCCAGGTTCGGTCCGAAGACGAGGGAACTGCCGCCGACCGGGCCCACCGCCTGTGGTTTGAAAGTGACGTCTAATTTCAGCTGCTTCCCCGCTGGCAGGATCAAAGGGAATGTAGCCCCACTCACCGAAAACCCTGTCCCGTCGGTTTGCAAGCGGGCAAGGATCACCTTAGTCCGGCCGGTGTTGGTTAACACGGTCGCCAACCTTGAACTCGCCCCCACCTCGACATTACCGAAAGAGAGGCTCCGGGGATTCGCGGTCACCTCCTGGCTGGTCGCGCCACGACCCGCCATTGCCAGGTAGAGGACGCGGTTGGACGCGTTACTAAACAAAATGATCGACCCGCCGACCTCACCTTTCGCAGTTGGAGCAAAAGTTACGCTGACCGCGAGACTCTCTCCTGCGGCCAGAACCTGCGGCAGCTTCAAGGTCGAGACTTTGAATTTGCTGTTGGTCCCCATCACTTTTGAAACGGTTATCTCCGACTGCCCGTGGTTGGTTGCAACAACAACGAGGGTTTCGGTCCGACCGACGAGGACGCCGGCGAAATGCAAGAAGGTTGGCGAAAAACTCAATTCTGGCGCGGCTGCTCGCACCCGCGCAGGCATCATTACTAGAATCGCGAGCGCCACTGCCGGAATGGCAGCCGCAGAGAGGAATCCAGTCTTCGACCGGTGGGGTCGCATAAACTCCACAGCTTGGCAAGCTTTGGGCAGGCGCGCCTAGATGCCACAAGTACATTCGCGGGAACGACGACCGTAGAAGTCGCAAGAGCCGACGCAAACGAGGCTAGCCTGAGTCGAGGGCTGACCGCCAAGCCGAGTACGCTGCCATTTGGCCCAGTCGCGGTGGTGAACCTGAGAACATAAAGGAACGCCGGAAGAGAAAAACGAAAGAGTAATTCTGTGATGGGAGAACGTCAGGCGAAGTTATGATGTTTCACCGAACACAGCAACTGTGGATCGATCCGTGCCAGCCGCGCCAACGTCTGTGCATCCAGACGATCATCTTTCTTTCGGCTCTCTCCGATCAAGCGCACGCTGCGTGCATGCGCCACGATCGCTTCGAGTCCGAACTCGCTCAGCAGTCGGCTCACCCCCACGGCCAGTGCATGCGCGTCTCCAGCGCGATCCGACTGCGCGGCATTCCGCCCAACCCCTCCCGCATGGCTTTTGGGGTGGTGCTGACATTCTGCTCGAGGACAATCTCGCCAGTTTCGTCCAGCACGCAATACCAGCTCGAACGGTCCCCCAGATCCAGCCCGATCGTTAGCTTCGGTTGAGAAAAACTCTTCGTCGTCTTTATCGCTAAGGTGCTAACCTTCTTTGTCGGTCTCCTTTTTGTCTGTGCTTCGAGTACGTCGATAACTTGGGAGCGTATAGCATCCCCTCCGGAGACGGGCCTTCCTATCCCATCTGATTACAATACTTGACGACCCCAACGCCATTAACGGGTGGTGATTTTTGGCTGGGTAACCCCGTTCCTATCGCGCCTTTAAGTACTCGGCCTTGACCTGCCTCACGATTGGGACGTCGCCGTCTTTCCACAGGAGGGCAAAGAAGTCCTGGTAGCCTGTGCCTGCTCTAGCAGTGTCACCTGAAAAGCTGTGGTTGCCAGCCAGTCCCAGAATGCGCCAGCGCTCCGATGGGCTCTTCGACGCCGCGACTCCACCTTTCTTGTTGGGAGGCAGCCTCGTGATCCTCGGTTAGTTTCCGAAGTGAGCTTCCGAAGTGCTCCGACAGATGCAGGCTGTCGACGCCCTTTTTTCCCCCACCCTCAAGCCATTCCAAATGAGAACAGCCATCCACCCTCGCTCTCTCCATCATTAACCTAAGCCAGTCGGCCTGGTATACATTCCGAAATCACCCGTTTCAGCGAACTGAGAACGACGTATTTGTAAGGGCGCTGGTCAGATCGCTTCTGAGATCAACCCGGTAGCGGTACAAGTTCGCCAGCGCCTCTTTGAGCACAACGATTCGCCTCTCATAGCTAAGTTACGGTATTATCGACGCTCTCTCAGACGCAAGACGAGGCTCACGGTTAACCGGAGATTGCCCTGCGGTCGCACTGCACCTTGAGCATTAAAAAACGCCGAGTGCAGATAGTCTGCTTGGACTCGGACGGCGAGTGGCCCCGAGAGGGCTTGCTCAATTCCGCCCCCACCGGCATAAGCGAATCGTACTAACCACCCGTGAAAGTAGTCGGTAGTGTTTATTGGCACGGCTCCGTCGACGAGGGCCGCACCGGCTAGTGCGTGGACCGACAATCGAGTATTCCCGTGATGAATCGGATAGAACGCCGGACCGCCAAGAAAGCTCAACTGATAGCCAGCGTGTCCGGTCGCGAGGACGTCGGATGTCCGAACATACATGGAATCGACCATTGCCCCCCAACGCGAATTCAGATCGGCACTTCCGCCAACATCCAAGCCTCTCAGGTTCACGTGTTGCGCGGAGGGCATAGCCGTGGTGAGATTGGCATAGCCGACACTCATGTCGTAAGCTGAGATGTTGTAAACTGGGCCAGCGACCGCAGGTACCGGTTCTGTCTTTTGCTGATTTTGCGCGAAAGCGGATGCGGCCAGCGCGAACAAGATAAAACCGAGCTTCTCAATAGTCCTCATCAGTCCTCGCGTTTCGCATTCGACCCTTGCCTGATCGGGCAGCGGGCGAGCCGGCCCGCTAACCTCCAATAGTTGACGAAGAGCCAAGTAAAGCGCTCTCCGAATCGGTTACTGACCTACACGATTCTCGGCGATTTTTTCCATCGGTCTGGCTGCAGCTCAAGAAAGCAAGAAGCACCCGACCTGATGATGCAATCGCGATGCCAAAGCCAAAATCCGCAACAACCGATTGCGAGCTCCTATTCGCTCCGCTGGTGTAGAGTCGCAAAGTTGCACCAGATGAGAGGTTTAGCTTCCAAATAAGACGGAACAGAAGTTGAGCTGTCTCACGGTCTCTCTCGCACGAAAGTAACTCTTTGTTGGATCTTCCGGGCGGGGCCTGGTAATCGGAGACTAAGAGCAACACTGAAGCCGCCTTCACATGGGAAAATACTTTCCCACAGCTCTGTACACGCGCAAGGTGGCTTTCGGTGACACAAAAAAGTACTCACGGACGCAGATAACGGTGAGTCGGACAAGAGCTGAGGGGCTCATAGTCAAAATGTCGTTGAGAATGGCTCTTGCAGCAATGTCTCGGCGGTAGGCATTCTTCCACGAGCTTGTGCAAAGCTTTGCGTAAATGACTGACGGCGTCGGCAAGCTGTACAAAAAAAAGCCTCCCGGATGGCAATCAAGTTGCCCCGTTGAAATGCGGGCCTCCAAAAAGACAAGTTCTTGGCGCGTAATGAGAGCCCGCCGATCATTGAACAGCGCGAAGGAGCACAGAATCACATGCGAATTAAGGCATTAACACTGATCCCGGTGTTGTTGGGAATACTTGGGTTGGTCGGCTGTGGCCAAGGGGCTATTTTTTACGGAAGTAGTTGGGCCGTTGTGAACGATGCATCGAACGCTGGACCTATTTCGAGCCTCACGATTCCGGCCACCGGCACGGGGAATTTAATTGTCGTAGCACTAATGTTCAACGGCGGAACATACGTTACCAGTGTTACTGATGATGCAGGCAACGCTTATGTCTCGGCCGATGCTAAAGCTTACGTCGGCATTGCTTCGACGGAAATTTGGTATGCCGTGAACTCCAAGCCCGGCGCTACGCTTGTGACTCCCACTTTTGCCGATTCAACAACTCATGTTGAGATCACGGTTTGGGAGGTTTCAGGAATTTCAACCTCGGCCCCGGATGTAACCAACACATCTAGTGGAAGCCTTACTCTCAATAACACTCCGGGACCGGCGGTGATTACCACGCACGCTGGCGACTTTATCGTGTCCATTCTGTTTGCCGTAGACACTACCATCAGTGGCATTTCTCCCGGGAACGAGTTTACGAACGATTTCACCACGAATGGAAACGGTTGGGCGCATATCACTAGCAATTCTGTCCCGGCAGGTACTCATCAGGCTAGCTGGTTTACGTCTACACCCCAAGGCGTATACTGTGCCAGCACTGTCGCATTCCGTCCCGCTCAATAAGTCGATAACAAACCGGACCGGCTAAATGCTGCCTGGAATTCGTGCAACCGACGGCGCACCTGAGCTGTTCACCGCGTATTACGCTCCCCCCGCCGTCGTGCTCCGCACAGCGTTAGTACCATGCGCGTTCTCCATCGCAACGCTTGCGCACGCTCGAAGCACATAGATGCGTATCGATGTACGTACACCATTCGAAAAAGTAAACTAGCGTTTACGGCAAACATAATTTTTCCTGTGCGTATAGCTAACTCCGTCAATGACCGCCGGAGAGTTGCTCTGATGTTTGATCAGGGTTGGTGAAGAATCCCGATTACACACATTGAGCCGCTGAGCCTGCCCCATTTTTTGAGGTCAGACAATTCGCGTGTGCCTCAGAAGCAGAAAAATCAATCTCGACAAAGTCAAGGCGTCACTCAACATTCTCTGCCCGAAGCGCGGGTGCTCGATTGCGCCTGACAAGCTCCCCCACATCGACTTTGAGAGAGTGTGCTCCGAATGCGGCCAGCGGTTCATCCCCAGCCCCAAGGGCGTATAATCTTCCCGGCTCCGGCAAGACTAGGGGCGGAGAAACGCCTCCAGAAAATAGAGGCCTGACCTTTGCTGACAGAAGAACCACAACACTATCAAGCCCAGTTGGATATTCTCTGGGGGCGTGTTATTCGCGAATGCAACCCCCGGCAATATTGGTTTCTCTTGGAAGAATTTCAGATATTATTCGCAAGGCTGATGGCAACCCGCCGCAGCGAGTCTGAAAACAAATAAGGGCAAGGGAACGGCCACGGTAATAACCGCGCCGAAGGCATGGCGGTTTTGCCTGCGTTTGGGTCTTAGGCACCTGCCCATAACTCAGGGTCTTAGAACTCCGCGCAACCCTACTAAGGTCACTGAGTGAAATCGCCTTCCATGAGAAGGCCGGTCGGAGTCAAAGTGGGTTGGTTAGTTTTCTTGTTGGACACGATTCTTTCTCCCCGCCGAGTTGCCGCTGTCGCCACCCTTCCAGCCGCACTCTTCAGTGAGCGATTTTGTTCGCTCGGTGCAAGTTGGGTGTTCTCGTTTCAGCCGGTGCTGCCACCTGTTTGGCGACCTCTTTCTATCTCACGACGGAAGTGGGCCACGCGTTTAACGCAGTCACCGGAACTCGGCGTCTTGGCTTTTGTCTTTTCCTTTCCCAGAGATGTTTTCGTTTTTATGCTGCGATCGCCAACCGACTCGGCTGGCGGTTGTGCAGCGGTTCGTACACTTCTCCGCTTACCCGCAAGTGATGCAGCAACACCCCTAACTTGCGTGCCGTGGCGATGATGGCTCGTTTCTTGCCACTCTTCCCGCCGCGTTCGGCCAGTTTTAAACCCCAGCGCCGCAGATCGCAGTCCACACCGAACGGTCCCAAGATGTGCTGTGCCCCTTCCACCAACAGCGTTCGCAGATGCGGGTCACCTTCCTTGCTGATGTGCATCTGCGGCTCACTCTGGCCCGAGTTCCTCCGTCCCGGCTGCAATCCCAGATAGCAGCCCACGTCGCGGCTCTTGCCGAAGCGATGCGAGTCCGACAGCGTCAGCAAAAATGTCAGCGCGATCAGCGTACCTACACCCTTCACCTGTTTCAGCAGGCCCACCTGCGGATAACTCTGCTGCGCCAGGTTCTCGATGCGCTCCTTGTACTCGGCGATTTGCTCACTCAGCGATTCCAGTGCCACCAGCAACGGCTCCACTGCGAGGTAGGCGACCGCCCGCTAACCCAGTTTAGCGATGGATACCGGCATGGCACTGTGCACAGAGCGTAATCAGGTTCTCTTCTGAATCATCCCCGGCGTGGCTGCGAAACTGTCTGTGATGGACCTCCAGATTCGACATCGTGCCGCAAGATTGACACCTCCAGGCGTCACGACGCAGCACCTGCTGTCGTAGAGTCTCGTACGACACCGGATCCAGCCGCAAGGACGTGGCTTTTGGGCCAATCGGGCTCATGATGCTTTCTCGTTGAGATCTTCAAGAAATGCATGCTTCTGCTCCTCGGGCAGAAATTTGAAGAATCTGGTCATTGAGAACAGCAGCATCTCCGGATCCCCGTGGTCCAGGTTGGCCCCGGCCAGGAAGTTTGCACAGATCATTTCCAGACAGTAGCCACGAGATCGGTCGCTGCCCAACATCAGAGCTGCTGTCTCAATTGCCCGCTCAATGACTGGCATCTGGCTCCGGTACAGCTTGAAATAGATAATCTCCCACGGTTCCGTCTCCCGTCCCGTTAGCTCCTTCTCGACCTCCTGCTTGAACTGCTTCTGCGGCATTTCCCGTGCCCGGTGCAACCAGATTGCACAGTCGAAGCGCTGCCCGTCCCTTTTCGCCAGCTTGGCCAGCTCCAGTCCTTTCGCCCAGCCCAGTTCCTTCAGCTGTTTTCTCGCCTGCGGTGGCAGGTGTTCGTGAATCGACATCAGGTAGTAGGCCTTCCGCCGCGACCCAGGAAACCGCCTCTCCAGGAACTCATCGAAGCACTTCAGATCTTCCAGCCGCCAGTACTGCCCCGCCCGCACCTCGCATAGATAGCGCCCCAGGTCCACGAACTTGGTGTCCCTTTCGGTCTCTTTCCGCCGTTCCCAGGCCAGAATCTCGTCGATCTTGCCAGTACGAAGAGGGCGCGGCGGCGATTGAGCTTCGGCGGCATAGGCGGATTCTCAGAAATTAAGCTCGTCAAGCCAATCAAGACTGTCTGCTCCTGGACGCCGCACCAAGCTGGCGTCTGCCATTTGCTGGTTTCCAAGACAAAGCCCGATGTACGGACAGCTGCTGCAGGGGTTCTGGGGGAAGCGGATGCCGCTGTGCGGCAGAAAATCGGCTGCCTCGATGCGACGGATTGTGCTTTCCACCAAGTGGCCAAACTCTTGCCGCTGCTCGTCGGTGATGGTGGCCCGCAGGTACTGAACCTCCACCAGCCGTTTGCGGACGAACACGACCTGGGCGACTTCGGCAATCCCTGTCATCCACGAGTAGCAAACCAGCTGCGGATCGAGCGCCAATAACCCTTCAGGCTCCTCCGAGTATCGGCTCGAAGAGGTCTTCCACTCGAGCAGGCAGCGTATTCCATCGAGTCTGCCGATGGCATCGACATAAGCGACAAAGTCGTTACTTCCAGCAATTGGTCGAGTGAATTTGATCTGCAGATTCTTCTGAGGCTGGTGGACCTGAATGCGGTCGTCTTGACAGAACCGGGTTAACAGCATGATTCCCTGTCGCAACATGCGATCCCACGAGTCTCCGTTCGAGTAGTGCAAGCCCTGGCTCTGACACTGAGACCATTCGGAGAACAGGACTGCTCCGGGATCTTCTCGCCGAAAGTAAGCTCCCAGGGCTTGCTCGAAGGCGCGGCCAAACAGCATCGCCGCCCGGGTGTCCTTCTCCTTCCAGCCGTCGAGATAGCGATGCCGGTAACGCCTCGGGCAGGTCAGGTATTGGCTGATCTGGGTGTAGCTGTACATCATCAGGCCACCTGCGGACTGTCCAGATTTGCCGGGGAAAGCTCCTCCCAGCGATCCGCCGAGGCAAAGCCGTCGAATCGGAGCAGGGAAGCGCCGTTAAAGACGATGTGGCTGGTCTTGACCACGCCCTTCAGACCAATGAGCTGAGTTTCATCGACCTCATCGCGTCCGAGCAGTTCGGTGTCGTAGCCGAAGTCGAGCAGGAACCAGTTCAGCTTCCACAAGGCTTTCGGGTTGCAATAGATTCGGCTCGAAAGCGTGTGGCCGGAAAAACGGCTGGGCTCCAGAATAGCCAGAGAAAGTGTGTAGTAAGGCTTTTGGGCCTGCCGGCGAAAATAGACCCGTTGCACCCGAACGAGGAAGATTCCATCGGGAACCTGGTCAGCAGCGCAACGATCGGCAGCGTGTAGACCTTCGATCTGGCGTCTCATGCGGCACCTGTGCGCCGGTTAAACCGGCAAGGGGTAGTGAATGAAAGTTTCATACGTTGAAGGAGTAGCGAACCACAACGGCCTCGAGTCATGTGTCGGCGTCCGCAAGGACGAAGGCAAAGCGTTGACAGAGGAACGTGCAGGCCGGGTATTGAGCCGCGAAATGCATGCCCTGCCGCGCAAGCGGCAGGTACTCCGGGATGCCGACGCCGTGGGTGTAAGCGGAAGGCAATACCAGGTGCACCACCTTCGCAAGGGGCACCAGATCCCGCGCGGTCACAGACCCCGTGCATGTACGGAAACCCCTTGCGCGGGAACCGGGAGATCCCACGTGCGCCTGAGGTAGAGAGAGCCGCTGGCCGCATCGGGAAGTCAAACAACATACGCCGATGATGAACACACGTGGGAAGTCGGACGGCCCGGTAGTACCGGCGAAGTCGCTGAACAAAGCCGAGGAACCGGCGGCGGAGGCGATGAAGGGAAGCGGGCTGGCCAAGGGAAACTCGCTCGAGCGCAACGCGCTCCGGACTCAGAGCCGGGACAGTGCGCCCAGCGCGCTGGAGCGAGTACGTCAGGCAGCAAGAGTGGATAGGAAACAGCGGTTCACCGCGCTCCTGCACCACATCTATGACGTCGAACGATTGCGAGCAGCCTACCTCTCTATCAAAAGGCAGGCAGCGGCAGGCGTAGACGGCAAGACGTGGGAGCAATACGGAGAGGAGCTGGAGGAAAACCTCCAGGACCTCTCCCAACGGCTCGAGCGAGGAGCGTACCGAGCCAGGCCTGTTCGTAGGGTCTACATCCCGAAGGTGGGTAAACCGGGCGAGCTTCGTCCGCTCGGGGTCCCCGCGCTGGAAGACAAAATCGTCCAGCGTGCCATGGTCGAGGTGTTGAACGCCATCTACGAAACAGACTTTCTCGGTTTTTCTTATGGATTCCGGCCAAAACGCAGCCCGCACCAAGCGCTGGATGCATTGACGGTTGGACTTACTGTGAGAAAGGTGAACTGGGTGCTCGATGCCGACATCCGTCGATTTTACGACACTCTCAACCACGGATGGTTGGTGAAGTTTGTCGAGCACCGCGTAGCAGACCGGCGCGTCGTGCAGTTGATCCAGAAATGGCTCACGGCAGGCGTGCTGGAGGAGGGGCAGCGGATACAAAGTGAAGTGGGGACGGTTCAGGGCGGAAGTATCAGTCCGCTGCTGTCGAATCTCTATCTGCACTATGTGTTCGACCTTTGGGGCCAGCGATGGAGGCAGAAGCAGGCGCACGGCGACATGATCCTCGTCCGCTTTGCCGATGATTTCGTCGTGGGCTTTGAGCATCGTCATGAGGCAGAACGCTTCCTTGCGGAACTGCGTGAACGGTTTGCGAAGTTCGCATTGGAACTGCATGCCGACAAAACGCGTATCGTCGAGTGCGGCCGCTTTGCGGAACGGGATCGGCGCAAGCGTGGCGACGGCAAACCAGAGACCTTCAACTTCCTCGGATTTACGCACAGCTGCGCGAAGACGCGGAGGGGCGGGTTTACGGTTCTGCGGCAGACGATGCGACAGAGGTGGCAAGCCAAGCTGCGGGAACTCAAAGTCGTACTGCGGCAGCGCATGCACACGCCCATCCCGGAACAGGGGGCTTATCTGCGCTCGGTCCTGCTGGGTCACATCCACTACTATGGTGTGCCCCTGAACGGTCCGGCACTTGGAGCCTTTCGCATGGCAGTGGGCTATCTGTGGCGGATCGTCTTGCGCCGACGCAGTCAGGGTAACCACCTGCCGTGGCACCGTATGGAACGTCTCATTACTCGGTGGCTTCCTCCTGCACGTATCTGCCATCCTTATCCCCTTATGCGTCTGCACGTCATCACCCGAGGTGGGAGCCGGATGCGGTAATGCCGCTCGTCCGGCTCTGTGGCGGGGGCTATGAGTAATCATGGTCCCTACGCCGACTCTTTCTGGCCGAGATAGCTGTTGAGCTGGCAGAGCAGGGCATTGCGATCTTTCTCAGCCCAGTCGGCCAGATGCTTGACGAAGTTTTCCACCTGCTCCCGGGTGGCATCGCGAAGCGCCTTGACACTGCAGAAATCCGTGGCGTATGCCTTGACCAAGTTGGAGTCCAGCTGATGTTGCCGAATCAATTGGCAAAGCCGATCGCGAACTGTGGGGCTGCCGTGGCTTCCGTTGGTGGGTTGAGGCGGGAGCTTCTTTGACTCTTTCGAGGACTGCGAAGGTTCGGCAAGGGAACCGATCTCCTCGACTGAGCAGATCCCGATTCCATAAGCTTTGCGCAGAGCCCGGTTAACGGCGCGAGTCTCCGCCACGCGCATCTCTGCGCCGTGAACGAGGAACGAGACGTTGGAGGGATCCGCGTCGCCGTATCCGACAAACCCGGAGGAGCTTTTGGACGGGTACACCGTTGCTTTGAGGACAAACCGGCTGGTCGCGGAATCACAAAGCGAATCGACTGCTTCAACGTGGATGCCGCGGCATTTCTTGCGGCGGGCCAACCGCAGCAACCCTATATGCGTCACGTACCAGTGGCCGTTTATCACCTGGAGGTCACCGTTCCTCACAGACAGTTGAAAGTCCGTAGTCAGCATCTTCAAGAATTGCGTACTCACGTGTTCGGTCCATATCTGTTTTGCGAAGCGAACATTCTCCCGCCACAGAGCTCGCAAGCGTATCGCACAAGGCTTTTTGGGCTCAATTTTGATCATGGAGGCTCCTTTCTGTGCTTCATTGTCATCCATAGGATGACATGCGTAAGGGTGCCTTGTCAAGAGAATGCCGAGTGAGGGTGGTAAAATCCGCTCGATATGACCGCCAAAAACATGAGGCTCACGTTCCGTGTTCACTCTGATCTGAAGAAGAGATTGGAATCAGTAGCTGCCTCGGAAGGGCGAAGTGTGGCTCGGATATGCGAAGCGTTCCTACACGCAGGATTGGCGAAGTATGAGAAAGAGGGCACAAAATATGTTCAGAGATTCTTGGCTCGGCCCGAACAAGAGCCCTAACTTCGATCAACCCATAACTTTGGGTTCGGCCTGTTGCGTTGGATTCGTCATCGCTATCGCGATCGGTCTCGAAGCAGTTTCGCACTGGCAAAGCTCGAAGCAAGATTGCAGGAGGGGTCTCTCCTCTGCGGCAAAGATCCTTGACGAAGTGGCGACACCGAATTGACACAGCGGATGCTGAAATAAAGTAAACTGCCCCGTACTGGTGGGGTCTTCACCTTCCGAATACCGTCATTGAGGAGGCAGGTATGAAGAGTTACTGGAGGAGGGCCTGCCTTAGCTTCCTAGTTTCCCTGTTGTCTGCACCTGTCTTGGCAAGCACTGCCGTCAAAGTTACTCCAAAGAATGCTGCGGTTACGACCACGACGCAGACTCAACAGTTCACATCATCGGTCAACGAGGTGACCTGGAGTGTAGATGGGGTAGTGGGAGGCAATGCGAGTGTGGGCACGATTTCCGCTGCCGGTCTCTATTCTCCGCCCGCGACTGCCGGCGCTCACACCATCACCGCAACGACCACGAGTACGCCAGAGTCCTCGGGCTCGGCAACGATTGCGGTTACTGATCTTGTGGGCGTCCTTACCTATCACAACGATCCGGCGCGCGATGGCGTGAATTCGAAAGAATATGCGCTCATGTCCTCCACGGTGAACACGGCATCATTCGGCAAACTCTTCGCCTGCCCGGTCGATGGAGCTGTTTATGGCCAGCCACTTTGGGTCAAAGGCTTGAGCATCGGAGGGGGAGTTTACAATGTAATCTTCATCGTTACGCAAAACGACAGCGCCTATGCCTTCGACGCCGACACCAAGCCTTGCCATACCTACTGGCATGTCAACCTGCTGGATACGTTGCATGGAGGGACGGCCAATGAAAAGCCCGCAACCTGGGATGATGTCGGCAACTGCTATGGCGATGTGTATCCGCAGGTCGGAGTCACTAGTACACCTGTGATCGATGCGATGACCAAAACCATTTATCTGGTGAGCGCTTCCGAGAAAAATGCGAGGAATTCAGGCAACTGCTCGGCGACTTCCGCGACGTTTTATCACCGGCTGCACGCTTTGAGTCTGGCGACCGGAAGCGAAAAGTTCAATGCGCCTGTAACCGTTGCTGCTTCCGTTCCGGGGACGGGCGACGGCTCTTCGGGCGGCATGGTGAGCTTCAATTCGCAGTTGGAACACCAGCGAGCTGGATTGGCAGAAGTTTACGGGAAGATCTTCGTGATGTTTGCCGCACACGAAGATGCGACCCCGTATCACGGCTGGGTTCTTGTCTACAGCGCCTCGAACGTGCAAAAACAAATTGCCGTTTTCAATACCACTCCG
Source organism: Candidatus Sulfotelmatobacter sp. (assembly GCA_049673585.1). GTDB lineage: Bacteria > Acidobacteriota > Terriglobia > Terriglobales > Acidobacteriaceae > Sulfotelmatobacter. The sequence goes on along the minus strand of JBATXV010000034.1, from coordinate 3,264 downwards.
AACGGATTAAATGGGGGGGACGGCGGGATTTGGGCGGGAGGCGGCGCGCCGGCAGCTGATGGCAGCGGTGATGTCTACGTTGCGACCGGCAATGGTGTGTTCGATGAGGAGCCTCCACCACCCGACTACGATTATGGAGACAGCATTCTCCGGCTGCATTCGTTTAGCGGATCCACTCCTAACGGAATTAATTTAAGTGTGGCAGGATGGTTCACTCCATACGACCAGGCAATGCTGGCAGAACACGATACCGACCTGGGTTCCGGTGCGCCGGTCTTGCTGCCCATCCAGACCTCAGGCGGTCCCACTCACCTGTTGACGCAAGTCGGCAAAGAAGGCGTGATTTACTTGATCGATCGCGACAACATGGGGCAGTTCAACCCTGTAAATAACGATCAAATCCGGCAGAGCTTCTCAGGTCCGGCAAACGGGTTGTGGGGCACCCCCGCATTCTGGCAAAAGCGCCTTTATGTGGGAGGACAACGAGACTCCCTGAAATTGTTTGACTTCGATTCAGCCACCGAGCTGTTCGATGAGACCGTGACTTCGCTATCGGCGCATGTTTTCAATTTTCCCGGCACGATTCCATCCGTGTCTTCGCAGGGACCATCTCACGGAATCGTTTGGGCGATTGATGCCAGTCTGTACGGTTATGCGAGCCCGAATGCAGGCGTGAACTGCTCCGTTGTTCCTGTGCCCACTGCGTGCAGCGGACCCGCAGTTTTGAGCGCCTACGACGCGATCAATCTAGCCGTGGAATATTGGAACAGCTCAATGGCCGCAAACAATCGGGATCGTGCGGGGAATGCTGTGAAATTTGTTCCACCCACCATTGCGAACGGCAAGGTTTATGTCGGCGCGCGGACTGAAGTGGATGTGTACGGATTGCTGCCCTGATCGAATGGTGGGGCAGAGTATGGCCAAGTCAGCACTTGATTTAGTTTTAGCGATCACCAAGAATCTGTGGTGCTTAGGGCGGACCTGTGACAGTTGCCGCGCGGCTTGGGCTGGTAAAAAATCCTCTGGAACCTGACCCACCCACTTGTACCGTGCCTCGAAGCCTAAATCGGTTCGGGACATTGAAACCGAAGGCGCGAATGCTTTCCGCGGTCTGGGCGACCTGCTTCTTGCTGTGCTCACGAGGATTGCGCGGGTCGAGCCGAAGCGTGTCGACAAGACGATGCTGGATCGTGAGCCGATCTTGCGCCGGATCTGAACTGGGTCGCTTGCGTCGGTCGGTGCGGTCAGATGTCCGGACCTTCGTTAGGTTCTTCACCGGGACTCCCTCCGAGTGCTTCGTTCCTAAAAGCGAAAGCGATTGGTGTCTTGGCTGCTGCCATTACATACAAGCAATCTCGCAGAACATCCAAACTGGCAATCCGCTTTAAATCAGCGACTTACAGCTACAAAAACTAGATCGTTCGAGAAATTGATACAATCTGCGCAAACGCCAAGCAAGAGAGGCGATCTTGAAGAAGAGCGTGCTATGAACAAGAATGCATTCGCCGATGTGCGGTGCCCCTTCGATTACAAGGCAGAACTGAGTAAGGCTCGTCATGCGCTAGACGAGAAGGTCAGGGACTGTGCGGCGCGTCATGCGCAAACGGGCTACAGAAACTTGGCTAAGCTGTTCAAGCTGTCGCCCGGAACTCTCTGCAAGATAGCGAAGGGCTGCAAGCCCCAGTGCAAGCCCGGACCTCGAAGCGGGCAGAAAAAAAAGGCGATAAAGAAAATGACTACGATTGTCCGCCGGGATGCTCGATTCGATGCAACATAGGCATCCAGTGTCTGGTGCGGCGGACTTATCTAATGACGCCCGCCAGCCGTTGGTTTCCGCTAGGGCCTGAGTGTCACGAAGCACCTTGCCGGTTCCAGATTATTTTCGGCCCGCCGACCAACCGCCAATAGCTTCCCAGTCGGCACCTAGAAGAAGCGACTTGCAAGAGGCGGGCGGCCACCTAAGTCCTACTTTGAGAGTGAGCAAAAAGATGCCCCGAGCTCGCCCGAACAGCGAAGACAGTTCGGATTGCCTCCGCGGCGTCAAGTCTAAGTACATTCCCTGTTCTGGAATGCCACCAGGAAACGAATTCCCTGATGTTGTCCTGCTAATTCACTGTTCGATTCTTGCCTTTTGCCCCAGATTCTGCAGCAAAATGTGCAACTTGGAAGGCAGAAGTGCGACGTTCGCAGGCAGAAGAAATCGCAAATTCCCTGTAATTTTCCCTGTTAGCAGGGAATTTGGCTGGAGCAATGATCGCCTGCAGCGGCACGGCCGGTCCTGTCAGACATTCGCCGTGCACGTCCCCCGCCAACCGGATAGGCAGGGGCTTTGGAGTCGGTCTCTATCGAGGTGGGAGTCTGCCTTCCTTCAGCCGGCGAGTCCGATGTTTTTGTTCGCCATCTCGACGATAGCGCGCCCAATCAGCAGGGAAGCAGTCGCTGCTGGAGAGGGAACGTTCAGAACGTGCAGCATCTTTCCAGATTGCACAAACTGGAAATCATCGACCAGAGTGCCGTCGCGCTTCAGGGCCTGGGCGCGAACCCCAGAGCCGCCCGGGACCAGGTCTTCGTCGCGTACCGCCGGAACAAGTCGCTGCAAGGCGCGAACGAAGGCTGTCTTTGAAAAAGACCGGTGAACTTCGTCGAGTCCGCTCCGCCAATACTTTGCGGCCATTCGCCAGAATCCGGGAAACGCGAGCGATGAAGCCAGGTCTTTCAGGTCGAAGTCGGTGCGCCGATAGCCCTCGCGGCGAAAAGCCAGAACGGCGTTAGGGCCGGCGTCGACTCTGCCGCTAATGCGGCGCGTGAAATGGACTCCGAGAAAAGGGAACCGCGGATCGGGGACGGGATAAATAAGGGCTCGCACCAATGACGAGCGCTCGGGAATGAGATCGTAGTACTCGCCGCGAAAGGGAGCGATCCTCACTTCGGGTTTATCCCCGGCCATGCGGCTGATGCGATCGCTGTACAATCCCGCGCAGTTGATGAAATAGGTTGTGGAGAATGCTCCGCGTCTGGTTTCTACCACGATCTCACTCGCAACGCGCTTGATGCCCAAAACTTCCGCGGACGTCAGAATCGAGCCACCCCGCTCCACGATTAACTCTGCGTACTTATCGCAAACCGCAACGTAGTCGGTGACGCCGGTTGAGGGAACGACCAGGGCTTGTAAACCGCTGGCGTTGGGTTCCAGATCGCGCAACTCGACAGATCCGATAATCCGCACCCCTGCCACGCCGTTGGCCTCGCCGCGCCTTCGTAATT
>JBATXV010000033.1:0-6407 GCA_049673585.1 Candidatus Sulfotelmatobacter sp. | reverse complement strand
TAAAAAAAAGTCTTGGGGAACTCTAACCGGCATCTGGGTGCCGCATGATGTGCGGGATCTAGTCGTGGATTTCGTCCGGCGCTGGTCGGAGAAGGCCGAGATCGGCGTCGGACGGTTCATCCCGTGGCTGGGCGTGACCGCCAGCAAGTTCTATGACTGGCGGCAGCGGTACGGGTGCGTCAACGAGCACAACGGTTGGGTTCCCCGTGATTTCTGGTTGGAGCTGTGGGAGAAAGAAGCAATCATCGAGTTCCATCTGAAGAACCCGCTGGAAGGTTATCGGCGGCTGACGTTCATGATGCTCGACGCTGACGTTGTGGCGGTTAGTCCGGCGAGTGTTTGGCGAGTGTTGAAGCAAGCTGGATTATTATCCCGGTGGAAGAGCAAACCTTCGCGCAAGGGAACCGGTTTCGAGCAGCCGCTGCAGCCGCATCAACACTGGCATATCGACGTTTCCTGCATCAACCTGTGCGGCACGTTCTATTACTTGTGCAGCATTCTGGATGGGTTCAGTCGGTTCCTCGTGCATTGGGACCTGCGTGAGTCCATGCGAGAAGCTGATGTCGAAATGATTCTGCAGCGAGCCAAGGAAAAGTACCCGAAAGCGAAGCCGCGAATCATCTCCGACAATGGTCCGCAGTTCATTGCTCGCGACTTCAAGGAGTTCATTCGCGTCTCGGGCATGACTCATGTCCGAACCTCGCCTTACTATCCACAGTCGAACGGCAAGATTGAGCGCTGGTACAAATCGCTGAAAAGCGAGTGCATTCGGCCGGGAACACCGCTGTCGCTGGAAGATGCGCGGCGTCTGATCGAGGGCTACGTGGAGCATTACAACAACGTCCGCCTGAACAGTGCCACCGGCTACATCACGCCGAAGGACGTGCTGGCGGGGCGTCAGCAGGAGATCCACGCAGAACGCGACCGCAAGTTGGAAGCCGCCAGAGAGCGACGCCAGAGTCGCCGCCAGCAAGCCGCGTGAAGAACGAAGCGGCCAGCCACCGCAATGTCGGACAGCCGGTGAAGTGAAAAGTTTCCGGTTTGACTATTGGGAGATTGGCTTGGGCGGGTGAAGTCCGAGGAAGTCAGAAACGCCTCACCTCAGTCGCGGCACGCATATCCAGCGTTTGGACCATATGCCACTTTGTCGCCGCTCTGCTTGAGTCCGAGGATCCAGCCCGTCACACCGTCGCTGGTTTTCAGCTGTATCCACCATTCTTGCACACCGTGTTTAGTGATATTGACGCGACACGCGGTCTTATCGGCGAAACCGCAGGCGCCTTTAAACGCAATATTCTCATAATATTCGGTGAACCAGACGCCCTTGCCCCAGAAGGATATGAGACCGTCAGAGTGCAAGCCGTAGCCGAGAACCTCGTCACCCTGAGCCAGCGGACCAAGCGACTGATCAACCTCGCCTGTAATCACGCCCCTGTCAGGCTCTTGAGTGATATTGACGGCCCCGATCCTGGTCACCTGTGTTCCGCGTTTGAGACTACGTACAAAGGCTCGGCTATCCTGCCAGGATGAATACAAACGATCGTCCGCTTCCAGTTTGAAGGGTAAAGGTTCCCCGGAGTAGATGCTCGGATTGGGGCTGCCGCAGGCGTCGAAATCAACTGCCGGGAGTCTGGGCGCGGGTGATTTGCCAGACCTCGGGACCGAGGTTTGTTGCGCATTCGCAACGAGTACCGCGAGCAGCAGAAGAGCGCCAAGTCGTGCCGTCAACATGGAGCCAATATACTTACTAGGCTCTAAAGAAGGAAGTTACCTTTCTTTCTGTCGGTATCAAGCACGGCTCGATGCGGCCTTTGCCTCCACTCACCAATCAGGACCAAACTGGAGGTTGAGAACGGCATATCGCTGCGGAGCTACAATGATCTTGCCGGACGAAACGGAAGCGGGCACTGCAGGGATGCAACCATGCCGAGGGATAGCCCGGTGGGCTCATCGAGCCGATGAACGGGGGCGTGAGCACTCGTTCTTGCGCCTCCCAACTCCATCGGATCGAAAGACCCCTATGCCTTGAAAATCCCCGCCCGAAGGGCGGAATACTCACTAACGGAGAACGTCGCTTCTCCATTTCAGGCTGAACCAAGACACCACAAGCGAGGCTTATTATGTGAAGTTCCTTGACATTGAAAATCAACTCCTGTTCGCTCATTTTGAAATGTCTCCTGTTGACAGCTATCCATTGCGCCGATGCAAACCAAAAGCGTGGTGCCAGGGATTAGAAGATGCTATAGCAGGCAGTGCATCAGCCGTTCGGGTCAGCGTGGCATCGCTAGCAGTTGGGATGGGACGGAAGCGGTGTAGATGGGTTTCATTGCCAATTTGCGAATCGTGCGGTATTTCAAAATTGCAGTTTCCTTTAGCTCCTCGCGAACCCAGGCCAGCCGCGCGATTCTTCGTTGGTAGACTTCCTGAGCTGCTGGTGAGTGGGACTTTTCCTTTCAGTACAGGTCGTTTACATCGTTGATCGCGGCTAACTCTGTCTTTAGGTCTTCGAGCCTGGCTAGGAGCGCTTCCATATCTCGATTCTAACCCTTCGCATGGCTCGCAAGATTAGAAAGCTCTCATGAGCGATCCAAAACCGCTGCGGCAGCAGGGCTAACGGATCTGCTCCGGCAATTTGGACTGGGTGAACCAGAAATCATTGATGCTCTTTACTAATACATCTAATTGTTCAAGTTGCAGAGGCTTCTGGAGATACGAGTTGGCGTGGAGTTCATAGCTTGCCGCAATGTCCTTCTGCATGTCTGAAGTGGTCAGGACCAGGGTGGGTATGGTTTTTAGGTTGTCATCTTCCTTGAGTCTAGCCAAGAATTCGCGGCCATCCATCTTAGGCATCCGTAGATCCAGCAGAATAAGGTCGGGGCGAGGGCTAGCGGTCCCAGGATGCTTGAGAAAAGCCAGGGCTTCTGTGCCATCGCTAGCCGTGTGGAAATGAATTTGCGGGTTGACATCGCGGAATGTTTCCTGAATCAACCGCGCATACTGGGGGCTGTCATCGATCAAGAGAACATCCAGGTCTGCGGCGGGATTCATCATTTTTCCAGTATGCCTCACAACCACACACGGTCGGACTTAAAGATTCCGAAATCGTGGCAAACGGTTCCCGAATTGGGCAGTCGAGTAGGAGACAGGGAACGAAGCTGCTCCAACTCCATTCCCTGCCGTCATGAACAAGCAATCGGACAACCAGACAGTAGCGCAGGTGTAGAGGCGGTGTATGTGACGAGTGAACATTGGGGCTGTGGAAAATGTGCAATTTTGAACAGTCCATCGCCACGGGATTAGTGCATTATTACCTACGGCATCAAAAGAGAAATGAGCCCCAAAACCGTACTCAACATCCCTTGTCCAACTTGCGGTGCTGGTGCAGGTTCAAAATGCGAACTTGGTAGCGGCCAGCCCCGTAACCGCCCACATCGCGACCGGCGTTTGACTGCAAAGGAGCCCGATTACGAAAAGGCCGCGTATGGTCTGGTCAATCTTGACCAGTCTTAGCGCTGCTCCTTGGGGCATGATCGTTGCGGATGAAGAAGGAGTTCCACCCTCTAGGAAGCCACTAGCTGTGCATCGCCCGACTTCTGGCGCAGGGCCGGGGCGACAGGTACTCAACGGGGGTCAGCGCCGCACAGAGCCGCATCGAGACAGACGCGTGATTGCAAGGGATTGAATGTCGAGTATCGGAGCGGAGTGGCCAATGCCTGAGAGTAGAGGCGCTTTCGACCCCCAGAACTTTGTGACCACCGCTGGGCGCGGGCGGACGCTGATCACTGTCGCGAAGGGACAAACAATTTACGCTCAAGGGGACGCTGCTGACGCCTTGTTTGTAATCAAAAAGGGAACAGTGAAACTCAGCGTTAGGTCGCGGGACAAGGAAGCGACCATCGACATCTTGAGTGACAAGGATTTTGTTGGCAAGGACTCACTAACGGGTCAATCGGCCCGCACTGCATCCGCCACTGCGATCACGGATTGCTGCCTCTTGCGAATCGAGAAGAAAGCAATGATGCTCGCACTGACACGCCATGTGAAACTGGCGAATCTGTTTTTGGCGTACGCGCTGGCGAAGGACATCCGATATCAGCAAGACCTAGTTGACCAATGTTGCAATCTGAGTGAGAAGAGGCTGGCTCATATTCTCTTGCGACTCGCCCACTATGATGGACGCGGAGCCTCCGAATCCACGGTTCCGAAAATTAGTCATGCGACGCTGGCAGAAATGGTAGGCACCACGCGATCCCGCGTTTGCTTTTTCATGAAGCGGTTCAAGAAGTCGGGCTTTATCGATTACGAGCACAAAGGCAAGACGTTGCGAGTTAATCGGACGCTGCTTGCTTTCTGCGGCCAATAGAGCCCCGCCAAACGAGACCTACTTTCCTTTTTCTAACGCTATCGATTTGGACGAGGAGCCGAGCAGCCTCTTCAACGAGGCGTTGAGCCGTCTGACGTGGTTCATCGGCTTCACGGCGAAGTTGTTCAGAATCCGACTTGTGTTTGGGCTCGGGCACTGACCCATGATGGCATCAGGCGACCACTTTGTCACGGGCCACTCGGAGTCGGGCTCAAGAGACGACGAGCGCGAGATTCAAGAGTTGAGGACGTGATTGGCTTGGGGTGGCTCTGACTTCACGGTTCGGGCGACGTAGCACGACTCGTGGACTGCCAATCCGCGCTCATCAGTCTTGCAGGTGTTGAGGTCAACGGCTTTGCCGCATAAGCACACGCCCGTCTGATACAGGTCGTTTGAGTCGCCCTTGAACTGTTTGTGCTTGTCAACGCGGACTTTCGCCCAGTGTGCGCAGCTAGTTTGAACGTTCACGGCGCTCGTATCCTGCGCTGAAACACTGGTTCGCAACAGCAGCAGAACGACAGCCGCAACGACGATCAAGGCAAGATTCTTCATTGTGTTCTCCCGTAGGAGCATTGAACAGCAACCCTCGCGATTGTCGGCGGTATCTTGACGGCTCCGGCGACCGTTGCCAGCACCACACCATCGCAAGACAACTTTTTGGCAGTTGGAATTCGGATGCTGATTGGGGTAGCGATCTGGTGGAGTTACTTCAAGAAATCAAAACGCGTCAAAGCGACATACGGCACAAATCTCTAGAGTGACTGCGGTCCGTAGCATGCGCGACACCAAAAGGGGCATCATTCGGTTTTAAAAGGGCGCCAGCATGAACGACCATCTCGAATCCAGCAAATCCGATGCAAACTACCGCGCAATCGCTCGCTTGCAGGGACGGTGAGATGAGGTTGACACCTCGGCGCGGTGCTTGGCGACACGCTCCCGCGCCTCATCGCTTATTCGAGATGGAACCAGCGACCGATCCGAAATGCGGCAAGCTGTCGACAACGCGGTCGCGGATCTGCGTTTGGAGGGCCTGGCTCCCACTGCTGACGCGCAGCTATTCTTTGAACAGTTTGTCCAGGGCGATCTGACTGAAGAGCAGTTGGTCACTGCTGTCCTCGCTCGATGAGCGATCCCTAACGGAATGACGGTATAATCGTGGCATGGCTGACCATGTGATCCACATCTCGGAAGCGGAAGCCGCCAATGACTTCGCTGGGCTGCTCGCGCGGGTGCGTGCGGGCGCGGAAATCGTGATCGAGAGTGGGAAGCTGCCGGTGGCGGTGATCCATGCACCAGTCCCGCCGCGCCGGTCCATCTCGGAGTGCATTGCCTTGCTACCCGAGGACTCGGCGGCGACCATCGACCCTGATTTCGCTAGGGATGTGGAAGCGGCTGTCGAAAGTCATCGTGAGCCGCTCGAACCGCCCGCATGGGACTAATCCTCGATTCCAGTGTGCTGATCACAGCCGAGCGCCAGGGGCAAAACGCGCGGCAGATGCTTGCCGCGATCTCGGGTAAGGCAGGGAATACCGATATCGCCGTCTCTGTGGTTACTCTGATCGAACTGGCCCACGGCGCGGCCCGTGCCGATACGTCGCAGCGAAAGCAGAAGCGGCAGCAGTTCATTCAGGAGCTTCTCACGGCCCTACCTATGCATCCGGTAACGGTGTCTCTTGCCCTTCGTGTCGGACAGATCGACGGCGAGAACCAAGCGAAAGGTATTCGTCTTCCGCTGTCCGATCTGTTGATTGGGGTGACGGCCTTGGAACTCGGCTACAGCGTAGCCACCGGCAATCTCCGCCACTTCCAGATGATTCCCGGCTTGTCGGTCGTGCAGTTTTAGTCGCGGGATTCTGCAATCACTTTGCAATCACTAGCGGCGAGGTAGACTTTTGCCACCGAAGCTAGCTGGCCACTTTTAACCGCAAATGTACCCACGCGTCGAGATCGGATGCGCGGAAGCGCCACAATTTTCCGATCCGCATAGCGCGTATCTCGCCTTTACGTGCGAGACGTTGCAGTGTCTTCGGATGGATTTGCAGCA
>JBATXV010000032.1:0-2104 GCA_049673585.1 Candidatus Sulfotelmatobacter sp. | reverse complement strand
GTAGATGCGAATGACACGCTTACCAGCGGAGGCCTCCTCCGCCAGCGCCGATCCAAATGCTCCCGCAATGGCCGCGATCCCGCCCAGACTCAATAATTCACGCCGTTCCATGTCATCTCCCGGCGGTCATTCTATCAAACGGCTCTCCGTTTCTCCATCAGCAGCGACGCCTTGTCGGCGCAAAGTGATAATGTCCTATTTGCGCAAAGTAGAAATGTCCTATTGACGACCTCCAGGCTGGGGAGGTGGCAGAAGGACAACTATTGATGACGCAGGCCGAGCGGGACCGGCTGGTGGCCTTGAAAAAGGCCAAGAAGAAACTGATTACCCAGAAGCAGGCGGCCGAGGAGCTGGGGATTACGGAAAGGCACGTGAGGCGTCTCCTGCGAGCTCTAAAACGCCGTGGGGATAAAGCTGTGGTGCATGCGTTACGAGGGCTGCCATCCAATCGCAAGATGGATGCCGACCTGGAGCGGGAGGCAGTGACAATCCTGTCGCGTGCGGTGTACCGGGGATTTGGCCCGACGCTGGCGTCGGAATACTTGGCTAAGAAACACAACATCGCGGTGAGCCGGGAGACGGTACGGCAGTGGATGATTCAAGCCAAGCTGTGGCGAGCGCGCAAGCAGCGGATCGAGAAGATCCATGCATGGCGTCCGCGACGCAGCCGCTGGGGCGAGTTGGTGCAGTGGGACACCAGCGACCACGACTGGTTGGAAGGGCGCGGAGCACAGATCTTGCTGATCAACATGATTGACGATGCGACCGGGCGGTGGTTCGCTCGCTTTGTGGGCAGCGACTCAACGGCGGAAAACATGAGCCTGCTGGAGAGCTACCTGAAAAAGCACGGGCGGCCGCTCGCATTTTACACCGACAAGGCGAGCCTCTTTCAGACGGCGGAGAAACGCAGGCGGGATGAGCCCGGAGTGGAGCAGGATAGGGTGGAAATGCCGCCGACGCAGATCGGTCGGGCGTTGCGGGAGTTGGCAATCACCTGGATAGCAGCGCACAGCCCGCAGGCCAAAGGGAGGGTAGAGCGCGGGTTTGCTACCGCTCAGGACCGGCTGGTGAAGGGGATGCGCGTCGCGGGAGTGACGACTTTGGAACAAGCCAACCACTACCTGGAAACCGAGTTTCTGCCCTGGGTCAACGCCACTCTGGCGGTGACGCCGGCCAGTGCCGACGATGCTCACCGGCCGCTGGAAAAGCAGCCTGATTTGGCGGCGATTCTCAGCCACGTGGAAAGCCGGCGGGTGAACAATGATTACACCATTCAGTTGGATGCGAAGATTTACCAGATCGCCCGCCAGGACATCCGCACTGGACTGCGAGGCGCAGTGCTGCGGGTCGAGAAGCGCCGAGACGGTTCTGTGGCGGTTCGATTCGGCGATCGCTACTTGCGTGTTTCTATCTGCGAGCAGCGTCCCAAGCTTCCAGCACCGAAGGCGCCCAGCCCAGCGCGGCGTGCGGGGAAACCTCGCCCAGCCAGTGCATGGTGTAAGAACTTCGATCTGAAAAAGTCACCCAAGATCTGGCAGGCCTCGGAAGGTTCCGCCAAGCCGGAGTCGCTCTGAAAACCCGCCACAACGCAAAAGGAAAGCCGGGCAAGCCCAGCCCGGCAGCTTCGCGCTTTCTCTATTCAAGGCCTCCGCTCCGAGACTCCACCCAAGTAATGAGAATGTCAAAGTCAAAAGCAAAACCCTCGGAGGGTACCCCGCAGGGCCCGGTTGACCGAGGGTTTGCCGCCGATTACTTCGGAGCCAGCCCCGTCGCATCGGCCTTGAATCTTCCCCAGGAGCGCGACTCCCCGGAGAATCGAAGTCAGACTATCACGCACCCTCCGCCAACACGGTCAAAACCGGACATTTCTACTTTGCAGGGAATAGGACATTTCTACTTTGCGTTGACATCAGCAGCGACGCCTGACGGCAGCTCTGTTCCAGGAAGCGCGCCAGTTCCGGATTGACGTCCGAAAGCGCGCGTAGTTGTCGCGGCAACTCGCGGGGCGTGGGGTAGGCTCTCCGGCCTCCTTTGAGAAAGGAACGAAGTGTGCGGATGAGTTGCCGTTCCAGCAACGTGGCTGAAAGGGCCGGCGGCACTCGCG
>JBATXV010000031.1:0-403179 GCA_049673585.1 Candidatus Sulfotelmatobacter sp. | reverse complement strand
TTTCTGGAGTGGGTTGAAAACGCAAACCTCGAAAGCAAGACGAAACTGTATTACGAGAATGGTTGGCGGTTGTTGAGTAAGGCGCGGGTAGCGGGAATGAGGCTGAACCAAATCAAGAAAGATGACGTCGAAACGCTGAGGTTCGACGGGTCTGCCTCCAATGCGAATTGCGCTCTGCGGGCTCTCCGCAGAATGTTGCACAAAGCAGAAGAGTGGGAACTCGTTCGGACCGTTCCCAAATTCAAGCTGGTGAAGGAATATGGCCGCTCGTCGAGGTTGGACGATGCCGTAGAAAGGGAACTGCTCGCCGCCGCTGCGACTTGCAAGTGGCGGAAGCGTGGTTTCCTCCTTTTCCGAGACATCGTCATCTTAATGCGAGATACGGGAATGCGGAACGAAAGAGAGCTTTACCGGATGCGCATCGAGAATGTCGATTGGAACAGTCGAGTCGTCTTTGTTCCCGATAGCAAAACTCCTGACGGAAGGCGGACTGTGCCGATAAGCGACCGAGCACTAGACCTGCTCCGCGCACGTTGCGCAGGCAGGCGTGAGGGATGGGTATTTCCCTCGAAGCGTTCTCGGGCAGGTCATCTCACCACGATGGCGAATCGCTTTCGGGAGGCCAGAGAAAAAGCTGGTCTTCCGGAAGAGTTGGTCCTCTATTGTGGCCGGCATGACTACGGCACTAGAGTCTTGAAACAAACCGGCAACCTGAAGGCAGTAATGCTCACGATGGGGCACAAGGATGTGAAAACTGCAATGCGGTATCAGCATCCCGAGGTCGAGGTTGTTCGCCAAGCGCTCAATCAGCCTGGTGGCTCCGCCCCGGCAGGGACGCAGTACTAAAGGTTACGGCACACTTTACGGCACACCGTAAAAACATCAATTCGGTAAGTTGTTGATAAAGAATGCTGAAACGAAGGATTAGAGCGATTGCGACGGTTGACTCTTAATCAGTAGGTTGTAGGTTCGATTCCTACCGCGCTCACCATCTTTTCAAGCACTTACTGAAGTTGCTGTTTCGGGTTTGGCGTAAAGTGTGCCGTAACCCAATCCGGCTACGTCCGGTTCTCTACATCGGTCTTGATCGAACCCAGACGATCTCTCGCTCGAGATGCTGATACTGCATCGCAGCCTTCACATCCTTGTGGCCACGGTTCTCATAACGGGCTTTGCAGCCACGCGAGGTGTTCGTGTCACAGCGCTACATGACTGCGGTCTGCCGATCCGATTTGGCTCTGCGTCTGGAAGGGCTGGGCTACGAACTAGAGCGCGGCAAGCATGGAATTCCCTTGCATTGTGAGCAATCCTGCACAGCATTCCCGCGCGTGGCCCGTCATGATCGAATTGCAGAAGATTCAAAGCGGGAAGCATTCCTGGATTGTTCGCGGGCATTTCACCTTCTGACAGAGGACAGTCTCCCTCTCGGCAGAAAGGGTGGAAGTGAACAAGTGTGGAAGTGAACCTATGACCCTTGGTCGCCTCCGCGATCGTTTTCGCAAAAGGCTAGCGGGCATCGCCGATTCCTGCTCACGGCTGATCGGACCTGCGAAGCCAACAACGCAAGGTTTCGGATCACAAAGAATGTGTCCCTTCTGCAGCCTGATTACACCGCGATCTCGGCGATCTTGTTTGGAGTGCGGGAAGGCGTTCGGAAAGACTTAGTCGACCGAAAAGGTAAGCCTTCAAGATTTAAGGATGGGCAAAGGAGGATAGATATGCTTTGGACTATTTTCGTAGCGCTTCTGGTTCTGTGGCTTCTCGGATTCAGCCTCCATGTGGGCGGTGGCCTGATCCATTTGCTGCTTGTGGTGGCGCTTGCGGTTCTCGTCATTAACCTTCTGAGCGGCCGTCGAACCGCAATCTGAAGAAGTATTTTTTGGGCAATCGAGTATCGAGGTTCGTCCAGGTCAATGCCGTTGTTTGTGCAGCATCAGAACCGGATTGTTCCTGCCCGAATATTTCTCCACTCCATTGCGCAAAAAAGGTGCATCCTTGGGGTCGGGTGACGGGTTGCTCTGCGGCTCGCGCTTCGCTTCGCGATTCTGGGCGGGCTTCACACTCAATACAAAGTGAACGGTTGCCCACAGGAAGTGGGCGCCGTCGGACTTAGTGACCAGTGCATCGACTGAGTTCAAAGCGCCGTCAGGCAATTCCAGGTCGTCCGCTACCATGACGATGGGAATCGTCGGCCGAGCCCGCTTGATCTCATTTGCAACAAATGCGCCATCTAAGAGTCCGAGGTGGTAATCGAGCACGATTGCATCCACAGGCTGGGAGGCAAACAACCGCAGACCGTCATGGCCATTCGTCGCGGTCAGCAATTCGTATCCGTTTTCCTGCAATAAACTCAGTTGATCCGGGTCCCGATGTATGCAGAGGAGAGTGTTGTTGATGGCCATGCCATTTAGGTATACAGAAGCGCTTCCCCTAATTCTGCTCACAATTGCTCAATATGCGGGCCTGGAGCCCTGAATAATCAGCAGGGCTCAAAAAGCCACTGGGCCACTAGATACAGTCTCAGGCGATGCTTCTGTCGTTCATGGGAAAGCTGGACGTGTCTTCACGGCAGACTCGGTTGAACACCGATAACAGGCATCTGGTGTCGTGGCGGGAAGCCGAGCAATACTGACCAGACCTTTCCCCCGTGAAGGTCTAGGCTGTATAGCAGATCTCTTTTGAGACTGCGAGGACACAAATGCGAAAACAGTATCTTCACCTGTCCGCTTACGCTTGTGACGTCTGTACCGGCCCCGTCATCGCCGGAGCGGTTGCAGTCCGGGAGAATGAAATATCGAAAGAGACCGACATCAGGCAGGTGGGAGCGATATGCCTGTCGTGCGGCCATCGGCAAAGCGGGCCGACCGAACCGTCGCGGACTCGTCATTTGTTGCCGATTGAATGGGATCCAGCGAGCGCGAGCGGGGCGGGTCATCTGACGACCGCATACGTGGAAGCACTTAATCGTGCAGAACTACATTGAGCAGAGAGGTGTGCACCTGAAGTCCACCGTTGTAGTGAATAAATCCCATTTTCCTGAATCGGTTCATGAAGAAGCTGACCCGCGAGCGGGTGGTGCCTATCATTCCCGCGAGCGCCTCTTGACTGATCTTGGGAACTACAGTCTCAGGTCTACCTTCCTTGCCAAAGTGAGCCAGCAGTAGAAGGATCCGGGCCAGTCTCTTTTCGGTCGAATTAAAAAGCTGATCCACCAGATCTGCTTCGTAACGGATATTCCGCGCCAACAAATACGTCACGAACAAGTCGGAAACTTCGTGTTCGCGATGCAGCGCTTCCATCATGGCTTTTCTGTCGATTCGTAGAATGGAGCAATCCGTCAGTGAGGTTGCGGAGCCCATGCGGAGCGCTTGACCCGCAAGGGAACCTTCTCCAAAAAAGTCCTTCTCACCCAGGATTCCGATCGTTCCCTCCTTGCCGTTTTTCGAGACCACGGTGAGTTCTACCTTCCCCGTCTGGATATAAAACACTGCATCCGCGTCATCTCCTTGCGTAAAGATGCGCTGCTTCTTCGGGAAGAGCACAAATTTTCTGCCCGCGCTGATGGTCGCAAGGAAAGTGTTGGGATCGAATTCCTTCTTTTTCTTAGCCATCGAAACCGGAGTCAGGGATGGGTGCCCCCCTCGAGAGAGCGCCAGAACGACTGTCTAGCATCGCCTCGTGAGCGTCTCAGCACCCATGCCGAAAACCATGCTAGCGCTGCCCAGATCATACGGGTGAACTCTTAGCGGATTTCAGCGCTGTACCAAGCGTATCTTATTGACAATATTAGTGTTAGACGACGCTCGGGGGGGGGGTGGCACTGCGATCTTCAGGTCTGGTATAGATTTTTAGTTGCAGGATACGATTCTTTGCGATACGATTTTGCGCATACGGATACGATTTCCGATGAGGGGGAGCCCCATGGGACGCAACGGAAACGGTACACACTATGCGGCCGTGAATCGGTCTGAGGTTCCGCAGGGTCGTAAAGGAAAACATCGCAAAGCGGTGGCGGACATTCTTGCCGACCTGCCAAAGCTGAACGCCAGGCAGGCCATCAAGGTCCCTTTGAGCAGTCTGAATGGCGAGAAGATGCAGAATCTTCGCTCTGCTTTGAACCGCGTCACGCGAGAGAAAAACATCCCCGTGGTTACGTCGAGCGACGAGAAATTCCTGTACGTTTGGCGCTCCGACCCGTCCAAGAACAGGCAGTCAGCCGAGTAGCGGGCTGAGGCACGCAGGAGGCAAAGCCAGAAGAGATGGTTCTCAAATCTACCTTCACGCCGTGCGAAGGCTCAATCGTGCAGAACTACATTGAGCAGGGAGCTGTGGACCTGCAAAGCGCCTTCCGCACCGCCAGCATAGTGAATGAAGCCCAACTTTCTGAATCTGTTCATAAAGAAGCTGACGCGAGAACGCGTGGTGCCAACCATTTCAGCCAAAGTTTCCTGGCTCATCTTAGGCACTACGGTTTCGGGAATGCCCTCTTTGCCGAAATGAGCAAGCAGTAGAAGCACGCGGGCCAGCCTCTTCTCGCTGGAGTTGAACAGCTGGTCGACCAGATCTTCTTCGTAACGGATATTCCGCGCCAGCAGATACGCCACAAACATTTCAGAAAACGCAGGTTCGCGGCGCAATGCATCCATCATCGTCTTCTTATCAACCCGTAAGATCTCGCAGTCTGTCATGGCTGTGGCTGAGCCCATGCGCAAGAACTGCCCGGCGAGTGAACCCTCTCCAAAGAAGTTACCTTGACTCACGATGCCGATCGTCGCCTCCTTGCCGATCTTCGATACAACGGTGAGGCGCACTTTGCCTTTCTGGACATAGAAAACGGCGTCCGCCGTGTCCCCTTGGGCAAATATCACTTGTTTTTTCGCGACGGACAGAATCTTCCTGCCATCGCCGATCGTCGCGAGAAAAGTGTCGGAGTCGAACTTGCCGTTCTTCTTGGCTGCCACTAAGGGGCTCATCATCGATAAGTATAGTCTCTGAAATCTGGCTCGAACCCGCATAAATCATGACAAATTAATAATCTGCGGAATGTACGTTTTTGCACAGTATGTCGGAAAGAAATGGTTGATCCTCAAGGATTACTCACGGCGCCGTTACGTCGATTGCAGAGGGTTGACTTAGAAGGGCCTATGTCGGCAACTGTTCAAGTTGGCACGATTCTGAAAAAGGAGTGGCGGGATTCGGGACGCTGATCCGCTTCGCCGGTGAAGGCTGGCCAGATTCGCCCTATGAGCAACTACTTGTCCGAAGCCACTAAGCGCCGATCTCGATGCGGATTCGTACGGGGCAGACCAGTACTGAGTTCGCACTTTTCGCCCGGCTTCGCGCCACACGTGGGGCAGCGCACCGCCAAGGTTTCCTTTTTTCTTACCTTCATTGCGCCATAATGCAGCGTTGCTCAACTAGAAAATGGTCAATATTGACCAGTCCTCAAGTCTCATTTAGTTGAATGCTCAAAAGAGGAAACTTTAATCCATCCTCACTGCTTGCTTGCGGCTCCTGGGGAGGATGCACGCAACAATTGTTCTCACCAGGTGAGGCCGGGTTCAAACCCATGATCGGCCGAAAACTCGATGCGTCCGCGAATGCTGCTGCTGTACTCCCGGGCGATGGTTGTACGCGAATATCAGGTGAAGAACTTCTGCATTCATCCGGACGACCTCAAATCGATCAGTTGTCCGCGTTCCTGGCCGAATGGTTGAGTCCTCATGATTTCTCCACTGCAGCGGTGACCAGCCCTGCTTCGCGCATCCGGCGAAGAATTTCTTCGACCGCTTCTTCCGGAGTTCCGGCGACACTGACGGACCACGCGTTTTGCGGTACTTCCATTTCCGCCAGTTGGCTATCGAGGAGATCAGGATTCATGAATGGATGATGGCGCGACTTCATCCGCTCTCTGATCACAGCCGCGGGCGCGTGCAGATAAACAAAACAAAGTTCACCAGGGGCAAAGCCGCCGGCCAACACTTCGCGATACGGTTGCTTCAGTGCCGAGCAGGCAAAAATGGCGCTCTCGCCTTTCTGCCTGTATTGCAGCATGCGTTCATGCAAAGCGTTAAGCCATGGTGTTCTGTCGGCGTCGGTCAATGGGATCCCGGTGGCCATTTTCCTCCGGTTTTCCTCCGAGTGATAGTCGTCGGCATCTTCGAAGTTCCATCGCGTGCGTGCGGCGAGCAACCTGCCGATGGTCGTTTTGCCGACGCCGCTCACGCCCATCAAGACCGCGATCATGCATCCCGCCCCAGCAATTTATCGCGGTACGCCCACAGTCCCAGCCCGGGATTTGGAATAAAAAAGATTTCTTCGCCGGCAACGTGGTTGTTGCCGTAGCGAAGCAACTCCGGGTTGTAGCGCGTGAGCATGGTTTTCAAATCTCCAAATTCAAAACGCACGCCTTCAATCTCTTCTCTGCTTAGTTGGCCCGGGCACCACCGGATTGTGAAGCGTCCCTCGGAAGAGCCGTGAATGAGATGAGCAGCTGCGCCAAGGTCGTTGGCGAGATCCGCATTCGTATCGACAGCTTTGAGCGTGGCAGGCGTTCCGCGATAGCCATACCTGCGGATCAAGGCGTCGATGGCGGGGTCTTCGCCGAATTTGCTCACGCCGGGCGCGAGAACGATCAGCTCCGCGTTGTCGGCCAATGCCATGCGCGTGCGGTAGATCGCCTTATTGCCCAGCCATGTGCTGTGAAATTCATGCGGATCGAGATAAACGACGGCCTTGCGGATGGGTGCGTCGAGGGTTTCAAAGTTCACTTGCAGGCTGAGTTCGGCGGCGCGGTAAAAGCACTCGGCGTCATCGCCAATGAAAAGTCCGCGTAGTGCGAGCCCCCCGTCGCTAGTGCGTCCCACAACGGTGAGCACGTAGACGATTGGCAGGTGCCGGAGGAAACGATCGGCCGCGCAATTGAGAACGTTGCGCACGGGATTTTTAGCGCGGCCCATGATGCGCTCCATGCCATAAACCGCTCCCAGGTAATGGCTGCGGTTGATCGACTCGCGGCCTCCGGTGCCTACCAGGATGTTCTTGTTGTAATTTGCCATGCCGATGACTTCATGCGGGACGACCTGGCCGATCGAGAGAATAAGATCGAAACCGCCATGCGCAACCAGCCGGTTCACCTGCGCCGGCCACGAATAGTTCAGTTTGCCTTCTGATTGCTCGAGGATGAACTCGGCCGGGACCTCGCCCAGAGTCTCGACGTCGGTACGCCAATTGTGGACGTGAAACAGCGTCTGTGGCATGGCGCCAAACATTCGCGCGATCTGATCGGGCTGCATGGCAGCATGGGTGCCAAGTGCAGGCAGAACCGCCTGCAACCGGTCGCCATAATACTGCCATGCGTGGTGCGTCAGCTCGCCAGAGCGGGAATGAATCCGGCTTTGATCGGGAGGTACTACGAGCACGCGATTTCGCGGCCCCAGCTTGCCAAGACTCTCTGCAAACAGATCCCGCAATCGCGGAAGCAGATCGCTTTCGACGCCGCCTGTGGCGCAGTAAAGGCTCATGCGCTTCCAGTTCTACTGGCTCGCAGCCCGCGGCTTGATTAACTCGTCGAGATAATCCGGCCGATCACCTTCGCGCACCAGATGCGGATAACGCGCGCCGTCATGGTAAGTAATGGTGCAGGTTCTAAAATAGTCGTCCACCACGACGAGGAGTGTGATCGGTTGCGAAGTGTCCTTCGCAGACTTGATCGCGTCCGAGAGCAATTCCTTGGTGTAGAGGCGGCCATTGACACCAATTATTTTCATTTGCGAAGAGACGCCTGCCTCAAAGGCGGGACTCCCGACGATGGAATCGGTGACCACCCCATCGCTGCCCACCTGGAGGCCGATGGAATAGACTTCGCCAGGATTGCCCCGGCGGCCTTCCAGCTTTGAAGGCTTATCGTCAAACGCGACTTTCCAGCCGCCGTTTTCGATCCCTCCGACCGGTGCTTCCGCAGAAGTGGAATTCAACCTGGTGTGGAAGAATGTGGCCCAATCAAACGGCGCCAATGCATTGAGCGCCTTCACCAATTCGTCGAAGGTATAAGTCTTCACCTGCGGGCCGTGGTTGGGGCCGCCGTGGAATTCCTGGCAGAAATCATCAATCGACTTCTTGCTGCCAGACTCGCGATGAATGATAGTGGCTACTTCGAGCCAGAGCAGATCGCCCTCGTCGTAGTAATCGGAGCCTCGGCGCCAGTTCACCCACCCACTTCTTCCGACGAAGAGGCCGCCCTCGCCGGGTATTGCAACTGCCGTGTCAAGCAATGGGCGCCACGTGCGTCCGGGGCGTCCGGGGCCGAGCATGGCTGCGATGCTGGCCAGGTATTCGTGATATTGCTCTGGCGTCCACAATCCGCTGCGCGCCGCGAGCATGGGCCCAAGGTAGTCCGTCAGCCCCTCATAGACCCACAGCAGATCCGTCTTCATCGGCTGTTCGTAGTCAGGGGTAGTCAGATCAGCCGGCCGGCGAAACTTGCCATTCCAGGAGTGAACAAATTCGTGCGACAGCAATCCGCCCAGCGAATACCCGGAACTGGGCAAAAGCAAAGTTCGCTCGGGCAGCCGGCTGTTGTTGGACTCGTGGTGTTCGAGGCCGAAATGCGCTACATGATCGCTGAGCGCGAGCAGAAAATGATAGTCGCGATAGTGGCGAGTACCAAAAAGTTTGCCCGACTCGGCCACCAAGTCCGTCATTTCCTTCTGATTTTCGGAGCTCATGTTCAGCGCATCTGCGCTGTCGGCCGCGATGTCAATTTCATGATGGATGGGTTCTCCTGGCGGGGTGAGGTCGATGCTCCGGTAAAACTCTCCGGTAATTACGGGCGAGTCTACGAGCAGATCGAGTGAAATCGGTTTGAATGAAACCTGGTTGCCGGCTGCATTTTCGACGGGAAGCGCTGTGCCGAATTTCCATCCATCCGGCATCACAAGTTTGGCCTCATATGTAAGTTTCTCGGCGGGAATGTCTGCCGGATAAAGTACAACTTCGTTCCATTCGAGGACCATCAATTTATCAGTGGCCGAAACCCCATCGGGCTCAATGTAGTCATAGTTGACATCGAGATGGCTGACGCCGCGGGGGATTTCCACGTGGAAGGTGAAGACATCCAGCAAATCACGCTGCCACGGAATGATCTTGCCATCTGCCTCAAACTTGAGGCCCGTGAGATTTGTGATGGGCCCATCAGGACCGTGCTCGCCCGGAATCCATTTCGGGTAGTAGACCGTTAGGGGTCCAGGCCTCACCGGCATTACTAAATGAACGTGCAGCAGCTTCTGCTGAGTTTTAGTCGCGTCCACGGTGACCGAGATGGCTTCTTCGGCAAGCGCGGCGGATGCCGCCAGCGCCAGGAGTGAGGCGATCAATGCTAATACCAATGACCGAATGCGGCACGGTTGCATGCAAAAGCTCCTCAAGAGGGGAATAAACCTACCGCAGCATCATATCGTTTTTTGCCCGGGCCGTATCTCTTCGAAGGGTTTGAGGCCGTTTCTGTGCCCACACTCTCGCAACTCAGAATTCCAACCGCGCTTGAAAAGCGATCATTCGGGGAGTGCTGTCGCCGCCCAGCCCAACCCCCAGCAAGCCGGTCGGTGGAGAAGTTGCGTAGGTGAGGGCACCGAATCCAGTTTGGGTGAGGGGCTGGCCTGGAATGCCGGCCTGCACGACGCTCGGCAAACCAAAATTCGGGTGGTTGAAAACATTGAAGAATTGAGCCTCAAGCCGCAGCTTCACGTGCTCAGTCAAAGTGAACCACTTCGTCAGATAGAAATCACTCCATAGGAAACCGGGACCGCGCAATGAGTTGCGGCCGAGGTTTCCGAATTGGCAGTTCTGCTGGTCGTCACCGCCGTGGCAGGATCCGCCAGGCACGGGTTCCATTTTTCCGTTGACTTCGATTGTCTGCGCGCTGGGATCAACGGCCGAGATGAACGCATCTGGGTTGAGCCACTGCAGCGTTCCCGCCTGTGTGACGCCCGGAATCGGATGACGATCGTAGAGCGGGACGCCGCGAACAACACTCGCGAACTCCGGCCCGCTGCCTTGGACAATGCCATTTCCGCTAGCTGAATAGGGCGTACTCAACACAGAGAAGGGAATCCCGCTGTGCCAAAACAAGGTCCCTGAAATCTGCCAGCCATTCAGCGCATAGCCCAGTGCGTGATTGCGCGCTCTTGCCGGCAACTGATACACGTACTGCCCGTTGAGATTGTGCCGGATGTCGTAATCGCAAGGGCCGTAGTCGCGAGCGAGCTCTCCCGGCAGTGGCGAAAGAATTCCTCCTGCCGAGAACTGAAGGAACCCGCCGTTCGAGACTGTGTCCATGCAACGGCTCCAGGTGTAGTTGATTTGTCCTTGCAAACCATCGCGGAGCCGCTGCTCGGCCGTGAGTTGAAGGCCGTTGTAGTGACTATTCGCGCCGGTGGAGAACTGAGTGACCGCACCGAACCGGGGATCGGTTGGCTGGAGATAAGGGAACGGGGCGAAACAGCCTTGACACACGGTCTGGTAGCCGTTGACTTGGGCTAAGTACGGCTGGTTCACGGCTCGCGTTCCGACGTATTGTGCTCGCAGGCTTGCGCTGGTTCCCAGTTGATGCTCGATTCCCAGACTCCATTCCATGAAGTAGGGCGCGTGCAGTTCACCATCCGGGATAGCTGTGATCTCTACCGGCGGAATGCAACTTGCGGGCTTTGCCTGTGGAGATGCGCACGAGAGCTGGTTCTGGGGAAATCCCGTTGTGAATATCTGATTTGCTCTAACGGTTGCGTCAACCGCGCTGTTCGTCACTCCCGGCGCGATTCCCGTGCAGCCGACCAGTAGGTCGCAGTTCGCAGATCCGGCTGCGCCGACGCTTCCAAGCACTCCTCCCTGAAATGTCTTATCGTATGGAGGATTGGCTCCGATCAAGTCAGCGACGCTTCCTGGCAGGATGTCGCTGAAAATCCCAAAACCGCTGCGCAACACGGACTTCGGCTCGAACTGCCACGCTATCGCCGTTCGCGGTTGCATGATCGCGATCGGCGTAGATGAAAAAAGATTGCCAAGATGAGTTTGAATGGCTGCACTCAGGGGCTGATTGACATCATGAGAGATGGAATTGAAAGAGCCGCGGAGACGGGCGACCTGATCGTGCGGGTTCAAGGGATTGGAGTTGAAAGTGTCGCGCACGCCGAATGTCCAGGTCAGTTTGTGGGTCACATTCCAGGTGTCCTGTGCGTACACGTCGAGATTAAGAAAGTTGAAAGGCTCGTTTGCGTTGGAGGGGAAGGTCTCTGACGCCGTGTTCGCCGCCCCGTAGATAAATTGCTGCAAGTTCGCGTAGGTCACGGTCGGAACTGTGCCTTCCCCGAAATCAAAATCATTCAGCCGGAAAATCCGGGTATTGGTTCCGAACCGCAACTCGTGAGCGCCATGGCTCCAGGCAAGGTTGTCGTTGATGAAAAAGCGCGATGCGCGCCGGCCCTGAACCCAGGTGTTGTCCAGCCCTCCGATGGGCGTGAACGGGTTCGGGCCGCTGCCCTGCAGCACGATCGGGAAAGTCGAAAGTGTTTTTTGAAAGTCGTTTGGACCGAACAGGCTCTCGTACCAGGAGAACGCCGGATTGAAATAGTTCACCAGGTTCTGGGAGAAAACATGCGTGTGTCCCGCAGCGAATGAATACAGCGGCTGCGGCGAAAACGCGTCGAACAGCGGATTAATCGGGTCCGTCCACGCCGCTTGCAATCCCGTGTCCGACTGAAAACGAAACCACGCCGTGTCCTGTGGGCTGATGTTGTAGTCCACGCGGGCAGTCTGAACCTGTTCGTGGTCGTCGCTGGAGTGCGAAACGCTCTGCCGGTTGGCGCAACCCGCCGCGATGGGACAACCGACAATCGCAGTGGGTGTGCCTCCGGTATTTTGGTAAAGAGCAAACATTGCCCGATAGAAAGGTACTTCTTGAGGCGCAGCGGGATAGATAATGTTGCCGTTTGTGTCCGTTAGGCCAAGCGGCAGTTGTTGCAAAACGTATTGTTGAAAAGCAGCACTAGGAACGATTGTTGGAGTAACAATGGGCAGTGCGATCCGAACCCATTCGCTGTCGAAAAAGAAGAAGAGTTTGTTTTGCAGAATCGGACCGCCCAGGCTGCCACCGAAATGATTCACCGTGGATCCGGGCTTGTGATTTCCTGCGGTCGCATTCGTGAAGTAGTCTGCCGCATTGAGCAGCGCCCCATTCCATAGTTCGTATAAATTCCCGTGAAACCGATTTGTCCCAGACTTGGTCACATAATTCACTTGAGATGCTCCATAGCGTCCTTGATCCACAGAGTAGGAAAGCGTGTTGACGGTTACCTCCGAAATGGAATTCAATCCGAGAACCAAGTTGGTGGAGAGGCCGCTGTTGAGATTCGTGAGCGGATCGTTCGTTTCCAGGCCATCGACGATGTAGCCGTTTGAAAGGGCCGGGAGGCCATTGAACTCCACATTCCCATATCCGTTGCTGCTGCCGACGAAGTCATTCCCGCTGCCCGCAGTGTTGATGAGCGCTCCAGGGGAAAATTGCAACGGATAAGTTAGATCGCCGCCCGGATTCGGAAGATTCTCCAGGGTCGGAGCACTCAAGGTCGTCGAGGTGTTGGCATCCGCCGGATTGATCAGCGGCACTTCACCACTTACTTCAACCGCTTCGGTGGCGCGAGCGATCTTGAGCGTGAAATCGACGGTTTGCTTCTGGCCTAAACCGGAAAGTACATTGCCGTTCTCTTGTGGCTCGAAGCCATGAGCATCCACTCTGACCGAGTAAGCACCCGGTTTCAACTGGGGGAAATTGAATCGCCCGGCATCGTCGGTCTGAACGCTGCGTTTTAAGCCAGTGTCGCGATTTACCACAGTCACCGCAGCCCTCGCCACTACCGCCCCCGTTGCATCCCTTACTTCGCCAAGAATGGCGCTCGTGGTCTCCCCTTGCGCCCACACTTTCGCGGGAAGAAGGCAAGCCATAGCCAGAACAAGGAAAGCAATATGAACAACGACCCGCGACATGAATTCCCCGCTTATTCGTCTTAATCCAGCAGATTACGGACCCGCGTCCGCGCATTAATCAGTGATTATTCATTACAGTTAACCACAGTTAACCATGCTTGGCAAGAACGGGCACACCGATTCTTTCCGCCAGAGTTTACGAAAGTCGTTCAACGGACCGCTTCCGTATTTTCCGGAAATCGCGGCCGAGCCAGGGGCGTCGATTGCGGTACACTCCGAACTGGACTGGAACGTCCTGAGGGAGACGGCCTAAAGGCATTCTGACTCTCCCGCCGGTGTGCGATGCCGAATATTCAGAAGATTCTTCTGCCAGTTGATTTCCCGAACGCCTCGCTTCCTGTGATTGGTCAGGCCGCGACCCTCGCCCATCGTTTCCATTCTGAGATTGTTCTGCTGCACGTCGTGACGGCGCAGAGCCATGCTGCCGGTGTGCCGGAGGACGCTTCCCAATTGGCTGGCTGGGATTTGCTCGCCGAGATAGTGAAAAGAGCCGATAAAAACCTGGTCCAATCTCTTCTGGCGGAGCTTAGGGGCCTTGCCATCCGATGCGTATTTGCCAAAGGCGATCCGGCTGAGGCGATTCTGCGGAGGGCTCAGATGGAAAAGGCCGACCTGATCATGATGCCGTCCCACGGCTTCGCGTTCAACGGGTTTCTGCTGGGGTCAGAGAACGCAGAGTTTCTATACGGGATCGATTGCCCGGTGTGGACCGGCGCCCACGTGGAGGTATCGCCACCGAAGGAATTTGTGATCCAGAACGTTCTGTGCGGACTTGATTTAGGTGAGCGCAGCCCGCAAGTTGTGTCATGGGCGGCGCAGATCGCTGACGAATTCGGCGCCCATCTTACTCTTGCCCACGTTACTCCCTCGGTGGAACTCTGGGGGCCTGGCGGCAGCTATGTCAATCCGAAGTGGAGAAAGGAGCTCGTCAGTGACGCCTCGCAGCATCTCATTGAGCTGCGGGAGGACCTGGGCGTAAAGGCGGACTTATTCGTTGGCAGTGGTCACGTGCCTAAGATACTGAGCCAGGCTGCGAAGCAGACGAAGGCGGATTTGCTGGTTTTCGAGTGCTACCCTTACGGCGGCAACCTGCGGATTCACGGCTACGCAATCATTTACGCAGTGCCGATTCCAGTTCTGAGCGTGTGAACGCAGCGATTCGTTCTCGCTTCGAACATTTCGCAGAACGGGACAAACGGCACCACCATTGGGAAGTGGCTCCCTTCTCCTGGGCTATAATTTTGAGCAATTCGGAGCCGACAAGGAGATTTCTTTGACCGTTGACACGAATGAGCATCCCTTCATCGACCGCAGCCATGAACTCCCGGCACACGATTCGGAGTTTCACCGACACAAAGCGGTAAAGTTTGTCGTATGGATTCTGCTGTTGCTTATCGTTGTGTTAGCAGTCGTGCTGATATGGCGCCACGTTGATACCGCGAAGAAAGTCGCGCCCGCAGCGCCCAAGATCAACATTACAACGGCAACGGCTACGACGGGCAACATCGGAGTTTACCTCGACGCAATCGGTACCGTCACCCCGGTCTATACCGATTCGATCACCAGCGAGGTGACGGGACTGGTCGTGGCCGTGCACTACAAGGAAGGTCAGTTAGTCGGTAAGGGCGACCCGCTGGTTGATATCGATTCGCGACCGTACCACGCGAATCTCCTGCAGGCGCAGGGCGCTCTGGAGCGGGACGAAAACGTGCTAGCCCAAGCGCAGATGGACTTTGAGCGCTATCGTGCGGCGTGGGCGCGCAACGCGATTGCAAAACAAATCCTGGACGACCAAGAGAAGCTCGTACTGCAGGAAGAGGGCACGGTAAAAAACGATCAGGGAACCGTGCAATTCGATCAGATCCAGGTGGACTTCTGCCACATCACCGCTCCGATCGCCGGCCGCGTGGGGTTGCGGCTGGTGGATCCGGGTAACGTGGTGCAGTCTGCCGGAACCGTAACGCTCGCAGTTATCA
The DNA here is from genome assembly GCA_049673585.1 of Candidatus Sulfotelmatobacter sp. GTDB lineage: Bacteria > Acidobacteriota > Terriglobia > Terriglobales > Acidobacteriaceae > Sulfotelmatobacter. The sequence goes on along the minus strand of JBATXV010000031.1, from coordinate 388,168 downwards.
CGCAGTTGCAGCCCATCACCGTAATTTTCACCATACCAGAAGACAGTCTGGGACCAGTGGCGGATCGACTGCAAAAGAAGGCTAAGCTCCCCGTGGATGTCTTTGACCGCTCCGCGCAGACCAAGATTGCAAGCGGCAGACTGTTGACGCTCGACAACCAGATTGATACTACGACCGGAACTGTAAAAGGCCGGGCGCAATTCGACAATAAGGATGATGCGCTCTTCCCCAACCAGTTTGTGAACACACGGCTGCTGGTGAACACATTGCAGGGGGTGACGCTGATTCCAGCATCTGCCATTCAACAAAATGGCCAGGCATCGTTCGTGTATGTCATTCAAGACAATGTCGCTCACATGCGCAGCATAAAGCCAGGGGTTACTGACGGCGGCCTGACTCAGGTGGATGGCATCAATCCCGGAGACGTGGTCGCGAATAGTAGTTTCGATAAGCTGCAGGACAACACCGCGGTCGCTGTCTCGAACAAGGCTTCGGCCAAACCTGCCCCAGCCAGCACCAGCGGGAGCAGCGCCCCGTGAGTCCATCTCGCCCGTTTATTTTGCGGCCCGTTGCTACCTCATTGATCATGGCCGCAATCCTCCTGGTCGGCATTGTTGGCTACACCCAACTGCCGGTCTCGGCGTTGCCGGAAGTCGACTATCCAACCATTCAAGTACTCACGTTCTATCCGGGAGCAAGTCCCACTGTGATGGCAACGACGGTGACGGCGCCCCTGGAGCGCCAATTCGGCGAACTGCAGGGCCTGAGCCAGATGACTTCCACCAGTTCCGGCGGAACCTCCGTTATCGTTCTGCAGTTCAATCTGACTCTGAATATTGACGTAGCCGAGGAGGAGGTGCAGTCGGCCATCAACGCGTCGCAGAGCCTTTTGCCGTCGATTCTGCCCGCTCCGCCGATTTACAGTAAAACGAATCCCGCCGATGCTCCAGTGCTCACTCTTGCCATCACTTCAAGTGCCATGCCGCTTTCTCAGGTTGAAGACCTTGTGGACACGCGGCTTGCCCCCAAGATTTCGCAGCTCAACGGGGTCGGCCTCGTAACCATAAGCGGAGGTCAAAAGCCCGCAGTCCGCATTCAAGCCAATCCTGCGCAGATGTCATCCTACGGCATCAACATGGAAGACCTGCGCACGGCACTGACCCAGGCCAGTGTGAACGCGGCCAAAGGAAACTTCGACGGGCCGCGCCAGGATTACCAGATCGACGCCAACGATCAGCTGGTCACCAGCGACGATTATCGGAAAGTTGTCGTTGCTTATCGCAACGGTGCGCCAGTAATGCTGACCGACGTGGCGCAGATCGTGAATGGTGTGGAGAACAATAACCAGGCGGCGTGGATGAATCAGACCCCAGCCGTGATTCTGAACGTCCAACGCCAGCCTGGGGCCAACACGATCAGCGTAGTCAAAAGCATCAAGCAGCTTCTGCCTCAGCTTGAGGCCGACCTGCCCATCGGCATACAAGTAACTACGCTTACCGACCTTACAACGGCGATCAAAGCGTCGGTTTCGGATGTCGAATTTGAATTGCTGCTGACGGTCGGCCTGGTCGTGCTGGTCATATTCCTTTTCTTGCGCAGTCTCTACGCCACCATTATTCCGAGCGTGGCGGTGCCACTGTCGCTGATCGGTACTTTCGCAGCAATGTACATTCTGGGCTACAGCCTGGATAACTTATCGCTGATGGCGCTCACCATCTCCACCGGCTTCGTGGTGGACGATGCGATCGTGATGATCGAAAACATCGCACGCTATATTGAAGAGGGCGAACCTCCAATGGAAGCGGCGCTCAAAGGTGCGGAGCAGATCGGCTTCACCATTCTCTCGTTGACGGTTTCCCTTATCGCCGTGTTGATCCCTCTGCTATTCATGGGCGACGTGGTCGGGCGCCTGTTCCGGGAGTTTGCGGTGACACTTGCCGTCACCATCGTCGTCTCGGCAGTGGTTTCTCTTACGCTCACTCCGATGATGAGTGCGCGAATTTTGCGGCGCCAGCCGAAAGAGCAGCAGGGGCGCATCTATCGAGCCACGGAGCGTGCTTTCGAGGGCATGATCGCTTTCTACGGCCGTACGCTCAAGTTTGTGCTTCGCTTCCAGACGATTACGCTGTTGGTCGCGCTGGCCACGCTGATGCTCACGATTTTTCTTTACATCATCATCCCCAAAGGATTTTTCCCAGTGCAGGATACGGGCGTGATCCAGGGCATCTCACAGGCGCCGCAGACGATTGGCTCAAAGGCCATGGCCGAGAAGCAGAAGGAACTGGCAAAAGTAGTTCTGGATGACCCCGCGGTTGAAAGCCTCTCGTCGTTTATCGGCGCCGACGGAACCAATACAACCACGAACAGTGGCCGAATGTCGATCAATCTGAAGCCGCTCGACCAGCGCAAGTTGAGCGCTTCCGATGTAATTCGGCGGCTCAAGTCAAAGCTGGACCAGGTTCAGGGCATAGAGCTGTTCATGCAGCCGGTGCAGAACATTACTGTGGACGATCGGGTGAGCCGCACGCAATACCAATACACGCTCGAAGACCCCGATGCGAACGAACTGAACGACTGGACCAACCGTTTCGTCGGCCGGCTGAAGCAGTTGCCGGAACTGGAAGATGTCGCGACCGATCAACAAACGGGAGGGCTCGCGGTATCTCTGGTCATCGACCGGGTCACCGCCTCGCGCTTGGGCATCGCGCCGACAACCATCGATAACACGCTCTACGACGCGTTCGGCCAGCGGCAAATCAGCACGATGTATACCCAAGTGAATCAGTACCACGTGGTGCTCGAGAGCCAGCCGCAGTTTCAACTGGATCCCAACAAGCTGAACCATCTCTACATCCAGTCGAATGCGTCTGCGGGAGCGACTGGGTCCGGGGCATCCACATCATTCGCGTCTTCCGGATCATCCTCTGCAGGGTCCAATGCATTGACTGCTTCCGCTCAGTACACTCCATCGGCCAACACGCTCGCTCCTCCCTCGAACGCGCTTTCGCCGAGTGGCACCACGGCCTCGAACGAGGGAGCAAACTCTGCGGGCGCCACAAGCTCCGCCGTCAGCAACGCCGTGCCGCTGAGTGCTTTCTCGCACTTTGAGAAAACGACGGAAGCGCTTTCCATCAACCATCAGGGACAATTTCCGGCCATCACCGTGTCGTTCAATCTCGCGCCCAACGCCGCGCTGGGCGAGGCAATTACGGCGGTCGATAAGGCGCAGAAAGACATGCATATGCCTCCCAGCCTGCAAGCTGGCTTTGAGGGTACCGCCGCATCCTTCACGAATTCTTTGTCCAACGAGCCTTTACTCATTTTGGCCGCGCTGGTCACCGTGTATATCGTGCTCGGTGTTTTGTACGAAAGCTTTATCCACCCGATTACGATTCTCTCCACGCTACCGTCGGCGGGCGTGGGCGCGTTCCTCGCTCTCATTCTCTTTCACCAGGATTTAAGCGTGGTGGCGATCATCGGCATCGTTCTGCTGATCGGTATCGTGAAAAAGAACGGCATCATGATGGTTGACTTCGCGCTCGAAGGCGAAAGGAAGCACGGAAAAAACGCGACCGATGCAATTTACGAAGCGTGCCTGCTGCGCTTCCGCCCCATCATGATGACGACGATGGCCGCGCTGCTGGGGGGATTGCCGCTCGCGCTGGGGACCGGGTTCGGCTCGGAGTTGCGCCGGCCGCTGGGCATCGCCATGGTCGGCGGGCTCCTGCTGAGCCAGGCGCTCACCCTGTACACCACGCCCGTCATCTATATCTTCTTTGACAACCTAGCGCAGCGCTTCGGGCAGAAGGCAAACCAACCTGTTGCCGGAGATGCGGAACGGGGTGGGCCGGCGTGAACATCTCCGCACCCTTCATTCAACGGCCGGTGGCCACCACGCTGCTCACGGTGGCAGTTGCTCTTGCCGGGGCGATTGCGTTTGAGGTGCTCCCGGTGGCGCCTCTGCCGGAGGTCGACTTTCCTACGATTTCAGTGGGTGCCGGTTTGCCAGGGGGCAGCGCCGACATTATGGCATCGTCCGTCGCTACTCCTCTGGAGCGGCAGTTTGGGCATATTGCAGGCGTGACCGAGATGACCTCCTCCAGCACGCTGGGCAGTACGTCGATCACGATTCAGTTCGATCTCAGCCGCGACATTGATGGTGCGGCACGTGATGTGGAAGCCGCAATTAACGCGGCGCGAACCTATCTGCCCGCAAACTTGCCGGGCAATCCGACTTATCGCAAGGTCAACCCGGCAGATTCGCCGATCATGATTCTCGGCCTTACCTCGGACAAATATGGTCCAGATAAACTCTATGACGAAGCTTCCACTGTTCTGGAACAAAAGCTGTCGCAGATCCAGGGTGTAGGGCAGGTCTCTGTGGGAGGCGGAGCGTTGCCATCCGTGCGGGTCGACGCGAACCCGACGCAGTTGGCCAGCTATGGACTCACCCTTGCGAATCTGCAGTCCGCCCTGAGTTTGCAGAATGCCGACCTGGCTAAAGGCCAGATTACTGACGGGATGCAGACTGCGGACATCCTGGCCAACGACCAGATCTCGCACGCTGACGACTACAAACCGCTGGTGGTTGGCTTTAAGAACGGCGCAGCCGTTCGTCTATCCGACGTCGCGCAGGTAACCGACTCGGTGCAGAACATCCGGGCCGCGGGTTATTTGAACGGCAAGCGCTCGGTTACGGTCATCATCTTCCGCCAGCCCGGCGCCAACATTATTAATACGGTCGATCGGATACGCGCGCAACTTCCGTCGATCCAGGCCTCCATTCCGCTTGGCATCGAGACTACGATCGTTCTTGACCGCACCACAACCATTCGCGCCTCGGTCAGTGACGTGGAGAGGACGCTGCTCATTTCCATCGGCCTGGTCATCCTTGTGGTTTTTGTTTTCCTGCGCAACGGACGTGCCACACTCATTCCCGCCGTCGCGGTGCCGGTTTCGCTGGTCGGTACGTTTGCCGTGATGTATCTGTTCGGATACACCCTTGACAACCTTTCACTGATGGCCATGACCATCGCCACGGGATTTGTGGTCGACGACGCCATCGTGGTGATGGAAAACATCGCACGCCATCTCGAAGACGGCATGAAACCTTTTGCCGCGGCGCTGAAAGGTGCGGAGGAAATCGGCTTCACCGTCTTCACCATCAGCATTTCGCTGATCGCCGTCTTTATTCCTCTTCTGATGATGGGCGGAATCGTTGGCCGTCTCTTCCGCGAATTTGCCGTCACTCTTTCGACTGCCGTTTTCGTATCCATGATCATCTCGCTGACCACAACGCCGATGATGTGCGCCTACCTTTTGAAGGGCGAGCGCGCAGACAAGCACGGCAGCCTTTACATGGCCAGTGAAAAGTTCTTTGACTGGGTGTTGTCGTTGTATCGCGGCAGCTTACACTGGGTGCTTGACCATCCCACCCTTACCCTGGTCGTACTGTTTGTCACCATCGCCCTCAATGTGGTGCTGATCATTAAGATACCCAAGGGCTTTTTCCCGGTGGAGGATACTGGAGCGATCGCTGGGGCGGTGCGCGGGCCGCAGGATTCATCGTTTCCCGCGATGGACAACTCCATTCGGCAGATTGGTGCCGTCATCAAGAAAGATCCCGCCGTCGCCAATGTGATTGCGTTCACCGGCGGTAGTGGCGCCACGAATACCGGCTTCCTTTACGTCGCCCTCAAGCCGCTGGCGGAGCGCAAGGTGAGTGCCACGCAGATTATCAACCGCCTGCGGCCGCAATTGAACCGTTTGCCCGTGGCTTCCGCATTTCTTCAATCTGTACAAGATCTGCGTATCGGAGGCCGCTCCAGCAATGCGATGTACCAGTACACGCTGCAATCCGACAATGTGCAGGAGCTTTCCAAATGGGCCCCGATCATACTGAGCCAGATGACGCACCTCCACGGCTTGCAGGACGTAAGCTCAGACCAGCAGAACGGCGGCCTGGATGAGCTGATGAACTATGATCGCGTCACCGCAGCCAAGCTCGGCCTCAGTGCGCAATCGCTGGACTCGACGCTATACGGTGCATTTGGCCAGTCGGAAGTATCCATCATCTACACGCAGCTGAATCAATACTACGTGGTGCTGGAAGTCGCTCCTCAATATTGGCAGAGCCCGGAAGGATTGAAAGATATCTACCTGCAAAGCTCCAGCGGCGACAATATTCCGTTGCTGACAATGGCCAACGGCCACGCCAACACCACACCTCTGGCCATTAACCATACTGGATTGTTCCCCTCGGTTACGGTCTCCTTTAATCTCGCGCCCAACGTGTCTTTGAGCGATGCGACGTTGAGCATCAGCCAGATGCAAAAGCGGCTGGGCACGCCATCTACCCTGCAGGGGTTTTATGCGGGCACGCTGCAGGCCTATCAGCAATCGCTGGGCACCGAGCCAGTGCTGGTCGTGACGGCGCTGCTGGCCGTCTACATCGTTCTCGGAATTTTGTATGAAAGCCTGGTCCATCCTCTGACAATTATTTCTACTTTGCCCTCGGCCAGCGTAGGCGCGATGCTGGCATTGCTGCTCTTCAAGCAGGATCTGAACATTATTTCCATCATAGGTATCGTGCTGCTCATTGGAATCGTGAAAAAGAACGCCATCATGATGATCGATTTTGCTCTTCAGGTAGAGCGCCAGGAGGGAAAGAAGCCGATCGACTCGATTTTTGAAGCGTGTATGCTGCGCTTCCGCCCGATTCTGATGACGACCATGGCCGCGTTATTGGGTGCGTTGCCGTTGGCGCTCGGAACGGGCACGGGGTTCGAACTCCGTCGGCCTTTGGGCATTACGATTGTAGGAGGATTGATCTTGAGCCAGTTGCTCACACTCTATACCACGCCAGTCGTTTACTTGGAGTTCGACCGGCTGCGGTTGCGCCTGGAGGGAAGAAGAAAGACGGCGCGAAATCCTTTCCCAGCTCCGCAGGCTGGATAGAACGGTGAGCTGAGGCAAACGGTGGGTTGCAGAAACGCTATGAACATCCTTACACCAAAACCAGCGAGGGAGATGATCCGGCTGTGGACGGCTGCGCTTTTGTTATCTTTATCGGGCTGCATGGTAGGGCCAAAATACCATCCCCCTGCACCGCAGGCGCCTGCTGGCCCTTACAAGGAATCGCCCACTCAGTTCAAAGAATCTGGAGGCTGGACGGTAGCGCAGCCTGCAGACGCGAAGCTGCGCGGCAAGTGGTGGGAAGTCTTCGATGATCCCGAGCTGAACGCTCTCGAAGAGCAACTGGACATCAACAACCAGAACATCAAGCAATACTTCGAGAACTTCATGGAAGCCCGAGCCGTTGTGCGCGAGGCCCGCGCGCAATACTTTCCTACGCTGACGACTGCGCCTTCTTTCAACCGGTCGCGAACTTCCGGCAACTTGAACACGGCCCCCGTCAATACCTCCGGCACGGGCACGGCCGCCAAACAACTGCAAAGTACGGTCTACACTCTGCCGCTCGAGGCCTCCTGGGAACCCGACCTCTGGGGCAAGGTCCGCAACACCGTGCATCAAGCCCAGTATGCGGCCCAGGTCAGTGCGGCCGATCTCGAGAGCGAACGCCTGACCGAACAAGCCAGCCTGGCAGAGTATTTTTTCGAGATTCGCGGCCAGGATCACTTGCAACAGATTTTTGACGACACCGTCGCAGCCGACCAGAAAGCGTACGACCTGACGCGGGCGCTCTATGAATCTGGCATTGAGGACCAGATCTCTGTGGTCGAAGCTGAAACCACACTGCGGAGTGCACAGGCGGGTGCAACAAACGTCGGCGTCGCGCGAGCGCAATACGAGCACGCGATTGCCGTGCTCATCGGTAAGACCGCCTCCAATTTCTCCATTCCGGTGAAGGCGATGACGGTTGCTCCGCCACCGATTCCAGTTGGCGTGCCCTCGGAACTGCTGGAGCGCCGGCCTGACATCGCTGCCGCCGAGCGCACCATGGCCGAAGCCAACGCAACCATCGGAATCGCCTATGCGGCCTATTATCCGAACCTGACTTTGAGCGCGGACGGCGGCTTCGAGAGTTCCGCCTTCCATAATTGGCTCTCCTGGCCGAGCCGTTTCTGGTCCGTGGGCGCGTCGATCCCCGAAACCATCTTCGATGCCGGCTTGCGCCGCGCCACCGTCCAACAATACGTAGCAACCTACAACGCCGATTTGGCCAGTTACCGGCAGACCGTGCTTACCGCTTTTCAGCAGGTCGAGGATGGTCTTGCAGAAGTTCGCATCCTCTCCAAAGAGATCCAGCAAGAGCAGCAAGCAGTAGATTCAGCTCAAACCAACCTCAAACTGGAGCAGGCTAGGTACGACACGGGCGTCGATCCCTACCTCGACGTGTTGATTGCCCAGACCACTGTGTTGGCCGACCAGCAGACTCTGAACAATCTTCAAGTGCAACGGATGACCTACGCCGTGGCATTGGTGGAGGCCCTCGGCGGCGGCTGGGACCGTTCGCAGTTGCCGACCCCATCGCAGGTGACCCAGAAACCGCCTAAATCGGAGACGGCCATCGAGCAGTAGGATAGTTGAGCCGTTTTTTCGCTACTGTCACTATTATTTCTTGAGCGCCGCCGGACAAAATCCACAGGCTCCCGCCCGCGTGTACCAGCAGTGACAATCGGCTGAATCCTTTTCTTGTAGTACGCTTCGGAAAAGAAGTGGTTCGCAGTGCAGTGCGGACCAGATGGCAGACTCCGCCGTCTGGGTTAATGCAGTTCGTTTCTTATGGCTGATCAGGACTGGAATACGCACAAAGAGAACGCAGGTGAGAGCCGCGGCACGGCCAAGAAAGCCTATCAAGAACCTGCCTTCCGCCACGAGCAGGTTTTCGAGACCATGGCGCTCTCCTGCGGCAAAGTACAGGCTACCCAACTTACCTGCCATTTCAACCGGCATACCTCTTAGTTCGCGGCCATCTATGCTTTACAACCCGGGAAATCACGAGGATCCCAAGCTTGGTCTTGCGAGGGAGACACTTCGCTGCCATGGCACCGTTAAGCTGAAGGCATGGGGAACGAGCATGCTTCCCTCCTTGCGGCCGGGTGATCTGCTCACCGTCCGAAGCGCAGCACATGACGAGGTCGTCCCCGGAGACATCGTGTTGGTTCTGCGCGACAACCGTTTCGTCATTCACCGGCTTGTCGAAAGACAGCAGTTTCAAGATTGCCTTTCGTGGATTACCAGGGGCGACGCCATGCCCCAAAACGATCCGCCGGTAGCTGCATCCGAGGTTCTGGGCCGGGTGGCCAGCGTTCGCCGTGCCAACCGCAGCTTCGTCCCGAGCCGGAAGGTTTCGCCGCTTCATGCCAAGCTGGCCTGGATGCTGTGCCGCTGGGACCGATTCCGCAACCTAGCGCTGCGCGTTCACTCGGTGCGTCTGGGCGAAGATCTGACGCGACTGCTGCGACTCATCTTTATCCGGAACGCTTTTCGTGCGGGGCGCGGGTTTCACGGCGGTTCCCCATCTCATACTCCACATTCATGACGACTGCCTGTCCCACAACCGCGCAAGAGACGGTGTCCATCGAAATCGGCGGAATGGCGATTGCGCTGCGTTCGCAGGATCCATCATTTCATCGTCTGATCGAGAATCGATACACCGGTTTCGTCGGGACTTCGCAGGATTCACACCTCGAATTCGACATTGACTTGTGTGTGCCTTCGGAATCCTCAGTCGATGATGACCTCGAGGTGAAGATCGAAGGTGAAGAATGGCTGTTGAAGCGCGGCGACTTCCGCGCAAGCTGGAATCCAGAAACCAGCCGAGGCCGGATCCGCCAATCCTGTAATCCCTACGCCATCGATTGCGTTTTGCGCATTGTTCACAGCCTGGTCCTGGCAAGGCAAGGAGGCTTTCTGGTTCATGCCGCCAGCGCGATTCGCGGAGGGAAAGCTTTTCTGTTTTCAGGCGTCTCCGGCGCGGGGAAGACGACGATCTCCCGCCTCGCGCCGCCCGATGCGACGCTCCTCACCGATGAAATCTCCTACGTGCGTCGGGAGGGAAATCAATACATCGCCTGCGGGACTCCTTTTGCGGGAGAGCTGACGCGGGTCGGCGAAAACTGCTCCGCTCCCCTTAGCGCACTTTTTTTGCTCGAGAAAGGCTTGCAGAACCGCATTGAACCGATTAACCCAACGGAGGCAATTCAGCGACTGATGAGGAACATTCTGTTCTTCGCCCATGATCCCGAGCTGGTGAAAATGGTTTTTCAGTCGGCATGTGAGTTTGCTAGTTTGGTTCCCATCCATCGCTTAATCTTCGTCCCCGACCAGCGAGTCTGGGACATAATACGTTAGCCGCCACACGCTTGCGCCGGAGAATCATGATGGCCGAAAGATACATTGCACGAAGCAAGGCGATTGCCGCCCGCATGATCGGGGGCGAGATGATGGTGATGTCGGCCGTGGATTCGACTTTTTTCACGCTCAATGAAGTTGCTTCCACGATTTGGCAGGCAGCGGATGGCCGCACGCCGCTTTCGAAAATCGTAGCCGCCAAAGTCTGCCAGGAATTCGATGTCGACCTGGAGCACGCCCAACGCGGAGCTAACCGCTTCGTCGACGAACTGTCGCAACACGGCATTCTGCTGGTATCAGATCGACCACTAATCGAGACAGATTCTTCCCGGTCCACGGAGCGACCATGAGCCTCATGGCTGAGATGAATCAAAAGGCGCTGAACCTGGGCTTGCCCATCAGCGTGCACCTCGACGTCACTTACCGCTGCAACGAGCGCTGCGTGCATTGCTATCTCGATCACGACGATCACGGCGAGATGACGACGGCGGAAATCATCGATGTGCTCGAACAATTGGCCGATGCCGGAGTCTTTTTCCTTTCCCTCAGCGGCGGCGAAGTTCTCATGCGCCGGGACTTTTTTGAAATCGTCGAACGGGCGCGGCAACTTCTGTTCAACGTTAAGGTGAAAACTAACGGCGTGATGATCCGCGAGAAGGAAGCCGCGAGACTGCGCCAGCTTGGGGTCGAGCAGATACAGATCAGTGTCTACTCGCATCGGCCGGAGGTTCACGATGCCATCACAAAGCTACCGGGGTCACTGAAAAGAACCATTCGCGCGATTCGATTCCTGAAGGCTCAGGGACTGAAGGTCACTCTCGCCAACGTTCTTATGGCGGGCAATTTCTCTGACCAGCAAGGCGTGATCGACTTGGCGAAAGAGTTGGGAGTCGCTTACACGCTCGACCCCACCATCACGCCAAAAATGGATGGAGACAGATCCATCCTTGCGCTGCGAATTCCGGGGTCAGATCTCAAGCGGGTCTTCCATAACCAGGAACTCGTGGGCAATGTGGAAGAATTCTGCGCGCCTCCACCTGCCCCTGACAAAGATGTGATGGATGGTTTCCCGTGCAGCGCGGGCCACACCGCCTGCTACATTTCCCCCTACGGCGATGTGTTCCCCTGCGTGCAATTTCCTCTGCCCAGCGGCAACGTGCGCCGGCAGAAGTTCCTCGACATCTGGCACCATTCCCCGGAATTGAAAGAGGTTCGCTCGGTCCGTGCCAGGGATCTTCCGACCTGTTCGACGTGCTCCCACGTGGGAACGTGCACGCGCTGCCCCGGTCTGGCCTACATGGAAGGGAACATGCGAGGGCCCTCCACCGCGGATTGCGAGAAGTCGTTCCAGAGAACCGGCATACCCTCGGCAAATATGCTGAGACGCGCGGCAGCTTATGCAGGCCCACTGATTCAGATCCAGGCCCCGGCAAACTCATCCCTCGATTCCGCTTTTCCAAGATGAAGACGGGTTGCTGATCGGCACTGATCGGGTCGGTGAGAATGATCGAGCACATTGGACGGCTTAATAAGGAGACGCGGAGGCGGTCTAGCTGTGGATAGGTTTAGAACTCCACGAAACCGGAACGCAGCCTTTCTCGCCAGGCGCGTCATGCTGCTGCTGGCGGCGCTCGGACTGGCTGCTGGCTTTGCGGCCGCGGCATTCGCGCAGGGCTTCGCTAGGCCAGATGGTTCGATCCCCGTGCCGATCGATTGGAGTTCAAGGCATGTCATCTTCACCGGCGGCTACACGCCGGAACAGATGGTGACGACGTGGAACGAGCCGCGGGCTTATGCCCAGTGGCTTCTGCATGGGAATGCGCCCGCCGACTCAGGCCTGGTACGCGGGCGGCGAAGGCTCCGGGAACCGGAACGGCGGCGGCCAAGAGGGGACATGCGAAAGGACTGGGCCGTTTCGCTGGGTGGCGGCGGCGTCGCTCAAGGCATGTGGCCCGCCAAGTACTCCTTCAATGTGAACGCGACGCCGAGTTGTACCGCGGATTTTGTCGTATTTCCTGTCAACGCATCGACCGGAAACACGCGCGCCAATGTTGTCGGCACCTTCACTACCGGCGCACCAATTTCTGGCCAGACTGCGACAATCACCATAACTCCGACGGGTGGAGCTGCGGTCACGCTGACTCTGACCGCATCGACTACCACAAACACCGGGTTGGACTTCGAAGTGTCCGGCACGGCCGCCGCCAACGCGACCAATCTGGCGGCAGCGATCAACCGGAATCTCAGCAATACCGCTCTCGACCGCGTTGTTGCGGTTGCGTCAGGAACTACGGTTACGGTATACTCGCTCACCCCAGGAACCCGCGTGGCGCTAACCGCCGCCGAGACACTAAATCATTTCGGGTGGGGCACCATTACTGCGGGGATCAACGGCACCCAAGCCAACATCGTCGCCTTCAATCATCTCTACAGCGGGTCGGGGACGCCGCTGTGTCTCACCAATCCGGAATTCATCTTTTCTTATGCCTCGGGTGTCGGACCGGTCGCAACCTCGCCCGGCCTCTCGGTCAGTGGCACAGAGGTTGCCTACGTGGAGAATGACCCGAACATCGGCGCAATTCTGCACGTGCTGACCTTCAGCAGCGGCAGTACGGAGTACGGAACCAGTGCCAGCTGCACCGGCAACAACAACGGTGGGGCAACGCTGCCGACCTGCGCCACCAGTCCGGTGATCCCCGGAAGCACTTCGGGAAGCACCGCCACAGACTTCATGCTTCCATTAGGCTTGGTTGCCGCCAACGCAGCCACAGGAGCGGCTGGAGCGGCGGATAGTTTCTCATCCCCGTTCACCGACTATGCCAACGATACGACTTACGTCGGCGACAACAACGGCTACCTGTATGCGATCACGCCGACGTTCAAGGGGACGCCAGCGCACGCGGGCGGGAATTTTCCGGTCCATGTAAACGCCATCGCCCCTGTGTCGGACACGCCGACTCAGGTGACGGCGACCACATCGGTAGTGACAGTCACTGTGACCAACACGCTTGCCATCGGAGAGTCGGTGACCGTTGCGGGCGTAACCGCCAACACCGGCAACGGCTGCAGCGCGGCTGACGCCGCTGCCATCAATGGGCCACAAGTCCCGATTACAGCGAGCGGAGCCCAGTTAACTTTCAACGCCACGATACCCACCGCGACTACGGGCGGCGGGTGCACCGTCACCGGCGCAACCGTCACTCAAGGGTCGAACTTCCTCTCATCCCCGGTGGTCGATGTAGGAAGCACCGGCGATATTTTTATCGGCGATAGCAGTTCGAACTTTTACGAAATTTCTGCGGCCGGAGTTACGGAAGCAACCCTGGCGCTCGGCATTAGCGGGGCTACGAACCAGGGCATGATCAATGGCGGCATTCGCGACGGCGCTATTCTTGACTCGACGAACAGCGTCGGCTATGTCGTAAGCGCATGCAGTCCCAATACCTCCGCCGCCAGCGGCGAGACTGACACCGGCACCGCGGGCAATCCAGGCCTTGTCCAATTCAAATTCACCAGCAACACCCTGACCTCCGTTACGATCACGGGCCTCGACTCCGGCGCGAACCAAAGCTGTACGACCGCGGGCTTTCCACTCTATGCCCCCACCCCGGACAACCGCTACTTTACCTTGGGAATCGGCAGCGCCACCGAGGCGAACAACGGAGAGATCATTGGGGCGTCCTCCGGCACGGGCGGCCAACAGTTAAAACCGTTCTCGTTCGTAAGCTCCGTTCTACAAGCGGCGCCGCTGGGCAAGCCTCAACTCGGTAACAACGCTTCGGTCATGTCGCCCCTCACCGAGTTCTACAACGCCTCGGCTGGAGTGGACTACCTGTTCGTAGGCGTCAATGCCAATCCCACCGAACTGTATACCTTCGCGCTGCCGAATCCGCTGGAAATTGCCCAAGGCGACACGCCCACTGCGTTGGCGACGAACACCGCCGACGTCGCGGGCGGAACTAGCGGCATCATCGTGGACAATGATTCCACAGACGCACAGGCATCGAGCATCTACTTCGGCACGCTGGCGACCTCAACCACCATTTGCGGGAGTACTGCCGCGTACTGCGCGGTCAAGCTAACGCAGTCCGGGTTGGACTAGGTCGCTGCTCGCAGGCCTTCCCGCGCGGATTCGCTGATTCGAAATCCAATTCCTCGATAACTCCTTGCAAAATCAGCTGCTTTCGAGGGAGGGCATTCTCCTCGGGGCTGAGGATCCAGAGCCGGCGCACATAGGTCACACCACGTCGGGTTGACGCTAAACCCGTTAAGTTACCGAAGTAAGACCGGACATTCCTAGACCGTGGGCGAAAATAAAACCGTCATAATCCGAAATTTTTGAGGAGATACGATGCGAGGGTTCCGATTCCTTTGGTTCTGCGTGGCAGCATGGCTCCTGCTGGGTGTTCCGCTTTCCGGGCAATCCGGAATGGAGACGACCTCGCCGGGAGATGCGAGCCAGGAACAGACTCACCTTGGATACCCGGAGGATTGGAGTTCGCGGCACCTGTTGATGCCGGGCATGCGAGCCGAGGAGGTGCTGGCAGCGGGAGCAGCCCACGATCCGCGCTATGTTTACAACATGGTGATGCGGCAAGTGGCGGTGGAAAAATCAAGGAGAGTGCATCCGCTTCCCCACCACACTGAGATCGACTGGGCGGTTTCACTCGAGAACGGCTACGTCCCCCAGAACCAGTTTCCGGCGAAATACCAGTTCGACGTGGTGGCGGAAAACTGCAACTCTGATTACATTGTGTTCGGGCTGACCGTGGTCTCAGGGACGCAGGCTAATCTGGTGGGGATCAATAACCTGTACACGGGAGCCAGTCCGGCCTGCAACAGCGGATCGCCCTGGGTGGCGTTCGCCTATAACACGGTGACGCAGACGGGTGGCCAGATCAAGACGTCGCCGGTGCTTTCGGCCGACGGAACCAAGGTCGCGTTCGTGGAGAGCACGAGCGCAGGCTCGTACTTCCACGTTCTGTATTTGCCGAATCCTATTCCGGCGCCACCGTCGCAGTCAGGTTCGGTGTTGAGCCCGCTGACCCCCACCTCGTGCACAACGCCGACGACGGCGGGCTGCATGACTACTCTCACGATCGAAACCAGCGCGACTAATTCAAATTCCTCGCCCTGGGTCGACTACAACACGGATACTGCCTACGTTGGCGCCGACAATGGCGTCCTCTATAAGATTACGCCGGTATTCGGCGGCGGCGCGCCGGCGCTGGTCAACGACTCGGCCAACTGGCCGGTCCCGGTCTCCACCAACAAATACAACACGATATTAACTGCTCCGGTTGTGGATGATAATGCTGGCCTGATTTTCATCGGTGACGGAGAGGGATACCTGTATTCCATCAAACTGACCAGCCCGGCTAAAACGTACTCAGCCCAACAGACGATCGGCTGGGTTTACGACGGAACCACCGACGGAAGCGGAAAGCCGGGAACGGGGATTGTAGACCCGCCGATTGCGGTCACCGACCCCGCCAACTCCACCACCGACCAGGTGTTCGCCTTTACGGGATGCAGCATCGTGCAGGGTATCGGCGGAGCAGTTACGCAGGTTGCAGCAAACTTCACGACGGGTTCGCCGACCACAAGCAACACGGTGGACTTGGGGTCGGCGAGCGGAGACGGGGACTGCACGGGGAAAAACGTTCACGCCGGAGCGTTTGATAACGCATTCTGGTTGAACGGCTCGACATCGGGGCACATGATTGCCTGCGGATTCGTACAGTCAGGAGGCGTGCCGGCGGATCCGAAGATGTATTTTTTCCCCTTCGCCAGCCACGTCATCACCAGCACCGGCTCGACCACTTTCCAGATAGGCACCACGAAAGGGGACGAGTGTTCGCCGTTGACCGAGTTTTACAACGGCACTACGGACCGATTGTTCTTCGGGGTTGGCTCAACCGATGGACACCTGGAGAGTTCGACGGTTACAACATCACTGACCATCCCGACCTGCTCTGGAACCGCGACCTCCAGTTGCGTAAGCTCCCCGAGTGCTCTTGGAGGAACCAGCGGAATTGTGATCGACAACGAAATGTCGAACGGCGGGACGAACATTTATTTCTCGACCATGGCGGTGGGATCGGTGAACGGCCAGAAGTGCAACGTCTCAGGCGGAGTGGCCAATCCCTATTGCGCCGTGAAGTTGACCCAGTCGGCGTTACAGTAAAATCGTCCGAAAACACGGAGTCATTGATTTACGCCGCTGGCGAGAAAGCCGCCATCCACCGCAAGCAAGGTGCCGGTTACGAAGCTGGCCGCGTCGGACGCAAGAAAGATCGCCGCTCCAATCAACTCCTCGAGTTCGCCGAAGCGCTTCATCGGCGTGCGGGTCAGCACTTCCTGCCCTCGCGGCGTGCCCGTCAACAACTTCTCGGTGAGCGGAGTACGGAAGTAGCCGGGCGCAATCGCATTTACACAGACTCCATGCCGCGCCCACTCGATGGCCAGCGACTTGGTTAAGGAAGCCACGCCCGCCTTACTCGCGCAATACGCCGCCACTTCATAAAGCGCCAGGAATGAGCCCATCGAAGCAATGTTGATGATGCGTCCATACTTGCGCTCGATCATGTGCCGTCCAAACACCTGGCACGCGCGCAACGTACCGGTCAGGTTCGTGTCGATGAGTTTGTCCCAGTCGGCTTCAGACAAATCCAGAGTCGGAGTCCGTTGGTTGAATCCAGCAGCGTTGAGAAGAATGTCGACTTTTCCGAATGCGTGAAGGGAAGCTTGCAACAATTTCTCGAGCGATCCGCGGTCGGCCACGTCACAACTCACACGCAGCGATCGGCGCCCCATGCGCTCGATCTCTTCCGCAACCCCACTCACAAGTTCCATGCGCCGCGCGCTGGGCACGACATCAGCCCCGGCTTCGGCCAGTCCGCGGGCCAGCGCGCGGCCGATTCCAGAGCTTCCCCCAACCACCACCGCCACTTTACCGTCGAGATCGAGCCGCCCGTATCCCATGATTACTTTCAGTGTACCCAAGGTCTTAGATTTGGCGCACCAAACCCTCATTTGTGGCCTGCGTGTTGCGTACCAGCAGCAGGACCAGAATCATGCCGGCGAAGGGCACGAGCCCCGCGATAATCACAATCGGGTCGAAGGAATGAGTGCCCGTCGCCTGCCGTGCATCGGAAAAATAACCGATGAGTTTGAAGGCCACAATCGTTCCAATTCCCGCCCCAGTACCGCTAAATCCACTCACCGACGCGACCGATTCGCTGTGAAACAAGTCAGAAGGCAGCACATTCGCCATCGTCGTGAAACCCGCATAGGTAAATGTAGCAACCGCAAATAGGAACGCGATCAAATAGAGGTTGGTAGTAAAAATTGTGGGGATGAGCGTGGTCATGCCAACTCCGCCAAAAACTATCAGCGCCTTGCGTGCCGCGCCCAACGACCATCCGCGCTTGATCAAGTATCCGGATGCTCCACCTGCGAAAAAACTACCGAGATCGGCGGCGATGAAGGGAATCCAGACCGCGATCAAGCCAGTTCGCAGTTCGATGCCCTTGGCCACGAGGTAGATCGGGAACCACTCCGTGATGAAAAAAAAGACCGGGTCAGTAGACGTCTTTGCGATAATAACGCTCCAGGTCTGTGGCAGCTTCAACAAGTCGCTCCACCGGGGGCGAGCTTCTTGTGGATCATGCGCGGTCGATTCGCGCTTATCGGCAACAATCATTTCCAGTTCGGCCGGGCTGATGCGGCTATGCTCCTCCGGCGGGAAGTACAGCCGTCGCCAGGCAATGAGCCAGATGAATCCGAGAATGCCCGGGATCATAAACGCCGGGCGCCATCCCCACCGAAAATAAATCTCCAGCACAATGAATGGAGCGACGGCCGCCCCAATCGACGAACCGCTATCAAACAGCGCAGTCGCAAGCGCGCGCTCGCGTTTAGGGAACCACTCCGACACAGCCTTCGTTGCGGCCGGCCAGTTCGCCGATTCTCCAGCGCCCAGCAAGAATCGAAACGTAGCAAAACTGTAAAAGCCGCTCGCCAAAGATGTCAGCATCGAAACCACCGAATACCAGATCACGGTCAGGGTCAAGCCGCGGCGTGTGCCGATCCGGTCCATGAGCCGCCCGAAGACGGTTTGTCCGATCGAATACGCTACCCGAAAGGCGATTGCAATATTCGCGTAATCCGAGTTAGTCCAGTGGTAGTCGAGCTTGAGAAAAGGCGCAAGCAGCGACAGCGTCTGCCGGTCAATATAGTTGATGACGGTGGAGGCAAACAGCAGGCCGCCGATCCACCAGCGTAACGAAGCAATCGGCTTCCTGGCGTTCCCCATGGGTGATAGTTCTGAGAAAGTTCGCGAACTGCGCGTCAGGAATTAACCATCACTTGCGATTCACCTCTGAGCGCATTCTGCAAACCAGGATTCAGCAGAGAAGCCGAAGCCGGGTCGAGATAAACGGTCGCGTTGGCATGCGTGCGAAGAATCGACGCCGGCGCCATCGGGCTAATCGCACCCTCAAGGCAAAGTTTGACGGCTTCCGCCTTGCGTGGACCCGGCACAACCGCCAGAATCTCCCGGGCCTTCAGAATCTGGCGTGCCGACATTGAAATCGCCCGCTGCGGCACCTGCGAAATGTCGGCGAACCAGGCCTCGCCCACTTGCTGCTGCCGGCAAGCCTCATCGAGGTTCACGATGATGTAGGGTTCTTCCGTTTCAAAGTCGGCCGGGGGATCGTTGAATGCGATGTGCCCGTTCTCGCCAATCCCAAGAAACGCTATATCGATAGGCATCGATGCAACTTGTTTGCCGACGCGCCGCACCACTTCTGAAGGATCGCCTGCATCACCATCAAGCAGGTGGTAGTGGGTAATTCCGGTCTTCCGCACCAACTGCTCGAGCAGCATCTTGCGAAAGCTTCCGGGATGCGTCACCGGCAAGCCGATGTATTCGTCGAGATGGAAAGCTTCCACCTTCGACCAGTCGATCTCCGGCGTCTTGGTCAAAGCATCCAGAAATTCCAGCTGCGACGCAGCCGTCGCGGCAATGACCCGCGCCTCGCCGCGCTCGGTGATGGCGCGTCGAATGGCCGCTGTTGCCTGCTCGGCCGCCGCCTGCCCCAACGAGACTCGATCACCAAATACCTTGATCAGCATGAAGTCCGCTCCGAGTGCTGGCGCGAGCTTGCGCCTCTTGGCGTGTGGCATTCTGAAGTCTCGCAATTATACAAAGGGAGCGACCAAATCGACGCCAGCTCGAACCAGAGTTTCATTCCGTGAAAGCCACCGCCATCGTGCATAGCGGAAGCGCGTGGAGTTAATGTATGACTTTACGCGAGGACCGTGCTCAAATTCTCCGAAAGGCACACCATGAAAAGCAGCCTGCACCTTTTTCAGCGATCCATTCTGAACAAAACGCCGAGCATGATCCTTCTGGTATCCGTTGCGCTTGCCTGCGCCTCAAGGGGAGCGGCACAAACGGTTCTCGTCGATGCCACTCCCAGTCACGTCGTAAACACGTTCAGCCCTCTGTACGCTCTGGGTTCGACCGTCGACCGAGTGCCCAGCAACGCCACCGACATGTTCTTCCGTCCCGATCAGATCACGCAGGTCCTCTCCGCCGGATGGGGCATCATCAGCTACCGCCAGAACACAGATTTATTCGTGCAGGCCTGGCACTGGAACCCCAGGGGCACGTGGAGCGATCCCGTCGGCAAAGGATATTTCACCGGCGACGCAACTCCGACAAACGAAATGATCCGCCACTCCTACGGCTATTCTCTCCGTCACCGTGGCTTCACGCGAAACGGCGGATCGGAGTTCGACGGTTTCTCGCGTCTTGACGATGGAGACCTCGACTCCTACTGGAAGAGCAATCCCTATCTCAGCAAGGAATTCACCGGCGAAGACGATTCACTGCATCCGCAATGGGTCGTCATCGCTCTCGATAAAAAAGAAGACATCAACGCCATTCGCATCGCCTGGGCGGAGCCCTACGCTCAAGCCTACGAAGTGCAGTATTGGGTAGGCGAAGGCGACGCCATGGATGATCAGGACAGAGGCACATGGAAATCGTTCGCATCAGGAAATGTGAACGATGGAAAAGGCCGCACCGTCACGCTGCGTCTCGATTCCGCACCCGTGACCACAAAATTCGTGCGCGTGCTCATGACGCGCTCCTCGAACACCTGCGACACTCATGGTTCCGGCGATCGCAGAAACTGCGTCGGCTACGCCATCCGCGAGCTTTACCTCGGAACCATCGACGAGAAAAACGACTTCAGGGATATTCTTCAACACTCGGCCGATCAGAAACAAACGCTGACGCTCTGCTCTTCGGTCGACCCCTGGCATGAGCCTTCCGATCTCTATCTGGGGCCAGACCGCATGGAATCAGGCGATCAGCCCGGCTTCGATCTGTTCTTCACCAGCGGAATTACCCGCGGCCTGCCTGCCATCGTTCCCGTGGCCATGCTGTACAGCACTCCCGAAGACGCGGCTGCGCAAATGGCATACATCAAGGCGCGAGGTTATCCCGTGTCGTATATCGAGATGGGAGAGGAGCCTGACGGCCAATACATGCAGCCCGAGGACTATGCCACTTTGTATTTGCAATTCGCCGCAGCTCTCCACCGGGTCGACGAGAATTTCAAGCTTGGCGGCCCAGTTTTTGAAGGCGTCACCGAGGACATCAAGGCTTGGCCGGATGCGCAAGGCCGCACGTCTTGGTTCAGCCGCTTTCTCGATTATCTGAAAACGCACGGACGCCTTCAGGATCTCGCCTTCATGTCGTTCGAGCACTATCCCTACGACGGATGCGAAACGCCCTGGGAAAATCTTTATCAGGAACCAGAGCTGATCACGCACATCATGAAGGTCTGGCGCGAAGATGGCCTGCCTCCCGGCATCCCGCTGCTCGACACCGAGACCAATGACCACGGTGGCGAGGCCGCAGTCGATATCTTCGGCGCGCTATGGCTGGCCGACTCTTTCGGAGGATTTCTAACTGCGGGCGGGCAATCGACGCACTACTACCACGGCCTGCCTTACTCACCGCCTCATCCCAACTGCGCGAACAGTTGGGGAACTTATCACATGTTCATGGTCGACGACCATTACCAGATTGAGCGCAAGACTTCCCAATTCTTTGGCGCACAGCTCATCACGCAGGAGTGGGCCGAACCTAAAGACGCTCAGCACAAGCTTTACGCCGCTTCCAGCGACGTCAAGGATTCCGAAGGACACGTTCTGGTGACGGCCTATCCTCTGCAACGCCCGGATGGCCAATGGTCTGTCATGTTAGTCAACAAAGATCACGACCACGCTCATCCCGTGCGGATCGTATTCCATGATGCAGTCAGCAACCGTGACAGATTCTTCACGGGGCCAGTAGCGATGATCACATTCGGCAAGGCGCAATACCGATGGCACGCCGCCCGGAGGGAGGGTTACGCCGATCCCGACGGTCCACCTGCAACCTGGCAACTTAAAGGCGGAGAGTATGCCTTGTACGAATTGCCCGCGGCTTCTCTAACCGTGCTCCGCGGGAAATTGCAGCCCGCCGAGGATCGCAGCGGCAAATGACTCTCAGTGGCAGTCTTTTCGCACGGCGATGAGAGAAACCTGCTCTAGGTCAGGATAGTGCCCATCTTTGTCGGGGACGCGTTCCGACGGTGCGATCTGCTGGACGGTCGTCCGCGACGGCAGCTTGCCATGAAAATATTTCAGATACACGTCGTCGAATTCGGGCGTGTCCGCTAAATTATCGAGGTAAACGGTCGTGGAGACAACCTGGCAGAAATCCATACCGGCTTCTTCAAGATTGTCCATCTGATTGCGCATCGTCTGCCGGAGCTGGACGGCTGCAGTCGAGGTATAGACTCCGCCATTCGCTCCCGGGATAAAACCACTCTTGGCCGAACAGTACAAAGTATCGCCCGCAAATACGCACGGGCTCGCCGTAGGGCTTGGAGGCATATTCTTAGGCCTCACGGCCCGCCGCTCCTTCAAGTCGCGAACCGCGACGCCGGTGTACTCGATCTGCGCTCCGCCGGGCAGGCTCGTAACCTCGATCGTAGCCCGCGCCGGAGTATTGCCGAACTCAAACCGGCTCGCATAATGTTGATTCATGACTCGCGCCGGAAAGCTCGGAGTCAAGTATGGATTGACGAAAACCATATGGCCGAGGTCGAGTCCAGCCGCTTCCACCACCGCCTTCATGCGATCGAGTGCGAAGTCTACCTGTGCCGCTGGATCGTCCGAAACCTTGTCGCCTTCCGATGCGATAGCAGGCATCGCGGAAACGAACAAGCGATCATGGGTGAGGATGCCCGGCGAAAACGGCTCGTCCGATTTGTAGCCCGGCGGAGAAACGGCGCGCCGTTCCGAGAGGTTTCGTACCGCGACCGCATTGATTTCGATCGGAGGATCAGGAAGCGCGGCAACGCCGAGCACGGCGCGAGCCGGCGGAATCTTCCCAAAGAATTCCCTGTAAACACGGTTCATTTCTTCATATTGATGAATGTCAGTGAGATAGACGGTCGTGTAGACCACGTGATCCATCGTTAATCCCGCACTCTGAACCACCGCTTTCAAGTTATCGAGGGCCTGCCGAGCCTGCGCCGCGAAGGTCGCCGGTAATTCACCATCCGCGCCGCGCGGCCCCTGAGCGGAAATGTAGACGTAGCCTCCCGCATCCACGCTGGCGGAACTGGCGCGACGGGCCTCGGCAGATTTCTGCGAAGGGCCAAGCGGCGCTGCCTGTGCTTGCAGGCTGACAGCAGACCAAAGCAACAATCCAATCAGGAGTGATTTCATCGCGCCTTCTGAAAATATTAAAAACATGAGTGAGTGCAGGGCTGACTGCGACTCTACGCCGCCCGTTTTCCTTTTTGCGCTGCTCCCAGAACGCCGCGCAGTCGTTGCCCTACAATGACTTCTTCGCCAGACTGAATCGTCATCGAAACCAGTTCGATGTGGGTAGCTTCCGGCCGTTCTTTGCGGGTCGGGTTCGGCTTGCCCTCGCGAACCGCTTTTACCAGGCTGGGATTATCCGCCCCAAGCACTTCGATAACTGGATCACCTGCACGGAGAGCCTGCACGCAGTCAGCGATGGTGAATCCCCAAGCCTTCTGATCCCACGAGACTTTCAGCGTGGGATAACGGTTGCCATCATCCGGGATGTAAATACTTGTCTCTACCCCCGGCACCGTATCCACCAGCTTCCTGATGTTATCCACCCGCTCGTTCCACTCGCGATAAAGTTTCTTTTCGTCCAGACTCAGCCAGGTCTCAAGCGCAGTGAGGCAGCCGATCATTTCTTCTTTCCCAACCTTCATGGGACGGCACACGGCTCCCTCGCGCGGGCTGGAATTCATGATGGCTGCCTCGATCAGATCCTTGCGGCCAAGAAGCACTCCGCTGCACTGCGGCCCGCGCAATCCCTTCCCGCCGGAAAATGTGTAGAGGTCAATTCCCATGCGAGCATAGAGCTTGGCATTATCAGCCGGAGGAATCCCGGCCGCATCGTCGAGCAGCATCGGCACCTTACGATCTTTCGCGATCTGAAGTTCCTTCTGCAACTCATCGCCAAGGTGCGTGGTATAGATCATGACGGTGTGATCATTGATGGCGTTGGCAAGTTCTTCCGGCGAGAAGGTCAGCACTAGCTTCGCGCCGGTCAGCCGGATCGCGCTGTCAAAGGCGCTTCGCCCGCCGGACATGACCACTTCATTTTTCAGCCCGGTAGTATCGGGAAGTTGCCAGATGTATTTGTCATCGGTGCCAGCCATGCATCCCGCGGTGGCAACCGCCATTGCACCAGCCGCGCCCGAGGTGATCATTCCAGACTCAGCGCCAGTGAGTTCCGCCAACCGTCGCCCGATGCCATGCTGTAAATCGATTACGTTTACGAAATACTTTGCCGCTTCGAGCTGGGCCTCGCGAACTTCAGGGAACTCCAGAGAGCCGCTGAGATAGGTCCACGTGCCTCGGCAATTGATAACGGTCTTCACCCCCAAGCGGCTGTAACAATTTTGCCGCGGGTCTTTGCCTACAGCGCTGGCCGCCTTCGCGTAAAGGTCCGCGACGGCGATCTGGCTCAGCAACGGGGCCGCTGCCGCCCATTTCATAAATGATCGCCGGCTATGTTTCATGGCATACATTTCGACACCTCCAGGATTAATTGGCTACGATTGACCAGCTACTCTTCGTCTTCATGCAATGGGACGCGCGCCCGAACCGCCAGAATATATCCCTTCGCCCCGGGTTTGTTTTGATTGTAAAAGCCGACGGTGCAGTTGGGGCGAAAGTAATAAGCGTCTCCCGCCTTGGCTGGATACCGGCCCTCAACGCCATCCATTCCACTGCCGGCAACCATTTCGCCCTCGCCATCGATCACCAGGTAAATTTCTTCTGCCGCCTCGTGATGGTGAGGCCAGTTCGTGCCTCCAGGCGCAAAGTCCATCCAGAAAAAACTGTCCATCACGTAAGCCTCGTCAATCAGGTCACGTTTTCCAGAGTGCAGGCCAACTAAAAGTTTGTACAAAACCGAATTGGGGTGACCGCTGACAGTCTCCTCTTTAGCATCCTCCAGGTTTGCGATCTTCTGATGTGCGAACGGGGCGCCGATCGAAATGGATTTCGGAATCTTGAACCCCATCACCATCACGCGCAGTGGCTGCTCGCCATTGTTCGAAATCGAATGTTTCGCTCCCGGGGGCAAGTACGTAAAGTCATGCTTGCGCAGAGGCTGAACCTGATCTTCGTAGTGCAGCAAGCCAGCGCCTTCGATGACAAAATAGATTTCTTCCTGGCGGTCGTAGGTCACGGTCTGGCAACTGCCGTGAGCATCCAGCGCGGCTTCTCCGAAACGAGCTACAGTTTGCAGAGATCGATTGTCCTTGTCACCCTCGCCGAAGATTGGACGGTAATGGCACGTTTCGGAAGCGAGATCGGACTTCGCCTCTGCCAGCTCCGGAACGTAACGATGCAACCATGTCGGATCCACCGGATGCTCTTGTGCCCGAACGCCGTGAGATAACAGGAGCGAGCAGAGCAGCGAGAACAGCAGCAGTTTGCTCACCGCTGGCGATTCCACGATAGATTTCGTTCCCGGCCAGCCCTCAATCCTGGGCATGAGGCTCCTCATCTTTATCTTTTCCCGAGTTGGCCTCGTGCAGAATGTAACCGACCAGATCATCAAGCTCTGTGCCACTGAGCCGATGCCCGTAATCGACAGGCATGGGATCCTCATTCTTCCGCTGCACCGAGACCAGGCTTGACTTCATAACCAGGTAAAACCGGCCATCTGCATCCTGCAATTGCATCGAAGCATTGTCTTCATTCCGAATCATGCCGGAAAACTTGCGTCCATCCCGTCCCACCACGGTCGCGATCTCTTGTTGTTCTCCTTCCGGCCTGAGAATCGCATCGCGAATCTCATTCCCCGGATGATCTCTCGCGAACCCGGCAAGGCCCCGAGCCACGAACTGACCTCGGTTTTCGATCTGGTGACAGATTGAACATCCTGCCTCTCCGAAGAAAAGATCCTTACCCCGAACCGGATCCCCGGGCGCAGAATCTCCGCTAGACGTGCCTTGCAGAAAGCGAATATAAGCGACGACCGCCTGACCACTTTCCCGGCCAATGCTGGGGAAGCCGGGCATTCCTTCTTCCGGAATGCCATCATGAATCAAGCCGAGGAGCGTTTCATTCGAGAGCGCCTTCACTGCCGGCCGGCGGATAATATCTGGTGCGTGCTCACCACCGAGCCCGTCAAGTCCATGGCAAGTCGCGCATTTCGCCTCGAAGATATTCTTCCCCTTAACATCGGGCGTCAGCGCGGGAGTTGGTTCTTGGCTGGCCGGGATTTGGCAAAGGATGTTGTTGGTCATGCCAAAGAAAATCAGCACCAACCCAAACTTGAGAACGATTCGGCAGGTTCCACTCCGTGAAAACAGCTTCGTAGGGGTCGGTGACATCGGACGGTGAACCTGATATACCACAGAATCTGGTGGACGCAAATCAATTATTGCGTTTGATTGGTTTTTGTTTCGTTCCGTGAAAACGCGGATCTACCTAGAGGATCTGTCCAGGAACTGCCCCTGCGCGAGTACGAACACCGATCGTGCACCGGACATGTATCATGGCGGTTCGAGGAAGAGGACATGATGCGGAACTTCACCGTGGCTTTGCTCTTTTGGTTGTTGAATCTGAACATGGTGCCTGCCCAGGTTAAAGCTGAGCCGGGCCAGCCGAGTTCGTCGTGTCACGTCGAGGCCACGAAATACAAGGGCTGGAGCGCAGAAGAGATTTCCAACCGCTGGCTCAAACTTGAAGTGGTCCCGCAGAATGGCGGACGCCTGATGCAGGTGATTTTCAACGGCCATGCTTTCCTCTTTGTGAACCCCAAATACGAAGGGAAATACCTTCCGCCGGACCCAACCCGGTGGTTTAACTACGGAGGCGACAAGCTCTGGCTCTTGCCCGAAGGCAATGACAACGAGCAGGAGTGGGCGGGCAATTCCGATTTGCTCGACGACGGCCCGTACACCTTTCGAAAGGTTTCGGAAGGCCAGGAGTGCGAAATCGAGCTGCTCGGCCCCGCCGACCCGCAAACGGGGATTCAGATCCGCCGCACGATTCATCTCGACGCCGGCTCCCCGCGAATCCGTTTTCATGCCACAATGCAGAACAAATCCGGTCACGTCATCGAGTGGTCCATGCAATCCGTTTCGCAGTACAACACCGCAGACTCGTCGACGGCATCGCGACGGAATCAAAATTTCTGGACTTTCACCCCTGCGAATCCATCCAGCAGCTATCTGAATCGGTATCACGTGCGCTTCGGTCTGGCAGAAAATCCCGCGGTCGCCGTCAGGGACGATGGTCTCTTCGCTTTGCACTACGCGCACCTCGCCGCGGAATTATGGCTGGACTCGACGCCGGGCTGGCTGGCGGTGGTCGATGGCGACACCCGCTACGCGATGGTTGAGCGCTTCCGCTATGAGAAGAATGAAACTTACCCGGGCAAGGCATCGGTTATTTTTTGGATGAACGGCCCCGAGACCAGATTGACTTCCGAGGGCGAGCCCTCCCTGACTTCAGGCGGCGACGGAGTCCCTTATTACCTGGAAGCCGAGATCAATAGTCCGCTCGTCCAACTGCGCCCCGGCGAAACTCGCGATCTCGACACCGAGTGGTTTCCCACTCGCGCGGGAAGCGAATTCCACGGCGTAGTGGACTCGGGCATCGTGGTGCGTCCTCTTCAGGCCACCCGATTGGCAACCGGCCACATCCAGCTCTCGGGCTCCTTTGGAGTATTTTTCGCAGGACGTTTGGTCGCGCACCTTTACGACGAACACGGCGCCAGCGTGGGAATTATGCCTCTCATCCAAGTCGACCCCACAGATCTCGTTCAGCTGGATACAGAGCTGACGCCTCCCGCAAAATCCGCGCGGATCTCGCTTCATCTCGAAGACGCACAGGGGCTCGACCGTGGTGCCCTTCAGGAAGTTCAAGTCAGCGGGCCCGAAAATCACTGACATGAAATCGTTCAGGAAAGAATTCACCGCGGCCGCACTGGCGGCCTTCAGTCTGCTGTGCTCTTCCGCTGCGGCACAACAAAGAGGAAAACCAGGTCAGGCCCCGGTTGTCGCCGACGTCAATGTAAGCCCGGCAGATCTGCTGACGCAACCTCCCGCCGCCAACTGGACTTCCTACAACGGCGACTACACCGGACGCCGCTACAGCGCCTTGCATCAAATCACCGCAGCCAATGTCGCGCGCCTTCGCACTGCCTGGATCTTCCATCCTTCTAATTCCGAGAGGCTGGAAGTGACGCCCATCGTCGTTGGAGGAGTAATGTATGTCACCTCGGCCAACGATGCCTGGGCGCTCGATGCGCGGACTGGCCGGATTATCTGGCATCATCAACGGCCGGTGAGTTCAGGATTGCTCGACGATGCCGCGGGTCATAAAAACCGCGGCGTCGGAGTGTGGCGGAACTTTGTCTACATGGAAACCGATGATGCCCACCTGCTTTGCCTCGACGCGCGTTCTGGACGCCTGCTGTGGGATGTGACCTACGCGGAAAAAGCAAAACAATATGGAGCAACCAGCGCTCCGCTGATCGTAAAAGATGAAGTGATCGTCGGTACCTCAGGCGGTGATTCCGGCGTGCGGGGTTTCGTTGCTGCCTACGACACTCTTTCCGGCAAACTGAAGTGGCGCTTCTGGACCATTCCCGGGCCGGGCGAGTTCGGCTCTTCCAGTTGGCCGGGCGATTCTTATCTCCACGGCGGGGCCACGACGTGGATGCCGGGCACCTATGACCCTAAGCTCGACACTGTGTACTGGACAACCAGCAACGCGGCTCCCGATTTCGCAGGTGACTCTCGCCCCGGTGACGACCTCTACACTGCCTGTGTGCTCGCTCTGAACCCAAATACAGGTGCTTTGAAGTGGTATTTCCAGTTCACCCCCCACGATCTGTACGACTACGACGCCAATGAAACGCCGGTGCTGCTAACTGCGAAAGTAGACGGTCGTATGCGCGATTTGCTGGTGCAGGCCAATCGCAACGGGTTTCTTTATGTTCTCGACCGCGCCGACGGAAAGTTTCTCAAGGCGACGCCATTTGTGAAAAAGCTGGACTGGGCCAAAGGAATTGACGCCTCCGGCCGCCCCATACTGTCAGGGAAAATACCTACCGCCAAGGGTACGCAGATCTGTCCCAGTATCGACGGAGCCACGAATTGGTTCTCGCCTTCCTACAATCCTGCTACCGGATTGTTCTACGTCATGGCGCTGGAGAGTTGCAGCGTCTTCTTCGCCCATCCGCAACCCTTTGTCCAGGGTCAGACTTTCTACGACACTGGCACGAAGTTGGCTCCCGATGACCGTGCTCAAAAGATTCTGCTGGCATATTCGTTGCCCGAAGGAAAGATCGTTTGGCGCTATCCGCAAGTCGGAAAAGGCAACTCCTGGGGCGGGACGCTGACCACGGCGGGGAATTTGGTCTTCTTCGGAAATGACACCGGAGCTTTCGAGGCGGTTGAGGCGCGCACCGGCCACTCGCTGTGGCAATTCAATACCGGCCAGAACTTTCGCGCGTCGCCGATGAGTTACGCGGTCGACGGGATCCAGTACGTGGCTATCGCGGCGGGCAGCGATGTGATCAGCTTCGCGCTCCCTCCCGACTAAACCGGCATAATCACAATCCCGGAATCCAACGGACAGCATTGTCACGAAATATTTTCTGCAGCACTGGCCGGGGCAGGCTTAATCCATGCACTTGCTTGCCTTCCACGGTGAGCGTTTCGCCGGTCGCCAGAAATTTCCAGTCACGCGCATAAGTCGACTGCCATTCGGCCAACGCATCCGCGACATCGGCGTCCGCGTGCAAATCGAGATCAGTGCCGTACAAGACACGGTCCTGATACTTGATCAGAAACGCCGCTACTTTTTCCGGCGGCATCAGCATGAGGTATTCCATTCTCGCCGCCGTGTCGATAGCAAAATTCGGATACTTGTCAAAGTGCCTGGCGATGTTGTCGAGATCCCGCTCCATGCTGCCCAAGTGCACTCCTGCCATCCGTAGCTTGGGATTCTCGGCGAGCACATGATCACGCGCTTCCAGAATCTTCTGCTTGGATGGAAACCCGGCCCGGTTAGCCACGTACCATTGCGGATTTTCCTGGTAGTAGGACCACGACGGATCCGCCGCATCCGGTGGCCCCCATGCCACATCGGGCTCGGCTAAATGGGTCATCAGCGTCTTGCCGTGAGCGGCGATGTCTTTGTAGATCGGCTCGAACTTCGGATCATCAGCCATGACGTATTGGCCGCTACTATCTTTGATTTCCATTCCGACGTTCTTCCAGACCTTGACTGCGACGGCTCCCTGCGCGAAGTCGCGGTCGAGCTGCCGGATCGCATCGGTACTGAACGAAGGACGATTAAACAAGTAGGGATCGAAGGTCGTACACAGGGCGACGTGGCCGCGGCTGGACCGCACCAGCGCCATTGCGTCATCAATCTGAGGCTGCAACTGTTTGCGATGGGGGTTTGTGTCGTCCACCACAAGAATATTCATCAGCTTCAGGTTCAGCCGTTCGAGCATCTTCTGAAATGCGGGATCGGTCTTGAAAACATGAACGTGGACATCGATAGGATGGATCGCGGCGAACGCGCGGAGAGCCGCTTCATCATCGGCGGATTTTGCGGCAGCAGATGCGGAAGTCGGCGGTTGAGCCGCGGCAGATGCGGCGATCGAGAGACCTAATATAACGCCAGCGATAGTCCGTGCTGCACCTGTCATGGAAAAACGCCGCTAAAAATAAAACTTCAGAGCAAACTGGATGAACCGGGGATCGTGCGCAGCCTGAGCAAAGCCGAACGCGCAATTGGAATTCGGGTTGCCGTTCGAGCACCCGGTCTCCGCCGCTGTCTCATCCAATCCGTGCTGGGTGGCAATATTCGTATTGAAGCTGGCGGGGTTGTCGAACTCCGGATCGTAATGATTGAATGCGTTGAAGAACTCCGCCCGGAACTCGAGACGCTTTTCTTCGCTGATGGGGAACATCTTAAATAAAGAAATATCCCAGTTCTGGACGCCGGGCCCCTGAATAATGTTTCTCCCTGCGTCGCCAAACGATCCGACGATGGTGTTCGTCGCAAAAGCGCACGTGTTAAACAGCGTCCCCTGCACACAGGGATGTCCGTTGGGATTTCCTACGACGTTGGGCCGCGATGCGCTGGCAACTTCTCCACCACCATCAGAAGTGGAAAGATTGGTGGCAATGTCGGTGGGCGTATACCAGTTTCCCGTGGACGCAATCGTAATGCCTGCGACTTGCCAGTTGCCGATGATCTGGTTCCAAACGCCGGAAGCGTTTCCTCCGAACGCCTTGTTCTTACCGAAGGGTAAGTCATAGGCGTAACTCAAGACGAACCGTTGACGGACGTCAAAATCTGCATTTCCGTACTCCAGAAGGGGATCGTTTTGCAGGCGGAAGTCGCCCGCATTCTGTGATCCTAGGCTGGCGCTGGAAGCGTCATCCAAAGCGTGGCTCCAGGTATAGGCGAGCTGAAATTGCAGGCCGTGGGTGGGGCGTTTCTCGAAACGGACCTGCAGAGAGTTGTAGTTGGAGACGTCATTCGAGCGAAATGTTGCAATCGAGGTATCAAACACAGGATCGCAGTTATTGGCATCCGTGACGTTGTTCAGGTCACAAGTAGAACCGGGCGGGAGGCCTGGTGTCACCCGGTTAGCGGGTCGCCGCGGGGCAGTCGGGCAACTGAGCACGCCGCCAAAATTTGCAATGCACAGCGCTGAGTACTGCGGGAGGGTCGCCAGCGCCGCCTCATTGCCATTATAAAAGCCAAAGAGTTTCAGGCCGCGCGACCCCGCATAGGAAACATCCAGCATCGTGTCGGCGGGCATTTGATACTGCACACCAAAGTGCCACTGCTGGTTATAGGGAGTCCGCAAATTGGGTTGGATGGAATAAAGTTCAGGCGAGTTTGGGTCGGAGAGCGCATTCGCAGGAAATCCGTCTGCCAAGGTGTTCGAGTTGGTGGGGCCACCGGTAGGCACGGTATTCAGCTGCCGCAGGGAGCAATTCAGCGGGTTGCTCAATGGGAAGCCGGGCTGATAGGTCGGGTTGGCGGCTAGACTCCCGCATGGCGCCGAAAATGACTCGGCGGAGAAGAAGGGAGGATTAAACCCCGGGCTGGGATTCGAGTAAGGCCCATTCTCTTGCCCGCCGTAGAAAATCCCGTAGCCACCGCGGACGACGACTTTGTCCGTGGCTCGGTAAGCGAAGCCGATGCGGGGCGCGAAATTATTCAGGTCAGGACTGATCAGCCCGCGGGTGCCGTGCGTTATAGGTATGCTCGCTCCGAGCGTTGGCGTGAGTTGCTCATTCTGCCCGCTAGGAACAAGCATAGAGTTAGGGCCGAAAACAAACGTCCCCTCCTCATTGTTGTGTTCCTTGACCGTGCCGAAGACCTCATAGCGCAGACCCAGATTAACGGTCAGGCGATCGTTGGCCTTCCAGTCATCCTGCGCGAAGCCGGCATAAATCTGCCGGCGATAGTCGATGTTATGCAGGCTCGTGATCCCACCGCCATCGGCAATGCCCAGCAACATCGTTGCAAAGGAACTGCCGCCCGTTCCCGGCGCGGCGGGGTTGTCGGTGAAGTCGTTACCAAAGCTTAGAGAGCCGCGCGCTTCGGCTGGCTGGAAGATCGTGAATTGTTCGATACGCACTTCGGTGCCGAACTTCACCGAGTGGCGTCCCCGGATCCAGGTCAGGTTGTCAGTGAGAACAAAACTGTTCTGCTTCTCAATCGAAGGCAGATAGGTAGAGCTTCCGATTCCAGCCGTGCCATCGCCGAACGTGATGTTCGGCAAACCGCCGTTGTCTGGACCATACGGGACGTTGGGAAAGTCCAATTGAGCACTGATGTTCTCATTGGAGTTGATCTGATACCGGTGAGAATTAATCCTGTTGTACCCGAGCCGGAATTCATTGATCAGAGTGGATTTAAAGAGGTGAACTTCGCTTAACGCCAAGCTGCGGTAAGAATTATCCTCAGTGCCGTCGAAGAACCCGCCGCCATCCAGAAGATTGTTGAAAGGTGGAGGAATGAAACTAGGCTGGTTCTCGTAACTGAATCGCCCGAAGGCATTGTCCTTATCGCTGATTTTGTGATCGATGCGGACGTCGAAGTTGTTGCGGCTTTCCTGGCGATGCGGGTCGGAAAGAAAGTTGTTGCCTTGAATAGTGGTATTTGGAGCTGGCCAATAGGTTGACAGCGTGGCCGCCAGCGGATCAACCGAGGGAAATATATTGGTTGGAAACCCGCCGCTGTAGCCGCCAATGGGAATGCCGCAAAGACCGGTAATAGGACTTGGCGTTGTGGTCGCGACTTGCGTCAAACGTGTGTTGAATATTTCACCGGCATAAGTAGGTTGATCGTTGCAGTCGGTACCCGTCACGACAGAAGTGTCGAGGAAACTGGAGAAATTCCCGGCAATCATCTGCGGGGTAGGAATCAATTCCAAAAACGGTGTTGCCTGCCGGATCCTCAATCCCTCATAGTCGCCAAAAAAGAAGGTGCGGTTCTTAATGATCGGTCCACCCAACGTGGCGCCGAATTGATTCTGCTTGTAAGGCTGGCGCCCAAATGCATCAAACGCGTTGCGCGCATCGAGTTTCTCGTTCCGGATGAACTCATACAAGTCGCCGTGGAAGCTGTTCGTTCCCGACTTGATCGATGCATTCAGAATTGCCCCATTTCCCCGCCCGAATTCCGCGCTGTAGGCGCTGGTTTCTACTTTGAACTCGGCGATGGCATCAACCGAAGGCTGGATGACGAAATTAGTCTCATTCAGCAAATCGGCCAGGTTTGAGTTGTTATCAACCCCGTCCAGCAGAAAGTTGTTCTGTGCCGACCGCGCCCCTCCTGCACTGAATCCGTAACTGCCGTTGATTCGCGAACCGGGTTCGGCGGGAGCTACTCCTGCACTGAGTTGCGCCAACTGCGCAAAGTTTCGGCCGTTCAGAGGAAGAGTCGTGGCCGTCTGGCCGTTCACCACATCTCCGAGCTCGGACGTTTCCGTTTGCAACTGCGGTCCCTCGGAGGTGATCGTCATGACCTCGTGGATGCTACCCACCTGCAGCGTGATGTCAACCTCGGGGTGTTCTTGGATGTTCACCACGATCGGCCCTACAACCGTCTTCTTGAACCCTTCTTTCTCTGCGGTGACGCTGTAGTTTCCAATCTTGAGCGGACTCGCGACGTACTCTCCTTGCGAGCTGGTCGCGACCACGACCTCAGTGCCACGATCAACATCTTTCACGGTCACCTTGGCGCCGGGAATCACGGCTCCCGCGGAATCACGGACCACTCCCGCGATTCCGCCGCTGTCTTTCTGGCCCGCGGCCTTCGGCGTCAATGCCGTGGCAGCTAAGAGGACGGCAAGCACAAATGGCAATAGGTTCCGACCGCTTTTCATAGTCCGCCTCCTGATGACCCCAATCATGCTTGCGTTTGATTTCTCTTTCTTTGCTGGTCTTTCGTTTTCGACTTGACACGCAACCATCACCGATATCGTGCTCGTTTGTCAATCATTTTGTTTGCATTTGGCCGATTGCTCGCGCTGATCGATTTTCTCGCTCCCGAAAGCCGCGTCTGTGGGCGAGCCAAATCATCCTCATCCCGGAACCAGCCTTCGAAATCCGCGGCGCCCTGGGCTCGGCCTCACCTGCCCGGCTGGTAGCGCTTGATGCTTTGAGGATCAAAGACAGTCGGCATATGGCCGGAGATCCGCAGCTGGAAGTGATCTTCCCCGTTAAGTCCGGTCAGGCCAGTGGCCGTGAGATGCACGTTGTATTCACCCGGCTCGGTATACGCATGATTCGCCTCAGCGCCATCGAGGCTCACGCCG
Organism: Candidatus Sulfotelmatobacter sp.; assembly: GCA_049673585.1. Taxonomy (GTDB): domain Bacteria; phylum Acidobacteriota; class Terriglobia; order Terriglobales; family Acidobacteriaceae; genus Sulfotelmatobacter. The sequence goes on along the minus strand of JBATXV010000031.1, from coordinate 353,412 downwards.
TCGCCGAAATCCCAGTGATACGAGAGCACCGCAGCCCCGCCACTGCTATGGGCCGCAAACCTCAGCGTCGCTCCCGCATTCCCTTCAGAAGGATGGTCCGCGGCCACGCTGGGAGCAACCGCCGGAATATGGGCATCAACTATTTTCAATACCCGTACCGAATGAGGCGGTTGATGAAAAACCAATACACCAGCGGCTGGAGCAAGCATTTCCTGGTTGTCCAGAACATCAGTAACCATGTACTGGCCCGTCGCAGGCAATCCGGCGGTTGTGAGATCGATCGAGCGATCGCGCTCCTTGTCGGTCCAGTTAAAGACGGTGAGAATGCTTTGCCGGTCCTCCTCTTTGAGAAAGAAGATGCTCGGCTGCCCGTCCTCAGCTGCAAAATTCATCAGATCCAACGGTATCGATGCCCGCCCCAGACGAATCATCTGAATCAGTTCCGGATTCTGAATCAGCGCGAGGCGCTCAGGCGCGTTAGACAACGTTGGCAGATCATCTCCGATTTCGAACATCCCGCCAGAAACCGCAGCGAGCGCAATCGAGACTTTGGCCTCATCCAAAGTCGCGGGCTTACTGCTCCCGTGCCACGACTGATCGGGAACGGTTTGCGTCGACACCGTAAAGGCGTCCGGATCGGCCACATAGAAATTGCGATTCATGTAGTAGCGCGCCGCAATTCCCGGCGCCGCTTCCTTACTAGCGCTGTAGGTGTGCCCGGTATCGAGCGAAGTCCGGCCATAATCCACGTAGCCGACGGGGTTGAGCATGACGCTTCCATCTTTGTCCAAATAGACATCGTCCCCGACCGTCTCGCGGATGATCCCCAGTCCGATCCTCTGGGCTTCCATCGCCGTTGTGTCCGGCTTGTAGAAGAAACCCTCGATCGCGCTGTCGTCCATGAAATCCATCTTGATGTAGCGGATGCCCCACTCCCTCACCAGAGTGGAATAAGTCTTGCGCAGATAATCCTGCGCTCCCGGGTTTGTGGTGTCGAGCATAAACAGCTGATCTTTGCCATGTGTAACGGTGCCGGCGTGAATCGGCTGCCCCTTTGCGTTCTTCACCAGCCAATCCGGATGTTTCTCATATACCCATGACCGCACCGATACCTCAAACGGAGCAGTCCAGATCGCCGGAACCAGCCCCAGCCCGCGCACATCGTACTCGAGTGAACCGACGCCGTGCGGAAAATGAGTCGCGTTTGGAGTGATGTATTCTCCTCGCGCATATTGGTAGCCCTCGTCCATGTGAAAGATGTCATACCCGAGCGCTTTCAGATGTTCCGCTTCCCACTGGGCATTGGTCAGAGCCGCTCCCTCGGTCAATCCGAAGTAGTACGCGGTCCAGCTCCACCACCCCATCAACGGGGGCGCCGAAATTCGGGCATGATGAATCTGTCGAATCAGCGAACCGTAAGTTTCCAGCTGCCGGTGATAGTCGGTATCCAGACTGAAGAGCACACGCTCGGAGGAAAGCTCCGCGCCTGGCGCAACCGGCAGGCTCAATTCCACCCGATCCTCCGGCGAGGAATGCTCGAGAGAATTTTCCTTCTCCAGCTCGGTGGTCCCAGTCGAATCGACCTCGTACGCTACGGGATGAGCCCCATCGCCGGAAGAGGCAAGGTGAAGCCGCAGAATGGTAAGAAACCGCTCCGAAGTAAGCGCGCCCAGAAACAAACTCTCGTGGCTTTTGCGGTTATAGATAAGTTGGCTGCCGACGGCACGATGCATCTGCTGCTCGGCATCCGCAAAATCGCGGATCACAATACCGGGCCGATCCTCGCTGAAACTGTCCGAAAGAATTCGATTCTCGAGTACCGGCCCGCCCAGATCGATGATCGATCCCTCCGTCGCGTCCAGAGAACGAATACTCTCGACGTGAATAGCCTTTCCCGTCGTATTCCGAACCGTAACCTGGATATCGCCGAAAGGCTCGGCGGCGTAAGCGCGCAGGTGATAAATCAGGTCCGGTTGCCCGCTTAATCCTGTGTAAGTCACTTGCCAGTCCGTCGCTTCTCCCAGATATCCGCGCGCTTGCGAGTGCTCAACAACATGCTTCGGATAATCAGCCGCATGAAGCCAGCGTCCGTCTACCTCAGCGCCCACTCCTGCCCGCAAAGCAGGTGAGTTCGATTCGCGCCGCGCGATCGTGTATCTGCCGTCCGCTGGATTCACGACGATTTTCAAAGCGTGGTCTGCACCGGATGATTGCGCCTGAACCACACTGCTACCAACAAGCAGCAGAGTTGCCGTGAGTCTGACCGCATTCACTCCGATTTGCCTGATCCTGCGACTGATCATCGAATTCTCGGTCATCGAATCCTCCTTAGAACTTGAGAAGCGTTGCGGCCGTTTGCCGCGGACAACCGGGGCATCTGGAGATTCAGGGAAGAATCGCCTTGATTCCCGTGATCTCGCAAAAATCGACTAACGCCGGATAAAGCTCTTGGCCGTAGCCGAGGCATGCATATTCATTCGTCCAATGTTGAAGCAACATGTCGATGTCACAATGTGCGGTCACAAAACCATGAGGCCAGAATGGTATCCCGCATTCGTTGAGCCGTTTTTCTACCTGATCCGGCGCGGGCTCGAAAATGCTGGCTCGCGTGATGACCATCTCGAACGCACCGTTCACTCTGCCCAGTCGCGCTAATACTCCTTCTCCTACTTTGCAGATCAACTTTACAGATAGGCCCCCTGCTTCGCCTTCCGTCGGGATGCCATGCTCCGAAAATCCAGCGGGACCGAGCTTGCTGGCCAACGAAGGTGGACAAGCCCCATCGCCGATGATCTTGATTTCTTTCGTCTTCTTATCAATATGCTGCAAATCGCCGTAATACACCCTCTCCTTGCTCAACTTGGTGAGTAGCAAAACAGTTAAAGCAGTATTGAAATCACCCAGAGTAGAAGTGCCAACTCCATCTTCCAGCATCATGCTCTGCGCAAAGCAACTGGCAGAGTAATCGCCTGCGAGTCCGGGAAAAGACTGAATCGTGTAGAAATCAAACTTTTCTTTCGCCACCAGCTTTCTCAGTGCGAGGTAGAGTCGCATCGAACGATCGTTCACGGCATTCCGCTCCGGCGCCTTGCCAAATAGCTGCTTCAACCTGGGCTGAAGTTCATCCAGTTCGCTTGCGGAGATCCCTTCAGCAGCCTGCTTCAACTCCGTTGTGTCGCGGGAATCGATATCGACGCCAAACATTCTCATCCACTGCGAAGGATCGGCAGCTCCGCAGGTTTGTCCCATCCCGCGCCCGCCAAATGTGCCGATAGTAGACATGTTCAGGAAGTTCTTCATATGAGAAGCGCGCGCATAGCTGACGATTTCGCTGACGGTGTCCGGCTCCTCGAGACCTCCATATACAAATTTGTGCGCCACGCCGATTTCGAGCAACCCTCCATGCAGCACCAATCCGCCAACCGGCCGCCAGCCTTGGGAGCCGGGGTGCGTCCATACGAGCAAACCCTTCCCGCTGGCGCAATAATCGCGAATGGCGCCAACCAGATGCGCTGCCCAAACCCACGTCCCGGAAAATAGAACGACCGCGTCGATGGCGTCATCGCATTTCATTTTCTTGAATGCAGTCCGCGCTTCGTCTTTGCTCGCGACAACCACGTCATGCTCAATAACTTTCAGCCCCGCCGCAACCAGTGCACTCTTGGCGCGCCGAACCAACGCGTCATCGACGAACGGAGTGCCCATTGGGTCTTTCAGCCCATCTTTATGAACTCCAAAAACTATGAATCCGACCGTGGCCTGTATCACCGTTCCTCCCATTCGCTTGCTGACTTCTCAGTTCGTAATCGCCATGATCACCGAACGCAAGCGGCGGTATTGTTTTACCTGTTGCGCGTAGGCTCCCGCAATCGCACTGTCTGGAGCAACCACTGCAACCTCGCGTACCAGCACTTCCACCGCTTCCTGCAGGCTCCCGTATTCTCCGCCCGCGACTCCTGCAAGGATGGCCCCGCCCAGGCACACCGCCTCCGGAGACTTCATTACATGCAGTCGCCGGCCCGACAATGCCGCTCGCAACTGCAGACCAAGAACCGACCGTGAGCCTCCGCCGGTAACATAGATGTCCTGAAACTCTCCCACCGCGCTTGTCAGGATCTCAGTCATCTGTGCCAGTTCACAAGCCAGCCCTTCGAGAATGCCTTTATAAATCTGGCTGCGGGTAGTGTTCGCGCTCAAGCCGGAAATAATTCCGCGCGCATGCGGATTGAACTCAGGATTGCACGTGCCGATCAGATTGGGAGTAACGCAAAGACCCGTCGGGGCCGCCGCCGCGGCCCGTTCCAGCGCCGCATAGTGGAGAGACTCCGCGTCAAATGAATCCCACCCCTGCGTTGAACCTTCACCGCAGCCTTCACCGTGACCTTCACCGTGACCTTCACCGTACAACAGATCATGGAACCACTTCATCATGATTCCCGACGGAAAATAAGCCAGCGTGACGAACTTCTCTGGAACCACGTGACAATAAGAATTAAGAGAAGCGGCCAGCGCCGCATCCGTCAAGCTGGGTTGATCGGAAGCGGCTGCCAGACATTCGTAAGTGCCCATCGAGTCGGCCACGCGTCCCGCACCAACCGCGCCCACCCCCAGTGCCCCGCAGGGCTGATCGTGCCCTCCCATCACCACCATGGTTCCAAAGGAGAGACCGAGTTCGCTCGCAGCAGCCGCATCTAATTTTCCGGCAATCGTTCCAGCGGGCACAGCGACGGGCAGCCATTCAGGATTTATTTCTGCAGCCGCGAGAATTTCCGAAGACCACTCGCGCCGCCGTATATCAAATACCAGATAGCGCGAGGCCAACGAATAATCGATATACGCGGGCAGCCCGAGCCGCGAAAGTAAATAACCAATCACCGTAAGGAAGCGAACCGAAGAAGCGAAAAGTTCTGGCCGGTGTTTACGCAACCAAAGAATCTTCGGCACCGGGTACATGGGATGAGCCACCAGTCCTGTAATCTCGAAAAGGCGCTTCCTCCCCAACGTCGCTTCAATCCACGCCGCCTCTTCTGTCGCTCGATGATCCTGATTGAGAATGGCTCCAGCGACCGTCTCGTTGCGTCCATTCACAGGCACGAAACTTTCGCCATGTGAACTCAAGCAAAGCGCTCGAACCGGATCAGAAAGATTCCTGGACACCGCCTGCGAACACGTGCACAGCGCCTGCCAAAAACACTCAGCATCCATCTCCGCCTGCGAAGGCGAAGGAAACTCCGGTGCGTATGCGCAGGTGTGCTGGGCAAGTATCTCGCCAGTCACCGCAAACACCACCGCTTTGCATCGACTCGAACCGATATCAACGGCAAGCAGACTCATGATGGGTTTTCGATTCCTGCGTCAGCACGAAAGGCATTTCATCCAGACTGCCGGGACGCACATCACGACGATCGGCACCATTCACAGAAATCTCTCGGCGGCGACTGAGAGCTTCCGGCCGCGCCCTCCGGATTCGACTACATCGATCTTTCTCTTGGCAATGGAAACGCCGCCCACACCGCGAAATGTCTCCGGCACTTCAAACAACAAAATCAGAAAACGGACCCGCGCCTGGGACTTAGCCGGAAGCCAGCGATAGGTCGGTTCTCCGAACAAAGGACCTTGCGCGATGGTGTCGCGCCGGGGGATGGCGAAAGGAGTCGTGCTGAACTCGAGGCCCCGGCAGAAAGTCTTTCCCAGCCATGGTGCTTGGGTGCGATTGTATCGTTCTTCCCAATTGCCCACCCAGGGGAAGTCCGCCCGTGGAAATGCATAGACGACGAGGAGCTTCAGCCGCGGGTTACAGGCTGCAATAAAACCAATCTCCCGTTTCGGATTCAGCAATTGTGTCGTGTAGTGTCCGAACCGCAGCGCCGGCGTAGTGCGTAAGTTCATCCGCCCATGATTTGTTGTCGGTGCGTTCGGCCAATTAAACTCCGCGTCCGGCTGAAGAAAACATCGCGGGCTGTAGCTCGCTGGAGCGACCTTTGCTCGCGTCGCCGGCATGTCGAACCAGGTGACGCCTGCTTCCAGAAACGGCGGACCGAAGGTGACATGCTCGTTCCACGAAATCGGCCGGTCGTAAGCGCTCAGGTTGACCGCCTCTTCTTCGCAATAAATCACCGGACTCACGCGGTCAAGTGTCAGCTTCCTGCTGAACCGGATTCGAGCCTCGGGAAGCGTCACCCCGTATTGCAATTGTGGTCTCGGCGACTGCCCTAGCTTCTCCATCTTCCACCGCAACGCAGGCGCTTCTCCGTGAGTCGTAAGGCCGGCTGCCGTTTCTTCTGCCGAAGGCGGACCGAAGTGATCAAAGCTAAGACTATGTCCCGCGATACCGGCGAGCAGCCGGCCATCCGGCGCAGGCCCATACTTGCGCGCATGTTTCGCCGCCGTGTACTTGAAGGGATCGATCGTCGTCCAGGGCGGCCGCCACAGCGGGTTCACTCCCGAGCACGCATTCAGATTCAATTCGCAGATATGCCCTCCGCCTTCGAGAACAGAGACATGCCCCCAATCAGCCCGCAGGCGGAATCCAGCGCGGCCATTCATCACATCTCTGTCGCGCACGGCCGACCGTCCGTTCGAATCTGATGTCATCATTCAGCAATCACCCGAAATTCTGCGTCGACGCTTATCGCAGGCAGACTCAATTTATCCCGCAACTCAACGCTTGTCACCTACTTGTTCTAATATGTCCTCGCCCATGAAGACTGAGCCGCAACCTCACCTCACGCGCGCCTTCGGTTTGCTTCATGCCACAGCTCTGAACATTTCGAACATGGTTGGGATCGGGCCCTTCATCACCATCCCACTCTTGATGGCCTCCATGGGCGGCCCGCAAGCCATGCTGGGCTGGGTAACTGGCGCGTTCATCGTAATTTCCGACGGCCTGATATGGAGCGAACTGGGCGCGGCCCTGCCCGGCTCCGGCGGCAGCTACCATTTTCTGCGTGAAGCCTACGGCCACCAAAGTTGGGGCCGCCTCATGGCTTTTCTTTTCATCTGGCAATTCGTTTTGAGCGGACCTTTGGAAATCGCATCCGGAATGATTGGATTCGGAAACTACTCTTCCTATCTCTGGCCGGGCTTGACCGTTCGAGGCCAGCAATATGTGGCCGTGGCCGCAGGCCTTGCTGCGTTGTTCCTCCTGTGCCGGCAGATGACGTTCCTGAGGAAGGCCACGATTACAGTTTGGATCGGCACGGTTCTTGCCATGGTAACGGTTATCGTCACCGGCTTTTTTCATTTCAACGCTCACCGAGCGTTCGATTTTCCTTCCGGAGCGATGGCCTTCAACCGTGGCTTCGTACTCGGCCTCGGCGGCGCCACGCTGATTGCCGTCTACAACTATCTGGGATATTACGACGTGTGCTACATCGGCGATGAAGTGCAAAATCCATCCTACGTGGTGCCGCGATCGATTCTGTATTCGCTCGCAGTCTGCTGCGTAGGATATCTGGCCCTGCATCTCGCCTTGATCGGAGTGGTGCCCTGGCGCGAAGGAATTCATTCGAACTTCATCGTTTCCGATTTCATGGAGCATCTCTACGGCAGAGGCGCTGCCATCGTGGTAACCGTCTTCGTCCTCTGGTCGGCCTTCGGCGCCGTATTTGCGCTTCTTCTAGGTTATTCGCGAATTCCTTATGCGGCGGCCATCGACGGTTATTTTTTTCGCCCATTCGCGTATCTGCATCCCACGAAAAACTATCCTCAGGTTTCGCTGCTGGTTCTCGGCGGTGTGTCGATTGGCTGCGCCTTCCTGAAGCTTGATCAGCTAGTCAGCGCCCTGATCACCACCAGAATCCTCGTGCAGTTTCTCGGACAGCTGTTCGCTATCCCACTGTTGCGGCGAAAGTTTCCCGACAGCGCGCGTCCGTACAAAATGTGGTTCTATCCCATTCCTATGGTCATCGCTTTCTTTGGGTGGGGATACGTTTTTCTCACCTCGGGCTGGCTCTACATCAAAATCGGTTTATTGACGCTATTCACCGGCGTTCTGGTTTTCTTCATCTGGGCGAAGTGGAAAGCTACCTGGCCGTTCAACAACGAAAGGACTTTATGATCCGTCACACTCTTTGTGGTTTTCTCTCGATGGCCTGCGTACTAATCCCGGTCGCAGGCTGTCTCGGCTCTTCCGACCCGTCTAAGGCCTCTCCGCTGGCACTTTCCATCGAGGGCCTTTCTGTGGCAGTTCAGCCGGGCGACGGCACGTACGAGATCCGGCCAGGAAACGGCGGACGCACCATCCTGCAGGCCCGAGTAGCGGCGGAGATCGATCACAAATGGGTTAAATCGACGGATTATCCGCAACATGAAATATCTCGATCGAATTTTGAGGACGCTCTCGGACACGGCAAGAAAATTATCGTCACTTCGTCCGGACTTCCCAACGTCCCCGATCTTGCATACACGCTAGAAATGTACGAAGGAAAAACCCTCGGAGCCATCGCAGTTGAAGTACAAAATCACACGGGCAAGCCAGTAACAATCCAAAGTATCCGAAGCGTCGAGGCCGTCGGAAACAAAATCATCGATCTCAGCGGCCCGCAGAGCGCCGACCGCATTCTCTCCGATAGCTTCAGCGAAGACTGGCCGCCGCTGCAGATTTACGATTTAGGCAAAGCCCCTCAGGGCATGCACCGCGCCATAGGCAGCCAGCTCATCTACAACCGGGAGAGCAAGCAGAGTCTTTTTCTAGGCGCCCTAACCTCCAATCGCTTCCTCACCATCATTCACTTGCAAACGCAATCTTCTTCGTCACATGCTCCCGCCGTCGCGTCCTACACGGTCGATTCCACCGGGACCACCGAGATCCAAGCCACCGATCCTGAATCCGGTCTCCGCGAAGGACCTGCGGAAAATCTGATTGAACTAAACGTCCCTCTCTCCGCAGGCGAATCGATAACTTCAGAGCGTGTAATGTTTGCCGCCGGAAGTAACTATTATTCGCAACTCGAGAACTATGGCGCCGCGATTCGAAACCTCCATCACGCCCGCGTCAGCTCCGATAACCTGCTCGGATGGTGGAGCTGGACAGCCTTCTACACCAAGATCACTCAAGGCACCGCGCTAACGAACGCGCAATGGCTAGCCGAACACTTGAAACCGCTGGGCTATGACTATTTCCATTTCGACCTGGGCTACGGATACTCTCGCGGGGAATATGCCACGCCCAACGCCTCGCAATTTCCCCGTGGCATGTGGGATCTGACTCGCCGCATTTCCCGCCTGGGATTAAATATAGGAGTTTGGACCGCTCCCTTTGAAGTGGGCGAGCGCGCCTGGATTTACGAACATCATAAAGATTGGCTGGTGCACGACGCCCACGGCGACCCAATTTCAATTGCAGACGCCGAAGAGGTGAAGGGCGAACGCTTGTTTGTCCTGGACGTCACAAATCCCGACGCCCAGGAATATCTCCGCCAGACTTATCGAACGCTGGTCCGCGAGTGGGGTGCACGCTACATCAAGCTCGACTTCATGGACAACACCGCAATCGAGGGTTATTACCATCGCCCAAACACAACCGCACTGGAAGCCCAGCGCATCGGTCTCGAGATCATCCGCAAAACCGTCGGCGACGATGTGGTCCTCGACAAAGATGGCAGCCCGATGTTGAACCCGGTCGGTCTGGTGGATGAAGGCCGCATATCCCAGGACACAGGTCACGCCTTTGAGCGCAGCAAGGAGGCAGCGCCGGGCATCGCGGCGCGTTATTACATGCATCGCAATTTCTTCGTCACTGACCCGGACGCGTTCACCGTCTCCCGGCAGCTTCTCGAAGAACGAACCATCGAAGCTCCAGTCACTCTGAATGAAGCCGAGGTCTCGATTGCATTGGCCGCAGTCTCCGGAGGAATGTTCGAAATTGGCGACGACCTCCCAACCCTGGGAAGCGATCCGGAACGAGTAGCCTTGGTCAAGAATCCCGATTTGCTCGCGATGGCAAAGCTGAGTCAGGCCGCCGTGCCTCTCGATCTGATGACGTATGACGACAAGGACGAGCAGCCAAGCGTCTTTCTATTGCGCCAAGATCAGCGTCAATCGATCCTGGCCGTCTTCAACTGGACAGAGCAGCCAAGCTCTCGCACTTTCTCTCTGTCCGACTTGAAAATCCCGGCGGGCCATTCCTACGAATTAGTTGATTCATTCGCGCCTGATCGGCCGTTGGTGATGGACCACGAAACACTTCGCCTCGATAATCAGCCTAAGCACTCGGTCAAGCTGATCAAGATCATTGATGCGTCGATCCCAGCAGGCGCGCCTTCGATTGCATTCAAGGTGCCGTCTCAAACGAAAATTGGCGAAGAGGTCGAGTTCTCCAGTGCAACATCGAAAGACGGAGTCCCCGCTCTCGCCTGTCATTGGGATTTCGGCGACGGAGTGACCGCCGATGGCTCGACCCTCACTCACGCGTATACCGCCGCGGGGAAATACACGGTGCAGTTCACAGCCGAAGGCCTCGACGGCAAATCCGCAGAGAAGACGTTTTCGATCGCGGTCAGCGGAACCATGAATCTTCCGCCTCCTCGGCGTTACCTCGATCCGCGCGAATAGATCTGAAAGCACACCCGGATTCGGTCTGAACTCCGCGTAACCTGCATCCCGCTCATGTGGGGACAGCCGCCCTCGGCTGTCCGTCGAGCGCAGCTCGACTTCCTTTCCGTCAGCCTGCAGACTGAGACGCTACAGGCCTCCAGATTTGCTTTTGTCGCTGCCACATATGAGGATATCAATGCATGATCGTGAACTTCGCCGAGCGGGCGCACAACCACAACTGGGAACTCGACCCGGTCACGCGATCCCTGCTCGACACCGATTTCTACAAGCTGCTCATGCTGCAATTCATCTGGAAGCATTACCCGAAGACTCGAGTGCAGTTCACGCTGTACAACCGCTCTGCCAGCGGCCCGGTCGACACCTTCGCCCACGAAGAACTCATCGAGCAACTCGATCACGCCCGGGAGCTTCGCTTTCGCAGGTCTGAACTGGTCTGGCTCGCCGGCAACACGTTCTACGGCCGCCGCGGAATTTTCGAACCTGCCTTCCTGGAATGGCTGGAACGCGACTTCCGCCTCTCAGACTACGAACTCTCCGTAAAAGACCGCCGCTTCCATCTATCGTTCGACGGCCTCTGGACCGATACCACCATGTGGGAGCTCTATTCGCTCTCCATCATCAGCGAGCTGCGCACTCGGGCGAATCTGAAAAAGCTCAGCGAGTTCGGTCTCGACATCCTCTACGCCCGCGCGAAGACCAAGCTCTGGAGCAAAATTGAACGCCTTCGCGGAGTTCCTAATCTCACCGTCGCAGACTTCGGTACCCGCCGCCGTCACAGCTTCCTCTGGCAGGAATACGTGGTCGAAGCCATGGCAGCGAATCTCGGCACCGGCTTCACCGGAACCTCGAACGCTTTCCTCGCACACAAGCACGATCTCGAAGCCATCGGAACCAACGCGCACGAGATTCCCATGGTGCTCGCCGCACTGGCGCCGCCCGATGATGATGAAGCTCTGAAAGCCTCTCAGTATCAGGTCCTCGAGATGTGGCAGAAAACATACGACGGCGCGCTGCGCATCATGCTGCCCGACACGTTCGGAACCACGCAATTCCTCGAGGGCGCGCCCGACTGGGCCGCCGATTGGACCGGCCAGCGTATCGACAGCAAAGATCCCTACATTGCCGGCGATGAATATATCGCCTGGCTCAGGGCTCGCGGCCGCGATCCGCACAACAAACTCATCATCGCCTCCGACGCGCTCGACGTCGACGACATCCTGGGCCTGCACGCCTATTTCGGCGGAACTTTGCGAAACGGAACCACGGTCAAGGATATCCGCAGCGCATCCGACTTCGACGATCGGCGCAAGTGGACTCCCGGCCGCCGCATTCGCTTCAGCGCCGGCTGGGGCACGCTGCTCACCAATGATTTCCGCGACTGCGATCCCAGCGGCAGCGACGGCTTCGACCCCATCAGCCTGATCAGCAAAGTCTCCAGCGTCGAAGGCCGTCCAGCCGTGAAGCTCTCCGATAATTACGCCAAGGCGCTCGGCCCGCCTGTGGAAATCGAACGCTACCGCCGCGTCTTCGGCACGGCGGGAGTTAGTAACATCCCTGTGATCGCGTAACATGTTGGCTTACAAGGGATTACGGCTGCGGGCGAGGCCTGCCGTTTTCTCTTTAGTAATGGCACGACGGAGCCATATACGAGTTCGCAGCTCTACGCTACTCTGTTCTTGAGCAGCACTTGGGGGAGGGCTGATCAACAGACGTCCCAAGACTCTAACCGAGTCTGGGACGTTTTGTTTTGCGCTGGAATTGAGGTCTGTCATCCTGAGCGAGGATTGATCTTCGCGCCAAAGCGCGAAGATCAACCGCAGTCGAAGAGCCTGTCCCGAGCGAAGTCGAGGGACCCCCAACAGCGTTTGCGTCATTGTTGCTGTTGCAGGGAATTCTCCCGACGCCGCAACGGGCGTCGGTTCGCAATCAGACTTCTTCGCGACGACCCCGCTCGCTGAAGAGTTTCCACAAGCCTCTTGTGACATTCAACCTTGTCCACACCCCGTCATTCGCGCGATCATGGTCGAGGCAGTGACGGTTGGCAAAAGCCAACTCGTTCCCATAGATCGTCCGCAAGCTCTTTGACATCAAGATTTTGCCTGCAACTGATTGAGCCAAATAGGTCAGTTGCCGTTTTGGCGCTAATCCAATGATTCCAATAGATCGGGGGGAGGGGGGTATATCCGGTTTTCTGCCCCGCGATCTTCGCCGATGCCATCGCCGCAAATTTTATTTTTGAAGAGGAATCCACCGCGGGAAGACGAGGTGTTTTAGCGAGCGCGACAACGACGGACGACCACTCTTCTCGCGTACTTTGCTAGACGAGGGCCTTCTATTCGATCCCCATCTCTCTCTGGATCTGCTCCAACGATACGCCCTTCGTCTCCGGCACCATGGTCATAACCCAGAGAAGTTGCAGCACCATCATGCCGGCAAAGAACGAGAAAACGTAGCCGATCGGAAAATCAGAGACCACCTTGGGAAAGAAAGTAGTGAGCAACGCGGCAAAGATCCAATGTGTTCCGCACCCGACGCTCTGTCCCTCCGCGCGATGGCGATTGGGAAATATTTCGGAAATGAAAACCCAGATCACTGCTCCCTGGCCCACCGCATGCGCAGCGATGAACGCGAAGATGCAAGCCGGCACGATCAGGTAGTGACTGGTAAAGAAAGCCCACGCCACCAGGCCCAGCGAAGTGATGTAGCCGACCGAGCCGATATAAAGAAGGGTGCGCCGGCCAAGGCGGTCAATCAGCCAGAGTCCGACAAAAGTGAAAACCAGATTCGTGATGCCGATCCCAATCGATTGCAGCAGCGCAGCTTTCGCGCCGAGGCCGGTCAATTCAAAGATGCGCGGAGCGAAGTACAAAATCGCATTGATGCCCGACATCTGATTGAAAAAGGCAATCAGGATGGCCAGCAGGATTGGCTTGCGTAGCCGCTTCGTCCAGAAATGCCCGGACGACGATTTTTGTTCCGACGCAGCCGCGGCGGTGATCTCATCCGCCTCGGCCGCAATTTGCGTGTTCGAAGCCTCGGGCGCAATGCGTTGCAGCACGGCGAGAGCAGACTCGCGATCGCCCTTCCGGCTAAGCAGCCAACGCGGACTTTCGGGCAGGCCAAAACACAATGCAGCGTAGATCAACGATGGAAACGCCGCCACGCCGAGCATCCAGCGCCAAGCATTGTCGCCAATGCCAGCCAATAGAGCATTCGAGACGTAGGCGATCAGAATGCCGAAAACAATGTTGAATTGGAACATGCCTGCGAGCAGGCCGCGATGCTTGGGCGGTGCGATCTCCGAGATGTACATTGGCGCCACCACCGTCGAGATGCCGATTCCCAGTCCACCGATTACCCGCGCGATAATGAAGACGGTGACGTTCGGTGCCAGACCTGAGCCCACGGCGCCCACTAAATATAGAATGCCGATCCACAGCAACGTGGCCTTGCGTCCGAAGCGGTCGGCGGGCCAGCCTCCAAGCAGGGCGCCAACGACGGTGCCGTAAAGAGCCGAAGCCATGGCAATGCCATGCAGCCCGGGACTCAGACCCCAAAGCGCTTGAATTGTTTTCTCGGCGCCGGAAATAACCACCGTGTCGAAACCGAAAAGGAATCCGGCGAGCGCAGATGTGAGCGACCAGAAAAAGATGCGACCATTCATATGTGGGTGGAACACTGCTTACTAAAAATGGAGCCTCTCGCAATTTAGATCAAGCCTGAGAACTGAGAACTGAGAACTGAGAACTGAGAACTGAGAACTGGTTCACCCCTTGGTCAGCGGATACCCCTTCTCCCGCCAGTCACGGATTCCGCCGTCCATCGAGATCACGTTGGTATAGCCCATCTTCTGCAGATTGTCAGCGGCCAGCGCCGAGCGGAATCCGCCGCCGCAGTACAGCACAATCTCCGCTCCAAGATCGGGCACGCGAGCCTCAATGTCGCGCTCGATAATGCCCTTGCCCAGATGGATCGCGCCGGGAAGATGATCCTTGGCAAATTCGCTCTCTTCACGCACGTCCACCAAAATGAACTTCTCGCCGCGATCCAGCCTCTTCTTCATTTGCTCGACGTTGGTTTCGCGCACGCGCGTCTTGGCGTCGTCCACAATCTTCAAAAAGCGCGGAGGATGTTGGTGGGCCATAAGCTCCTTCTCCCAGTCAGCGCAAACATCCTACCAAGTGTTGCCCGATTGTGCATTCGCGGGCTCGTCGGATTCTCGGTTAGCATGAATAGGTGAAAGCGGACGCATCTATCCGGAAGACCGGCCTGGCACGCGCCTTGTCGAAGCTGGGATATTGCTCGCGGTCACGCGCCGTGGCGCTGGTTCGCGCCGGGCGCGTGACGTTGAACGGAAGGATCCGGCGCGATTCGGAAACACCGGTCTCCGGCAAGCACGATCAGATTGCCGTCGATGGCAAACAGGTTAAGGCGCAAGAAAAAATCTACCTGATGCTGAACAAGCCTCGCGGCGTGGTAACGACAGCATCGGACGAGAGAGGCCGGGAAACCGTGTACGCAGGATTGGACGCGAAGCTTGCTGCAAAGAAAGGTTTGCCGCCAACAAACCTGCCCTGGGTTGCCCCGGTTGGCCGCCTCGACAAAGCCAGCGAGGGCTTGCTGCTACTGACCAACGATTCCGAGTGGGGCGCACGCATCACCGCCCCAGAAACGCACTTGAACAAGACTTACCATGTGCAAGTGGGGACTGTCGCAGATGAAGAATTTATCCGCGTGCTGGTCCAGGGAGTGAGAACGAAAGACGGAGAAATACTGCGGGCGAAGGAGGTGCGCCATTTGCGTGCTGGACAGAAAAACTGCTGGGTTGAGATTGTGCTTGATGAAGGCAAGAATCGCCAGATCCGCCGAATGATTGAGACCTTGGGAGTCGAAGTGTTACGGCTGGCCCGGGTGGCCATCGGACCGCTGCAACTGGGCGACCTGCCGAAGGGTGAACACCGTTCGCTCACGTCCGACGAAAAGCGGATGCTCGACCGAGCCATGAGCGATCACGCCATGCGAGATCGCTCATGAGCGACCTAACCTTCCTCCCCGCCGTTTCCATGGCAGAGCAAATTCGGAAGAAGAAGATCTCTCCGATCGAACTCGTGGACGCTCATCTGAAACAAATCGAAAAACTGAATCCGAAACTAAATGCATTCGTGCACGTCGACGCGGAACGTGCGCGGAGAGCGGCTCGGGCTGCTGAGGCCGAGGTGATGCCCAAGAAAAAACTTGGCCCGCTGCACGGAGTCCCCATCAGCATCAAAAGCTCCATCGCAGTGTCGGGGCTGCGTTGTGAATCGGGCACGCCCCTGCGCACCGGATTCGTCCCCACTCAAGATGCGCCGCTGGTGGCCCGTTTGCGAGCCGCGGGCGCGATCGTGCTGGGCGTGACCAACACTCCAGAGCTTCTCATGGCGTGGGAAACCGACAACCTGCTCCATGGTCGTTCGAACAATCCGTGGGATCTCGAACGCACGCCCGGCGGTTCAAGCGGAGGGGAAGCTGCCGCAATTGCCGCCGGCATGTCCGCCGGCGGCGTAGGCAGCGATGGCGGTGGGTCGATTCGCGTCCCCGCTCACTTCTGTGGCATCTGCGGCCTGAAGCCGACGCCGGGAAGAATTCCCGCGACCGGCCACTATCCTGAATCCGCGGGTCCATTCGCGCTGATCGGCGTTGTCGGTCCGATGGCGCGCACCGTCGCCGATTTGAAAGTTCTCTTCGAGGTAATGGAGGGCCCTGACAGCGGTGACACGTCCGCAGCTCCGGTGCCGCTGCGCTGGCCCAGTGAAGCGGAAGCCAGAAGATTGAGAGTCGGTTATTTCGAAGATGATGGCCGCACGCCAGTCACATCTGAAACTCGCGCGGCGGTACGCACTGCGGCGGAGGGTCTGAGCAGCGCGGGATTTCGAGTGGAACCGTTTCAGCCGGAAGGACTCGAAGAAGCGCGCCGGCTCTGGCATCAACTCTTCGTAGTCGCCGGCGGGATGCTGCTGCGGTCAATGTTTGAAAGCCGGGAATCGGACCTCAGCCCCATCCTGAAACAGTTTCTGGAGTGGTCCGCTGCCGAACCCGCACTCACTGGCGAGACTCTCTTGCAAGTTTGGATCGAGCGCGATCGACTGCGCGCGTGTTTTCTCAAGCAGATGCGGCAGTACCAAATCCTATTGTGCCCCGCGGCGGCAATCCCTGCATTCCGGCACGGGGAGCGCAGTTGGCAGGTTGAAGGGAAAACCGTGCGCTATCTCGATGCCTGGAGCTACACCGAATTCTTCAACCTACTAGGCAATCCCGCTGCAGTAGTACCAGTCGGCCACTCGTCCGAAGGCCTGCCCATCGGCGTGCAAATCGTGGGACGTCCCTGGGAAGAAGAGCAGGTCCTGTCGGTCGCGGCGGCGCTGGAAGGTCAATGTGGAGCCTGGAAAATTCCACCGATTGCCTGAAGCCGCTCGATCTCCGATAGTGTTTTTGCATTATTCCCCAGGCGCGCCCGCCTGAGTAACTTGATCGCACGCGATTTCAGCTACTCTGGGGACTGGATTCACCGAGCCGCCGAACTGTTTCCGATGCCACAAAATTCATCATCGAAGGGGCCCGTGGGTCGGATCTTGTCCTGGCTTCTGCCGTTCCTGGTGATTTCCGCCGCGTATCTCTACGCCTTCCCGCAACCCACCATCTTCTATGCGGTTGTGGTTCTTCTGCACGCGCTGGCCGGAGTGGTCGCCGCGATTCTCCTCATTCCAATGTTGATTCGTCTTTTGCGGACGGGAAACTTTCTTGCGCGCTCCGGATGGTTGCTGGTCGCTGCGGGAGCTGTGCTCGGAATCATCCTGATCAAAACTGGTACGCCGCGGGCTGAGTGGAATTGGCTCTATCTGCATATCGCGATTTCGCTCGTCGGAGTTGCCCTACTGATCGCGGAGAACCTGGGAAGACGCGGATGGTTGAACTCAAGTGCCGCGACCGCAACGCTCCGAACCGCAATCTGCCTGGTTGTGATCGCCGCCATTGGCTACAGTGCGAACTACCTGCGCGACGGTTGGCAGACTCGCGCCCGCATTCAAAATCCCACGATGCCGCCGGACAACATGAACGGCGAGGGCGACGGGCCGGAAGGGCCGTTCTTCCCCAGCTCCGCGCAGGTTTACGGCAATCAGAAAATTCCCAGCAAGTTTTTTATGGAATCCGATTCCTGCAAGCGCTGTCACGAAGATATCTACAATCAGTGGTTCAGTTCGGCTCACCATTTTTCTTCGCTCAACAATCAGTGGTATCGGAAATCGATCGAGTACATGCAGGATACGATCGGCACCAAGCCTTCGAAATGGTGCGGCGGATGCCACGACCCGGCCCTGCTGTACAGCGGACTGATGGATACGCCGGTCAAGCAGATTGTGCATCGCCCGGAATCGCAAGCCGGGCTCGGCTGCATGATGTGCCACTCCATCGCCCGCGTGAAGAGCACCATGGGTCAAGGCGATTTTTACCTGGAGTATCCCAAACTGCACGAGCTCGCTGCCACAAAGAATCCGGTGGCCCGCGCGCTGCACGATTTCCTGATCCGGCTGAATCCGGAACCGCATCGCCGCGTTTTCCTGAAGCCGTTTATGCGCACGCAGACAGCGGAGTTCTGCTCCACCTGCCACAAAGTGCATCTCGACGTTCCCGTGAATCACTATCGCTGGGTCCGCGGGTTCAACGAATATGACAACTGGCAGGCCAGTGGCGTTTCCGGGCAGGGCGCGCGTTCGTTTTACTATCCGCCCAAGCCGCAGCAGTGCGCCGATTGCCACATGCCGATGGAGCGCTCGAAAGACGCAGGCAACATCGACGGATTCGTGCACTCGCACCGCTTCCCCGCCGCGAACACCGCGCTGCCTACTGCGAGTGAAGATGCCGCACAACTGAAACTCACTGAGGCGTTTCTTAAGAACGGCATTGTCAGCGTGGATATTTTTGCTCTTTCTCGCGGCCAAGCTCCGCTTTCGGCCGCGCCCAAAGCGGCGAACCAATCGGAACTGGCCACAACTTTTGCCGTAGGCGAAGAAGCGGAAACCAAAATTACTCCGAGTTCCGAAACAAGTGCCAGCGGAGAAGTCGCTCCAGTCACCGCTCCCCTCAACCTTGTGCAGCCCGCACTCCGCCGCGGTGACACCGTGCGCGTGGACGTGGTCGTCCGCACGAAAAAGGTCGGACATTTTTTCCCCGGCGGTACGGTCGATGCCTACGACACCTGGCTCGAACTGAAGGGCACGGATGACAAAGGCCAGACGATCTTTTGGAGCGGCATGGTCGAAGACAACGGCAAAGGTCCAGTAGAAAAAGGCGCGCACTTTTACCGGTCATTGCAAATCGATGCTCACGGCAATCCCATCAACAAACGCAACGCCTGGGCGACGAGAGCGGTAGTGTATGTGCGGCTCATCCCGCCGGGCGCGGCTGACACGGTGCACTATCGCATGTTGATTCCTGAAAGCACCGGCAACAAAATCACGCTGCACGCGCGCCTCTGCTACCGCAAATTCTCATGGTGGGAGACGCAGTTCGCTTTCGCTGGCGAGCCTGGTGATAAGCCAGGCCGCGACGTAACGACCGATTACGACGACCGTCCCTTTGTCTTCACGAAGTCGATTCAAGGAGTCTCGGCCAAGGAGGAAAGAATTCCCGATCTCCCCATCGTCACGGTCGCGGAAGATGAAGTGACGCTGCCCGTAGTCGCACACGATGCGCCGCTTCCTGAAGCGA
Source organism: Candidatus Sulfotelmatobacter sp. (assembly GCA_049673585.1). Taxonomy (GTDB): domain Bacteria; phylum Acidobacteriota; class Terriglobia; order Terriglobales; family Acidobacteriaceae; genus Sulfotelmatobacter. The sequence continues at coordinate 334,107 of JBATXV010000031.1, read as the reverse complement.
AGACCATCGCCCTCAAGAACGAGTGGCAGCGCTGGAACGATTACGGAATCGGCCTGTTTCTGCAGGGCGACCTCAAGGGCGCAGCTGCGGCATTCCGGAAGGTGACTGAAGCTGATCCGAACAACCCCGATGGCTGGGTCAATATTGGACGCTGCGCCGTGCAGGAAGGCGATATGGAACGCGCCCGTGTCGTACTCGAGAAGGCGTTGGCGTTGTCTCCAAGTCTCGCGCGGGCTAACTACTTCTACGCCCGTGTGCTGCGGGCCGACGGCAACTATGCTGGCGCTGCCACGCGCCTCGGCATCGTCCTCGCTCAGTATCCGCGCGACCGCGTGGCCCTCAATGATCTTGGACGCATCTTCTTTTTGCAACGCAGGTACGCAGATGCGGTGAAGACCTTGCAATCCGTTTTAGCAGTCGACCCTGAAGACCTGCAGGCGCACTACAACCTGATGCTTTCCTACAATGGCCTGGGCGACGAAAAGCTCGCGAAAGAGCACGAGGCTCGCTACCTGCGCTTCAAAGCCGATGAATCTTCTCAAGCGATCACCGGACCGTATCGCCAATTGCATCCTGAAGATAACAACGAGAGGCAGGCCGTGCACGAACACGTCTCCGTGCCGCTCACGGCGCTGAATCCGAGGCCCGCAAAAACGGTAGCCTCGATCGTCTCCGGCCGAGGCCCAGTCCAATGAAGACAGAAAACAATCAAGTCACCACAGAGTCACAGAGTCACAGAGGACGTCTGAGATTTTGTTATTCAAGATTTCTCTGCGTCTCTGTATCTCTGTGGTTAATGGTTTTGGCGCAAGCCGCCGGCGCACAGATCCGCTTCCGCGACATCACGACGCAAGCCGGAATCCGCTTTACCCACAACAACGGTGCATTCGGAAAGAAGTGGCTCCCGGAAACTATGGGCCCAGGCTGCGCTTTCATTGACTATGACAACGACGGCTATCCTGACATTCTCCTCATCAATGGTGACGATTTTTCGGGGCATCCTCACGCCGGACCGACAACCCCAAAGCTATACCACAACAACGGCGACGGAACTTTTACCGATGTAACCCGCAAAGCCGGATTGGCCGTGCCCATGTTCGGCATGGGAGTTGCGGTGGGCGATTACGACAACGACGGCTTTGACGACATCTTCATTACCGCGTTAGGCCAGAGCCATCTCTTCCACAATAATGGCAACGGCACTTTCACTGACGTGACCAAGGCCGCAGGCTTGTGGGGACCGAATGAGTTCTCGACCGGCGCAGCGTGGGTGGATTACGATCGCGACGGCAAGCTCGACCTGGTAGTCGCAAACTACGTGCAGTGGACCGAGCAAACAGACCTCTACTGCACGCTCGACGGCGCACACAAATCTTATTGCACTCCGGAGTCATACAAGGGAACATCGGTCCGGCTGTGGCATAACCTCGGCGGCGGCAAGTTTGAAGATGCCACGCAAAAAGCCGGCCTAGGCGATTCCACTTCGAAAAGCCTGGGCATCACCGTCCTCGATTACAACGGCGATGGCTGGCCCGACATTCTCATCGCCAACGATACCCAGCCCAACAAACTCTACTTGAACAAGAAAGATGGAACCTTCGAAGAGCGCGGCGTGACGTCAGGTATAGCATTTAGCGAAGATGGAGTGGCTCGTGCCGGCATGGGCGTCGACGCCGCCGACTACGACCGCAGCGGCCATCCCAGCGTGATCATCAGCAACTTCGCCAATCAGATGCTCTCGCTCTATCACAACGAAGGCAACGGTCTGTTCGTGGACGAGGCTCCGCAATCTGAAGTAGGACGCGCTACGTTGGTCACACTCGGCTTCGGCTGCTTTTTTTTCGATTACGACAACGACGGCTGGCCCGACATTTTCGTAGCCGATGGCCACATCGAAGACGCGATCGAGCGTGTGCAAAAACGCGTCAGATATGCCGAGCCTGCGCATCTTTTTCGCAACCTTGGCGGAGGCAAGTTTCAGGAAGTAACCGCGCAGATGGGCCCGGCCTTTGCTGCTCCGAGAGTGGCGCGGGGTGCGGCTTACGCCGATATCGAGAATGACGGCTTTCTGGACGTTCTGATCACCACCAATGCCGGCCCAGCATTCCTCTTTCACAATGAAGGCGGAACAAATCATAGCCTGCGCCTGAAACTGGTGGGGACGAAATCGAACCGTGACGGGATCGGTGCGGTCGTGGATGTAACAGCAGAAGGCGGGAAACAACGGAAGATGCTGCGCTCCGGATCAAGTTATCTTTCGCAGAGCGAACTGGTGCTCACCTTTGGCCTGGGCCCGCAAAGCAAAGCCGACAGCGTTGAGATTCAATGGCCCAGCGGCCAGGTCGATAAGCTAGCCAACGTGATCGCCGGACAGACTGTCACCGTCGAAGAAGGCAAAGGCATAGTCGCAAACCGGCCGTATGCGAAGACCATCTCATCAAGATGACTTGTCATTCCGAGGAGCGAATGCGACTAGGAATCTGCTGTCGTGTGCGGCGCCAACGCGACGCAATTTCTGTTTGCTCTGTGTTCCCTGTGATCTCTGTGGTTAAATCTTTGATCAGATGACTCCTCGAATTGCAGCGGCTCTAGCCGGCACGTTCCTGGCAGCTGTCGGCCTGTTCGCGACCGCTCCGCAAACTCGACCGAAAGAAAATCCGGCGGAGGCTGCGCGCCTGAACAATCTCGGCGCTGCCTACATGAACCAGCAGCTTTTCGAAAAGGGACTGAAGTTCTTCCAGCAGGCTGCCACACTCGATCCCAAACTGAGCATCGCGCGGCTGAATGAAGGCATCGCCCTTTTGAATCTCCAAAAAATCGATGAGGCCAAGACTGTTTTGGAGGATTCGCTTAGGCAGGATCCGAAAAATCCGAACGCATGGTACAACCTCGGTCTGCTGGCGAAAAATACTGGAGACGCTCAAGCCGCCATCGATGCCTTCAAGCACGTGGTCGAGATCGACGCGAACGACGCCGACACATGGTATTTCCTGGGCTCGTCGTACGTGCAAGCCAAACAGTTTCCGCAGGCGATCGACGCCTTCGAGCACGCCCTGCGGTTAAACCCGCTGCACGCCTCGGCGGAGTTCGGACTATCGCGAGCGTATCAGCAATCGGCAGAGATCGACCACGCCCGCGAGCACCTGAAGAAGTTCCAGTACATCACGCAAAACAAACTCGGCGCGCCCGTGAGCCTGGCCTATGGCGAGCAGGGCCAGTACTCGCGGGTAGTCGAGTCGCCGTCGGCAGTGTTGAAAGCGCCGGCGCAGATCAAGGTGCGGTTTGTGGATGTGACGGCGGAGGCGGGAATTGTTTCGAAGCCCATCCCAGCCAATTATGTGACCAAGCCGTTCTTTGAATCTGGCAGTGGTGCTTGCTTCCTCGATTACGATAACGACGGCAAGATCGATCTTTTCCTCGCCGATAACGGAACTCATGGCGGAATCTCGCTTTACCGGAATCTTGGAAACGGCCGATTTGAGGACGTGACGAAGCAGGCTGGGCTGGATCCCGGCATTCGCGCAACAGGCTGTACGGCTGGCGACTACGACAACGACGGCTACACTGACCTCGCTCTCACCGTCAACGGCCATGTGAGACTTTTTCATAATGAACACAATGGCACGTTCACGGATGTGACCGATGCCGCGGGACTTGCGGCCGTGGATGTGACAAGGGCGACGAGAATCGTGTCCGCAGGAGGAGTGGCAACTGGTTTGACCTTCATTGACTATGACCACGACGGCGACCTTGATCTCTACGTCGTGACGTCCTTGGACTCCCCTTTAGACTCCGCGGGATCTCCGGTTCGTTTCGATTTGAACGAGATGTGGCGTAACAATGGCGACGGCAAATTTACAGAGGTCACAGACCAGACTGGTCTCGGTTTTGGGTCGGGTTATGGCGCCGTTGGCACGGACTATAACAACGACCGAGCTGTCGACATCGTCGTGGCGGGCAGTGCGCCGGGCGTTGGTTCTCCTGTCTCGCCGGTAATCTACCCGAATCCACGAGAAGGAAAATTCGTCCCGCATGCGCTGATTCGGTCAGAGCAGCCTGTTGTCGGTGTTGCCGTTCTTGACTTCGATCACGACGGCTGGATGGACTATGCCTTTACACAGATGGGGCCTCCCGGGCTTACTCTCTGGCGCAACGATCACGGAAAGAGTTTTCAACGTGTTCCTCTTTCCGAGACGAACTGGGTTCGTGCTTATGGTGTGGCTGCTATCGACTACGACAACGACGGCTGGGTTGACCTGGTCGCGGTCGGCGAAACCAAAGAGGGTAAGGGCGAAGTGCGGCTGTTTCGTAATCTCGGGGTCGACGGTTTCAAAGATGTCACTCCCGACGTGGGGCTCGACAGGATTCAACTCAAAGAGCCGCGCGCTATTATCACCGGCGACTACGACGGCGATGGCGCGACCGATCTGCTGATTACGCAGAATCACGGTCCCGCGGTGCTGCTGCGCAATGAAGGCGGGAATCAGAATCACTGGCTCCGCCTTTCGCTTAAGGGACTCGCCGACAACAAGAGCGCGATCGGCACGAAAGTTGAAGTTTTCGCGGGCGGCAACCGGCAGAAGTTTGAGATCGCCGGCTCGAACGGATATCTCGGGCAGAACTCGACCGACATCGTGGTCGGGCTGGGCGATGCGAAAGAAGCCGACATTGTGCGCCTGCTGTGGCCTACCGGTGTGTTGCAGGATGAAATCAACGTCGCCGGCGACCGCCAGCAAAACATCACTGAGATTGACCGACGCGGCAGCTCGTGCCCCACGCTGTTTGTTTGGAATGGCGAACGCTACGAACTTGTCGCCGACATGCTCGGCGCGGGCGTGGTCGGCCACTGGATTGGGCCCGGCCAGCGCGACATTCCGCGGCCGGTCGAGTACATCAAGATCGATCGCAACGCGATTCGCGAGAAAGAAAATCCCCACTTCTCGCAAAATGCGCGAGAAATGGGGCACCCAACGCTCAGTTTCCGCTTCATGGAACCGCTCGAGGAGGCCGTTTATCTCGATCAGGTGCGCTTGCTGGCGGTCGATCATCCTGCCGATGTTGATGTGTATCCCAACGAATATTTCGCGTCGAACCCGCCGTACCCGGAGTTCAAGGTCGTGGTCAGCAAGAGAGAAGACGCGCGTCCGCCGGCGGGCGCGTGGGATGAGCATGGCCACAATATGTTGCCAGCTCTTCTCGCGCATCGCTACATTGGAGATTTTGCCTTGACGCAGTTTCAGGGCTTTGCCAAGCTGCACGGCCTCACGCTCGATCTGGGCGAGCCTTACCGCGGTAGCCCGCTGTGGCTGCTGCTGCACGGCGAAGTCGAATATTTTTCGGCGAACAGCATGTACGCCGCGTCGCAGGCCGGCGTACAAGCAATCCCTCCGTATGTTGAAGCGCTTAGTACTCACGGAAAGTGGGTGCGTGTGATCAACGACATGGGCTTCCCAGCAGGCGGCCCACGCACCATGACCGCCGACCTCACCGGCAAGCTGCCGCCGGGGACGCAGAAGATTCGCATCACCACCAATCTGCAGATTTATTGGGATAGCATTCTGGTCGATCGCACTGCAGAGGGCGCTCCGTGGGAGATCCCTCGCCCCGCTGGTGAAAGCGCGGGGCTTCGGGATGACGCCGCCGGAGTGAAGACCACGCCAGTCCCGCTCGTTCGCGCCGATCTGGGCTTTCACGGATTCCCACTGAAGATCGAGGGCACGCCTCCGGGGAACGTGCAATACGTTTACGAAAAGACCAGCGCAACGGGGCCCTACACGCGTCCCGCCGGAACCTACACGCGCTACGGTGACGTGCTGCCGCTGCTGACTGCGCTGGACGATGAACAGGTCGTATTCGGTTCGGGCGATGAAGTGCGTCTCGATTTCGATCCTGCAAATCTGCCGGCCCTGCCTCAGGGCTGGGTGCGCGATTACTTCTTCGCGGCCTTTGGCTACGAAAAAGACATGGACTTCTATGCCGCCGAAGGCAACTTCGTGGCGCCGCTGCCCTTTCTGAAGATGGGCGACTATCCCTACGCGCCGGGCAAGTCGTTCCCGCTCGACGATGCGCACGTGAACTATCTCCTCGAATACAACACGCGGCACGTGTCCGGAAACGAGCAGCGTGGATACTGGTTTGACTACGGGAAGTGAAGCGACTCCGCTGAGTACGGAATCGTTTTAATATTGACATTTCTAGCCCCCCATAATCCAATAGGCGGACCCATGGAACCTGCCATCTCTGTTGCACCGTCCGGTCCGCGCTTACGCCGCACGCTCACGCTTTGGGACTTAATACTTTATGGCGTGATCGTGATTCAACCGGTTGCTCCCATGTCGGTGTTTGGCGTGCTCAGCAATCGCGGGCATGGACACGTGGTGACTACGATTCTGATCGCCATGGTCGCGATGCTTTTCACCGCGATCAGTTATGGGCGGATGGCGCGGGCTTATCCCAGCGCGGGTTCGGCGTTTACTTATGTCGGGCAGGAGATCAACCCGGCCCTTGGATATGTGACCGGCTGGAGCATGGTGATGGATTACCTGCTCAATCCCATGATCTGCATTATCTGGATCAGCCAGCAGGCGCATGTGTTTGCACCTGGCGTGTCGTATGCGGTTTGGGCGGTTATTTTCGCGCTGATGTTTACTGCCTTGAATGTGCAGGGCGTGAAAACTTCGGCTCGAGTGAATACCGCGCTGGCTGCGGGAATGGGAGTGGTGATTGCTATGTTCTTTGTGGCCGCGGCGCGCTACATTTTTGGCCATCCTCACGATGGTGGAGCGTTCTTTACGCGGCCCTTTTACGATCCTGCGAGCTGGAATACGAAAGCGGTGCTGGGCGGCACTTCCGTCGCCGTGCTTACCTATATTGGTTTTGATGGCATCTCGACGCTCTCGGAAGAAGCCGAGAATCCGCGGCGAAACATTCTGCTGGCGACTGTGCTGGTTTGCGTGGTGATCGGAATTCTCTCGGCCTTTCAGGTGTATGCGGCTCAGCTGATCTGGCCGGCCTCCGAACCGTATCCGAATATGGACACGGCTTTTACTTTCGTGGCGGGACGCGCATGGGCGCCGCTGTTCGCCATTGTGGGGTTCACGCTGGTGGTGGCGAACTTTGGCTCGGGCATGGGCGCGCAGCTGGGCGCGGCGCGGCTGCTCTATGGCATGGGACGCAGCAATGCCTTGCCGAAGTCGTTCTTTGGCGCGGTCGATGCCAAGCGGCACGTGCCGCGCAACAACGTTTTGTTCGTAGGCGCGCTCGCGCTGGCTGGAGCTTTTCTGCTTCCGGTGCTGGCCGGGGCAACCACCGGCTACGATCTTGGAGCGAACCTGCTAAATTTCGGCGCGCTGATCGCCTTTATGGGGGTTAACGCGGCGGCGTTCGTCCGCTACTACTTGCATGAACCGGAAAAGAAGTTGGGCAATCTGCTCCCGCCGGTTCTGGGTTTTGTAATCTGTTTCTTTCTATGGATTAGCTTGAGTTCTAAAGCACTGGTTTTTGGGGCGATCTGGATGGCGGTGGGAATCGCCGTGGGCGCGTGGAAGACCAAGGGCTTCCGAGGCAATCTGGTCGACTTCGAATTGCCGCCGGATGAATAGGCGACAGTCAGTGGGAAAATTTATGCCCGGGTAGATGTGAGCCGCCTCGCTTTGCTCGGCGGGACAGCCGAGGCGGCCGTCCCCACATGAACATTTATACCGCCTGCCCCGCGGGCGAGGGCGCCCGCGCCACAACTTTTACTCTACGTTCCAGCCGGTCACTTTTACTGTTGCTTTTTCTGCGCCCAGCTCACTGGTGCGATAGGTGGCGGTCAGCTCGCGCTTTTCGCCGGGGAGCAGAGAGACGTAGTTGTCTTCCCAAACTACTGGCAGGATCTCTTCGCCCTTCGCTCCTTTGTCTACCTTGAGGCGGACGAAGAAGGCGAGACTCTTGCTGGGATTTTCTAGTGTCACGCGGGTGACGGAGTCTTCGCCTTCGCGCGCTGTGCTGCTAGTAACTTTAAGCTTTACCTTGGGAAGTAGCGCGAGAGCCGTGTAATCGGCGAAGGAATCGGTGGGAGTCATATACCAAGTGGATTTGACCCAGTCGATGGTTTCGGGTTTGGTGGAGAGCCAATAAAAGTTGGAGCCTACCAGTTTGCCGGCCGAGTCAGTCAAGCGCAGGGCCACGAAGTACGTCGGGCTCAGGCCATCGACTTCGGGGAGCGTGAATATTTTGGCGGTGCTGTCGGCGGGCGCATCGAGCGAGTCTTCGTGAGAAAACTTCTCGGTAGCGTCGAGGTTGTAGATTTTGGTAGTGAGCTTCAGGCCTTTGACATCTTCATACTGGCTGCTGACGACCCAGATGGAATGATCGTCGTAGCCGTAGATCGGATGAAGCGCTTCCAGGGCGCGCTTGGCGCCGAAATAGCCGCCGGCGGGGCGCAGGTAGTAATCGTACAAATGCCAGATCATGGAAGGCCAGGCATTGTTAAGCATCCACTGAATCACGCCGGTAGATTGGTATTTGTTGCGGCTATAGGCCTCGTACATGGCGCGCACGCCTTCGTAGGTCTGCATTTGCGACTTGGCGGCGAAGTCTTCCACGTCGTCTGACTTACCGTAGCGATTGGCGAGCGCGGTGCTGAATACCTGGATGGTTTTGAATTCTCCGCCTCCGGCGTGGTAGTTCCAGACATCGTCGATGGGCCAGAGGTGATCTTTGCCGACCATGGCGAGGATGCTTTCGACGGGCGGGACGGCAGGTCCCATGCTGGTTTCGGTGTTGAAGCCGTAGGCGCCGCCGCAGCCGCCAGGGTTGCAGAGCTTGCGGCCGGGCTGACCGGCGGGAGTGTCCTGTTCCCAATAGCCTGGAGCTATGTATTCATACGGTCCCGACATCTTGGCGCCGCTGATTCCCGTGACCGTGGTGGACTTGCCGGTGGCGGAAGAAACTACAGGATTCGGCCACAGGAGCTGCTTTTCGATGTCGAGATACATCTGCTCGACATCGGGCGGTGGCGGGTTGTCGCTGCCATTCAGCCACATGACCATGCTGGGATGGCTGCGCAGGCGGTAGATCTGATCGCGGAGAGACTGCTGGGCGATTTCAAAATCCTGCGGCTTCCAGCGTGCCCAGCGCTCCCAGAAATCGCAGCAACACCAGCCGGCCATGACGAGAATTCCTTCGTGGTCGGCGAGGTCGAAAAATTCCTTGGTTTCAAGTTTGCCTTCGAGGCGGACCGTGTTTAATCCCATATCGCGGACGTAGCGGAATTCATCGTGGAGGCGTTGCGAGTTTTCGCGGAGCATCATGTCCGGAGTCCAACCGCCGCCGCGGATCAGGATGTTCTTGCCGTTGATGTGGAAGGCGCGGCCGCCGGTAGCGTTTACTTCGGAAGTAACTTCGCGAATGCCGAACTCCGTTGTTGAATGGTCGCTGATACTGCGGCCGACTTCGAATTCCATTTTCAGCGAGTAGAGAGCCGGCTTGCCCATCTGCGCCGGCCACCAGAGGCGCGGATTGGAGAAGTCGAGTTGCGGGAATTGCTCGGGAGCGAAGGTCACATCTTTGCTTTCGTTGGCGGCGAGTTCGACCTCCTGCTCGAAGGCCACGTTTTCGATTTGGCCTTTCAGTTTGCCTTTCACAGGTTCGCCCGTGCCGTTCTTGAGTTGTGCGGTGACGGTGAGTTGCGCGGAATCGTTGGCAGGCAGGTTTAGTTTCGAGACGACGGTGGGATAGCGCAGCGCGACCGGGCCGCTGGTAGTGAGGTAGACTTCGCGCCACAGGCCCATGTTCTTGTCGGGAGGCGCGGGGTTCCAGTCGACGAAGGTGATGGCGAGGTCGCTCTCGGTGGGGGCGAAGACTTGTACGGCCAGAACGTTTTCATGGCCGGGCTTTACTGCATTGGTTACGTTCAATTCGTACGTGCGCCAGGCTCCAGCGATGTTATCGGTGTTCGCGATTTGTTTTCCGTTGAGCCAGACATTGGCGCGGTAGTTGATTCCCTTGAAATTCAGCCACACGGTTTTTCCCGCGTAGACAGCGGGAGCGGCGAACTGCTTGCGATACCACCAGGAGACGGCGTAGGGGCTATCCATCTGCATGGGGATGTTGGAAAAATTTCCGCCGATGGGATAGGTGACGCCGGCGAACTGGCGGAGGTTCATGGCGAAGAATGGGTCGGGGAGGGTTTTGTCTTTTACCAGGGCGGCGACGACCGTGGTGGGCACCGTGGCGTCGTGCCATCCCTTGGGAACGAAGGCGGCGGTGGAGATGGTCTCGCCCTTGGCTTCGACTTTGGCGGAGGATTGCAAGTTCCAATGTTCGCGGAGGGCCAGCTTTTCGGCGCGTGCGGCCGGGGGAGCGGGTTTGGACGCCGGGGTGTCCGCGCCGAGGAGAAAGTGCGCACTTAGGAATGAAATCATTAGCAACTGCGTTGCGAACCGAGTGGGGAAGGCGGGGCGTGCTGCGTTTGCTCTTGCTTTTGCGGAGTTCATGTTGCTCCCTTGTGTGCCGTCGCGGTACGGGCGTGCTCGATCGTGTTCGTGGACCCCTGGTTCGGGAACCTTGGTCCGGGAACTAAGAGGGATAACACGTCTATTGATACGTTTCAATGGGTGATTTCAGGAGCGAGGGAGAGTTTTTAGCTGGCGAGAAATTAGAAGGGCGTCGTGGCGGCAGAAACGGCCTGCTGGGCCTATAGCGGCGGGAGTGGGTAAAGTCCTTTGCTCCGCTCAGGATGACAGGGTCCTGTAGTTTATAATTGCTGATTCTACGCACCATTCTGGAGTGATAAGAAGATGATTCGATTTCTGCAAACTGAAGGACCGGTTAAGAAAGTTGTGCTGAGCGGGCTGCTTTTGCTGATTTGCGGGGCCATGGTGATTGCGTTTGTTCCCGGAATCGGCAGCGACGTTTCAGGTGCGCCGGGCAAGGGCGTGATCGCCAAAGTGAACGGCGAGGAGATTACTCCCGAGCAGGTGCGGGAGACGGCGCGCGAAATGGCGCAACAGCAGGCGCAGCAGTATGGCGCGCAGGCTTCGATGATTATGTCTTTTCTGATCCAACAGGACACACCGCGAGCCGCCGACCAGTTGATCGACAAGCAGGCGTTGCTTGCGGAAGCGCAGAAAATGGGCTTAAAGGCCACGCCGCAGGAAGTGAAGGATGAACTGCAGCACGGCCGCTATGCCGGAATTTTCTTTCCGGGGGGAAACTTCATCGGACAAGCGGAGTACGAGGGGATGCTGCAGCAGCACAACCTGACACCTGCAATGTTCGAAGACAGCGTGGGCAAGGAGATTGTGATTGGCAAGCTGCAGACGCTGATCACGAGCGGTGCGTCGGTGAGCGATGCGGCCATTCGCGAGGCCTTCGTAAAGCAGAATACGAAGGTGAAGTTTGACTACGCGGTGTTGAAAGAGGACGACATCAAGAAAGGCCTTCATCCCACGGTCGAGGAACTCAAGGCTTTTTACAACACACACCTGAAGACCTACACGAACTCGATTCCCGAAAAGCGCAAGATTAAATATGTGATGCTCGACACCGCGAAGGTGCAGGCTGAGGGGCGGGTCACGAACGATGAGTTGCAGGCTTACTACAATCAGCACCGCGATCAGTACCGCGTGGCCGAACAGGCGAAGGTGAGCCACATTCTGATCAAGACGCCGCTTCCCGGACCCGACGGCAAAGTGGATGAGAAGGGCGTGGCCGACGCGCAAAAGCGCGCCGAAGACTTGCTGAAGCAGCTCAAGGCTGGGGCGAACTTTGAAGAGCTGGCGAAAAAGTATTCTGAAGATCCGGGCAGCGCCAAAGAAGGCGGGTCTCTGGGTTGGATCGGGAGGGGCCGCACGGTTCCGGAGTTTGAGAAAGTTGCGTTTTCTCTGCCTAAGGGCCAGATCAGCGGCCTGGTGAAGAGCAGCTACGGCTTCCACATTATTCGGGTGGACGATCGGCAGGAGGCGCACATGAAGACATTCGATGAGGTGAAGGCCGAAATCGAGCCGATCGTAAAGCAGCAGAAGACGCAGGCGATGGCGCAGAAGCAGGCGGAAGCTCTTTTGCAGCAGGCGAAGACGCAAGGGTTGGACGCGGCCGCGGCGGCCAAGGGCGTCCCAGTTGTGACCTCGGATTTTTTCAGCCACAGCGATGTGGTGCCGGGATTAGGTCCGGCGCCGCAGCTCATGGATGCGGTGTTCGGTGGGGCGGAAAAAGCGCCGCCCGATATGGCCGCGACGTCGCAGGGCTTTGCGGTATTCCAGGTGCTGGCGGTGAAGCCGCCGTCTACGCCCACGTTTGAGGAGATCCAGGCTCGAGTGGAAGAGCAATTCAAGACCGAGCGCGCGGGCGTTCTGCTGGCGCAGAAGACGCGGGAACTTTCCGACCGCGCGAAGACGGAGCATGACCTGAAGAAGGCAGCGAAAGAGTTGGGCGCCACGGTGAAGACGAGCGACTTTGTGTTGCCCGATGGCCAGGTTCCCGATATCGGGTCGATGACGGGTCAAGCCTCGGTGGCATTCAGCATGAAGCCGGGAGAAATCAGCGGGCCGATCCAGAGCGGCGCCAATGGGGTGGTACTTTCTGTGGACGAAGTGCAGGCGCCGACGGAAGCGGATTTCGCCGCCAAGCGAGACCAGATTCGGGAGATGCTGCTGCAAGGCAAGCAGCAAGAGTTATTCGCACTGTACGTGACCAACCTGCGCGAGCAGATGGAGAAGTCGGGCAAGATCAAGATCAACCAGGACGAAATGAAGGCGCTGACCCGCACGGAAAGTGAGTCGGGGGAGTAAGCGGGGACGCCGGTGGCGCGGGCAAGAACCAAGATCCCTCGCTTCGCTCGGGATGACAAATAGCCGAATCACGAATTTATATTAGAAACCGCAGATAGTGACCCGAGTTGCATGCCGTTTCCGCGCGCTGCAGGAATTTTGTTGCATCCCACGTCGTTGCCTTCGCGCGGCGGCATTGGTGATTTGGGGCCAGCGGCTTACTCCTTCGCGGATTCTCTCGCCTCCGCCCGGCAGGGACTGTGGCAGGTTCTGCCGCTTGGTCCGCTAGGCTATGGCAATTCGCCTTATTCTTCTATCTCAGCGTTCGCCGGGAACCCGCTGCTGATCAGCCTGGAGCGTTTAGCCGACCATGGTTGGATTGATCAAGCAAAAATCTCGTCGTCCTCATTTGCCTCCGGCTCCGACTCAGGTGCGGTCGAGTACGATCACGTGTTTGCCGAGAAGATGCCGCTGCTGTTCGAAGCCGGGCGGAGTTTTCTGGCTTCAGCTTCGGCGGCCGCGCGTCAGCGCTTTGAACGCTTCTGTTCAGAAAACTCATGGTGGCTCGATGATTTCGTTTTGTTCGACGCGCTGCGGGCTCAGAACAAGCTGGCGAGCTGGAACGAATGGCCCGCTGGATTGGCGCAGCGCGAACCTGACGCTTTGGAACGGGCGCGGAAGAAGTTGGCGAATGACCTGAAGATCCGGAGCGCTTTGCAGTTTGCTTTCTACGAACAGTGGCAAGCGTTGCGGCGGTATTGCTCGGAGCGTTCGATTCGCATCGTGGGCGATGTTGCCATCTTCGTGAATTACGACAGCGCCGACGTGTGGATGCATCGCGAACTTTTCCGGCTGAAGGAGAACCTGGAGCCTGAAGTGGTGTCCGGCGTGCCTCCTGATTTTTTCAGCAAGACAGGGCAGCGCTGGGGAAATCCGCTGTATCGCTGGGATGTGATGAAGACCCGAGGGTACCAGTGGTGGATCCAGCGGCTGCGCTGGACGACGCGGAATTGCGACTACGTGCGGCTTGATCACTTTCGCGGCTTCGACCAGTTCTGGGAGATTCCCGCGAACGATCCGACCGCCATTAACGGGCGCTGGGTGGATGGTCCGCGGGACGATCTGTTTGACAAGCTGCGGGAAGCGCTGGGGGGCCTGCCATTCTTCGCGGAAGACCTGGGTTACATTACACCGTCAGTTAACGCGCTGCGCGAGAGGCTGCAGATTCCTGGGATTGCGGTGTTGCAGTTCGGGTTCGGTGACGAAGGCGCGCACATGTACTTGCCGCATCGCGCCGCGGGCAAAGTGATCTACACCGGGACGCACGATAACGACACGACCGAGGGCTGGTTCCGGGCGGGAGCCGCGGATCACGAACGGCGTAACGTGGAAGCTTACCTGGGACGCTGCGACGATGGAATTCATTGGGCCTTTATTCGCGCGGCGCAGACCTCGCCCGCCGAGTTCGCGCTGATCCCGCTGCAGGATGTGCTGGGCCTGGGCAGCGAAGCCCGCATGAATACGCCCAGCCTGCACGGCGGGAATTGGAAATGGCGTTTTGCTCCCGGGCAGTTCACAGCGGAGTTGACTGCCAAGCTTTCCCACCTTGCCGAGGTGACAGATCGGCTGCCTCAGGCAGTTCCTGTTCTGGCGGATGAGAATTTCGCGGCTTGAGTACGCGGGCCGCCGCCCAATTGTGAATGGACTGTTACGTGGCTGCGAAAGCTTTGCGCCGTGCGGCAGATCGTGTATAGAGGTTACGGAGAATTTTTTTGGCGACGGAACCCATTATCGAAGCGCGGGCGATTGAGAAGTCTTATCCGCAGCCGGACGGGACGCGCATTCAGGTCGTGGGTCTAACGGATTTTTCGATCGAGCCAGGAAAAATCATTGCGCTGCTGGGGGCCTCTGGCTGTGGCAAATCCACTCTGCTGCGCATTCTGAGCGGGCTGGCGCAACCTTCCTCGGGAGCGTTGTTCTGGCATGGCAAGCCGCTGGGCGGCGAATCGCCGAACGTGGCAATCGTGTTCCAGAGTTTCGCGCTGTTTCCCTGGCTTACCGTTTTGGAGAACGTGGAGGCTCCCCTGGAAGCGCGGGGCGTGGCTGCTGTCGAACGCCGCAAGCGCGCTCTACGTATGCTGGATACAGTGGGCCTCGATGGTTTTGAGACGGCTTATCCCAAGGAGCTTTCCGGCGGGATGAAGCAGCGCGTGGGATTCGCGCGCGCTCTGGTAGTGGAACCGGAAGTGTTGTTCATGGACGAGCCTTTTTCTGCGCTCGATGTGCTCACGGCCGAAAATCTGCGTGGCGAGCTGCTGGAGCTGTGGCTGAACAAGAAGATGCCGACTAGCGCAATTTTTATTGTGACGCACAACATCGAGGAGGCGGTGATGTTGGCCGACCGCATCGTGGTGCTGGGAAGAAATCCGGCGCGCATCCGCGCAGATTTCAATGTGCGCATTTCCCATCCTCGGGACCGCAAGTCTGGCCGGTTTGTAGAACTGGTTGATTACATCTACAAAATTATGACCGAGCCCGATGTCGAGCATGCGTTGCCCGACCCGGAGAGTACGGGCGAAATCATTGTGCCGCCGGGAGGTTTGAAGCGAGGGCAAGTGCCGGTGAAGACAAGCAAGTATCAGATTTTGCCGCATGCTCGTGTGGGCGGAATCGCCGGGCTGGTCGAACTGTTGCACGATCGTGGGGGACGCGAAGATCTTTTCCGCCTGAGCGAAGAACTGGTGATGGATGTGGAGGATCTGCTGCCCATCCTGGAGGCCTGCCAGTTGCTGGGTTTCGCCTGGTTGAAGGAAGGCGATGTGCAACTCTCGCGGCAGGGAGTAAAGTTCGCGGACGCCGACATTCAAGCACGCAAAGTTTTATTTCGTGAGGCCGCACTGGAGCACGTCACCATCCTGAAGCAGATTGACAGCATTCTGAAACGGAAGTCGGACCACTCGATCAACGATGAATTCTTTCACGACATTCTCGATGAGCACTTTTCCGCGGAAGAAGTGCAGCGCCAGTTCGATACGGCAACAAACTGGGGCCGCTACGCCGAGATTTTCGATTACGACCGTGAGAGTGGTCGGCTGGTGCAAACTGAAGCTCTTCAGACGGAAGCGCCGCAGACCGAAGCAGCACCGGTGGAAGCACTACAAACCAAACCAACACCGACCGCTCCCGCTAGTGAGAATCACGATTCGACTCCCGCACCGAAAGCCTGATCGGTCGTTTCTGAGAGGAAAAGTGAGGACATGAAGAAGAGCATTACTCTGCGCGGATTCTCGGCATACCGGTTGTGGACACAACTGCCGCGGATCGAAGTGTCGCACCTGCCCGATGTCATCATGTTCGGCGCGGGGATTGCGCTGTTCTATGCCGTGGTGACGGTCGGGCACTCGTGGTTCGGGCCATTTACTCCGACGGTTGAGATTTCTCGCAGCTTGCGAGCGCTGCCCGCCTATGCAGGTTATTCACTTCTGCGCATCACGATCGCTTATGTGCTCAGCTTGGGATTCACCCTTGTGTATGGCTACATCGCGGCGTATAACCCGCGTGCCGAACGCTTCATGCTTCCGCTGCTCGACGTGTTGCAGTCGATCCCTGTGTTGAGTTTTCTTCCGGGTGTGATGCTGGCCATGGTGGCGCTGTTTCCCGGCCGGCAGCTCGGGGTGGAACTGGGCGCGATCCTTCTGATATTTACCGGGCAAGTCTGGAACATGGCCTTCAGCTTTTATGCGTCGCTGAAGAGCATTCCGAAGGACATGCGCGAGGCCGCGGAGATCTTTCGGTTCAGCTGGTGGCAACGCTTCACGCAGATGGAACTGCCCTTTTCGGCGATCGGGTTGGTGTGGAACTCGATGATGTCGGTGGCCGGGGGATGGTTCGCGCTGATGGTGTGCGAAATGTTTGTGCTGGGCTCGAGGGATTTTCGTTTGCCTGGCCTGGGCTCCTATCTGCAAACCGCAGCCAGCGCGGGTGACACGAGCTCGATTTGTTGGGGCATTGCCACCATGGTGTTCGTGATCGTGTTGCTCGATCAATTTGTCTGGCGGCCGGTGATTGCGTGGGCGGAAAAATTTAAAGTTGAGCAGGTGGAGAGCACCGACGCTCCTCGATCATGGGTGCTGAACCTTGTGGAGCATTCGAGCGGGCTCGCAAGGATCCGAGAGAAAACTCTGCGGCCGCTGAGCGAGCGTCTGCTGTTGTATTTTGCGCAGAAACATAGGGAGGAGCGTCCCGCTCAGACTGCGTCTGCTTGGCGGGGCTGGCTGTTGCGCGGGCTGGCCGTGCTGACACTTGGTGGTATCGGTTATGGCGTGGTTCGGGTCGCGATTATTCTCAGCGGCGTGGGGAAGGCGGAATTGCATGCGACCGCTCTTGGGCTAGGAGCGACCTTTCTACGCGTGAATCTGGCCCTGCTAATCGGCGCGCTGTGGACAATTCCGGCGGGAGTCGCGATTGGCTTCAATCCCCGGCTGGCGCGCATTGCGCAGCCGCTGGCGCAGATCGCGGCTTCGGTGCCGGCGACGGCGTTGCTGCCGGTGATTTTGCTGGTGCTCATCCGGTTGGGAGGCGGACTGGGGCTGGCGTCGATTGTCGTGCTGCTGCTGGGCACGCAGTGGTATGTGCTGTTCAACGTGATCGCTGGTGCGATGGCGATTCCGACCGACTTGAAAGAATGTTGCTCGGTCTTCCGCGTGCGAGGGATCGCGCGCTGGAAGAAGCTGATTCTTCCGGGAATTTTTCCTTATCTTGTGACCGGGCTGGTGACGGCTTCTGGCGGAGCGTGGAATGCCAGCATCGTTGCCGAATATTTTCATTTCAAAGGTCAGATTTACACGACTACAGGTCTGGGAGCGACCATCCAGCAGGCGACCGACAGCGGCGACTTTCACCTGCTGCTGGTCGCGACCATGATGATGGCGGCGACTGTGGTCACGATAAACCGGTTGGTGTGGCGCAGGCTCTATGGGCTGGCGGAGACGCGCTTTCGGTTGGAGGCGTAAAAAGCAGTGTTCAGTGGCTAGTGATCAGTGGCCAGCAAGAGTGGGCTATGTTTTTTGCCTTAGCCTGCTTGCCTCGTTTGGCAGGATGCAGGATTGCGCGGCGCCTTTGAGAGCGGCTTCCAACCGCGCGCCGAGAGCTGAAAGTTTTTCCGGGCTCATCAGCTGCTGCAGGCGCTCGAAAAGCTGGCGTTCTTCTTTGCGGATGTGATGGGAAAGCTGCTGGGCGAAGGCGGGCAGGGTTTTCGCGGACATATTGCGCATTTGTGCTTGTGAGAAGAATTCTCGTAATGCGGCGTGATCGGCGATCAAGTCGTCGACAATGAGGATCAGTTCAGGGAATTCCCGTGCTGCTGGGAACAGCACTTGTTCTTCCGCGGAGAAGTGAATCTTGATTTCCTGTTCGAAGATTTGTTCGATTTCTGACTGCCAAATCTCCAGGTCCCCAGCGGGGATGGGTTGAGCCCGATCGATTCGCACACATAAAGCCAATGCTCGCTGGTGCTGGTGCGACAGCGGGATCAAGTTTTTATCGCGCAGCATGGAATCCGCTAGAGGGCTCCTCAGGGGCTAACGCCTTTGCCCCGAGTTGAACGTTAACGGCACGGCTGAAGCCATGCCCTTGCCGAACCAGCTCTTCCCGAGCCTGACCGGCCGTTTCAAGAACGGATGCGTCACGCCACACTCACTGGTTCTGATGGCTCGGTGACGGCGGGACGAACCGTCAGCCAGTCGGTCCGAACGCGCTCCCACTCTTGGATCAGCATGCCTTTGGTTTCAAAGAAGCTGCGGATGCGGGCGCGTTCCCATCCCGCAACCTCTTCGAGAATGGGCGCGAGGACCGCGAGCGCGCTGGTGCTGAGCACGGTGCGCTTGGCGATCTGCGAAATGTGGGGCGACTCTGAGACTGCAATAGTGAGGCCGTCGCGCGCGTTCACATGCAACATCACATTGATGTCGGAACTGCCATCGCCGGTGTAGATGACGTGATCGGGGCCGATCACGTGCTCGGTCAATAACTGGTCGAGCACTGCGACCTTGCCGTAGCCGGCGGTGGCGCGAATGATAGTGTCGATCTCGCCGGAAGGCTTGTAACTAAACTCAGTGCCGAAAATGTGATTCCGTGGAACAATGCCTTCCAGCGCAGAATGGATTACCTCGACGGGAGCGGCGGAAAGAATGTAGAAGTCGAAGGAGTAGCCATCCACGCCGGTTTCAAGGATCTGGTAAAGCAGTTTGATGTCGCCTTTGAGGCGAATTCGCTTGCCAACCTCGTGAAGATGTTCCTCCCGAACTTTCGCTTTGAATTCAGGATCGTGCAGCAGGAGATAGGCGAGTTCGGCTCCCTGCTGCACAAGGTTGATCTTGGCCATGCCTTTGGCTTTGCGTTCGAACTCGGCGGTGGGAATGCCGACTAATTCGGCGAGCACGTAGCCGGAATCGTTGAAAGTGAGCGTCTGATCGAAATCGCTTGCGAAAATATAGTGTTTTAAGGGCTTATCTGCCATATGACTTAGATTCAGGGCGAGCCCGGAAGGCCCATTAAAAGAATCAATCACGATTATATTCAGTTCCCGCTAAGTCATTGTTACCGAATGCGCGAAAAAATCATTGGGTGAGCAATTCTGCGACGGCAGTGCCGGATGCCCGCCTTTACTAAATTCGCCGACACGTCCAGAATGAAGAGTCCCGTTCGCGATGCTGTGCTTGACAGTGGAACGAGCAGGGAGCAGTCAGAGTTTGGCCGTCAAGCTGCCAAAATATACAGGAGCCCTCATGCCAGTAACTGGTGAACTGATCCGTGCGATGAATTACGTGGAAGACATCACGGCTACGCTGCGCCGAATCTCGATCTACATTCCCGCGATGAATACCGAAGAGCGCAAGCGCCTGGCCGAGAGTTTGCGCGCTACCAGCGGCGCCATCAATACCGCTATCGCGGATCTGGAAAAGGTAGGCCCGTAGTGACGGAGGTTAGAACCGTCGCGGTGATCGGCGCCGGTATTATGGGACGCGGCATTGCGCATGCCGCGGCGATTGGCGGCTATCGGACTATTCTCGAAGACCTGTTGCCGGCGACACTGCGCCGGGCTGAGAGCGAAATCCGCGCGAATCTCGACAAGGCAGTGGAGTTGGGGAAAGTGATGGCGCCCGACGCCGATGCCGCGTTCCGTCGAGTGGAGTACGCCGACTCGGTGGAGGAAGCGGCGCGCGAAGCCGATTTGGTGATTGAAGCGGTTCCCGAGGAGATGGAATCGAAGATTGAGATTTTCACTCTGCTCGACAAGGTCTGTCGGCCTGCGACGATTCTAGCATCGAACACTTCTTGTCTCAGTGTTACGGAAATTGCCAGCGTGACTTATCGCGCGAAAAAGTGTGTGGGCATGCACTTCTTCAATCCTGTGCACAAGATGAAACTGCTGGAAGTGGTGCGGGCTTTGGAGACTGACGAGGACACACTTGCCACCGCGGTTGACGTGGGCTGGCGGATGGGGAAGGATGTGGTAGTGATTGAAGAATCGCCCGCGAAAGTTGCACAGTAGCGGTGGTGTCGGCATCGTGCCCTTGCCGCCGGGCTTCGCCCAGGCGGGACGGCCGAGGCGGCGTCTCCACACGGCTCGTGCTTAGCGGCTGCGGCCGAAGTTCAAACCCGATAAACGCCCAATTCTCTCCTGCTCGACTCCCTTGCTGGCAATCAGGACTTGGAAACTTTCACCCATGCCCGCGGGCGTAACTAGATGCTTGAGCTGCAGCGCTACTTTCGCGCGTTCCTGCGGCAAGCGGCACTCTTCGAAGGCGTCAGCGAACTGATTGGCTTCGCCGATGCCCATCAGGAATTGGGATTGGGTCATCAGCTTCTGCGTCCGCATGCCGTGTTTATTTGCGGCGGCAGCGAGCGCGGTGAAGTTTACGTCGGCGGTGATGTCTTGTTCGCCGGGGGCTTCGTACGGATTGGCGCTGAGTGAATGCTGGCGGAGAGCCTTCAACGTGCCTCGATGGCGTCCTGCTAACTGCTCTTCGCGGGTATAGCCGTAGTCGATGGCGACTAGGAAGCCACGCTGGATGTTGGCAGCAATTTGCTCCATGAAGCGCTGCGCGGCTAGCGGCGCTTCGATGCGCTCGTCCACTTCGGGATGGACTGAATGGCGGTCGAGGAATTCCAGTCCCTCAGGGGATGGTTGTGCCCACGTCTCTGTGAATCTGCCGTCGCATGTATCGATGCGTAGAGATCCTTTCGTGCTGAGGATTTCGACTGGGAGGGCGTCGAAGAATTCATTGGCGAAGACGATGGTCGGGATGTCGCGGCCTGACGCTTTGCCGGGAGAATCGAGCTCGCCGAGTTCCGCTCTTCCGGATTCGAGGTGATCTCCCAGCGTCTCTTCAATTCGCTTACGCAACCCGGGCGAACTTTCGACGAGGATGTAGCGCAGGGCGCGAAAGAGATCCGGAAACTTCTTTTCCGACCAGTCCAGAACATCTTGGGCAAACAAGCCACGGCCGGGTCCGAGTTCGAGCAGTTCGATTTGCCTCGGAGAACCCAGAGCTCGCCACATTTCGTCGAACTGCCGGGCCAGCAGGCGGCCGAAAACTGCGTGGACGTCACTTGATGTATAGAAATCTCCGGCTTTGCCGAACTGCTGTGCGTTTCGTGAGTAATAGCCCAAATCGTGATCGTAAAGACAGAGTTCCATGTAGCGCGAAAAGGGGATGGGGCCGCGCTCACGGATTTCCTGTTCGATCTTTTGGCGAAGCTGATTCACAGTCCCTTCCGGCGGCGTTCGGCGCGGTCCTGCGGAGTGCGGATGAACATTTCGACGAAGTAGTCGTGCAACGCGTCGTAGAGTTGGCGCTGGAAGCTCCACTCGAATTGCGGATGGTCCAGGTCGCGGGGATGGAGATCGAAGTAATACGTGTGTACCGGGATGGATGCGTCTTTGAACTTTATGATGACCTCTACGCCTTCGCCTTTGGAGCGGGCGGAGAAATTCAGCAAGGGATGCTCGTAGAGGCGGAGCTGAGCAAGGACGCGTTCGAGGCGAGTAGTGGCGGTTTCGGGCATGTGGGGATTGTAAGGCAGCCGGCAGGCTGCCGGCGCTACTCGTAGCGCAGCGCTTCGATGGGATTCAGACCAGCGGCCTTGATTGCCGGGAGCATGCCGCTTACGATTCCCACGAAGCTTAAAATCACGGTCGACCAGACCAACGTAGCGGAATCGATGTAGAGATGGATATCGCCCTCGCTCGCGTCTTCGATGAAGGCGCTCCACAGCGTGAGCGAGCCTACGCTCCAGGAAACAAGATACGCAAGGATCACGCCGAGCAGGCCGCCGATGGCAGTGATCACCAGAGCTTCGGCGAGGAACTGGAAAAGAATGTGCCAGCGGCGCGCTCCCAGGGCCTTCTCGACGCCGATCTCGCGGGTGCGTTCCGTCACGGAGACGAGCATGATGTTCATCAGACCGACACCGCCGATTCCAAGTGTTAACAGACCGATGAAGCCGAGCAGAATCTTGATGCCGACTGTGATTATGGTGAGGTCAGCAAGATCTTTCACGGCGTCGAAAACGAAAATGGCGCGGTCGTCCTTCGGGTCGAAGTTGTGATGGTAGGCCATGGAATTACGGATGGCCTCGACCACCTTGTTGTGGTCGCCTTCGTAATCCATCATGATGCCGTCGAGATAGAAACTATTCTTCAGGTCGCTCATGGCGCTGTATGGAACGAAGACCAGGGAGTTCATGTCTTCGTCCCCGTTCGAGATGGTGTGCCTCAGGGTGGCGACCACTTTGTAGGAGATGCCATCGATGCGAATACTTTCGCCGAGCGCGTTCTGGCCGGAGAAAAGTTTTTTCTTCACGGCGGAGCCGATAACGGCCACGCGGGAGTGGGTGAAGTCATCGCGCTCGCCGAAGAATGAGCCCTCGCCCACGTCGAGAGCGCGAATTTTCTCGTAGCTGGAGTAAATTCCATGAATACCATAGCTGGCGCTGCGCGTGCCGAAAGACACTTGGCTTTGCTTGTCCACCTCGGGGGAAATGCGGGTGAGCATGGGCACTTCGGCACGTAAGAAGTCGAGATCGTCGCGGGTCAGCCGAACCTGCACACCCGCTTTGGTGCCGCCGGCCTGCAAGGAAGTACGTCCGGGAAAGATGGCGACTAGGTTGCCTCCAAAAGTGCGGAAAGCGATCATCAAAGCGTTCTGAAAGCCGGTTCCGTAGGCCAGCAACAAAACCACCGTGGCGATGCCCCACGCCATGCCCAGCATAGTGAGCAGAGAGCGGCGGCGGTTGTGTTTCAGCGCGTTGAAAGCTTGTGTGCCCAGGTCGCCCAGCATAGTCACTCCTGCCTCAGCGCTTCCACGGGGGGAAGCAGTGCGGCCTTGCGCGCGGGATAAAGACCGGCAACGATGCCGGCCAGAGACAGGGAAAGAATGGCAATGATGGCGGAAGCGGGCACGATGCGCGGCGTGTCGAATCCCTCCGGCGAAGGCAACTGCGCCAGCAGAGCCACGAACGCCGTGGTGATGGCCAGGCCGATGCCACCGCTGAATACGGTCAGAAATGCTCCTTCAACAAAAAACTGAGTCAAGATGTTGCGGTGCGTTGCGCCCAGAGCTTTGCGCAGGCCGATTTCCCGGGTCCGTTCGGTCACCGACACCAGCATGATGTTGATGATGCCGATGGCGCCCAGGCCGAGAGTTACGATTCCCACTACGCCCAGGAAATAATCCATCGCATCGAAAATTTTTGCCACGCGGATAGCGCCGTCGATGGTGTCCCAGTCGTTGAAGGCGTCGTCAATGCTGGGATCGAAACCGTGGCGCCGGGCGATGATGGCGTGAACCTCATGCATGGCCTCGAGGTGCAGTTCTTTCTTTATGGGCCGGTAGTTGATGAAGGAGATGGCATTCTCCGCGTTCTGCGCCTTGAGTGGGAAAAGCATGCGCATGGTGTCGAACGGGACAAAGATGCGGTTGTTGGTACCGTTATTGCCCTCTTTCCCGATCTTGGGAACGACACCCACCACTTTGAAGTCCATGTCATTGAGCAGGATCGTGCTGCCCACGGCGGGCTGGCCGGGGAACATGTTCTTGAGCAGTTCCCATCCCACCACGGCCACACGGCGATGCTGGGAGTT
This sequence comes from Candidatus Sulfotelmatobacter sp., assembly GCA_049673585.1. Lineage (GTDB taxonomy): Bacteria > Acidobacteriota > Terriglobia > Terriglobales > Acidobacteriaceae > Sulfotelmatobacter. The sequence goes on along the minus strand of JBATXV010000031.1, from coordinate 310,206 downwards.
GTCCTCATCATTGAACCAGCGGCCAGGGTCAGTGGGCAGAGTGCGAATCTGGTTGTAAGCGGGCACCACGCCAAAAACCTGCCCGTTCGTGGAACCGTAATCGCTGACGGCGCGAATGTCATCGCGTTCCAGCACTGGAGAAATCGCGCGAAGAAATCGCGACTGGTCGCGGATCGCGAAATAATCGGCGTAAGTAAAATAGTAAGGCTGCCCAGACTGATAACTGCCGACTACAGCGGGGATGCGGCCGGGGAAGATGAACATAATGTCTTCGCCAAGTTCGGCCATGTTCTTCTCCTGACCGCTGCGAAAGCCTTCTCCCAAGCCCACGAGCAGCAGCAGAGAGCCGACGCCCCACGCAATTCCGAACATGGTAAGGAAGGAGCGCAGCTTGTGCGCCCAGAGCGTGGCCAGCGATTGCCTCACGATATCGAGAAGAATACGCATGTGATACACCCCCACGCCTCCGGGGAGGTGCGTGGGGGTCCCGGGTACGATCGGGCGAGGGGTCTCAATCCCGCCCTACCGTTTCACGTTCAAGTTCTGATCAGAGGTACGCAGCCGGGTCATGCGAAGTTCCCTGCTGTCGTTGATTGTTTAGACCGCGGGAAGGCGAAAAGGGTTAGCTGGGGATGAGAATTTTGGAGACGGGCCGGCGTCGTTCATAGAACGGTCGCAGGAATTGTGGGATGACAGCCTAGAACTCGAAGTATCCGCCGGCTGGTGCGGAACGGGGCACGCCGTCGGTGCCGGTTGCCGGAAGCAGGCCTAGGATTCCACTGAGGTTTTCCCAAGCCGCCTGGTTCAGCGCGGGGTCCGAGCCAACCAGGTCGCGAATCATATCCCATGCCGCCAGATTGAGCGCGCCTTCGGGCGGCGGCCCCATCGCTAGAGAAACAGAACACTGGGGGCAGAAAGAGATGCGATGAGCCGTCGATTTCTGGCGCGGCTTAATGCCCACGGTCTGGGCGAACATGTACAAGGCCACAGATTTCTGTCCGGCCCCAAGCTCGCGGTTACAACGAAGACAACGCATGCTCTCCAAAGTGCTCCCCCCGGGGGACCAGGTCCCTCGAGTATGAATACTGTCTTTGCGAGGTCACGAGGCGCAAGTATGTAGAAGGATTCCGATGAGTTTTGGGCGCAATAAAGACTCAGTGGGTCCAGGGATCGACCAGTGGAACTGCAATATCTTCAAAGTGCGCGGTGTTGCGGGTGGCCAGCGTGGCGTGCTGGGCCATTGCGATGCCCGCGATCATCGTATCCCGCAGGTCGCCGGGACGACCATTTTTTTGCCGAGAAGCCACCAGACCTGCTGCTTCCTGAGCAGCGGCAACGTCGAAGGGAACAACACGCTGGTCGATCTTGTCGAGGAGTTCCTGGAAAGACCGGCTCAGGGAAGAGCGGCGATTTCCTCCCGGCATGATCTGTAGTCCGAAGTGGATCTCAAGAACCGTAATCGAAGTTATCCAGATGGATGCGCGAGGCTGCCGGTCAAGCCACGCGACGACGTTCTTGTCGGGTGCAACGTGCATCAAGGCCGAGAGCACGTTGGTGTCAAGAATGGTCATGATCTAAATCACGGCTCAAATGACGGAACGTCGATCTGATGGCCGCGTAGCTCGGAAATATCGGAGGTGAGCCCGGTTTTGCCAAAAAGGCTGGAGATTTCCGTCCCCAAGCCGCCGGAGGGAGAGTTCGTTTCGATAACCGCGCTGCGTAGGATGTCCCGTACTTCCTCTTCCATACTGCGTCCATTCCTCCGGGCGCGGCGCTGCAGGCGCGCTTTCACCTGATTCTCAATGTTCCTGACGACGAACTGAGCCAAGGCCCCCTCCTGTTTTATGAAACGATATCATGATATCACACGTTAGACGGTTGAGCCAAGTTCAAAACCTGCTTCCACCCCGGAACCAAGCTGTGCTCTAGGCACAGACCCATAGTATCGTGCACTCTGTTGCGATGGATGCTGGCACCAGAAATCGCAGATTGGTTCGAGTCTCGCAACTTCGCAAATTGGGTGAGTGCGAACAGGTTGCTGCAGTTTGCTACCGTTGGCGCGGCAGCAGCATTGAGTTCCTGCTGGTCCGGACACGGAGCGGCGCGCGCTGGACGTTTCCCAAGGGCAGCGCGGAACCAGGGCTGACTCATGCCCAGGCAGCGGCGCTGGAAGCGTTCGAAGAGGCGGGAGTGCATGGGCGGATCGAGGAAGCTTCGTTCACCACGTACATTCGTCGGGAACCGAGCGCGCGCGGGAAGTCGGATGCAAGATCTGGCGAGAAGAACCTTGCCGTCTCCGCACACCTCTGCCAAGTGTCACGGCTCAGCCCTCCGAAAGAGTCCCGGCGGGATCGGACTTGGTTTTCGGCGGCCAAAGCGCGCCAGCACCTGCGAGCGGGGCGCAGGAGTGAAGACGGGACCGAATTCAGCCGCGTGATCAATAAGGCGGTAGCGCGCATCCAGCGGCTGTGCGAAGGAACTGGCATCGTTGACGATCGAGCGCAGGATCGGGCGCAGCTGGACATGCTGCAAAAGGACGGCTTGCGGAAAGTGCGCTTCGAGGCTTTCGTGGATGCGCAAGGTGGAGAAGTTTCCTTCATGCAGAACATTCGGCGGCAACTCAACACGATGCGGCACTGCGCGGTGCCGATCGTAGAGAATCATTCTGTGAAGATCTTGCGAGCGGACGTCCTGCAATTCCAGTCTGCGCCAGAGAAGAAGGCTAGGGCTCTAGGAAGTGGCGCGAAGAACAGCTGATCTGCCGCGCTGCGGGAAACCGCGACACTGCGAAGCGCTTAATCTCGATTTTCAACTCCTTACTCTGTGTTTTTCGGTCGCTGGTAGGCTTTCGCCAGATACTTTCGCGCTTCTTCGAGAGCAGCGAACGTGTCGTCGTTCGTCTGGATGGCTTGCCGGTATTCGTTGATAGCGCGCTCGCGCTGGCCGGTGATGTCGAAGATTTTTCCTAGTTGGATGTGGCTCCAGACCTCAGTCCAGCGGGGCTCGCCATCGCCATTGATGGACGCGCGGTAGGAGTTCGCCGAGGACTGGTAGTTTCTCTGTAAGAAGAAAACCTCCGCAACGCGGTAGTGGGCGAAGGAACTGTTCCGGTTTAGGTCGAGGGCCTTGTTGAACTCGGCGAGCGCACCCGCCAGATCACCCTGCTGCTGCATAGCCATACCGCGGAGAATCGAGGCACGGAGTCTTATATCCGAGGAATTGGTGAGCACGTGGTGATCGGGGTCGATGCTGATATGCCGCGGGCGTCCGAAAGTTTCAACCGTAAAGGCCGAGTTCGTGCCTACCACTTCGAGCTTCTTGTCTTCGGTTTTGCCGTCGGTATCAATGCGCAAATCGACGGGCATGCGGAACAGGTCGAGGTCCTGGGCAACTTCTCCGGTGACTCGGAACCCTTTATTGTTGCCCAAACGGTAGACCGTATATTTCAACTTGAATTCGGGGGCGCCGGTGGAATCGAGCCACTGGGAGAAGAACCAGGTGAGCTGATCGCCATAGTATTTTTCGGCGATGGTGCGAAAGTCGTCCATGGTGGCCGATTTGCCGGCATAGGTCTCGGCAAACTCGCGCATAGTTTTGTTGTATTTGTCTTCGCCGAGCACCCAGCGCAGCATGTGCAGAATCATCGCGCCCTTGTCGGTCACAAGCGACTGAAACTCAGTGGAAAAGGGATCGAGCTTGCTGGCGCTGGAGAGCGGAATCGTGTCGTAAGCCAGAGCCCCCACCGACATGTCTTTGACGACTTCCTCAAGACCGGCCGTGCCGGCCGCGCTCTCCACGTACATGGCTTCGGAATAGCGGGAAAAACCGTCGACCAGCCACCAATCATCTTTGGTGGCGGGGCTTACCGAAACTCCCCACCATTGATGGGCGATGGCGTTGGCGAGCAGGCGATAGTTGGTCTTCTCCGTGATCGATGGACCGGCGAGGCCGGCAATTTCTGGCGCCCAGGCGTAAGGGACCGTGTCATTAGGCAGCTCCACTACATTAAGCCTCTGCGACAGCGGCGTGCCGTAAAGCGTGATGAAGTAAGTGAACTCCTCGACTGCGGTGGTGGTGTACTCCGGGGCAAGCTTCTGGTGAGTAGGCTTGAAGAAGACGTGCAAGTCCATTCCGGCTTCGTCGCTTTTATATTCCTCGAAAATGCCGGCGATGATGGTGCCGGGGAAGCTGGGCCTGGTATAGACAAAGGTGAACGTCTTCGTCGGAAGGCCGTTGCTATTGGGCTTGGTCGACGGCGGATTCTCTGTGACCGTGGACTTTCCGCTTCCGATCACCAGCATGTGCGCGGGCACGGTGACGCTGATGGTTGAGGTGAAGCGGTTGAGACCGTAGCCGCTTACCGGGAACCAGCGTCCCGAATAGAGCAGGTAACTGGTGTCATCGCCGACATAAGCGAGCTTAAGGCCGGGAACCGGGCTATCGTCGGCGGTCTCGAGAGTGCCCTCGTATTCGAAGGTGAGCGTCATTGAGGCGTCTTTAGCCAAACCGTTGGGCAGCGGCACCCGGATGGTGGAATCCTGTGTGACGCGCTCGGCGGACAGGGGCTGGTTGTTGTCATCGAGAACCCGGGTGACGCGCAGATCATTGTGCAACTCGAAAACGGCGACCGTGAGATCCTGAAGCGCAGTGAATTTAACCTTAGCCCGCGCCGAAATCTGGTGGAGATGGGGCGTGAGTTCGGCCTCGATCTGGTAGTCATCGACGCGCAGGTGTACCTTTTCGGCGGCCCGCGAGGGAGTCGCGACCAACGCCAATAGCAGCAGGGCAAGGGAACTCGACAGGACGCTCTGGGCGCGCCGAAGGCGAATCTGCATTAAGGAGAGTCTCCCGGAAATGGGCCTACCACTTCCCTATGATGAAGATTCTCCTCTAAAAGATGCTGGGAGCACAAGGTTTAGGAGGCAGCTTTTAGCTTCTAGCTCTTAGCTTGAACGACGGCGCGGCAGGGCCAGGATGATCTCGGCGGCGCGGTCTGCGGGGTGCGGGCTCGGCGCGTCAGCGACGCTTTGTGGTGGTCGCAGGCGGGCTTTTACCTCGGCTAGGCCCTCCAGCATGCGGTCGCGCGCTGGGCCGTCGGTGAGGATCTCCCGCAATCGAGCCACAACATTCTGTGCGGTGAGGTCGTGTTGAACCAACTCGGGGACGACTTCCCAGCCGGCGATCAGGTTGACCATGGCGAAGCGTGGGACTTTGACTCGCGGTTTACCCAGCAGGTAAGTGAGCGGAGAGACGCGGTAGACCATCACGAATGGCGTGCGCATCATCGCGGCTTCAACCGTCGCCGTGCCGCTGGCGATGATGCCGGCGCGGGAGTGAAAGAGCGCGGGCAGGGATTCGGGGACGAGCGTAACGATCTGTTTGCCCGGCGTTTTCTCGCCAATCAGGCTTTGCAGAAAGCTGCGGTCGAGCGTGGGTGCTACCGGGACCAGAAACTCGTAGTCGGGGCCAAGCTTGTCGGCTGCTTCAAGGATGGTCGGCAGGTTCATGCGGACCTCTTTGACGCGGCTGCCGGGCATCAGGGTGATCCAATGTTTTGCAGCGGAGAGATGAAATTGCGCGGCATAGTCGTTGCGCGTGATCGCCGGTTGCGACAAGTCGGTCAGAGGATGGCCGACGAAGGTCGCATCGACTCCCCGGTCGCGGTAGAACTTTTCCTCGAAGGGAAAGATCACCAGCGCTTTGTCGACGTAGTTGCGGATGAGGCGCACGCGTCCCTGGCGCCACGCCCAGAACTGTGGCGCGACGTAGTAGACCACCGGGACGCCGCGCTTCTTCATCTGCCGGGCTACGCGCCAGTTGAATGCGGGTGAGTCGATGACGATGGCAAGGTCTGGCTTGCGACGATCGGTTTCTTTGATCAGATGCTGGAACAGGCCATAGATTTTTGGGAGATGGCTGAGGATTTCGGTAATGCCCACGACGGAGAGATCTTTCGCGTCGACCACCGTGTCGCAGCCAGCGGCACGCATGCGGTCTCCACCGACGCCGAAGAACTCGAGCCGCGGGTCGCGGCGGCGCAAGGCTTCGATCAGCTGCGCGCCGTACATTTCCCCGGAAGCTTCGCCGGCTGAGATCAGGATTCGCAAGAGAGCATTGTAAGGCCGCGGCCCTAGTCGTCCGCCTTCGCAGTGACTTCCGGTTCCGTGAAGCCGTCGGCATTAGCGGGCGAGAGATTGCCCTGAGATTGTCGGAGGGGCGCCCGCTCCAAATTCAGCTCCTGATCCTTGTACTGCAGCTGATACAGCTTGAAGTAGATCCCCCGCTGGGCGAGGAGTTGCTGGTGCGTCCCCATTTCGCGGACCTGGCCTTTGTGCATGACGATGATCTTGTCGGCGCGCTGCACCGTCGAGAGCCGGTGGGCGATGATCAGCGAGGTGCGTCCCTCGACCATGCGGTCGAGGGCGTCGCGCACGCGGAACTCGGTTTCGGTATCGACGCTCGAAGTGGCTTCGTCGAGAATCAGGATTTTCGGTTCGTGGGCGAGGGCGCGCGCGAACGAAATGAGCTGTTTTTGCCCGGTCGAAAGGGTTGACCCGCGCTCGCGAACTTCTTCGTCGAAGCCTTTGGGCAGAGCGCGGATAAAGTCGGCCAGGTTCACGTCTTCGGCGGCCTGCTCAACGTCTTCGTCCTGAATGCGCTTTGTGCCGAGGCGAATGTTTCCGCCGATGGTGCCGCTGAACAGGAATGGATCCTGCAGGACCACGCCAAAGCGGCCGCGCAGGTCGGCTAGATCCATGTCTTTCACATCGACGCCGTCGATTCTTACCCCACCTTTTTGCACATCGTAGAAACGCAGGAGAAGCGAGATCAGCGTGGTCTTGCCGGCTCCGGTGTGGCCGACAATGGCTACGGTTTCGCCGGGCTCGATGGTGAACGTCACGTCGCGCAGGACCCAGTCCGGAGCAGGGTCATTTGTCGCTGGATCGTCGGCTTCGCGGTAGGCGAACCAAACATGATCGAACTCTAGCCGGCCCGGGCCCTCGGGAGTTTTCGTGACTGCGGGCGAAACCACCTGCACCGGCGTATCCAGCAGCTTGAAGATGCGTTCACTCGCGGCCATGGCAGATTGCAGGATGTTGTATTTCTCGCTGAAGTCCATGATCGGCCGGAAGAAGCGCAACGCGTATTGGATGAAGGCGACCAGCACGCCCAGCTCTGCCGCTCCGCGCACCAAGCGGAAGACGACCAGAGTCTTCCAGTTGAAACTCACGGCGACGCTGGTCACGGAAATGTTCCGCATTACGCCGGCGCCGCCGAACCAGATGACGCAGGCTATTGCGATCGAGGAGAGAACATCGATCGCGGGGTAATAAAGCGAGTAGGCCAGGATCGCGTCTTTGTACGCCTCCATATGGCTGCGGTTGATTTCAGAGAAGCGCGAGTAGGCCTTGCGCTCGCGATTGAAGAGTTGCAGTACGACCATGCCGCTGACGTGCTCCTGCAGGTAGGAGTTGATGCGAGCGATAGCGACGCGGATGCGGCGGTAGGAATCGCGCACCCGGTCGCGGAAAATCTTGGTTGCCACGACGATAAAAGGCAGCACGGCAAAGGTGATCAGCGCCAGCTTCCAGTTCATGCACAGCATCACGCCCAGGATGCCCGCGAGCACGAAGATATCTTCGAAGATGGAGACCACGCCGGAGGTGAACATTTCATTCAAGGCGTCAACATCAGTGGTGACGCGCGTGACCAGGCGGCCGACAGGGTTCTTGTCGAAGAAAGCTACGTGCAGTCGTTGCAGATGGCGGAATATCTGGCGGCGGAGGTCAAACATCACTTTCTGGCCGGTCCATTGCATAAAGTAGGTTTGCAGGAACTCAAGCAGAAAGCTGAAGACGAGCAGTCCGACATAAATGGATGCGAGCTGTGCGATGCCGGTGATGGCGTTCTGGCTGAGCCAACTCCAAATGCCGGAAGACGTCGCGGTGGCTGCCTCTCGGGGCGCAAGGTAACGATCAATCGCCACCTTGGTGAGGTAGGGACCGAGCACATCGGCGAAAGATTTCAGGATGATCGAGACCAGCGCGATCGCCACTTGCCAGCGATAGGGGCGCAGATATTTCAACAGCCGCGCCATCAGGCGGCTGTCGTACGCCTTTCCTAATACTTCTTCTTCCTGGGACATCGGTCTCTTTGCGATCGCGCGGTGGAGTGGCGTCCACCGCGCTGTTATCAGGGTAACCCAATATCGATGGCCGGGGCAGGCTCAAGGATGGAAAAGGTTTCGATGCCGGGAACATCGAGCGCAGATGGGATAATGATTGTGCATGCCACTCGGCATCTACATCTCGGTTCCTTTTTGCCGCACTAAGTGCAGTTACTGCAACTTCGCCTCCGACGTGTTTTCGCGAGCAGTATTCGGGCGCTATGTGGATCGTGTCTGTGCCGACATCGGGAACGCACCGCAGGTCGCGGCCGAGATGGGCGGTCAGATCGAACGCACCGTGGATTCCATCTATCTGGGCGGGGGAACTCCGACAGTGCTCGACGCGGGGCAGCTGGAGCGGATCTTCCTAGCCGTGCGTTCTGAGTTCGAGGTGCAGCCTGATGCCGAGATCACAGTCGAGTGCGCGCCGGGGACGCTAACGCCGGCTGTAGTCGAGAGCCTGCTGCGCTGCGGCGTGAACCGCGTAAGCCTGGGAGTGCAATCATTTGTGGATGCGGAAGCGGCGGCAGTTGGTCGTCTGCACGCGCGCGCTACCGTGCTCGAAGACGTTGCTCGGCTGCGAGCCGCGAGAATTACCAACATCAACATCGATCTGATCGCCGGCTTGCCGCACCAGACCGCCGAGAGTTGGGAATTCTCTCTGGCGGAAGCAATCGCCACCGGTGCTGGCCACGTTAGTGTCTATATGCTCGAAGTGGACGAGGATTCCAGGCTCGGACGTGAACTCCTGGCGGGTGGTACGCGCTATCACGCGCACTTTGTGCCGGATGAAGAAGCCGTGACAGATTTCTACTTGCGGGCTTGCGAGCGGCTGGCGTCAGCGGAGATCGCTCAGTATGAAATCTCCAACTTCGCGCACGAGGGTTTCGAGTCTCGCCACAATTTGAAGTATTGGACGCGGCAGCCTTACTTCGGGTTCGGAGTGGACGCGCATTCCATGCTGATTTCCGCCACGCCGGAGATCGAGGCGGTGCGGTTCGCGGCTGCCGACTCCCTGGAACAGTACGTGAACAGGACGAATTTGCAACGCACGGCGGTCTCGCGCGAGTCGGCTTTGGAGGAGAGTTTTTTCCTCGGGCTCAGGCTCACGCGGGGCGTCCGCCTGGGACAACTCGCCGTGAAGTTCGGCGATGAAAGCCTTGAGAATGCCCGAGTTGCTGTGGCCGAGTTGGTCGAAGGCGGGCTCATGGAGCATCGCGGAGACTGCGTCTGCCTAACCTCACGCGGTCGGTTGCTATCGAACGAAGTGTTCGAGAGATTCGTTCTGGTCGACGAAATAGTGCGCTGACTCCCGCGCTGGCGCATGAAAAGCTCGCAGGGCGCAGGATACGCAAACCATCCGGTCGGTTGGGCCGAAGGCCTTTATGCTCACAATCACCTCTGATTACGCTGCTTGCGGCACTTTCTCTTTGCGCTGCCCGAGGTAACTTTTCCCTCTTCTGCCGCTATGTTCTAATCAAAAAATCTGGCAGCCGGTGGAGGAGTCTTGGATTTTCAACTAAGCGACGAGCAGCAGCAGCTGAAGAAAACCGTCCGCGATTTCGCCGAGCGCGAAATCCTGCCCAACGTCATGAAGTGGGACGAGGCTTGCGAGTTTCCGCTGACTACGGTCAAGGAACTGGGCAAGCTGGGATTGTTGGGAACGGTGTTTCCTACCGAATACGCCGGCGCCGGCATGGGCTACGTCGAATACGTGATCGCCATTGAAGAATTGTCGCGGGTGGATGGCTCGGTGGGCATCATTGTCGCGGCCCATACTTCGCTCTGCTCCAATCACATTTTTCTCGCCGGCGACGAGGCACAGAATAAGAAGTACCTCAGCAAACTGGCTACCGGCGAGTTCATCGGCGCCTGGGGATTGACCGAGCCTTCCTCAGGCTCGGACGCAGGCAGCGCTCGCATGACCGCGCGCCGCAGAGGCCGTGAATGGGTGCTGAACGGAACAAAAACCTTTTGCACCAACGGTCATTACGCCGACGTGATTGTTGTGCTCGCCGTGACCGACCGCACGGCGCATACACACGGGCTCTCAGCCTTCATCGTGGAGAAAGACACGAAGGGATTCCGTCCGGGCAAGAAAGAAAACAAGCTCGGGCTTCGGGCCAGCGATACGGCGGAGATGATTTTTGAAGATTGCGTGATCCCGGGAGAGAACCTGTTGGGCAAGGAAGGCGACGGTTTCATCGACGCGATGCGAGTGCTCGATGGCGGCCGCATCTCGATTGCGGCTCTGTCGCTCGGGATGGCACAGGGTGCCTACGAGGCTGCGCTGCGGTACTCGAAGGAGCGCAGACAATTCGGCAAGGCGATTGGCGAGTTTCAAGCAATTCAGTGGAAGCTGGCCGACATGGCTACGGAGATCGATGCGGCGCGCCTGCTCACCATGCGCGCGGCATCGATGAAAGATGCTGGCATGAAGACGACGATGGAATCGTCGATGGCGAAGCTCTATGCCAGCGAAGTTGCCGTGAAGTGCGCCAACGAAGGCGTGCAGATCCACGGCGGATACGGGTTCATCAAAGACTATCCCGCTGAGAAGTATTACCGCGATGTGAAGCTGTGCACGATCGGCGAAGGCACTAGCGAGATTCAGCGGCTGGTGATCGCGCGGCAGTTGCTAAAAGAGTAGAACTCCGCCCCTGATTTCTCCTTCTTCCCCCTCTGCTTTACACTGGTCGCTTGAACCAACCCATCCAGACATGGATTGAGCAACTTCGCTCCGGTGACGTTCGCGCGCTGGCGCGCGCTATTTCAACCGTGGAGAATCGCGCCCCAGGGTGGTCCGAGCTACTGAAGGCCTTGTTCCGGCACAGCGGGAAGGCGCGCGTTCTGGGGCTGACGGGGCCGCCGGGAGCGGGGAAGAGCACGCTGGTCGATCATCTGGCCCGCTTCTATCGGAAACACAACCGCAGCGTGGGAATTATCGCCGTCGACCCGACCAGCCCCTACACTGGCGGGGCGATTCTTGGCGACCGCATTCGCATGCAGGAACATTTTTCCGATCCCGGGATTTATATTCGCAGCATGGCGACGCGCGGCTCACTTGGCGGCCTGGCGCGCACCACGGCCGATGTGACCACAGTGCTCGACGCTTCCGGTCGCGACCTGATCATGATTGAAACCGTCGGCGTGGGCCAGGATGAAGTGGATATCGTGCGGCTCGCCGACGTCACGATTTTGATCCTTGTCCCGGGCATGGGCGATGATGTGCAGACGATCAAGGCCGGCATCATGGAGATTGCCGACATCTTCGTGATCAATAAGAGCGACCGCGACGGCGCGGAAAACGTGGAGCGGGAAATCCGATCCCTGCAGTCTCTGGCCATGCGCCAAGACGGCTGGACGCCCCCAATCGTGAAGACGGTCGCCAGTCAGGGAGCGGGAATCGAGGAACTGGCAGGCGCAATTGCGGACTATGAGGCTTATCTGAAGAAAGAAAATTTGGCGCTGAACAAGAGCGTCGAGAACTGGCAGCAGCGGTTAGTCGAGATGTTGCGCGACCTCATGCTCGAGCGGGCCCAGACACAGTTTGGCGATGGCAACTTGGCGCGGCTGGCCGGGGAAGTGGCCGAACACAAACGCGACCCATATTCGCTGGTGGAGGAGATCGCCGCCAGCGTAGTGAAACATTGATTGGATAAACTGAACATGACGCAAATCGATCATCTCGGCATCGCAGTGAAGTCTCTGGCGGCGGCGAAGTCGATCTACGAGAAGCTCGGCCTGCGCGTCTCGCCGGAAGAAACGGTGGAGCACGAGCAGGTGCGGCTGGTCATGGTTCCCGTGGGCGAGAGTCGATTGGAGCTGCTGGAAGCAACTTCGGAGAGTTCGACGATCGCGAAATTTATCGCCAAGCGTGGCGAAGGTCTGCACCATGTTTGTCTCCGCATCCCCGACTTGCCGGCAGCGGTTGCTCGGCTGAAGAAAGACGGCGTGCGCCTGGTCTCGGAGGAGATCAAAGCCGGCGCGGGTGGGCACAGATACATTTTTGTGCATCCCTCCAGCACCGGCGGTGTGCTGCTGGAACTGGTGGAGTCCCAGGGGTCGCAACGATGAAGACGAGAGCCGAGGCTGAAGAAGAGATTGTCGAGATTGTGAATCGAGAGACCAGAGCCTGGGATTCCAAGGATGTTGATCTGCTGATCACGGTCTTTCATCACGACATGGTTTGGCCCTGGCCCGTGAACAGCGATGCTCACGATCCGGTGGATTGGGTGCTGATGCTGGGTCGATTCGATGCCGAGCGTTGGAAGAAGGTATGGCAGGACCTGTTTGACACGCACGCGCTTATCCACAATCGGCGCCAGACAAAGAAAATCGAAGTCTCTGAGCAAGGCGATGGCGCTTTCGCGGTGGTTGATGTTGATACTTTGTGGCGCGATCGGGACGGCAAGGACTTCCACTGGAAAGGGCGGGCGTGCAAGGTCTATAGCTGGATGGGCACGGAGTGGAAGATGACCATGCACACGGGTCTCCTTAAATACTAGAGCTGCGGCGTCTTCATGCTTCTTCTCGCCATCGATACTTCCGGTAAGCAAGGCAGCATCGCGCTGGCGCGGGCTGGGGAACCGACTGCGGAGGGCGACTTCGAGGTGATCGAGATTGCGCCGCTCGTTGGCGGCACTTTCTCCGCACAGCTCATCCCGCAAATCGCCGCGCTGCTAACGAGCAACGGCTTCATGAAGACCGCCATCGGGGCATTCGTCGTGGCCTCGGGGCCGGGATCGTTCACCGGCCTACGCATCGGGCTGGCGGCGGTAAAGGCTCTGGCTGATGTTTTGAGCAAGCCGATCGCCCCCGTTTCTCTGCTGGAGGTCTGCGTGCTCGCAAGCGGCGCTCAAGGCAAGGTCATGTCTGCGCTGGATGCGGGCCGGAGTGACGTTTACGTGGGAGAGTACGAAATCGCCGCTCAAGATGGCCAGGTTTCACGGGAGCAAGTTCCGCGAGAGCGCCTCTTGAGCAGAAATGAATTCCTTGCGCAAGCGGAAGGATGGACCGTGGTCACTCCCGATTCCATTCTCGCTGAGGCGGCTCGTGCGGCCGGCCTGACAGTTTCAGTCCTCGAACCGATCACAGCCGCCGACGTTGCCCGGCTTGGCTGGCGCAAGATTCAGTCCGGCCAAACCGTAGGGCCCGAGCAGTTGGAGGCGAATTACATCCGCCGCACCGACGCCGAGATGCTTGAAAAGATCGGATCCTAGCGTGCGCGTCCGACCGGCAACTGCTGCTGATGTTCCAGCCATGATGGATTTGGAGCGCCAAAGCCCGGCTGCCGGTCACTGGTCGCGAAATCAGTATCAGGCCCTGGTTGCGGCTGGAGACGAGAAATCCGAGCGCGTCGCTTGGGTCGTTGAAGACGACGAAGCTGCGCAGCCGGAGCGAATTCCACCCACGGGTCCGGGAATCCTTGCATTCCTCATAGCCCAAAGAATCGATGCAGCGTGGGAATTGGAGAACATCGTGGTCGCTGCAACAGGCCGCCGCCGCGGCATCGGGCAGCGGTTGCTGGGCGAGTTGATCGCGCAAGTTCGATCCGTGCAGGGCAGAGAAATTTTTCTGGAAGTCCGCCAGTCGAATCGCGATGCACGCTCCTTATATCGCAGGGCGGGCTTCGAGGAAGTGGGTTTACGCAGGGGCTACTACTCCAACCCTCCTGAGGATGCAATCCTTTGCCGGTTAAGGTTCTAGTGAGCCTTTCTCATAACGAGATTGCACCAGAATTCGGCATTGAACCGATTTTGGTGCTGTGGTAGTTTTAGCCAGTGAATCCCGGTTGGAGGTCTGCTGGATGCTGACTCCGAAAGACACTCTCCTGAGCAGCCACGACGAATTCCGCAAGCTGGCTCAGGAGCACATGCAGTATTCGACTCGTCTCGAAAATCTCACCCAAAAACGTTACCTCAGCGAAGATGAAAAGCTGGAAGAAGTTCGTCTTAAGAAGCTGAAGCTGCGGCTCAAAGATCAAATGCAATCGATTGAGCGGCAGTACCGGCAGCAGTTCGGAACTCACGTAGCATAATTTTCTTGGCCGTTCGATGGCGGCCGTTGCCGCTACAGGAATTTTTTATCTACCCGCGGGCGCTCATCAGCGCCTTTCTTTATTTGGACTTACACCCCTCTCGATCGAACTTCAGCCAGCCTCGCTCGCCTCTGCTCTATAATGGACTGCTCCCATGGTTCGTGACGGCTACTTTTACGCGCTGGCTTTCATCGCGGCTGCGGTGCTGGTGGGTTGGTTCACTCATCCTGCCTGGGCCGTGGTGCCGCTGTTGCTGGCGGTGTTCTTCCTCTGGTTCTTTCGCGACCCGGAGCGGACTATTCCGGATGCGGCGGGCGCGATAGTGTCTCCCGGCGATGGGAAAGTTACTGAAGCTTCCATCGTTACCGTGGGCGGAGAGAAGCAGGTTCGCATCAGTATTTTCCTGAGCGTTTTTGACGTGCATGTGAATCGCTCGCCGATCGCGGGAGTACTCAGCGAGGTTCGCTACCAGCGCGGGAAGTTCCTGAATGCCATGAATCAAGCTTCGGCGGAGCAGAACGAGCAGAATATTGTCCGCGTGGAAGGCGACGGCCAGGTAGTGGTCTTCAAGCAGATCGCCGGATTGCTGGCGCGACGAATCGTGTTTAATCCGAAGATAGGCGAGCGACTGGAGCGCGGCCAGCGCGTGGGGCTGATCAAATTCGGTTCGCGTGTGGATGTGTTGTGCGATGCTAGCGCCGCACTACAGGTGAAAGTCGGCGACCGGGTGCGCGGCGGAGCAAGCGTGCTGGCTTACCTGCAACCCAAGGGCGAACTGGCAGGTGCAGGGAGTTATTCCGCTGCGGAAGGCGCGCGCTGATGGATCTTCCGGTTCCAAGACGCAGGCACGACGAGCGGCCCACCCGGCGCATGCGCAAGGGGATGTACATTCTCCCTTCGCTTTTCACCACAGGGAATATGGCGGCGGGCTTTTACGCCATCCTCGAAGTGGTCCACGCCAGCGCCGCAAATTTCGCACACCTCGACAACGCCGCCATAGCCATCGGGTTTGCCGTTTTGTTCGATGGCCTCGACGGCCGCGTCGCCCGCATGACCGGCACCACCAGCGACTTCGGCAAAGAGTTCGATTCGCTGGCCGACGTAATCACCTTCGGCGTGGCTCCGGCGATGCTCGCCTGGACCTGGGGTTTTCACCTGATGCCGCAGGTCACGCTCACCGAGTGGGACTGGAACATCAAGTTGCCCCAACTGGGAGCGATTGCCGCCTTCTTGTTTCTGATGGCCGGAGCCAGCCGCCTGGCGCGTTTTAACATCACGACGAACCCGCAGCCTTCGAATCCGGGACGCCCGGGCAAGAAATACTTCGTCGGCATGCCGATTCCCGCGGGAGCTGGAGTAATTGCGGCAGTGGTCCATTTTCAGGGAGGAGCTCCGCTTGAATCCTGGTACACGGCGATCACCTGGCTTGCGATGGTGGCGGCCGTGGGCTATCTGATGGTGAGCACCTGGCGGTTCTACAGCTTTAAAGATATTGATTTCCGCTCGCGCCATCCCTTCCGCCTGATCATTCTTTTGGGTGCTCTGTTCGCTGGAATCTGGTTCTTCTCCAAGCCGGCGCTGTTCGCGGTTGCGTTGCTCTACACGTTCTCCGGAGTGTTTTGGCGGTTGCAGTGGATGTTTCGGCGGCGCAACCAGCCGCCGCCGCCCACCTACACGGAGGCCTCGCAGACTTCATGAGCACTCCGTCCAAAATCGCGGCATCATCGCCGTCTTCTTCCGCGCGTGGTCAGCTATTCCGCGTGGCCATCGTGGGTGCAGCTACGCTGAAAGGGAAGGAAGTCGCCGAGATGCTCAACGAGCGAAACTTCCCCGCAGTCGATGTGCGCCTGCTCGATGATGATGAATCGATTGGCCAGCTGGAAGCGACGGGCGACGAAATCAACTTCATCCAGAGCGTCCGCTCCGAGCAGTTTACGCACGTGGACTTTACCTTCTTTGCCGCCGACAAGGAATGTACGCGGCAGAACTGGAAGCGCGCTCGCGACGCCGGCAGCGCGATCATCGATCTTTCCGGCGCTCTGGAAGAAGAACCAGGCGCAAAGATCCGCTCTCTCTGGACCGAGCGCGAGCGCGGCCAGATGTGGCAGCCGGAATTACAGCCGGCTCCGTGCGTGGTGGCCCATCCTGCGGCCGTGACACTGGCTCTGCTGCTGCTGCGGGCGCGCAAGGCGGGGACGATCCGCAGCGCGGCGGCGACCGTTTTCCTGCCAGTGTCCGAGCAGGGACAGAAGGGCATGGACGAGTTGCACCAGCAGACTGTCAACCTGCTGTCGTTCCAGCCCTTGCCTAAGGATATTTTCGACGTGCAAGTTGCCTTCAACATGGTCGCGCGTTACGGGCAGGCGTCAAAACTGTCGCTGGATTCGGTGGAAGCCCGCTTGCGGCGCGACTACCGCGAGATTGCCGGAGCGGACGCGCCCCAACCCTCGCTCATGATGTTGCAGCCGCCTGTGTTTCACGGCCTTACGCTCGCGGTTTTCCTGGAGATGGAGCAAGCGGTCGATCAGGAGCGATTGTCGCAGGCGCTTGCCGGAGATCACATAATGCTGGCCGGCGCGGAAGACGATTCGCAGCCGAGCAACGTGAACACGGCGGGTCAGGCGAACATTCTGGTTTCGCTCAAGAGCGACGCCGCCCGGCCGAATGGAGTCTGGCTATGGGCTGCCGCCGATAACCTGCGCATCGCGGCTATGACGGCAGTGGAATGTGCTGAGAGCATGATCCCGACCCGCCCGCTGGGAAAAATCCAATGAACGTTCAGCGGTGCGCCGGGCTGACGCTGGTGTGCGTGTCCCTTATGCTAGCGGCCACCGGTTGCGGATACCACACGGCCGGCCACGTCGTTCAGCTTCCGGAAAATGTTAAGACCATAGCTGTTCCGGCTTTCGTAAATGAGACGACGACCTACCGCATCGAACAGCTGCTTACTTCGTCCGTAGTGCGCGAATTCACCATGCGCACGCACTATCACATCCTTAACGATCCCAGTGAAGCTGCCGATGCCACGCTGCGCGGCACTGTGCTCTCAGCCTCTTCGTCGCCCCTTACCTATAACTCCGCGACCGGGCAAGCTGCAAGCGTCCTGGTGGTGGTGAGCATGAGGGTGGCGCTCACCGACCGCCAAGGTAAAGTGCTCTACCAGAATCCTTCGTACCTGTTTCGCGAACAATACGAAGTTTCTCAGGATCTGACGAGTTTTTTCGAAGAGGATTCCCCGGCCTTCCGGCGCCTCTCGCAGGATTTCGCCCGCACTCTGGTCTCTAACATCCTGGAGGGTTTCTAGATGCTAGAGTGTGATGTGGCCGAGTTATTGGTGACGATGGCTTCAAGCGCGGAGAATTTCTGATGCGGGCTTTCGCCCAGGCGGATCGGTTCGTCAGCGAGATCGAATCGCGAAAGCTGCGTTCGGCCTACGTGTTCGTTGGCGATGAAGCTTTCTTCCGCAAGCGCTTCCGGGACGCTATTCTCGAACACCTGGTTCCGGCGGATCTCCGTGACTTCAGCGTGTTCGAATTCGATCTCGCAGAAAATGATCTTGCCGAAGTTCTCGACCGTGCCCGCACGCCCTCGCTGATGGCTCCATTTCAGGTCTTCTTTGTGCGCGGCGTGAAGACTCTTTTTGGCCGCGGCTCGAATGAAGAGAAGCTTGCGGCCATCGAGGAGTATTGCAAGAATCCCAATCCTGACGCGATGCTGGTCTTCGTTGCCGACCACATCAGCATCCCCGCCGATGTCCGCCGCATGGAGATGCAGGATAAGGAACGCTATCAGCGCATCCGCGAGACCATGGGCCAGTACTGTGGCATAGTCGAACTGGCGCGCGTGGAGGAAGGTGAAGCCGTGCGCTGGATTTCCGATTACTGCACCAGCCGCGCTGCTCCGGTGAAGATCGATCCCGACGGTGCCCGCGAACTGGTCGACGCACTCGGCGGCGACATGATGATGATCTCGAATGAACTCGAGAAGCTCATGCTTTATGTTGGCGCCCGCAACCGCATCACGCTGGGCGACGTGGAGACCATGGTGCTCGCCGCCAAGCAGCGGTCATTATATGAGTTGACCGACGCCATTTCTTCCAAGGATCGTGTGCGCGCGCTCGAAGTGCTGGACGCGATCCTGTCCTCGGGTGATGGCGAAGAAGCCGCTATCGGACACATTTACATGCTGGCGAAAACCTTTCGCCAGATGCTGGTGATTCTCGAGCGCAACGTGCGCGACCAACGCATGCTCTGGGCCGCGCTGTGGCAGGGCTTCCGCGTGCCTCCGTTCGCGGCCGACGACATCATCAAACAGGCACGCCGCTACAAGTCGCGCCGCGATCTAACGCGCTCGATTCGTCTCGTGGCCAAGGCCGACCTTGCTTTGCGTTCCAATCCCGTAAGCAAGCGCATGGTCCTCGAACGTCTGGTGATGGATCTGACGACCGAGGCGAAACTGGAAGCGCCGGGATGGATGCAGGAGCAGTTGCCGGTGTAGAGGCCGGATATCCAGAGCAAATTTTTTCAGGATCGATCCTGCTAAATTATAGTGGGTTAAGGAGTTACGCGTTCGATACCACTCCGATGCCTGCTAAAATCCTGTATTCAAATGACTTACGCGTAAAATATTGGCTCTAAAGAGTTTAGCTCGGGAGCCAGCTTAGTCGGGGCCTGTAAATCCTTTCGATTCAGCGCATGTCTGATCCGGCTGCAGCTAAAATATTGAGCGGCAAGGACTTCTGGTTGGGGCCAAGGAATTATCAGACGGAATACTACTAAGGTTTTGAAGGAACAAAGACTTCCGCAGGCCTGGGTCTGAGGAGATAGTTCCTCACAGTATAGTCTCTGCGGTAGTCGGCGAGATGTGACGAGTGAACATCGAAGGCCTGTGAAAATCTGCTGGAGGCGCGCTTAAAGATCCGTTGAACGGAATCATTGAGTAGAGTCAACAGCAACTTCAACCTCAAAGGCAGCGGACAGGAGTGTACGCTCCGCACGAGTGTGCTGGGCTTCGCCTCGAAGCACTGCTTTACCTGAAGTGCTGCCTTCGTTAATACTGGTCGCTCGATGAAGTCGTGATCAGGAGCGAATCGTGAGATCTGTTCCGCGACGCACATTTCTGAAGGGTGCGCTCAGCGCCTTGGCGGTTGCGCCCTTTGTCCTGCGCAAGAGCTACCGGGTATTCGCGCAATCGGCGCAGGAATATCCCGAGCGGGTCGTCCGCCTCATTCGCGAATCTCTTGTGATCGACATGCTGAACCAGTTTCTGTATCGCAAGGACCAGAATGAACTGAAAGAGAAGTGGCTGACCCAACCCGGCGCCTTTACCGAAGCGGATTTCCGCCGATTTCAGAGCACGGGTGTTTCCGTCATCAACTTCGGTGACGGCGCCGACGACTTCGCCGATGCCCAGCAACTCTTCGCCAAGTGGAACAGTTTCATCGCCGAATATCCCCAATGGTTGATGCGTATCAACGGCTCTGCCGATTTGGCGAAAGCCAAGGAGCAGGGCAAGCTCGGCATTATCTTCGGGCTGCAGACCAGTGGCCAGTTCCAGACTGTCGACGACGTGGATCGCTGTTTTGGCTATGGGCTGCGTGTCTCTCAGCTCAGCTACAACTTCAGAAGTCTCGTTGCAGACGGCGCCTTCGAGCCTTATGACGGCGGAGTGAGCGAGTATGGAGGAAAGATCATCGATCGCATGAACAGCGTTGGCATGGCGGTCGACCTCGGCCACGCCAGCGACAAGACGAAACTGGATGCCATTGCAAGATCGAAAACGCCCGTCATTCTGTCACACGGCAACTGTCGCGCCCTGAATCCAAACGCACTCCGCGCCACTACCGACGACGCCATTCGCAAGCTGGCCGCCAAGGGCGGCGTGATGGGGATCACCGATATTGCATTTATGGTAAAAGGGAGCGAGCCGGTCACGGTCGAGGATGTTGTTGATCACTATGATCACGTGCGCGATCTTGTCGGTATCGAGCATGTTGGCGTCGGCTCCGATGCCGGCATTGAAAGCAACGACTTGGGCTCTCCATCGGTCCTGAAAGATATGCTCGCAAAAGCTGATCCTCGTTATCACGTGCATGGTGATCACGAGGTGGTCGCGGGGCTCGGCGGAACAACGCGGATGTACGAATTGACGGCGGCGTTGGTAAGGCGTGGCTACACCGATGAGCAGATACGTCTTGTGATCGGTGGAAACTGGGCGAGAGTGCTGAAGGCAATCTGGCTTTCTTGAGTCCAGATCAGTTCACGTTCAGACTATTTCATCGCATTGACGCGAGCACCAAGCCGCGACTTGTAACGCGCGGCGGTGTTGCCTGGCAGCGTGCCCTTCTGGCCCTTCCAATATCCAGGGCTCCCATGCCCATGTGCGACGGCCAGGACTTGGATGTCAGTTTCTCTCTCGCGGTAAACAATCGCGAACGGAAAGCGCTGCAAAACGAACTTGCGGGTTCCGTCCGATCCCATCGGCCAACGGTGAGGAGACGCTGCTATCGAGTCGACGGCTCGATCTACTTCGGAAACGAAGTTGACCGCCGCAGTCTGGTTTCGCTCTAAGTACCAAGCAACCGCGGATTTCCATTCTTCGAGTGCTGCAGGGTGTAGATCGAACGGCTTAGCGGCCATTGAGAATAGCTGAGATCTGACGGCGAGCTTTAGCCCAAGGGATAGGCTTTACCTTGGCGGAATCGAGTTCCTGGATTCGGCGTGCGATCTCTTGGTTCCATTCCTCCTCGGCGGAAGCGTCGACGGTGTCGTCGAGGCTTTCAAGAAGGGATCCAGCAAGAGCAGCGCGGGCTTCTGGTGGAAGTGCTAGCGCCTTTTTCAGCAGTTCAGAAACTTCCTGAGTCATGGCACTTTCTTACTCCCCAATAGGCGGCCCAAGTCCAAGGGCAACAGCTACTTCATCGCCGTGACGCGCTTACCCAGTCGCGATTTGTAGCGCGCGGCGGTATTGCCGTGCAGCGTGCCCTTCTGGATCGCCTTGTCGAGCGCCGATACCGTCTCGCGGTAAGTCTTCTCGGCCGCAGCTTTGTCGCCCTTCTCGATGGTCTCGCGCAGAGTGCGCAGCGCGGTGCGCAGGCGGGAGGTATTGGCCCGGTTGGTGGCCGTGCGCTTCGTGGTCTGACGGGCGCGCTTGAGCGCCGAAAAATGATTAGCCATATTGCTTGGTTGCCCTTGTGTGTACAGCGAGATATTCCGGTGAGTACCGAATACGTTATTCTACGGGACTAAGTCTCGGCTGGTCAAACGCTTGGGCTGCCGGGTCGTGTCTCAGTTTCTCTTCGGCGGCAGCTGGTTCGCTCTGAGCCAGCAGTCCCAATGAACCCGCCTCCCATCCTTGTCCGTTACCGCGGTGGCCTGCTCAACGAAGCTTACAGGATTGGCGCAAATCGCACATAGAACAACCGGCAAGTCGCTAGGGGTCATTCCCATAGTCACCCGATTGTATCTTGGATTCCACATGCGCTCTACGCTTGTCCATGCATCTCGGATTGAAACCGGCACGCTACTCGTCGCCATTGACTCCCACCTCGGCGCGGGGTAGGCTTTAGTTAATGGTAGTGACTTGCCTCCTGGGCATGAGCATTCCGGCTGGTCCCGTCTCGAAGCATAATCCTGTTTTGTCATTTCCTG
This sequence comes from Candidatus Sulfotelmatobacter sp., assembly GCA_049673585.1. Taxonomy (GTDB): domain Bacteria; phylum Acidobacteriota; class Terriglobia; order Terriglobales; family Acidobacteriaceae; genus Sulfotelmatobacter. The sequence goes on along the minus strand of JBATXV010000031.1, from coordinate 288,350 downwards.
TCGTCAAGAGGTTGGATCCTCAAAGAGATTGAATGAAGAAAAGCATCGGGATTAGTCCCAACATCGAGACTCTGTTTGGCACGCGCGACGAGAATGTGCGCGTGCTGGAAGATGGCCTGAACGTCACCATTGACCTACGATCGAATGCGATTGAACTGGAGGGCGCGGCGCGGGATGTGGCTCGCGCCGAGCAGGTGTTTGCCGATTACGAGAGCCTGCAGAAATCCGGCTACAGCTTCAGCAACGGCGACCTGAACAGCATGCTGCGGGTGCTGACGGCAGATTCGACTGCAACCTTGCGTGGACTGGCCGACGCCGGCCGCCAGCGTTCGCTCGGTCGGCGCATGGTGCAGCCGAAGAGCCTGAACCAGCGCCGTTATGTGGAAGCGATCGAGAAGCACGACATGGTTTTCGGCGTCGGTCCGGCGGGTACGGGCAAAACTTATCTAGCGGTGGCGATGGCGATTTCCGCGCTGCTGGCGAAACGCGTGAACCGCATCATCCTGGCGCGACCGGCGGTAGAAGCTGGCGAGCGGCTGGGATTTTTGCCGGGCACGCTGCAGGACAAGATTGATCCTTACCTGCGTCCGCTGTATGACGCGCTCTATGACATGCTCGATCCGGAAAAAGTGGACCGCTATCTGGAGAAGAATGTCATCGAGATCGCGCCCATCGCGTTTATGCGCGGGCGCACGCTGAACGATTCCTTCGTGATTCTCGACGAAGCGCAGAACACAACTTCGGAACAAATGAAGATGTTCGTCACCCGACTGGGATTCAACTCCAAGGCGGTGATCACCGGCGATATCACGCAGATCGATTTGCCCAACGCCCGCCGCAGCGGGTTGCTCGAAGCCATCGATATCTTAAAGCGTGTCGAGGGTTTGACCTTCGTGCACTTCGATGAATCCGATGTAGTGCGGCATCATCTGGTGCAACGTATCATCCGGGCCTACGACGAGCACAAAATGCACGTCGCCGAACAGCAGATGCTGCTGCTGGCTGGGGGAAAAAACGGCGAGGCGAAGGGCGTTGATGGGAAGAACGGCGACGTGAAGAGCGGCGACGTGAAGCGCCCGGACTCGAATTTGAACGACAGATCCAGAGAAGCCTCGGCAGAATAAAATCTCAAACTGCAAGGAGGGCTGAAACCGGGCCCTCCTATTTATTTTGCAGATGCTGTTAGCAAGCGCGCTGGGAGCGAGTTGGTTATCTTCTTGGTTATTTTCCGAAAAAGAATCGCGGGGTTGAGTTCATCCACGCTGGAGCGGTTTGTGCTGCGGGCGAGGCGCGCGGTCCATTTGCGCGACACAGTGAATGTGTTGGTGACCAGCAGTTCCGAGTTGAAGTCGCTCAACCGGCGGTTCCGCGGGGCGGACCGGGCCACGGACGTACTGTCGTTTCCAGCGCCACTGCTGACCGCGCGGCGGGCTAGGCGCGTTGCCGGGGACGTGGCGATTTCCGCCGACATCGCTCGTGAGAATGCCAGGCGATTCGGCCACTCTGCGGCGGACGAAGTGAAGATTCTGGCGCTGCACGGCATCCTGCATCTGGCGGGCTTCGATCATGAGCGCGATAATGGAGCGATGGCCCGCAAAGAGAGCCGGCTGCGGCGGCAGCTGAAGTTGGAGGGTAGCCTGATCGAACGTGCGCAGTCACAGCATCGCACGTCTGCTGCAAGGCGGAGCCGTTCATGAACTGGGCCGTTACACTCGCGCTGATTCCGCTGCTGGGCCTGTTGGCTCTGGCTTCTTACGTTGACCGCGTCTACCAGGAGATCGGCAAGTTTCTCTCGCGCGAATTTCAGGACAACATCGATGTCTTTGAGCAGAAGGTCGAACCCAACCTGCATGTGAGCCGTGCCCGGGCATCGCTCTCGATGGCGGTGCTTAAGCAGATCACCACGGCGACGATCGCTTTGCTTGTCGGCTTCGCCGTATTCGGCGATCAGCGCTGGAGCATCTACGAGATCCTGCAGGCCGCCATCAGCCTCATTCTCATCATCATTGTCTTCAACCAATTTCTGCCATTTGTTTTCTTCTCGCGCACGAACGGCGCATGGCTCATTCGCTGGACATGGCTTTTGACCGCGCTGATTTACCTGGTGCTGCCAGTGACCATTGTCCTGGGCTTTCTGCAATCGGTAGCGTCGCTCACGCGGCAAAACACAGGTGAGCAATCGGAAAGCGCATCCGAGGCTGTGGACGCGCTGATCGAAGCGGGCCAGGAAGAAGGCATTATCCAGGAGGGCGACCGCGATCTGATTCAGTCCGTGGTGGAATTCAGCGGGAAGACGGTGCGCGAGGCCATGAAACCGCGTCCCGAGATGTTTGCCGTGCCAGTCGACACCACGGTCGAGCGCTTCATCGAGATGCTGCGCACCAAGCACTACTCGCGGGTTCCGGTGTACGCGGAAAGCATTCACAATATCCGCGGCATCGTGTATGCGCAAGACGTTTTGCAGGTGCCCGATACCGAGGCTTCCAAACGCACGCTCGAAACGCTGATGCGGCGCGACGTATATTTCGTGCCCGAAAGCAAACTCGGCAGCGACCTTCTGCGCGAGATGCAGAAAAACAATATACGCATGGCAATCGTCGTCGATGAATATGGCGGCGTAGCGGGCCTGGTCACGATCGAAGATCTGGTGGAAGAAATCGTAGGCGAAATCCGCGACGAGCACGAGAAGCCTGAAATCGTCAGAGAGAACGATCAGTCCTTCATCGTTTCCGGTGGAATGGATGTGGACCGCCTTGCCGAACTGTTTGGCTCGAAGCCGGAAGGAAAGGAATCAGCCACAGTGGCGGGCCTGGTCAGCGAATTGGCGGGACACATCCCGCAGCGCGGCGAAACTGTAGATGATGACGGCCTGCGCTTCGAAGTTCTGGAGTCGACCGACCGCAAGGTCGAGCGCGTGAGAATCACCGCGATGCAGCCGCGGCAGTTGAAGCTGATATAGTTCAGTAGCGCCGCCGTCTCGGCGGCTGGACCTCGGCTCCGACAACTCGCATGCCGGGCACGTGCACCCGGGAAGGCCGGCAGGATGCCGGCGCTACTCAAACCTATGCCCTTCCGTTCCGGTTTCGTCTGCATTCTCGGTCGCCCGAACGCCGGCAAGTCCACCTTGCTTAATGCTCTTGTGGGCGAAAAGCTGGCTATCATTTCTCCGAAACCGCAAACCACACGCAACCGGATTCAGGGCATCGTCAACTTTCCCAAGGCCAAGGGCCGCGACCCGGCGCAGATCGTTCTGATCGACACGCCTGGCGTCCACAAGCCGGATAGTTCCCTCGGCCGCAAAATGATGGTCGAGGTGCGCGAGGCGCTGGAAGGCTGCGATCTGATTCTTCTGATCATGGACGCCACGCGGAAGCTCGACCAGCGCGATGAGTTCGCCATCCAGATGCTGAAGCACTCGCCGAGCAAGGTTTACCTCATCCTCAACAAGGTCGACCTGCTGCGAGGCGGGAAGGACAAGCTGCTGCCCTTGATCGAGGAGTACAAGAAGCTGCATTCGTTCCTGGAGATCATTCCAATCTCGGCGCTGAAACGCGATGGACTCGAAATACTCCTGAAGCAAGTGACGGCCGCGCTACCGGCGGGCCCGCCCTATTTTCCACCCGACCAGGTCACCGACCAGCCGGCGCGCTTCATGGCTGCGGAAATCATTCGCGAGCGGGTGCTGGTGGAGACCGAAGAAGAGCTGCCCTACGCCACCACCGTGATCGTCGACTCCTTTGAAGAGGGCGCGAAACTCACGCGCGTTGCCGCCACCATTTACTGCGAGCGCGAAGGACAGAAGGGCATCCTGATCGGCAAGAAGGGACAGATGCTCAAACGCATCGGCACTTCGGCGCGCCTGCAACTCGAGCGCATGCTGGGAACAAAAGTCTTTCTCGAGCTCTACGTAAAAGTGCAACCCAATTGGCGAGAATCGCGCGGCTTTGTGGAAGAACTCGATTGGAGAAGGCAGTTGGAACACCTACCCGACGGCCATGTTGAGCCGCAGAAAGCGCCACCTAGACAAGACAATCGATCCCGGAAGCGAGCGACGACAAACGCGACAGCATAGCGGGCGAGCACCGTCCGTGCCCGCTTCGCAGCGTAGCCGCGCACTAATCCACGCCCCGGAGTTTGTCGGATTGAGCTTTCGCAGCTAGAATAGGCTGTCTACAGCATTAATTCGCAGACGAGCCAAAACATGCCCCAGGCGGATTCCACCGAGGAACCACTTCCCGAGAAGGATTTTGATCCAGACCAATTGCATTTGCTTTTGCGGGTGACGCTTTCTGCCGACCGCCGAGCGGTTGATCCCGTAGTCCAGGAAGTGATGGGCGTGGTCCGCCAGATGAAGGGCGTGGACGGCAAAGAAGACGCCATTGAACTATCGGTGCAAGAGGCATTGGCCAACGCCGTGATTCACGGCGCCAAGGAAGATCCCACCAAAACGGTCGAATGCCTAGTGAGCAGCGACGATGAGCGTGGCGTCCTGATCGTGGTGCGGGATCCAGGGCCGGGTTTTCGTCCGGACGCGATCCCCACATGCACGGTCGGGGAAAACGTTTATTCCAATCACGGGCGCGGAATTTTTCTCATCAACCAGCTCATGGACAAGGTGGAGTTCAGAAAGAACGGCACAGAAATTCGTATGGTCAAACGGTAGCACCCCAATCTCTTCTCACCTATTCTTTCACCGTGATTCCCAGGGTTTTCATCTTGCGATATAAATGGCTGCGCTCCAGGCCCAGCACTTCGGCGGCGCGGGTAACGTTGCCGTGGTTCTCGTCGAGCTTCTTCAGAATAAAATCCCGTTCATAGGCGTCGCGCGCCTGGTGCAGCGTGGAGAACTCGCTGCGTGCCGCGCGCCGGTGGCCGTCGCGGTAGACCAGCGTGGGCAGGTGTTTGCGGTCGAATCTTGTGGTCATGGGATTCATGATCACAATGCGCTCAATCACATTGCGCAATTCGCGCACGTTGCCCGGCCACGAATAACGCATTAGGGCCTCGACGGCGTCATCTGTAATTTCCCGCGGCCGTCTTCCGTAGGTTGCGGCCAGGTCCTTTAGAAAGTGCCGGGCAAACAGCGGAATATCTTCTTTCCGGTCGCGCAACGGCGGCACGAAGAACGGAATCACGTTCAGCCGGTAAAAAAGGTCTTCGCGAAAATTCCCCCGTGAAATCTCCTCTTCCAGATCTTTGTTGGTCGAAGCGATGATGCGCGCATCCACGACAATCGTCTTGTCGCTGCCGAGGGGTGCGACGCGCTGCTCATCCAGCGTGCGCAGCACCTTCGACTGCGTTTTCAGGCTCATGTCGCCGACTTCGTCGAGAAACAGCGTCCCTCCGTTGGCCTTTTGGAACTTCCCGTCCTTGTCGACGGCTCCGGGGAACGATCCTTTGTAATGGCCGAACAGTTCGCTCTCGATCAGGTCCTCGGGAATGGCCGCACAATTTACCTCGACAAAAGTCTCATCCTTGCGCAGGCTTTGCGCGTGGATCGCGTGGGCCACGAGTTCTTTCCCTGTACCGGACTCGCCGTAGATAAGAACCCGGCCGTTGGTCGGCGCCATCAGGCCAATCTGCTGGCGCAGCGCTTTCATGGGAATGCTGTCGCCAACGATCATGCTCTTGCCGTGGAGTTGTTTCCTCAGATCGACATTCTCGTGCCGTAGCTTTTTGGATTCGATCGCGTTCTTTACCAGGATTAGCGTCTTGTCGATGGAGAGCGGTTTTTCCAGGAAGTCGTAAGCGCCAAGTTTAGTGGCGCGCACAGCGGTTTCGATGGTGCCGTGTCCGGAAATCATGATCACTTCGGGCGGGTTGTCCATCTCGCGGATTCGCTCCAGCGTTTCCAGGCCATCGATGCCGGGCAGCCAGATATCGAGCAGCACCACTTGATAGTTGTGCTCGCGCCGCAGCAACTTGAGACATTCTTCGCCGCTCTCGACCGACGCGGTTTCGTAGCCCTCGTCCGCCAGCACTCCCTGAAGCGATTCGCGAATGCCGGTTTCGTCGTCAACAATAAGAATTTTATGCATGCTGCGCCGTGACCGTGGCCAGCGTGGGCTCGGCAACTACAGGCAGTTCGACGATGAAGCGCGCTCCGACGGGCTGGTTTTCTTCCACGCGAATAGATCCATGGTGCTCTTCGATGACGCGGCTCACGATCGCCAACCCGAGCCCGGTTCCACGTTTTCTGGTGGAGAAATACGGTAGAAAAAGTTTTTCCTTCAGCTCTCGCGTAACGCCATGGCCGGTGTCTGCCACCGTGATTTCCACCGCGTCGCGGCTGGCTACCAGCGAAGTCGTAATCTGGATCTCGCGCACCAGCGAATCCTGCAAAGCCTCGGCCGCGTTGTCCACGAGGTTAGCTACGGCCCGCTTGATCGCCTCTGCGTCGGCCATCACTTTGGGCAAGTCTGCCGCGAGGGACTTGTGCAGAGCGATGCCGTCCAGTCTGCCATTGAACATGGAGAGCGCATTCTCGATGACCGCATTAATGTCAGCCGGGTGTGGATTCGAAGCCGGGAAGCGCGCCAGCGCAGAGAAATCATCCACCAGCCGGCGAACTGTTTCGACTGCGCTTGCTACGGTCTGGGCGCAGGAGCGAACGATATCCAGCGAGGCTTTGTCGAGAGGCATTCCGCGTTCCAGACGACGCTGAATACGCTCCGCGGAGAGTGCGATGGGCGTAAGAGGATTCTTGATCTCATGCGCGACCCGGCGCGCGACCTCGCGCCACGCTGCCTGTTTCTGCGCCTTCAGCAGGTCAGAAAGATCTTCGAACACGATGACGTATCCCGAGCGCTCGTCCTGATGGCGCAGGGTGGCCACAGTCACGGCCACGCTGAGAGACGTGCGTTGCAGAGACATCTCCATCTGGCTGGTGGTCATGCCCATGCGGTCGGCGCGGCGCAAAAGCGGCTCCAGGTCCTGCAGCACTTCCGCCGGAAATACATCTGCCAGTGGCGCTCCGCGCAATATCTGCTCTCCCTCCGCATAGCCCTGAGGATGGAACATGCGCAGCAAGGCGTGGTTGGCGTGAGTCACCGAGCGCGTGGCATCAAGGGAAAGCACTCCGGTGGGAATGCTCTCGAGGACTGTTTCCATCTGGCGGCGGCGCTGGTCGAGTTCTGCATTGGCCGCGATGGCATCGCGGCTCGAAGCCTCATTCTGCCGGCGGCTGGTTTCGAGTTCTTCAGCCATCCGGTTGAAGGAGCGGACCAGATCTCCGATTTCGTCTGCGGCTCGTACATCGATGCGGTAGTCAAGACGTCCGCGAGAGATTGCCTGCGTCGCCTCAGCCAGCGCAGCCAGCGGACGAGTCACCAGCTTCGAGAGAAACAGCGCGAGCCATGTGGTAACGAACAGAACCATCATCGTAAGCAACAGAAGAAGTCCCATGTAGGTCTGCCGCACGTGTTTGCGCTCGCGGCTGAGTTGCAGATATCGCTGCTGGCTGGCTTCGATCTGGCGGACCGTCTTCGAGAATTCGGGCGGCAGTGGCAGCGCTACGAGGATCAAGCCGTCTTTCCCAATCGGGGCGCTGCCCAGCGTGTACTCAGTTTGCTCCCAGTTAAAACGCGCGGGCTGGCCCTCGGCGGCCTGGGCCAGCGGCAGCTTCTCTTTTAATTGCGGCCACGGCGCGGGAACTCCGAGGCTGGCCTCTGGAATCCCGTTTTCAATGGCGAGGGCAAATCCGCCCTGCAAAGTGGGCTCGTAGCTGCGAAATTCCTCAACTGCGGAAGAGAAACCATGACCGTCGAAAGCCCGCTGCACCTCCGGCGACGCAGCAATGGAAACCGCCTCGGCCCGCGCGTTCTGTGCCGCGTAGTTGGCCAGCAGAGAAGCCATGGCGTCTGTATCTTCACGCACCTCTTCGACCGGAGTGGAAAACCATATGTTGATCGAGCGATTCATCAGTCCATAGGCGAACCAATACATCACCATCACAGGGACGAACGAAAGCAGCAGGGCGCCCACCACCATACGAGTGCGGAATTTCGACCCCAACACTCCCAGGCGGCGCTCGGCAAATAGCTTGAGCAGGTTGCGCGCCAGTACAAACGTAAGAGCAACGAACAAAAGAGAAATCAGCAGCGACAGGGCGTAAAAAACTATTGCCTGCTGATTGGTGTCTGGGCGCAATATGGTCTGATTAAACGCGGTCTGTGAGACCAGGATGGCGAACAGAAGAAAAACCGCAACCGTCAGCAGGATAATGACCCGCTTGCGCTTCGAGGTCTCGGGAGGTCGAGTTGGAACGGTCTGCACCACGCGGATCCAGTGGTCCAAGTCTTTTTCGGTCAATCGCGGTCAGTCGCGGTCTGCGAGCGGTGAATGGACCGAACTTATTATAGATGGAGGCGCGGCCGCTGAAGATGACTCAAAGGCTGCGGGGCGCTCAAGGCAGGGGATTAACGTGCGCTTTAGAGTCCAGCGTCCGTCCCGCCGACAGCTCCTCCCACACCGCGCGGTAGGCGGGCTTGGGTTGGTAGGCGCGATCAAAGAGCAGCGCGTGCCCGCGGGTGCCGTGCGAATGGGAGCCGATCCACGAATACTTGTCGGTAAATCCCCAGGTCTGGATCGCCGTACAGCCCGCGTTGTTCAGGCACGCCCTGACGACGCCGCGATAGACCTCGGCCTGGCGCGTCAAGTCCTCGGACTTCGGCATGCCGCCGGAATCCAACGGCACAGAAACGTCCAGTTCTGTGATGTGAACCTGCAGGCCCAGTGCCGCGAGCCGGGCGATGTTCGAGGAGATGCCCGCGGCGGCGGCCATGCCGGCGTCGAGCGTGGGTATATGCAGTTGCAATCCCACGCCATCGATGGGAACGCCTCGGCGCTTGAAATCCCTGACCATGGCGTAGATGGCGTCCGACTTGCGGTTCATCCCTTCGCCCTCGGCTTCATTGTAGAAAAGCAGCGCATGCGGATCTGCCTTGTGTGCCCAGCGGAATACCTGCTCGATGTAGGCGGTTCCTTCGGTCGACAATCCAATGCCGGGCTGGTTGTACCAGAGGGAATCGCGCAGGTTGCCGTTTTCATCCAGGGCTTCGTTTACTACATCCCAGGCGAAGACCTGTCCGCGGTAGTGCTTCATCACGCGCGTAATGTGTTCCCGCAGCAGTCGCGACAGTCGCCGAGGGGTGAAGTGACCCTGCATCAGCCAATCCGGATTGTAGCGGCCCCAGACCAGGCAATGGCCGCGGACTTTCATCTGATGCGCCTCGGCGAAGCGGACCACTTCATCGCCCTGGCGAAAATCGTAGGTGGCGCGATCCGGCCGCAGCACCCACCACTTCATGGCATCTTCGGCCTCAACCATGTTGAACTCGCGGGCCAGAGTGGAAGTGTAGGCAGGCTCCGCAAGCTGAGCGGGACGGACAGCCGTACCGATGACCACCCCCGCGCTTTCCGCCTCCTGACGCAACGATTGGGCGCCGAATGCAGAAGTCAATGCCACCGTCAGAATTGCGGACTGCCAACTATGGATAAACAAGAAATCTCCTCAAGATCTAAGAACTTCTCTACTTAGACCCAGGAAGGAACCCCTGTAAAGGGCACTTGTCACACCGAGCCTGTGATTTTCTGAGGTAGGGCGGAAATAGAGCGCGTCCGCAGGTTCGAATGAGATGCTTTCTCGCGTCAATCCGCTAAGTCAGCCAGCCCTCATCGTTCATGTATGCCGAGTGTACGCCGCCCGCAAACCGCGCTGCATCGAAGCGCCGCAAAGTTTGCGGTGCTTACCGAAGTGCATGTACCTGAGCCTGAGATTTAGGTTTTTCTGAGGAAAAAGCTCATCTGGCGCGGGTTCTGAAACATAGCTTGCAGCCCCTAGGGGATAGCGAAAAGTTCAAGCACTACGGTAACTGGTACGGTAATCGACTTGCTGTGACAATTTGTGTCACCACAAAGACACTGCTCTTCTCCCCAGTAAAGGCAGTGATTTGTGTAAATGCCGGCGACGTTTCGCCCGCAGCGTTCTACTACGTGGATAGGAGATCGACGTATGTCTCAACGGCTGGGTGATCTTCTCGTCAAAGAGAAGATCATAACCCCGGAGCAGTTGGAACAAGCCACCAAGGCCCAGAAGGAGCAGAACTGCCGCCTGGGGTCTGCCTTGGTGAAGCTTGGCTTCCTCACAGATGAGGATGTCACCAATTTTCTCTCCCGGCAGTATGGCGTCCCAGCCATCAATCTCTCGTATTTTGAAATCGATCCTGCTGTAGTCAAGCTGATCCCATTTGAAACCGCGAAACGTTATCAGATTCTTCCGCTGAGCCGCGTGGGCGCATCGCTCACCATCGCCATGGTCGATCCGACCAACGTTTTCGCGATGGACGATATCAAGTTCATGACCGGCTTCAACATCGAGCCGGTCGTGGCCTCTGAAAGCTCGATTCTTACGGGCATCGACAAAGCCTACGGGGGCAAAGCGGAGGAAGATCTCGAAACCGTAATGCAGTCGATGTCGGAGATGAACGAAAGCGACATCGAAGTGCAGGCCGAAGAGCAGGAGATGGAGCTGTCGCAGCTAGAAAAAGCGGCGGACGAAGCTCCCGTGGTCAAGCTGGTCAATCTCGTGCTCACCGACGCCGTAAAGCGAGGGGCCAGCGACATTCACATCGAACCCTACGAAAAAGAATTCCGCGTGCGCTTCCGTATTGACGGCGTGCTGCAGGCAATCATGTCGCCGCCGATGAAGTTAAAGGACGCGATTACGTCCCGTCTGAAGATCATGGCCAAGCTCGATATCAGCGAGAAGCGGCTTCCGCAGGACGGCCGCATCATGCTGAAAATGAATATCGGCGGCCGCAAGAAACAGCTCGACTTCCGTGTCAGCACCCTGCCCACACTGTGGGGCGAGAAAATCGTGCTCCGGTTGCTTGACAAAGAAAATCTGCGGCTCGACATGACCAAGCTCGGTTTCGAGCCCGAGTCTCTAGTTAAGTTCGAGAAGGCCATTCTCAAGCCTTACGGCATGGTGCTGGTCACCGGCCCAACGGGATCTGGCAAAACCAACACGCTTTATTCGTCGATCTCGCGCCTCAACCAGCCTGACACCAACATCATGACGGCTGAAGATCCGGTCGAATTTCAGTTGGGCGGCGTTAACCAGGTACAGATGAAGGAGCAGATTGGATTGAACTTCGCCGCGGCCCTGCGCTCCTTCCTGCGGCAAGACCCCAACATCATTCTGGTCGGCGAAATCCGCGACTTTGAAACGGCGGAAATCGCCATCAAGGCCGCTCTTACCGGCCACTTGGTGCTCTCCACTCTGCACACCAACGGCGCGCCTGAGACCATCACGCGCTTGATGAACATGGGCATCGAGCCTTTCCTGGTGGCGACCTCGGTTCACTTGATCTGCGCCCAGCGCCTGATTCGCAGGATCTGCAAGGACTGCACCGAGACTGTCGAGGTTCCGGTTCAGACTTTGATCGAAGAAGGGTTCTCGCCCGAGGAAGCCAAGACCATCAAGATTCAGAAGGGCAAGGGCTGCGGGGTTTGCAACAACACAGGATACAAAGGCCGCTGCGGTTTGTACGAAGTGATGGAAGTAGATGATGAAATCAGAGAACTCGTGCTGGTAGGCGCTTCGGCGGTCGAATTGAAAAAGAAGGCCATCGAGCGCGGCATGATCACGCTCCGGCGCAGCGGTTTGATCAAAGTGGCCGCGGGCATCACAACTTTGGAAGAAGTCGCCCGCGAGACGATTCACTAGCTCGTGAAGATTAAGTTCGTAAAGATTCGATACGCAGGGAAGGGAACACGATTATGGGCCTGTCATTAAGTGACTTGCTGAAACGGATGCTGGAGATGAATGGCAGCGATCTTCACATCACCACCAATTCGCCGCCCCAGATCCGCGTCCACGGCCACCTGGTGCCGTTGGATCTTCCCCAGATGACGCCTGCCGAGACCAAGCAACTGGCCTACAGCGTCATGACCGATTCCCAGAAGCATCGCTTCGAGGAAAGCCTCGAACTCGACTTCTCTTTCGGATTGAAAGGCTTGGCCCGCTTCCGCGCCAACGTCTTCAACCAGCGCGGCGCCACGGCGGCCGTGTTTCGTCTGATTCCTTTCGAGATCAAGTCATTCAACCAGCTCGGCCTGCCTCCCGTGGTCAGCAAGCTCTGCGACAAGCCGCGTGGTCTGGTGCTGGTGACGGGACCAACCGGCTCCGGTAAGTCCACAACGCTGGCCGCAATGATCGACAAGATCAACAGCGAGCGCCACGACCACATCCTCACCATCGAAGACCCGATCGAGTTCGTGCACATGAACAAGAACTGCGTGGTCAACCAGCGCGAGCTGCACGCCGATACCAAGAGCTTCACCGACGCCTTGCGCGCCGCGCTTCGTGAAGACCCGGACGTCGTGCTGATCGGCGAAATGCGTGACCTGGAAACCATCGAGTCGGCTCTGCGTATCGCCGAAACCGGTCACTTGACCTTCGGCACATTGCACACCAATTCGGCAACTTCCACCATCAACCGCATCATCGACGTGTTCCCGGCGCACCAGCAGCCGCAGATTCGCGCCCAGCTTTCGCTGGTGCTCGAAGGCATCATGTGCCAAAGCCTGGTGCCAACCCCGAGCGGCAAGGGTCGCGCCATGATCATGGAAATCCTTATTCCCAACCCGGCCGTTCGCAACCTGATCCGTGAAGACAAGATTCACCAGGTGTATTCGGCCATGCAGTCGGGACAGGACAAATTCGGAATGCAAACCTTCAACCAGGCTCTGGCTACGGCCTACTTCCAGAAACAAGTCACGCTGGAAGTGGCTCTGGCTCGCTCCAGTAATCAGGAAGAATTGCAGGAGATGATCAACCGCGGCGCCAGCTTGTTAAACCGGGGCGGCACGGGGACGGCGGCAAAGGGAGCGGCTTCGAAGTAAAACATCGGACGGCGCATCGCGCATACGGCTGGCGCGATGGGCGGGCACACAAAGTTTGAGCCGCAGGAAATTCAGGAATCAGGGACGACACTGAGGAGAGGCCAAGACCATGCCAGTTTTTACATTTTCCGGCAAGGACGCATCCGGACAGAAAATTTCCGGAGAGCGCGTAGCACCGAACAAGCAGGCTCTGCAGCAGGCATTGCGGCGCGAGCGCATAACACCGGGTTCAGTCCGGGAAAAGGGCAAAGAGTTTTCCATGCCCACCTTCGGAACCAGCAAGGTCAAGGTCAAGGACATCGCGATTTTCTTTCGCCAGTTCTCGGTCATGATCGATGCCGGCCTGCCGCTGGTGCAGTGTCTGGAAATTCTGGCCGCCAACCAGGAAAACCCGGCGTTCCAGAAGACGCTAACTGGCGTCCGCACCACCGTAGAAGGTGGCGCCACGCTGGCCAATGCCATGCGGCAGTTCCCGGTGGTATTCGATGACCTCACCACCAACATGATCGAGGCGGGTGAAACCGGCGGTATTCTCGACATCATTCTGCAGCGTCTCGCCGTCTACGTCGAAAAGGCGGTTCGACTGAAGGCCGCCGTGAAGTCGGCGTTGATCTACCCCGTCGCCGTCGTCAGCCTGGCGGGCTTGATCGTCGCCGCCCTGCTCAAGTGGGTAGTTCCCATCTTCGCCAACCTGTTTGCTGGCCTGGGTGTTGCGCTGCCGCTGCCCACCCGTATCGTGATGGGATTGAGCGCGTTCGTGCAGAGTTTCTGGTGGGTCGTCATCGTGGTCGGCGCGTCATTTGTCTTCGGCCTCAGGGCGATCCGTAAGAACCCGAAAGGCCGCTACTACTTCGACAAATTCCTGCTTCACCTGCCCGTCGTAGGTTCTTTGCTTCGCAAGATCGCTGTCGGCCGTTTCACCCGTACTCTCGGCACTCTGATCACCTCGGGCGTGCCCATTCTCGAAGGGTTGGCCATCACCGCCCGAACCTCAGGCAACGCCGTGCTGGAAGAAGCCCTGATGAAAGTGCGGAAAGCCATTGAAGAAGGCCGCACCATCGTCGATCCGCTTCGCGAGTGCGGAGTGTTTCCCAACATGGTGACCCAGATGATCGGCGTCGGCGAAGCCACTGGCGCCATGGACAGCATGCTGCAGAAGATCGCCGACTTCTACGAAGAAGAAGTCGACGCCGCTACTAAGGACATGCTCGCCATGCTCGAACCGGTCATCATCGGCTTGCTCGGCGTAACCATCGGCGGCATCGTGATTTCACTCTACATGCCGTTGTTCGCCATGATCGCAAAGTTGGCGGGCTAAAGGCGAGGCTTCAAGGTGAAAAGGTTTCAAGGTTTCAAGGCGACCTCCTTCTAAAAAACTTTGAAACCTTGAAACTTTGAGACCTTGAAACTTTGAAATCTGGATTGACCATGCAATCGACATTCGACGAGCGGAATTGGCTGGCCTGGCTGGTCAAAGTACGGATCCTGATCCTCACCTTCCTCCTCGTAATCCAGTTGGCGGTTGCAGAGTTGACGCCCAGCCGTTTGCCCCTGCGCCTTTTCCTCAGCACCATGCTGCTGTGGTATACGGCCTCGCTCTTTTATATAGTCCTGCTCTCCTTCTGGCGCGAACACCGGTTGCAGGCGTCGTTGCAGGTTCTGACCGACCTGATCATGGTCAGCCTGGTGGTGCACGAAACCGGAGGCTGGGACAGCTCGCTGAACTTTCTCTATCCTCTGGCCATTATCGTGGCCGGAATCCTTTTACCCCGGGTGTGGGCGCAACTGGTCGCGGCCCTCGCCTTCATTCTTTACGGCACCGTTCTTGAACTCAACTATTACGGAGTCGTGCATTCCTACTGCACCACTCATCCCGGCCTGAAGGCGCTGCAGGGAATCATCTTCGTGAACCTGTTTGCCTTTCTCGCCGTCGCCTATCTGGCGGGCCTGCTGGTCGCTAAGCTGCGCCAGGCGCGCGTCGAGCTGAAAGATACGAGCGGCGCGCTCGAAGATCTCCAGATTCTTCACGAAAACATTATTCAGTCCATCAGCAGCGGATTGATCACCACCGGTCTCGATGGCCGCATTACGCTGGTCAACAACGCCGCGCTGAAACTTCTGGAGCGCGCCCCCGACCAGTTGCTGGGAAAACCGGTTGCGGGAATATTTCTCGATGCCCTGCCCAACGCCGAGTCCCAGACCCATGCCGAAGTTCGTTTCGACACGGTGGGGAGCTTCCGCAGGACGGTTCGCGTGCGAGTAGCCGCTCTGAGCGGGGCGGAGCGCGGCGCTCTGGGCTACGTCTACGCCCTCGATGATCTCACCGAGATCCGGCGACTGGAGCGCGAAGTCCGCATGCAGGACCGCCTGGCGGCCGTAGGCCGTCTGGCCGCAGCCATCGCGCACGAAATCCGCAACCCTCTTACCTCCATCGCCGGCTCGGTCAGCATGCTCTCCGGCATTCCGGAAATGAGCGAGGAGCATCGCAATCTGCTCGCCATCGTCACCCGCGAATCGCAACGGCTGAATGCCATCATTACTGATTTCCTGGCTTACTCCCGCGGCAAACAGTATCACTTTGAAAAGACCGACCTGTTGCGGCTGCTCGAAGACACGCTTACCCTCATGCGCCACCGCATGACCGCGGAAAATATCGCTATCACGATTGAAAGCGCGTTTTCCGTTCCCGAAGCCTGGGTGCTTGCCGACGGCGACAAAATCAAGCAGGTTTTCTGGAACTTCGCCGAGAACGCGGTCCGCGCCATGCGCAACGGCGGTACTTTAAAGGTCAGCATCGACCGCCTGGGAGACGACTGGCAGGTTAGCTTTGCCGACACCGGCACCGGCATGACGCCACAACAGACGGAAAAGATTTTCGAGCCCTTCCAGTCGAACTTTGAAGGCGGCACGGGACTCGGCCTGGCAGTCGTCTACCAGATCGTGCAAGCCCACGAGGGCAAAGTCTGGGCACGGTCGAAGCCGGGACAGGGAACGACTTTCGTACTGCGGTTGCGCCGGCTCGACGCAGAACGTCCGGCCCTCCGCGCCACTTCGCCCGAAAAATTCGCCGCACCCGTCCAGCTCGCCGCCGCCGCGGGAGAAGGGAGGCTGCGTGGCTAACATTCTGGTTTGCGACGATGAGCGCTCCATCTGCGAAATGCTCGACATCGCCCTGCGCCGCGACGGACATCGCGTTGAAACCGTGCAATCCGGCCAGGCAGCCAAAAACAAGATCGATGGCGCTCTGTACGATCTGATCATCACCGACATCAAGATGCCAAATATCGATGGCATCGAAGTGCTGCGTCATGCTCACCGCGTTTCGCCCGATTCCCCGGTCATCCTGATCACGGCCGTCGACGACTACGAAGCCGCGGTGGAAGCCGTGAAAGCCGGAGGAGCGTCCGATTACATTCGCAAGAGTCCTGGCTTGGTCGACGAAATCAAACTGGCCATCAATCGCGTTCTCGAAAAACTGTCTCTGAGCAAGCAGAACTTTGCCCTGCGCCGCGACGCCGCTTCCCACAACTCACTCGACAACATCATCGGCTCGAGCGCGGCAATGGAGAAGCTGAAACAAACTCTGCGCACCGTCGCTTCCACTGCCAGCACCGTCCTGATTCACGGCGAGAGCGGCACCGGTAAAGAACTGGTAGCCCGCGCCGTCCACATTTGCTCCCCGCGCGCCACCGAGCCCTTCGTCTCAGTGAACTGCGGAGCCTTTCCCGAGACTTTGCTCGAGAGCGAGCTGTTCGGCTATCTGAAGGGAGCCTTCACCGGAGCCAATCAGAACAAACGCGGACTGTTTGAAGTAGCCGGCGGCGGCACCATCTTCCTCGACGAAATCAGCGAAATGACCCTGGCCATGCAGGTGAAACTGCTGCGCGTGCTACAGGAGCGCACCGTGCGTCCGGTCGGTGGCACCAGCGAAATTCCCATCGATGTGCGCGTCATTGCGGCTACCAATCGCGACCTCGACAAAGCCGTAGCCGAAAACCTGTTCCGCGAAGATCTCTACTACCGGCTCAACGTCATCCCTATCCGCGTGCCGAATTTGCGCGAGCGCCGCGAAGATATCCCATTGTTAGCCAATCACTTTCTGAAGAAATACGCGGCCGCCGCGAACCGCAGCATTCTGCGCGTCAACAAAAATTCACTCGACGCTCTCTGTGATTATGAATGGCCGGGCAATGTCCGCCAGTTGGAGAACACAGTCGAGCGCGCCGTTGCCCTGGAAATGACAGACGAGTTGCACGTCGAGTTGCCCGCGGAGCGCCCCAAAGCCCGCGCCGCGGCAGCTGGTGTTGCCGGAGGAATGTCTGAAGTGGCGCCGGGCGCTGTGCTTCCCGAAGGCATCGGCATGGAAGTCTACGTGGCCAACATCGAGCGCACGCTGCTGCAGAGCGCTCTCGATCGCTCCAACGGAGTGCAGACCAAAGCCGCCGACCTGCTCGGCATTTCCTACCGGTCATTCCGCCACTTGATGAAGAAATACGAACTCTAGCTGCGAGTCCCGAGTTGTGAGCCGCGAGCAATCAGCTTCATGCAAAACGAGCCGGAATTGCTCGAAACTCGAGGCTCGACGACTCAAACCTAGCTCTTCTTCAACTGCTGTTTCCACCCAAGTACCCGCGCTTTGGCTCCCTCAGCCTCAGCTTCCGGAATCATCCCCTTCTTCTGATACAGCACCGACAAGCTGGTGTGGGCAAGCACGTCATCCGGATCCAATTCCGCGATCCGCTGCGCCACGGTGATTGCCTCGTCGTAGCGCTGCAGGTCTTGCAGCGCGCGTGCCAGCCCGTGCATGCATTCGGTAAACGCGGGGTCGACAGACAATGATGCCCGATATGCCGCAACCGCCTCTTCCAACTTCCCATCCCCCATCAGATCCAGCGCCGCATAGTAGTGGTCCTCGGCTTTCTGGCGGGTGTTTGCGTCGGACATAGAAAGGAAATTCCTGGCAGAGAGAGGATTCTAACATGGGTTATTATGCTTCCATGCGCTACCGGCTCCGCTTTCTCTGGAACGCCACCAGGGGACATCGCTTGGCTCCTTGGCGCAGCCCTTACTTGCTGTGGCGCATCGAGACCTACTGCGGCGTCAAGATGACGCAGATCGGATTCCTGGAGTTTTGGGAATTTCTCTGGCAGGAGCGCATCAGTCTCTGGCGCTTTCTCAAGTGGACAGGCGAGATGGACCGTTACGCCCACCCCAAGCCGAAAAGCTAAGGTTTCAAGGCTTCAGAGTTTCAATGTTTCAAGGTTCGCGGACGGGGTTCACAAAAAATCTGACGCTCTGAAACCTTGCAACTTTGAAACCTTGAAACCTTGCAACCTTGCAACCTTGCAACCTTGCAACCTTGCCTTACGCACCCTTGCCGGCCGCGGCAGCTTCGCCAAGAAAGATGCTCACTTCATTGCCCTTGCTCGCCCCGGTCAACTGCGCCGCCGCTCCGCGATTGGCGGCAATCTCCAGGAAGCCCATACTCCCGAGAATGCCGAACACTTGCCCAGGAGCGCCCTCGGCGTAGGCATTGTGAATTTCGCTGATCTCGCGGCTGCCCACAACGATCTTGAACGCCTGCGCGTCTGCTCCGAAGAGCATGGGAGCATCCTGGGGAGTGATGTTGGTGATGAGGTTTCCGAACCGGTCGACCTTCAGCACAACTCCGCGCAGCCGGTTTTCATCGACAGCTTTTGGCTTCGGAGCATTAAAGCGAACGTACTCTTCAACCTCTTCCCCAAACTTTTGCGAATCCACTTCTTTGGCCAGCCACGCCGCCACAGGAGCAAAAATATCGCGCGCGTGAAACGTATTGCTCACCGGCTGCAGAAAGTAATGTTCCGAAGTGATGTGCCGGACGTGCATACGCTCTTCGCGTGCGTAGACCAGCGAAAGCACCCCATTGTCGGGCGCTATGAAATGATATTTATCGCAAGACGCCAGGATCGGCCGCCGCTGTGTGCCCACGCCGGGATCGACCACCACCACATGAATCGTTCGAGAAGGGAAATAGGAATACGCCTGTGAAATGGTGAGCGCTCCATCCAGAACGTCGAAGGCCTGCACGGAGTGGCAGATATCGACGATCTCCGCGTCCGGAGTGATATCGAGGATGACGCCCTTCATCGTGCCTACAAAATGGTCGTTGCTGCCGAAGTCGGTGGTCAGAGTGATGATCGGACGGGCCAAGGTTCTCCTCGCGGGGGAAACGAAGTGCTCCCAGCATGTCGAAACTAATTGCTGGTGACTGCAGAGTCAAGACACGGAGGTAATAAGAAAGCAGGGGCTGCTAGGGGCTGGGGTTCAGGGGTCAGCAAAGCCCTATTCGGTTTACCGAACTGGTTTTACCGGCCCCTGGCCCCTGTTATTCGATGTGAATATCGCCCGATCCTGTATGCAGAGTAAGCAAAGGTCCGCCTCCGCGCACTTTGCCGACGATGTGCTTATGCGTTTCCTGCACCCGCCCCTGCACTGTCATGGTGATCGGCGCATCAATGTCCAGCGTGCCGGAACTGGTGGAAATGTCCGCATCGAACGCGGCATTCGCAGGAAGTCGCACGTGCACATTGCCCGATCCGGTGCGGATCTCCCACGCACCCACCTGCGCACCCTCAGCGGTTATATCGCCGCTGCCCGCCTCGCCATGGAACGCGCCTTGAATACCGCGAACCGATATGTTGCCGGAACCGGTGTGCAGATCAATATCGCCCGCTGCGGTCTCTTCCACCTCAATGTCACCGCTGCCCGCACCCCCTCGCACCGGACCTGCGATGCCGCGTGCCCGCACATTGCCCGACCCGGTCTGCACCCGAATCTCCCCGGTGAGCTGCGAGAGTCTCATGTCTCCCGATCCTGTCTCCAGGTCGGCGTTGCCATGCACGCCCTCAATCGTCTGATCTCCGGAACCGCTGCGGGCGTTGACGGTAGTGTCGGCGGGGACGGTGATCTCATAGTCCACCGAAATGTCGCGGGCATTCACGTAATCAACGTGAATGCTGTTCCCGTCCTGCCGCAACGGGGGATTCTGTTCAATCTCGGCCACCTCTGCATGACGGTTACCCGCCAGCCAGTGGTCCCCGACAAAGATTTTTCCTCGAATCGAGACCGACCCCGCCGGTCCGTTGCGCACAATAATATCGCCCGAGTGGGTTTGCACTTCCAGATTCACCGGTCCGCTGACCTGAAAGGTTTTCTCAAAATGTCCCTGCGGCGTCGAAGCAACCGCAAAAGTGGACGCCGCCACCACCAGCGTAATCGCCACCAACGACGTCCGCGCCAGAATAGAAGACGGAATATCGGAGATTCGCCGCTTATTCATGTCGAGTAACTCCTCACAAGTTGTCAAGGCCGAAGCTCGAAGCTCGAAAGCCCGAGGCCCACCTACTGCAGCACTACCTCTTGCCCTTCCTTCAATCCGCTTAGCACTTCCGTTTTTGCGCCATTCGAGATCCCGATGTTGATTGCGACCTTATCCATGCCGTCCTTCCCCTTCGGATCGGGGATATCCACCGACGCCTTCTTGTCCTTGTCGTAAAGAATCGCCCCTTCCGGAATCTGCAGCACGTTCTTATGTTCTTCGAGGATAATTTCGGCATTGGCGGTCATCTCCGCCTTAAGTTCACCGCCCGGATTCTGGATCGAAACCCGCACTTCAAACGTGGTGACGTTGTCCTTCTCCACGCCCATGGGAGAAATCTTGGTCACCTTCCCGGTAAAGGTCTTATCCTTGAACGATTCCACCTTGATCCTCGCCGGCTGCCCCAGGTAAACCTTCCCAATGTCGCTCTCATCCACTTTCCCTTTCACATAGACTTCGCTGGTATCGCCGAGAGTCATTACCAGCGTGGCCGAAGAACCCAGCACCAGAATCGAACTCACCGCATCGCCCATTTCCACATCGCGCGAGAGCACAATGCCATCGATCGGCGAAACAATGTCGGTGTAGCTGAGCTGCTCTTCCAACTGCGTAAGGTTCGCTTGATCCTGCGCCACTTGCGCTTTGGACTGTGCAATCTTCGCCTTCAGCACCGTCACCTGTGCTTTGGCGACGTTCTGTTTATTCAGCGACATTTCATAATTCTTCTCGGCGTCGTCGAGAGCCGAGGCGGAAACCACTCCGTCCTTCGCCATGCCCTCAGCCCGATCATAGGCGCGCTTCAGCAGCGGAACGTCAGGACCTTCGGCGTCCACCTTCGCGCGCTCGTAATCCGCCTGCGAGCTGGTCATGTTAGCCTCGGCCGCATCCAGAGCCGCACGCGATTGTGCCACCTGCGCCTCAATCTCAATCTTGTCGAGCTGCGCCAGCAACTGTCCCTTCTTGACCTTGTCGCCATAGTCCACGTATAGCTTCTTGACGATGCCGCTGGCCTTCGACTTCACCTCGACTTTGGTGATCGGCGTCACCTTGCCCGTGGCCACCACGCTCTTGGCCAGGTCGCCTCTCTCCACCTTCGCCAGCTTCGTGGGATCAATCTTGGTTCCTCCACGCGTAGCGGCGAACACGCCGATCGTAATCAGCAGGACGATCGCTATTCCTATGCCGCCCCAAATAAACAGTCTGCGCCGCTTCTTCTTATGATTCCCGTTTCCGTTCACAACTGCCTCCTGAGCGCCTGCTGGAAATCCGAACTGAAATTTTCCGAAATGCCTGATTGCGGGAAGCGCGATCCCACGCTCTCATTATCCTGTACGCAGCCGAAGTTGTCTTTGTTCCAGAGATTTCTACCCGAGCCCGCGGCGGCTTAAACCACCAGCCGCTTGCCAGTTAGACCGCCCCCACAGAAAAAAGGTAGCCCAACGGATCCAAAAGTTTTACGCCTGTGATCCCCGTGGCAAAGACTTCCAGGGCGCCATCCCTATCGAGCACAGGCCTATGAGCCCCTTTGGAATGTTAGAATTGGCCCCATCAGAATTACCCATAAATGATCGCCTTCGTGCTGCTCCGCGTACTCCTGATCCTTCTCCTGGTGGCGGCGAACGCGTTTTTCGCGGCTGCGGAGTTCGCCCTGGTCAGCGTCCGCGACACCCGCATCCAGCAGCTCATCGACTCCGGCCGCACCGGCGCGCGCATCGTCCAGCGCCTCCACCAGCACCTCGATGAAGTCGTCAACGGCGTCCAACTCGGCATCACCATGGTCAGCCTCACCCTTGGCTGGATCGGCGAACCCATGGTCGCCCGCCTCGTCGAATCTCTCGATTACGTGCAGCGAGTGCCACACGCCGCCGTCTATGCCCACGGCATCGCTATCGTGATCGCCTTCAGCTTGATCACCTACCTGCACGTTCTGCTCGGCGAGCTAGTCCCGAAAACTCTGGCCCTGCAGCGCTCCGAACAGATTGCGCTTGCCGTAGCCGCGCCCATGGAAGCCTTCCTCACCCTCACCCGTCCCGTGCTGTTTTTCATGCGCCGGTCCGGCGGCCTGGTCCTGCGCCTGTTCGGAGCCCGCGACGCCCGCCGCGGCGGCGCCGTCCACTCTCCCGACGAACTCAAGCTCATCGTCACCGCCAGCCGCCAGTTCGGCCAGATCCCCGAATCGCAGGAAGAGATGATCCACAACGCCATCGAACTCGACAGCATCACCGTCCGCCAAGTCATGGTCGCTCGTCCGGATATTTTTTCTCTGCCCTCGGACCTAACGCTCGACGAAGCCCTCAACCGCGTGGTCGAAGGCCAGCACTCCCGCATCCCGGTCTACGATCCGCAGCGCGGCCCCGAACACATCGTCGGCGTGCTCTATTACAAAGAGCTGGTTCGCTGGGTGCGGCTTAGGCTGATCAATCTTGGGATGCCCTTGGCCTCGCGCATCGCCCGCACCCAGATCGGCCAGATCATGCACGATGTCCTCGTAGTTCCGGAGACCAAAGTCCTCGCAGAACTGCTCGCCGAATTCAAAGAGCGCCGCCGTCATCTCGCAGTAGTGGTCGACGAGTTCGGCTCGACCGCAGGCGTAATCACTGTCGAAGACATTCTCGAACAACTGGTAGGAGACATCGAAGACGAATTCGACGTGTCCCCGCCGGAACCTGAGTTGCAAGATGAATCAGTCCTGGTCCTCGAAGGAGCCGTGAACATCCGCGACCTCGAAACCCAGCACGGCCTGCTCTTGCCCCGCGACGCCGGATTCGAAACCCTGGCCGGATTCGTGCTGGCTCGCCTGCAGCGCATCCCGTACCTCGGAGAGTCTTTCGAATACGAAGGCCACCGCTACACGGTAGAAGAGATGGAAGGTCACCGCATCGCGAAGGTAAAGATCGAAAAGGTAGAAAGTATCGAAGACAAAGCAGAAAGCGCGAAGCACGCAGGAGACTGAAGATGCAGACCCTTGTCATCCTGAGCGGAGCAAGTGCTTCGCAAAGCGAAGCATTTGCGGAGTCGAAGGACCCCTTGCCCGCGAGCAGTGCCACCAGCTCCGCAAGGAGTTTCTACCACGCACTCGCGGTTAGAACTGGCAACTGAGAACTGGCAACTGAGAATTGGCAACTGAAACTCCTATTCCAACGCGTCCTCTACACCATCCCAGTAATCTGGCTGGTAGTAAGCCTCGTCTTCCTGCTAATCCACCTCGTCCCCGGAGATCCCATCCAGCAGATGCTCGGCGAAGGCGCCCCACCAGCGGACATCCAAGCCACCCGCCACGCCTACGGCCTCGACGCTCCGCTAGGTGAGCAATATCTCCACTACTGGAAAGGCGTGCTCCACGGCGACCTCGGCCCCTCGTTCCGCTACAACCAAAGCGTGACGCATCTCATCGCCCAGCGCTATCCCTACACCCTGCAACTAACGTTGGCCTCGCTCTTCGTCGCCATCATCCTGTCGATTCCCGCCGGCGTGCGCAGCGCCCAGCGCCGCAACCGCTGGGACGACCGCCTCATCAGTGTAGTCAGCCTCTTCGGCTTGTCATTCCCCAACTTCGCCCTGGGTCCAATCCTGATTCTTCTGTTCGCCATCAAGCTGGGATGGCTCCCCGTCTCCGGCGCCGGCTCCTTCGCCAACATAATCCTCCCCGCCATCACCATGGGCGGAGCCCTGGCCGCCATCCTGACCCGCATGGTCCGCACCTCGATGCTCGAAGAACTAAGCCAGGACTACATTCGCACCGCCCGCGCCAAAGGATTACCGGAGCGCACTGTAGTCTACAAACACGCCCTGCGCAACGCCATGATCCCCATCATCACGGTGCTAGGCCTGCAATTCGGCGCGTTACTGGCAGGCGCAATCGTAACGGAGACAATTTTTTCCTGGCCCGGCATAGGCCGTTTAACGATCCAAGCCATCTCGAACCGCGATTACTACCTGGTGCAAGGCTGCATCCTTGCGATCGGCCTGACCTACGTAGCAGTGAATTTCCTGACGGACGTGTTGTACTCGGTGGCGAACCCGAGGATCAGGCAGTGATCGGCGTCGTCCATCGCCAGCCCAAAATGGTAACGGCGAAAGCAGAATCCTCTTCGGATAAATCGATCAGTCCGGCATACCGAGCGTAGCATTGGGACTGGAGTCATCGTCCAAAAAAAACTGTCATCCCGACCGGAGCATTGCGATTGGCTTCGCCAATCGCAATGCGGAGTGGAGGGACCTGCTTCCCGCGCACGCCATGAAAGATCACTGCTACAGCGTCTACATCATAGCCAGCAAATCGCGCGTTCTCTATGTCGGAATCACGAACGACTTAGGCCGCCGCGTATATGAACACAAGAACGACTTCACGGAGGGCTTTAGCAAGAAGTACCGCTGCCATCGCCTGGTCTACTTCGAATCCTTCGATGACGTGAACAAGGCAATCGACCGCGAGGAGCAGCTAAAGCGCTGGAACAGAACAAAGAAAGTTTGGCTGATCGAACGCCGGAATCCTACCTGGGAAGATCTCGCAGCCGAATGGTTCACGCGCCACAGGTACCAGCCAGAACAGCAGGTCCCTCCACTCGCCAGTTGATCCCCTTCGCGGCTCAACTGACTCGGTCGGGATGACAGACGATTTTGAAGGTCTGCATCCCAAAACTGTCATCCCGACCGGAGTGGACCATCCCGAATATCAGCCCTTGACGTGTATATACCATTATCTTATCCTGTATATACACGAAGAGAGGGAAAACGCTATGGCTGTAACCATGACATCGATCCGGTTGGACACTCAATTAGCCGACGAGGCCGTGAAAGTCCTCGGCGCGAAATCGCGCACAGATGCGGTTCACATCGCCCTCCGCGAAATCGTCGCTCTCAAGCGCTTCAAGGCCCTGATGAAAAAGAACTCCGGCAAGCTCAAATTTTCCGGACTTGATGAGTGAGCTCGTCATCTTCGATACATCAGTTCTGGTCGACGAGGCTCGCACTGGGCGTCATCGCCAGAACATCGCATCGGTCGGCGGCTTGGTTCGCACATCATCCGTCGTTCTCGCGGAACTGATGCGTGGCGTCGTCGGTCCAGCGGAACACAGGTTCCTCCGCTCTCTAGCGAGAAACTACCCGATCCTGACTCCAACCCAAAAGAACTGGCTGGAGTCGGGTGAAGTACTGGCCAACATTCGCGCCGATCGAGGTTTTGATCCCCACAAATTGCGCGACCTGCATTTCGATGTATTGATCGCCCTCACCGCCCACTCTCACGGTGCCCGCCTCATTACGACCAATCGGAAAGACTTTGAACTCATCAACCGCTATCGCGAAATCAAGTTGGAAGTTTGGTGAGAGGGTAAAGCAATCAAAAGCTTAAGAGGCGGGGCGAGGCTGTCCCGCCTCTCAACCCAAATTATGCGGCTTGCATCACTTTCTTCATCCGTTCTTTCATCTCCTGCGGCGATACATCTTCCACATGCGTGGCGACGCCCCAGAAATGTCCGAATGGATCTCGAATGAAGCCATTGCGGTCTCCGTAGAACTGATCCTGCACCGGCTTGAGAATTTTCGCACCCTCCTCAACCGCGCGCTTAACCACCTTATCGACGTCGGGAAGGTACACATACAAGCTCACCGGGCTTCCACCAACGGTGGTCGCGCTGGTGTGTCCCTCGCCCATGCCGGGATTTTCGTCGGCCAGCATGATGTGCGAATTGCCAATTTTCAACTCAGCGTGACCCACCTTGCCGTCCGGGCCATTCATGCGAACGGTTTCGGTCGCCCCGAAAACCTTCTTGTAGTACTCAATCGCCTGGGCTGCGTCCTTGACGATCAGGTAGGGAGTAACGTTGTTGTAGTCCTTGGGAATGTAAGAGACTTTACTCATGATTTTTCCTCCTTGGAATGTAGGCTAGAGGTGGAGGTTTGTGGCGCGCATGCGGAGAAGCTACGCGTCCCAGCACTCCTCTATCAAAACACAATCGGTGGGCGATCTCAAGCGCAAGTTCCACGCCTCCCGCCTCGAGTTCGCGAATTCGTTGTCGGCGATGAGCATCAACAGACTTGTCATCCTGAGCCCCGCGCGCTCCAGTGAGGCTGGACGCCACCGCGCGAAGGACCTCTGCATTTGTTTGTGGCAATTGTGATCGGGGCGCCCTGTCCTTAGTCGCGGTTTTTGCGACAGGATGGACTTCGAGAGCTGCGAAGCAAACTGCGTAAGCGAAGCCGAGCCAACTCTTCCACAGCCCCGTTGTGACATCTGACCTTGCCATCGATTCCCAACTAGACCAGAATGGTCAAGGCGGAGGCGGTACGGACAGTCAAGAACACAACGGACGCAAGTCCTGTGTTCTCTAGATTTTGACCTCTAACTCTTTTGCGCTCCGGATCTTGCGAGGAATTTCCTGCTAACGTGATGATTCCACTAGACCCCCGGGGGGAGGGGGTATCGACAAAATCAAAGAGTTTCCCACCCTCGCAGTACCCCGAAAGCAATGAAGATCGGAATTATTAACGAGTAGAATTCCACAAGCGAACGTGTCGACCGCTTCCATCTCGCTCCGTCGATCAGTCGCCGGAAATGCCCGCCACAATCCGCTGGCGGCAACCGGCGTCGTGCTGGTCGTAGTCTTCGTGATCTTCGCTCTGTTCGCGCCCTGGATCGCGCCGCAGGATCCCGCCGCCATCAATCTCCCCGCGCGTCTCGACCCGCCATCGCACGCGCACTGGTTCGGCACCGACGAACTCGGCCGCGACATTCTCTCCCGCATCATCTACGGCGCTCGCATCTCCATGCTGGTAGGAAGCTGCGTCGTCGTCACTTCACTTGCCCTCGGCCTCATCATCGGTTCCATCGCCGGCTATTACGGCGGAGGCATCGACCGCTTCGTCAACGTAGTCCTGATGAACGCATTTCTCTCGTTCCCCGGAATCTTGTTGGCGATCGCGTTCGTAGCCTTCCGCGGCCCTGGCATCTTCAATCTGGTTCTAGCGCTCTCTCTCGGAGGCTGGGTCGGCTACGCCCGCCTGGTGCGCGGACAAGTCCTCGCCGCGCGCGAGCGCGAATTCGTCGAAGCCGCCCGCGCTCTCGGCGCGAGCGACCTGAGAATCATCGTGCGGCACATTCTTCCGAACATCATTCAGCCCGTGATCGTGCAAGCCGCGATCGGCATGGCCGGAGCCATCCTCGCCGAAGCCACCATGAGCTTTCTCGGACTCGGCGTGCCGCCACCGACGGCAAGCTGGGGAACGATGCTCAACGACGGCCGCGCGCATTTATTCGACGCGCCGCATCTTGTCCTGTTTCCCGCGCTGGCCGTGATGCTGGCCGTGCTGTCGTTCAACTTCATCGGGGATGCCCTGCGCGACTATCTCGATCCCCGCTCCCGCATCGAAGCCGGACTCTAACCCCGCAACCCATTCAATACACGCCAAATCGACTCCTTGACATAGATTGCATATTGCAATATACATATAGCGATCTGAGATATGAAGCTAGGAGAGAAAATTCGTTACCTGCGCGAAGTGGAAGGCTCGTTGCGCGGCCTCAACCGTCCCATGACGCAACAGGAGATGGTAAAGGCCATTCGCCAGGAACTGCGCAAGAGCATCAGCCAGTCCTACTTGTCGCAGATCGAAAACGGCGCGCGACCGCACATGACGCAGTCGTCACGAGCGCTGCTCGCGAGGTTCTTCAAGGTGCATCCTGGCTTTTTGGTGGATGATCCTGAGGGTTATCACACGGAGCTGACCTCGGATCTGCGCACGACCGAAGGCCAGCTTGACGTCTGGTTGCTGCAGGGTTCGGAGCGCTTCGTCAGCGATCCGGAAGTAAGCGACGTGCTGATCAAGGCTGCGCGAGAGAAAGACACGAGACGCAGTTTGCTGCTGCTGGGCGCGATTCTCGACACGCCCGGACTGGCCGAACGTCTGCTCGAAGCACTGCGGCCGGAGTTAGCGGCCAGAGGAAATCATCGCCACGTGAGTCGGGGTCAAGAGAATCACGGTCGTGCCGCAAGGGCAGAAGGGAGGAGAACGCGATGAATTCCATGACCTGGGCAAACTTTTACCTCGTATGTTTCGCGGTCGGCTTCTGCCTGAGTTTTTTTTCTTTCGTGTTCGGAGGTTCGCGCACAGGCCGCCTTCACCTGCCGCACTTTCATGGGCACATCGGGCATGGGCACGTCGTCGGCGCACATTTGCCTGCGGGTCCGGCAGCACATGGTCCCGTTGCGGCTGGTCACGCGCCGGTTGCAACCGACGTGTCAACTGCGGGCAACGCGCATGTGCAGCGAGGTGGCGGCGTTTCGCCATTCAACTTCGTCACGCTGACGGCGTTCCTGGCGTGGTTTGGAGGAACCGGCTATCTGCTCACCCGCTACTCCGGCCTCTGGGTGGGCTTCGGATTGCTGGCTTCAGCCACCAGTGGGCTGGTCGGTGGAGGAATCGTGTTTTTGTTCCTGAGCAAAGTGTTGATTTCCGAGGACGAGAACATGGACGCCGCAGATTACGAAATGGTGGGAGTGCTGGGCCGAGTCTGCAGCCCGATCCGCGCAGGCGGCACCGGCGAAATCATTTATACGCAGATGGGCACACGGCGTGTGTGCGGCGCTCGCAGCGACGACCGCAGCGCCATCGATAAAAATACCGAGGTCGTGGTCACGCGTTACGAAAAGGGAATTGCCTACGTACGGCTGTGGAGCGAAATGTCTGGGGAATGAAAGCGTGTTTGGCGTTCAGGCTTGTGCAGTTCGCCGAGGAGACGCTATGGAACGAAAATTATTTCAAGTCGCGGTCGGGTTGACGTGGCTGGCGCTGCCGCTGACCCTGCTGAACTATTGGAGAGCGTGGGATCGCTTGCCGGCTCGAGTTGCTGTGCACTTCGACATCAATTGGCAGCCCAACGGTTATACGTCGCGGGAAGGTTCCTTGATGCTGGCTTTGGGAACCACGGCCTTTTTGTTGGTGATTTTCACCATCGCCGGTTATGCGGCGTGCGGCGCGCGGGTTTCGAGTTTTGCCAGATGGTCGATGGTGGCCGTGTTTTATGTCGCATTGGGCTTCGTTTACTGCATAAACAACTGGATCGTGGAGCGCAACCTGAGCGCGCAGCAACCTGCACCGCATGCCGAGTTGGGCAGCAGCGCGACTGGACGCTGCGCATTTTCAAAACCGAATTCATAGCAACACTGCATTCGTAGAAGGAGGCGTTATGCCGGAGATGTCACGGATGGTCGAGATTTGGATTTTCGCTGGGCTGGGAGTGATGGTCCTTCTGTTCCTGATGAGCGGAATGGCCAGGCTATATCGCAAAGCGGGGCCGCACGAAGCACTCATCGTGTATGGCCTGGGCGGGACACGCGTTGTGCAGGGACACGGCACGCTGGTTCTGCCCATGGTGCAAGTGTGCCGCGATCTGTCCCTGGAACTGATGTCGTTTGATGTGGCGCCGCAGCAGGATCTTTACACCAAACAAGGCGTGGCGGTGACGGTGGAAGCTGTCGCGCAAATCAAAGTGAAGTCAGACCGAGAGTCTGTGCTGACTGCGGCCGAGCAGTTTCTCACCAAGACAGATCAGGAGCGCGAAGGACTGATCCGGCTGGTGATGGAAGGCCATCTGCGCGGCATTATCGGTCAGCTTACGGTGGAAGAAATCGTGAAGCAGCCGGAAATGGTTTCCGACCGCATGCGTTCCACTTGTGCGGAAGACATGAACAAGATGGGGCTCGAAGTGATTTCGTTCACCATCAAGGAAGTCCGCGACAAGAATGAATACATCACCAACATGGGCAAGCCCGATGTGGCGCGCATCAAGCGCGACGCAGACGTGGCCACAGCGGAAGCCGACCGCGATACCGCGATCAAGCGCGCACTGGCGCAGCGGGAAGCGGCTGTGGCCAAGGCGCAGGCCGACCAGGAGCGGGTGCTGGCGGAAACTTTGTCGCTGGCCAAGCAGGCCGAATCGCAGCGCGACCTCGAAGTGAAGAAGGCGCAATTCCTGGAGGTCACGAAACGCCAGCAGGCGCAGGCCGACAAGGCTTATGACATCCAGACCAACATCATGCAGCAGCAGGTCGTGGCGGAGCAGGTGAAGGTGCAGCAGGTTGAGAAAGAACAGCAGGTCAAGGTGCAAGAAGCGGAAATCAACCGCCGCGAGAAGGAACTGATCGCAACCGTATTGAAGCAGGCAGAGATCGAGCGGCAGCGGATTGAGACCTTGGCTGCCGCCGAGAAGCAACGCTTGATCGCGGAAGCGGAAGGACATGCGTCATCGATACGGGCGCAGGGTGAAGCCGAAGCGGAGATCATCTTTAAGAAAGGCGAATCGGAAGCCAAGGCCATGAACGTGAAAGCCGAGGCTTATCAGGAATACAACCAGGCGGCAGTAATCGACCGGCTGTTCACAGCAATGCCGGAAGTGGTGAGGGCGCTGGCCAGTCCGCTGGCGAACGTTGACAAGATCACCATTGTATCGACGGGAAACGGCGATGCTTCCGGGATGAACAAACTGACCGGCGACATCACCAAGATGGCGGCGCAGGTACCGGCATTGTTCGAGACGCTCTCCGGCATGCCGCTCTCGGAGTTGCTGGGCAAAGTGCGGCAGATTGGGGATAAGCCGCCGAAGCCGCCGGTGGTGGATGCGGCGAAGTAAGGGTCTCAATTGCTTGGGCGGGGGACGGGCGCTCTCGCCCGTCCCACCGAGTGCAGCGAAGCGTTGGAGCGGATATGGCTAGCAATTCGAAACTTATTGGATGGGGCGTCGCGCTGGGTGCGGCGCTGGGCATGGTCGCCGGAGTTCTGGCCGGGCACATTGCGATCTGGCTGGGCATTGGAATTGCGATCGGGATGGCGCTTGGGGCGTCGGTTCGCCGTTCGGAGAAGGTATGCCCCGAGTGTGCGGTGATCCATCAGAAGCATGAAGTGAGAGGCAGGCGGTTGGAGAGTTAGGAGTGGAAATTTGCGGCGGAGTGCGGTGGTTGAAGTGCCTTGCGGCGCCGATACTGGCGCCGACGTGCAAGGGGTCCTTCGACTCCGTAGATGGTTCGCTTCGCGAATCATCCACTCCGCTCAGGATGACAATTTGTAAAGAAAAGGAGTATCACCATGGCGTTACTAGAGCGTGTTTCCACATTGGTTCGGGCCAACCTCAACGACCTGATCGATAAGGCCGAGGAACCGGAAAAGATGATCAAGCAGGTGATCCTTGATATGCAGAACCAACTGCTGCAGGTGAAGACGCAGGTGGCGATCGCCATCGCCGATCAGCACCTGCTGGAGAAAAAACAAAAAGAGAACCAAGAAAAAGTGGCGGAATGGATGCGCAAGGCCGAACTGTCGGTCGACAAGAAACAGGACGACCTGGCGCGGGCGTCGCTGCAGCGCGTGGAAAGCTATCGCGAAATGAGCGAGAGCTTCGCGCAGCAGGTGGCCGACCAGAAGGCGCAGGTGGAGAACTTAAAGTCGGCACTGCGCCAGCTGGAGCAGAAATTGGCGGAAGCGCAGGCCAAGGCCGATCTGCTGATTGCGCAGCATCGCCGCGCCCGGGCCGTGGGCAAAGCCAGCGACGCACGCCTGGCCATGGGCGATGGCTCGAAGGCGGCGGCTTTCGACCGCATGAAGCGGAAGGTGGCGCATTCTGAAGCGGTGGGACAGGCGAAGGCTGAGATTGCGGGGGACAATATGGAAGACCGCCTGGCTGCTCTGGAGAAAGAGGATCGCATCGAGCAGTTGCTGGCGGAGTTGAAGGGGAAGCGGGGAGCGTAGGAGGACCGATCCGTCGGCGGCGGCGATGCGGTTGAGGGAAGAGGGATCCTTCGACTCCGCTCAGGATGACAATACCTAAGGATGATCTGCTAGGGGAATCGTCACCCCGGTTTACATCCATTGACCGGTCAGGCCGCATCTCTGTAATCTTGGTTGTGCAATTTCGGGTCGGATTTCCGGGCCAAGGATCATTCATGAAGCAAGTTGCAATTCTGTTGCTGCTGACGATGGCGCTCATGCTGGGCGGCTGCGGCAGCACTCCGACGTCGGTTCAATCGGGGGCGGGTGGAACCTGGCTGGCGGAGCTGACCGGAGGCACCGGGGAAGCGTCCGGGTACAGCTTTATCACGCAGTTTACGTTGAACGGCAATGCCACGCTGAATATTCTGACCTTTCAATTCCTTAACTACAACGCCAATAACAGCGCCAACTGTTTCTCCTCCATCAACGGGCCAAACGTGAGCGGGTCAATACCTTTGACGCTCCAGTCGAACGACACCGTGACCGGCACCATCACATACGTTGTGCAGTCCGGCGGCAACACCCTTACCCTGAATGGAACGGTGTCCGGAACGGCGAGTCAGAACGGGAGCGGGACCAGCGCCACATATACGCTCACCAGCGCCACCATCACCGGCACCTGGACCCTGAAAGGCAGCGCGGCGTGCACCGTCAACGGCGACACGTTTTTCACCATGACCCAATCCTGAAGTTTTCTGAGCTTAGAACCAATCGCTGCGGTACGCGACCCACCAGGATGCGAAGAGGATGGGAACGGTCGCGGCCACGCCCCACCAAATCGGCAGCACAAAGTCCGCGAGCAGGCCGAGCACCGTGAAGGTTATCCAGAAGACCTTCTTTTCCATAGAGCGATTGTAAAGCCGGCTGGTGCGGGAAGGCAGAGTGCGGTCGGGCCAGCCCTTTCGTCACCTGCTTGGTCTGCTATAGAGTGAGAGGCATGAAGCGCTCGCTGCAAGAGATTGCCGAGGCTATTGAAGCTCGCCTGCGCGGGGATGGGAAAGTCGAAGTCGAGAGCGTTGCCAGCATCGGATCGGCTTCCAAGAATGACCTAGTGTTTGTGGAGGAAGAGAAATATCTGGCGCGGGCGCTGCAATCGGGCGCGGGGGCGGTGATAGCGGGGGAATTCGCGGCGGCGTCATCAGGCAAGCCCTTGCTCATCAGCCGTCATCCCAAACTGACCTTCGCGCGGGCGGCGCGCTTTCTGCGGGATGGGAATCGCGATGGGAATAACGCTGGTGTACATCCGACTGCGGTGATTCATAAATCAGTTCGTCTGGCGCCGGGTGTCGTGATCGGAGAGTACGGCGTCGTCGGGGCGGATGCGGAAATTGGCGAGAGCACGCGGATTGGCGCGGGTTGCTCGATTGCGCGCGGAGTGAAGATTGGGCGGGATTGCGAGATTTATCCGAGGGTTACGATTTATGAGGGAACTACCTTGGGCGACCGCGTGATCGTGCACGCGGGCGCGGTTCTGGGAAGCGATGGCTTCGGATATGTGCGCGACCCCAAGAGCGGGCGCTACGAGAAATTTCCCCAAGTCGGAAGGCTCGTGATCGAAGACGATGTTGAGATCGGAGCCAACACGACGATTGACCGCGGAGCGCTCGACGAAACCCGCATTGGGCGGGGAACGAAGATCGACAACCTGGTGCACATCGGACACAACTGCCGGCTGGGGCAGAATGTAGTGATTGCGGCGCAGACCGGGCTTTCCGGCAGCATTGTGATTGAGAATGAGGTGGTGCTCGGAGGCCAGGTCGGTATTGGCGAGCATGCGCGCATCGAAGAAGGAGTGATGCTGGGTGGGCAGGGCGGCGTGCTGCCGAACAAAGTGCTGCGCGGCAGAGGCGTGGCCTTCTGGGGAACTCCGGCGCAACCGGTTCGGGAGTATCTGAAGCAGTTGGCGGCGCTGGCGAAATTGGGGAAGAAGAGGTAGATGTGGCGATTGTGGTGATTGGCGGGCATTCGCGAAGCGTGGGGAAGACGAGCGTGGTCGTGGGACTGATTTCCGCGCTGCGCGAATACGATTGGACGGCGGTGAAGATCACGCAATATGGACATGGGGTTTGCTCGGCCGATGGAGCGCCATGCGATTGTGCGACGGACGATCACAGCTGGGCGATTTCTGAGGAGAAAGACCGGAGCGGGGAGTCGGACACTTCACGCTTTCTGATGGCGGGTGCGGCGCGAGCCTTGTGGGTGCGCACCGAGCAGGGCAGGCTGGCTGAAGCTATGCCAGCTCTGCGGCAAAGGCTGGAGCGGGCTCGGCATGTGATGGTGGAATCGAACAGCGTGCTGAAGTTTCTGCGTCCAGACTTATATTTGACTGTGCTCGACCCGGCCACGGAGGATTTCAAGACTTCGGCGCGGGAATTTCTGGACCGCGCCGGTGCGGTGATTCTGCACGATGGTTCGAAGTCTGGAACGGCCTGGCAAGGCGTTTCGTTGAAACCGGTGGCGGGGCGACCGATATTTCGGATTACGCCTCCGCCCTACGTGACGGCGGAGATTGTCGAGTTCGTGCGGAGTTCTGTGGCGCCGCACGCGACAGCGGATTCCTCTGCGCTGCGCGCTTCGGAATGACAAGCAGTTTGTTATCCTTGACGGTGCGGCAAATTCATTACAGCGCCTGGTTGCTCGTTGTGCTCTCGTCGGTGCTGCAGGTTCTCATTTTTCCTCTCGCGGGGATCTATGTCCTCTCCTGGGTGGCTTTTGCTCCTCTGATTGTGGCGCTTTTGCGGGCGCGGCCTGGGGGAGTGCTGGAGATCAACGGCTCGGTCAATCTTCAGGCTGCGAAACCGGGGCAGGCTTTTCTTCTGGCATATGTTTCCGGAATCCTCTGGTACGCGGGGACGTGTTACTGGATTTACAACACGATGCACGAGCATGGCGGCTTGAGCGTGCCTTCTGCTCTGCTGGCTCTCTTTCTTTTTTGTCTTTATCTGGGGCTTTATCATGGGCTGTTCGGCTTGTTGTTGAGTTGGACGGTGGGACCGGGCGGAGATTACCGCCGGGCGTTGATCGCCGTGCCGTTCCTATGGGTCGCGGTGGAGTTGGCGCGCTTCGACGTTACTGGCTTTCCGTGGAACCTGCTGGGCACCGCGCAGGTGGATAACATTTCGCTCAGCCGCATCACGACCTGGACCGGGGTGTACGGAGTTTCGTTTGAGATCATGCTGGTGAATGTCGCGGTTGCAGCGGCGTTCGTGGTGCCGAGAAAAAAGCGCAGCACGCTATTACTGGCCGCGCTGGCTGCGGCGGCGGTGCTGCAAGCCGGGAGGCTGGTGGATGCGCCCACGATTCCGGCCGATCATGCAGCATTGCTGGTTCAGGAGAATATTCCAGTGGATGAAACCTGGACCCGCGAAACTTTCGAGCGCACGCTGCGTGAGCTGACTGATTTGAGCGAGAAAGGTCTCAGCGAGAAAGATCTCAGCGAGAAAGATCTCAGCGTGTCTGGCGCGAGCAATTCCAAGCCGGGTATCGACTTGATCGTCTGGCCAGAATCTCCGGCGCCTTTCTTCACCAGCGATCCGCTGTTTCGCAATCCCGTGAGCCAGATGGCTCGCGATACGCACAGTTGGGTGGTGACGGGAGCGATCGGCACTGCGTCCGCGGCGCAGGGCGGAAGGTCAGCTTCGCAAGTGTTCAACTCGGCCGCGCTCATCAGCCCCTCAGGCGTCTGGAGTGCGCATTACGACAAAGTGCATCTAGTGCCTTTTGGAGAATATTTGCCGTTTCCCAAGCTCTTCGCGTTTGCGGGAGGATTAACGAAAGAGGTAGGGGAGTTCGAGGCGGGCGAGTCACGAGCGCCTTTGGACGCCGGCGGAACGAAGCTCGGAGTTTTCATCTGCTACGAGTCTGTGTTTCCCGGCGAAGTGCGGCAGTTTGCGGATCAGGGCGCGCAGGTTTTGGTGAATCTTTCGAACGACGGCTGGTATGGCGACAGCGGCGCGTACGCCCAGCACCTGAATCAGACACGCATGCGCGCCATCGAGAACGACCGCTGGCTCTTGAGCGCGACGAACACGGGAGTGACGGCTTCGATCGATCCCTACGGGCGAACTGTGGCGCGGCTTCCACGCAAGGAGCGGGCAGCGCTGGTGGCACCTTATGCCCTCACGTCCGTAACCACGTTCTACACGCGGCATGGCGATTGGTTCGCCTGGCTGTGTGCGATAATTTCAGCAGGGGCGCTGCTCACGCGCTTCGCATTTTCTGGGAAGGCGAAATGAATCAAGAGTTGGAACTGGAATACGGGTCGTTGAACAAGAAGGTGCGCGAACTCCGGGAGTATCTTTGACGCGGACAAGCTCCGTCCGCAACTAGCTGAAATTGAAAAGCAGGCCGCCGACCCGAATCTGTGGTCGAATCCGCAACGATCCCAACAGGTGATGCGCGAGAAGAAGCGTCTGGAGCATTTGCTGGCCACAGATGCGGATCTGGGCCGCCGCGGCGATGACATTGCTGCCTATTTCGAACTGGCGAAGGAAGGCGAAAATGTTGACGCCGATTTGCGCCGCGACGTCGACTCGCTGCGCGAATTGGTCGACAAACTGGAAACCGAGACGCTGCTTTCCGGGCCGAACGATGCGCTCAATGCCATCGTGACCATTCATCCCGGAGCGGGTGGAACGGAGTCGCAGGATTGGGCTGACATGCTGCTGCGCATGTATCTGCGCTGGGCCGAACGGCAGGGGTTCGAGACCGTTCTCTACGATTACCAGCCCGGCGAAGAAGCAGGGTTGAAATCCGCGACCTTTGCGGTGAACGGCGAGTATGCCTTTGGCCTGTTGAGCAGCGAGATCGGAGTGCACCGCCTGGTGCGGATTTCGCCGTTTGACCAGGCCAAGCGGCGGCATACTTCGTTCGCCAGCGTTTTTGTTTCTCCGGAAATCGACGACAGCATTGAAGTGGTCATCAAGCCCGAAGACATTCGTACCGATACTTACCGCTCGAGCGGCAAGGGCGGGCAGCACGTCAACACGACGGACTCGGCGGTGCGCATCACTCACATTGCCACCGGCCTTGTTGCCAGTTGCCAAAATGAGCGCTCGCAGCACAAGAATCGCGAACGGGCCATGAGCATGCTGCGCTCTAAACTCTACGAATTCGAGATGGAGAAGAAGCGCGCGGCTACGAAAAAGATAGAGGATTCAAAGCTCGATAACGACTTTGGGTCGCAAATTCGTTCCTACGTGCTGCAACCCTACCGCATGATCAAGGATCACCGGACCAAGACCGAAGTGGGCGACGTTGACCGCGTGCTCGACGGCGACTTGCAGCCGTTCATCCGGGCATATTTGCTGGCGCGGCGCGGGGAGAAGTCGTGAGGAGGAAAGCGGCGAAGGCAGCACCGCCGAAACAGAAATCGATAAGGCTTGGTCCGCGCTTTCTGCGCGCATTCAATTTTGCCGCGGAGAAACATGCCGGGCAGACGCGCAAGGCCTCAAGCACTCCTTACCTCGCGCACTTGATGGGGGTTGCCTCGCTGGTGCTGGAGTTCGGCGGTGACGAGGATCTGGCGATTGCGGCTTTGTTGCACGATGTGGTGGAAGACTGCGGCGGCGCGCCCATGCTGAAGGAAGTGCGGAGGAAGTTCGGGAGCGGGGTGGCAAAGATTGTGGATGGCTGCACCGACTCGGATACCGATCCTAAGCCGCCGTGGCGCGAACGCAAAGAAAACTATATTCGGCATCTCAAAAGTGCCGACGCGGAAACCAGGCTGGTTTCCGCTGCCGATAAACTCAATAACGTGCGCTCCATTCTTTCTGACTACCGGGAAGTTGGGGAATCGATCTGGGACCGTTTCAATGGCGGACGCGACGGCACTCTTTGGTACTATCGGGCTTTGCTGAAAGAATTTCTTCGGGGAGAGCCCAGCCGATTGATTCGGGAGTTGGAACTGGCGGTGCGGGAACTTGAAGCCAGTGCGAACTTTGCTGGTTCTGGAAGTGCGAGAGGGTGAACCGATGCCGCGGCAAATCGATTTAATTCGCGCTTCCAAGCTGCCGTCGAACATGATGCAGTTCGCGGCAAAGGGCGCGCTGTCGGTGCCGCCGGACGAAAATCTTGAGATCCTGGTTTACCTCGCCAAACATAATAAGATTTTTGGCGACCTTGCCCGCATGACTTTGGCGGGATGGGATGAGAAGGCCTCGCTAGCCGCGGCTTCCAATCCTAAGACCGCGAGCGAGGTTCTCGACTACCTTGTCGCACCCGAAAACCTGCGTCCCAGGCTGCTGCCGGCGCTGCTGGAAAATCCATCCGTTGCTGATGGTGAGTTAGCCAAGTTAGCCATCGGCGCATCTCCCGAAGCAATCGCGGTTATGCTGCGGAGCCCGCGAGTGCGCGCCGCGACGGGCATTCTGGAGTGTCTCCGCGCGAACCCATACTTGAAGCCCACCGAAGCGTCCGAAGTTGCT
This sequence comes from Candidatus Sulfotelmatobacter sp., assembly GCA_049673585.1. Classification (GTDB taxonomy): domain Bacteria; phylum Acidobacteriota; class Terriglobia; order Terriglobales; family Acidobacteriaceae; genus Sulfotelmatobacter. The sequence goes on along the minus strand of JBATXV010000031.1, from coordinate 249,896 downwards.
GCACTGCTCGGAGGTGGGAAGAACGAGCCGGCTGCAATTCCGGTCAAGGAGAGCGCGCCGCAACTGGATGAGCCCGTTGTTGCGAGAGCCGGGGAACCAGCGCCAGAGCCAGGTGCTGAGGCAATCGATGAAGCAGGAGAAGTTCCTGACGAGGCGATTTCCGCCTACCTCGCCGAGCACGCCACCGAGATAGCCGGGGAGCAGGATAAACCATTCAAGCCAGTCGGCGGCATCGTCGAATTGCTGGGCTCTGATTATTTTCCTGTGTCGGAAAACAAAGAGATGGCGGAGACTGCCATGGAGAATGCTGCCGCCGAGTCTGCTGCGGCGGCTTCCGTCGCCGTGGCCAAGGCTAAAGCGGCCGCAGCGAAGGCGCAACCTGGCAAGCGCGACAACACGCTGCAGAAGATCAACCGCCTGGATGTGAAAGGCCGCATCCAGTTGGCGATGAAAGGGAATAAGGAAGAGCGGTCCATTCTGATTCGCGACGGCACCAAGGTGGTGGCGCTGGCGGTGCTCGATGCGCCCAAGATTTCCGACGGGGAAGTGGAAAAATTTGCCTTGCAGAAGAACGTGCTCGAAGCAGTGCTGCGGCAAATTCCGCTGAAACGCCGCTTCATGAAGAATTACATTGTGGTGCGGAATCTGGTGGCCAATCCGCGCACTCCGCTCGATCTTGGATTAGGGCTGATGAAGCATCTGCAAACCCAGGACTTGAAAAATATCTCGGCCAATAAAGAGGTCTCTGAGACTGTCCGCAAGCTGGCGTTGAAGATGTACAAGCAGAAGCTGGATGCTGCGAACAAGAAATAGAAAAGGAATTCATGGCTTCTCCTCCGCAGGCAGATCCTGTAACCGAACTCTTACGAAACGCGAAAACCATTGCCGTGGTTGGACTCTCTGACAATCCGCTGCGCCCCAGCTATGGCGTGACGGCCTACATGCAAGGCCAGGGATACCGAATCATTCCGGTGAATCCGCAGATCGAGTCTTGTCTGGGCGAAAAGGCCTACGCTTCGTTGCTTAAGGTGCCGGGGAAGATCGACATTGTGAACATTTTCCGGCGGCCGGAGTTCGTAGAGGAAATTGTGGACGAAGCCATTCAGCTGAAGGTTCCGGCAATCTGGATGCAGGAAGAAGTGATTCACGAGAAGGCCGCTGAGAAGGCGCGCCAGAGAGGCATCTTTGTAGTGATGGACCGCTGCATCCTGAAAGAACACCACGCGCGCTTCCGCTGAGACGAACCCCTGGCGCCTGACCTAGGGCTTAACTTATTGCTTAACCCCGACGAAGACCACGGTGGCATCGTCGCGCACGCCCGAGCCATTCGCGAATTCGCGAACATCATCAACGATGCTCACGGCCGACGCTCCAGTGCTAACCGCGTGTTCGGCGAGCCGCTCTAGGCCGTACTCCTGTTCGTCCGCATCGACCGCTTCGGTGATGCCGTCGCTGTAGAACACAAGCCGCGAGCCCTTAGAGAGACTTATGCAGGTTTCGGAATAGTCTCCGCTGGCTATGCCGAGAGGCAGCCCGCGCTCGGTGTTAAGGAAGTGCGCTCCGTGGTCATCGATAAAGAGCGGACGCAAATGCCCTGCGTTCGCGAAGATCACGGTACGCGTTGCCGGATCGAGCACAGCGTAGACGAGCGTGACAAACTTGCCCGGCGGAAAGTCATCCACCAGCAGGCGATTGAGTTTCGTCAAGACCTCGCCGGGGCTGCAGCAGGCTTCCGCGAGAGACCGCAACATTCCGCGGGTAGCCGACATCAACAGCGCGGCGGCCGTGCCTTTTCCCGAGACATCCGCCAGCACCAATCCCCAGCGGCCCTCGGGGAACGGGATGAAGTCGTACCAGTCACCTCCAACCGCGCCGGCGGGCACGCTCAGGCCGGAAATCACGAAGCCCGGAATGAAAGGCGAACTCTTGGGCAATAGCGCCTGCTGCATGATGCGGGCGTCCTGAGCCTCGCGGCTCATGGTTTCGCGCTCGGCGCGCTCGGATTGAAAGCGGCGGGCGTTGTTTACGGCTACGGCCACGTGGTCGCACAGCGCCTGAAGAATTCTCAGCTGCTCACGAGGAAAGGCGTCCAACTCGGGATGCGACGCGGTGAAGACACCTACGAGGCGCTCGCCAACGTGAAGCGGAATCACCACCTCGGACAGAGTGTCGTGCTCGCAGCCAATGTAATAGTCGTCCTTGCGCACGTCAGGCGCATAGCGCATCTGGCCGGTTGAAGCAACGTAGCCAACCATGCCTTCCTTGCCGATCTTCAAGCGATGGCCTTTGTGGTTGACGCTGCATCCATGAACGCCAGCGAGCACCATCTCGCCGTGCTCCTCGTCGTGCAGGTAGATGCCGGCCTCGACGCAGCCGAAGGAACGGGCCACGTCATTCACAATTTTATCGATGAGCGGATCGAGGTCGAGGATCGAAGTGATTTTCTGCGCCGCTTTCTGCAGCTTTTGTAGATCCTCCACTTGATCGAAGCACGGTGGGCGCAGCGGAACAGCAGCGACGGCTCCAGGGATCGTGGCCATTGGATTCAGCCCCTCTTAACTCGCGGGTGGGCGCAAACCTTACAACTTTCTGTTCTTTTATAGGATGCCGCGCGATATCTCTAGGATTCTTTCCTGGGGCGCAAAGCTTTGCTTGCGGCAGCGGGCGCACGCAGTTTCCTGATCTCTTCCATGCGCTCGCGGATGCGCTTCTCGATGCCATCATTGGTCGGCTTGTAGTAGACGCGGTCCCGCAGATTGTCGGGCAGGCATTGCATGTTTGCGACTTTGCCCTCGACGTCGTGCGCGTATTGATAGTCTTTGCCGTAGCCCAGTCCTTTCATCAATCCCGTGGGGGCATTACGCAAGTGCAGCGGGACGGGTTCGGCGGCAGTTTGCTCGATATCCTGCTGCACGGCGCCGTATGCGGTGTAAAGCGCGTTCGACTTGGGTGCGACCGAGAGATAAACCACGGCTTGCGCCAGCGCGAGGTTGCCCTCGGGCATGCCGATGAAATCGACGGCGTCGCGCGCGGCCATGCATAGCGAAAGCGCGTTGGGATCTGCGAGGCCGATGTCTTCCACCGCCATGCGCACCACGCGGCGCGCGATATAGAGTGGATCTTCACCGGCTTCGATCATGCGTCCGAGCCAGTAGAGAGCGGCATCGGGATCGCTGTTGCGCACCGACTTGTGCAGAGCTGAAATCAGGTTGTAGTGTTCTTCGCCTGCTTTGTCGTAGAGCAAGGTGCGTTTCTGCAGCGCGTCGCGAACGATGTCGTCGGTGATTTCCGCCGGCTGTTTTCCGGCCTGCTGCGCCAATCCGGCTGCTACCTCGAGCACGTTGTAGGCACTGCGGGCATCGCCGCTGGTGTAGCTGGCGATTTTCTTGAGCACATCGTCAGACGCGCGCAACCTCATCATGCCCAGGCCGCGATCTTCATCCGTCAGCGCTCGCTTCAGCAGTTGCACGATCTGATCTTCAGTCAATGGCTGCAAAACATAGACACGGGCGCGCGACAGCAACGCGGTATTGATCTCGAAAGACGGATTCTCGGTGGTGGCGCCGATCAGGCGGATATTGCCCTTTTCCACGTGAGGCAGGAAGGCATCCTGCTGGGCTTTGTTGAAGCGGTGAATCTCATCGATGAAGACGATGGTGCGCGTGCCGTACTGGCGGCCGCGTTCGGCGTCGGCCATGACCTGCTTGATCTCTTTGATTCCGGCGAGGACGGCGGAAAATTCGATGAATTCGGCCTTCGTCATGCGGGCGATGATTTTTGCCAGCGTGGTTTTGCCGGTGCCTGGAGGTCCCCAGAAGATAAGCGAGCCGGTGTCGTCGCGGTCGATCTGCGTGCGCAGAGGCTTGCCGGGGCCGATCAGGTGCTCCTGGCCGGCGAACTCCTCCAGCGTGCGAGGACGCATGCGGTCCGCCAGCGGCCGGGTGCGGTCGGTGGCGGTGTCGGCGCCTGGAGTGGGCTGGAAGAGTCCCATGAAAATTCATTTCACCACGGAGTCACAGAGACACGGAGAACCCCCTCATTATTCTCCGTGACTCCGTGCTTCCGTGGTAAATCTTTCATTTCCTTTGTCTCGCCGCCTCGTACAGCACGATGCTCGCGGCCACGCCGGCATTGAGAGACTCCACCTGCGCGGTGTGCGGAATGGCAATTACCTCGTCCATTTTGGACATTACTTCGCGGGGCAGGCCGGCGCCTTCGTTGCCGAAGAAGATTGCGGTTGCTCCCTGCAAGTCTGCTTGATCCAGAGGCGTTCCTTTGTGAGAGGAAGTTGCAATCAATCGCACGCCTTTTGCACTTAACTTATTTGAAACTTCCTCCAGCTTTGCTGCGGACGACTTTCCACGGGCGTGAGATTGCCCGTGAATTACCGGCAGGCGGAACACCGACCCCGCTGAGGCGCGAATCACTTTTGAGTTGAACGGGCTGACCGTGCCCTCGCCCAAAACCACTCCTGCACTGCCAAAGGCTTCGGCAGAGCGCAGGATTGTGCCCAGGTTGCCTGGGTCCTGCAGTCCGGCCAACACAACGATCGGACCGATCCGCAGCCGCTCTTTCTCCATGACATCGTCGAGCGAGAATTCCTTGAGGCGCACCAGCGCGGCAATGCCTTGTGGCGATTCGCTGGGCACGAGGCTGTCGAACAATTTGTCGGGAAGCAGCAAGGTTTCCACCTGAGCACCGAGTTGCGGCAACAGACGCTCTGCACGGTCTTGCGCCGATTCGCGGAAAAATACTGCGCTGAACCGCAGGCCGCTGCGGATAGCCTCCTCCAGGATGCGCAAGCCTTCGATCGCGCAATCTCCGTTTTCGGTGAGTTCGGCGCGCCCAAACGCCTGTCGCAGTTGTTTGACCAGCGGGTTGTGGCGTCCCTCGATGCGGCGCAGCCTGTGCTGCGCGCTGAGCGCGGTTTCTGAGTCCTTCTTCATCGGGAATGCAACTGTGATCGACACTGCATGATACGCCGCCCACCCTTCTTGCGGCCCTTTGCCGTATTATGGTAGGTTCCACGGGCAAAAATACTCCAAGCGGAATCATGCGGGAAGGGACGCTGTGCGCGCCGAAATTCTAAAAATAAATAGTGAGGTTCCTGAGAGTTCACTGGTCAAGTACGCCGCCGATCAAATTCGCGCCGGCGAAGTATTGGGCATGCCAACGGACACGTTTTACGGGCTGGCCGCCGATCCTTTCAACCTCCGCGCTGTCGACCGGGTGTACGACATCAAGACCCGTTCGCGTCACAAACCATTGTCGCTGCTAATCGAAAGCGTGGACCAGGCGGAAGAGCTAGCCAAGTCGCTGCCTGAGGAGTTTTATGCGCTGGCGCGGAAATACTGGCCGGGGCCGCTCACCATCATCGTAAAAGCCGGATCTCGTCTTCCCCTGAAGGTGACCGCCAATACCGGCAACGTGGCCCTGCGTGTGCCGAATGCCCAGATTCCGCGGGCGGTGGTTGCCGCGGCTGCGATCCCGATCACGGCTACGTCGGCGAATCTGAGCGGGGCCTCGGAATGTACGAGCGCCGAGCAAGTGCGCGACCAGCTCGAGGGCCGCATCAGCATTATTGTGGACGGCGGAACTTCCCCGCGCGATGTCGCTTCCACCATTATTGACCTCACCGACGAAGGCGCGCGCTGGCGGGTCATCCGTGAAGGTGCGATTCCTGCCGAGGAAATTTCCACATTCTTTGCTAAAGGATGACTCACGCCAAAGGATGATCGCCAGAGGATGACTGACGATTCTGTGAACCGGCATCCGCGACGCCGCTGGCTGCAGTGGGCGGAGGCGCTCGGGTTGGCGTCGTTAGCCGCGCTGGTTTGGTTCCTCACCCTGACCGTGATCGGCATTGTGCATGAAGGCGCGCTGCAGGAAGTGCACCCGGCGGATGCCATCGTCGTGTTCGGCGCGGCGGAGTATTCCGGCCGCCCCTCACCTGTGTTGCGGGCGCGGCTCGATCATGCTTTCGAGCTTTTCGAGAAGGGAATTGCTCCCGTGGTGATTGTGACCGGCGGGGCGGCTTTGGATCCGAGCTTCAGCGAAGGCGGCGTGGGCAGCGATTATCTGAAGCATCGCGGGATTCCGGAACGCGACCTGATCGCGGAGACTCAAGGCTCCGACACCGCTCAATCGGCGATGCGGGTCGCTGTGATCATGCGCGCCAACGGACTGCACAGTTGCGTGGCTGTGAGCGACGCCTATCACGTGTTCCGCATCAAGAGGCTGCTGGAGCACGAGGGCATCGGTCCGGTGTATGTCGCGCCCCGGCCGGATTCGCGTCCGCACAGTGCAGGGCAGCGGGCATATGCGGTGATGCGCGAGGCGACCAGTTACTTGCTGTGGAAGCTGGGCATCTAGCGGCGGGCTTCGGGCTTCGGCTGTCGGGCTCCGGGGGAACCGAGAACCGCCGAAGGGACGCCCGAAGCCCGAGTCTTCTACCAGCCGTTTCGCTCTCGCAACGAAGTGATGTGGGCCACGTGATGGCGTCCGTGCCAGGCGTAGAGCGCGAGGTTCTTTTCCAGACTTACCAGGCCCAGCTCGGGATGGCGAAAGGAGCGCTTCCACTCCTCCGGCTTAAGCGATCTCAGCAGGCGCACCCAGCGGTCGTGCAACGAATCCAGCATAGCAAATGAGACTTCCACCGGAGTCGCCTGCGTGTCAGCTAACTGCGCCCAGCGATCTTCGGCGTAGGGCTTGATTGTCGGCTCCTCTTCGGTGAGCGCAAGTTTGAAGCGCACGTAGGCGTTGAGATGACTGTCGGGGACGTGATGCGCGACCTGCCGCACAGTCCAACCGTCGGGGCGGTAGGGTGTATCGAGTTGCTTGTCCGAGAGCCCTTTCACGGCCGCACGCAGATTGGCTGGGGCTTGCGAGATGTCGTCGATAAGCTTTCTTCTCTGCTTTTCGGTGGGTGGTCCGTCGAAGTGAAACTTGCCGATGGGATACCGCAGGTCGGTCATTCTTGTCTCCGGTCGAGAACGTTTCTTCACAGATGATTCGTGGAGTTAAGAAGGTTCAAAGACGCTTAGTTCGAGCGCGGAGTGCAATCGACTGCTGGGACATAGGAGCCAGAAGCGGGAACCTTTCCTGTAAATACAACCCGTAGGGCTTCCAGGAAGCCCACCCCATTCCCTCTGGCTTCGCATTTCGATTCCTTATGCCCTAAGATTTGTGCAACTAAAAGCTCGTTTCTGAGCTAAACTCCCAATTCTGGGCGGTTTATGTCGCCACGGTTGCAGTAATTGCATCTGACTAAGCGAGAGGAACTATGGCAGCTTCAGTCTGGTCTGGACACTTAACTTTCGGGCTCATCTCCATGCCGGTGCGTTTGTTTTCGGGCGCGCGCAGCAGCGGCATCTCCTTCAACATGCTGCATCGCAAGGATAAATCCCGGCTGAAACAGCAGTACATTTGTCAATTGGAGGGTGTCGTCGTCGACCGCGCGGATATGGTCAAAGGCTATGAGTTTCGCAAGGACGAATACATCATCATCGAGCCGGAAGAGATCAAGAAGATCGAACCGCAGACCGCCAAGACTATGGAGATTCTGGAATTCGTGAAGGCCAGCGACGTGGATCCCGTATATTTCGAGTCTTCGTATTACATGCTGCCGGAAGAGGCCGGGCGGCGTCCTTACGCGCTGCTCACCAAAGCGTTGGAGGAGAGCGAATACGTCGCCATCGCTAAGATCACCATGCACAACCGCGAGTACACCGTGTTCCTCCGTCCGCACGAAGGCGGACTGATGCTGCACACCACGTATTACGCCGAAGAGGTAAAGAAGGTGGAAGGCTTTGGAGCGCCCGACGTAGAGTTGAAGGAAGCCGAAGTAAAAGTTGCGCACCAACTCATCGAAGCGCTGGCCGACAAATGGGATCCGGAGAAATACAAAGACACCTTCCAGGAAAATCTGAAGAAACTGATCGAGACCAAGCTCGAGGGCGGCGAAGTCGCGGCGGTCGAGAAGCCGAAGAAGCTGGCTCCGGTCGTTGACCTAATGGCTGCTCTCAAGCAGAGCCTGGCGCAGATGGAAGGCAAGAAAAAGCCGGCGGCCACAGCCAAGTCAGAGGAGCCAGCCGCCGCGGCCGGCGGCAAGTCCCGGCGCGGACGTTAGGGCGGGCTTCCGCTATCGGGCTTCGGCCGATGCCCATTCCTGACGGCGCCTCCTCGTTTCTCTTCGCTTCTCTCTTCCCGTTGACGGACATCCTCGCATTCTCGCGACCATCCAACTTGCCTGGCCCAGCGCGCATCTCAGGAGAGTATTTGGCTGAAGCCCGAAGCCCGAAAGCCGCCTGTCCCACTGGCACAGATCGTGGCCAGCCGTTAGAATGTTTTATTCCTTGCGTGATCAGAAACGCGTCACCAGAATTTAATTTTTCTCTTGGGGTGCAGATGAGTCTTCGACGTGTGGGCCGATTAGCGGCCATGATGCTTACCACCCTGCTCTTCGTGGCGTGTGGCCAGGTCTACCGTCCCGTGGTCATTCCTTGCTCGGAGAACGGAATTCCTGGGTGTCCGGTGCAAACCCCTCCCATCCCAGCAAATTTCCACGCTGTCTTCGCCATCAGCACCAACGCGCCGAACAATCCGGGGGGAGCTCTGCAGATCGACGTTTCGGGAGATTCGATCATCGGAGAAACTCCCACCTCCAACCCCAGTGCGCCCAACCTCGGCGATGTGCCTACGCATGCTGCCATTCTCCCGAACAATTCAAGAGTATTTGTCGCCAGTGCGGGGAGCATCCTCCCGGGCGGGATCGATGTAGTCTCCTCCTTTACCACGGCATCTCAGGCCCCGTTTGCGACCGGATTTGGCGCTGTGACCACCATTCCTCTGGCCACAGGATCGCAGCCAGTCTTCGTGAACACCACTCAGAGCAATGCGGTGTATGTGGCGAACTTCGGCACGAATTCAGTCAGCGCCGTAAACCCTTCTACCAACGTCGTGACGAATACAGTTCCGGTCGGGAACAATCCTGTGGGGCTCGCCGAACTTCCGAACGCCACCAAGCTCTACGTGGCAAATCAGGGAACCAACCAGGCGACCAGTTCGGTGAGCAGCTTGAACGTTGCGGACCTGTCTTCAAACCCGGTGACCGGTTTTACCGGAACGAATCCCGTCTGGATCGTGGCTCGCGGCGACAGTCAGAAGATTTATGTGCTTACCCAGGGTGACGGACAACTGGTCACGATCGACACTGCCACGGATACGGTTTCGAGCAGTCTGCCGGTAGGCGCGGGAGCGAACTTCATTTTCTTCGATTCCAACCTCAACCGTCTTTATGTAACCAATCCGCTGACTAGCACACTCTACGTTTTTTCTGACACCGGCGGAGCAAACGACACTCCGCTTCAGCTGGCGGCCATCTCCTTCGCGGTTGGGTCAGCACCGTGTCCGTTGGGATGCGAGCCCACCTCAGTGACTGCGCTGGCTGATGGAACCCGGTTTTACGTAGCCACCTTGCAGCTGCCCGCGGGAGCGTGTCCTGACCCAACAGTAACGGGTTCCTGCGTTGTCCCGGGCCTCACCGTGTTCAACGCCAATAGTCTCAGCTTGCAGTATCCCAGCGCGCCGACTATGACTTTGCTGACATGCCCTCAGCTTACTGGTTCTAATTGTTCAGCACCTTACACATTTGCATCGGGTCAATATGCCGTGCCGCCCGTGGCCGCTTGTGTTTCGCCGGTGCTGCCTGCTCTCTACGGACCGGGCGCCACTCGCTTCCGGATCTTCACCACCGCCTCGGTGGACAGCAGCCATGTCTATGTGAGCATGTGCGACGCCGGCTATATCGCCGACATCATCACAACCGGCAGCAACACCAACGGCAGTGGCGACGGGCCTATTGCCCCCGATAGCCTCGTCACGGACCTGCCCACAGCCTTTGGGGCCGGGCCGACACAAGCGAACGGCTACCCGGCGAATCAGAATCCGATTTTCATGATGCCCGGGCAGTAGCGGGTAGCCTGAGGTAAGGCCTGTCATCCCTCGCTTCGCTTGGGATGGCAGAAGCAGGTGAGGCTGAGCAGCGCACAGAATAACAGCTGAGATCAAGCGGGACGACCCTAATTCCTGGCCGCTACTTCTTCTTTTTGGGTTTCTCTCGCCGCGTAGTGCGAGTCAACATACTCATCGAGAATCGTGATGAACTCGGCGACGATACGATCGCCCTTTAACGTGGTGAACAGGCGTCCATCCACATAGACCGGGGCTTTCGGCTCCTCGAACGTTCCCGGCAGAGAGATACCGATGTTGGCGTGCTTCGATTCACCGGGTCCGTTGACCACGCAGCCCATGACGGCGAGCTTCATTTCTTCCACGCCGACATAGCGCCCTTTCCAGGTTGGCATCTGCTCGCGTAAGTACGTCTGAATCTGCTCGGCCATTTCCTGGAAGAAGGTGCTGGTGGTGCGTCCGCAGCCCGGGCAGGCCGTAACCTGCGGCGTGAAGCTGCGCATTCCCATGGATTGCAGAATCTGCTGTGCTACGCGGACTTCTTCCGTGCGGTCGCCACCCGGCGCAGGGGTCAGCGAGACGCGGATGGTGTCGCCGATGCCCTCCTGCAGTAACACGCCCATAGCGGCGCTCGATGCGACTACACCCTTCGCCCCCATCCCCGCTTCCGTTAGGCCAAGGTGCAGCGGATAATCGCAGCGCGCGGCAAGCGCGCGGTAGACGTCGATGAGATCCTGCACGCCGCTGACTTTCGCGCTCAGAATAATCTGATCGGGGCGCAGGCCGAATTTTTGTGCGAGATCGGCGGAATTCAGCGCGCTCACCACCATCGCTTCCATGGTGACTTCGCGGGCGTCTTTCGGTTCGGCTAGAGCCGAGTTCTCGTCCATCATGCGGGTGAGCAGAGTCTGGTCGAGCGATCCCCAGTTCACGCCGATGCGCACCGGCTTCTGATACTTCACTGCCACTTCGATCATGGTGCGGAAATTCGAATCGCCGGTGCGCCCAATGCTGGCGTTGCCGGGATTGATGCGGTACTTGGCGAGGTCGCGGGCGCATTCAGGATACTTGGTGAGCAACACGTGTCCGTTGTAGTGGAAGTCGCCGATGATCGGAACGCGCACGCCCTGCTTGTCGAGTTCCTCGACGATGCGGGGAACGGCAGCAGCAGCTTCTTCATTGTTGACGGTGACTCGCACCAGCTCCGACCCGGCGCGAGCCAGCGCGGCGCACTGCTGGACGGTCGAAGGAACGTCCGCGGTATCGGTATTAGTCATGGATTGCACCACAATCGGTGCATCCGAACCAACGCGCACGCCGCCGACGACGACGGTTACGGTTTTCCTGCGGGGAATCATGGCCATGGGAAGCTCTATTTTAGCATGCAGCAAGAGCGTGCTGGAATCAGCCCAGGCAACCGGTTGCAGTTGCAGTCCTGGAATATAATCCCTACAAATTGCGTCGTCGGCAAGTTGGTTGTCGACCGAACTGAAAAACTTTTGCGCCGGGGCGTGTCTGTAAGGAGATTTATGAAGTCCGGCCCGCTTCGTTGCTTGACCCTATTTTATGCGATAACCAGCAGTCTCGCGCTCGCACAATCGCTGCCCACCCCCCTCGTCACGCAGCAGATTGATGACCGGATCCGCGTCTCGCTGCAGGGCAATGTGCATCCGCTGGCCCAATCTCGCTACGATCAGGGTGCGGTCCCCGATTCCTTTCCCGCCGAGCGCATGTTTCTCCTGCTCCAGCGCCCCCCGGAACAAGAGAGCGCGCTCCGCGAGTTCATTCTCAATGCCCACACTCAGAGCAACCCCGCCTATCACAAATGGCTCAGCCCGGAACAGTTCGCTGTCTATGGTCCGGCGGATTCCGATATTGCGACTACAGCGGCCTGGCTGCAATCGCACGGTCTCTCCATCAGCCGCATCACCAAGGGAAAGACGGCTATCGAATTCTCCGGCAACGCGGGACAAATACGCGCAGCCTTCAATACTGAAATTCACATCTATCTGATTAACGGCGAAGTGCATCATGCCAACAACCGCGATCCGCAAATCCCCGCCGCACTCGCTCCGGTCGTTGCTGGCATCACTCCGCTCAACGATTTTCGTCCCAAGTCCTATATGCGAGTTCTTGGCCAAGCTTTATATGATCCGAAGACACACACGCTTAAGCCAGAGTGGACGATCTTGGGCAACCCACCGGTCTTGGCTCTTGCTCCTGGTGACTTCGCGGTGCAGTACGATCTCAATCCTCTTTACAACGCTGGCATTAACGGCAGCGGTGTCACCATCGGAATCATTGGCGCGGCGGACGTGGATCCGACCACAATTGCGAACTACCGCACGCTTTTCGGACTGCCTCCGGTTACCCTCAACGTCATCATCGATAGCAGCGATCCCACACCCGGCGAAGGTAATTGGGCCACCGGGGAATCCTATCTCGATGTAGAGGAGGCCGGCGCAGTCGCTTCCGGAGCCAACATCAATCTGTACACCGCCTCCGACACCTCGGTGCAGAGCGGACTGCTGCTGGCCGCGCAGCGCGCGGTCGACGACGACCAGGCTTCCGTCCTCAGCACCAGTTATGGTACCTGTGAACAAGATCTCGGTTCCGCGGGCAATCAGTTTTGGGCGACCTTATGGGAGCAGGCCGCAGCACAAGGACAGACATCTTTCGTATCCGCTGGCGATGGCGGCTCGGCAGATTGTGATGATTTCGATGAAGCGCTGCCAGCACAGTACGGACTCGCGGTCAGCGGTTTCTCTTCCACTCCGTGGAACATATCGGTCGGCGGCACCGATTTTTATTACAGCTCTTACAACGGAAGCTCAAGCGCGCAACTCACCCAGATCGGGAGTTACTGGGACTTGAACTCGACCAATGCGCCTGCCGTCTCGCTGCTCCAGCCTGTGCCCGAACAGCCTTGGAATCAGGCTTTCGGCCTGAACCTGTACGACGGCGGAGTGTACGATCCGACCATCAATGGACCCACAATCGTTGCCGGAGGCGGGGGCGCCAGTACCCTCTACACCAAGCCGGCATGGCAAAGTGGCAAAGGTGTGCCCACGGATGGCGAGCGCGATCTGCCCGACGTGTCGCTGTTCGCTTCAGCTGGCGGGAATGACAGCTTTTATCTCATCTGCGGCGGTTCGGACGCTTGTTTTCAGGATGGCCTAGGCTACTACGGACTCTATGCCATTGGAGGCACTTCAGCTTCGTCCCCGGCTATGGCAGGCATCATGGCTCTCATCAACCAGAAGTTCGGTCCGCAGGGACAAGCGAATTTCATCCTCTATCCGCTGGCCGTTCAACATCCGTCGGTTTTTCACGACATAACGATCAGCAGCAACAACGTGCCGTGCGCCCAGAACTCACCTGATTGCACTCTGAGCACGCTCGACGACAATACCAGCGGTTTCTACACTCTCGGAAAGTATTACGCGATCCCCGGTTACGACCAAGCCACCGGCCTCGGCAGCGTGGATGCGAATCTACTCGTGCAGTACTGGAATTCACTGCGCTTCACGCCGACGACTACCGCGCTAGCTCTGAGTCAAACCACCTTTACCCACGGTACTCCCATCAAGCTGAATGTCGCCGTTAGTGGAACGGGTGGAACGCCTTCCGGCGACGCGGGCCTGGTTACGACTGCAACCCCGGCCAGCAACACCAGCATGGGCGAGCTCACGCTTAAGAGTGGCGCAGCGTCAGAAACTGTCGACAATCTCCCAGGAGGAACTTATCAAATCGTTGCGAAGTACACCGGAGATACCACTTTCGCGCCCAGCAACTCAAACCCGGTTACTCTCGATGTTTCGCCGGAAGCCAGCACGATCGCGCTATCCGGTGTTTCCTGGAGCGACGCTAGCAACGCGTTTGTTCCGATCGCGAACGGCCACAAATATCCTTACGGAACGTACTTCGCCATTGACGCGCAGCCACGCGGCGTGAATGCTCCGCAAGGCTCGTTAGACGGCCTGGCTACAGGGGCTGTCACCTTTACCGATTCGGTAGGCGGTAGCACCGTGAATTCCGGAGCCATCAACATTACCCGCGAAGGCATTGCGGAATGGGTGCCTTTGCTCACGCTCCCGGTTGGCGCAAACGATATCAGTGCCAGTTACCCAGGTGATTCCAGCTTCAGCGCGTCTTCTAGTGCGACACCCTTGACCTTTACCGTGACGAAAGCGACGCCGGGCACCTTCCTGGCCGCGTACCCTTCGACCGTTGCCCTAGGTTCGTCAACATCGCTGGTTTTCCAGGTGGGCGCAAACTACGATAGCCCTGAGCCTGCTCCTCCCGCCTCCACTTTTAATTCTTCCTCGCCGGTATCTCCTACCGGCACAGCCACGTACTCCTTCGGTACTACCGTGCTGGGGACGGTCCCCATAGCTGCAGACTACGGCGGTCAATATGAATCCCAGGCGACCCTTGACGTAACGACCTTGCCGCTGGGCACAGATACCGTAACCGCGAAGTACAGTGGGGATGGTAACTATAATCCCGCTTCCGCCTCCTTCAAAGTAGTGGTCGAGCAAGCCCCGGGTTTTTCTGGAATCGCCACTCCGAGCTCGATCAATGAGGTGGAGTACACCGTAATTACTGCCACGGTGACTGGTTTGAACGGGTTGCCGACCCCAACCGGCACCGTGAATTTTGTCGCACCGGCCGGAGACATCAATTACTGGACCGACACTGAGCAACTCCAGAATGGCTCGGCGACGTCGAAGGCTCTCCCAGGCGGGCTCTTCCTCGGCAGTGTTGAGGTGAGTATCTCTTACTCAGGAGACTCTACCTACGGTCCTGAGAACGCGGACGTGCCCTTTACAGTCACGCAGGGCACCGTTTCGCCGTTCATTCTCAACGGGACGCCTGTCGTCATCGCAACCGCCGGGGCAACTTCAGATAACACATCCACGATTACAACCACGCCGGCTGGTGGGTTCACGGGCACTGTCTATCTCTCATGTATTCTCAGCTCCGCGCCGAGTGGGGCCCAGCGTCCTCCAGCCTGCAGCATTCCAGCTTCCGTAAATGTAACTGGCATAGACTCGGTCACGGCAACCATGACGGTTAACTCGACGGCTCCCAGCACTATTACCGAACTGGCTGCACCATTCCGAAGAGGGCCACGGTGGTTTCTTGCAACCACGGGAAGCTTCGTAGCCGCGATTTTGCTGCTCGGAATTCCACGCCGCCGGGGTCTGCGCCGTGCCGCGGGCTCTCTGACCGTTCTGATCACGCTCGGAATCTTGCTGGCGTGTGGCGGGAGCCCTGCCAACGGAGGGGGCGGCGGTGGCGGTGGCGCGACGACGATTCCCGGCACCACGGCGGGCACTTACACCTTCACCGTGAACGGAGCATTGACCGCAAACGGTGTGACTCAGGTGCAGACCACGGTGAGCGTCACAATTCAGTAATTCGTGGGCAAGGCTCGGGTCTTCATCCGGTCGCTGGAGGTGACTGCTGAAGATGACAGCTCTATTTCTTCGTGCGACATCTTCTGATACGCTGCTACACCTATGCGCCTCAACCGAACCTTATTCGTCATCGTCGCCGTGACCGCTTCCGTTTTCGCACAAGATCTCAAACCCGTTGCTGATCGCCTCGCCGCCCAGAATGCGCTTTTCGAAGACTCTTACCAGACCGATCTGCGCAACTTTCCCGAGCGCGCTACGGCCTATGGCGATTACCGCTACAACGACAAACTCGCCGAGTACTCACTCGACGCCATTCTCCAGCGCCACAAGACCGACGAAGCCTTCCTTGTTCAGATTGAAGCTATCCCAAGCACTGGATTCTCCGATCAGGACCAGCTTTCCCACGATCTGCTGATTCGTGTCCTCCAGCAGCGCATCGCCGACTTCGATCTCAAAGAATACGAGATGCCGATCAATCAGCAGAATGGCATCCACACCAGCCTCGCCGACCTGCCGCTGTCGATGCCCTTCGACTCCGTCAAACACTACGAGGACTACATCGCGCGCCTTCACCAGATTCCCCGCGTCCTCACCCAGACCACCGAAGTACTTCGCGCCGGCATGAAGGACAAGCTCATGCCCGTGAAATTTCTTGCAGAGAAACTTCCCGTGCAGTGCCAGGGAATCGTCGATGCCGACCCTTTTCTGCTTCCGACAAAGAAATATCCTGCGGACATTTCGCCCGAAGACCAGAAGCGCCTGACCCAGCAGATCACCGACGCCATTCATACCGACGTCATTCCCGCCTATAAAACCTTCGCCGCGTTTCTAAGTACGGAATACGCGCCTGAAGGCCGTACCACCCTTTCCATCACTTCTCTGGCAGATGGCGAGAAGCGCTACGAAAACGACATCCACGCCCGCACCACCACCCGCATGAAGCCGGATGAGATCCATCAACTTGGCCTCCGCGAGATCGACCGCATCCAGGCCGAGATGACGGCCATCGCCAAGAAAGAGGGTTTCGCCGACCTTGCCTCTTTCCGCGCTTCCATCAAAACCAATCCCAAATACATTCCCACATCTGCCGATCAGATCCTTGACGACTTCCGCCACTACATCGCTCAGATGGAGCCGAAACTTCCTGAGCTCTTCACACTCCTTCCGAAGTCGCCAGTGACCGTCGAAGCGATACCGCCCTTTCAATCCGCCGCTGCAACCCATTACGTCACCGGCACGCCCGATGGCAAGCGCCCCGGCCGCGTCGTGGTCGCAACCTCGAACTTCGCCCAGCGCTCGATGATTGATGATGAAGCCGTCGCTTACCACGAAGGTGTTCCCGGACATCACATGCAACTATCAGTTCAGCAGCAGCTCACAGGATTGCCCAAGTTCCGCCTCCATGGTCTTGGCTTCAATGCCTACATCGAAGGCTGGGCGCTGTACGCCGAGGAACTCGGCAAAGAGGTCGGTTTCTATCAAGATCCTGTCTCGGACTACGGCCGTCTGTCCTCGGAACTGTTCCGCGCCGTGCGTCTGGTTGTGGACACCGGAATTCACTCGAAGGGATGGACCCGCGATCAGGTAGTCGAGTTCATGCGCAAGTCCGGGGCGGTCGACGAGCCTACTGTTCAGTCCGAAACCGACCGCTACATTGCGTGGCCAGCGCAAGCGCTCAGTTACAAGCTCGGTCAGCTGAAGATCCGTGAATTGCGCGAACGCGCCAAGAAAGAATTGGGACCCAAGTTTGACATCCGCAAATTCCACGACGAGATGCTTAACGGCGGGACCCTCCCGCTCGATCTCCTCGAGGCGCGCACCGAGAAATGGATTGCGGAACAAAAATCAAAGTGACGGCAAGTCAGGGAGTAAGGCGGCTTTTGAGGCAGTCGAGCGCAACGCGAACGCATTGCGCCTCGGCAGCGGATGCCTGGAGATAGCGCTATTGCAGCCGGTCCATGAGCCCCGGCAGCGTCTTCATCAAATCGTTGTAGATGACCATGACGGCGAAAAGCACCAGGAAAACGAATGCCGCCTGATAGACGCGCTCTTTAATGCGCAGGCTGACATCGCGCCGCATGAGTCCCTCGATGAAGAGGAACAGGATGACGCCGCCGTCCATAATGGGGATCGGTAGCAGGTTAAAGATGCCGAGGTTGAGGCTGATCCCGGCTGTCAACTCCATCAGCGGCGTCCAACCTTTTTGCTGCGCCGCGTAGCCCGCATCCTGTGCGATACCGATTGGGCCGGAGACGGCTCTGAGCGATACTTTCCCCTGCACAATCTTTTTCGCCAGCTCCAAGATGAGCAGCGAATATTTCTTGTTCTGCTCCAGCGAACGACTCAACGCCTGGCTAAACGGTAGCGTCGTGACCTTGGTCTCGCTTCGGGCAACGAATCCGAGCCGATATCTCTGCTCCTTCGGATCTTCTGTCTTTCCCAACACGGGGATCAGGCCGTGAAATGGCAGAGTCTCGCCGCCCCGAACCACGGTTAGATCGACAGGATTCGTCTTGGTTTGCTGGAGGCGTTCAATCATGGCTTCGATGGAAACCAGCGGCTTGCCATCCAGGGCGACAATTCTGTCGTCTTCCTTCAGACCTCCCTTGGCAGCCGGCGAGTTAGGCTCAATCTGGCCGACGATGACAGGATCTTCCGGAAACCATCCCGCGGAACCCACTTCAGAGGTAGTCACCGGCTGGGGCACAATGGTTTTCTCGAAGGTCTGATCTCCCCGCTGAACGGTGACCGTCAGAGGCTGATTGGGACTGAGCCACACCCGGGGCTGCAGTTGTTCCCAGGTCGGGTTCACGATGCCATCGACCTTTACAATCCGGTCACCGGGCTGCAGGCCAGCCTGAGCCGCAGGCGAGTCGTGCTTCACTCCCTCGATGACCGCCGGCTTGTCCAGAAACACCGGATACTCGTAATGCACCATATAAACCGCGGTGAGCAGGAAGATGGCCAGCAGAATATTCATCGCGGGACCGGCAATCGCGATCAGGAAGCGGTGCCACCGGGGGTGAGACATGAACTCGCCCGGATCGCCGGTGCGCTCGTCCATCGGATTTTCCCCGCTCATCTTTACATAGCCGCCCAGCGGGATGGCGTTGATGCGATAGTCGGTATCGCCTTTGCGGAAGCCCACCAGCCGCTTGCCGAACCCAATGGCGAACTGCTCTACCCGGACACCGAGCAGCTTGGCCACGGCATAGTGGCCGAACTCGTGGATCAGAATCATGAAGCCCAGAACCACAGCCACAGCGGCGATAGAGATAAGAATGTCAGACATAAAAGAAGTACGGAACAACTCTCCTGTTAAATTCGCTTCTAAACCACAGATGCCGGCCGCGAGTGCGAGGTTCGCCGGCTTGTCTCCAAAACTCGCTGTTGAGCATATCGGCGGGCTTCAGCGTCGGCTTCAAGCACTTTCGCAATCGACTCCAGTGTCCCAGAATTAGATGCAGAAACCGCAGCTTCGATGATCCTGGGAATTTCATCAAATGGAATGCTGCCTTCAAGAAAGGCAGCTACGGCAACCTCATCGGCGGCGTTAAGCGCGACCGTCTTAGCCCCGCCGGCCTCTGCTGCTTCGTAAGCCAAACGCAGGCAAGGAAATTTACTCATGTCGGGAGGGCAGAAGTCCAGATGACGCAAGTTACCGACGGGGAAGCGCAGATCCGACTGAATCCGCTCGGGATATGTTAGCGCGTACAGAATCGGCAGCCGCATGTCGGTCACTGAAACCTGAGCCAGTATGCTGCCATCAATGAACTCAACCATGGAATGAATCGTCGACTGCGGATGCACCAGCACTTCCACCTTAGCCGGCGGCAGGTGAAACAATCGGCAAGCCTCAATCACTTCGAAGCCTTTGTTCATCAAGGTCGCTGAGTCGATGGTGATGCGCTTGCCCATCTTCCAGGTGGGATGATTGAGCGCCTGCTCCACCGTGATCGAGCTGAACTCCGATCGTGGCGTATTCAGAAATGGCCCGCCGGAAGCCGTCAGCCAGATGCGTTCCACTTCCTCCATGCGACCGCCCCGCAGGCACTGGTGAACCGCGTTATGTTCGCTGTCGATCGGCAACAGCGGTTTGCCCTGCCGGCGCGCCTCGGCCGTGATCAATTCTCCAGCTGCGACCAGGCATTCCTTGTTGGCCACACCTACAATTTTGCCTGCCTTCACCCCCTCGTAGGTGGCCTCAAGCCCGGCCACGCCCACGATAGCGCTCACTACGAAATCAGCCTCGGGGTGGGTCGCGACCTTTACCGTGCCCGCCGCTCCGTAAACCACATCGATTTCGCGCAGTCCCGCTTGCTTCAGGCGCGCGCGCAGCGCATCGGCATCGGGTTCGGACGCAATCGAAAGCACCCGCGGCCGCCAGCGCCGAGCCTGGTCGAAGGCCGCATCAAGATTCGCGCCCGCAGCCAGCGCGACGATCTGAAAGCGCTCCGGGTAAGCTTCAGCCACGCTCAACGTGCTACGGCCAATCGACCCAGTCGATCCCAGGATGGCAATGCGTTTCATGTTGAGTAAACTCGTAGGCCCGAATGCCTATTTTACGCGTTACCAGGGCCGCGCGGGTGGGAAGACTGCCGCTGCGTAGAACCACAGTACCGGAGCGGCAAACAGCAGGGCATCGATGCGGTCAAGCATTCCGCCGTGCCCTGGAAGAATGGTGCCTGAGTCTTTCACTCCGGCCCCACGCTTGATCAGAGATTCCACTAGATCGCCCAGTTGCGCCGCCACGTTCACTGCGATCGTCAGCAGAATAATTGGCCACAGCTCCGGCTTCTCCAACCCGAACAGCCCGTCGCGACGCTCGATCAGTCCGATGCGCAGCAGCAACGAACTGATCTGCAAAGCATGACTGAAGAGCAAAGTTCCCACCACCAGACTTGCGGCTAGCGAAGCCGCCGCGCCCTCCCAGGTTTTTTTCGGGCTGATGCGCGGCGCCATCAAGTGCCGTCCCAGGGAGCGGCCCACGAAGTAGGCGAAAACGTCTCCCGCCCAAACCACCAGAAGCAGATAGAGTATCCAGAACGCCCCCGCCCACTGCTGACGAAGCTGCACCAGCATGGCCATGGGCAAAGCGATGTACGCGAAGGCGAACGCCGAAGCCGCAGCCGCCGGATATGCCCCACTCATCTGCGCCCGCCGCATGGCAATCGTCAGAAACAGAAAAGGAGCGAGCGCAGCGGCAAATCCCAACCCAACGACGAATTTCAGCACCGAGACTTGCGGCGTATCTCCGATCGTACTCGCCGCCAGCAGCAGAAAGAATAGTCCCACGAAAATGTACGTGGGCACGCGAAGCGGCTGCACGCCGTAGGATTCGGTCAGCTTGAGAAATTCCTGGACTGTCAGCAGCGCCACAGCTGCGGCGACGACAGCCAGCACCGGTACCGGCGCACGCAGCACCAGCAACAGAACAATCGGAATCAGGACGACCGCGGTCGCGATGCGTTTTAGCAAGAGGGCTCGTCCATCTCACATAACTGTTGTCATTCCGAACCGGGCTGAAAGCCCGGTGAGGAACCTGCTGTTTCTCTACGCAAATCGGACGCCGGATGTCTACTTGTGGTCGGCAGAACCATGCGCATCCCCGTGGTTCAACCCGCCGTAGCGCCGCTCCCGCTTCTGATATTCGGCAATTGCTTCGAGCAGATGCACGCCGCGGAAATCCGGCCACAATGTTGGCGTCACATAGATTTCAGCATAGGCGAGCTGCCAGAGTAAAAAGTTGCTCAGCCGCATCTCGCCTGACGTGCGCACCACCAAATCGGGGTCCGGAAGGTGCCGCGTATAAAGATGTTCGCCCACCGCGTCTTCGTCGATCCGCAGATGCTCAAGCCCGCCATTCTGCGAAGCGGCGTTCACCATGGAACGGAACGCATCCACCAGCTCGCTGCGGGCGCTATAGTTCAGCGCCAGCGTAAGCACCGTGCCCGTATTGTGAGAAGTACTCTGGCGCGCCCATTCCATGCGCTCCTGCACATCTTCCGGAAGTTGCTGTTGGCGCCCGATATACTCCAGCCGGATATTGTTCCCGTTCAGCGTGGGCACTTCCGCCTTCAAGTAGCGGCTCAGCAGGCCCATCAGAAAATCGACTTCGCTCTTGGGACGTTTCTTCCAGTTTTCTTCGGAGAAAGCATAAAGCGTAAGCGCATGAATGCCGACACGCGCCGCCGTCTCTACCGTCGAGCGCACCGCTGCCACCCCGGCGCGGTGTCCGGCCACGCGCGGCATGTGGCGCCGCTTCGCCCAGCGCCCGTTGCCGTCCATGATAATAGCGATGTGTTTCGGGAGCCGCTCTGGATCAAGATGCCGGTAGACTTCAGTTTCTTTGCGATCCAGCCCGGCGGGAACTTTGGCCTGCAAAGTGATCCCCTTCGCCATGAAGCTAACACAGCCGGAAAGCGGGTGGCAATGACGCGAAAGGCACACCGGCAAAGGCCGACGGAAGGAGTGCTAGATCGGGAAGGGCTCGACCTAAGCCGTTCCGCCCACAAAACACGTTACTTTGCTTCTTCCGGCACGATTTTCAATTCCAGCTTCTCCGTATGCCGCAGCACCGTGAGCGAGCAAGTCGCTCCGGCGCGAATGTCAAGCCAGCACGCGGTGCAGATCGTCCACGCCAGCTACCGCGTGGCCTTCCAGCGCGACGATGATGTCGCCATCCCTCAGCCCCGCGCGCTTCGCCGGACTATTCTCTTCGACCGACAGAACCAGCGCGCCCGACTCTTTCGCGAGATCATAGAAGCGCACCACGCGGCGATGCACCGGCACAGTCTGTGCCGACACCCCGATATAGCTGCGCCGGATGCGTCCATCGCGCAGCAGGCGGCTGGCCACAAACTTCGCCGTGTTGATTCCGATAGCAAAGCAAATCCCCTGCGCCGGCAAAATAGTCGCCGTGTTCACTCCTACGACGCGCCCGGCGGAATCGACCAGCGGTCCGCCCGAATTGCCCGGGTTGAGCGCAGCGTCGGTCTGGATCACATCGTCAATCAGTCGCCCGGAATACGATCGCAGCGAGCGCCCGAGCGCGCTCACCACACCCGCCGTTACTGTCGACTGGAAACCATACGGATTGCCGATGGCAACCACAAGTTGTCCCACGCGGAGTTGCTGCGAATCGCCGAGCGCAGCGGCAGTCAGTCCCGGCTCGTCCACGCGCGCTTCGTCAATGCGAATCACAGCCAGATCACTCGCGGGATCGTCTCCGATCGCGCTTGCTGGCCTGCGTCGCCCGTCGGCCAGCGTGACTTCGATGCGCTTAGCGTCATGCACGACATGGCTGTTGGTAAGAATCAAGCCATCTGGAGTAAATACAAACCCCGAGCCCCCGCCCCGCCGCTCGCGAGGCTCACCGGAGCGCGTATGCCCAGCGGCTTGATGAACTTCAATATTCACCACCGAGGGGCTGACGATCCCAACCGCGCCCGTAACTGCGCGGGAGTAGGCGTCCAGCGAGGAATCGTCGTTGACAGGAGATCTCGAGGCATGTGCCGATCGTGGCGAAGACTCCTCGCCCCATCCATTCGATTCAGATTGATTCACGGACGCAGGGCGCGCCAGTGAAACAGAAAAAACACTCCCAACTTCTTCCAAGCCCATGCTGGATAGATGTCAGTCGATCTACTTCGGATTCAGGAGCCGGAAACCGAGAAAAAAGCCGGGACCAAGGGATTGGTCCCGGCATTGAGTTGGCTGGTTGCCCGGATAAATCTAGGTTTCAAAGTTGCAAAGTTTCAAGGCGAACAGCCCGCGGCGCTCCCAGTTTTGAAACCTTGAAACCTTGAAACTTGCTTTCCTACGCGGTTCTTCTCGGCCTCACCGTCAAGTCCCGCAGCTGAGTCAGGACGCTCGACATCTGCATCCCGTTCAGTTGCGACACAAACGGCAGAATCTCGGCGATGAACTGATCTTTCATCAGTTCGCTGATTTCGTCCTGGCGGTTCTTTTCTCCGCCACTGAGCAGTTCCGGCACGGTCACCTCCAAGGCTCGCGCCAGCCGTTCCAGGGACGACAGCGTAGGCGTAGCTTTCTCGTTTTCAATCTTGGAAACGTAAGTCCGCGGCACGGACATGCGTCCGGCCAGTTGCCGCTGGCTCAACCCGCTGCGCAAACGCAGCGAGCGGATCGACGTGGCCAGGTTCAGATGCCCCCGGCCGGTGCCGGGCATGGGCATCATCACCGGCGGCGCCATCACCACCGGCTCGGGCTCAGGTTCCTCGTCCAGGGACGAGTGGCAGCGCCGGCAATTGTTATTGACCGTACGGAATTGAACCAGCAGGCAATGATCGCAACGGACGACTTCCCTAGAATCTACTGGGGCAAGAGTCGTGGCCATCGGGTTGTGGGAGTGCCAGAGCCGGCTACTCCTTACTACTACCCAGGAACCTGAAATTGGGGGAAGGTTCCAAACCGCAGGGTTAATCTGCGGTACAAGGCCTGTGGATGTCAAGGTTAAAATGCATAAAGTCGTGAATCTGGGCGGCGAAAACCGAAGCGAAGCGGCGAAATCCCGCAGAAACAGGGCGAAAAGCATGATCGATCGCGAGACCGCGTGGTGTTTACTAACTGAGTTCACCCAGTCGGAAAGTTTGCGCAAGCACGCGCTGGCAGTCGAGGCCTGCATGCGTGCCTGTTCCCGCAAATTCGCGACGGTAGATTCGCGGGCGTCAGCATTTGGATCGACCGAAGAAGACCTCTGGGGCATCGTCGGACTCATCCACGACTTCGACTACGAAAAATATCCCAGCCTCGAAGACCATCCCTATCGAGGCAAGGAGATACTAAAGGAGCGCGGATGGCCCGAAGTGATCACCCGAGCCATCATGTCGCACGCCGAATATACCGGCGTCACCCGCGACACGCCCATGGAAAAAGCTCTCTTCGCCTGCGACGAGCTCGCTGGCTTCATCACGGCCGTGGCGTTGATCAAGCCGGGAAAATCACTGGCCGAGGTGGATGCGAAGTCAGTGCGAAAAAGAATGAAGGATAAAGCCTTCGCCCGCAAAGTGAACCGTGACGACATCATCAATGGCGCCGCGGCGCTGGGCGTGGATCTCGATGAACACATCGCCTTCTGCATCGAAGCGTTGCAGGGAATCGCAGACAAGTTGGGATTGGACGGTAACGCGGCGAAGATGCTGTGAGGTTTACCCTGCGCACCCAAGGGATTCTTGACACTGTGCAGTACCCGGCTATCATAACCGCGTGCAGATTCAATACGAAATCACGCCCGCCGAGCACCTTGAAATGGTCAAGACTGTTCGGATTCGCCCGGCACGCCGGCTAGTGAGAATCTGCCTTTACGGCGTTGGCGTATTTCTCGGAGTTGCAGTCTATCAATACATGGAACACGTAATGGGAGTGTTCTTCATATCACTTTTTGCCACCCTTATCATTTTGCAGATAATCATGCCTTACATCATTCATCGACGGGTTTACTCTCGCAACCCGCGTTTGTACGGAAAGCGCACTGTGACATTTGATAAAGAGGGGTTGACATCGGACAGCGACCTAGCGCATGTCGAAATAAAGTGGAGCAGCTTCGAGAAATTCAAGGAGACGAAAAATCTCTTCCTGATCTATCAGACCAAGGACGTTGCTGGAATCACACCAAAAAGAGCTTTCCCAAGCTCAGAAGCTGTCGAACAGTTCAGGAACCTGCTTGCTTCCAAGGTTCGCCGAGACTAAAGCCCCACCGAGACGCCTTCGCCAGCTTCCCACCTGCATCGCCTTGGGAAAAGCGACTGCAATGCCCTGCTGGAACTTACTCTGCCGGTGTTGATATGATCGCGCCCGAGACCGGAGCCTTTATTTTGAACAGCTCGAGGAAGCGGCCGAAGGGATGGGGTTCGAGACCCGAGAACTCAGGCGACCGGTTACGCAGAGCCTCGCCGAGCCCGGAAGCCCATCCTCCCTGGAACACCCAAACGGTGGCTCCAGGCTTAAGAGAGTAGGCCCGCACCATCTTCTGCCACTCTTGTGCGAATGTGTCTCGCGTAAAGGTGCCTTCGTCCGGATCAGTCGAGATCACCCGAAATCCGCGGCACCGAAACGACTCAAAACCGGGCACGGAACGATCAATATTAATCTGTTCCTGTTGGCAAAGGTAGTGTCCCAGCTGCAGTCGGCTGGCTGCGTCCACAAAAATCAGATCCGTCGGCCCAACTTCCTGGTGAATAAACTGTAGCGCCTGGTCCATATGTTCGTGCTTCTGATCAGCGAACGGCAGCATATCCCGCCCCTGCAGAGTTCCGAAGGCCTGACACAGTACCACGACGCCGATGGCCAGCAGCGCGGCGTTTCGTGTGGTTTGTTTTGTGACTTTGGCGAGGAGAACGCTCACCCCAGCGATTCCGAAAATAGCGAGATAAACGCATTGGCGCGTTCGCCCGTAGGGATAAAGTCCCGCGGTCACGGCCGCGCAGTTCAGAACAAACGGCAGCAGCAGAAAAAGTCCGGTCAGGCGGGAGGGGGTCGCGGCGTTCGGCTGCGGCTTCTCGAATAACAACAGAAGGGTTCCCGCAGCGAACATTAATGCGGCGGCATCTCCAACCGTGGTCTGTCCGAAAATGAAGCGAAATACTCCGAACGACCCGTGATACAGAAAAAGCAAAAGCCGGTCGCGCCCGGCGTGAAAGTAGTAGTCGGAAAGATAGAAATCGGCATAGCGATGAAGCGGCTGGGCTCCCGGATACACCTTGCGCAGCGCTGCGATTTGCGTCGTGTACAAAAACCAACCCAGCCCCAGACCTCCAGCCTGCCCTGCGATCCAGACGGCCATGACACGCGCCGAGGGAGGGCGCGCGAACATCCGCAGAATGCAATACGGGCCCAGCGCCGCGGCGAAGAGAAATGCCGAGTAGTGCGAAAGCAAAGACAGATAAAGAAACACGGTCGCGATGGCCATCAGGCGCACCGAGTTCCCCGTAAGGGCGCGCTCGAGGAAATAGGCGGCGGATGTGGCGAACAGCAGCATGAAGGTGTACTGCCGCAGATCGGCGGAGAGGTCGATCATGGGGGGGAGAAATGTCACCAAGATCAGGCCAACCCAGCCCGCCGCGCGGCCCACCACGACCGTAAGCCACCTCCAGAAAACCCAGCAGAACAGAGTACCCGCGATCACGCATGGAAGCCGCAACACAAGATTCGAAGTCCCGAAGCCCCTCCAGAAATATAGAACGAGCACCAGAAGTGGCGGATGCAAGAGAGTGAGGCTCGCCTTGTAGGCGAGATAAAGGGATGCCTGGTTGGCCATCGAGAAGTGCCAAGCCTCATCACTATTGAAAAAAGTGGCATGGGCCAGCCACAACCGCCACAGCAAACCGATGCCAACCAACGTCATTGCGACGTAGTTTGA
Source organism: Candidatus Sulfotelmatobacter sp. (assembly GCA_049673585.1). Lineage (GTDB taxonomy): Bacteria > Acidobacteriota > Terriglobia > Terriglobales > Acidobacteriaceae > Sulfotelmatobacter. The sequence goes on along the minus strand of JBATXV010000031.1, from coordinate 223,124 downwards.
TCGTCGATCTGCGGCCCACCTTGGCTGATTAGCGGCTGCCATTCATTCTTTTAACAACATTTTGCCAATGTCTAGCTCAGGGCGTCGGCCACCTTGCCGCTGGCAATCAACTCCGCGAGCCGCGCGAAGTCTTTGTACATGACCCGGTCTTTGTCGACGGTAGGACAGACCGAGCGGATCGTGGCGTGCGCGGCTTGTCCACGCTTTGAGGTCTTTAGCGGAGCAAGGAAATCGATTGCCTGGGCCACGGCCATGGCTTCAATCGCGAGCACGTTGCGCGTGTTCTCGACAATGCGCTTTAGCTTGATCGCCGCGGTCATGCCCATGGAGACGTAGTCTTCCTTGTTGCCCGAGGTGGTAATCGAATCGACCGACGCGGGATGCGCCAGCACTTTATTCTCGCTGACCAGCGCCGCCGCCGTAACCTGAGCCATCATGAAACCTGAATTCAATCCAGCACCTTGCGCCAGGAACGGCGGCAAACCCTCGCTGAGCGCGGGGTTTACCAATCGCTCGATCCTGCGCTCACTGATCCCGGCGAGCGCGCTCAGGGCGATGCCGATAAAATCCAGCGCAAACGCGAGCGGTTCGCCGTGAAAATTTCCCCCCGAGATTACGTCGCCGGCGAGATTCCTGGCGTCGGTGATGAATACCAGAGGATTGTCCACAGCCGAATTCGCCTCAATCTCAAATACCTTGCGGCAGTGCGCCAGAGTATCGCGCACTGCGCCGTGCACTTGCGGGATGCAGCGCAGCGAGTAGGCGTCCTGCACCCGGCCGCATTCGCGGTGCGATTCGCGAATCTGGCTGCCTTCGAGCATCCGCCGCAAATTCGCAGCCGTTTTCATCTGACCACTGTGTGGCCGAGCTTTATGAATGCGCTCGTCGAAAGCTGTGTCCGTGCCTTTCAATGCGTCGCAGGAGAGCCCGCCCAGCACGTCGGCAGAATCGACCAGCGTTTCGGCGGCAAGCAGCGCCAGCGTGCCCACGGCCAGCATTCCCTGGGTCCCATTGATCAGCGAGATGGACTCTTTTGCTTCGAGCGTCAGCGGCTTGATCTGCGCCCGCTTCAACGCGTCGGCGCTAGAAATGTGCGCGCCCGACGCGTCGATGCATTCCCCCTCGCCAATCAACGCCAGCGCCAGATGCGCGAGAGGCGCCAGATCGCCGCTCGCGCCTACGCTGCCTTGCGACGGCACGAACGGAGTGACGCCGCGGTTCAGCATTTCGCACAGCGTGTCGATCACCAACCCGCGCACGCCCGAGTAGCCCTTGGCCAGGGAATTAGCCCGTAACAGCATCATGGCGCGCGTTTCCGCAACGGAGAGCGGTTCACCCACTCCCACAGAGTGCGAACGCACCAGGTTCACCTGCAGTTCGCGAATCTGGTCGCCGACAATGCGGACGTCGCTAAGCTTTCCCACACCAGTAGTAATCGCATAGGCGACTTTGTTGCTGGCGACGATCTCGTCAACCACGGCACGCGCCCGATCCACAGCCTCGCGCGCGTCAGGGGACAAGAGCACCGGGCGTTTTCCAGCTGCGACCTCGCGCACCGCTTCCAGAGTGAGATCGTTCCCGTTAATGTGAAGTGCGTTCAAGATGAAGTCCCGTTTCGTTTTCCGAGGGCTGCACGAAATGCCTTCAAATATTTCGCCGGCAGCGCAGCCACTTTCATATCTGAACCGGTAACGATGTGCGTGGTCTCGCCTTCCGCCAGCAGAGCGCCATCCTCGGCGCGCCGCAATTCATAACCAAAGTGGATCACTGACTTGCGCACGTTCAATAATTGCGTGCGCACGAGAACTTCTTCGTCGTAGCGCACCGGCGCACGATAGCGGCATTTGGCTTCGGCGACCGCGATGAACCGTCCATCTTTACTTTCCATGTCGCGATAGGAAAAACCCAACTGCCGCAGCAATTCGACGCGTCCCACTTCAAACCAGATGAAATGGTTGGAATGGTAAACCACGCCCATCTGATCGGTCTCGGCGTAACGCACGCGCAGCCGGGTTTCGTTGACTGCTTCCGGAAGATGGTGCGAATTCATTTCCCGCTCCACACCGGCTTGCGCTTTTCAAGAAATGACGCCACACCCTCGCGGAAGTCTGCGGTGGTGCGGATCGCCGCGTTCTCGCGCAACGCAGCTTCAATCAGTGAGTCCAGTTCGGCGCGGGCATGGTCGTTCAGCAGTTTCTTTGTCGCTCGCAGCGAAGTCGGACTATTCTGCATCAGCAACGCAGCCAACTCCCGGGCCCGCGTCATCAGATTTTCCGGCGGCACGATTTCGTTGACCAATCCCATCCGCGCCGCTTCCTCCGCACCGATAATCCTTCCCGTCAACAAAAGGTCGCGCGCCTGTTTCTCTCCCACCTGTCGAAGCAGGAAGGTAGAAACAATGGCAGGCACAAAGCCGATGCGCACTTCGGTGTAGCCGAATTTCGCTTCCGGCACGGCCAGAGTAAAGTCGCACAGCAAAGCCAGTCCGGTGCCGCCCGCGATCGCCGCCCCGTTCACCGCGGCAATCGTGACCTTGGGAAATTCGTAGAGCGTACGGAACAGGCGGACCATCGTCTCCGAATCTTTCAGGTTCTGCTCGGGCGGCCGGCCAATCAGCGCTTTCAGATTGTCCAGGTCCATACCTGAGGAAAAAGCTTTGCCCGCGCCCGTCAGGATTACAACAATCGCGTCGGAAGTCTCTACTTCCTGCAGCGCATGCAGCAGATCGTCGATCAACTCGAAGCTGATGGCGTTGCGCTTGTCCGGACGGTTCAGCGTGATGGTGGCGACGCCGGCTGTTTGCTCAAGTTTGACGGTGTTGAGAGTTTTCATGCTGTTTTCACCTGATTATCTTTGGTGTCGGACTCTTCAAGCTACGTGTGCCAAAGCCCTCAACGACTCCTTTCATGCGTTTCTCATTTATCGGGACGCGAGTCTCGTAGTGCAGCGGAAACAGGCTTTCGGCTTGCTTACCAAGACGCCGATAAAGAGCTCTCAGCCGTTCGTCAGTCGCGGTAATTCCCAACCAGAAATTGATTTGCCCGTCAGTGAGAATAATGTTGGGCTGCGTGCATGCAAAGTCATCAGGTTCGCCGGAGTAAATGTAGCCCTCCGCCGACGACCCGTCCGCCAATACAAAATCCGCAGCGACGATATACATCCCCGGCGAATATGCCGGGACCTCGGAGACCTCGGAGGGTTTTACTGTCGCCTCGTCTTGGTCGGCCACGCCTTCCTCGCCTGAGCAGAACTCCCAGAGTGGGTGCTGCTGCAAGTCGCGGGACGTGAGGTCATAAACTTGCTTACGAATACGCATGATAGAGTTCTCCACCCGGCTAGTCCGCCACCTGCGAACCTGTGTATCGCGCGCCAATCTCGGATGTGGCCCGCAGCAGCGCGTCCAGCGGCTTCAGAGGCGGTAACTCCGCGCCACGCAGTTTAAGCGCCTCAATCACTTTTTCAGTCGCGATGTTGCCTACCAATGCATCCTGTGCGAAAGGGCAGCCACCGAGTCCGCCCAGCGAGGAGTCAAAGCGGCGGCATCCGGCATCGTACGCCGCGAGAATTTTCTTCCCCGCATTCTCGGGGCGGCTGTGCAGGTGAACTCCAATCTCCAGATAATCGTACTTCGCTATCACTGCGCCGACCAGTTCGCTAATCTGTTCCGCAGTGGCCATGCCGACCGTGTCAGCCAAAGAGATCATATGCAGGTTGTCGACCTCCAGCAGCGAGATCGCCTCGATTACTTCCTCCACGTTCCACAGATCGCCATAGGGATTGCCGAATGCCATTGAGATATAGACGACGACGTCGAGCGCGGCGTTGTCGGCTTTCGTCTGAATTTTCTCGAGTTCCTCGAGCGCCTGTTCAGCAGACTGATTCTGATTCTTGCGCAAAAAAGTCTCCGAGATCGAATAAGGAAATCCCAAAGTATGCACCGCTTGCGTGTCGATGGCGCGCTGCGCACCCTTTTCGTTGACTACGATGCCGATGATCTCCACATCATCGGGCGGATCGAGTTCCTTTAACACTTCTTCTGAGTCCGCCATCTGAGGCACAGCTTTCGGTGACACGAACGAAACCGCATCGATATGTTTGAATCCCGCGCTGACCAACGCCTGCAAATAGGCGCGCTTGATGTCCGGCGGAATCTGGCCCTTCAGCCCCTGCCAGGCATCACGCGGACATTCGATGAGCTTCACGGACATATTGAGCCAATGAGCGATTGAGTCATTTAGCGATTGGTAGAACCATGGAGCGAGGACGAACAATGGCTCGGCCACTCAATCGCCCAATCACTCAATCGCCCAATCACGCAATCCTCTACGTTTGCAGCACTCCGACTTTGAACTCCGGCACCTCCGGATTCAATGCTGCTGCTTCCAGAGCCTGCGTGATGGCGTCGCGGGTCTCGATGGGGTCGATGATCTTGTCGATCCACAACCGCGCCGCGCCATACCGGGGATCAGTCTGCTCGTCATAGGTGCGCTTCGTCGATTCGTACAGCTCTTTCTTTTCTTCCTCGCCCAGATTCTGGCCGCCGCGCTCGAGTTGTTTCACCTTGATCTCAACCAAAGTTCCCGCCGCTGAATCGCCGCTCATCACAGCGTAACGCGCCGTGGGCCAGGCAAAAACGAATCGCGGATCGAATGCCTTGCCGCACATGGCATAATGTCCCGCGCCGAACGAACCGCCCACAATCACAGTAATTTTCGGCACCACGGAGTTCGATACCGCATTCACCATCTTCGCGCCCGCCTTGATAATGCCGCTCCACTCGGCATCGCGGCCCACCATAAAACCGTTCACGTCATGAAAAAAGACCAGCGGGATCAAATTCTGGTTGCAGTCCATAATGAAGCGCGCCGCTTTCTCCGCGGATTCGGTATAGATCACGCCACCGAACTCGATCCGCTTGTGGCCTTCGTGGTCCGTAGCCTGCGCGTGCAGCTTTTGGTTGGCGACGATTCCCACTGCGAATCCGCCAATGCGCCCATAGCCGCAGATCAGCGTCTTGCCATATTCCGCCTTGTATTCGTCGAAGCGGCTGCCATCGAGCACGCGCGCCAGAATCTCTTTCATGTCGTAAGGCCGCGCCGGTGAAGAATCGTAAATGCCGTAAATCTCCTCCGCCGCCAGCGCGGGTTCGACCGGCTTCTTGCGGTCCCAGGGAGACTGCCGCCGGTATCCCCACTTTTCAACGATGGACCGAATCCGCGCCAGGCAGGCCGCATCGTCGGGTTCGCGAAAATCCACGGTGCCGCTGATGCCGGCGTGCATGGCGGCTCCGCCCAGATCTTCTGCCGAAACTTTCTGTCCGATCGCGGCCTGCACCAAGGCGGGCCCAGCCAGAAACAAGCCGCTGCCGTCCGTCATCAGAACGTGATCGCACATCACCGGCAGGTATCCGCCGCCGGCTACGCACATGCCCATGATGGCCGCAATTTGCGGAATGCTCATAGCGGACATCACGGCGTTGTTGCGGAACACGCGGCCGAAATCGTCCGTGTCGGGAAATACATCTTCCTGCAGCGGCAGAAACACTCCGGCAGAATCCACCAGATAGACGGTGGGAATACGATTCTCGATGGCAATGTTCTGGGCACGGATCACTTTCTTCGAGGTCATCGGGAAAAACGCTCCCGCTTTCACCGTTGCGTCGTTGGCAATGATCATCACCATGCGCGTGTGGATGCGCGCCAGCCCGGTGATCACACCGGCGGCTTGCGCCCCACCCCACTCTTCATACATGCCGTGGGCGGCGTAAATTCCCAGCTCGAAGAATGTGTCCGGGTCCGCCAGCAATGCAATCCGCTCGCGCGCAGTGAGGCGTCCCTTGGCGTGTTGGTTCTCTATGGCTTTCGTGCCGCCGCCTTCGGCGATCTTCTCGCTTTCATTGCGCACGTGGGACATGAGGTCGGCCAGAAAGCGCATGTTAGCCTCGAATCGCGCCGACGTGGGATCGACTTGCGTCGTCAAGACATTGGCAGTCTTCGACGAGTAGTCTGGAGGAGCTTCGCTGCGATCAGCCATGAGTATGGACGAAGAGATCGGACTGTTTACGGTATACCACTCGCGCGGGAGCGCGCAACGGAAGGCACGGCGAGAAGAGCGTCGGAGCGTAGGACGTCTCGATCGGGGGCTACTGCAGATTAAGGCGGCTCAGCAGATCCTGAAAGCGCGGCTCCGCACGGAGGGTCGTCCAGACCGGGTCGACCTTCAGATAAATCAGAGCGGGTTCGGACCAGCGGTAGCAATCCTCAAGTGCATTGAGCGCTGCCGCGTTTCTGCCGAGGGCAGCATTCGCCTCCGCTGACGAGCAGGAATCGATTCTGAAAGGCTTCCGGCTTGGCAGACCGCCTACTTGCGGGGCCTTGGCCATCTCCTCCATGGCAGCCCGGAACCCGCCCTGAGCATAAAGCTGCTGCAAAGATTGACCCCGGTCGGGAACGCCGGAGAGACGGTCATTCTCCACGCTGTCCTTCAGCCAAAGATCGTACTGGCCTGTCTGACGATAATATTTCGCGAGATAGAAGCGCACTGGTATGAAGTTGGGGTTCAAGGCCAGAACGCTCCGGTAGGCCTGCAGCGCCGGCTCGTAGCGGCCGGCCAAGTAGTACCCAAACCCAACGTCGGCGTTGATGATCAAAGAGAGTGGGTCCAATTCGCGGGCCCGCTCCAGTTCCGCGATCGCTTCTTCATGGCGTCCTTCCGGGCCGAGCAACAGGTTGCCATACCAATGGTGGGCCCGGGCGAAGTTCGGATTCAGCTCAATCGCCCGGCGGAACTCGTGCTCGGCGCCCTGCCAATCCCAGTCATGCAGCACCTTAACCGCGGCCAGCGAGGTGTGCGCTTCCGCCAGCGTGCTGTCCAGTTGCAGCGCTTTCTCAGCAGCTGCCTCGGCCTCGGCCATGTTGCCGACGCCATCTCCGTAGAGCGTCAGCAGCGTGTGGCAATCGGCGAGCCCGGAGTAGGCCAGGGCGAATTCGGGATCTTTTTCAAGCGCCCGGTTGAAGTACTCGATCGCCTGGCGAAATCCTTGCACATTTCTTTGGTTCCAGGCGTAGCGGCCGTGCAGGTAAAGATCGAAGGCCTCTGGGTTCACGGCGCGCGGCCGTCGCAGTCGTCCAGTCTCTTCTGAACTTAAATTGAGTTTCACCTGGTTGGTGATTTCCTCTGCGACCCGCGCCTGCAGTGAAAGCACATCTTTCAGGTCGCCATCGTAGGCCTCAGCCCAGACGTGGCGATCGGTCGCCGTCCGGATCAACTGCGCCGTGATTCTTACCCGGTCCCCCGAACGCAGCACCGAGCCCTCCACCACGGCGTCCACTCCAAGTTCGCGCCCAATCTGTGGAAGCGGTTTGCGCGTGCCTTTGTATTGCATGATCGAGGTCTTCGAAACTACCTTGAGATCGTGAAGCTGTGCCAGATCGGTGATAAGTTCGTCGGTCATCCCATCGACAAAATATTCCTGGTTGGGATCGTCGGAGAGATTTTGCATGGGCAGCACCGCGACCGAGCGAATCGAAGCGGGCCCCGGCTCGCCGACCAGCCTCTGTCTCCAGCCTGCCCCCTCTATCAGGACCACCAGGGCAATGATCGCCAGACCACCCAAAAGCCCGGTTATCCAGCCATTCCGGGTGGTCAAGCTTGGAGCCGCTGCCCCGGATCCGTTCGCGCCAGGCGCAAAAACCGGATGGGGATCGCCCTCAGACCCTGCACTCGCTAGAGTCGCTACTGGCGACGCTGAAAGCTCGGAGTAATCGCCTGAAGGAACAGGCTGATTACCCGAGGGAGATGAGGCCTGCAACTCGCGGCCGTTCCCACCGTTGTGGCCGTTGCCATTTCCCGGGCTGCCGGCCTCGAACTGCCGGACCTCCCCGACGAAGCGATAGCCACGCTTCGGTACGGTCTCAATGTAGCGGGCCCCGTCCTCCCCATCCCGTAGCGCCTTGCGCACCAGGTAGACCACCTGGGTCAAGTTATTCTCCTCGACCACCGTATCGGACCACACGGTTCTCATCAGCGCATCTTTTTCCAACAGCCGGCCGCTGTTCTCTACCAACACCAGCAAAGTGTCGAAAGCCCGAGGCGGAAGCTCCATCCGCGCCGAGCCATGCCGCAGAAGACGCTCGCCTGGGTCTAATACAAACGGGCCGAACGAATAAAGGCGCCGTACGGCTTTAGTCATGGCTCCTCAGAAAGCTCCTCAGAAAATCATCACAAAAAAATGAGGTCTGCTAAGGACTTCCAGGCAGGGCGTGCGGCACAGTTGCGAACGCATCACGCAGTCGAGAGGGCTTGGGAGTCCGTTCGGCGAGAAGTCTATTCGAGCCTTGCGAGGGCTTGGAAGAGCACGAACGTGGTGGTGGGGGCCACTTTCCTCCTAGGCTCGGAGACTACAGTGCATCGCAAGCACCGCAACTTCATAGTTTTGCCGGCTCTTTTTTCGGCCAGAAACCTCACCGCCGAAGCCGGCAAGCGGGGTCACAGGGGGAGGATTCACGGCGCCACGGCTTTGAGCTCAGGCGGTACGGGGGAGAGGGCAAAACTGCTTCGTCAGGCCTGAGAAACCTAAGCCGTAAGGCCCCGAATCCCTTCCCCGGTGCCGCGGTTTCTCATCTATCTACACAAGCAAGCCACATAAGCAAGGATCGTCGCTGTCCGGATCCCCACCCCAACCTAGAATTGGCCTACGCTGCGAAACAGCGCAGCAACGTTTTCCGGAAGAGTTTCCTCGAGCCTGTGGGCCAGCCATTCCTGTAGTTCCGACTTTTGCGCTGCAGCAAGAGACAGAAACTCTAACCCGACCAGACCCTTCTGGCCGCTCCAGCGCACTCTCGTCTCAGAGAATAGCTGGCTGGAACGGCCGGGCAAGCTAAACCGCACCGCCGTTGCGAGGTCGGGATCCGGCATGGTGCGGGTGCTGATTGCGACTCCGCCCTCGCTGATGTTTATGGTTTGGCACAAGAACTCTTCTTCGGGTTGTCGTGCTCTCACAAAGATCGGAACTGCGAGGGGGCAGCGGAAATAGCGCCGCCGTTCACGCACCACGAGTCCGTAAGCGGCTCGCAAAATTTGGTTAATCGACTCAGCCGAGAGCGGCCGCGGCAACACAAAAGTTGAGTCCAGTCTGACGCCCGGTGTCTTCGCCTTGTCCCCAGCTGCGATGGCAAAAGTCACAGCCGTGCGGTTTGAACGGGAAAAACGCAACTGCTCCATCACCAGCATCGCGCCCTCCCCGAGGGAAAGGTCAACCATGACGGCCTCGAACTTCTGCTTATCCAGAAGCCGGGCTGCGGCAAACACCTCTTCACAAATCTCGGGGCGTATAGCGAGAGGCCGCAGTGCATCGGTGATTAACTCGCAAGCCAGCGCATCCTTGGACACAACCAGCGCTGTGGCGGCCACTGCCGCATCCGCGGACTTCATCATGTACCGCTCTCTTTCTCGATGCCCGGATCGGTCCCCTGCTGAGACGGGGCTCGCAGACGATCACGCGGCGTCAAACGGAGGAGTGTCACCAGCAACGCTCCACACGCCGAACTAAATAAAGCAAGGCCCACAAAAAGCAGATAGTTCACGTTCAGTGCTCCTGATCGGGCCAGAGTGAGGATATGGCTTGCGGTCACTGTCGGGCTGAACGATGGTCCGCCGCGTGCAGGGTTAGTGTCAATGGAATTAGTCACGGGGAATTGAATGAGTTAATAAATAAAACTAATAGTTAGTAAGTGCAACAGTTAGTAAGTCATTGAGTTACGGCCGCTGATGGGCGCCGTAGATACTCGTCGGCGCCCCAATTGAATGCAGGCCGAGGTTTGGACTGAAACAGACGGCGTTTTCGGGGCGCGGGTACCCAACATTGCTGTTTACCCCTGTGCTACGGGTACTAAGTTTGCTGACTCAGAACGGGCGATAGGGTATGCTCAGTGGCATGTTGTAAATCCCCAAAGGGAGCGTGCATGGCTGATCTAGATGCGGTTCTAGAGCAGTTGAGAGCAGAACGTAAACGTGCGGAGGGCGAGCTTAAACAACTGGAAAAGGTGATTGCACATCTGAGCAAGGTGAAAATCCGAGGCCCACAAGCCTCGGTGCGCTCAGGCAACGGCATGAAACGCCAATTGTCAGCTGCAGCCCGCGAGCGCATCGCGGCGGCGCAAAGAAAGCGCTGGGCGAAGGTGCGTGCGCAGTCCAGAAAACCGTTGTGAATTCAGGCGAGCCGGGCGCCCACCCTTTCGTTTTCTAAAGGGTGGGAATCCGGCCGCGATATTTTCAGACGATTTAAGATTAGACCCGTCGCTCCAACCACTCCTCCAGCCGGCATCCATCTTCCTCCAGCAGGAATGTTCCTACGCCGAAGCATTCCCCAAAGATGCGATGCGATCCTTGATCGCGCGCCGCGCGCGAAATCCATTGCTTCCCCACCTGGTACTGCGAGGCCGTGAACCATTTCTGTGGCAGCACTTCCACCAGCCCGGCTTGCAGGTAGAAAACAAAAAGAGCGAACGCCGGGTCGTCATTCGACATTGCCTTATAGCTGGTTGGGACAATCAACTCATCCACGGTCGCTAGTTCCGGCGGCACTTCAATCTTGTGCATGCCCGGGCCCAGCGTGAGAGGCACCTCGAACTCCGCGACCGGCGGGGTCTTGGCATAAATACGATCGGAAGATTGCTTGAACCATCCCGCAATCTCAGCGAGGTCAAACGCTTTAAGCTGATCCGGATCGAACCCGGTCACCCGAATGTTGCGCCCCTCCGGACACCAGATCCCGAGACAACTGGGCGAGGCCAGGAACGGGCGGCAGTAGGTGTTCAATGCCAACCGGAGCTGGTCGGGTTCTTGCTGCAGCGCCAGCGAAACCACATATCCCACCGGCCCCTGCTCGCCCTGATGCATCCAGGCAAATGGTTGCCCCGCGGCAGAATGAAACGCAGGAAAGGTCTTCCAATACCAAGGCGCGGGACCAACGGTACGCTCAAGTTTTTGTCGGATGCTTGCTGGATTCGGATTGGGCACGATCAGCCAGCGGTGGGAACCCCCGCACCCTTCACGTTCGCGCGGATGAATTTCACAATGTCGTCCATGGCAGTGCCCGGCTGGAAGACCGCCGCCACGCCGCGTTTCTTGAGAGCACCAATATCCTGGTCGGGAATAATCCCACCCACAAGTACCAGAACGTCATCCATCTTGTTCTCTTTGATCAGGTCCATTACTCGCGGCACGATGGCGTTATGCGCGCCGGAAAGAATCGAGAGGCCGATGACCTGAGCATCTTCCTGCAGCGCCGCGCTCACAATCATCTCAGGGGTTTGTCGCAACCCGGTGTAAATCACTTCCATGCCGGCATCGCGCAGTGCGCGCGCAATCACTTTGGCGCCGCGATCGTGCCCGTCGAGCCCGGGCTTGGCCACTAGCACGCGAATCTTGATGTCGGCCATTCCATTCATTTAAACACACGCGCAACCCGGGAGCACAGAGGCAGCCCCCTTTCTGTGACTAAAGTGTTTTTGTATCCAGGCTCTTCCACAAATACCAGCAGGCGACGGTGCGGTAGGGCTCCCAGCGTTTTGCGATCTTCTCCATCTGCTCCGGACTGGGCAGCTTGATCTTCCGCTTGCGGCTTTTCTTTCTTGCCGCTGCGGACTTCTTCGCTGCCTTCGTGCGCGGTCGATCGAGATAGTATTTGTGAATGGCCATGCGAATCGCGAAGTCGCCGGTCGGCAGAACATTCTCGCGCTTCAGTGTGAACATCAGAAACATCTGCGCAGTCCACACCCCAATACCTTTCACCTGCGTCAGATGCTGGACCACTTCTGCGTCCGGCAGTTCCGGCAGGCGCGCGAAATCTACGATGCCGCTCGATGTCTTCTCAGCCAGGTCTTTCAAATAGGCCGACTTCTGTTTCGACAATCCCGCGCCCCGCATCTTTTCCTCGCTCAGTTTGAGGATGCCTTCAGGAGTGAGCGGCTCGCCGGCCAGCGCCGCAAAGCGCTTGAAGATGGTTTCCGCAGCTTTGCCGTTCAGTTGCTGGTAGACGATGGCCTCAGCCAGGCTGTGAAACTCCGCCGGCCCAAACTGCATGCGGCACGGCCCATGGCGTTCGATGATCGCCCTCATGACCGGGTCGGATTTCTTGAGATGGTTAATTGCTCTCAGCATGCACCTAGCATCTTAATCGCAAAGCCGGCATATGGCGAATAAAAAACGAATCGTCACCCCGGGCACAAGGAGTGCGCAATGGCTCGCATATTGGGCTTTGATGCAAATGGGGGCAGCAGCGTGCCTTGGTTGGGTAAGGTTGGACTGTCGCGTAGCCTTGTATCTTGGGACGGGCTTGAGCTGCGAGGAGGATGATCATCCGTTAGCTTTGGCCGGTGGAAGTTGGAATCCAATGCGTCGGCGGGGTTCGCACCTTAGGAGTCATGAGCTCCTTGATAGCTTCGATCAGATCCTGAATTACGGAATCGTGCGTGTCCAGCCGACTCTCCAATTCGGCGATTTTTTCCGGCGAGCCGACGGTTCGTGGCCAGCATTTCACGCAAGCGCACAAAGGCACGCACCACAAAAACGCTCATCTGAACGGCTCGTTTGGAATTCAGAACGGTCGCCGCCATTATGGCTCCGTGCTCCGTGAATGCATGGGGCGTATACCGGCGCCCACCACGGGTTTTCTTTGAGGTCGCAAATTGCGACCTCAAAGCGCCGTTCTCCCTGTCGGTTAGCTGGAACATGAAATCAGAAGGAAATCGTTCCTGATTACGTTTTACCTGTTCATTGAGCCGCTTCACTGGCACGCCATAAAGCTGTGCGATGTCGACGTCGAGGATGACGCGCTGATGGCGAAGAATTAAGATCCGCGATTCTACGGCGACTGCGGACGTGGCACGCCGCGTCGGCATCCGAAGAAGGGTTGCATTTTTCTGGTTTTTCATTTGGGTTCACCATTCGTGACCTGAATCATAGTCCGAAGAAGGTGTCGTACTTTCGGTAATAAGACCTCAAACTCTTATCCACTTCCCATTTTGGTCTCCCTCGTAGCCGAATACGGCTAGGTGATGCTGACTTCCGTATAGGTCCCATACACCTCGCGCAGAGCTTCGCAAATCTCGCCCACCGTCGCGTAGGTTCGCACTGCATCCACGATGTAGGGCATGGTGTTCGCCGGGGAAATATTTCCGCTCTTGCCTGCATCCGGCTCCTGGGCGGCAGCTTTCTTCAGCGCGTCGAGTCTCCGCCGCACTTCGTCATTCGAGCGCCGCGATCGCAATGCTTTCAGCTTGGCCGACTGCTGCCGCGCGACGCTCTCGTCGATATAAAGAATGTGCGGTGAATCTTCCTCGATGACGAACTCATTCACGCCGACAATAATCTTCTCCTTCGTCTCGGCGGCCCGTTGATATTGATATGAGGCCTCGGCGATTTCTTTCTGCGGATAGCCGCGCTCGATGGCCTTTACCATGCCCCCCATCGCGTCCAGCTTGCCGAAGTAGTCGAATGCTCCTTTTTCCATTTCGAGTGTCAGGTTTTCCAGAAAATACGACCCACCCAACGGATCGACCGTCTGCGTCACCCCTGATTCGTAAGCGATGATCTGCTGCGTGCGCAAAGCAATGCGGGCTGCTTCTTCGGTGGGGAGTGCCAGTGCTTCATCGTAGGAGTCGCAGTGCAGCGACTGCGTGCCGCCGAGCACCGCGGCGATCGCCTGCAGAGCCACGCGCGCGATGTTATTCATCGGCTGCTGCGCGGGCAACGACACTCCCGCTGTTTGCGTGTGAAATCGCATCAGCCAGGTGCGCTGGTTCTTCGCATCGAAACGCTCTTGCATGACCCGCGCCCAAATCTTGCGGGCAGCGCGATATTTGGCGATTTCCTCGAAGAAATCGTTGTGCGCGTTGAAAAAGAAGCTGAGCCGGGGACCGAAATCGTCCACGTCGAGGCCCCTTCTGCGCGCCCACTCGACGTACTCGATGCCGTCATACAAAGTGAACGCCAGTTCCTGCAGCGCCGTCGAGCCGGCCTCGCGGATGTGGTAGCCACTGATGGAAATCGTGTTGAAGCGGGGCGTGAATTTCGATCCGAACTCGAAAGTGTCGATCACCAACCGCATCGACGGCGCCGGCGGATAGATATATTCCTTCTGCGCGATGTATTCCTTCAGAATGTCGTTCTGAATTGTGCCGGAAATCTTTTTCCAGTCCGCGCCCTGCTTCTCGGCCACCACGAGATACATAGCCCACAGTACCGATGCTGGCGAGTTGATCGTCATCGAGACCGTAGTTTTTTCCAGGTCGATGCCGCCGAAAAGAATTTCCATGTCTTCAAGCGAATCGATGGCCACACCGCACTTGCCCACTTCGCCCTCGCTGGCCGCGTGATCGGAGTCATATCCCATCAGCGTGGGCAAGTCGAACGCGACCGAAAGGCCGCCGCCGCCGTGCTCAAGCAAATACTTATAGCGCTGATTGGTTTCCTCGGGCGATGCGAATCCAGAGAACTGCCGCATGGTGTAGAGCTTGCCGCGATATCCCGTGGCGTGAATGCCGCGAGTGAACGGTGGCGCTCCGGGGAATCCGAGATATTTTTCTTCGCTCCAGTCCTCGGGAAGATCGGCCTGTGTGTAGAGCCGGCGGACCGGGACGCCGGAAATCGTGGTAAAGCGGGCGTGCCCGTGCTCATCGAGATTCACGCCAGTGGGCGCACCAATGGGCTGTTCGGGGGATTTCTCCAGCGTGGGCGCAAGCGTCTTCTCAGCCCACGTTTTTTCTGCAGCGGAGGGATGGCGGTTTTCAAAGACATCGGCGATCGGACTTTCAGCAACCTGCGGCTTAGGCGGCTTCTTATGCGGCATGAGGACCCCGGCGTTCTCTTGTGATGATAGGGAAGCGCGCGTCATCGGGCAAGACAGTAGCTGGCAACCAGCGCGACCGTTCGATCAGTGCCTGACGGTGCATCACCCCGGCGCTTTGCGCGAGAGTTCCCACGCCTTGGAGTATTTCCACGAGACGTAGCCCGCGTGGTAGAGGTGCAGCAGCAGGCCTTCGCGGCCGTCGAGGAAGCCGAGTCGGAAGAAGTAGTTGTAAACGAACGTCGCCAGCGGCCGCAGGACGATGTTGATGAAGCTGAAGCTGCGGTGACCCTTGGCAATCGCCAACTGCGCTCCCAGCGAGGAATAACGGTTCATGTGGGCGAGGTAGAGAGTGAGTGTGGGGTAAGTGTAGTGAATGAGCGCGTTCTTGAATTGTTGCGTCCGTTGCGGCGCTTCTCCCGGTGCTTCGGGCCTCAGTTCGCAGCGGTCGTGCGGGTCATGACCGGTGACGAATCCCTGCCCACGCCGGAACAGCCGCAACTTGGGATCTGGGTAGAAACCACCATGACGAATCCACCGGCCGAGAAACAGATTCTTGCGCGGAAGTCTGTAGCCGCTGGCGGCATCTGGACTGGCGATGGCGGTGCGAATCTCTTCGGCTAATCCCGGGCTCACCTCCTCATCCGCGTCCAGCAGCAGCACCCAATCCTTGGTGCACAGCTCGATCGCAAACTGTTTCTGCGCCACGTAGCCGCGCCACGGTTCGACCATGACGCGGGCTCCGTGCTCGCGTCCGATCTCGCAGGTGCGGTCTCGCGAGCCGGAATCGACGAGCACGATTTCATCGGCCCAACGCACGCTGGCCAAGGTGCGGCCGATATTCGCCTCTTCGTCCATCGCCACGATCGCCACGGAGATTGTCATAGGAAGAATTGCTGATTGTTGATTGAAACCAAAAAACGCTCTGCTTCCAATCATCAATCAACCACCATCAATCAACAATTAACTTCTCAGCCACTAGCGGTGCGGCTCCGGATTTCTGAAAGCAGAAACACGATCAGGATGAAGAGCTCTGGCTCGATCGGATGGCGGTAGCGGGCATGCGGAAACACGAAATAATAGACCGTAGGATAAGTACCGATGAGTCCGGCGAAAAGCCAAGCCCCGGGCCGCTTTTGCCGCAGTGCTCGACCGAGTCCCCAGATCGCCAGCACTGACGATGCCAGGAAAAGCGAACTGCGAAAATCCCAGGGAGCCGTGCTGTCCGTCGGCCGGGGTACGCCGTTCCAGAAATAAAAAAAGCGTTTCATGCTGATCACTGCGAACCGCTGCAAATGCTCGCGAATCCAATCGAATGCGAGCCGCCTGCAGTCGGCTTCATAGGCAATTTCGCCCATGCGCTGAAACTTCTCTAGCTCCAGATTGTTGAGATTGGGCTGCAGAGTGGCGATCAGCATGCCGTCGGCCATCTTGTTGTTGCCGAGGCGAAACTGCAATCCGAAATCGTCTCGAATAAAAACGAAGCGCCCAAAGACCTCGTAGTTCCGAATCAGCCATGGAGATAGAACCAGAAAAAACACAAAAGAGGAGAGCACGACGCCGCCGAGCGATGGCAGGCCACGCCGGTATCTCTGCCGCCATAGCCAAAGGCCGCAGAACGGCAGAAAGGCGAGCATCGCGGGATTGGCGAGAGCTCCAATGCCCCACAATACGCCGAACAGTGTCCATCCTCGCCAGCCCACCCACTGCCGCAGATCCAGCGCAACCAAGAAAATCAATGCCAGCATCAGCGGAGTGAAAGTCGTATCCCAGATCCAATGCACTGACCAGTACCAGACATAGGGATTAAGCGCCCACACCCCGGCCGACCAGAGTGCGACGCGCGGGCCGAAGGTCCGGTGCGCAATCAGAAAAACTGGGATGGTGGTGAGCGATGCGAACAGGCTGTTGATCGACAGCAAAACCCATGCGGATGCGTAACTGTAGACGCCAAAAACCTTGAAGACTCCGCCAATCAGGTAGGGATAAAGCGGCGGTTCCCAGGCACTGGGACCAGTGTTCCCTCCATAAGGATTGCTGAAACCCTGCCCCAGGGCGATGGAACGGCCGACGCGGCCCATCTCGAATCCAAAGCCGAAGTTATCTTCTCCAGAGCGAGTGCGATATTGACGGAGAACTCCGATCGCCACCAATTGCAGAAGAAACGAAAGCAGCACCATCCACAACACCGATCGCGGTATAGCAGGAAGGCTCACTCGTTCCATCACCGGGGAGTTTATCAGGTCTATCCGGACATGCTCCGACGCGAGTTCTAGGGTTGGCCTCCCGAGCCCTGCGGCGACTGTGCAGGCTGCCCTGCTGGACTCGCGTCTTGCCGCGGCACGACGTACGGAACCTTGGGCAGGTGCGTGACCTGGCCGCGCGTGGCGTCGGCAACGTTGATGCCGGTGTGATCGAGCAGCAATCCCGTGGCGCGATCCAGTTCGATGCGCGACTTCTCATAGGCTGCTTTGGCCGAGACCAGATTCGACTCGGAAGTCGTGAGGATCGAGGCATCCTGCAGGATCGCGGTTGTGGTGGTGAGTCCGACTTTCAGCTTTTGCTGATCGGCATCGAGCGTCTGGCGGGCAAAGTCGACCGCGTACTGGGCGGCCTGCACGGCGGCACGATTCTGCTTCACGTCAAACTGCGCGTTGCGCACTTCGATGCGTACTTGATTTTCCAACTGGTGCAGCCGCACCTGCGCCTGCCGATATTCCAGTTCGGCGCGCACCTGGTTGGCCTGCGCTTCACGATTGCGCAGCGGAATCGAAAGGCTGAGGCCGATGCCCTTGTCAGGCGCGGTTGAGTTGAAGAGCTGATTCAGCGTTCCACCGTAGCTGACGGGACCGCCGTTGGCAAAAGGAGGTGGCGCGGTCGAGCCGCTAAAGCAGGTTGAAGTCGCGGGGCAAGTTGGTGGCAGCAGCGCGGGATTCACGTTTCCCCCAACTCCCGAGCCGCCGTAATAAGCGTAGGCATCGAGCGTGGGCAGCATGGCATTGCGCACCGCCTTGCTGCTGAGGTCGCGGGAGTTGAGATCTATGCGCGATTCCACCAGTTCCGCACGATGATCGAGAGCCTGATTGATCAAGTCTTGAATGGGAATCACCGCTTCTTCCTGCGGAACCTGCATTCCGGAGGTGGGAATCACGTCAGCTTCAGCCAGCACGGGATCGTCGATGCTGCGGCTGAGCGCGTTCTTCATGAGCAACTTTTCCAGTTCAAGATTGTTCTGCGCCAGAATCAGGTTCTGCTCGTCCGTCGAAACCGTGCTCTGCGCGCTCACCACCTGAATCGGCGGCACAGTACCCACTTGCGCCTGCTGCTTGCTATCGGTCAGCGCTTTCTGCGCATAGGTAAGAGCCTCCTGTTGCACGCGCACGTTTTCGTAGGCGTAGACCAGGTCCCAATACATGTCTTCAATTTGATCGACGGTGGTGATGATTTGCAGGCGAAAGGCCACGTCGGAGATCTCACGATTATTTTTGGCAATGCGGATAAAGCGCAGATTGGGCAGCGAACCGAAACCCTGCAGCAGATTTTGCGTGATCCTGAACTGGAAATTCGAGCTCAGTTCTGGAGTCAGCAAGCTGGTCGGGTTGTTGGTGGTGATGTGGTTATTGTTGAATCCAGCGGCAATGCTGGTGCCCCACTGAAAGCCTTGCGTGTAGGCGAAGTTGGCGGTGTAGGTGTTCTGCCCCACGACCGGGACCGGACTGAAAACGCTGACGGATTCGGTATCGTCCTTGTCGAGTTGCAGCGTGCTGGTGACGATGGGATCGAAGCTGGTGATGTTCGAGCCGATCCCGAGCGTGGAACTGACTAAGCCGTTGGTGCCGGTGCCCACGCCGCTGGGCGCTACGGTCGTGCCTCCCGTGCCGGACCCGACGGTGCCGCCGAGGCCGCCCACGCCGCCGCCGGGAGTGTTCTGCACGATGCCGGCATTCACGCCGAGAATGTTGGCACCCGACTTCGCCCGCAAGTAATCGGTATCGGCGATGTTGAGGTTGTAGCGTGCAATATCGATATCGAGATTATTTTCCAGAGCGAGCGCAACCGCGTCGTCGATCGAAAGATAAATCTTGCCGTCACGCATCAGAGAATCGACGCGCGGCGAGTTGCCGAGATTCGGCTGCGCCACCTCTTGCGCCTCGTAAGGCCGCAGGAAATGCGGAAAGGCCGGCCGCGGCTTCGAGTAATCCTGCAGGTGAACCGTCTGCGGCTGGGCAGCGGCTGGCGCGGCCTGCGGCGTGGGAGCGGCGGGAACATCCTGCGCGCGCATGCACGGCTGCAGCTGCAGGCAAGCCAGAAAGGCAGAGGCCGTCAACAATAGGGCCCGCCGCCGGGTGGCCGCGGTCATTCGAAGCAGAAGCAAAAACATGGTTCGTCTCCTTGAGTCAACACGGTCGCGTCCGGTTAAAGCGACAAATATGGATTTTGAGAATTGGACGCGAAAGACATAAAAGCATCACTCCATCTTAGCGGGAGCGAGCCAACGAAGTAGATGCGGAGGAAAGGAATATTGTAAAGAATTGTGAGGAAGAAAAATAAGGCGCGGCGTTGAACGAACAGCGAACAACGAACCGCGCCTGTTTTTCTCGCAACGCCTTACTGCGGCTGCTGAGCAGGGGTCGCCTGCGGCAAGGGCTTGGCCACGGACGGCATATCCTTGCGCGGCGTGATATAAGGCACGCTGGGCAGGCGCGTGACCTGGCCTTTGGCCGCATCGTCAACGCTGATCCCGTCATGATCGAGCAGTGTCCCGGTGGCGCGGTCCAGTTCGATGCGCGACTTTTCGTAGGCGACAGTGGCATTTACCAGGCCTGATTCTGCCGTCGCCAACTGGCTCTGGTACTGCAGAACCAGGGTCGTGGTGGAAGTGCCGAACTGATATTTCTTCTGCTCGGCGTCCAGCGACTGCCGCGCCAGCTCCACCGCCGCTTCGGCAGAGTCTACGCTGGCCCGGTTTTGCTGGACGGCGTATTGCGCGTTGCGAATCTCGATTCCCACCTGATTCTCGATCTGCTGCAGCCGCATCTGCGCCTGCCGGTATTCGAGTTCCGAACGGATCTGCACGGCCTGCGCGGCTCGGTTGCGCAGCGGGATGTTAAGTTGCAACCCGACGCCTTTGTCAGGAGCAGTAGAGTTCACTAGCTGGTTCCATGTCGATCCAATGCTCACGGGGGAAACCGGCGGGATTTCGGGCTGACCAGTGACAGGGTTTGTACCCGTGCCGGAGCAGAAGCCCAGCCCGAGTTGCTCAGTAGTCTGATTCGAGCAAAGGTTAGCCGGACTTTGCGCGCCACCCAGTCCAGATCCCGCATAGTAAGCAAATGCGTCCAGAGTGGGCAGCAGGGCACTGCGCACGGCTTTATTGCTATAGTCGCGGCTGCTCAAATCGATGCGCGACTCAACCAGTTCGGCGCGATGCCGCAACGCATCGTTGATTAGATCCTCGGTTGGAACGATCTCCTCTTGCGCGGGAACGTCCATCGTCGAGGTCGGAATTACTTCCGCAGTAGCCAGCGCAGGATCCTTAAGAGTTCGAGTGAGTGCATTCTTCATCAACAGTTGCTCCAGCTGCAGGTTGGTTTGCGCCGCCGTTACCAACTGCTGATCCTGCGCGACGGTGCTTTGCGCGCGGACGGTTTCGATTGGAGCGAGACTGCCGATCTCGACCTGTTTCTTCGTGTCAGAGAGAGTCTTCTGGGCAAAAGCCAGCGACTCATTCTGCACGCGAGCGTTCTCGTAGGCGTAAACCAGGTCCCAATAAATGTTCTCGATCTGATCGACGCTATCGATGATCTGCAGCCGGAAAGCCACATCAGTCAGTTCGCGATTGTTTTTGGCGATGCGGATGAAACGCGTGTTCGAAGGGAATCCGAACCCCTGCAGCAGATGCTGAGTGAGCTGCAGGCGTAGCGAGGAGTTGATGACCGGGCTATAGGTATTGAACGGCACATTCGAGGTGACGCGGTTGTTGGTGAATCCAACCTGCAGATTGGTTCCCCAACTGAAACCCTGGTTATAGGTGAAATTCACCGTGCCGGTATTCTGCGCAAGGACCGGCACGCCATTGAACAAACTCGAAGATACGGTTTCAGCATGATCTTCCTGCAACGTGCCCGTGATGACCGGGTCAAAGCTCGTGATGTTCGGTCCGAGCCCAAGAGTCGAACTGACCAAGCCGTTGGTGCCGGCGCCGATGCCGCCCGCTCCCAGGCTGGTGCCGCCGGTCGACGCCCCGGCAGTCGCGCCGATTCCTCCGATGCCGCCGCCCGGCGTGTTCTGCACTACTCCTGCATTAACGCCGAGGATGCTGGCTCCAGCTCTTGCCCGCAGCACGTCGGTGTCGGCAATGTTCAGGTTGTAACGCGCGATGGCGATATCCAGATTATTCTCCAGCGCAAGGGCGATGGCGTCGTTGAGCGAGAGATACAGCTTGCCATCGTGCATGAATTGGTCGATGCGCGCGGTGTTGGCCAGGTTTGGGTCGGCAAGGTGCCGCGCTTCGTAGGGCGCAATCGGGTTGGGAAAGTGGGACACCGGCTTCGAGTAATTCATTACCGGCAGCGGCCGCGCCTCCGGCGTGTTTTGCGGCGTGGGCGCGACCGGCGGTTCCTGGGCCCAGGCGGTGACGGCCCAGCCCGTGAGCGTCAGCGTTCCCAATAAAACCGTGGCCGCAGTCAACCGGATATTTGAGGTCAAGCGTGCGAATGGCATCTACTCATCTCCGTTCGTTGGGGCAAATTCGTTAAGACCAGTTCGTTAGGACCTATTCGTTAAGACCTTTGCAACATGAAACTTAGTGGTACGTGAGACAGCCCGGATTCACGCAAAATGGCGGTTCTACTCAGTCGCGGTTCGACTCAACCCCTGATACGCAAGCCTTAGTGCGTTGGTTCCTGAAAATACGTCCCTGAAAGCGCTCATGAAAAATCCCGAACAGGCGCGAGCTTGATTAAACGCACCAGTATATCTGACCCCGCTGCCACTCTTTCGAGTTCTCCGAAGAGGTGAAACTGATAAAGTGCTGGCCATGACCGAACGATTCTCCGTAGAGCGGAATATAGGAGCGAAATCACATTTACGCGGCCAAACCACACCCATGAAAAGACTTGGATGAACCGGCGTGGCCGTAGGACTCGCAGCTGCAATACTTAAAGGTGCAAGACTTGTAACATCGCATGCGCAACCTCAAACTGATTCTCTCCTATGACGGCTCAGAATTCGCCGGCTGGCAAGTGCAGCCCGATGCCCTGACCGTACAAGGCACGCTGGCCTCAGCCATTGGACGAATTACCGGTGAAAAGGTCTTGCCGCAGGGCTCGGGGCGAACCGACGCGGGAGTGCATGCGCTAGCCCAGGTGGTGACGTTTGCCACGGAATCCCCGGTCCCTACCGCGAATTTCGTGAAGGCGCTGAATGATGTTTTACCGGCGTCAGTGCGGGTTCTGGAAGCAGAAGAGGTTCCGTCTGACTTTCACGCCCGCAAGTCGGCGCGGGCGAAGACTTACCGATACCGGATTTATCGCGCGGCCATCTGCCCGCCGTTTTTGGCCAGATATGTCTGGCACTATCCGTTTCCGTTGGATGAGCAGGCGATGGCGCGAGCCGCCAGGCTTGTAGAGGGCGAGCACGATTTTACTTCCTTTGCCGCAGTGGATCCGGAACGTAGCGCCGGCGTCCCACCGGCCTTCGCACACGATGAGAATGCTCAAGCACGCGAACCTGCCCCAGTCTCGAACGTGAGGCGAATTTTCTCTTCGAGCTGGGAGCGGCAGGGAGATGAGTTGGTCTACACCGTGAAGGGATCTGGATTCCTGCATCACATGGTGAGAAATCTCGTCGGGACGTTTATTCTGGTGGGTAAAGGGACGCTGCAGGTGGAAGATGTCGCGCGGATCATGGAAGCGCGCAGCCGTTCCGCAGCGGGCGCGACCGCGCCGGCTAGCGGCCTCTTTCTGGTGAATGTGGAATACTGAATCAGCTCATGGTTACTGATTTACAAATCTCAGTGCGCAAGATTTCATCGGTGAATCCGGCAACAGGGGAAATTCTGCGCGAGTTGGAGTGTATGAGCGCGGATGAAGTTCAGGCCGCGGTGGCGCGAGCGCAAGCCGCACAGGCGGCTTGGGACGTCCTGGGAGTCCGAAAGCGGATCACGGTGCTGCGTGAATTTCAGCGCAGGCTGCATGCGAGGAAATCAGAGATCGCTGAGGTCATCACCCGAGAAGCCGGCAAGCCCGTGGCAGAAGCGCTGACCACCGAAGTGCTGGTGGTGCTCGATGCGGCGCGATTTCTGGTCGACAATGCATTTCGCCTGCTGCGCGATGAACCGCTGCCGCACGGAAATCTTGCCACCAAGCTTAAGCGCGGACACCTGCTGCGCGAGCCTTATGGCGTGGTGGGAATCATTTCGCCGTGGAATTATCCTTTTTCGATTCCTGCAACCGAGACGCTTGCGGCTCTGGTGGCGGGAAATGCGGTGGTGCTGAAGCCGTCGGAATTTACATCTCTAGTCGCCCTGGAACTGCGATCGTTGTTGCATGCGGCGGGCGTGCCCCAGGATATTTTTCAGGTTGTTATCGGCGACGGCGCAACGGGCGCGGCTCTGGTCCATTCGCAAATCAACAAGCTGGTCTTCACAGGCAGCGTGGCGACGGGCAAGCGCATTGCGGCTGCGGCGGCCGAGCGCTTGCTCCCCGTAGTGCTGGAGTTGGGCGGCAAAGATCCCATGCTGGTGCTGGACGACGCCGATGTGGACGTAGCTTCGAGCGCCGCGGTTTGGGGAGCGTTCGTCAACGCCGGCCAGACCTGTTTATCGGTCGAGCGCTGTTACGTACATCGCAGCCTATATGAAAACTTTCTTCGCGCCTGCGCGGAGAAGACGAAGAAGCTGCGCGTAGGGCGCGGGATGGATCGCGAAACCGACGTAGGGCCGATGATTCACGAGCGGCAGTTGCGCGTTGTCGAGGCGCACGTGGAAGATGCCGTAGCGCGCGGAGCAAGAGTTCTGACTGGAGGCTCGCGCGCGCAAGAGCTGGGAGAGAATTTCTATAAGCCCACTGTGCTGGCCGACGTGACCCATGAGATGCAGATCATGCGCGAGGAAACGTTCGGCCCGGTGCTGCCGGTAACAGCATTCGACAGTGACGACGAAGCCGTGCGACTGGCCAATGACTCGGAATATGGGCTGGCAGCAAGCGTGTGGACCCGCGACAGCGCCCGCGGCGAGCGCCTGGCGCGGCGTATTCAGGCGGGCACCGTCATGGTGAATGATGTTGTTTCATGCTTCGGCATCAGTGAAGCTCCGCACGGCGGAGTGAAGTCGAGCGGCATTGGCCGCGCTCACGGCCGTTTCGGCCTGGAAGAAATGGTGCGGCTGAAGTATGTAGACGTGGATCTGATGCCCGGCGTGAAGAAAGTCTGGTGGTACGGCTACGGCGTGAACTTCTTGCAACAGATGGAAGGTTTTCTCGACATGCAGTTCGCGCGCGATCTTGCGACGCGTATGCGCGGAGCACTAAAGGCGATTGGTGTGGTTAGACGCAAGCAATTGTAAAACTGAGAACTGAGAACTGAGAACTGAGAACTGAGAACTGAGAACTGAGAACCGGGAGGCACTTCATGAGCAGTCCTTCAAATGCAGATCCGAAACGCGAATTGCTGCGTCACACTCTGGCGACGCTGGCTTATCGCGCAGGCAAGGCGGTCCGCAACGCGCCTGAGGGCTTCGCCCCATTCCACGTTGACGAAGGCGTGCGAGCGCCAGGACAGATTCTGGCGCACATGGGCGACCTGATGGATTGGGGACTCTCGATGGCGAATGGGAAACGCGAATGGCATGACTCCAAGCCCCTGGCTTGGGAGAAGGAAGTTGAGCGCTTTTTCGCCGCGCTGAAGAAGTTCGATGATTACCTCGCATCGCAGGAGCCCTTGCAGGCGCCGGTAGAAAATCTCTTTCAGGGGCCAGTCGCCGATGCGTTAACTCACGTCGGCCAGATCGCCATACTGCGGCGACTGGCGGGTGAGCCAGTGAAGGCAGAAAACTACTACAAGGCAGAGATCGTGATTGGTCGCGTCGGCGCGGAGCAGACTCCGCCGAAGAAGGAATTCTAGAAGAGCGGCTTCAGCGAGAGGCTTCGGACGCTCGCGCGAAGGACGTCGAAAATGATCTTCGATGACAGGGGCATGCCATGGACAATCCGACTTAGTTTGGGATGGACAATCGTTCACAATCGTTCTCGCTCTGTGTTGTGCGGGTGCCCTATCCTTGCCTTTAGGGATTTACCTGGCGTACTGGGTGCGGACGAAGCAAGGACGCAGCACGGCGTTTTGGTGTTACATGATCCTAACCGCGACTTTGATTCTGGTCCTGCTGCTCCCTCTGAACGTATTCGACCGATCTCCGGCTGCGGCGGCCGTGCTTACTGCCATTGCGGTGGGTGTCTTTGCGCTGTTGTTCACGGCGCCGCTCGTCCTGCGATCTGAGCTTAGGTCGCTTTACCAACGCACCTGGGGGATCACCCTGCCAATAAGTATCTTGCTGACAATTCTCTTTTCATCTTTGTACCTGAACTACAGCGTCCCGGACCTTCCGGTCGCGACGTCGAGTGAGGCGGTCCCGAAACGCGCGTGTTCATCCACCTCCTTACGTATGGACATCGCCGGCTTTGGCCTCGGGTTTCGCCTTCGAGTACAATGACGTTCGTAGGGCCGAATCCAGCGGCGCAAGCGCCGCGCGAACGAGGGTAAGCGCTTTGGCGACTGGCGAAATGACCATTTCAGACACGCAAACTCCTCCGCAGCTTCCTCATCACAAGGTCAAGATCAAGAAGAACGGGCAGCGCGCCTGCAACGAGAAAAACGAAAAAGGAAAATTCTGTGGCGGCCATTTGAAGCGCTGGTTCTACTCCCAAGATGTGATCGAGCAAGCCTGCGGCGACGCGGAAAAAGCCTGGGGAGTGGATGCCGAGGTCTACCGCTGCGAGCATTGCCAGACACTTTATTTGCCGAACGCCGCGGAAGCCAAGGTGAATGTCGCCGGGCAGGGGATGATTTCAGTTTTCGGGTTGACCTTGCCGCCGAAAGAGAAGTAACGGCGAGTACCTGGTACCCGGTATCCAGAAACTAAGAGGCGCGCGGGTTAACTCGGTACTGGGTACTGGCAACTGTCGTGAACACCTCCGAACTCATCTACGACTGGAACAAGAATCATCCCCCGGGACTGAAGCCGCCGGGGCCGGTTCTGCTGAACGATGAGAGCCTGCGCGATGGCTTGCAGTCGCCTTCCGTGCGCGACCCTTCGATCGCCGAGAAAATTGAGATCCTCCATCTGATGGAGGCGCTCGGGATCAACTCGCTTGATCTCGGATTGCCGGGTGCAGGAGCGCGCGCGGTCGAGCATGTGACGGCGCTGGCGCGGGAAATCGTCGCGCACAAGATGAAGATTCGCGCCAACTGCGCGGCGCGGACGCATGAGAATGATATTCGTCCCATTGCCGAGATCGTGCAGAAAACCGGCCTGCGCATTGAGGCGGCTACCTTCATCGGCTCCAGTCCGATTCGCCGCTTTACGGAAGGCTGGAGCGACGATTTTCTTTTGCAGACCACCGAGAAAGCCGTCAAGTATGCGGTTTCGCTCGGCCTGGATTCGATGTACGTCACTGAAGATACGAGCCGCTGCGATCCGGAGACGGTGAAGCGGCTCTACTCGACGGCGATTGCTTGTGGTGCGCGCGCCATCGTGATTTGTGACACCGCCGGGCACGCTACGCCCATGGGCGCGCTGGCGCTGGTGCGGTTTGTGATCGAGGAAGTCGTGAAACCCTGTGGCGAAAAAATTCGTGTAGATTGGCACGGGCACAGCGACCGCGGTCTGGCCATTGCCAACTCCATGGCGGCAGTGATCGCCGGGGCAAATTGCGTTCATGGGTGCGCGATTGGACTGGGAGAGCGCGTGGGCAATACGCAGATCGATCAGATGCTGGTGAATCTGAAGTTGATGGGCATTGCGCCGTGGGCGGAGCAGGATCTCACCAAGCTGAAACATTATTGCCAGGCGGTGTCGCGAGCCACGGGCGTGCCCATTCCGGCGAACTATCCGGTTGTCGGCGACGACGCGTTTCGCACCGCCACGGGCGTGCATGCGGCGGCAATTATCAAGGCGTATCACAAGAACGATGTGGTTCTGGCCAACACGGTTTACTCCGGCGTGCCTTCGCATGTGTTCGGGTTGGAACAGATCATCGATATCGGGCCGATGAGCGGAAAGTCGAACGTGCTGTTCTGGCTGGAGCGGCGCGGCATTCCGGCGACCGACGATCTGGTTGAGCGCATTTACCAGCGCGCCAAGGCCAGCGACCACACACTGAGCGACGCCGAGGTTGTGGAGTGCCTGCCGGCTGCGGGAGTGAAGCAGAATTGAAGGGGAGGTCGGATGGCGGAAACGATGCGACATGCGATTCTCGGGGCTGGCGGCGTTGGCGGGTTGATCGGTGCTTGTCTCGGGCACGCAGGGGATTCCGTCACGCTGATCGTGCGGCGCGAGGCGCTGGCGCAGTATCCCAAACAACTCCATCTGGAAAGTCCCTTCGGCGATTTCACGGTGAATGTCTCGGTCGCTGCCGAAGTTCCTCCCGTCGACGTGCTCTGGATTACGGTGAAGGCCACGCAGCTGGAGCCGGCGCTCGCCGCTCTCAAGAACCCCGAAGCGGTACGTGCCATCGTTCCCTTGCTCAATGGCGTTGACCACATTGCGCTCCTGCGCGCCCGGTACGGCTCTGGACGCGTGATTCCGGCGACAATCGCGGTTGAAACCGAACGCGTCAGTCCCGGACACATCGTTCATCGCTCGCCTTTTGCTCGTCTCAATGTGTTGTCAGCCGGACGTGCTTTGCTCGGAGGCACCATCGATCAGTTGCAGCAAATCGGTTTCGAGTGCCGGTTTGTCGACGATGAGCCGACGCTGATGTGGGGCAAGCTGGTTTTCCTTGCCCCATTTGCGCTGACCACGACCGCCTCTGATAAGACCACCGGCGAGATCCTCGCCGACCCCACCTGGGGGAAGCTGGGATTGGCCTGTCTGCGGGAGGCGTGTGCCGTCGCCGTCGCCGAGGGCGCCAAGATTGATGCGGACGCTGTGATCGCCGGAGTGATGAAGATGCCGGGAAACATGCGCAGCTCGATGCAGAAGGATGTCGAGCAGCATCGGACTCCGGAGTTGGAGGCGATTGCGGGGCCGATTCTGCGTGGCGCGGGGCGGCACGGGATTGAGGTTCCGGCGACGAAGAAACTCGTGGCCGCGGTTGAGCAGCGGGCTGGGCATGTGGAGAGCCGGTTGGCTTAGAGATCCGGGTTTCGATCTGGGAGGTGGAGCATGTCCCTATGTTTACATCGCGGCCAATTGGATTTGTGAGTAGCCCCTATAAGGACACGAGCGAGGTTCCCAAGGGGCTTGGGGCTCTGCATGAGGCGGACGGCGTGCTTAGGATCCTGCCCGAATTTGAGGTCGGGCTTACTGACATCGAGGGCTTTTCGCATCTGATCGTTCTCTGGGAGTTCGACCGCGCGCACGGGTTCGAGCTGCTGGGCACGCCGCCTTCTGACAATCGACCGCATGGAGTGTTTGCGACCCGATCTCCGCGGCGCCCGAACCCAATTGCTTTGACGATCGTCGAACTGCGTCGTCGCGAAGGCGCCGAACTGCAGGTTCGGGGCGTTGATATGCTTGATGGGACGCCTATTCTTGATATCAAACCTTTGTTGTCCAGCATTCCTCCTGAAAAACTGCGCCGCGGGTGGCTCGGAGAGGCCGAGACGAGGCGGGGGTGATATCCCCCGGCGAAGCCCCGCCCTTTCGCACTAGAGGGGCGAAAAGCAGGTTCCTCACCGGGCTTTCAGCCCGGTTCAGAATGACAAGGGTTTTCACCGGTTTGAAATCGGTAACGTTACCAACGTCCACTTGCCGTCAAGCCACATGGCTGACTGCGCCGGGTCAACCGCACTGAGCGGTTCCCGCCCAAGGTAATCCCCTTTCTTTCCTATACGTTGTAATATGGCGCATAACCCCCATGAGCCCCGTTCCCCCCCGCGCGGACTTGCCTGATGTTGCGCCTACGGTGCAGCAGGATGTGGCGCGTCTGGCGGCGGCGCCCGAGGTGCGCTCGGCCTACAACTGGCTGCGCACGCAGGAGCCGCAGCTGGCGCAGTGGCAGATGGAGATGGCGCGGATTCCGGCGCCTCCGTTTGGGGAGTCGGCGCGCGCGGCCTGGCTGGCGGAGCGCTTTCGCGAAGTTGGGCTGGACGATGTTCGCATCGACGATGTGGGCAACGTGTTCGGCATCCATCCTGGATTTGGCCAGCGCTACGTGGCGCTGAGTGCGCACATTGATACCGTGTTTCCCGCGAATACGCCGTTGAACGTCCGGCAGCAGGGCAGCCGGATTTATGGGCCTGGGGTTTCCGACAACGGTGCGGGCGTGACGGCGATGCTGGGGATCGCCGCGCTGCTGCGGTCGGTGCGCCTGCGGCACGCGTTGCCGTTTGTGTTTATCGGCAACGTGGGCGAAGAGGGCGAGGGCGATCTGCGGGGCATGCGGCACATTTTTTCCACGCCGCGCTGGAAGGATTCGATTGCTTACAGTGTCGTGCTCGACGGCGCGGGCGCGGACACCATTGTCGCCGAGGCACTGGGCAGCCGCCGCTTTGAAGTGATCGTGCGCGGTCCGGGCGGGCATTCGTGGAGCGATTTTGGCGCGCCGAATCCGATTGTGATTCTTTCCCGCGCCGTCGATACGTTTACGGCGACTCCGGTGCCGACAACCCCTAAGACCACTTTCAACATCGGAGTAGTGCGCGGCGGGACTTCGGTGAATTCGATTCCTGAGTCGGCCAGCATGAAGGTGGATATCCGCTCGACTTCGATGACGGAGATGGAGCGGCTGGAGCAGGCGCTGCGGCTGGCGCTGAATCGCGCAGTGGAAGACGAGACACTGGCGGCGGAAATGCGTTCGCCGGTGCAGAAACGGCCTTCGGGAGTGAATTGCGAAGTGGTCGCGATCGGCAACCGTCCGGCAGGCGAACTCGCCGCGGGCGCGCGGATTTTGCATGTGATTCGCGCGGTGGATACGCAACTGAATAACGCGGCGCAGGTGCAACGCGCATCGACCGATGCGAATATTCCGCTGTCGCTGGGCCTGGAAGCGATTGCCATCGGTGGCGGCGGTTCGGGCGGCGGCGCGCACACCTTGCAGGAGTGGTTCGACAGCAACGGACGCGAGTTGGGGCTGAAGCGGATTCTGCTGACCATGATGGCACTGGCGGGAGCGGGGGTGGGCGAATGATCCGGAGACGTGAGGCCTCGGGGGCAAAAGCCCTTTGTCTAGGGAAGAGTCTTTTCGCAGCGCTGAAGCGCTGCGCTGCCCTGAAGCTGCATGCGGCAGTGGAATCCCACCCTTCGCAAAGAACGCGAAGGATGGGGCACCCGGCTTTCTTGACGGTGTTCATCGCCACCCTGTGCATTGCACAGGCGCCCCCGCCCGTTGCTGCACCAAATCCGAAGGCGAATGGTGAGTCTGAGAAGACGGACGTCAAGCCCAGGGCCGATGCCATCTACTTTCACGCCAATATTTATACGGGTGTGCCTTCGAATTCGCCGTTCGGTTCCACCTTGCGCGAGGAAGCCATCGCGGTGCGCGGCGACCGCATTCAGGCAGTCGGCAGAAATGTGGACATCATGAAGCTGAAAGGGCCGGACACGGAGGTCGTTGATTTGGGCGGGCGCTTCGTCATGCCCGGCTTCAACGATGCCCATGTCCACCTGGCGGCGGCCGGACTGCAGAAATTGACCATCGACCTGACCGGAGTTAAGACGCTGGAAGAACTTCGCGAGCGGGTCAAGGCGAGGGTGGAGAAGGCCAAGGCAGACGAATGGATTGTGGGCGGAGGCTGGGATGAAACCCTCTGGCCGATCCCGACTCTACCCAGCCGCTGGGACATTGATGAGATCTCCGATGGGCACCCGGTCATTCTGGATCGGGTGGATGGTCACCTTGCCCTGGCCAATACGCGAGCGTTGCAACTGGCCAACATCACTTTGGCCAGCCGCGATCCTGAGGGCGGGAAGATTGACCGCGATGCCAACGGCCAGCCTACGGGGATTCTGCGGGACACGGCGCAGCAGCCGGTGCGGGCGGCGATTCCTCAGCTGACGCACGAGGCGCGACGGCAGGGAATTGAAGTTGCGCTCGCGGACCTGGCCGAGCACGGCGTGACCTCGGCGCAGGATTATTCGCCGGAGTGGGAAAATTTCCTGATCTACCAGGAGCTTGAAAAGGAAGGCAAGCTGACGGCGCGCATTTCCGAATGGCTGCCTTTTGACGATGTGATCGACGAGTTGAAAGTGAAGCGTGGATTCCAACCCGAATCTGACTTGATGTTGCATACGGGCATGCTGAAGGCCTTCATGGACGGCTCGCTGGGCGGGCATACGGCGGCGCTGATGGAGCCTTATGCGGATGATCCGAAGAATTCCGGCTTGCCGCGCTACGAGCAGGCAAAACTGAACGACATGGCCAAGGAGCGCGTGCTGGCGGGCTTCCAGCTGGGGTTTCATGCGATCGGCGACGAGGGCGTGCAGATGGCGCTGGATGCTTTTGCCGAAGCCGAAAAGGCCGCCCGAGAGCAGAAAGTGAAGGCACCGAACGGCGGCAGCGATTTTCGCTTGCGCATCGAACATGCGCAGGTCACGACGCCGGCACAAATCGCGCGCTTCAAGGAATTGAAGGTGATTGCCTCCGTGCAACCCAGCCAGTTGCTCAGTGACATGCGATGGGCTCAGGACCGGCTGGGGGCGAAGCGGGCAGCGACCTCCTACGCGTGGGCGTCATTCCTGAACAAAGGCGTGACGCTGGCTTTTGGCACGGACTATCCGGTCGAGCCGATATCGCCGTTCCGCGGGCTGTACGCAGCCGTCACGCGCAAGAGCGAGAACGGCAAGCAGGAATATTTTCCCGAACAGAAACTGACCATGGATCAGGCCATTGCGGCTTACACCACCGGCTCGGCCTTCGCCGAATTCGAAGAGAAAGAGAAGGGTGAGCTGGCGCCTGGGATGCTGGCGGATTTTGTGGTGCTCGATCGCGACATCACTGCGGCCTCCGCGGAAAAAGAGTTGGCGACCAGGGTCCTGCTGACCGTAGTGGGCGGGAAGAGAGTGTACGAGGCGAAGTAAGTGGAGCAGCAGATTCCAGCCTCGGCGGTTGAGTATTAACGGCCGATCATTTTTCTTATCTCTTCAGCAATGCTCCCCGGCAATTATTTCCCTCCATTGCATAAAACAAAAAGCCGGATTCGTACGTCTAATCCCCTGTAATCGATGGGCCGTATTCGCATATTCCGTCGACTTACTTGGTGGCACTGCGACTTTGGCAAACGGGTATAATTGGGGATTCGTACAGTTTTCGGAGGAATTCAGGCATATGGATTCGCGGGCGATTTGGGTGCGTTTGAAGACGCATCGGTGGGTTTATTCATTCAGCATCGTGGCTACGCTGGCGCTGGGTATTTTGATTGGCACGGTGGTTTCATCGGGAGTGAAGGGCAAGGAGCAGAAGTCCTCGGATGCGACTCCGCTCTCGGTTCCGGCGCCGCAGCAGCTTTCCAACACGTTCTCGCAAATCGCCAAGCAGTTGGGGCCGTGCGTGGTCAACATCAACACGGAATCGACTATTAAGACGCCGCACCGGCGCCGGGGCGAGCAGAACCCCGATGACGACGACAACGGTGGCGGCGGTGGCATGGATGACTTCTTCAACCATTTCTTCGGGGGCCCAGGTGGACAAGGCGGTCCGGGGGGCGGCGATGGCGAAATACGCGAACGCTCGCTAGGTTCCGGCGTGATCGTAGATCCGAAGGGATACATCGTCACCAACCGGCATGTGGTCGAGAAAGCGGACCGCATCCGGGTGCGCTTGCAGGATGATCCGCCGGGCGTGCAACATGACGCGAGAGTGATCGGGGAAGACCAGGAAACTGATCTTGCGGTAATCAAGATTGATTTGGACCGTCCTGTGCCCTCGGCGAAGATGGGCAACTCTGATGGCATGCAGGTGGGCGACTGGGTGCTGGCCATCGGCAGCCCGTTCGGGCAAGTGGGTACGGTGACGGCCGGCATAGTTTCCGCCAAGGGCCGGGACATTGTGCCGGGCCGGCAGTTTCAGATCTTCATCCAAACCGATGCAGCGATTAACCCGGGGAATTCCGGTGGCCCGCTGGTCAACATGAACGGCGAAGTGATCGGCATCAACACCGCCATTCTGAGCGAGACTAACGCTTATGCAGGCGTAGGTTTCTCGCTTCCTTCGAACACGGTGGTGCAGGTTTACAACCAGCTGATTGGACCCGAGCATCGTGTCGCGCGCGGATCGATCGGAATTCAGTTTGATGCAGTCGAGAATCCCGCGATCAACCGCGTCTATGGCGCCGGCAGCGGTATCACCGTGGCGCATGTGGTTCCGGGAAGCCCGGCGGATCAGGCTGGGCTGAAACTGGGCGACACCATCACTATGGTTGACGGCAAGAAAGTCACCAAAGGCACCGAGTTGGTGGCGGAAATTGCGTCACGCAAACCGGGGTCGAAAGTCGTTCTCGGCTTTTTGCGCAACGGCAAGCAGGAGGAGGCGACCGTAACCGTCGCCGACCGCGCCAAGCTCTTCGCTGCGCGCTTGAACGAAGATGACAGCGACAACGACGAAAGCACGCCTAAGCAGAGCAAGTTCGGCCTCACCGTACGCAAGGTCACGCCGGAGATGGCCGACCGGCTGGAGGTACCGTCCGGCAAGGGAGTGATTGTGCAAGATGTAAAGCCGGGGTCGTTTGCCGAGGATATCGGTGTGAGCCGCGGCGACGTTATTCTCGAGGTCAACAAGCAGCCGGTGAACAGCGAAGACGATTTCGCCAAAGTGGAATCGAGCATGAAGAGCGGTCAGGACGTGGTTTTCCTGGTGCGCCAGCGTGGTTCGTCGCCTCAGGATGGAACCATCTTCATGGCTGGGACACTTCCGTAACCTCGTACTGGCCCGACCGGAACTGGCATTGCCTCCTGCGATGGGGGATGATTAGAATGCTGGTTTCAGTTGGGTCTTTTTGTTTTTGGGCGCCGCTCGATTTCTTAACCAGTGTGGAGGGCAGCGTTCCTAGGTCTGAGGGTTGCCGTTGACGATCATGCAGAAGCGTGGCGCGGGAATGCGGAGTTGGTTGGGTGCAGGCTGCGCTCTGGCGCTGCTCTGCGCCTGCGCATCGCCCCGCGCAGCGTTTGCACGGGGGGGCGATTCCGCCGGTCCGGTTACTTCGAAGGCAAGCCCCGGCTCGGTTGAGCCGCAGACAAAATCGAATAGCGCTGCCGCGACCCATAAGAGCAACGTGAAGCGCTCGAGCTCTCACAGGAGAGGCAAAAGAAAAGCGATTGCGCGCGGCCAGCAGAAGATCGATCCCCAGCGGGCGCAGGAGATTCAGGAAGCGCTGATTCGCGAACATTACCTGAGTGGCGAAGCGGCCGGAACCTGGAACCAGGCCAGCGAAGACGCCATGCGCCGCTATCAAGCCGACCACGGCTGGCAGTCGAAAACGGTGCCCGATGCGCGCGCTCTGATCAGCCTGGGGCTGGGTCCAAGCCACGATCATCTGTTAAATCCGGAAAGCGCGATGACTACGGAGCCAGTCACGCATGCTGCGGCTTTGAGCCCGGTGTCGCACAGCGCTGATCCGGGAGCGCGCAATACGACTGCGACTCCGACAGCTCCTCCAGCGCCTGTGACGACTCCTGATCATGATGGGTCGAGCCCGCAGTAAATCCTCCTTATCAAACT
This sequence comes from Candidatus Sulfotelmatobacter sp., assembly GCA_049673585.1. Taxonomy (GTDB): domain Bacteria; phylum Acidobacteriota; class Terriglobia; order Terriglobales; family Acidobacteriaceae; genus Sulfotelmatobacter. Next base: position 188,405 of record JBATXV010000031.1, on the reverse strand, counting down.
TAAATCAGAATTGTCGTCCCGAGCGCAGCGAGGGATCCTGGTTTGTGCCTGCGTGACCGGTGCAGCCGCCACGAGCAAACACCAAGGTCCCTCGCTACGCTCGGGGTGACTGAACTAACCACCGGATGTCTTGCGGTAGGTTCCCAGGACGGGGCGCGGAAAGTAAGGTAAGGGCTGCGAATTTACAATGGCGGAGGGGTTGGCTTCGACGAGGGCATCAGCCACTTCCTCGCCGCAGATTTTCGCGACGGCATCGCGGGCCGCGGAGAGAATTGGGATCCGTTTCTCGGTATCGTGGGCATCCGTCGCGAGTACGTGCACGGCGTCGTGCTCCAGCAGCCACAAGGCGGCGCGGCGCACCCGTTCTCCCCAGAATCCGGTGAGCGCGGAGCCGGTCATCTGGATGACGCAACCCTGCTCTGCCCACTCCGTGACGCGCTGCGGGCTCTCGCGCAGAATCGGATTGCGTTCGGGATGAGTGATGACCGCGGTGATACCAAGATCGCCGAGCTGCGTAAAGCAATCCGTAGTTTGCAGTGGCACGCTGTAATTGCTCAACTCGACCAGCATGTAGTGCGTATCCCCGATGGCGTAGCGGGCGGGATTGGCCAGCACATCCTGCATATTGTCATACGAGAGATGGAAGTCGCAGCCCAGGCTGATGGTAAGAGCATCGCCTACCTTTTGCTGCAGTTGGGCGACCAGTCCCTCGAGATAAGTGCGGTCGTAGGGGTAGCGGTCGTTAGCATGAGGCGTGGCGACCTGGTGCGTGATGCCGTCGGCAGCGGCCATGCGGCACATGGCGACGGAGGTTTCCCAGGACTTTGGGCCGTCGTCTACTTCCGGAAGAATGTGGGAATGAATGTCGACCACGATTTATAGGAACGCCAAGACGCGACTGCGGTTGCGCCGTGATTTGATTTAAGCAGATTCACGGGGAAAGAGAAAGGTCAGGGAAATGCTAGACGAACGCGAGGTTCACCAGATTGTTGGCACGGCTTTCGACTGGCGGATGGCTTGGTCCGTGGTCACAAGCTTCAGCCCTTCTATGACCGCAGTAGCGCCAATTACGCGGTCGGCCGGATCTTTCGGGTAGTTTGCGGGAAACTCGAACGCCTGCACGCATATCGGTCCCGTGATCGGCAGGACCGTGAATCGGCGCTCCACATCCCGGAGGAAGTCCCCCAGGTTCGGCGTCAGCTCAATACGCTTTTGGCTGGCAAGTCGGGCGAGTTCGAGGAGTGTCATGCTGGAAACGGCAAGGCCCTGGACGCTTTCGCGCGAGCTGGAAATCGCATCGCGCGCTCTTGAAGAAATGCGCTGTTGATCCTGCGCCAGCCAGATCACGACATGCGTGTCCAGCAGAATCAATACAAGTCCCCCCATTCCTCCGGAGAAAAAGCCGGGGAAACGATATCGCCGTTGATTTTAATCTTGCCTTTGTAGAAGCCGAAGATATCGTCCTTTTCTTGTTCGACCGGGACGAGCTTCGCCACCGGCTTGCCGCGCTTGGTGATCAGCACGGCTTGGCGTTTGGACTGGACTTCATCCATGACTTTCAGGCAATGGACTTTGAATGCTCCTGCCGCCATTGTTTTCATCGAGGAAGATCCTTTCGATCATGGTCATTATACCATGGTCATAGCTCAGATACGTCGAATGACGCGTCCGATCACCGATTCCTCATTCTTTAGCATTCTTTGCGCCTCCTCAAAGGCAGGAACCGGCTGGCTGAGTTTTCTGGCCCATCGGAGCAGCGTCGCCATCTTTTCCTCAAAGTCTCCTTCGGCCCACGGACTTGAACTGACGACGACTCGGTTCGATTTGTAATGTTCCGAGCCAAAAAGACGGTTCTTATCGGAGTCGTGCAGTGAGGAGTCAGTCTCCCGATAGGCAGCGTAGTTAATTCCCTCAACAACTAGTTCGCGGGCCTCATCCAGAGTCATGTTCGTTCTGTATTCTCGTAGCGCTCGCGAATAAAGTCGGCAATTCCGGCATAGGCCCTGCTCAGCGTCTTTTCATCTGGCAGGAAGACGATGCGGAAGTGCTGGGTGCCGGGCTTTTGGCCGAAGCCGGAGCCGTGGACGACCATGACGTGCTTCTGGCGGATTAGTTCCTTGACGAAAACTTCATCGCTTTCTGGGATGTCGATCCGCGGGAAGGCGTAGAAGGCGCCGCGTGGCGCGACGCAGCTTATGCGCGGGGTAGACTCGCACCACTTCTGGGTGAGATCGCAGCGGGAGCGTAGTTTCCGCTGTACTTCGATCAGATGGTCTTGGGGCCCCTCGAGTGCGGGCTTGATGGCGTATTGCTCGGGATGGTTGGCGCAGAGACGGGCGCGCAGCAGGCGGTGAATGCCTTCGATATAGGGCTTTACTGCCGCGGCGTCGCCGGAGACGATGCCCCAGCCTATGCGCCATCCCGGAACCAAGTAGTTTTTCGACATGCCGCCGAAGGTGATGCAGGGCACGTCGGGAGCGACGGCGGCGAAGGCGATGTGCGGAGTACCGTCCAGTATTAGCTTGTCGTAAATCTCGTCCGAGAAGACGACCAGATTGTGGCGGCGCGCTATGTCGGCAACCTGCTCCAGCATCTGCCGCGAGCATAGCGATCCCGTGGGATTGTTGGGGTTAATCAGCACGATCCCGCGGGTGTGCGGTGTGAGCTTGCGCTCGATATCGGCGAGTTCGGGCTGCCAGGCGTCGTCTTCATTCAAATCGTAAGCGTTGATGGCGATGCCTAGCTTGCACAGAACGGCCGAGTAAAGCGGGTAATCCGGCTTCGGCGTGAGAATGTCTTCGCCGGGATTCACCAGCGCGCTGATGCAGAGATCGACCGTCTCGCTCACGCCGGAGGTAACGAAGACATCCTGCACCGACGTGATGCCTTTGCGCGCAGCCTCGCCGCGAATCGCCTCAAGCGCTTCGGGAATGCCGGGAGACGGCGCGTAGCCGTTCTTGCCGTCGCGCATCGCCTTGTAAGCGGCTTCGATGATGTGGGGAGGAGTCTGGAAATCGAAGTTGAGCGGGTCGCCGACGTTCAATGGCAGAACTCTGTGTCCCTGCTTGATGACTTCGTCGGCTACGCAGGCCAGGTCGCGAATGGCGTAGCGGACATTCTCCAGACGTTTGGCAGGGACGATTTGGTTGGCCTGGGTGATCGGCATCAGGAAAGCTTGCCTTCGTCAAGGATTGTACAGGAGTCCGCGTCTGGAAAATGGAACGGGAGTGTTCGGCTAAGAAGGAAACTGGCCCAGGGTATCGATCTATCTGTCGCTGAAATTGAGGATCACTTCCTCCTCGGTTTGAGAAAAACCTGGAGCATATTTCCAGTTCTTCACGGCTTTCAGCGCGTTCTCGACGAGGATCGGGTTTCCGCCGCGAACATTAATGTTCGCCACATTTCCATTCGGAAGCACAGTCACAGTCAGGCGGACGAGTCCTTCAATATGCAGGTTCTTCAGAGTCGCTGGGTACGCCGGCTTGACCTCCGTGATCACCTTGCGGGCGACCCTCGGGCTTTTCTGCGCCAGCATAGTGGGAACGAATCCAGCGGTCAGGCAGAACGCGAGCGTTGTCGATGCGAGAATCCGCTTGATGCCTGCGGCAGGTCGAGAATTGAAGTGCAGCTTGAGCACGATGAACCCATCTTTAAAACACGGACGGATTAAACCCCAAGCGTTGACGGTAGGTTAAGGAGGGAACATGAACAAGATTACCGAGGTACCTGCCAAAATCAGCAGCCAGTGGTCAGGGACCAGAGGCCAATAAAATCGCTCGACATCTTAAGAACTACCTACTGTTTAGTCAGCTCGGTCGATCTGGGCCTTCTGCAGCTTGTCTGAGTAATCGACGTAGACGGACTTCCACTCGGTGTAGAAGTCGATGGCGCCGATGCCACCTTCGCGGTGGCCGTTGCCGGTGGCTTTGGTGCCGCCGAAAGGCAGATGTACTTCCGCTCCGATCGTGGGCGCATTGATATAAGTGATGCCAGCGTAAAGATCGCGAATGGCGGCGAAGGCCTTGTTCACGTCTTTGGTGTAGAGCGCGGAAGAGAGTCCGTACTCGATGCCGTTGGCGATTTCGATGGCGTCTTCCATATCGTCGCAGGGGATGATGGAAACTACGGGACCGAAAATTTCTTCCTGCGCGATGCGCATCTTCGGGTCGACGTCGCTGAAGACGGTGGGTTCCATGAACCAGCCGTATTGATAATCGCCTTTGTCGAGGCGATTGCCGCCGCAGAGCAGTTTGGCGCCTTCGTTCTTGCCGATCTCGACGTAGCTGAGATCGGTCTGAAGTTGCTTTTCGTTGATGGCTGGGCCCATCTCTGCCGTCTCGTCGAGGCCGTTGCCGACTTTCAGTTTTTTGGCGCGGGATACGTATCTTTCGACGAACTCTCGATAGACACCTTTCTGCACGATGATGCGACTGGTGGCAGTGCAACGCTGGCCCGTAGTGCCGAATCCACCCCAGAGGCCGCCTTCGATGGCGAGGTCGAGGTTCGCGTCGTCGAGGACGATCATGGGATTCTTTCCGCCGAGTTCGAGCGAGCAGTGTTTGAAGCTCTTGGCCGCGATGCCGCCGATGATGCGGCCGACGGCAGAGGATCCAGTCAGCGAAATGGCGCGCACGTCCGGGTGCTCGGCGAGTGGAGTGCCAACGTCTGCGCCGAAGCCGGCGACGACGTTGATTACTCCCTTGGGCAAGCCGGCGTCGCTTAGGGCGCGGACCAAATTGAAAGTGGAGAGTGGAGTGTCCTGCGCGGGTTTGATGACGCATGTATTGCCGCAGACTACGGCGGGCAAGAGCTTCCACGAAGAGATCGCCATGGGGAAATTCCAGGGCGTGATCATGCCGCATACTCCGATGGGCTGGCGCACGGCCATGGCGAACTTGTTCGGCATTTCAGACGGGACGGTCGGACCGAAGAGGCGGCGTCCTTCGCCGGCGTTGTAATAGGCGGCATCAATTGCTTCCTGCACGTCGCCGCGAGTTTCGGCGAGAACCTTGCCCATTTCGCGAGTCATCTCGCGGGCGTACTCTTCCTTGCGCTCGATAAGAATCTCGGCAGCGCGAAAGACAATCTCTGCGCGGCGCGGAGCCGGCACCAGGCGCCACTTGGCGAAGGCACGCTTGGCGGCGTCAACGGCGGTGTCAATGTCAGCCTTCGCCGACTTTTGGAAGACGCCCACTACCTCGCGAGTGTCGGCGGGATTGCGGTCTTCGAAAGTCTCTCCGGTCGAGGATTCTACCCACTCGCCGTCGATGAAGTTCTTCAGGATCCTAGTGGGGGTGTGGCTTAGCGTAGCTGGGGAAGTTAGGGTGTCGGTGGCCATGATTGCTCTTGCTCCTTATGAATGCCTGGATATTGATGCTACAGAAGTACCGTTAGGTGCGGCAAGGGAAGAGCCGGGTTCGGCTGCAGCGAGAACAGCAGCTTCCTCACCGGGCTTTCAGCCCGGTTCGGAATGACAAAAAGCTGGAAAGGACAACGGCGCTAGATGCCGATGTTCGCGCCGCGGAGGGCGTCTTTGTAGGCTTCGCGGGTTTTGGTGTATTGGGTGTGGGCATCCTCTTCCTGGAAGTGGGCGGCATCCCACTTCTCCCACGCGATCATCGAATGGTCGGGAGTTGCTAAAGCTTCCTCGGCGCGAATGGCGTTGACCCATTCGTCGGTGGCTTTCTTGTAGGCAAGACGCAGTTGATCGAAGTCGGCTGGGCTCATAGCCTCGGAGGGTAATCCCGCCCCGTAGTCCGGTCAATCGGCCAAACGCGTATTTAACGAAAAATTAACACAAGGTCTGACGGGAAGGCCGAGCTTCGTCTGCCATATCTTCATCCACCGGATCGTGAGCTTCAGTGCCAGTGCTTCAGCTCGGGCCAGAGCTGGGCGAGGGTGCCGAATTTTGGGCCATGGCAAATGAAGACGGCGATCTCAGTTTCCAGAGCGTAGGGATTGTCGGCGGACGTGCCTACAAATTCGACCTGATTGAAGAGTTGTTCGAGCCGGGCTCGCCGGTCGCCGAGGACGATCAGGCAGTTTCCGGAATAGCCGCGCGGTCCCCAGAGAAAATAAGTGCGGTCGCCGCTGAGCGCCGCAGGCAGGCCGTAGCGGCGTCCGAGAAAGTCGATGGCCCCAGCCTGGCCGTAGTCCTGGGCGAAGATGCCGCAGTGTTTACGGTCTTCTAAGGAGAGGCGATTCCAGGCCACGGCGGTCTCAGCGACGATTTCTTCCCATCCGAACTGATCGGCGTACCACTGCGGCAGGGCGGCGCGAGCGTGGTCGTGCTCCATCACTGGCAGCTTAAACGGAAGATTCTTCATGTAGGCGAGGAAGCGGTCGGGAGAAAGTATGGGCACGGTTATGGGAGCGAGGTGGGCGCCGCTGGCCAGCAACAGAATTACGATCACAGCCTTCAACCATATCCGCCGCGGGGGAGTGCTCTCTGGATCGCCGATTTTTTCCCCATTGATAGCAGATTCGATTACCACCGCACCCGCCGCCAGCAACATGGGATACACGGGAGCGAGGTAATAATTCTTTCCGTGAAGAACGAAGAAAACAGTGAAGCAAACCAAATAGCACCAGCCGAGCAGGCGGTAGGTCCTGAGACGGGATGAGAACAGCAGTGCGAACAACCCCGTGAGCCAAATGGGAGCGGTGATGGGGTCAATCAATAACGTCTGCTGAAGGAAAAATTGGGGCAGCGGGAGCACAACATCCCGGCCCTCGGCGCGAATGTTGCGCATCAACTCGAGGAAAGGCCAGTGATAGTGCAAGTTCCAAAGCAGATTCGGAAGAAAGATCAAGAAAGCGGCGAGGCCCCCCAGCCAAATCCAGCGATTGAGGAAGACGCGGCGCTGCGGTGTCAGGAGAAGACCGACGACGATGCCGAAGCCGAAGACGGCAATGGAGTACTTCTCTTGCATGCCGAGTCCGGCGACGACGCCGAACCAGAGCCAGTAACGCGGATTGTCGCGTTTGATGGCGAGGATGGCGAAATAAGCGCAGCCCATCCAGAGATTGGGTTCGAGGCAGTTCGTGCCCAGCAAACTCGCGTTGGAAAGATATTGCGGCGCAATGACAATGGCGATCGCGCTCAGGAGCAAGGCGAAGCGGCGTCCGCCGAACTCGCGGGCGATGACGGCGGTTTGCACTACGAGCAGAGACGAAGCCAGCGCCGGGATGAAGCGAATGCTGCGCAGGGAATCTCCCAGGATGGCGCGATTGAGGTGGATGAGAAAGGGAATGAGCGGAGGCTGGTCAACATAGCCCCAGGCTAGGTGATTGCCGCACGATATGTAGTCGAACTCATCGCGAAAGTAGCCGTAGCGGTTGTTGAAATAGATATGGAAGAGCAATTTGGCGAGCGCGATGAGCCAGATGATCACCATGCCGCCGGCCAGAAATGACCGGTGGTCGCCGCGGGGCTCGAACACGGTGGTAGAAGTTGCGGACACGACGAAGAAGAATAACGGAAAGATGAAGGGATGTCATGGGCGGCACCGCAACTTTCTAAGCAATGACGAAGGACGCGAGAAACTTTAAGGCGGGAGCATAAACGAAGGTAACGTTCGCCGGGGATTACTCATTTTTTGCAGTTATGAGCTTGTGGTAACGTTGAACTACCTCTTAATTCCATAGGCTTCAATAAGGTTTTTAGGTTCACGTGTCTTCGTCGACTCGCAAACCGGGCATCCACGTCGCGTGGAAAACGGTCACGTATCGCAGTGTCGCACTGCTGATTCTGGCCGGCGCCGCGGTGTTTTTTGTTGCGATGCGCTTCACCTTCCCGCAGTTTACCGAGAGCGGCATCAGGGCAACCAGCAACTTTGCCAGCCGGGCTTTGGAGCGAGTGGCGGGCATGGCACCGCCAGCGGGCAGCGGAGTTTCCGTGGCGCAGCAGGCGCATTTTACCGCGCTCGATGGCACGGTGCGGGTGAAGAAGGGCAACGGCAATAGCTGGGTGGCGGCGGATTACAACATTCCTCTCGAAAAAGGCGATGTGGTGCAGACCAGTTCCGAGGGTATGGCGAAAGTGGTGTTCAACGACGGCACCAGCTATACCGTGAAACAGGATTCGCTCATCGTGATTGAAGAAAACTCGGCCAACGATCAGCAGCAGACCAACGTGGCCGTTGCCGTGAGCACCGGAACCGTAGATCTTTCTACGGCCACGTATTCCCAGGGATCGAAGTCGCAGGTCATTGTGGACGGGGCGACGGCATCTCTGGCTCCGGAATCGACGGCGCAGGTGCACAATGATCCCAAGGCGGATCAGCACGAAATTTTGATGAAAAAGGGCACCGGCGAAGTCACGCGCAATGGCGAAACCGTGGAACTGGCGAACTGGGAGAAAGTAAGCTTCCAGGCGGCCGAGCCGCACATGGAAAAAGCGAAAGATGCAGGGCCGCCGACGCCGATTTCTCCGGCGAACATGGCTCCCATCTTCACGACCGGCGAGGAGACCAAGGACGTGGAGTTCTCCTGGACGCCGATGGCCAACGCGGTGGGCTACCGGCTGCGGATTTCACGGAATCCCTACTTTTCTTCTACGCTGGTTGACAAAAAGGTAAACACAGCAGATGTTACGGTTACAAGCCTGGGCGAAGGAGCGTACTACTGGATGGTACAGTCGTACGAAGCGTCGGGGAAGGAATCGGTGGAAAGCGAGAAGAATCGTTTCACCATCATTCCCAAGGGCAAGCAGACAGAAGCCATTGATCTGGAACTGGATCCCTTCATTCAACATGGGCACGTGATTGAGGTGACGGGGAAGACGCAGATCGGGGCTCGAGTGATGGTGAATGGACGGGAAGTCCCGATGATCACGACCGATGGGACGTTCCATTACTTCACGCCGCCGCTGGCGACCGGCGAAGCGGTCATTACAGTGACCGCGCAGACGGCCCAGGGCGGAGTGAACACGCAGCAGAAGAAGATCATTATTCAGTAGGCAGGGTTAGGGTTCCGATCCATAAGGACGAGGAACCTTCGGTCCCGGCAAGGTTGCAGAGACTCTCATAGACTAGAGAGAAGATGCGGCCGCACCGGAAGGTAGAAATCGGGTTCGCCCGGCAACAATGCGATCAACGTGGATCGCGAGAAGAGCTTCGTCAATGTCAAATAACGGATTTCATTCATCCCATTCTCACAACCTCAGGTCTTTGTTCAGCCTGTTCTCGAGTGACCTGGCCATCGATCTGGGCACGGCCAACACTCTGGTCTACGCTCGGGGCAAGGGCATTGTGGTCAACGAGCCATCGATTGTCGCCATCAACAAGAACACGGGCGAAGTGGAAGCCGTGGGCAAAGAGGCGAAAGAGATGCTCGGCCGCACGCCGGGCAACATCGTGGCCATTAAGCCGATGAAAGACGGCGTGATCGCCGACTTCAAGGTTACTGAGAAGATGCTGAACTACTTTATTCAGAAAGCGCACAACCGGAAGATGCTGGTGCATCCGCGGATCGTGATCGGAGTGCCGTCGGAAATTACGCAGGTAGAAAAACGCGCCGTCATGGACTCGGCCTATCGCGCTAAAGCCAGCGAAGTGCACCTGGTGGAGCAGGCGATGGTGGCCGCGATCGGCGCCGGACTCCCAATCACGGAACCGAGCGGTAACATGGTAGTCGACATCGGCGGAGGGACAACCGACATCGCCGTGATTTCTTTGAGCGGCATCGTTTATTCGCGTTCGGTGCGGATGGCTGGCAACCAGATGGACGAAGCCATCATGAATTATCTGAAGAGGAAATATAATCTGCTCATCGGCGAGCGCACCGCCGAGCAGATCAAGATGGAGATCGGCTCCGCACACCAACTCGACAAGCCGATGACCATGGAAATCAAAGGACGCAACCTGATTGAAGGCGTGCCGAAAACCATTACAGTAGATGACGGCGAGATTCGCGAAGCCCTGAGCGAGTGCGTTTCGACCATCATGAATGCGATCCGCGTGGCTCTCGAACGCACCCCGCCCGAGCTTTCGGCCGACATCAGCGACCGCGGCATTGTGCTGACCGGTGGCGGAGCATTGCTGAAGAATCTGGACAAGCGCATCCGCGAAGAAACCGGGCTGCCGGTTTCGATCGCCGACGATCCGCTGTGCAGCGTGGTTCTGGGCACGGGCAAGATGCTCTCGGACTTCAAGCTGCTGAGAAAAATTTCAATTGAGTAAGTTTCAAGGTTTCAGGGTTTCAATGTTTCAAGGTGCCAGCGTCGCGATTGACTCCGATGGAAGCTGGTGGTTGGTTTCCTTGTGACTTTGAAGCTTTTGAAACCTTGAAACTTTGAAACCTGCTTTATGGAATCCGTGCTCGGCCGCTACCGCAACCTGACTATCCTGGTGGGAGTCTTGTTTCTGCAGGTGCTGGGGCTCGCGGTGCAAGTGAAGCGCAGCGCCGACGCGGAGAATACCCGTCTCATCCGCATCTGGGCGGTGGGCGCAATTACTCCCTTCGAACGCGGCCTGGTCTGGCTGCAGAACGGCGGCAACAATCTGCTGCACGATTATCTCCTGCTGCGCGGCGTGCGCGCCGAGAACCGTGAACTCAAAGGTCAGATCGAGCAGATGAAGCTGGAGCAGGCCCGGCTGACCGAAGAGGCCGTCCAGACAGAACGGTTGCAATCCCTGCTGGCATTTAAGGAACTAATCAAAATCGACACGGTGCCGGCGCAGGTGATCGGCTCAAGCGGAAGCGATCTTTCCCGCTCCATCTATATCGACAAAGGCGAAAACGCCGGGCTGAAGCCGGATATGGCGGTGATTACGGCGGGCGGCATCGTCGGCAAGGTGTGGCTGGTTTATCCTTCAACCTCGCTGGTATTGATGATCAACGATCAGAGCAGTGGGGTGGGCGTATTTCTCGAGAAGTCGCGGTTGCAGGGTGTGCTGCGCGGAACGCCCAATGGCCAGTTGATTCTGGAACGGGTCATGAGTGATGAGCAAGTCGTTCCCGGAGAAGCCGTGCTGAGCAGTGGAGGCGACCAGATCTTTCCCAAGGGATTGCCCGTGGGCACGGTGAGCAAGGTAGGTCCAGGCCGAGATTTGTTTCTGAGCATCAACGTGAAGCCCGCTGCCGACCTGAGCCGGCTGGAGGAAGTGCTGGTCGTAACTCAAAAGGAAGAGCGCGAACCAGTGGCTCAAAGTGGAGCCAGCGTGCGCGCGGCCGATATTCTGGCTCGGCGGTTGCCTTCGGTGCCAGATAAGCCGGCAACGGTCGCGGGAGCCGCTTCGTCGGGAAACACCGGCGCGAAGGCGCAGCCGAATGGCGCAGCTAAGCCAGTGGCCGCTGCTGTGCCCAAGTTGGTCGCGAAGCCGGCGCCGGTGTCGGCTGCTGCTGGCAGTGCGACCGGCAGCGCGCAGCCGGCAAGTGGCGAGCCTGTGAAGAAGGTTGCGCTGAAGCCGGCTTCCGGAGATTCGGCAACGGGTAGTGAGCCCGCGAGCGCCCCCGTGAACGGCACCGCCGAAAACACTTCCAGGGCCAGTTCGGCCGTTAATTCGAGCCCTAATTCGAGCGTTAGTTCGAACTCTGCGAATTCTCCGGCGAAACCGGCTGCGGCACAGCCCAAGCCTGCGAGTCCGCCAACCGTTCCTCCACCGGCTGCCCCCGAAAATAATCCCCACTAGCGTGCCCATCACTTACACATCTGAGGAGCAGATTGAGGTTTACCGGTTCAGCATGCCGGTGACCGTGGGTGTGCCGCTGCTGGCTTTGTTCCTGCAGGCTTTCCTGCCAAGACGGTTTCCGTTCTTTTCCATCTTCGACTTGCCCTTGCTGGTAACGATTTATTTCGGCATGGCGCGGCGCAACCCGATTTCCGGACTGCTGACCGGAGCCGCGATCGGCTTGGCGCAGGACATGCTGGGACCCTATCCGATCGGAATCTATGGGATTGCCAAGACAGTCGTGGGGTATTTGGCGTCGTCGTTGGGAGTCAAGCTCGACGTGGAGAACGCTGGCACGCGCCTCCTGGTAACCTGGGGGTTTTATCTGGTTCACGCCGCAGTCTATTTCACCGTGGCGCGAGGAATGGTCAACCTGAAGCTGGACTGGAGCTGGGGATGGGGTGTGCTGGAAGGACTGGCGAACGCCGTGGTGGGCGTGGCGTTGTACTTTGTGCTGGACAAGTTCAAGCAAAGGACGTGAAACCAGTTCTCAGTTCTCAGTTCTCAGTTCTCAGTAGAGCGGTAGTGACCTACGTTACTCTTCGGCTTCGCACGGCGGTGCCTCCGAGAGCTAGAATTGAATAACACCCCTCACGAGAGACTAAGCTGCGATCCGCGTAGCGGATCGCTTAACAACTGAGAACTGAGAACTGAGAACCGAGAACTGAGAACTGCCTGATGTTCAGCCGTGACGACAAAGTATCGCCCATCCGCTTGACCGCGGCGCAGTATGCCATCCTGGCCATCTTCCTGGTGCTGGCTTATGGACTATGGAAGCTGCAAGTGATGGAGAGCGGCTACTATGCGTCGGCGGCCGAAAAGAACCGCATCCGCAATGTGCCGATTCTCGCGCCGCGGGGAAAGATTCTGGACCGCGAAGGCCGCACCATCGTTGACAACTATCCATCATTTTCCGCGCTGCTACTGCGCGATTCTTCCCGCGACCTGAACGCTGATGCTGACCTGATTGCCCAGGGTCTCCACTTGGATCCCGATGAAGTGCGCGCACGGATTCGCCATTTCGCTTCGATACCGCAGTACCAGCCAATTTTTCTGAAGGAAGACATCACTCCGGACGAACTCGCCTTCATCGATGCGCATCGCAACGAATTGCCGGAACTGGACACGATCATGGCGCATCGGCGGCTGTATCCCCGCAACGGTTTCATGGCCCACCTGATCGGCTACGTGGGCGAAGTGACCGAAGACATGCTGAACCAGCCACAGTTCGAACTCTATAACCCGGGCGATGTGGTCGGAGTTTCGGGCGTGGAAAGGCAGTACAACAATATTTTGATGGGTACGAACGGAGCGCGGCGGGCGCTGGTGAACAGCCATGGACGTGAAGTGGGATTGCTGGGGGAAACGGATGCGATCCCGGGAAAACAGTTGAAGCTCACGGTCGACATCGATTTACAGATCGCGGCGGAAGAAGCTTTGGAAGGTAAAAACGGCGCCATCGTCGCCATGGATCCCCGCACCGGGGAAATCCTGGCGATGGTAAGTCGGCCGACCTTCGATCCCAACGATTTCGCCGTGCGGGTTTCGCGCGATCAATGGAGCAAGCTGGTCAATGATGAAGATCATCCTCTGCTCAACAAGGCGATTCAGGCGCAACTGGCGCCCGGTTCCACCTTCAAGATCATCATGGCCACGGCGGGGCTGCAAGAGGGCATCGCACAGGATCTGAAGGTCAACTGCACCGGCGGCGCCGAGTTTTATGGCCGCTATTTCAAATGCTGGATCTCTGAGCATCACCGCAGTCACGGGATCGTCGACATTACCAAGGGGATCTATCAGTCCTGCGACGTGTTCTTCTACACGCTCGCGGAGAAACTCGGCATTGAACGCATCGCGAAATACGCCACCATGTTGGGACTGGGACAAAAAACTGGAATCGACCTGCCCCAGGAAGTGAGCGGCGTGATGCCGTCGGAGGAATGGAAGATCCGCAACTTCAAGCAAAAATGGTTTGCCGGAGAAACCATCTCCGTGGGCATTGGGCAGGGCGCGGTCGCAGTGACACCGATTCAGCTGGCGCGCGCCATCGGCGGGATAGCGAGCGGAGGCATGCTGGTCCGGCCGCACGTCGCATTCCCGAACGAGTTCCCGCCAAACATGACGCCAGCCTCCGATTCGCCTGACAAAGTGCAGATTCCGCTCGACCCGAAGAACTGGGAAATCATCACCGACGCGATGGCCGATGTCACTTCACCGCAGGTGGTGGATACCAACGGAGGTACCTGGTCAGGTACAGCGGCGGCGGCACATCTGCAGGGCATCGATTTTGCCGGGAAGACAGGAACGGCCCAAACCATCAGCGGAGCGGCCAAGGCAAAGATGGCGAATGGAAAAGCCAGATTCAAGAACAATGCATGGTTCGTGGGCGTGAGTCCGCGCCGGAATCCGGAGATTGTCGTTTGCGTTTTATGGGAGAGCGGGGAAGAAGGGCCGCTGGCCGCCATCGTCGCTTCGCATGTGATCAAGGCCTACGTGGAGAAGCAGCGCAGTAATCCCCCGAAGCTGGCGCAGACACCGAAGACGGACGGGAAGATTGAGATCGGTGGCGTGTGGACGGTGCCCGACGCGGATGGCGACGAACAGAAGCTGCAGGGCGGGCATTTCTTCATCGATCTGGCGAAGCGGCCGCTTGTGGCCACCAGTACCCAGTACCTGGTACCCAGCACGGGGAAAGAGCAGTGAAGAGGTTAAGCGAAATCGCGATCAGGGAGGGGTTTGCTCGGTACTCGGTACTGGGTACTGGATACTGATGTCACGCTACGTTTCATTCCGCGATTTTGACTGGCTGCTGCTGGTCTTTGTACTCATGATCTGCGCCCTGGGGGTCATGGAGATCCACAGCGCCACCATGCACACCAAGTTTGCCGGCTCCCACATCCGGCAGATTTACTGGGTCCTGGGCGGCGTGGGCGCGATGTTCCTGATGAGCGCGGTGAACTACCAGGTGCTGCTCGACCGCATCCACTGGTTTTACGTGGCGGCCGTTGCCTCGCTGGTGGCGGTGCTGCTGTTCGGGCAGAGGTTTCTCGGGGCGAAGCGCTGGATCAAGATGCCCGGTGGCAATCACTTCCAGCCTTCCGAATGGGTGAAGCTGATTCTCATATTGGCGATAGCGAAATTTTTCGCGGACCTGCGGCACCGCGAACTTTCCTGGCCGGACTTCATGAAGGCTGGGGCGATTGTTGCAGTCCCGATGCTGCTGGTTATGAAGCAACCCGATCTGGGCACGGCCCTCACCTATGTGCCGATCGCCGTGATGGGGGTGTTTCTGGGTGGGTTGCAGTGGAGGCAGGCATTAGCCGTAGCTCTGTTAGCAGGAGTTGCGGTCGGCGCAGTTTTTTTTGTCCCTCAGATTCACATTTTGAAGTCCTTCCAGAAGCAGCGGCTCACCAGCTTCCAGCACCCGGAAGACGATCCCCAGGGGTCGGGGTACCAAGTTGAGCAATCCAAGATCGCGGTAGGTTCGGGGGGGCTGTGGGGCGGGAAAGGCTCGCAAACACACGGTGCTTTCCTACCTGTCCCACAAACGGATTTTATTTTCGCGGCCTTCGCCGAAGAGCATGGATTCGTAGGCGCGCTCGGGGTTCTGCTGTTATACTTCATAGTGCTCATGCGTTTGACCCAGAACGCGCAAACAGCGCCCGACCGCGCTGGCACGTTCGTGGTGATGGGTGTGGTGGCTGTGCTTAGCTTCCATATCCTGGTCAACGTCGGCATGGTGGTCGGTTTTATGCCGGTCACCGGAATACCCCTGCCACTCATGAGTTACGGTGGGTCTTCTGTGTTGTTCATGTTCCTGGCGCTGGGGATGGTAATGAACGTTCGAATGCGCCGCTTTGTGAATTAGCTGGGGTAGACCGAAGAAGAGCCGGCTGATCCAACAAGATTTGGTAAAACAAGGGACTCTTGAAACGGGATTCCCGAACACAGGAAGACGGCAGGGAACATCGCTGTGCCAAAAGGCGCAGCCAAAAATATCGATCGCCCTCGCGTAAAGGGGGCATTTCACCGGCTAGAGAAGCAATAGAAGGCCGGGCAGGATTGAAGCTATAGCGCTGCTGGCAGGGAAACGGCCCCCCGACCGGAAACGGTCTGAGAGTGCGGTCACAAACCCGGCAGACGCAAAGCGAAACAGTGCAAAAGATACCCAAGCTTGTGCAGCGGATTCGGTTAGGGAGCAACCTCCCCAGCCCCAGCCGTCCCCCATGCGGGGCCAGCATCGCGACGCTCCATCCTCCCCTTTCCTTCCTCGCTCCGCCCCGGTGAAGCCTGCCCGACTCTCTTAAACGAGTCAGGGTGGGACCGGAGTATCAATGAACAAAGAGTTATTTGTCTCTTCCACGCCGCACGAAACCAAGGTGGGGCTGGTGGAAGACGATCTGCTCGCGGAAATCTACCTCGAGCGCGAAAATGAATACACCCTGGCAGGTTCCATCTACAAAGGCCGCGTAACCCGCGTGCTGCCAGGAATGCAATCGGCCTTCGTCGACATCGGCCTGGAGCGCGACGCCTTCCTCTACGTTTCCGACTTTATGGAGTTGGAAGAACACGACGAGGATTTAACCGACGTGGTTCCGGCAAATCGCGGCGTGCAGGACCTGCGTCCGCAAACGGATCAGAGTACAACGTCCCAAGAGACCGAGGAGCATTTCGAAAGCTCAGCTGCCACAGAAAGCCAACCGGCACTTGGGCAGGCTTCGGAGCTCGGGGAACGCACCGAAGCCCAACATTCTACGCAGGGTAGCGCGCCCCAGGAATCGTCGGAGGGCTCAGACCGCGAGCGCGGAAACTGGCGTGGACGCCGCCGCCGTCGCGGCGGACGCCGCGATGGACGCGGCGATGGCCGAGGCGAAGCGCGTAGCGAAGGGCGCGAGCGAAGCCCAGAGCCAAGGTTTGCCCGGCCTCCGGTTGAGAGTGTTCCCGCGGCTCCGCGCGCTCAGGAATCAGGCAGGTCCCAGCAATTCGGGCCACCGGCGGGATACCAGCCGATACTGCTTCCGGGCGAATCGATCTCCAAGTACCGCGGCCTGTCGCAGCCTCCCGCGGCGCAGGAACGGCATTCCTACGATTCTGGGACTGAGACTGTTTCCAACTCTTCCGCCTCTGCCTCAACGCCCGCGGCGCCCGTGGCCGCAACTTTCCCCGACGACGAACCCATCTTTGCCAGTGCGAGCGCCAGCACCGCTCCGGTTGTCGAAACGGCGCAGGAACGCGACGAATCACACCACGCGCAAGAAGATCAAGTCGAGGAGGCAAGTTCAGCGGCATCGACTTCAGTCGACTGGAACCGCGAGTTTCGCCGGCAAGAGCTGGCAAACCAAAACCAGATCGCTTCCGATGGCGCCAGCGATGCTCAAGAGATTACGGAAGAAGTTATCGAAGAAGAAAACGAGAGGGTGACTCGATTCGAGCATTCAGATCGCTCCATCTCTCCGGCCGGCGAACCAGAGGCTTCTGCCTTCGCAGCTCCGGCTTTCGCCACTCCGGGAACTCTCGAAGAAGAAACCATCGACGAGGAAGAAGCGGATACCGTCCGCTATGAAGAGTCCTCGGATGAAGGCTACGACGAATTTGAAGAAGAGACTCGCGCGCCCGGCCAGCTTGCTGAAGTCCGTGAAACGGTGGATGAGATCCACATGGCGTCGTTGGCCGAGGCGGGCGTAACCCCTGCTGCGGAAGGAACTGCGGAGGGTGAGGAAGATACCGAGGAATTAGAGCTGGAAGAGGCGCAAGCCGAGGCCGAAGCCCTCCTCGACGCCGAGGCCCGCGGCACCGGCATCCTCGATGCCCGGGCCGAAGTTCGCGCGCCGGCGGGAACCGCTGGTTATACGCAGCGCGCGCCGCGTCCTCGTCCTGGTTACGACCGGCAGCGCGGCGGCGGACGCCGTGGTGGCGGGCGCCGCTTCCCGCGCCGCCAGTCCTCGCAGGACGTTCCCAAGATCAGCGATTTGCTCAAGGAAGGCCAGGAAATCCTGGTGCAGATTGCCAAGGAGCCCATCGGCAAGAAAGGCGCGCGCATCACCAGCCACATCGCGCTGCCGGGGCGCTTCCTGGTCTACATGCCGACGGTCAACCATACCGGAGTGTCGCGCAAGATCGCGTCCGAAGAAGAGCGCCAGCGGCTGAAGCGCATCGTCATGAGTGAGCGTGAAAACGGCCACGGAGGCTTCATCGTCCGCACCGCGGCGCAGAACGCGGGAGAAGACGAACTGCGGGCGGACATTCGCTTTCTCAAGGGCTTGTGGAATGACATCAAGTCGCGCTCCGAGGCTTCGAAGCCGCCGGCGCTGATCTACCACGACCTCAATGTAGTCGAGCGTGTGCTGCGCGACCAGGTCACGAGCGATTTCTCCGTGATCTGGGTCGACACCGAGCCGGAATACGAGCGCATTCTGCGCTTCTTCAATCGCTTCCAGCCCGGCCTGGTGAAGCGCGTCAAGCTCTATACCAAAGAGACGCCGCTGTTTGAGCAGTTCGGCCTCGCCGAAGAAATGAACAAGGCGCTCAAGTCCAAAGTCTGGCTGAAGAGCGGCGGCTACATTGTCATCAACCAGACCGAAGCGCTGGTCGCAATCGACATCAACACCGGCAAATATGTGGGCAAGACCTCGCGCCTCGAAGACACCATCGTCAAAACCAATGTGGACGCGGTCAAGGAAATCGTGCGCCAGATTCGTGTGCGCGATCTGGGCGGCATCATCATCATCGACTTCATCGATATGGATGAACGCCGCAACCGCCAGCGCGTAATGCAAGCGTTGGAAGAGGAACTGCGCCATGACCGTGCCCCGTCAAAAGTTCTGCAGTTCAACGATTTCGGCCTGGTTGCCATCACCCGCAAACGCGTCAAGCAATCGCTCGAGCGCACCATCGGCGCGCCGTGTCCGTATTGCCAATCCACGGGCTACGTGAAATCGCTGACCACGGTAGCGAACGAAATCTACGTGGAGATGCGCAAGATCGCCAAGCATCTGGAGCACGAAGACGTAATGCTGCGGGTGAATCCGGACGTGGCCAAGGAGTTGAAAGCCAACAACGGCCGCCTGCTGAACGAAATGGAAGAACTGACCAAGCGCACCATCATCGTGAAAAGCGATCCCGCGTTGCACCAGGAACAGTTCGATATCAACTAGCGGGTGTGAAAGGGCGCGGCTTCCAGCCGCGCCGCTAAGATAAAAAGTTCGGGAAGGGCACGGCTTCAGCCGTGCCGCCCAGCGCCTCTAAACACCCGGGCTTCAGTCCCTGAGCCCGCCGACAATCCGAGAGCCAGGCGCCATCTCCCAGAGTCTCAATTCGATACTCTCTGTTACCTCGGTTACTTCAACTGACTCAAGATGATTCTGCGAGCCAGCTAAATCTATTAAGTTGAATGCGGGTTTAGTCAAATCAGGACTGTCTCACGGTGAGAAAATGTGCAGCAACTGGGACACCGCCGACAGAATACTTCGCTTGCATTGGCTACGAAGCGCTGGAATCTCCGAATCCCTACACCGTAACGGGTGGGACGAACTTTCTCCCGATGTGCAATCCCGCTTGGCACATATTGTGCGCGACACCTTTGTTTGTGAACGGTGCGGGTTAAGTCACTGTCCGGGAGGAAACTGCTGCTGACGCGCCGCCTGCGGAGCGGTTTATGACGGACTGGTAGCGGCATGCGCCCTCAAAGCAGGCGCACGCCACCTCTACACGTGGAATGTCCGCCACTTCGACCTGTTGGGCCCGGAAATACAAAAGCTGGTAACGATGCCGCTGGCGGTGTAGCTTTGTGCTCCCGCGGCCGAGCGATCGGATGAGGAAGCTGGAAGAGACACTAGCTACTTTCGTAGGCTTGACGTTAGGCCCATCGTCGGCCAATGCTATAGGTTTGAACAAAGCTCTTTGACACCCCGACGCAGACGCCTAACTCCTTACGGCCCAAGATTTTGCCCGTAAGCCATTGAGCCGCGTAGATCAAATCCGATTTTGACGCTAAGACGAAGATTCCAATAGATCAGGGGGAGGGGGGTATGCCCCAAGCCGCCACCGTTTTCCCAAAGCGGGAACCCTTTGGTCACCTCAGGTGGGTGCCTTTCGTTAGGCGCGGATTACACCTTTGGGATGCGACAGGATGTGGAGGGTTGGGTTCTCCTTATAAGGAGCAGAACGGCTCCGGAGGACCTATGCAGCGATGGGCTTGGCGGGTTTTCTTCATCGGACTATTACTGAATGCGGCCGCAATAGCGCAGTCTCAGGCCGGGGATTCGCTGGCCGACGTGGCCCGTGCGAACCATGCGAAACTGCAGGCCCAACAGGCAGCTGGCACGGCTCCCAAAATAATCACAAACCAGGATCTTCCCTCAGCCCCGTCGGAAATTCCGGAGTCCTCGGAGCCAATGACAACGGTATCCGGCGTGAAGCATTCCGTAGACAGCTACTCGGAGCAGCGTGCGAATCAGCGGCAGCTGGCCGAATTGCGGACCGGCGAGCAGTGGAAAGCACGCATCCAGGATCAGGAAGCGCGGATTGCCGATCTGCAGACGCGCATCGACCGCGTAAATCAGGCGATGCACGCGGCGGTCGGCACCGCACAGTACGACACCCCGGTGAACCGTTATCAGTCGATTCAGATGGAACGCCTGGCGCACATGCAGGACATGCTCGACCAGCAGCAGCGAAGACTCTCGATGATGCAAGACGCAGCCCGGCTCACGGGCATGGGACAGTAGCAAACCAGATTTTTACAAACGACGGAGCACTCACGCGTTGACCTATCCGTTCCACGGCTGCGAAGCGTGGAACGTCCGCAACCACGAGCGATCCGAGTTCCCCGCATCCCAGACACCTGCTAAAATCACAATTCTTTTATTGAGATTCTTTCTGGGCTTCTTGCTTCAACCCAGCCGAGATCCAATCAAACGATGAGCAGGAGATAATTCCGATGCAGCGTAGAGACTTTCTAAAAAGTACAGCCGCTGTTGCCGTAGCTGCGCAACTTGGAGTCGGCAAAGCGCAGGCCAAGGTTCCCGCCCACAATTGGGGAAACTACAACTTTGGCTCGGGTCCTCAGGTCACCGATCGCCTCAATCAGGGTCCGTTCCCGCAATACCCGCCCGACGCCGTCATTCCCACCGACGACGTGGTGATGACCACGACCGCTTCGCAAGACGTCGTGCCGAACTATGGCAAAGGACTGGTCACCTACATCACGGCAGACAGTGGCACGGAGGAAATAAAGTCAGACAATATTCCGCAGGCGATCGAAGACCTGGTTCGATTTCCGGTGGGCCAGCAGCTGTATATCCGCCCGACGTGGAGAGAAGTGCAGCCACGGCCCGGACGTTTGGAGTTGCCCGATTACGTGAAGCTGGTTTTTGATTTAGCGAAGAAGAACAACAAGCGCGTCGGATTGCGAATTCAGATGTGTGCCCCAGATTATACGCACGAAGCGGCGTTGCCGGATTTTGTACTGGAAAAAGTTCCGAAAGTTGATCTGGTGAATGGTGCGGATCAGGAAGACGTCGCTGCGGGAAAACGATTCTTGGCTAATCCGCATTCGAAGTACCAGCCCCGCTATGACTATCCTTTCTTTCAACAGGCATTCAAAGAGCTGGTTGGACAATTGGCCGCCGAGTTCGATGGCAATCCGCTGGTCGAATATATCGATACCTTCATGTACGGCTTCTGGGGCGAAGGGCACACCTGGCCATTTGCCAATAATCCTTTCCCTGATTACCAGACCGCAGAACGGACCTGGGTCAACATGCTCGAAGTTCAGCTCGAGCACTTTTCGAAGACGCCTCTGCTCACCAATACTCAACCGGACTTTAGCCGCGTGGGCAATTCAGAACTGCTGGACCGCACCGTCCGCAGCAACAATTGGATTCGCAGCGACACCATCTTCATTGAGAACGAGCAGATTGAAGCGCTCAGCAATCGCCCACCCTGGATCGCGGCATTGCTCGAACAGGGGCTTCCCGGGAAACCTCCCGATCCAAGCGCCGCAGTTGAAGGCATATCTCCGGCGGAGAACATGATCGACCACGTGATTGATATCGGGGCGAATTACTGGTCACTCTGGAATTTTCATCAGATCAGCGCGAAGAATCTGATGACCTACTATCAGGCGTATCCGGCAGCGTTCGACCGAATCAATCGCCGAATCGGCTATCGGGTGAGGCCGTCCTTCATCTGGAGCTATAAAGACGCTGGTTCCACAGGGCTGATTATCGGCTTCGCCAATGACGGAATCGCCGGCGTGCCAGGCGTATTGCGGGTCACCGTGGAGAACCAGGACGGAAAGGTGCTCAAGAGCGGTTGTCTGGACGCCGGCTACCCGTTACCCGGCAAGATTCGGCAGGCCCAGTTCGTGCTTCCTAACGTTGCCGATTGGAAAGGATTGAAACTTAGAGCTGAGATTGAAGTGAAGGGAATGCGCTATCCGGTGCGCTGGGCTTGTCACCAGAAACTGAATGATGACGGCTCGCTCACCCTGCGTCCCAACCTCCGTCAACAGGTTTAGGCTGCCGCTGTTCGGGTGTCGCCTTGTGGAAATAACTCGTGCGGACGCGCCGTATGCGCGATAATGTTCTCCGTTGCAACTTCCTCGAAATTGGGGCGACCGGCATGTCAGCATCGACCGAGTCTCAAGCAGGCTTTCTCTCCCGCCGCCGTTTCTTTCGCTGGGCCAGTTCGCTCGCCGCTGCGGTGGGCGCTGCTCCTCTGGTTTCCTCCAGCAGGGCTTTTTCCTCGCCAATGCCGTCGCCAGATGGCGACGACTACTATGCGAAGCTCGGGGTCCCGACGATTATCAACGCCGCCGGCACCTACACCACGCTAACGGCAGCTTGCATGCCACCTGAGGTTCTGGCGGCGGTGCAGAAGGCCGCGCTTCATCCTGTGCGCCTGCGCGAACTGCAGCAGAAAGCAGGCGAATACGTCGCAGGTCGCCTCAAGTGTGAGGGAGCGGTGGTGACTTCGGGAGCCTCGGGAGCCATCAGCCTGGCGGCCGCCGCCTGCCTGCAGTATGCAAACAAGATCAGCATTACCGATATGCCGCAGGCGATCGACGGCCTGAAGAATCAGGTGATCGTGCAGCGTGCGCACCGCTACGAGTATGACCGCGCCATGTATCTCTGCGGAGCGCGAGTAACGGAGGTGGTGACGCTCGACGACTATAAGCGCGCGTGCGGCGTGGGCAACGGGGTGATGACAAATTTTTTCAACGCTGCGGAGGATGAGGATGGGATCGCAGGGAGTGCGCAGATCGGTCGAGAGGAGTGGCTGCGCGTGGCGCACGAGCACAACATTCCGTGCCTGCTGGATGCAGCCGCCGACATGCCTCCAATCTCGAATTTGTGGAAGTACACCGGCATGGGCTTTGACCTGGTGACGTTTTCAGGCGGCAAAGGAATGCGCGGGCCACAAAACGCCGGCCTGCTTCTAGGAAGGAAGGTCCTGACGGACCTGGCCCAGCAGAATAACAATCCGGGAGATGGAATCGGGCGCGGCATGAAGGTGGCTAAGGAGCAAATTGTTGGCATGGTTGCGGCTGTCGACTGGGTTCTCTCGCACACAGAGGAGTCAATGCAGGGCGATTACCAGAAGCGGGCCGATCTCATTGCTGGGGCAGTGCAGGGCATCCCTTCTGTGCGGACGGAGACTGTGGTTCCGAAGATCGCCAACCACGTTCCGCATCTCCTCATACGCTTCGATCCCGCGGTTACTGGCATGACCACTACTCAGATCGTGGAAGCTCTACGCACGGGGACGCCTTCGATTGAGCTCAACCCTAACACCGGCCAGAAACCCAACCAGGGCATCCCGGCGGATGCAAACACGCTCGTGGTTGGGGTATGGATGTTGCAACCCGGCGAAGATGAGATCGTGGGCCGGCGGATTCGCGCGGCTCTGACCAAGAAAGCCTGAATTCCTCAGGATTAATGAAGGTTCTCGCGCCCCGTGGCTAAATGTGTTGACTATAGGCCCACACCTATAGCACACTACATATGCACACAATCTATGCCTCGACGCGCCCACATCCTCTTGCCCGAAGACCTGCTTCGTGAAATTGACGCCCTCGTTGGTCCGCGCGGGCGTAGCGCGTTTTTGGTGCAAACGGCGCGCAATGAAGTGCGCCGGCATCGGCTGCTTGAGTTTCTGGAGAACACAGACCCGGCGTGGAACGACGAGGATCATCCTGAGTTGGCCCGCGGAGCCGGCGAGTGGGTCCGCAAACTGCGCTCTGAGAACGAAGTTTCCCGCGGGCGCAAGAACGTTCGCCAGAAGACGAAGCGTGCCCGTAACTGATGCGGCTGCTGCTCGACACCTCGGTGCTGATTGACGCGCTGCGTCTCCGCCATGGCCGCCGCGAACTGCTCGCCCAGCTGGTTCAGGCAGGACACACGCTAGCCACCACAGCCTTGAATGTCGCGGAAGTCTATGCGGGAATGCGGCCCGACGAGGCACAGAGAACCGAGCCCCTTCTGGGCGTACTGGATTGCTACGAGTTGACGGGAACGTCAGGACGGAGGGCGGGAGCGCTGAAGCAACAATGGGCCAGAAAGGGCCGCACGCTGGCTCTGGCGGACATGATCGTCGCCGCCATAGCTTTGGAGCGTGAGTGCGTTTTGATGACTGACAATCGCAAGGATTTTCCGATGGAGGAACTGGACAAGTTTGATCTGGGTCGCCGCTAGTTTCCGGTGTGGGCCAACGCTTTCACAGCCAGATCGGAGCGCTCACGGAGTTTCTGCACGGTTTCACGGATGGCTTTAGCAGAGGCAGCGTCTTTGCTTTCGGCCGCTTTGGCCACGCCTGCGGCCTCTTCGGTCGCGGTGCTGGCGACGTCGAGCAAAACTACCAGCGCGTCGGCGTGGAGTTTCCACAGCGAGGACATGCTCTGGCTGCGTTTGAGTTCTTCGAGTTCGGTGTTGACGCGGGCCACGCATGAAACCAGGCGAATCAACGTGCGGGCAACATCGGCGCGCAAGCTTTTCTCTTCGAGGAAGCTGGCGTTGTAGGCTTCGGCTTCGGGCGCGGTGAGCGTGAGATTGAAGAAGCGCATCGGCACGATCTGGCGGTATTTAGGATCGGCCACGCGGACGAAAACGCGAATCGATTCCTCGACCCGCCGCAGCTTGCTTTCTTCGGCGGAGATCTGCTGCGCCGTAATCGCCGGAGGCTGGAACGCCTGAGCCGGTACCGCAGCTTTGGCAGCCGCAATCCGGGCGGGCTTGGCAGCCGCAGCCGCTCCGCCGGAACTCCGCACTTTCTCTCCGGCAGCCGGCGCTAGCAGCGACCGGCGAATAGGCGGTCGGCGATCTAATTCTTTTTTCAAGCGCGACACGCGGCGAAATTTCTCCAGCGCGCCGTTGTAGTCGGCGTCGAGCATTTCCTTCTGTTCGATCGCGGCCACGTGTTCGACAGTGACTTCCACGCCGTCAACCGTGCTTAAAATGCTGCCTCCCATTTCATCGAGAGCCTGGGCGAATTGCTTGATCTCGCCGAGGGCCTTGGTGAAGAGCTGGTCAAAGCGCGCGCCGAACGCGGCGTTGTGCGCGGCAACCGTGGCCAGCACGCCGGGATGATAAAACGAAGCATCCAGCCAGCGCTTCAGTTCGCGCACTCGCGAAACAATGCCGGAATCGATCAGCGAGTTGAAATCGCGATAGCGGGCAATCTCTTCCCGCAAAGGATCGAAGTTACGCAGCAGTTGCACATGTTCTTCGGGCAGCGAGGGCACGTCGGTATCGGCGAGAATCTCGATCAGAGCGATTTCAAACGGAGAAAGCGGCAGTGCTCCGTCCAGCCCGTAGCCGTGCTGCTGCCACTGACCCTGGACGCGAGGATGGCGGTAAAGGAATGTGGCGATCAGATCGGTCTTGTCGCGGTTGACTTCGCTGGGCTCGCGGCGCCGCACAAAATAGCGCAGCAGAGCCTCGGCCACTTCTGAATCAGTGTCGGGAGTGAGCGCCTGGCGCAGCATGGCGGGCGTGATGGCCATGTCGAGCAGGTGCAGCCAGCGATACATCCGGGAAAGCGTTTCCGGCAGGTCGCCTTCGGAGTGGCGAAGCGAGACCTCATCGAGCCCGCTCGGAATAGGAACGTCTCCGCCGAGCGAGTCGCGTAACAGTTTTTGATAAAAACCCTGGACTGTCGCCAGGATCGCCAACTCAAACTTTAGGTCCTCGGCCAAAGAGACGCTCCGCGAGCGAGATCCTCCCCGTCGATTGGGGGAATTCTTTACTGCTGTTCAAGTAAAGACGAAAATCATTGGGTACTGCAAGTTACTACCGGAGCGGGACTACCACGGCTGGTTTTCATTTTCCGGAAGTACATGGACTTCCGCGTGAGCGGAAGCGTTTCAAAACACGACAGTCTTATTGCCGTAAAGAAGAACGCGGTTCTCAACGTGCCAGCGGACGGCGCGTGAGAGGACGACTTTTTCGAGGTCACGGCCTTTGCGGATGAGGTCTTCCACCGTATCGCGATGTGACACGCGGACTACATCCTGCTCGATAATGGGACCGTCGTCGAGGATCTCGGTGACATAGTGGCTGGTTGCGCCGATCAGCTTGACGCCGCGCTCGAAGGCCTGATGGTAGGGGCGGGCTCCGACGAAGGCGGGCAGAAACGAATGGTGAATGTTGATGACGCGCTGGGGATATCGGTTAACGAAATCGTTGGAGAGAATCTGCATGTAGCGGGCAAGCACCAGGAAATCGGCTTTGCAATCTTCGATCAGCGACTCAATTTGTGCTTCGGCTTGGCCCTTGTTGCCTTTCGTGATCGAGATGACCGCGTAAGGGGTTTTGTAGAAATCGGCAATGGACTGGTTGTCGGGGTGGTTGGAGATGATCAGCGGGATGTCGCAGGCCAGCTCGCCGCTCTGGTGGCGGTAGAGGAGATCGACCAGGCAGTGATCGTACTTCGAAACCAGAATGATCATGCGCGGGCGGTGCGAGGACTGCGCCAGCCGCCAGGTCATCTGGAATTTTTCGGCGATGGGAGAGAAATGTTTGGTGAAGTCGGCTAGGTCTTTATCGGTGAGATCTTTCTCAGGGAGTTCAATGTCGAAATCCTTGGGATCGAATTCGACGCGCATTAAGAAGAGGCCGGATTCTTGGTCGGCGTGTTCGTCTGCGTGCAGGATGTTGCCGCCGTGGCGATAGACGAAGTCGGCGATGGTGGCGACTTCGCCTTTGGCGTCGGGGCAACTTACGAGGAGGATGGCGGAATTCTTCATTTTGTAGCGCCGCCGTCCCCGGCGGCTCCGTGCCGGCGAGACGCCGGCGCTACCTCTTCAGCTCCTTCACGATCTCGCGCGCCGCGTTCGCACCCGAACCTCCGGTTAAGCCTGCGCCCGGATGCGTGCCGCTGCCACACAAGAACAGTTTTTCAATCGGCGTCTTGTAACGCGCCCAGTCCAGCAGGGGACGCATGGTGAAGAATTGATCCAAAGCAAGGTCGCCGTGGAAAATCTGGCCTCCGGTTAGTCCGTAGACTTCTTCCAGATCAAGGGGCGTGATTATCTGGTGCGTCAGGATCATCTCAGGCAAATTGGGAGAGTACAGCGCGAGCGTCTGTACGACAGTCTGGCCTAGCGCTTTGCGCTGATCTTCCCAATCGCCCTTCAGTTTGTAGGGCGCGTACTGCATGTAGATCGACATCACGTGTTTGCCGGCGGGCGCTAGCGTGGGGTCGGTTAGCGACGGGATGGTGGCTTCGAGATAGGGCTGGCGCGAGAAATTGCCATACTTCGATTCATCGAAGGCGCGCTCGAGATAATCGATCTCGGGCCCGATGTGAATGCGTCCCTTAAGCGCGGCGTCGTCTGCGTTTTTCACAGCTGTGAAGGTCGGCAAGCCTGAAAGTGCAAGGTTGACCTTGGCTACCGTGCCGTTGCCGCGGTAGTGCTGTAATTTCTGCACGAAGTCAGGCGAAAGATGAGTGGGATCGGTGAGCTTGAGCAGGGTGCGTTTGGGGTCGGCGTTGGAGATGACGGCCTTGGCATGGATTTCTTCGCCGGTGGAGAGCAGCACGCCGGTGGCCGCGCCGTCTTTCACGCGAATCTCGATGACTTCGGCTGAAGTGCGAATTTCGACGCCTGCGGCTTGCCCGGCGGACGCCATGGCTTGCGTTAGCGCGCCCATACCACCTGCTGCGAAGAAGGCAGAGCCTGCGGGATGGGAATCGCCGGCCGCGCGGATCAGCAACTGCAAAGCGCTTCCGGCCGACCATGGTCCGAGGAAAGTTCCGAAGATTCCACGCGCTGCGATAACGGCGCGCAATAATTCAGTCTCGAAATATTCGGCAACCAGATCAGCTACCGCCATTGGTCCCCAGCGCAGGACGCGGTACATATCGCGCTTGCCGAGGTTGCGCAGGGCGCGGCCGGTCTTGAGCATGCTCCAGAGATCGCCGCCGCTGGGGTGATCGATATCCGGTGGAGTAGTCGCGAGCGCCTCTGCGATTACCTTGCTGATCTTTCCCAGAGATGTTTCGAACTCAGGATACTTCGTCGCGTCTTTTTGCGAGAAGGCGGCTATCGACTGCGCGGATTTATTTTCGTCCTGGGAGAGCGAAAGGGCGCGGCCGTCGGGCGAGAGTGCGGTGATGCAGGTGTCTGGCGTGATCAGCCTCAGACCATGTTTTTCCAGTTGCATGTCGCGGACGATGTCTGCACGAATGGGGCCGGCCGTGTGTGCGAGCGTGGAGCAGCGGAAGCCGGGATGAAATTCATCAGTGATTGCAGCGCCGCCGACTTGGGCGCGGCGCTCGAGGACGAGCGGCCTGAATCCCGCTTTGGCGAGGTAGAACGCGGCGATTAGACCGTTGTGGCCGCCGCCGATGATGACGATGTCGCGTGCGCCTGTCGTGGCGGATGTATTCATAAAGTGAATTTCTCAACTGCATCGGGAGAACGCCTTGAGACGAATGGGCGCGGAATAGCACATAGGGGTCCTTCGACTGCGGTTATCCTTCGCGCTTGGCGCGCGAAGGATAATCCTCGCTCAGGATGACAAAGCATATTTTTACGCGGCTCCCTTGCTGTCTTTCAACATTTCCAATGCCGCGAGACGTCCGGGCGCGCCCATGATGCCGCCGCCCGGATGCGTCGCCGAACCGCACATGTAGAGATTCTGGATGGGAGTGCGGAAGCGGGCGTAGCCCGGCGCGGGCCGCAGGAAGAAGAGCTGCTCAAGAGAAAGCTCGCCCTGGAAGATGTTGCCTTCGCTCAATCCCCATTCGCGTTCGAGATCGAGCGGAGTGATGACTTGCTTGTGCAGGATGATGTCTTTGATGTTGGGTGCGTACTCTGCGATGGTGTTGACGACGGTGTCGCCGAAGGCTTCCTTCTGATCGTCCCAGTTCAGACCGGGGCGCAGCTTGTAGGGCGCGTACTGCACGAAGCACGAAAGCACGTGCTTGCCCGGCGGGGCGACCGATGGGTCGGTGAGTGACGGGATAACCATGTCGATGTAGGGACGGCGCGAGAAGTTGCCGTATTTGGCGTCGTCGTATGCGCGCTCCATATATTCGACGCTTGGGGAAATTGAGATTGCGCCGCGCAGATGTGCGCCGGGTCCGGGCATAGCTTTGAAGTTCGGCAGGGCGTCGAGGGCCATGTTTACCTTGCCGGAAGATCCGCGATACTTGAAGCGGTTGATGTCTTCGAGGAAGTCGGCGGGCAAGTGCTCGGCTTCTATGAACTTGTTGAAGGTTAGGCGGGGATCGACGCTGGATGAAATTGTTTCGGCGTAGATTTCGTCGCCGTTGGTGAGGACAACACCTTTCGCTTTGCCATCCTTAACGATGATTTTCGCGATTGCAGCCTGGGTGCGAATCTCGACGCCGGCTTCGCGGGCGGCGTCGGCGATGGCGTTGGAGATCGCTCCGGTGCCTCCACGGGCGAAGCCCCAGGCGCGGAATGCGCCGTCAATCTCTCCCATGTAGTGGTGAAGGAGAACGTAGGCAGTGCCGGGCGAGCGCACGCCGAGGAATGTGCCGATGATGCCGGAAGCGGACATCGTTGCTTTAAGAACATCCGTCTCGAACCATTGGTCCAGAAAATCTATCGCGCTCATGGTCATGAGCTGGACCTGGTTGTATTTGTCGTAGCTCGACATGCCCTGGAAGCGGCGTCCGATGAAGAGCAGTTTCATCAGTTCGCGCGGGTTTAGTGTGTTCGGGTCGGGCGGCACCATGCTGAGAATTGGCTTCACGAAGCGGCACATGGCTTGCATGGCTTTGCCGAATTCGTCGTAGGCCTCGGCGTCCACGCGGGAGTGGCGCGCGATTTCGCGATGAGTCTTACCGTGATCGTTCACGCGCCATAGGTAATCGCCGCTGGGCATGGGGGTGAACGTGCCGTCGAGCGGAAGGATTTCGAGGCCGTGGCGCGGGAGATCGAGGTCGCGGATGATTTCCGGGCGCAGCAGCGAGACCACGTAAGAGCAGACGGAGAACTTGAAACCGGGAAAAACTTCTTCGGTGCAGGCCGCGCCGCCGAGAATGTGGCGGCGTTCGAGCACCAGAACTTTCTTTCCGGCACGAGCGAGGTAGGCAGCATTGACGAGGCCGTTGTGGCCGCCGCCGATTACGATTACGTCGTATGAATTGGCCATAAGCTCTTAGCCTTCAACTGTTCGCTTGCTCGTTGGGAAATTAGGGACGAGGAATATTAGCGCAATTTCAGCGTGCGCGTGTTAGAGGCCGCTGGGAAGGACACTCCAGCTGCGGAGGGCATTCGACAGAATTGATGTGAGTGAGCGCATGAATCGAATCGCTATTCTATCGGGAACGCGGTGTTTTGTCTGCAATATTAAGGCCAAGAAGCGTACTCTGAATCATCTCGGCATGAAGCGACTGTTCCAGATGAACTGGTTTGGGATTGCCAGTATCGCGTTCTCGCTGGCATTCCAGATTTATGTTCGTGCGCCGCTCGGTCAGCGGCATTCGATCTACATCGATGTTGCGTTTGTCGGAATCATGACTTGCGCGATACCGGCGGCGCTCATCGCTGCCTGGCGAGGCTCGAAATTGTGGCTCCTCTCGCTGCTCGGGCCCTTGTCGGGCTGGATGCTTGTCTTATCAGCTAGGGTCTAATTCGGGGCAGCCCACGGCCAGTGCGCGCACGAGATCCTTCGCTCCGCCTGAAGAACGGCTGCGCTCAGGATGACGCAGTATGCTTGCAACCACTTTTCAAAACCGTTCGTCGGCGTCATCCCGAAGCCCCGCGTTTTCTCCAGCGGGGCGAGGGATCTCCTGCCGACCCGCTGCTGCCGGTTCGGGCTTGTATTCATTGCCCCAATCCTTCGCCAAGTCTTCCCAGCGCGGATTCAGCGATTCGACGAGCTTTATTTTCTTGCTGCGCCGCCAGCCCTTGATTTCCTTTTCGCGATCAATTGCGGCGCCGGGATAAAAGAAGCGCTCGTAGTAGACGAGACGTGTCAGATTGTAGCGGCTGGTGAAGCCGGGTATGAGTTTGTTCTTGTGCTGCCAGACCCGGTGCGGGAGATTGCCCGTGATGCCGATATATAGGATTGCGGACTTGGGGCCATTGGTCATGATGTAGACGAAGAATTGTTTTGGCGGGCGCATCGCTTCTGTTTTTAGCGCACGGGAACCGGCTTTGTCTGTGACGGATGAACATAGAGCTGAGTTTGGGGAGATCCCTCGCTCCGGCTGAAAAGCGCCTCCGCTCGGGATGACGCCTTTGATGAGGGGTCTGACGTATAATCTCGCTTCGACTTAATTCTTTCGAGGATATTCCTTTGCCCATTGGAACCGCGTTTCACGAGAGAACTTTTCCCCTTTGCCATAGCTTGAATTACCGCGAGTGGTCGGGATACTACACGGTTAGCGTGTATGAGGTGCATCATGAGCACGAGTACAACGCGATCCGCAACGCGGCGGCTTTGATCGATATCTCGCCGCTTTACAAGTATCTGATTACCGGGAAAGACGCGACCCGGCTGGTGAACCGGGTGATCACGCGCGACGTCAACAAAGTGAAAGTGGGGCAGGTGATTTACTGCTGCTGGTGCGATGAAGATGGCAAGGTCATTGACGACGGAACGATTTCGCGGCTGGAGGAGAATGTCTATCGCTGGACAGCCGCCGATCCGAGCTTGCGGTGGTTCCGGCAAAACGGGCTGAATATGGATGTGCAGGTGGAAGATGTTTCTGAGAAAGTTGCCGCGCTGGCTTTGCAAGGGCCGACTTCGGCGAAGCTTTTGAAGACTGTTGCCGACGCCGATATTGCGAACCTGAAATATTTTCGCGTGACTCGGGGGAAGATTGCGGGCGTGCCGGTGGACATTTCGCGGACTGGGTATACCGGCGATTTGGGATATGAGATCTGGGTTCCCTTAAAGGAAGCCAATGATGCGGTAAAAGTGTGGGATGCTCTGGCGGAAAAAGGGAAGCAGTTCGATCTGCACGCTGCGGGCATGCTGGCGCTCGATGTGGCGCGAGTGGAAGCCGGGCTGTTGCTGATCGAAGTGGATTACAGCAGTTCGAAGAAGGCGCTGATTCCGTCGCAGAAGTATTCGCCGTACGAGTTGGGCTTCGGCAAGATGGTTCACCTGGAAAAAGAAAATTTCATTGGCAAGCGCGCGCTGGAACAGGACTTCATGAATGGTGTGCCGCGGCAACTCGTCGGAGTGGAAGTGGA
Source organism: Candidatus Sulfotelmatobacter sp. (assembly GCA_049673585.1). Lineage (GTDB taxonomy): Bacteria > Acidobacteriota > Terriglobia > Terriglobales > Acidobacteriaceae > Sulfotelmatobacter. The sequence continues at coordinate 156,056 of JBATXV010000031.1, read as the reverse complement.
TTGGACCGACGTGGAAGCTCTCTATGAGCGTTACGGGCTGACTTCGGCCGCGCCGAGCCAGGCTTCGCGCGTGGCTGTACCTTTGTACTCGGGAGAGAAACAAGTTGGTAAAGCCACCACCACGAGTTGGTCGCCGATCCTGAAAAAGATGATTGCGCTGGCTAGCGTCGAGACCGAGCACTCGAAACTGGGGACGCAGCTGCAGATGGAGGTCACGATCGAGGCGATCCGGCTGAAGACGAATGTGAAGGTGACTGCGCTGCCATTTTTCAATCCGGCGCGGAAGACGGCGACTCCGGTGTAAAATTGCCGACAGGCGTTTCTCTCATGCCGACCCGCGTTGAGCGACGAACGGTTGATCTTTCGGGCTATCCCGACCTCGTCGTCATCTACCTTGGCATGCGAGTAAATCGGATTGCTGGAATCAAGACTCTGCTTGGATTCGGACCAAAGATCTCTTCCTCGGTTTCCGCCCATCCCGATGGATTGCTGTTGCACGAAAATTTCATCTTCTCCTTTTTCCCGATGCATGCCGGCATGCGCCAATACTGGCGCGATCAAGAGTCGTTGATGAAGTGGACACGCTCGGATCCGCACCGGGAGTGGTGGCAAAACTTTTTGAAGGATTCGGGCGGAACCGGTTTCTGGCACGAAACTTATCTGCTCCGCGGCGGCATGGAAGCAATTTACGACGATATCGTTCCAAAAATTGGATTCATGAGCTTCGCACCCGTGACGCCTGCGCGCGGCCCAATGTTCGGAGCAGTTTCGCGTGCTGGGATGAAGGCTGCCGGACCGCCGGTGCTGTCCGAAAAGGACCTGTACGAACATCCGGAAGACAGACAAGCGAGCTGAAGATCGGTCAGGCCACCTTTTCGCGGGTTGCTCTGCGCTTTCCGACTACGTAAATCCAGACGCCGAGCAGTAGCAGCACAGCGGTTCCTCCCACAATTTTTAGCAGCGCCAGCGGTTTATTGGGCTCGTCGGGTTGGGGAATTACAGAGAAAACAATCGTCGCCCCGGTCGTGAGCAATCCGAGCATGGCCACCAGTTTGGCTACGGTGCTGCCTCCGGGCACGCGGATTACGTCCGGCCCGGCGGGGTCGCGCTGCAGTTTGATCATGGCGGCAAACAAGTACAAGAACGGAATGAAATTCACGATTACGCCCATGCTGACCAGCACGTTGTAGGCCCCTTTAACGCTGGTCCCGGCCTGTCCCAGAAAGATGAAGAGCGCGCCGAAAACGAACTGGGTGAGCAGCGCCACCCATGGTGTTTTCCAGCGAGGGTGCAGCGCGCCGAAGGCCGGAGGCAGGAAGCGGTCGATGCCGGCGACGAAGGGCAGGCGCGCCACCCCGGCAAGGAAAGCTCCGGCGGCGCCGATGTTACTGAGGGCGATCAGAAAGGCTGCGACTGGCAACACTCCGGGAAAACCCAGGCGCGTCGAGGTTTTGGAAATGGCCTGCACCAGTCCCTGCAGGCTGTTGACTTCGCTTGAGGGCAGCGCCAACAGCAGGGCGGCCGTCCCGATGATGTAACAGAAGGCCACAGTTGCACCGCCGAAGAGCAGAGCAAACGGAATCGAGCGGCGTGGATTCTTGATTTCTTCTCCCATGAAGGACGCGGCCTCGCATCCACCAAAGGCATACGTCAGCACCGACCAGAAAATTAAGTCGTTGAGATGCATGCTGGGCTTCATCGTGTGCACAGTGAACGAAGTGGCCGACCCGTAGCGATGCCACGCAATCAATCCCAGCACGATGACGATGCCCACCGGAATCCACATGGCGAGTGCGCCGACGTTATTGAGCCACTTGCCGACGTCGAGTCCGACGATGTTCATCAGCGTCGCTGCGCCCAGCGTAAGCAGAGAGAAGACGATGTAGAACGTGGCGTTGTTCGAAAGATGCTGCCAGGCATTCTCGCGCATGAAGAGAATGTTGCTGGCAGCGAAATAAAGCACGGCAGGGAAGTAAGGGAGGTTGCTGGTCCAGTAAGTCCAGGCGGACATGAAGCCGGAGAAATCTCCGAAGGCGCGTTTGCTCCAGACGTAGAGGCCTCCCTCGGCGGGATAGCGGGAAGACAGCTCGATGACCGAAAGCGCGAGAGGAGTGTAGAAGCAGAGCCACGCGCCGATCCAGATGACGATGGAACTGGGGCCGGCCGCGGCGGCGGTGGCGATCCAGCGCAGGCTGATGCCGGTGACCACGTAGAACAAAACGAGATCGCGGAAGCCGAGAACGCGCTTGGGGCGGTTGCGATCTTCAGCGCCGGCCTTCGAGGTGCTGGAAGAGACGAATGAGATTTGGTCTAGTCGGTCGGCGTCTGCGTTTGGGTCAGGCAATCAGGCGCTCCGGGGCCAGGTGCTCGATTCCGTATCAGGTGTCTCATTTGAAAATTAAAGAGAGACAGAAATAACATTGATGTTGGTTGGGAGCAAGAGAAAGTTTTGACGGGAGTGGACTTACTTTTCAATCGACGACGGGGCCAGCCCGATATGCGGCTCCACTAGAGAAAGCAGCTTGTCCTTCAGGAACGGTCCGCTGGCCAGAAGGCCTGACAGCAGCGGGTCGCGGCGGTTGGCGATCAGGTTGGTTTTCTCCAGCGTGCTCACAAAGCCGCCGGCGCTCTGCACCAGGGCCGCGCCGGCTACCACGTCCCATTCGTTCTTCGGCGTCAGAGTGAAGGTAACGTCCGCCAGGCCTGCGGAAACCAAGGCGAGCTTGTAGGCGACCGAACCCATGGGGCGAATCTTGAAACCGGAATTCTCGAACGCCTTCCATTCCCCGCGCTTCACCTCGCTGCGGCTGGCAAGAATCAGAGCGCCGTCCAGAGTTTTGCGTTGGCTCGGTTGCGCAGGTTTGCCGTTATAAGTGACCCCCGATTCGATCGACCCGAGGAAAATCTCATTCGTGGCAGGATTGCAAATTCCTCCGGCAACCGGGCGCCCGTTCTCGACAAATCCAATGGAGACGCAGAACTCGGGGATGCCTTGCACAAACTCGCGCGTGCCATCGAGGGGATCAACCACCCAGACCCGAGAGCGCTGCAGCCGGATGGGATCGTCCACACTTTCTTCCGAGAGCCAGCCTTCTCCGCTGCGCAGCAGTTCCTTGCGCAGAACGGCGTCCAAGGCGCGATCCGCTTCGGTGACGGGATCGTGCCCGACCTTGTATTCCGTCTCAATGGCACCCGGCGTGAAGCGGGCAAAAACTTTGCGAGAAGCTTCCAGCGCGGAGTGAATGCGCTCCAATATTTGTGCGTGTGAATTTGAATCCATGGTCTGATTAAGCCATTAACATGCGCGCGCCCGTCGCCAACAACACTGCGCAAAGAATGCGGCGCAGCCACGGAACCGGGACCCGCGTGCTGATGTAAGAACCGAACAGTCCTCCTGGAATCGAGCCGATTACGAGCGCTCCCACCAGATGGAGGTCAATATTGTGCATCCGAAAATGGAGAAGGCTGGTTACGCCGGTGAGGATGAGGGCGTGAACAATATCAGTACCGACCATCACTTTCGGCTGAAAGCTGTAGAACAGCAGAAGCATCATCATAACGATGCTGCCGGAGCCGACTGAGGTGATGCCCACCAGAAAGCCTGCTACCAGGCCGATAAGCGACATCCAGGCAAACGACTTCATGGTCGGCGGTTGTGCCGCAGCCCGATCTTCAATTTTTTTCTGGAAGAACAGGAAGGTTGGAATGCAAATCAGCAAAACTCCTACCGCAACCGTGATGAAGTGGTTGACCCAATTGCCGTAGGTGTTTCGCAAGTGAACCAGAAAGCTTACTCCAAAATAAGAACCCGGCGCGCTGCCGATGGCCAGCGCCACGACTACCTTCAGCCGCACGGTGCCTCGGCGCAGGTGGACCGCGCTGGCGCCGATCTTGGTGACAAAGTTGAAAAGCGCGTCGGAGCCCACGGCCAGCAAGGGCGGCACACCCAACCCGAAAATGAGGATCGGAAGCAACAAAACGCCACCTCCCACTCCCGTCATTCCGATGAGGGCCCCGACTCCAAAACCCACCAAGCTCTTGATCAGCAAATCCATGTGCGTAGATCCATCTTTCGTAGATCGCGTTTACTAGTCATGGCGGTACCGAGCGAACTAAATCGATTCCGCGGCGGTTCCGATAAAACCTTCCCTTTCGAGATGCAGGATGATTTCTTGCGCTGCTTCCTCCGCCGACAAGTCGCCCGTGTTGATGACGACTTCGGCATCGGTTGGAACTTCGTAGGGATCGGAGATGCCGGTGAACTCTTTGAGAATCCCCGCGCGCGCCTTGGCGTACAGGCCCTTGCGATCGCGTTGTTCGCAGACCTCCACCGAGGTCGCAATGTGCACCAGAATGAACCCTCCGTAGGGCTCAATCATCTGCCGGACGTGCTTGCGGGTTGCGTCATAAGGCGCGATGGGCGCACAAATGGCGATACCGCCGTTCTTGGTGATTTCCGAGGCGACGTAGCCGATGCGCCGGATGTTGATGTCGCGGTGCTCTTTCGAGAAGCCGAGTTCAGAAGACAGATGCTTGCGCACCAGGTCGCCATCGAGCAGCGTTACTGGACGCCCGCCGGTTTCGAGGAACTTCGTCATCAGTACATTGGCGATGGTCGATTTACCGGAACCCGAAAGTCCGGTGAAGAAGATGGTCACGCCTTGCTTGTGCCGGGGCGGGAAGCTGCGGCGCAATTCAGACACAACTTCGGGATAGGTGAACCAGGCGGGAATCTCGCGGCCTTCGTTCAGGCGCTGACGCAATTCGGTGCCCGAAATGTTGAGTACGCGGTCTCCGTTCTTAACTTCATCGTCGGGAACATATTTGTCCTGACCCTCGAGGTAGACCATCATGTTGAAAGGCACCATGGTCACGCCGATGTCGGCTTGGTGTTTCTTGAAGACTTCCTGCGCTTCGTAGGGGCCGTAGAAAGGCTTGCCGTTGGTATCTTTGCCCGGTCCGGCGTGATCTCGGCCGACAATGAAGTGAGAGCAGCCGTGATTCTTGCGAATCAGCGCATGCCAGATGGCCTCGCGTGGTCCGCCCATGCGCATGGCGAGCGGCAACAACGAAAGTTTCGCCGTAGATTGCGGAAACTTGGAGAGCAAAAGCTGGTAGCAACGCACCCGGGTGTAGTAATCCACATCGCCCGGCTTGGTCATGCCCACGACGGGATGAATCAGCAGGCTCGCCTCGACTTGCTTGGCAGCCCGAAACGCAAGTTCGACGTGAGCGCGGTGCATGGGATTGCGCGTCTGGAAGGCGACGACTCGACGCCAGCCCACGCGGGCAAGCTCGGCTCGCACCTCGGCCGGAGTCAAACGCAAATTGCGAAAATCATAGTGTGACGGGGCCTGGGTTCCCTCTAGAGTTCCTCCCACGTACCAGGGATTCGCCTTGTTCATGGCGTAGTCAGCGCCGGGATGGGCGGCGCTGGTGCTCCCGAAAACCGCGTGAGCTTCTGCCTTGCGGTCGGGCTGCCAGACCTCTTCCACGTTCAACACCGCCAGCATCACGCCTTCGGGATCGCGCAGCGCAACTTTGCTGGTTCCGGGAGTCAGCTTCTTGGCAAATTCCTCGGTCACGTCCAGAGTCACGGGCATGGGCCACAGCGTTCCGTTAGCCAGGCGCATGTTGTGGCAGACCCCTTCGTAATCGGCACGGGTCATGAAGCCACGCAGCGGAGAAAATCCGCCGGTCAGAAGCAATTCAAGATCACAAAGCTGGCGGGCGGTCAGGTCCCACGAGGGCCACTCTTTTGAATGGGACTTCAGTTCCGCGATTCTCTCGGGCTGGGCGATGAGTTGAATGAGTTCTCCGCCGTGGGGCGGGATGAGATGGCTGGTCGCTGCGGTCAAGTCTTAAGCCTCCTGGAATTCTTGTCTTGTCTACTACGTTTATTGTATTTGACTGGATTCCTTCCCAGACTTCATCGGAGCCACGCGCAACCGCCTTGCGGATCCTTAAAGGGAGGAGAACCCAGACTGGTTATCTGACAGACTAACACTTCTGAGCGCTACGGGAATCTCGATTCACGCTTCATGAATAACTAAACAGTGCAGCAATTCTCCGCCCTTCAGGGCTCGGCACTATTCCCGTAAATGACTGAAAAAAAGCGCTTTTCGGGCGCGTCCGCCAGGCGAAATTCTGCCCCACCCCTGTGTGTGAAAAGAATTGCGACAATGGCTAACGCAAATTCCGTTCCAGGCGGAACGGATTGCTTTGCGAACCGTGCGGAATCTTCTTGAATCCACGCTATGGCATCATATCGCGCGACTCTGACGACCAATCATTGAGCTTCCAATCCCGGCCTCGCACGCAGACCGCGGCGACGTAGCCGGTTCCGGCGGGCACTTCCTGCAGAAGCCAATTACCTGCTTCTGACCCATCGGGCCGGGTCGCAAGCAGCGCGTTCTTGTCCAGGGATGCAAGCGACACATCAAATTGGCTGAGAGGAAGCGATAAGCCGTCTCCAGTCGCCTTGATATACGCCTCTTTCCGCGTCCAGCAGCGGAAAAAGGCCTCAACCTTTTCCTCTGGGGGTATGTCGGCAAGCTGATTCTGTTCCTGCGTGGAAAAGTATCGCCGGGCGATCGCGCTCGCATCGAAATCGCGGCGAACCTGTTCCACATCCACGCCGATCTCGCGCCGGCGGGTGAAAGCCAACAGCGCGACTCCGCCGGAATGCGTTACGTTGAATCTGATATCGCTGCCCGCGTGTGCCGATCCCAGAGAGGGTTTTTCTTTCTTCGAATAGGAAAAGCGCAAGCTGCCGGCATCGGTTTCCAGGTAGCTGGCCAGAATTGTCCTCAAAAGCGCGCGCGCGGCGACGTAGCGCTGACGGTCGCGCGCAAAGTGAAAGCGCGCGGCGCGCGCTGCTTCATCGTCGGAGAGCACTCGTTGCCAACGGGATTCGTCGGCCCCCACGGCCCCCAGGTCGACTCGCCAGAGTTGCACTTCGTCTTCGGATAGGGAGAGAGGCGACTCGACCTGCAAGCCCGACTCGGTGATGTTCTTGATCTGGCTCATCTGGTCTGGCTCATGATCTGGCTTATCAGGTCCGGCCCATCACGCCCAGCTCAACAGTTACTCATCCTTGCCCTGCGGGGCGCGAGCCGGGAGCGGGATCGTGCCGGGGGATAGGGCTTGCTGGCGTGCCAGTGCGGGTTCGGTGATGCAGTACTTCACCAGGCACCAGAGGGCGCGCACTCCATCCTTCCACTGAATCTTCTTGCCCTCTTCATAAGTGCGACCCCAGTAGCTGATGCCGACTTCGTAGATGCGCAGCTTCCGCTTGGCGATCTTCACCGTGATTTCAGGCTCGAATCCGAAACGCTTTTCTTCCAGAGGGATGGATTGGATAACCTCACGCCGGAAGGCTTTGTAGCAAGTCTCCATGTCGCTGAGGTTGATGTCGGTGAGTGCGTTCGAGAGCAGGGTAAGAATCCAGTTGCCGACCGAATGCCAGAAGTAAAGCACGCGATGCGGACGGGCAGAAAGAAAGCGCGAGCCGTAGACAACGTCTGCCTGACCCTCGATCAGAGGCTCCAGCATCACCATGTACTCCGCCGGATCGTACTCGAGGTCGGCGTCCTGAATGATGACGAAGTCTCCCGTAGCTTCCTTGATACCGCGGTGCAGCGCCGCACCTTTCCCTATATTTTTCGGCTGAAGCAGGGTTCGAATCTGCGGATACTCCGCCTGCAGTTGCGCGAGAATCTCGCGTGAGCCGTCCGTCGATCCGTCGTCGACGCAAATCAATTCGATGTTCAGCTGAACAGCAAGCACCCTCGCCACCACCTGCCCTAGCGTGGCGCGTTCGTTGTACACCGGCATGACCACGGAAAGTCTCATTCGGTTGAACCGTTCGTGCCGTCGTCGTTCGTGTCCTGGTGATGCGTAGTTGAAGTAGTGTAATTCAATTGCAGATGCAAGTCCTGGTTGCTTCTCCAGCCGCGCCATCGGCGGCCTTGCGAGTGGAAATGTCTGTGGAAATCCATCCTCCTCGCGTCTAAATTTTTGAGCTTTCCTTAAAACACGCGGGTGTATGATGATTTTTCAATATCCAGGGAAAAGTCCAGGTGCAGACAGGCCGGGGGTTTGGCGTCAACCGCTGCGGTTCGGCGTGTTGCCCCAGCCCTCAAGAGCAGGGAGAACAATGAGAACACACCAGCAAGTTTTCCTGTGGTTGGGCATCTCAATTCTCGGGGCGCTAACCTTGTCTCCAGCTTCAATGGGACAGGCGTCCCGGGACTCCGCAGCAGCCGCGCCCGCGATCGACGACTGGAGTTATCACCATGTTGTCTTTTCCAAACCCGCTACTGCGGAGCAGGCCATGCGCGTAGAACAGGATCCTCGCTATTGGCAGCAGATCCGTCGCCAGTCGCCATCTGCGCCCGAGGCAGAGATTAGTCCAGTCCTTGCTCCCGAGTTGCAGCGCCACACCCACGGCGCCAGCAATAATGTAGGACTCTGGTCGGAGGATCTGGGCACTGGCGCGACAATGGGCGCCCTGAATTACCCCGCGAAGTACTCGTTAACCACCACAACTGCCAGTTGCGGTAGCGATTTCGTGGTCTACCCTACAGGCCTTGCCGGCTCGGCCACTCAAGCCAGCATTGTGGCCTACAGCAATCTCTACTCAGGCTGCGGCGGCACGGTCCCTTCGGTCTATTGGGCCTACTATATCGGCGACGGTAACACGATTCAGAGTTCTCCCGTGTTCTCGCTCGACGGTACGCAACTTGCTTTTGTGCAGGAAGAGGCGGGGGAGGCAGTCTTCGTCCTTCTGAAATGGGTCCCTTCAGCTACTGAGGCCGTTGCCAGCCCAGATCCGGTCGGCCGTCACGGCCCGTATACTAGCTGCCACGCGCCTTGCAGGGCAGAGTTGCACCTCAACGACGCAGGCGTGTTCCCTAGCGACACCAACTCCTCCATCTTTGTTGACTACCCCAGCGACACTGCGTTTGTGGGAGACGACTCCGGCTATCTCCATAAGTTCAATCCCGTATTCAACGGCCCTCCTGCCGAAGTGGGAGGAGTTTGGCCAGTTCAGGTGAATCCCGGCGCGCCCACCGCTCTCACCAGCCCGGTTTACGATTCTGTGTCGGGAAACGTATATGTCGCGGACGCAGGTGGGTTCTTGTATGCCGTGAATTCCCTGACCGCGGCCGTAACTCAGTCCGCGGGGCTGGATTATTCCGTCGCTTTCGATACTCCCGCCGGACCCGGAATCGTAGACGGCCCAATCCTCGATTTCACCGCTGAACTGGTGTACGTATTCGCTACGAGCGATGGCAGCGGGCTTTGCACGGGCGGGGCTGACTGTAGCGCCGTTTACCAAGTCCCCGCCAGCTTTGGCGCGGGCGACACCGGATTGGAGGCTGTAGTCGGAAACAGCTCGATTGAACCTACAGCGCCAGAGCCTATGTTCATCGGCGGTTTCGACAGCAGCTACAAAAACTCAGCGAACGCCACGGGACACCTTTACGTTTGTGGAAACACGGGCGGCCCTCCGGCTATCTACCAAGTTGCCATTCAAGGCGGCGTGCTTGGTACGGTCAACGCAGGGCCAGTGCTTTCGAGCACTACCACGCCCTGCTCCCCCGTGACCGACGTCATGAACGCCAATGTCCCCGCCGCCTCAGGTGGCGCGACGGAGTGGATCTTCGCAAGCGCGGGAACCGGCGGCATGTCGACGGCATGTGCCTCTGGCGGATGCATCTTTAATTTCAAGGACACACCGTGGTTGCCGACGCATGGGTACGCAGTCGGCCAGGAGATTCTGGACAGCAACTTCCACATCGAATTTGTGGTTGCTTCCACCGGCGCTTCGGGCATGAGCGCGCCGTTTTGGAGCATAACCACGGGCGGTTCCACGACAGACGGCGCCATCCAGTGGCTAGATCTGGGACCCTCATCCGCCGTAGCTCCGGCCGCATGGGTGAAAACTCATCACTACCCCAAGGGCTCGGAAATCCTTGACCCCAACGGCAATATCGAGTTGGTGACAAGCAGCACCGGGGACATTTCCGGAGGCACGATTCCGACATTCAACCCGGTGGTGGGAGGGACCACAACTGACGGTACGGTGACATGGACGAACGTGGGTCCGCCCCCAACCGCTGCTTTGGCCGTGACCGGCGGCGCCAGCGGAATTATCGTCGACAACACCGTGGCCACGGGAACGCAGGCGGGGGCTTCGCAAGTTTACTTCACCACTCTCGGGAATCAGACATGTACAACATCCGGGGGCACCGGTGGCTGCGCGGTGCAGGCGTCACAGTCGGCGTTAAAGTAGCGTCTGCGAACCCACTATTGCCCTAAGCGTGATTTTCGCGCTGAAGATGTTCGCAGAGAATCGCTACGATCCTCGAAGCCGCTCTCCCATCCCAAAGTGGAGGACGCTCGAACCGGCGCGCGGGCTCCTGCAGGATGGATCGAGCCGCCTGCAGAATGCGATCCGAATCCACTCCCACCACCTGATTCGATCCATGCTCGACCGTCGCCGGCCGCTCCGTGTTCTCGCGCAGCGTAAGGCAGGGAACGCCGAGGACGGTGGTTTCTTCCTGCACTCCGCCGGAATCAGTTAGCACAATGCGCGCCCGGTCGTTCATCGAAAGGAAGTCGAGGTACCCGAGCGGATCGAGCGGCACAATGCCAGAATCGTTTCGCCCCGCTGAACTCGCCAGATACCGCTGCAAACCAAAACTCTCGATGTTCTTCCGAGTGCGCGGATGCATGGGAAAGAAAACGGGGAGCTCGCCTGCGAGCGCGCTTACTGCGCTGAGAATTCCTTGCAGCGTCCGAGCGTCGTCGACGTTAGAGGGCCGATGCAGCGTGAGCACTCCGTAGGCTCGGCAGCCCGCTCCATTTTGCCGCATGCCCAGCCGGTCGAGAAGCGGCGACTTTGCGGCCATCTCGCGGTACCGCAGCAGGCTGTCGATCATGACATTACCCACCAGAAAGATTTTCTCCGCGGCCACGCCTTCACGCTTTAGATTCTCCACACCACTCTGCTCGGTCACGAACAGCAGGCTTGAGATCGCGTCGGTGAGCTTGCGGTTAATCTCCTCGGGCATGGTCATATCGAAGCTGCGCAATCCGGCTTCAATGTGAGCCACGCCGATTTCGAGTTTGACGGCGGTAAGAGCGGCAGCGATGGTAGAGTTCACATCGCCCACCACCAGAACCATTTGCGGCTTGTAGTCCAGCAGCACGGGTTCGAGGCGCTTCATGATCTCGGCGGTCTGCACGGCGTGGCTGCCCGAACCAGCCTCCAGATTCACATCCGGCCGCGGCAGTCCCAGATCCGTGAAGAAGTTCCCGGAGAGCAGTTCGTCGTAGTGTTGCCCGGAGTGCACCAGGCAGTGTTCGATCGCGGGAGACTTCTTCAACTCAGCATTCTTCAACTCGTCGAGCTTTAACTCGTCGAGCCTTAACTCGTGGAGCTTCAACTCATGAACGATGGGCGCGATTTTCATGAAGTTGGGGCGCGCGCCCACCACGCTCAGAAGCCTGATCATCGGCAGACCTCCGAAGCGATTGCTTCAGCGGCGGAGGATCTTCGCCGGGGGCGCGCCCCGGCGAAGCCGGCAGCTGGAGTACGCGCTCGAGAAGGTCTCATTATTTACTCGATGTGTTTACGCGATCTGTTAGAGCAGTATGGCATCGGCAACAGTGTAGAGCAGTTTGCCGGTTCAGTCCTCAGCACTCTGAAGTTTCAAGACTTTGAAATATTGGCCACAAACCTGCACTGGATTCGAAGTGCGCCCCCCGCTACGTCCGTCATGTAAATTGTTCAAGGCTCCGGCGCCGGTCTGGAACTTTCCACATAGGGTATTCACCCTAGTATTCCGACCCTATTGACCGAGTTTCGCAGCCAGTAAGAAAAATCTTCCGCCTCTCAGCGTGGCTTCTGGTGCCGAACCGATGGGATGCGACGCGACGCACCGTGGCGCTGACTCCCTTCTACCGGCGCACCAGCCAGGACCGAATTAGGGCTGATTTTACGCACCTTTCCCGGCAGCGGCACACGCTCCTCGACAACCCGGGCGAGGTGTTTTTGGCCACCTGCGGGGGCCTAATTCCCGCTTCCGGAACCCCACGGCAATCTCTGCAAGTGCCTGTGGAAATGGATGTTCTCCGGTCACAGCCAATTTCGTCTCAAAGTGGCATTGTGGATGCTACGCAACATGGAAACGTCCCAGCTCCACCAAGGTCTTAGCGTGTTGGCGAACCAAACCCAGGGGGTAGAGATGACGGAGCAGTCCGTTCGGCTTGGACCGAGAGAGCAGCAGATTGTCGAATTGCTTCTCCAAGGTTGTGACAACGCCGAGATTGCCAGCCAGCTCAAGATGGCGCGCCGAACCGTGAAGGCTCATTTCAACCGGCTGTTTCTTCGTTTTGGAATCAACGGCGGTATCAAGCGAGTGAAACTCGCAACCCTGTTATACCGGAGGCAATTGTGTTTACAAACGAACGCTATGGAAGCCGTACCCCCAGTGAACGAGAAAACCGCGTCATCGAACTTGTCGCCCAGGGCCTGAAGAACCACGAGGTCGCCCACGTCATCGGCACCACGGAACACGTAGTCAAGAATTATCTCCGCGTGATCTATGACAAGCTCGGACTGTGGAACCGGGTGGAACTCGCGCTCTGGTATGAGTCGCGCCGGAACGACCGGCAGCTTACGGCCTGAGCAGCGGAACGGCCCGCGTCGAGTCGAGGTAGAAAGCGTTTCCGGGCTGTGTAATTCCATACGGCCCGGCTTTTATTCACAATTTGAGGCTTCCAGCTCGCGCAGTCGTTCGGCGGCGGCGGGCGCGCCTTTGCGTGCCGCCGCATCCAGCAGCAAACGCGCCTGGTCGCAGCTCTTCGGCACGCCGTCTCCCCGAAGGTACAAGTCAGACAGCGCCAGCGTTGCCTCCACGTTCTTCTTACCCACCGCCTTCCATAACCACTGTGCCGCTTGTCCGCTATCGCGTGTCATGCCCGAGGTGCCGTTCAAATATTGCTCTGCGATGGCCAACTCCCCCGCGCCATTTTGCCCAGCTGCAACGGCGCCAGCGGGCACGGCGGAGGAACTCGCTGGTGCCGGCGCTGTCTGGGGCGCAACCTCGGAGTCATCTGCTTGAGCTTCTCGGGAACTTGCAGGCGCTTGTTCTTGTTTTTGAACCGGCGGAGCAGGTTCAGTGCTGGCGGGCGAAGCACTCGCTGTTGCTCCGGCCGGCTGTTTGGAGCGAATAGGCGCTGGTTGCGGATCTGGGATTGCGGCTGTCGATGACGAAGCGCTGGCGCCGGAGCGGGCCTCGCTTCCACGCCAGACCCCGAAGCCGAATGCTGCGAGAATAACTACCAGCACCGCGCCGATGTAGAGCCGGTAGTGATGGGGAGGAGGTTCGGGTTCCACACCGCGATCCGGAAGTTCTTTTTCCTTTTCCATCTGCTGCCAGATCGCTTCCAGAGCTTCGCGGGGCTCAGGCGCTGCATTCGAGTTCGCAGCCGGCTCACTTGTCCCCTCCGCGGAGTTGCGGTCGAGAGAACGTGCATACCAACTCGGGCCAGGGATCGGCGCGGCTTCCTCGACTCGCGGCGCTTCTTGCGATATATCGGCCTCGGGCACGACCTGCAAGGGCGCGCCGCACATCCCGCAAAAACTATGCCCGTCTGAATTCTTGTACCCGCATACACCGCAAGTGTAAACAACCTCCGAAGTCGAGCCGGACGAGTGCAACGAGTCTGCCGTCTCCGCGCCTTCTTTCGTGTTCGCGCCGGCGCCGGCTTGAACCGAAGCAGTCGCCGGAACCGCAACCTGTTCCAGTTCGCGAAGCAACTCAGAAACCGCTTGTTCGCGCTTCTCCGGCGGGTTGGTGAAATACACTTCAGCCCATCGCCCCATGTGCGACGCCAGCAGTGGATTCAGAAGTGGATTCAGTGTGTCTGCGTCAAACTTATCTGCGCGGTCAGGCACCGGCATTCTCCGGAGAAGGGGCGGTACTTATGATTGCACTACCGGAAAGAAAGGTTGTCAAATCTCGTAGTGCGAAATATAGTGCGTAATCCTGCAGCGCAGAATCCGTCTTGACTCTGGCTAGACCCGCGGCGAAGTCACTCACAGGGCCTGCGATTGGCAGGTTCGAATTGATCGAGCTCTGCGTCGCGCTGGGTGGTGAGCTTGCCCTTCGGCGTCTTCTCGTAAAGATCAGAACCGGGACAGTAATACAGCGCAGTCTGCAGGTCGACCCAAACCTGAACATAGGGATTTCCCTTATTTTCCGGAGCATCGGGAGCTTCCGCCAGCCCCAGACTGATCAGGAGCTTATCGAACATAGAGAGATCTGCATCGGGAGCGGGCTGCTTGCCCCGGTTCGCACTCCCTGAAATCGTGGTGCCATGGCCCGTGGCCCCCACCGAGTGGTTCGACCAGATTCCCCAGCGGATCACAACCAAGACCAGAATGACCGCGATGGCGAGATAAAAATCGCCGCGGCGGGAACGCCAGAAGCGAGCTAGAGCCGTCGGAGTTCTAGTGGCGGACAGCGATTCCAGAAACTCCCGAGCCCGCGCTGCCGAACTCCAGACAACAGCGTCGGGATGTTTTACTATCGCAGTTGACGGGGATGGGACTTCATTTTCGTTTTCGTCGTTTTCGCCAGGCAGTTGCTCGGGTGAAAGAGAAAGGGCGTCCCTCTCAGCGCTCGCCGCCAATGACTGTGAGGAGAGCGTGTCGTTCTCCTCAATCTCGGGCAGCGAGAACAGCTGAGGGATCTCATAGGCGGCGTTCTCTTCCTGAAGCACCGCGTCAGCCCGGGGTTCATGCCCGGGCTCATGCAGCGCGAAGGGATCGTGGCCGGGCTGGTGCACCTGCCACGCCGAGGCCAACTGGCTTTGCATGCTCGATGCTCCGCCGTCGCGCGTGCGCGGTGCCCCGCACTTGCCGCAAAACTGTTCCTGGTCCGGCAGCTTACTGCCACATTTCCAGCACGGCGATTTCGCCGCCGCAGCCGCGCTTGCGGCCCCCGCACTCGGGCCGGCCGTCGTGGTAGCTTGATCCTCGGCCCAGGCCGCCAGATTTGGTTGCAGCCTTTCGATCGCCGCCAGCATGGTGGATCGTTCCGCGGCCATCGACTTCTTTAGTGCCAACTCGGCATCGCGGCCAATCGCTTCAGTCACCAATCCGGCCATCAGCTGGCAGGTGTGGATGTCCTGTTCGGCAAAGCCGCGCACCCGGTCGAAATAGAGTTCCAGCGCTCCAATAATTTCGTCTTCCCGGTAGACGGGCACCACTACCAGCGACAAGATGCCTCGCTGTCGGCAGGGTTCTGGGTCGAACAGAAACTCAAGATTCACATCCTCGCTGCGAATCACTTGTCCGGTACGCAGGCTGGCGGCGCAAACCGCCGTATTCAGCGGCTCTTCGCTTCCCACCGGCAAAGCCGGGGCGCCGGCTCCGGCCCGATAACGGACCGTGCTTCCTTCCAGGATTGCTATCGCCGCTCCGCTCGCGCTTGTAATTCGCGCCACTCTCTCGGCCACCACCGCCATCGCCTTATCCAGTTCGAGATGCCGCATCTGAATCTGGCGCTGAGCCTCGACAATCTCGGCCAGAGTGAGCGTGTAGTCGCCGTTCGTTCGCGAAGTCTCTTCCGGCTTGGTCTCGTTCGCAGGCGGCGGAGGTGGCGGAGCTTGACTCGCCACTTCTTGCTCGCGGAGCCGCGCACTCTGCGACTCCATTTTTTCTTCCATTTCCCGCATTCGGCCGTTGTGCTCTTGCAGCACATAGGCCGCTTCCAGCAGCTTTTCAAAGGCCTGCTCGTCGAGAACTGGTTTTTTTTCTTGATCGGTCACGATGTTTTCTGCGCGGCCCTCGTGGCCAGCTCGGGGAAGCGGACTCCTTCCATCCGGAGACCACATCCATTCTAGTGCAATTCCCGCGCCAAAGAACCTAAGGTATAAAGTTGAGGTCCGGCTGCCCCCGTAGGCAAGATCGACAGTCCAGCGATGGCGCGTCAACGGCGACGCCGGCAACTATACTGAATTCAAGGCGCTAGGGACGCGAAGTGCGCAGAAGCCCCCGCCCCGCTCCGCCTCTGCCAAAGACGACTTGAAAGGTTACTCCGGTAAGGTGCAAGATCATGCACACTTGGTTGCAGCAAGCTCCGTCGAGAACATCGGTCGTCCCATCCCCGTCGAGCTGAGTGCCGACTTCCAGGCTCGACATTCAAACTCACCCCCGGGAGTCCTGTGCAAAACCTGATGTGGGTTCGCCGGCGAGAATCAAAACGAACAACCGTGCCGCCACCCGATTCCATTTTGGAACATATATATTTTCTCGCCGTAAGCCTGGAGCCTGGAACTTCTGGTAGCCCGTCTGGCGAGCCGCGCATCGGTTGAGGACATGCCCAAAAGTCTGAGGGGAAAGGCTGATTTCGACCAAACGTTTCGCTACGGGTGGCCGAGCTATGCAGCGAAACTGAGTTCAAACCGAACTCAGCCAGCACGCCCACGGCGGCTCTCGAGCCATCTGTGCTGCTGTCTTCCTCCCGATTTGGAACCGCCTCGGCGCACGCCATCTTTCTTCAGGCCACGATAAAGCTCTGACTCCTCGCGCTAAGTCCAAGCCATTACTGGGCTTAAACTGTGCCTGCTGCCCAGGAGAAGGTTTGGCGAAGGATGTGCTTAACCGAAAGTGCGGGTCGCAGCCAGAAGGAACCAGAAACGCGGGCACCGCAGGAGAACCAACGTGATGGATCTGGAACGAATGAAAGTTACGCCGCGGGATCAGCAAGTCCTGGACTTGCTGGTCCAGGGTTGCAGCAACAAGGAAATCGCCGGCCAGTTGAGCATCAGCCCGCGCACGGTCAAGCAACACTTGCGCACGCTCTTTCTGCGGGCCGGAATTCGGGATGGCCGCAAGCGCGTGCGCCTGGCTACAGCCGCATTCGAAAGGGCCGAGGTGAAGCCATGACGCCCCGCGAGCGTTTGACCCCCAAGGAAACTCAGGTGGCCACGTTGGTTTGGGAGGGGCTCACCAATCGTGAAATCGGCAAGCTGATGGGCACATCGGAGCAGGTCATCAAGAATCACCTGCGCAGCACCTTCGATAAACTGGGTGTCTGGAGCCGGCTCGAGTTGGCCATGTATGTAGCCAGCCACGGCGGCAGGAATTGGCTGGAGGAAGCGGAACGGCCAGTCTTCGCGCCGGGCCGCGCCGCCGCCAGCTAAGGGTGAAGCGGAGTTTGAAACAGTGCGAGTTCCTGCGGGCTGGGCTGCGCAGCGGTACATCTGCTGCAAAAGGTTTGCACTCTCACCGTCAAGCTGCCATGTCGACGATCGGCAAGACATTGAAAAAACACCAACTTCGTCTTATTTGCAGTCGGCCTGCAAATTGCACTGGTCGTCCTGACCCAATCGAGCGGGCTCGCCAGCAGCCGAGAGCCAGCTCCGCAATCCCTGGGCGGGGCGGGAATGGACTACAAAGAAACCTTCTGGATGGCTTGCGACTCGACCGAGCAGTTGCGGGCGGAGTATGGCCCGTTCCACACGCGCGCCGAAGCCGAAGCGGAAGCCCGCAAGCTGGGCTTCAGTTACCTGCTTCGCTACGAACACATGCTCGACGAACACGAGGAGATTCAGGAAGTCCGCTGCATCTTCATCGAACTGCCGGGCGCGATTTTGCCGGAACCAACTTCGGTCAGCTTGCACACCCGCTGCGCCACCTGCGGCGACTCCGCGGCTCACGATAAAGCCTGGCAGGCAGAAGTCTGGGCCGATATCCACGAGTTCGAACACTCCCGCCATTTCGTGCGTCTTTTCGAACACGCGAGAGGCAAGGGGCTGAAGGAAATCTGCGGTTGGCGCGGATAATTACCCACCCCGCTTTGCAAGTCCTTTTATGCCGCAGCTGACAGTTGGCTGGCTGCCGCCCGATCCACAAACCAGATCAGCTTGCCCTCACTCGGCTGCACCAGCTTCGAGGGATACTTCTCTCCCGGGGCCTTGCCTTCGAGAACTTCATGTAGCGCTGCTGCCTTGTCAATTCCACTCACCAGGAAGGCAACACAGCGGGCGTGGTTGAGCACCGGCAGGGTCAAAGTAATCCGGCTGGTGTTTAGCTTTTCCACCCAGTTCGCTACTACCAGCCGCGTTTTCTCCTGCAACGCCGCGGTCTCAGGAAATAAGGACGCAGTATGTCCGTCCGGGCCAATCCCCAGCAGGATCAGATCGAAGCGGGGAAATTCGCCGGGAGCCGACGCGAAGAATTTTCGCAGAGTCTCTTCATAAATCGCCGCCGCAGCGTCGGCATCCGGATTCTCTGCCGGTATGCGAAAGATGTTGGCTGGCGGAACGGGAACCTTTGCCAGAAGAGATTCGTTAGCCATGCGATAGTTGCTCTCCGGATCGTCCGGAGGCACATGGCGTTCATCGCCAAAAAAGAAGAACATTCGATCCCAGGGCA
Source organism: Candidatus Sulfotelmatobacter sp. (assembly GCA_049673585.1). Taxonomy (GTDB): domain Bacteria; phylum Acidobacteriota; class Terriglobia; order Terriglobales; family Acidobacteriaceae; genus Sulfotelmatobacter. The sequence goes on along the minus strand of JBATXV010000031.1, from coordinate 137,596 downwards.
AAGTGGCGTCGGCGTTGGCTGCAATCAGGGTGTACATGTTCTTGGGCGTCGATCCGCCGGAAAGCGCGATGGTGAAGCGCCCACGCTCGGCGACCGCATGAGTAGCGGCGCGCAGCACTTCCTCCGCGGCCGCCTGAAACAGATCCTGCGGGGTCGTCAGCCGGCGCAGCTCGACCAGAGCACTCACAGCACGCCCACCCGGCCGTTGCTGGATTTCGTGGCCGCACACCTCGCCGCTCCCAGCAAACCGGCTTTGTCGTTGGTGATGACTTGCACGGGAATGCTTTCGAGAAGGGTGCGCAGTCTGCCTTTTTCCAGAAACGCATTCATAAACAACGGTGTCGTAAGTTTGGGAAGAATCTTCGGCGAGATTCCGCCTCCCAGAAAGATGCCGCCGATGGCCATGGTCTTGAGCGCCAGATTGCCTGCTTCCGCACCGTAAACCGAAACCCACAGATCCAGTGCCTGTTCAGCCAACGGATTCGTGCCGTTCAAGCCTGCCTGCGAAATCACCGCCGCAGCATCTCCCTGAGAAAGTTGCGCGGCAAATCCGGCTGGCTCGTCTGCACATCCCCTGTCGCGAAGAAATTCATAAACGTTGACCAGGCCCGGTCCCGACAGTACGCGTTCGTAGCTGACATGCCCGTAACGCCGAGCCAGAAACCTCAAGAGTTCAATCTGCAGCTCGCCCTGGGGCGCGAAATCCACGTGTCCGCCCTCGCAGGCAAACACCTGATGCTGGCTGCCGTTCCAGAACAACCCGGCCTCGCCCAGGCCGGTTCCGGGCGCGATCACCGCCTGATTGCCATCCGACGGAACTACCTGGTTCAGCGAAACCAGATCCTGCGCGCTGAGGGCCCCAATTCCCCACGCATTGGCTTCGAGATCATTGATCAGCAAAGTGGCGGGCAGCTGAATCTGTTTTGCCAGACGGGATTGGTCGATGACCCAGGGAAGGTTCGAAACTTCAACGCGTCCATTGTGTACGGGCCCTGCGATGCCGAAACAAGCAGCCTCAGGCCGCGTCGCAGAGTCGGAAAGGAACTTCGAAACAATCTCACCCAGTTCGCTGTATTCACGGCTGGGAAAAACGCGCTCTGAAAGCAGCCGGAGGTGTCCATTCTGGGGCTGAAAATAGGCGAGTCGAGCATTAGTGCCGCCAATATCTCCGGCCAGTATCATCTCTCGAAATTCCTCCAGCGCCGGCCGTCGCGCTCGAGCAGTTCGTCGGCCTCTTTCGGTCCCCACGTGCCCGCAGCATAATTCGGAAAGTTTCGCGGCGGCAGTGCCTTCCACAAATCGAGCACCGGATTGACCACACTCCAGCCCGCTTCCACCATGTCCGCTCGTTGAAACAAGGTCTGGTCGCCGATCATGCAATCATGCAGCAGCCGTTCATAGCCGGTGCTAGGCTGCTTTCCGAAGTATTCCTGATATTCGAAGTTCATGTCCACCGTGCCCAGCCGCATCACCGGGCCAGGAACTTTGGCGGCGAATTGCAGCGAGATGCCTTCTTCCGGCTGGATGTGCAGCACCAATTGGTTCGGCATCAGATGTTCCACGGAGGTGTCGCGGAACAGCACAAACGGAGCCCGGCGGAACTGGATCACGATGTGAGTGTTGCGCGCCGGCATCCGCTTACCGGTACGCAGGTAAAAAGGAACGTCGGCCCAGCGCCAATTGTCGATCAACAGCTTCATGGCAACGAAGGTCTCGGTCCGCGAATCCGGCGCCACATCGGGTTCGGAGCGGTATGCCACCACCCGTTCTCCTTCCAGGGTGCCCTCGCCATACTGCCCGCGGACGGCGCGGCTGAGAACTTCCTCATCATCGATGGGCTGGATAGCATGCAAAATCTTGGCTTGTTCATCGCGCACGGCGTTGGCGTCAAACGAAATCGGAGGCTCCATCGCGGTCAGGCTGATCAACTGCATGATGTGGTTCGGCACCATATCGCGCAGCGAACCCGCGTGCTCGAAATAGCTCCCGCGCCCTTCCACGCCCACGGTTTCGGCCACAGAGATTTGTACGTGATCGATGTAGCGCCGGTTCCAGATGGGCTCGAAAATTCCGTTGGCGAAGCGGAACGCCATGATGTTCTGCACCGTCTCTTTGCCCAGATAATGGTCGATGCGATAGATCTGGTTTTCCGAGGCGAGCTTCAGCAGTTGCTGGTTGAGCGCTTTCGCCGACTCCAGGTCATGCCCGAAAGGCTTTTCGATGATCACTCGGCGCCAGTGGTCGTTATTCTGCTCCAACAATCCCGTAGCCGCGAGTTTTTCGACAATGGGCCCGAAGAAACTCGGAGCCGTCGCCATATAAAAGAAAAAGTTTTGATGCGTGGAGTGGTCCTGATCGATCTTCGCCAGGCGATCTTTGATCTTAGGATAAAGCTGATCATCGTTGAAATCGCCGGCGAAGTAATAAAAGCGGCGCACGAAGCTTTCCCAGGTGGCATCGTTGATGCAATCGCCGCAGTACTGTTTTACATCCTGGAAGACCTGCTTGCGGAAATCTTCATCCGAGAACTGCTTGCGGGCCACGCCCAGCACCGCGAATTCCTTCGAGAGCAAGTCCGCCCGCGCCAGGTTGTACAGCGCTGGAATCAGCAGGCGCGCCGTCAGATCGCCGGCGGCGCCGAAGATCACCATGATGCAAGGATCTCCTTGTTTCCCGACACGCGGTGTGGCCATCGTGGGCTGTTCCACCAATTGAGCCATAATCACGTCCTCAAATTTTCACGCTGAAATGCGTTCTGGTTACGCGCTCTTCTTCCTGGGGCTAGTCTGGTTTGGGCTGCTTTGAGGCTCACCTGCCTCAATGTGACCGCCGAATTTCTGCCGCATGGCAGAAAGCATCTTCTCCGCAAACGTGTGTTGCTGCCGCGAGCGGAAGCGGACGTACAACGCCGCAGTCAGAACATCCGCCGGCACAGCTTCCTCCAGCGCCGCCTGAATCGTCCAGCGCCCTTCGCCGGAATCCTGCACGTAACCTTCATATTCGGAGAGCGTTGGATTCTCCGTAAGAGCGATGGCCGTGAGGTCGAGCAGCCACGAACTGATCACGCTGCCTCGCCGCCAAACCTCGGCGATGTCCGGCAGGTTCAGATCGTAGCGGATTTCTTCCGGTAAGTCTTTACTGGTGGCGTTCTTAAAAATGTCGAAGCCCTCGGCGTAAGCCTGCATGATCCCGTATTCGATGCCGTTATGCACCATCTTCACAAAGTGGCCCGAACCCGAGGGACCGCAATGAACGTAGCCTTGCTCGGCCGTGCTTTTTTGAGACGATCCGTCAAGTTTTTCCCGGCCCGGAGTGCGCGGAATATCGCCGATGCCCGGAGCCAAAGTCTTGAAAATGGGATCAAGGCGCTGCACCGCTTCCTTCGGTCCGCCAATCATCATGCAGTAACCGCGCTCGAGGCCCCAGACACCGCCGCTGGTGCCCACGTCAATGTAATGAATGCCTTTGGTCTTCAACTGTCCCGCGCGCCGCACGTCGTCTTTGAAATAAGAATTGCCGCCGTCGATGATGGTGTCGCCCGTTTGCATGTACTGCGCGAGTTTCTGGACAGTTTGTTCGGTGGGGCCGCCCGACGGCACCATCACCCACGCCGCTCGCGGCGGTTTCAGTTTGCCGACCAGGTCTTCCAGCGACGATGAACCACCGGCCCCTTCGCCGGCAAGCTGCTTCACCGCATCCGCGCTCAGATCCGAGACTACGAGCTGATGTCCGCCGCGCATCAGACGGCGCGTCATATTCGCGCCCATCTTACCGAGACCCACCATTCCCAATTGCATGTATCACTCCTTAAGCGACGCCACGATTATCCCAGAACTTTTATCCCAGAACTTTTTTCATCGCACTCGCCAGCGTCGCCAACCCCGCATCCACATCGTGCAGATGCACCCGCAGCGCACGCCGCCCGCGCTCCGCCAGCACCTGAAAATCCCCGCGAGCCTGCGCCGCTTTCACCACGCCAAATGTGTACTTCTGTTCCGGTACCGCCAGGTCCACGGCATCGTCACATGTAATCTGCAAGAACACTCCGGAATTCGGCCCACCCTTGTAAGCTTGCCCGGTCGAATGCAAGAACCGAGGGCCAAAGCCCAGACAAGTAGCCACATGTTTCTTATCCCGCACCGCAAGCCGTATGGCCTGCAAAACTTCCTGATGTGCGGTATCCATCTCAATGAATGCCAGCAGGGCAAAATAATCACCCGCATGGATGCGGCCCAGATGAGCCTTTAAATATCCGGTGAGAGACTTGTCTCCGCCCGCCGCCTTCGCCAGGTCCGCGGCATTCTTCTCGTCGGTGAACAGTTTGATACCGCCATCTACAACCACTGGTGTCTCCGCAGGCAGAGAACCAGTCTTCTCGTACGCAGATGTTAAGTTCCGGGTCGCAATCTTGCTGGCTTCCACATCGGGCTGGTTGAATGCGTTGATGCCGATGATAGATCCCGCAACCGCGGTAGCAATCTCCCAGCGGAAAAACTCCGCTCCCAGATCGTAGATGTCACCCATCGAGATTCGCAGCACCGGTTGCCCCGCTTTTTCAAGCGCCGCCAGCTTCGCATCCTGCTTCACGTCGATTCCGTGCGCAGTGTGGACGTAGGCAAACAGACGATCATCGCCATACACCTCCGGTGGCCCCAGTTCTTCACGGTCCACCGGGATAATGCCCTTGCCGACTTTTCCCGTAGACTCGGCTAGCAGCTGTTCGAGCCAGGCGCCGAGATCACAAATGTCCGGGGAAGTGATGATCGTAACTTTATCGCGGCCGTTGCGCGCCGCCGTGCCCAGAATAATTCCGAGCATCGCCCCGGGATTTTCTTCGACGGGCACGGCAGGTCCGCAGGCCCGCGCCATTTCCTGCGAGCGGTCGAGGAATTTCTTCGTGTCCAATCCCATCGCCGCCGCGGGAACCATGCCAAAGTTTGAAAGTGCGGAGTAGCGCCCGCCAATTGATGGCCGGCCAAAGAAAACCAGCCGGAAATGATCCGTTTCCGCCACCTGCTGCATTTTCGATCCAGGATCAGTGACCGCAATGAAGTGGCTCCCGGCCTTGTCCGCGCCCACCACCTGCTTCGTACGTTCAAAGAAATATTGCTTGAAGATATTGGGTTCGAGCGTGGTGCCAGACTTACTGGAAACAATAAAAAGCGTCCGGGCAATATCGATTTTGTTTTCGAACGCCTTCACCTGCGCCGGGTCGGTCGAATCAAGCACATGCAAATCAGGGTAGCCCGCAATCTTGCCAAACGTCATGCGCAGAACTTCCGGACAAAGACTCGACCCTCCCATGCCCAGCAGGAGAATATCTTCGTAACCCGCGCTCCAGACTTCTTTTGCCAGACCCCGCAGTTGAATCGGATGCGCAATCTGGTCCTCGATAATATCCAACCACCCCAGCCAGCTGGCCTCATCTTCGCCCGTCCAGAGTGTCGCGTCGCGGTTCCAAAGGCGCCGCATCTTCCCGCCAGCCTTCCAGTCGGCGAGGTTGGTCTTTACCGGCGCCGCCAGATTCTCCGGCAGCGAAGTCTTCATGCCGCTCACGCAGTTTTTCCTTTGAGCTGAGTGCTCTTCTCCACCGCAGCCAGTAACTTGTGGAAGGCATCGGCAAATAGCTTTACTCCATCATCGGTCAGTTTCGTGGTGACTTCCTTGATCGAGACTCCAACTTTCGCCAGATTGTCCATCACATTCTGAGCGCCGGCCACGTCTTCGGTAAGGCTGTTGCGCAACTTCCCATGATCGCGGAATGCATCAATCGTGGCCGGAGGCATGGTGTTCACCGTGTCCGGTCCAATCAGTTCCTCAACGTACATCACATCGCGATACGCGGGATTTTTCGTACTCGTGCTTGCCCACAGCACGCGCTGCGTCTGTGCTCCCTGCGCCGCCAAAGCCTGCCATCGCGGCCCGGCGAAGATGCGCTGATAGCGTTGGTAGGTCAACTTTCCATTCGCGATCGCAACTTTTCCCAGCAGGCTCTTCAGCAATGCCTGCTGTTGGGCATCGTTAGTAGTTTTCAGTTTGTCATTGAGGATCGAATCCACCAGCGTGTCAATGCGGCTGATGAAAAAACTGGCCACGCCCCCGATCTTCTTCAAATCGCCGCCGCGCTTCGCCAAATCCTCAAGTCCGGAGATGTGAGCGTCCGCGACCTTCTCGTACACTTCCTGCGCGAACAACAAGGTCACGTTCACGTTGATGCCTTCGCCAATCGCCTGGCGAATCGCCGGAAGTCCTTCCGTCGTTCCCGGAATCTTGATCATGACGTTCTCGCGATTCACGGCCTTCCACAAACGCCGGGCTTCGTCGACCGTCTCCTGCGTTTTCAACGCCAGCAGCGGAGAAACCTCCAGGCTGACGTATCCATCGCGAAACTTCGAGCTGTCATACACCGGACGCAGCACATCGGCAGCCCCTTGAATGTCGCGAATCGCAATCTGCTCGTAGCGCGCCTTCGTGTCGAGATCGCTGCGCGCAGCCAGCGACTTCAAAATATCGTCGTACAGCGAACTTTCAGCGATCGCTTTCTCGAAGATGGACGGATTCGAAGTCATCCCGCGCAGGCCGTCGTCCGCTATCATCGCTTTCAGTGCGCCGCTCGTGATCAGGTCGCGCCGAATGTAGTCGAGCCACATCGACTGCCCATAGCTAAGTAGTCCCAGCAAAGGATTTGCCGTTTTTGAGGTTTCCAGAACTCCCGTTGGTGGCATGATGATTTCTCCTTCGATCTTGTGGCGACAGCCGCCCTTAGCCTGCCCTGAGCGAAGCCGAAGGGGCTGTCCATCGAGCGAAGCTCGATGATTTTTCTGTCTCACGCGGCAACCCGAGCCAGTACCAAGGCTGCCGCTACTTCTCCGTCATCGCCTTGCGCGCTTCCGCCACCACTGCGTCCGCAGTGAAGCCGAAAAACTTCAACAAGTCTTTCAACGGCGCCGAGGCGCCGAAGCGATGCATTCCGATCATTCGCCCCTTCATTCCGACATACCGCTCCCAGCCGAAAGTGGCCGCCATCTCCACCGAAACCCGGGCTGTCACTGAAGACGGCAGCACGCTTTTCTTGTAAGCCGCATCCTGCTGCTCAAAAATTTCCCACGAAGGCATGCTCACCACGCGAGCTGCAACGCCCTCCTCTTTGAGCCTTTCGTAGGCCTCGACGCACAACGACACTTCGCTGCCCGTGGCCATCAGAATCACATCCGGCTTGCCCCCAGGCGCATCGGCCAGCACGTACGCTCCTCTTGCTGTACCCGACGCAGCGGCGTACTTCGTGCGGTCAAATGTTGGAACCGCCTGCCGCGTCAGCACCAGTGCCACGGGTTGATGCTGCAACTTCGCAATGATCTTCCACGATTCAGTTACTTCATTCGCATCCGCAGGACGCAGCACAATCATATTTGGCATCGCCCGCAAACCTGCCAGCTGTTCAATCGGCTGATGCGTCGGCCCGTCTTCTCCCAACCCAATCGAATCGTGGGTAAAAATAAAAATGGAAGGAATTTCCATCAACGCCGAAAGCCGGATGGGGGCTCGCATGTAGTCGCTGAAATTAAAAAAAGTCGCGCCGAACGCGCGAATCCCAGATACCACCAGTCCATTCACGCTCGCGCCCATCTCATGCTCGCGCACGCCGAAATGCAGATTGCGCCCAGCGTAATCGCCAGGCTGAAAATCGCCCGCGCCATCAAACTTCAGCGTCGTCTTGTTCGAAGTAGCCAGATCGGCCGAGCCCCCGATCAGCCAGGGAATGTTCTGCGCCAGCACATTCAGCACCTTCCCGGAACTCTCACGTGTAGCGATTCCCTTCGCGTCCGCCGGAAACGTAGGCAGGTTCTTGTCCCAGTCGTCTGGAAGCTCGCGGCGTTGCATGCGATGCAACCGGTCAGCCAGTTCCGGATACTTTTGTGAGTACCCGGCAAACATCTGCGCCCAACGATCCCGCGCATCCCGCCCGCGCTTCCCAACTCCATCCCGGAAATGTTCTCGCACGCCCTCCGGCACCAGAAACTTCGCATCTTCGGGCCAACCATAAAACTTCTTCGTCAGCCGCACTTCCTCTTCACCCAGCGGCTCTCCGTGCGCCGCATTGCTGTCCTGTTTGTGCGGCGATCCATAGCCAATGTGGCTATCGACAATGATCAGTGTGGGACGATCCGTTGTTTTTTTGAATGTGTCAAAAGCCCGCGCCAGCATTTCCAGATCGTTGGCGTCAGCCACGCGCGTCACGTTCCATCCGTAGCCTACAAATCGCGTAGCTACGTCTTCGCTGAACGACCAGTCGGCGGGCCCATCCAGCGTGATGCCGTTGTGGTCATACATCCAGCACAGATTCGAAAGCTTTAAATGACCCGCCAACGAAGCGGCTTCCCCGCCAATGCCTTCCATCAAATCCCCGTCCGAACACATGGCATAAACGTTGAAGTCGAAGACCTCAAAGCCCGGACGATTGAAATTTGCCGCCAGCCACCGGCTCGCAATCGCCATCCCCACACTATTTCCCACGCCCTGCCCCAACGGCCCCGTCGTCACCTCGACTCCGGTGGTGAGGTGCGATTCAGGATGTCCTGGAGTCCGGCTTCCCAACTGCCGGAAGCGCTTGATCTGCTCCAGGGGAACCGACAGTTCCTTCAAGACTTCCCCGTCTTTGTTCACCTCGCGCACGCCCGCAAGGTAAAGGATGGCGTAGAGCAACATCGAAGCGTGGCCGTTCGACAGCACGAACCGGTCGCGGTTCAGCCACTTCGGATCCTCCGGGTCGTAGCGCAGAAATTCCTGCCACAGGCAATAAGCCACCGGGGCTAGGCCCATCGGCGCTCCGGGGTGCCCGCTGTTAGCCTGCTGCACCGCGTCAATCGCTAGAGTGCGGATTGTGTTGATGCAAAGTGTGTCCAGTTGCTTGCCGGTCACCACCGCTTGTTCGCTGACTGCCATGGCGATGCGCGCTCCTCCCAGGGGACAGCTCTGCTTCTGCTGAGCTTTCCCACTGGCTGACTAATTAGAGTTCCCAGGGACAGAAAGGGTTTCCGATACGAAAGAAGTGTATCAATTTATTGCCGGCCAATGGCGCGGGAGTTGTGAAAATTCGAAGAGAGCTTGCCAAAATTGAAGGAGCTGAAGAAAGTAAGCCTGGCTATTTCAGCAGTTGCAGGTAGCTGCTTTCGCTGTTCGACGCTCGCGTGGTTTCCTGGACATACTTGAGGAACTGCCGGAGATTTTCTTTTTCCGCGAGATCCAATCCCGCGAAACGAATGCGCACCCCGCCCGCCGGCGCGCTCCGAGTGACTACTCCATTCAGCGCAAGACCTTTTACCCAAATCTTGCCGCTCGCGACCCAAAGCCCGATTTCCACTTTAGCGCCGCCGCTGATGTGGGCTACAGTCTCCACCTGGCATCCGCCCAGGCTGGTGTTTGAAAGATTGCCCCAGATGGGAGCTTCGGAATCATCGACACGAAGTTCCACCGCCACAAAGCACTTAATCCTGGGATGCCGCCGCCGGTCCTGTCCCCAGTTAGAACTGAAGATATCAGGCTCAAACGGAGGAGTATCGGAGGCCGCAGTGGGCAAAGGCTGGGGTGCGGGCGCCACCTTTGTGGAAGTTGCCGCCGCACTTTTGCTCGAACCTTGTTTGATCTCGCGCATGGCCGCCAGCAGCGCTTCTTCTCTGCGTTCCGGCGGAGCCTCGCGATAGGTCTGCAGCAGTTTCCCCAGGTTTCGGGACAGGTCCGGATCGGCCAGCAGCCCCGTCCAGTCTGTTCCCGCCGCGGCGTCAGGCTTGGAATTACTCATAGAAATAGCGCTTCCCCCATCGTTCGCACGAACGAGTCCCAGCTATCAGCTTGAACCACAGGTCACCACTCCACAAGATGACGGAAGTCATCCTCCAAATGCCCAAGTAGAAGCGGTTCCCGCGGGGGCAGCTTTCTGGAAAGTGTTCAGTCCACCTGTTCCAGCTTTTGGACGTAAGTCTTCAGCGCCTCATGCTGCGCACCGGTGAGCGACAAAAATTCAAATCCGTACTGGTAGCCCCGCCTGTAGCGGACCACAGCTCGCACTTCCCACGAAAGCTCCAATCCCGGCAGCAGGAAGCTCAACCCGGTCACCTCGCCGCCATCCAGTTCTGCCGCCAGCAGTAAGCCAATCCCGGCTTCGGAAAGATCCCTGCAGTGCCCCTCCAGCTTCTGATATTTATCTCCCAGAAGATGGATCACGGTCACTCGAAAATCGGCCCCGTATCTGGGATACCGTCTTCGGCGCCGGTCGAAAGCGGATTTTGGAGTCGAGGCAGGCATGAGGTGACGACTATCTTTCCTGGCGCTTGTAATTGCAGTTATTGCGGGTCGAACATCAGTTGAACCATCTCCGTGGTTTCGTCTCGCGCAGTTTCAGATTTTCGTTCGTAAGCCGCGTCCGTCGCGCCGCCTCCGTAACTGCACCCCCGCACGGTGCCAGCGCAACCAGTAAACTCCCACCTCAGTGCATGGGGTAAAGACCTAACCTTCTCGTACTCTATCGGCAGGCAGTGCCCAACGGAAGTGTCGAAAGTGGAAGTGTCGAAAGTAACGGGTTCCACTCCACTCTCTGCGTCAGAAGCCGTGCTTCAAATGAGCCGCCAGCAGGGTTTTTGCATCGGGAGCCGTCCAAATCGAATCAATAGTGAGACGATATGCTATGACCGAGAAAGGTCGTCCCGAAGACTTCCTTTATAATGGGACTTTTTCAGAACCGAGAATGCCCCGCTGCTTGCCTCATACAACCAAATTTGTTGCTTACGCCCTGGTCTTGCTCTCAAGCCTCGCCGGCCTTTGGGCTCAGAATTCCGCGCCCGTTCCTTCCATCTCTCTTCCCGGATCGCAGAGTCCGTTCACCGGCAGCGAGCCAGAGGGCAAAGCCTCCGCGGAAGTTTTGCAACTAAGCTTCCAGGAGGCCATCGACCGCGGTCTCCGCAACAACCTCGGCCTCCTGCTCTCCGGTGATCAGGCCATTACGGCGCGCGGCGAACGATGGAAGGAACTCAGCAACCTTCTGCCCGACCTCTCGGCCCGCATACAGGAAGACGCACAAACCCTGAGCCTCACTGCCCTGGGCTTCAAGAGTAATGTCTTTCCCTTCCCGGTTCCGCGCGTGATTGGTCCGTTCAACTACTTCGACGCACGCGCCTCAGTCACCCAATCGCTCTTCAGCTTCCACGACATCGAGAAAGAACGCGCCGCGTCGCAGAGTTTGAAAGCGGCGCAATACAGTTTCAAGGACGCGCGCGAGTTGGTTGTGCTCGCCGTGGGCAACGCCTATCTGATGGCCATCGCCAACGCCGCTCGCATCGAGACCACCGATGCCCAGGTGAAGAACGCCCAGGCTCTGTACGACAAAGCTGTCGACCAGCAAAGAGCCGGCTTGAATCCAGCCATCGACACCCTTCGTTCTCAAGTCGAGTTGCAGACCCGCCAGCAGCAGCTCATCGCCGCGCGCAACGATTTCGACAAACAGAAACTTTCCTTAGCCCGCGTCATCGGTCTGCCTCTCGGTCAGCAATTTGTTCTCACCGAGAAAGCCCCCTATCAGGAACTCACCCCTTTGCCTCTTGATGTGTACCTGCAGCGCGCCTACGCCTCGCGCTCCGACTACCAGGCCGCCCGGGCGCTAGTGGTGGCCGCAGAACTATCGCGCCGTGCCGCGACCGCCGGACACTATCCCACGCTTGATTTCAACGCGAACTACGGCGACATCGGCGTCACCCCGGCCCAATCCAATGGAACCTGGCAGGTCGATGGAGGTTTGAACATCCCGATTTTCGCCGGAGGAAAAACTCACAGTGACGTTCTCGAAGCCGATGCCCAATTAAAGCAGGCGCGCTCTCAGTTGAATGATCTCCGCGGCCGCATCGACTATGAAGTCCGCGCCTCGTTGCTCGACTTGACCTCCGCTGCCGAGCAAGTCGAAGTCGCCCGCAGCTCGGTTGATTTGGCGGAGCAAACCCTCGCCCAGTCGGAAGACCGCTTCAGCGCGGGCGTAGCCGACAACCTCGAAGTGGTCCAGGCGCAAGAATCCGTCGCCAGCGCACATGAGAGTTACATCGAGAGTCTCTACGCGCATAACCTGGCCAAGATTGAACTGGCCCGCGCCATCGGAGATGCCGAACAGGGAGTCGAACGCTATTTGAAAGGCCAACACTAACTCAAACCCATGGACCAGACGACGCAAAGTCCTCCCACCGCTCCACCGCATCGGCGCGAAAACGATCCGCCCCAGAACGATCGACGAGAAAACGATCGGCGCGAGAACAATTCGCCCGAAAGTCGCACCCAACCTTTGCCTTCGAGCGAGCGCGACTTCCATACCGCGCCTTCGCGCACCACCAATCCCACCTTTCGTATCGCCCTCACCATCGCAGTCGTAGTGTTGCTGGTAGCAGGATTTTTCGTCCTCCGCTACGTCACCAGTTACGAATCCACCGATGACGCCGAAGTGGATGGCCACATCAATTCCATCAGCACCCGCATCTCCGGCCACGTCGTAAAGCTCAACGTCCAGGACAACCAGTACGTGCAAGCCGGCACTGTGCTGGTGGAAATCGATCCCGCCGATTACCAGGTCGCCTACGACCGCGCCAAAGCCGATTTCGATAGCGCCCGCGCGGCGGCCGCGGCGGCTGGCGTCGACGTCCCCATCACATCCGTCAACACCAGCAGCCAGGTTTCAACCGCAGATGCCGATGTAGCCAGCGCCCAGGCGGGCATCGCAGCCGCCAAGCAACAGTTTGCCGCAGCCAAAGCCCAGCTCGACCAGGCAGAAGCCAACAACGTCAAAGCGCAAGACGATCTTGCCCGCTACAAGCAGCTCGTAGACAAGCAGGAAATCTCCGAGCAGCAATACGATCAAGCCGTGGCCTCTGCCAAAGCCGATGCCGCCGCCGTCGATGCTGCCCGCGCCATGGCCGATGCCGCACAGTCCCAGGTAACTCAGGCCCAGCAAAGGCTGGCGCAGGCCCAAGCCAGCTGGCGCAATGCCCAGACCGGTCCCAAACAAATGCAGGTCATGCGCTCCCGCGCCGAATCAGCCGTCGCCGAAGCCGAACTCAAACGAGCCGACCTCGACCAAGCCGCCTTGAATCTGCAATACACCAAAGTGATTGCTCCGGTCGCAGGTGTAGTCAGCGATCGCACCGTCGAAGTCGGACAGAACGTCGCGCCCGGCCAGGAGCTGATGAAAATTATTCCGCTCAACGATGTCTGGATCACCGCCAACTTCAAAGAGACCCAGCTTCGCGAGATGAAAGTCGGTCAGGCGGTCACCGTGGAAGTCGATGCCAATGGAAGAAGCTACAAAGGCAAGGTCGACAGCATTTCCGGTGGAACCGGCGCGCGTTTCAGTCTGTTGCCTCCCGAAAATGCCACCGGCAACTACGTCAAAGTCGTGCAACGCATTCCGGTGAAGATCGTGCTCGATCCCGGAGAAAACAAAGATCAGTCGCTGCGCCCCGGCATGTCCGTCGTCCCCAAGGTCTGGATTCGGCAATGAGCGCTGCCGCTCCACCGCTTGAGAATGCCGACGTCTGGCGTCCCGCCATCAATCCCTGGGTCATCGCCATCACGGTGACGCTGGCGACTTTCATGGAAGTGCTCGACACTTCCATCGCCAACGTCTCCCTGCCGCACATCGCCGGCAGCCTTTCCGCCGGCCAGGACGAGAGCACCTGGATTCTTACTTCCTATCTCGTTTCGAACGCCATCATTCTCCCGCTGAGCGGCTGGCTCTCTTCCATCATGGGCCGCAAGAATTTCTACATGAGTTGCGTAGCCCTGTTCACCATCAGCTCTTTTTTGTGCGGGCTCGCGCCTAACCTTGCCACTCTCATCCTTTGCCGCGTCCTGCAAGGCGTCGGAGGCGGCGGACTGCAACCCAGCGAGCAGGCCATTCTTGCCGACACTTTCCCGCCCGCCAAGCGCGGCATGGCATTCGCCGTCTACGGCATCGCCGTAGTCACCGCGCCCGCCATCGGCCCCACTCTCGGTGGCTGGATCACCGACAATTTCACCTGGCGCTGGATTTTCTTTATCAACATCCCCGTCGGCATCATTTCACTCCTGCTCACCTCGCGGCTCATTCAAGACCCGCCTTTTCTCAAGCGCCGCAAGCTGCGCGAAACCACCATCGACTACGTCGGCCTCGGCTTTGTAGCCCTTGGCCTGGGAAGTCTGCAGATTGTTCTCGACAAAGGGCAGCGCGACGATTGGTTCGGATCCAATTTCATCGTGACCCTGTCTTTGATCGCTGCCGTCTCCCTCATCTTCGTGATTTTCTGGGAGTGGCATCACAAGGATCCCATCATCGATCTCCACCTGTTCCGCGAGCGCACCTTCGGCATCTCCAACCTGCTGATGTTCATGTTAGGTTTTGCCCTGCTCGGCAGTACGCTGTTGCTGCCCTTGTTCTCCCAGACCCTGCTCGGTTATACCGCGGAGCGAGCCGGCCTGGCGCTCATGCCCGGCGGATTCACCATCATCCTTCTCCTGCCCCTGGTTGGATTCTTGCTCTCGCGCTACAGCCCGCGCTGGCTTCTGTTCTTCGGCTTGGTTGTGCTTTCCAGTTCGCTGTTCTACATGACCCGTTTTGATCTCGATATGGATTTCCGCATGGTGGCCGGAGCCCGCGTCTTCCAGGCCGCGGGAATGGCTTTTCTTTTCGTTCCCATCAACACTGCCGCGTACGCATTTCTCCCTCGCGAAAAGAATAACGCCGCGTCCGGCTTGATGAATCTTGGCCGCAATATCGGCGGCAGTTTCGGCATTTCCCTGGTTACCACCTTGCTCGATCGCCGCACCCAGGTTCACCTGAATTATCTGTCCCAACATCTCAGCGCCTCCAATCCCGCATTCCAGGCGATGATGAAAGGCGCAACCCAGGCCATGCGGGCACACGGTTCAAGCGCGGCATTTGCCACCCAACAGGCCTACGCCTTAATCGAAGCCACCGTCCAGCGCCAAGCCACGATGCTGGCCTATCTCGACGATTTCCGCCTGCTCGCCATCTGCATCCTCGCCATGATTCCGCTTGTCTTCCTGATGAAAAAAGGCAAGCCCGGCGGCGGATTAGCAGTACACTAATCCGCGGCAAACCGGAAAGCTCGGGAAGGGCACGACTTCTAGCCTGCCCTGAGCGAAAGTCGAAGGGTGCCGTTAGAGCGCTTCTCATCGACCGCGGCTTTAGCCGCTGAGGGACTTCGGCAATGTTTCGTCTAATCACCATCGAGCGCGAGTACGGCTGCGGCGCCGCCGCCATCGCCGAGGGCCTCGCCCACCGTCTGGGCTGGAAACTCTGGGACCACCTTCTCACCGAAGAGATCGCCCGCCTCGCTAATGTCGACATTTCCTCAGTCTCGCGCTGTGATGAGCGCATGGATAGCGGCCTTCACCGCCTCGCCAAAGCTTTCTGGCGCGGCAGCTACGAGCGCGGCTCCGCGCTGGGAGATGAAGTCTTCGATGCCGATCGCATGGTGAAGATGATGGAGCAAATCGCTCCCAGAATTGCGCGGGAAGGCAACGCCGTGGTGGTCGGCCGCGGTGCTCCATACTTTTTGCGCGAGCAACCCGATGCCTTTCACGTTTTTCTCTACGCCCCGCGCGCCGAAAAAGTGCGCCGCGTCCTGCAAGAAGGATGCACCGCATCGTTAGCCGAGGACCTTGTCGACTCCGTCGACCGCGAGCGCGTCGCCTTCGTCAAACACTACTTCGACGCCGATTGGCCCACTCGCTCCCTCTACCACGTAATGATCAACACAGCAGTAGGAAACGAATCCGTAGTCGAGACCATCCTCAACACCATGCGCCTGGTCGAAGGCCGCCCCAAAGCCACAGACTACGAACGCCCCAAAGTCCCGACCTCCGTATGAGCAGTAGCGCCGGCGTCCCGCCGGCCGTTGAGCGGGCGCCCTCGCCCGCTCCGCCGATAGCACGACGATCCGTTCGTATTTCGCGTCTCTAAGTTCGCGTTGGTGGATCTCGGCCTGAAAATAAAGTTGGGAAATTGGTTGCGGCGGGGGTTGGGTCGCTGGCTCCCGGACTGAATATCGGGGTATCCCCCCTCCCCCCTCAATCTCTGGAATCATGGAGTTGGAGTGGTTTTCCGCCGCAAAATCCGGATGACAAAGAACTTAGATACTAAAATCCCTCAAACAAAGGACTTACGGGTGCGGCGATTCGGGTTCGCCCGACTGTCACGGCCTCGACCATCATGGCTCAGGCTGCGGGCTGTGGACAAGGTCAGATGTCACACGGGCTTGTGGAAATTCTTTGGACGGAGTTATGGCGTCCTGTCGGGGTATGGCCTGCGAAGGCCGCCGGGACGGCGGCGCTACTTTCCTAACGGCCGCTGCAGTGCCGGACAACAATCATCCGCACAATCGTCCGCCCGAGCCCCCAGCGATCCCAACGCCCTGCGCTCCGACCCTGGATTCATCCGCTCGAGAATCAGCTCGCGAATCATGCCGATGAATTTCGGATGCACGCCCACAGTTTTCGCCCGCGCCATCGGCAAACCCAGCGAATCGCAGAGCTGCCGCGCTTCGATATCCAGATCGTAGAGCACTTCCATGTGATCCGAAACAAAGCTGATCGGCGCCAGCACCACAGCCGACGCCAACTTCTCCGCCTTCACCCGGCGCAGGTACTCAAGAATGTCCGGCCCGAGCCAGGGTTGTCCCGGAGCGCCGCTGCGGCTCTGGTAAACGAGAACGTCGTCCTGGTGACCCAGCGCTCCCGAAACCAACCGCCGCACTTCCTCCAGTTGCTTCACATAATCGCAAGTGTCCGCCATCGCAATCGGAATGCTGTGCGCCAGGTATACGATCTGCACATTTTCCCGTGCGTCCTCCGGGATCGCCCGCAGCGCCTCATCCACGCGTTCGACCGTAGCTTCAATGAATGCCGGATGGTTAAAGAACGCCCGCAACTTCTCGACCTCTGCCGCGCCCGGCCCCACTTGACTCTGCGCCCGTGCTATGTCCTCGCGATACTGCCGGCATCCTGAATAAGAACTGTAGGCCGAAGTTACAAACGCCAGCGCCCGCCCGATGCCATCCTGCTTCATTTGTCGCAGTGCCTCAGGCAGCAGCGGATGCCAGTTTCGATTTCCCCAATAGACTGGAAGCTTTGGCCCATTGCGCCCTAACTCCGCTTGCAGCGCGGCGATCAGCTCACGCGTCTGCTGGTTGATCGGGCTCTTGCCCTCAAAGTGGTAATAGTGCTCGGCGACGGTCAGCATCCGTTCGCGCGGAATGTTCCGCCCGCGCAGCACATTCTCGAGGAAGGGAATGACATCTTCCTTGGATTCCGGACCGCCGAAAGAAACAACCAGAATGGCGTCGTAATTCATGCTTCGATGATTTTCGAGACCCGATTGCAAAAATCCAATCTTACACTGTACTGCGGGAGCATCTCTGCGCGGAACTTCTCCTCAGGTCCAGGCGTCCCCAAGTCATGAAGGCCGCGTGGTAGGCTTCTTTGAAGACATGAAGACGCTGCACCGGGTCTTTAAGGCATTTCATTATCGCGATTTCCGCCTGATGTGGTTTGGTGCTTGCACCTCGAGCATCGGCACCTGGATGCAGATCGTAGCCCAGGGCTGGCTGATTTACCGGCTCAGCCATTCCGCGTTCTTGCTGGCGCTCGATCAATTTCTCGGCGGCATCCCCATCTTTCTGTTCTCTCTGATCGGCGGCGTGGTGGCCGATCGCGTGGAGCGCCGTAAGATTCTTCTCGGCTCCCAGTATGTGCAGATGTTCTCCGCCACTGTTCTCACCATTCTGGTGGCGACCGGCCTGGTACATGTCTGGCAGATTCTCTGTCTCTCCTTCATTTCAGGTTTTGCCCAGGCCTTCGGCGCTCCCGCTTATTCGGCGCTGATTCCCACGCTGGTCGAAAAAGAAGACATGCCGAACGCGATCGCGCTGAATTCCATCCAGTTCAACGTGGCCGTCATGGTTGGGCCGGCACTGGCCGGGCTGGTCTTGGCGAAGTTCGGAGAGAAGTGGTGCTTCGGCCTGAATGCGTTGTCATTCCTCGCTCCCATCGTGTCGCTCTCGATTATCACCGCGCGCTTCCTGCCAGTGAAAACCACGGAATCAATGTTCAGCAGCCTGAAGCAGGGGATCCGGTTCACGCGCCAGTTGCCCTCTATGGAAGCCCTGATTGTGCTGGCCTTCTTCATGACGGCCTTGGGCATGCCCATGCGCACCTACATTCCTGTATTCGTGAAAGACATCTTCCATCGCGGCCCGGAAACCTACGGCAATTTGCTGGCGCTCATGGGGCTGGGGTCGATCCTGGGTTCGCTGAGTATCGCGAGCGCGGGCAACATGCGAAGAAAGGGACTAGTCGCATTGGCAGCACTTTTCTGCCTGGGCGCCGGCATTTCCGGATTTGCTCTTTCAAAATCAGTTCGGACGAGCGGCGCACTTCTGGTGCTGGTGGGCGCTTCCATGATGGCAGTCTTCGCCACGGTGAATTCGCTGGTGCAGTTGATCACTACCAACGAAATGCGAGGGCGCGTGATGAGCGTCTACAACTTCGCATTCCGCGGCGGCATGCCCCTGGGAAATCTGTTGTCGGGATGGCTCGTTCCGATTTTCACGGCACCGGTGGTGTTAGGAGTGAACGGAATGCTCCTGGTTCTGATCGCTCTTTATTTCCTGCTGGTGCAGCGGCGCGTGGCTGCGCTGTGAGGGATCATTCTTTCAGATTTGCAGAGCTTCGGGGAGATCCGAGATAGCAGTCATTGTTCGATGGAGCCGAGGATGGCAAACCTAAGTGTACAATCTTCGCAATTCTCGACGTCGAAAAGGAAATTCTGGACTAAAGTCCTGCCGAACCGACTGTTATTGTTGAACCGCAATCTGTAAAGGAGTGCGAATGAACTATTCACGTCTCGCGCTGGCGGCGCTTGGTGGCACGGTCGCGTATTTTGCCTTTGGTTTCGTATTGCTTGGACTGGTGCCAGCTCTTATCAATGAGGCCCACAAATACCCGGACGTATTCCGACCTAAGGAAAAAATGGTGACTGTTATGCCAATTGGATTGGCAGCAACTTTCATCGCGATCCTGGTTGTCGCCATAATTTTCGCGATGATACCTCAGGGAGGATCCGGCATTACGGAAGGTGCGCGCTTCGGAGTTCTCATTGGCATTTTCGTGGTTTGCGGGTTCGTGCTGCACAACTACGTGAACCTGAACATCGGGCTGAAACTCGCTCTGGGACAGGCTGCGGCTTACTTCGTCCAGTGGACTATCGTCGGAATAGTCATCGGTCTTATTTACAAACCCCTCGCTACACCATAATCGGCGCGAAGTGTCCCTCAGACAGGCCGGCTAAACTGAGAAAGCCCCACTCGCGAGAGCGGAGCTTTCGAGTTGGACTGGAACGGCAACGACGATCCAGAACGCTTAGCGCCTGCCGCCGTGTCCGCCGCCGCCGTGACCTCCACCGCCACCGTGTCCACCGCTGGCATGCCCGCCGCTAGAGTGTCCGCCACCGTGCGAACCACCGGAGCTTCCATGCCCTGCTCCATGTGAAGAGGATCCGCGCGGCGCAGCGCCGCGGTTGCCGCCGAAGCCACCGGCGCGCGGCGCGCTCGATCCGCGTCCAGCAAAACCTCGTTCGCCGCCGGAGAATCCGCGGTTGCCCGCGAATGCTCGGTTCCCTTCAGCGCCGCGGTTAACGGTCGCTCCTCGATTGCCGCCGGCGAAGCCGTGCGACGCCCCCGCGTAGCCTCGAGATGCACCCGCATACCCGTGGCCGGTGGCTGAGCCAAACCCGCGCCCACCGCGACCCGCAAATCCGCGCGCTCCGAATGCGCCATGCGCGGAAGAGAAGCCTCGATAATTTCCGTGCACAAACGCAGCGTGGTTATAAAACGCTCCGCTGCGGAAGGCATAAGGATGTCCGCCGAAGAAGATTCCGCCGTGGAAGCCCCATCCGAGACCCCATCCGTGCCATCCCCAGCCGAAGCCGAAGAACGGCCACAGAGGAAAGCCAATGCCGAACGAAATGTACGGTCCGCCGAATCCAACTCCCCACCACGGATAGAACCCAGGCCACAGGCCTACGGGATATCCGTACACATACGCCGGGTTGTAAGTGGGCACATACACCACATCCGGGTCAGCCGGCTGGATGTCTACATTCGGACCATCCTCGTACACGCGCTCTTGAGGCGTAGTCCGCAGATTACCCGCGTCGTAAGCCTTGTGCCGCATGTACTGGATCGCCTGCGTCACGTCATCCTGCTGGTTCTGATAGGCCTGTCCCAGCTCAGAGGTCCACGACAAATCCCTGTCCAGGTTCGCCAGCACGCTGGGAAATTCCACCAGGGCCTTCACGCTGGGATCCCAATCCTGCTGTTCCGCTTGCTGGGCCAGATCTTTTCCCTTCAGTTGCGGGTAGTCCCGCACCATCCGGTCCGCTTCTACGATCTGCGTTGGATACGCCGACGCGGCCAGTATCTGCGCCACGAGCGCGTCGGGATACAACGCGATCGGAGCTACCAGCTTATCTAACTGGTCCGGAGGCAACGGTGTGAACTGCCGTTGAGCGGGCCCCATTGGAGCCGGAGCCGCCTGCATCTGGTCTTGCGGCTGGCCCTGCGGCTGGCCCTGGTATGTACCTTGATCTTGCGGCGAGGGAGGCGCGACAGCCTGAGGCGCGCTCTGATCCGGCGCATTGTATTGCGAAGTATTGCTTTGCGGCGCGGGCTGATCTTGCGGCGCGGCCTGATCCGCCGGAGCGCTCACAGCCGCGGAGGGCTTGTCCATCGACTGGTCCTGCGCCACCAAGGAAATGCCAGCCCCGAGCGTCATTGCGGTCGTCAACACCGCGGTGAGAAGCGTTGTAGATAATTTGGTTTTCATACCGTCCCCCCAAAATTCCTGTCATTAGATTGAACACCAGGGATGGAAGAGAGTTCCGTTCTTTTGATTGACTTACACCGGTTGATTTCAGCCAGGCAGTGGTGGATTTCGCGCAATGGGAGGCTTTTATGAGATACGTTTTAGCCGGAGCAGAAGACTAACTGGCCGCCGCCGGAGTGAGCTGCAGATCTTCTTCTAGCCGGTGCTTGGGTCTTATCCCCTGCTTCTCGAGTTCGCTGTGATAGTTCTTTACCGCTTCTTCCGGTTTTATTTCTCCATCAGCGATCAAGCGCAGCATGCGGATGAATTCCAGCGGATGCTCGGAATCTTTAATTCTCCGGCCAAAGAGCGCGACTCTGGCCCCGTGCTTGCGGCCTTCGGCCAACAGTTTGAAGGCGTCATAAGTTGTTCCGCTGCTGCCTCCGAGTATGCCGACGATAACCGAGGGATCGTAAGCCACCAACTCTTCGAGAGGTCCTGGCCCAAAGTAGGGGATTTTCAGAAACAGCGGACGTCCGCTCGAAGGCACGCCCGCCAATGCCCGCACAATCTGGTCGTTCACAAAAGCCGGCACTTGCTCGGAAGTTAACCCCGTCTTCGGAGAATTCGGGGCAAACACTTCCAGGAAATAGTGGAAACCGCATTCCTCGGCCTCAGCCCGGAATTCGCGAAACGCCCGCAAGCTCCGCAGATCCGCTTCCAGATCGTTATTGAACGTCATTGAATACAATCCCAGGTTGACGACCGGCGCGCCTGCGCGAGGTGCAGTCAGGCTGCCGAACTGCGCTTCCTGAATGTAAGCCGTAGCAAATGGCGCTGAGGGCGACTCGCGATAGCGCGCGCCGCGCTGGCACCAGATGTCCGTAGCATCATTGATGCGCACCGCCGGAGTGACATGGGTACCGTCGAAAAGCCGCTCCTTGTGCGCCAGTGTGTCCATCGTCGATGCGGACGCGAGCAATACATCGACAAAACCCTGGCGCACGACCGCGCGTATCTCTTCCAGGAACGCCGGCGCCGATCGAAAACCCTGGCCCGAGCGAGCTTTGCCGAAGCTCGGGATACCCCAGGACATGTCGGCATCCCGGGCATCGGCAAGAATAAAAGTTCCGCCGGAGGGATTGGCGCGGATCTCCGCGAGCTTCGCGAACAGAGAATCCATACTCATGCTTGTTTAGTCCTCGACGACCGTGGCGCGGCGAATGTTCGGATCGGTGAAAACGTCGAATTCATCGCTGCTGGGGCTGGAAAATTCCGACACCACGGCCCCATCGGGACCACCCTGGAACCAATGCAAAGTATTCGGTGGAATGGTGTATTGTTCACCGGGGCGCAACGCGATTTCGTGAAATACGGTGTAGTAGTTCTTGCTCGCCTCCGGCACTTTGGCCTGAATGCGCGAGGCGGGTGCTCCTTCGACATAGAGCCAGACCAGGCCCTTGCGACAGCGAAAAGTTTCCTGCTTACCGGCGCGGCCGTTGACCGGCGGATGCCGGTGTTCGGGACACGTCTGGCCAGGGAAAAGAATCAATTCTTTAGCACAGTATCGGTCGGTGTTTATATAGGTGACCAACTCCAGGCCTTCCGATGCCAGACGATCGAGTCCAAGGTCGGCCACTTCGATGTTGGCTGCTTCCTCGTTCGTCAATGCAATACCGACGCCGGCAAGTCTCTGCCGCGCTTCGTCTTGCGCTGCCAGAACCTCACTACGTTTCATTCCACCTCCCGCTCCGGCCGTGGTTTTGCACCGGCCACCGAAAAATAAAAGCTCAACTATCTTACATACCAGGGCGTCGGGCGCAAACCGCAACTCTTTGGTTGAAGGCAGCGGGCTGTGAAGGAAAGAGAAAATCTGGTGCGCCCGGAGAGATTC
Organism: Candidatus Sulfotelmatobacter sp.; assembly: GCA_049673585.1. GTDB lineage: Bacteria > Acidobacteriota > Terriglobia > Terriglobales > Acidobacteriaceae > Sulfotelmatobacter. Next base: position 114,813 of record JBATXV010000031.1, on the reverse strand, counting down.
GAACTCCCGACCTATTGCTCCGGAGGCAATCGCTCTATCCATCTGAGCTACGGGCGCCCACGGTAATGTCAGTTTACATGGGAGGGTTGAGAAGCATCAATGCAGGCTGTAGCGACGGGCCAAAACCGAAGCTGGCAGGCGTTAAGGCGTGAACCAGCAAAGCCCGTACCGCAGTTGCGAAGACCATCGCTGCGCGCTGGTGCGAACTTTTATTATGAACTTCTGTTCTCGAGCTTTTATTTTCAACTCTGAATGGTTAGTATCGGCCTCGACCACCGCCGCGGCCGCCACGGTCTCCGCCGCGATCGCCGCCTCGACCTCCGCGGTCGCGTCCGCCGCCGCCGGCGTGCTCGGTTTTGGGGCGGGCCTCGTTTACGTTGAGTGTGCGTCCGCCGACCTGCGTGCCATTCAACGCCGTAATGGCTTTTTCTCCATCCTCGTTGCTGGCCATTTCTACAAAGCCGAACCCGCGCGAGCGTCCGGTGTCGCGGTCGGTCATGATGCTGACCCGGTCCACTTGACCGTGAGGCTCAAACATCTGCCGCAGTTCGTCTTCTGATGTGTTAAAGCTCAAGTTGCCTACAAAAATATTCTTCACGCCTCTGCCTCTGCATTGAGCTGTCGAAAGTGCAAGCTCGATGCGGCGGACTGGCAGGTAGGGGGAACCTTCCTGAAAATCGATACCGGAGCTGGCGAACAGTCGAATGCGGCACGAAGTATAGCAGGTTTGTCAAACTAGCTGGTTAATACAGCATGGTAACGGCTGGACTTCAGCCTTCTTCTACCGTTGCCATCGCCTTCTTCTTGCGCTGGTTGGCCTGCAGAACTTTCTTCCGCAGCCGCAGCGACTTTGGAGTGATCTCGACGAATTCGTCATCGGCGATGAATTCGATGGCCTGCTCCAGGTTCAAATTTCGAAACGGTACCAAGCGGATAGCTTCGTCGGCTGTTGAAGCGCGCATGTTGGTGAGTTTCTTTTCGCGGACCGCGTTTACGTCGAGGTCGTCGTCTTTTGCGTTCTCGCCGATGATCATTCCTTCATAGAGTTCAACGCCAGGTCCCACAAAAAGTTCACCGCGTTCCTGCAGGCCCCACAGAGCGTAGGCCGTCGAAGTGCCGGACCGGTCTGCAATCAACGCTCCGGTAAGCCGGTGCGGGATTTCCCCTTGCCACTCCGTGTATCCGTCGAACAGGGAATTCATCACGATGGTGCCGCGCGTGTCGGTGAGCAACTGGCTGCGCAGGCCGATCAATCCGCGGCTGGGCACGCGGAACTCAATCCGCACCCGCCCGTAGCCGTGGTTGTGCATGTTGGTGACTTCGCCTTTGCGCGACCCCAACTGTTCCATGACTACGCCCACGAATCCTTCGGGAACGTCGATCGTGAGATGCTCCACCGGTTCCATCAGCTTGCCGTCGATGCGCTTGGTGACGATCTCCGGCTTGCCGACCATCAGCTCATAACCCTCGCGCCGCATCATCTCAATGGTGATGGAGAGCTGCAGTTCACCGCGCCCCAGCACTTTGAACGAATCGGTGGTGCCCATCTCCTCAACGCGCAGAGAGACGTTGGTGAGAAGTTCCTTCGCCAAACGCTCGCGCAGATTTCGTGATGTGACGTAGGTGCCTTCGCGCCCGGCGAAGGGGGAATTGTTTACCGTAAACATCATGGCGATGGTGGGCTCGTCGATCACGATGGGCGGCAGCGGCGCGGGATTCTCCGCGTCCGTAATGGTTTCGCCGATCGTGATTCCCTCCACGCCGGCCACGGCAACAATATCGCCCAACACCGTTTCGGTGATGTCGGTTCGTTTCAAACCGGAGAACGAGAATAGCTTCGTGATCTTGGTCTTGTGTATCGACCCGTCCAGCTTGGCGATGGCCACGTCTTCGCCGGTGAACATGGTTCCATTGAATACGCGTGCAATGGCGAGCCGCCCGAGATAATCGCTGTAGTCGAGGTTCGCGACCAGAATCTGCAGCGGGCCTTTCGGGTCTCCCTTGGGAAGAGGAATGGTTTTCAGGATCGCATCAAACAGCGGACGCAAATCTTCGCCACCGCCCCTGATATCGGTCGACGCTGTCCCCTCCTTCGCATTGGTGTAGAGAACGGGAAAGTCGAGCTGATCTTCCTTGGCGTCAAGATCGATAAACAGGTCGTAGATTTCGTTGAGCACCTCCTGCGGACGCGCGTCGGGTCGGTCGATCTTATTGATGACAACGATGGGAGGCAGTTTGGCTTCGAGAGCTTTGCTCAATACGTAGCGGGTCTGCGGCAGCGGACCTTCGCTGGCGTCGACCAGCAGCATCACTCCGTCGACCATTTTCAGTGCGCGTTCCACTTCGCCACCAAAATCGCTGTGGCCGGGCGTATCCACGATGTTGATCTTCACGTCGTGATAGAAGATGGCCGTGTTCTTAGCCAGAATGGTGATGCCGCGCTCGCGCTCCAGTTCGTTCGAATCCATCACGCGCTCGACGTGGTGCTCGTTGGAGCGAAAAGTGCCACTCTGTTGCAGCATGGCGTCAACCAGCGTGGTCTTGCCGTGGTCGACGTGCGCGATGATGGCGATGTTGCGAATGCTCAAACTCAAAGTATGGTTTGTCCTTTATGAACGGATCGGATTGACAGCGGCGAACGTTCTCGCCGTGATGCCCCATCTATAACTTTACTATGCTCGGAGGGTTCTCAGGGGATTACATCGCACTTCGGTGCAAGTCGCACATGCGAACCGAACCCTAGCGCATTCTGGCTCGAGAGGGCAGAGGAGAGAGACGTTAGCCGGCCAGAGCTTTTTCTTTCGGCATCGGCTTTCCCGCCAGCCGCGCTTCCACTTCCTTCACCGCGCGCTGCGCCGCAAGGATGCCTCCGTTGGTGGTCGATTCCGGCCCCTGGGAATCCGTATTCGCGAAGAAGACACGATCCATGGGCTGGCGTACCAGCGGTTGCACCTGCGTGTACAACCCGGGCGTCGACATATACAAAGGATGTCCCCGGCGGTAGATGTGAACCTCGACCGGGTCTACGTCGAAGCCCGGCATCAGCTTCTGGAAATCACTCAACACGTTGGCGGCGATCCGGCGGGCGCCGGTTTCGCTCAACAGGCGGCTGCGCTCCTCTTCCTTCATCGGGGTGTAGCAAGTGATGATGTTGAATTTCTGCCGGTAGCCCGCTTGCTTTTGAATCACCCAGTCGGCAACGATGAAATCAGTAAAGGAATTGCCCGGGCACCAGGTGTCGTAGCCGTGATTGAACACCGGCTTGTCGAAAATCAGATTCACCACGGGATACGGAATATAGCGAATCTGCTGCATGGCGTCGCTCTGCTTGTCAGGCAAGCCGTCGACGATGCGCCGCGTGATGAACTTGGGCGAGGCCATAATCACGGTCTTGGCTGCCACCGTTTTCAATTCGCCGGCCAGCATGTAGGTCACCTGCACGCTTTCTTTTTCCGGGACTACGGCCACGATGGTCGCGCCCGCCTGCATGCGGTCTTTGTATTTTGGCTGCAGAATCTCCGCCAGCTTTTTCGTGATCGCGCCTAAGCCTCCGGGCCAGGTGTAGCGGTCGTCCACACGGCTCTCTCCGCCCATCTCCTGTAATGCCTCAATGGCCACGGCTGAGGCCGTGTCTTCGCTGGCCGCACCCCAGTTGGAAGGCCCGAAGTTGTCCCACCACTGCTTCAGTTCGTCGGGATAGTCCTTCAGGAAATCGGCAAAAGGTTTGTCGTAAAGCTCTTTGCTGCGCTTCTCAACATCAATGGCGAGCATTTCTTTTTTGAATTTCTTAAACCCCTCGCGCACTGCCGGAGGATAAGGCAGCTTGTCGAGCCCGTCGCCCCAAGTGTCGAGGATCAACTCACCTCGAATGATGCTTGCATCGGGGCTGTTAACGGGCAATGGATTCAGCCCAATCTCTTTGGCGAAGTGATAAGTGAATTCTTCCCTTGCCAGGAACGCCGATCCGGTGGCGTAAGTGCTGCCTTCATACTCCATCTCATAGGCATTTCCTCCCCAGTGCGGCTCTTTTTCGAGCAGGAGAAAATCAAGGTGCTGCAAACGATAAGCCGCCGCCAGTCCGCTCACGCCGCCGCCGACGATCACCACGTCATGCCTCGTCGAGGCCGGAGGCCGGGTGAAGAAGCTGCTGCCTTTGTCGCGCACCTGGTGGCAGATGCGATTGTCTTCACCGTCCACATCGGCGGCGTGGTTGTTCTGCGAGTCCGGCGTCTGCGCCGACACGAGTGAAAGGTCGATCGGACATCCCGCGGTCACCGCCCCTGCAACCACAAATTTGATGAAGTCCCTGCGATTTGCACTCACTTTGTTTCTCCTTCCGCCGCGCTTTCGCCGCGCACGCGCAAGCGGTACCAGAACACAATTGCTACCAGCGAAAACACAAAAATGATGGTCGATACGGCGTTGATTTCCGGGGTGATGCCGCGCCGCAGCCGTCCCCAGATTTCCAGAGGCAGTGTGTTATCACGCCCGATCAGGAAGAAGCTGACCGCGATCTCGTCCATCGAAAGCGTGAAGATCAGCAAGGCCGCGCCGATAATTGGCAGCTTCAGGTTCGGCACCGTGATGCGCCAGAAGGTTTGCCAATAATTCGCGCCCAGGTCGAGAGACGCTTCTTCCTGCGCCCGGTCGAGTTTCTGCAGGCCCGCGAATACTTCGGTGGTCGCTACGGAGATCAGGGCCGTGCCATGTCCCAGAACAATCGTCAGCAGACTGAGCTTCGTTCCCGTCACGTTGAAAAGCATGAGCAACGAAAGTCCGGTGATAATTCCCGGCAGGATCAACGGCAGGAGCACCAGTCGCCGGAACACAGCCTTCCCTGGAAACTGCGCTCGCTCGAGCGCCAGTGCCGCCGGCACTCCAAAGGTCAACGAGATCACCATCGCGGCAAGGGCCACCTGCAGGCTGTTGAGCACTGAGTCCCAGATGGGTCCGTCGGCGAAAAGTATGCGATACCAGTCGAGCGTCAGATGATGAGGCGGAAAACCGCCCACACCTTCTCCGTTGAATGAATAAAGGATGAGAACGGCAATCGGCAAATAGAGAAATGCGAATACGGCGACAGCGTGGCCGAGCAGCCAGCGTGAGCCGGAATCGAATTTCGTTTCGCTCACGAGAAGCTCCATTTCTTTTCCAGCCGTTCAGAGAAAACCAGGAGGGTTACGACCAGCAGCAACATGCAGAACGATATTGCCGCGCCCAGCGGCCAGTTGTAAGCCGCGCCGAACAGGCTGACCACGATGTTTGAAATCATGATGCCGCTCGGGCCGCCCAGCAGCAGAGGCGCGAGAAAATCTCCCAGGCTGAGGACGAAGGCGAAAGTAGCTCCAGCGACAACTCCCGGAATCGAGAGCGGAAGAATTACTTTCCAGAATGTTTGCGTGGGAGTTGCGCCGAGATCATGCGACGCTTCCACCAGGTTGCGCGGAATATGTTCCAGCGTCGCGTAGATCGGCAGAAAAGCGAACGGAGTGTAGATGTGTGTCAGCGTTAGCACCACGGCAAACGGACTGTACAGCAAGAACTCCAGCGGATGCTTGGTCAGGTGCACATACTGCAGCAGGGTATTCAGAACACCGTCCGAGCCCAGAATCGTCTTCCACGCATAGGCGCGCACCAGGTAGCTGACCCAGAGTGGGATGATCACCAGTTGATAGAGCAGATCTTTTTTCTTGCCTGCATAAAACGAAAGAAAATACGCCAGCGGATACCCCAGCAGAAGAGAGAAGATGGTCACGCGCGCCGCGATCCACATCGAACGCAGCAGCGTCTGCCAATAAACGTCGACGCGCAGCAGTTGGCCGTAGTTGGCGAAGTTCCACGAATGCACAATCGTCTGCGAAGGAGATACTGACCAGAAGCTGTAGCAGAACATCAGCAAATACGGGATCAGCAGAAACACCGTTACCCACACGAGTGGAGGCAGAGTCACCGCCGTTTTGTAGGTTCGTGAGAACATTCAGATTCTTTCCGGAGACTCGCGCACCATCACAGCATCCGTGGCAGAGAATTCAAGTTCGACGTCTCGCAGCACCCCGGCGCTGGGCGGAGTCCGCACCACCAGCACCATTCCGTCGCCGGATTCCACGCGAATCAACTCAGTCGCACCATGAAACGCCTGATGACAGACTCTTCCACGAACCCGCACAGCGCCGGCGAGGGTCGTCTTTCCGGTGGCCAGGCGGATATTCTCCGGCCGCAGCGAGAACAGCGCCAGTCCGTCCGGGAGCGCCGCCTGCCAAGTCAACAGACCGCAGCGCACCGTTCCCGCTCGCACTTCGCCCTTCAGTAGATTCGTGTGCCCAATAAACTGCGCTGCATAAGCTGTCGCCGGGCGGCCATATATTTCCCGCGGCGTCGCCACCTGCTCCAGTTCTCCCGAGCGGAGAAGGGCGATGCGGTCCGACATCACCATCGCCTCTTCCTGATCGTGGGTTACGAAGATGAACGAAATGCCGACCTCGCGCTGCAGCGATTTCAACTCCACTTGCATCTGCCGCCGCAGGTTCGCATCGAGCGCGGAAAGCGGCTCGTCGAGCAACAAGAGCCGCGGACGGTTCACCAGCGCCCGCGCCAATGCGATCCGCTGCTGCTGTCCGCCGCTGATTTTGGACGGCTTCGAGTTGGCGTGCGCTGACATCTTTACTTTTTCCAGCGCTTCCGCCACGCGTGATGCAATCTCCGCTTCGGGTCTTTTTGCGACGCGCAATCCGTAAGCTACGTTCTGCTCTACCGTGAGGTGTGGAAACAACGCGTAGTGTTGAAACACCGTGTTCACGCGGCGCCGGTAAGGCGGCTGGCGATCCAGTCGCTCCTCGCCCATCCACACCTCGCCCGCGCTCGCCGTCTCAAAGCCGGCGATAATCCGCAGTAGCGTCGTCTTACCCGACCCACTCTCCCCCAGGATCGTGAGAAATTCCCCTTCCGCGACGTCCAGAGAAATGTCCCGCAACACAATGTTCTTCCCAAACTGCTTGGCCACATTGCGAATGCTGAGCAGTGTGAGGGGAGCAGCCGGAGGGCTTGAGTTCGCGTGTGCGTTTGCTGCCGTCGTGGTGGAAGACATGGGATCGTGGCTGTGCTTATAGGGTTCGCGCTTCTACTGCGCCGCCTTCACTTCGTTCCAGATCTCGTTGTATTTGGCGCGCCGCGGCACGTTCTGCCAGAAGTAAAGCCGCTTCTGATAGTTGTCGACATCGTCGAGGTGCAGGTTCTTCACTTCCTCCGGCGTCATCAAGCGCGCCGCCTGCGGATTCGCCGGAGTGTATCCCGTCACGTCGGTCACTTGCTTCTGGGTCTGCGCTTCAATCATGTACTCGATAAACTCATAGGCCAGATCCTTGTTTTCGCTGCCGGCGGTGATCATCAGGTGATCGATCCAGCCCGTAGTGTTTTCCTTCGGAATCGTTTCGCCGACGGGGAAGTTGATCTTGCGCAGTTGATTGGTCATCAACGGCCACCCCATGGCCGCGACCACTTCGTGATTTTGAAAAAGATTGGTCAACTCCCCACCGGTCGACCACATCTTGCGGATATTCGGTTTCAAATCCAGCAACTTCTTCTTGACCGCCTCAAGCTGTTCGTCGGTCAAGTTGTAAAGCTGCGATGGATCGGGCTTGTCATAGCCCAGAACTTGCGCTGCCATGTACACCGTCGACAAATCGTCCCACACCGAAATCTTTCCTTTGTATTTCGGATCCCACAAGACGTTCCAGCTCTCCGGAGGCTGCGCGAAAACCGTGGTGTCGTAGAGCAGTGGGTCCGGACCCCACATGAACGGAACTCCATACACCTGGCCCTTCACCCGCACCAGGGGAAGGGAAGTAAGCTGCGGAGAGAGTTGTCCATAGCCCGGAATCTTCGTCAAATCCAACGGAGCCGCGAGTCCCGCCACCGCGATCGAAGTCGCCACGTCGCTCGAAGGCGAGATCACGTCATAATTTCCCGCGCTGCCGCCGCGCAACTTGGCTACAAGTTCGTCGCTCGATCCCATATACGACGCCGACACTTTGCAGTGATGCTGTTCTTCAAAAGCCTTGACGAACGAGGGATCGGCATAGCCCTCCCACACCAGCAAACTGAGAGTGGGAGTTTTCTTCGTGCACGAGGGAGTGAACAGCAGCACCATCAACAGCGATGAGAAGATGGCGGAACGTCGCACCTTCATAAGTCCCTCCTTCAAAACGTCGGCGGAGTATTGACCCACAGCACCCAGGTTTCCGCCCGCCCAGGATTTTTCCAATGATGCGGAGTTGCACTCTCGAAATAAAAACTGTCGCCCTTCTTGAGCCGGTATTCCTTTTTTTCCAGAGTGATCGCCAGTTCCCCCCGCAACACGTAAAGGAACTCTTCGCCTTCGTGCGTGTAAGAGTCTCCGCTGCCGGCTTCTGGTGCCACACGAAACAGGTGCGGCTCCATGACGGCGGTGTTTCCCCAGGCCAGCAACTCCATACGCACGCCGGGCCCGGCTTCCAGCACCTTTCTTTGTTCAGGCTGTACCTGCCGGGTGCTGGCGCCGGTGGTATCAAAAAAATCCAGGATGTTGGTCTTATAAAACCGCGCCAGCTTGCGCAGCGTGCCCACCGACCCGCTCATCTGCGAACGCTCGAGCGCGCTCAGAAATCCCACCGAGATGCCAACTGCTCGCGCTACCTGCGCCAGCGACAAACGCCGTTTGGACCGCAACTGCCGCAAATGCGAACCCACCGCGCCGGCACTTCCGTCCGCCGCCGGACTCACCCGCCGTTCCCGCCGCAGCAATTCCACAATCGCCGCCGCGTTTAATCCGCGCACCTTCCGCAAGAATCGCGCCCGCTTCAGCAGTTTGACGTCATCGGGGGTATACAGCCGGTACTTGCTCTCGGTGCGCCGCGGACGCGTAAGCCCCAGACTCTCCCACGACCGGATCACCGACGGGGACACGCCCACCCGCCGCGCCACATCGCCGATTTTCAAATAAGCTTCTGCTCTGGATGAATTCATCACCCCGGCCGGTCGATAAGAATTGTCTATAAGAGGCAGCGCTTTTTTATCCTTGACAGTGCGCCTTCCCCTTCTCTAACCTTCTGTAACCTTGCGGGATTATAGCAAGGTTGTGGCGAGACACAAGCTGTGGCTTTCAAAGAAAAACTTCTCTTCAGGATGCCTGGAGGTTCCATGCCGTCGCTGCGAGCCCGCTGGACCAAGATGTGTCTGGAAACGATGTCTCGGAAAACGATTTGCCTGCGGACGGTTTGCCTGGTCACCATCTCTCTCTTGCTCCCTGCGCTGCTTCCCGCGCAAGGCGCCAGCGGCCGCATCCTGGGCCGGGTCGCCGACCCCACCGGCGCCGTCCTCTCGGGTGCGAAAGTCACGTTGACCAACCAGGCGACCGCCATCAGCCGCGATGCCACAACTAACGAAAGCGGCGATTACAGCTTCGTCGAGGTCCCTCCCGGCACCTACACCGTCCAGTTCGAACTCACTGGTTTCAAGAAGAATGTTCAGAAGAACATCATCGTCGACGTCAATCAGGTGGTGACTCTCAACTCCACTCTGCAAATCGGCGGATCCCAGGAGACCGTAGAAGTGACCTCGGAAGCCCCGCAGGTCGATACCACCAGCACCCAGCTTGGCGCCGTGATCAACGACCGCTCGGTGAACGAGTTGCCCCTGAACACCCGCGACACCTACCAGTTTCTGCAACTTCAGCCTGGCGTGCAGTCCCAACTGGGATCAAGCGGTAGCCTGTTCGCCGGCTCAGACGACCCCGGTTCAGTCTCCGTGAACGGCGGCCGTACCCGCGCTAACAATTTCAGCGTCAACGGCGGCGACGCCAACGACCAGTTCGTGAATACTCCGACGATCGAACCCTCGCCCGACGCGGTCGAGGAGTTTCGCGTCATCACCAATACCTTCGACGCCGAATACGGCCGCAACTCCGGTTCGGTCGTTAACGTCATCACCAAGTCCGGAGGCAATGCCTTCCACGGGAACCTGTACGAATACTTCCGCAACACGATTCTGGATTCCCGCGGCTACCCCGACACCACCAAGCCGCAACTCAATCAGAACCAGTTCGGTGGCACCTTCGGCGGCCCCATCAAGAAAGACCGCACCTTCTTCTTTCTCTCGTATGAAGCGCGCCGGATTCGTGACGGCGTACCCGGGAATCTGCTGAACGTACCCACAGGTACGCCTGGAGCGTCCCCCACCCAGGAATTCGCCGGCGACTTCTCCGCGCAAGCTCCCTTTGCAGGGGGTATCCAGACTGCCGGTTTTATCGCCAATGTGCTGGATGGTCGCCCCGGATGCGACGCTGCTTTGGGTTACACCGTCGCTGGCCTTCCGACTGACTCGGACGGTCTTACGGATTGGTCCTCTGTCTTTCCCAGCGGAGTCATTCCAACGGCATGCCAGGACCCGGTGGCCTCCAATTTGCTTCAGAAGTTCGTTCCCGCAGCCAATGTCGGGACCGGCCAAAATCAGGTCGTTCCCGTAGGGACGATCAACGCCGACAAGTTTGAGTTCCGCCTCGATCATAAGATCAATGACCATCAGAGCCTCACCGCGTATTACTACTTCAACGACAACCGTGAACTCGATCCCTACGACACTTTCGAAGCCGCTGGCGCCAATACTACCGGGTTCGGAAACGAAAACAATCTTCGCTACCAGCAGTGGAACTTCACCCACACCTGGACCATCAACAACGCAATCGTGAACGAGGCCCATTTCACCTACATGCGTGAGGGCCAACTCGGCTACATCAAGCCCCAGACTACCGGTGCCCTTACCTCCACCTGCAGCGGAGCGGCTGCACAATTCTGCTTTACGGGAACCTCCGATTCCTCGGCCATCACCAGCGAGTTTGGCACCGCCGCAAATCTTGGTATTACTCCGGGACTGCCGTCGAGTCTGACCGGCGTTCCCTACGTCAACATTTCGGGGGGCGCATCCTTCGGCAACAACTTCGAGGGATTCCTGCCGCAAGTGGGAAACAGTTTTCAGTGGTCCGACGGCCTCACGTGGGTGAAGGGCAACCACACATTCAAGTTCGGCGTGGATATCCGCCGCGCCCGCTTCGACCAGTATTACTACTTCGACGTGAACGGCGAATATACTTTCGACAATAGCGGGCCTAATGGAATTATTCCCGGCGACGGCGATCAGTATGCCGAGTTTCTGCTGGGATTGGCCGACGCCTATACCCAAGGCTCCGGCCAGCGCGAAGACGTTCGTAGTTTTGCGGCGTATCCTTTCGCCCAGGACAGTTGGAAGATCAAGCCGAATATCACCCTGAATTACGGCCTCCGTTGGGAATACAGTCCTCCGATGACCGACATCAGCGGCCACGTCGAGACCTTCCGGCCGGGACAAAATTCGACGGTCTACCCCTGCGGAATCAACAGTACCGGCCAGGGAGCATCGTTATCCTATTGGCAGAGTCAGTTTGCGACCTATGGTCAGTCCGGTCCCATCACTTGCGCCACCACGGGCGCCGAACCCACCGGCTTGGTCGTTCCCGGCGATCCTGGCGTCCCCGCCTCAATGACTTCAACGTACTACAAGTCCTTTGCTCCACGCATCGGCGTGGCATACAGTCCTGGTCGCGATGGCAAGACCAGCATCCGCGCGGGTTGGGGTCTCTTCTATAACCCGATCGAGGAACTGGTTCTGGCACAGTTTGGCGCCGAGCCTCCCTTCGGCGGCAGCTCCTCGCTCTCCGACGTTTTTTTCAATACGCCCTTTGTGAATCAGGGCGAGTTTACAGCCCCAAATCCTTTCGGCGGCGTCATCACGCCTACGAAAGGCGCCTCCACAGATTTATCGTTATTTCGTCCCATCCTGCTCTACGGCGAGTTTGAACCCCACCTACGCTCGCAGTACACCACCCAATACAACCTCACGTTCCAGCGGGATCTGAGTAACAACACCATGGTCCAGATCGGCTACGTCGGATCCCAGGGACACCGCCTGCTGGCTACTCACGACATCAATCCCTCTAATCCGCAGACTTGTCTGGATATCATCAGTATTGCAAACGCCAATCCGGCGAACGTGAGCTCTTACCAATCCCCCGGGGCCACCTGCGGTCCTACCGCCGAAGATGCGCAATGGAGCGTCACCGTGCCGACTGGTTTCCCGTTCCACATGCCCAACGGCAGCGTCGTTACCGGCACCGGCCAAACCCTCAACCTCGTTGGGCTGCGCCCATATTCTTCGCCGAATTGCAATTCGACGCTGCCTGCATTTACGGTTAGCACTGGTTGCCCTGTCGACGGCACACCCGTCTTCACCGACATCTTCGCCGAAGACACCATCGCCAACTCCAACTACAACGCGCTGGAAATGATGCTGCAAAAGCGCTTCTCTCGAGGCCTGCAATTCCAGGCCGCCTACACCTTCAGCAAGTCGATCGACGACGGCTCAACTTTCGAGGAGACGCTCGACCCTTTCAACTACCGCGCCAGCCGCGGTCTCTCGCTGTTCAATTCCAAACAGCGCTTCGTAGTCAGCTACGATTGGGAATTGCCAGTTCGCAAGTATTCGGGATTTGCCGGCAGATTGCTCGATGACTGGGAGGTATCCGGCATAACCCAGTTCCAGAGCGGGTTTCCCATCCGTCTGAACACCGAGGACGACACCGAACTGATCAACAGCTTGTTCTTTCTGGGTACCGAGGCCCCAAGTTTGGTAGCGCCGTTTCAGAAGCTCGATCCCAGGAAAGTCTATTCAAACCTGGGACTAACCACGGCCGGATACTGGTTCAATCCCAATGATTTTGCCACCGCTGCAACCAATCCCGGTGCTCCAGTTCCACCCCTTGGCAGCTTCAACAACGGCACCCAACGCACAATCTGCTGCGGTCCTGGGCTCATTGATTGGGACTTCTCGGTGCACAAAAAGATCGCGTTGAGCGAGACCAAGTACGTCCAGTTCCGGGCGGAGATTTTCAACGTGTTCAACCACACGAACTACTCGAACCCTGACGGCGGTTTTTCGGACGGTACATCGGCATTCGGTCTGATCACATCGGCCGGCGATCCGCGGCTGTTGCAGTTTGCTTTGAAGTTCGGTTTCTAGCTTTACGTATTAAAATAAGAAATACACCCGGGACGGCCCGTCCGTCCCGGCATTCTAATGGCCCGCAGCCTTACCAGGAAACCGCCGGCCTGAGTTCCCCGGAGAAATTCGATGTATCCCGATCTGCAGAAGGAGCTCGCAACTTACGAGCGCCGAACGCCCAAGTCCGCCGCAGCGCACCAGAAAAATCTCAAACGCATTCCGCTCGGCGTGGCCAGCAACTATCGCCACTACGATCCTTGGCCCATCTTTGTGAAAGAAGCCAGCGGCAGCAAGTTCCGCGACCTCGATGGCAACGAATACATTGACCATAATCTGACCTTCGGCGCGCTTATGGCCGGGCATTGCCATCCCGCCGTGATGAAAGCCGTTGAGAAACGCCTCTCCACCGGCACCATGTTTGGCATGCCCCATGACATGGAATGGGAACTTGCGGAAGAAATCTGCAACCGCTTTCCCGTCGAGATGGTCCGCTTTGGCAACAGCGGCACCGAAGCGACCATGCACGCCATCCGACTGGCTCGCGCCGCTACCGGTCGCGACAAAATCGTAAAGTTCGAAGGCGCCTATCACGGGCTACATGACTCAGCACTGGTCAGCGTAAAGCCTCACGCTCCCGACTTCGGCGAAATCGACAATCCAATCTCGGTCCCAGGCGGACTCGGCGTGCCGAAATCTGCGGTCGCGAATGTGCTCATCGCGACCTTCAACGACCTGGCTACCGTCGAGCGCCGCTTCAAAGAAAATCCCGGCGAGATCGCCGCGATCATTCTCGAACCCATCCTGATGAACGTCGGCATCTGCATGCCGGAACCCGGCTTCCTGCAAGGCCTGCGCGAGATCACCACGAAGAACGGCGCGCTCCTGATCTTCGACGAAGTAAAGACCGGCGCGAAACTGGGCTGGGCCGGGGCCAGCGAATACTTCAATGTTCGTCCCGACATGATTTGCCTCGCGAAGTCGATTGGCGGAGGCTTGCCGTTGGCCGCGTTCGGCGCCAGCAAGTCTGTGATGGACCTCATCTCGCAACACAAGGTCTTCCACGGCGGCACTTACAATACGAATCCGGTTTCGATGGCCGCCGGCCTCGCAACGTTCCGCGAAGTGCTCACGCGCGCGAACTATGCTCACGTCGACAAGCTCGGCAAAAAGCTGGCGGACGGATATCGCAAGACCATCGCGAAAGTTGGACTGCAAGCCTACATCGCGCAAGCCGGCGCCAATGGTGCTTTGATGTTTTATCCGAAGGAAATTCGCAACTACCGCGACTGGACCACGATCGATATCGACCTCTGGCGCCACTACTGGTTCGCCATGGTCAACCGCGGAGTGATGCCGCAACCTTACTGGTGGGACGAGCAGTGGACGATTTCCGTCCAGCACACTGAGGCCGACATCGAGAAGCACCTCGCCGCCTTCGACGACATCGCGTCATCGCTCGCCAAAGCGCAGCAGGAACGAATCGGTCAGCCAGCGCTGGCCGCGCACTAGATCTAAATGTGTGGGGCGGGCGCCCCCGCCCGCCTTGCATTCATCGGCAACGAACATGTAGGGAAGGCCGGCTCGGCCGTCCGCCGAGTGAAGCGAGGCGACCGTAGAAAAACTTTGTCCACCACCACCCAACCCGCCGCTCAGCCTCACCTGATCCGCGCCCTCGGACGCCGCGATCTCGTCCTCCTGTTCGTAGTCGCTGTCTTCAACTTGAACGTAGTTCCCTCCATCGCAGCTAACGGCGGCGTCACCATCTGGCTCTGGATCATCTCGCTGATGCTTTTCTTCTTTCCGCAAGGCATCGCGGTAATCGAACTGGCTCACCGTTATCCCGGCGAAGGTGGCGTCTATCTCTGGGCGAAAGAAGTCTTCGGCAACTTTCACGGATTCCTCTCCGGCTGGTGCTATTGGACCAACAACATGCTCTACGTGCCGACGATCATGCTTTACTTCGTTGGCGTTTCTGTTTTTATTCTGGGTCCGAGCCACGCGGGCCTTGCGGAGAGCAAATCTTTTGCTCTCATCATGTCGCTCGCGTTGCTGTCGTTTCTCACGCTGCTCAACATCCTTGGCCTGGGCATCGGTAAGTGGATCAACAACCTCGGCGCCATCGGCACTTTCATTGCTGCGGCAGTGCTGATCGGCCTCGGCGTATTGATCTACTCGCGCTTTGGCACCACAATCACCGCGGCCGACTTCAAAATTCCCGCCAATCCGCGCTTCGTTCTCAATTCCTTCGGCGTCATCTGCTTCGGTCTGATCGGCCTCGAACTCGCCTCAGTAATGGGCGACGAAATTCGCGACCCAGCGCGCACGCTTCCCGGAGCCGTTGCCTGGGGCGGCCTGATTGCAGGCTCGCTCTATGTCGCCGTCACTCTGACGCTGTTGATCTCGGTCGGCAAGAGCGTCAACGTGCTGCAAGGCATAGTTCAGGCGGTCGGGGCGATGGCCGCCCGCGTCGGCGCGAACTGGATTCTGGTGCCCTTTGCGATCATGCTCAGCCTGGCTATCGCCGGGATCGGCTCGGCCTGGATCGGCGGCTGCGCTCGCATTCCCTTCGTTGCCGGCCTCGATTCCTACATGCCCTCGTGGCTTGGCAACATTCATCCGCGCTACTCAACCCCCTACGCGGCTTTGATCGTGCAGGGCATGGTCTCCGCAGTGCTTGTGATCTTGAATCTCGCCGGCGCCGGCGTTCAAGAGACATTTCAGAAACTGTTGTCGCTGGCTGTCGTGCTGAATCTCGTCCCCTTTGTCTACATGTTCGGCGCGCTCGTGAAATTCGCAATCACTGAGCCGGTTCCAAGCGGCCACTATGGCCGCACCACGTTATTCGTGGCCGGGACCAGCGGCCTGCTCACCACGATCCTCGGCATCGTGCTGGTATTTTTTCCGGCCCAGCAGATCACGTCGCTATTCTGGTATGAGGTCTGGATGGTAGGTGGCACCCTGTTATTCGGGCCGGGACTGGCCGCCTTTTTCTTTTTTGTCTACGGTCGCCTCAAGATTTTGAAAAAAGGGATCGGAAAGAGCACGACTTCAGTCGTGCCGTTGGGTGATTAATGATTTTGGGGCTTTAGCCCCTGAAGTGAGCAGGAGGAACCAATGCCGGGCGGAGTCACAACCGAAGTAAAAACCTACCAGATGTACATCAACGGCGAGTGGGTCACGAGCAAATCCGCGAGAACTTTTCCGGTATATGACCCCTCGACCGAAGAAATAATTGCCCAGGTTCCCGACGCCGGCCCTGACGATGTCAACCGTGCTGTAGCCGCCGCCAAAGCCGCGTTTGAAGAAGCTCCATGGGCGACGACCACCGCGCAAGAGCGTGGCCGCGTTCTCTTCCGCCTCTCCGAAAAAATCCGCGCCAATCTCCCCGCGCTCGCCGAACTGGAATGCCGCAACACCGGCAAGCCCATCGTCGAAGCCGAATTCGACATCAACGACGCGGCCACCTGCTTCGAATATTACGGAGGTCTTGCCACCAAAGTAGTTGGTTACGTCAATCCCGTTCCCGACAATGCCATGTCCCTCACCCTGAAAGAGCCAGTCGGCATCGCCGGACAAATCATTCCATGGAACTATCCGCTCCTCATGGCGGCGTGGAAACTTGCTCCTGCAATCGCCGCTGGCTGCACCTGCGTCCTGAAGCCAGCTGAGCAAACTCCGCTCACCGCGCTCGAATTCGCCAACTATTTCAGTGACTGCGGCTTGCCACCGGGCGTGGTCAACATCGTCACCGGCTTCGGCGAAACCTGTGGCGCGCCCCTGGTCCAGCATCCAGACGTGAACAAGATCGCCTTCACCGGCAGCGCCGCAGTCGGCAAGATCATCGTGAAACAGGCCGCCGATACCGTGAAGCGAGTCACCCTCGAGCTGGGAGGCAAGTCGCCCAACATCTTTTTCGCGGACGCTGATTTCGAAGCCGCCATCGACGGCGCGCTCTTCGGCGTCTTCATCAATCAAGGCGAAGTCTGCTCCGCCGGCAGCCGCATCCTGGTGCAGAAATCGATTTACAAGAAATTCGTCGAAGCCATGACAGAAAAAGCCAAGAAGATCAAACTCGGCCCGCCACTCGACCGCGAAACAAAAATGGGACCGTTGGTCAGCAAAGAACAATATGACCGCGTCAACTCCTACATCGAGATCGGGAAGAAAGAGGCCAGGCTCGCTTCCGGCGGCGGACGCCCCGAGAAAATCGGTAAGGGCTTTTACGTTCAGCCCACGATCTTTTCCGACGTCAGCAACTCTGCCCGCATCGCTCGCGAAGAAATCTTCGGCCCGGTCGCGGCCGTGATCCCGTTCGAGGATGAAAAAGACGCGCTCAAGATCGCCAACGATTCGCCTTACGGGTTAGCTGCCGCGGTCTGGACCCGCGATATTTTCAAGGCAATGCGCGCCGTGAAAGCTCTTCGCGCCGGCATCGTCTGGGTAAATCACATGCAGCCCACGTATGTCGAGGCCCCGTGGGGCGGCTACAAACAATCCGGGTTCGGCCGCGAACTTGGTCCCTGGGGCATCGAAGAATATCTCGAGACCAAACAGGTCTACATCAATCTGAACGAGCAGCCGATCGGCTGGTATTAAGAAATGAAGAGGCGATCTCAAGAGTCTTGTCATCCTGAGCGAGGATTGATCTTCGCGCCCCAGCGCGAAGATCAACCGCAGTCGAAGGACCCCTGTACTTGGTGCAGCGCCACGACTGCTTCAGGGAGTTCTCCCGAGAAATTGCTATGAGTACAATTCGCATCAACACGCAAATCCCAGGTCCGAAGTCAAAAGCTCTCTCCGCCCGCCGCGCGCAAGCCGTGCCCCGCGGCCTTTCTCACGGCACGCCAATCTATGTGGCGAAAGCCCAAGACGCATGGCTTGAAGATGTCGATGGCAACCGTTATATCGACTTCGCCGGAGGCATCGGCTGCGCCAACGCTGGTCATCGCCAGCAACCTGTTGTCGAGGCCATCCGCGGCCAGCTCGATAGATACCTCCACACCTGCGTCCAGGTCACGCCCTACGAAGGCTACATCCGCCTCGCCGAGCGCATGAACGAAGTCACGCCGGGAAAGTTTCCCAAGAAAACTCTCTTCGTCAACAGCGGAGCCGAAGCGGTAGAGAACGCGGTCAAGATCGCCCGCGCCTACACCAAGCGTCCCGCGATTATCGCCTTCGAAGATGCGTTCCATGGACGCACTATGATGACGCTCGCGCTCACGAGCAAGACGCATCCTTATAAAGCCGGATTCGCGCCGTTCCCCGGCGAGGTTTACCGCGTCCCGTTCGCCTACTGTTATCGCTGCTCGTATAACTTGAAGTATCCGTCGTGCGATCTCTACTGCGCGCGTCATCTGGAAGACACCTTCAAACGCGTCGTCGCACAGGAAGAAGTCGCGGCGGTGATTGCGGAGCCGGTGCTTGGCGAAGGCGGATTCGTTGCTCCTCCGCCCGACTATTTCAAAGTTCTCATCGATCTCTGCCACAAGCACGGAGTGCTCTTCATCGCCGATGAAGTGCAATCCGGCTTCGGGCGTACCGCCGCCCTTTTCGCGAGCGAACGTTATGGCATCGAGCCGGACATTCTAGTCGCTGCGAAATCTCTGGGCGGCGGCTTGCCGTTAGCAGCAATCACCGGCCGCGCCGACATCATGGATGCGCCCGGTCCCGGCGGACTGGGCGGGACTTTCGCCGGCAATCCGCTCTCTTGCGCCGCCGCGCTGGCCACGCTCGATTTATTTGAAAACACAAACTTGTTAACTCGCGCCAACGAACTCGGAGACCGTTTTCAGCGCCGCGCCCGCGAGTGGCAGCACCGCTGGTCGATCGTCGGCGACGTGCGCGGTCTCGGCGGGATGCAGGCCATCGAACTGGTGAAGTCGCAGGAAACGAAAACTCCGGCCGCGGATGAGACCAAACAGATCACGCAGTATTGCTACGAGCACGGCCTGATCACCATCACCGCAGGTTCTTATTCGAATGTGATCCGCGTTCTGGTCCCACTGGTAGCAACCAACGAGCAAATGGACGAGGGTCTCGATGTGTTGGAATCCGCGCTGGCAGCGGTATGCGACAAAAAAGGCGCGGTAGCGCAGTTGGTGTAATAATTTGAGTTACTCTTCGCGATCGCAGAGGCAATAGCATGACCTCAGTAGCCGCACCACCCACAATCCGGCTCACGAATTTCATCAACGGTCGTTGGACCGATTCCTCTGCCTCTGAATGGCGTGATGTAATCAATCCCGCGACCGGCGAGACCTTGGCGCAGGTCCCGCTAGCTGATGCTCAGGAAGTCAATCAGGCTGTCGAGGCCGCGGCCGTGGCCTTCCCCGAATGGCGCCGCACCCCGCCCGAAGACCGCATCCAACCGCTTTTCAAATTAAAGATGTTGCTCGAAGAGCACATCGACGATATCGCCCGCATCATCACGCAGGAGAACGGCAAGACCTTCGCTGAAGCGAAGGCCGAAATGCGGCGCGGCATCGAGAACGTCGAAGTTGCCTGCGGCATTCCGATGATGATGCAGGGCTACAACCTGGAAGACGTTGCCCGCGGCATCGATGAGATGATGATCCGCCAGCCGCTCGGCGTCGTGGCCGCCATTACACCCTTCAACTTTCCCGGAATGATTCCGTTCTGGTATCTGCCGTACGCGATTGCTACCGGCAACACGTTCATTCTCAAACCCTCGGAGCGCGTGCCGCTCACCATGCGCTACGTCTACGAACTTCTGGAGAAAACCGGACTGCCCAAGGGCATAGTGAATCTTATCAACGGCGGGAAAGCCGCAGTCGACGCGCTGCTTGATCATCCAAAAGTTCGCGCCATCAGCTTCGTTGGCTCAACTCCTGTCGCGAAATACGTTTACTCACGCGCCGCTGCCAACGGCAAACGAGCGCAGTGCCAGGGCGGAGCCAAGAACCATGTCATCGTTCTTCCCGATGCCGACATGCCCATGGCCACACAAATCATTAGTGATAGCGCCTTCGGATGCGCTGGCCAGCGTTGCCTCGCCGTGTCGGTTGCCGTCACCATCGGCGAAGCGCAGAAGACTTTCCGCGATTCCATCACCGACGCTGCCTCGAAACTCAGGGTCGGCAACGGCCTCGATGAAGGAGTGCAGATGGGACCAGTGATCACGCCGCAGAGCAAAGAGCGCGTCGAGTCGCTCATCGCGCTCGGCGAAAAGCAGGGAGCGAAAGTTCTTCTCGACGGCCGCCACTCGAAGATCCCGAAATACGAATCGGGTAACTTCGTGAAACCCACCATCCTCGACGACGTTCCGGCGACCAGTGACCTTGCAGACACAGAGATTTTCGGTCCCGTGCTCAGTCTCGTCCACGCGAACGACATGGACGATGCTCTCGCGTTTCTCGAGCGCAGCGCTTACGGTAATCAGGCATCGCTGTTCACATCGAGCGGGTCGGCCGCGCGTCGCTTCCGCTACGAGGCGCCAGCGGGGAACATCGGCATCAACATCGGAGTCGCCGCGCCTATGGCCTATTTCCCCTTCAGCGGATGGAAGAACAGTTTCTTCGGCGATCTTCACGGCCAGGGTCGCGACGCCATCGAGTTCTACACTGATAAGAAAGTCGTAGTAGAGCGCTGGGCCAAAGAGCACAGCCGGAAATTCTAGAGAATTGAGTGATTGAGCGCTTGAGTCATTGGGCGATTGAAAATCCACATGCGTCGTTTGCTTTTCCAATCGCTCAATCATCCGATCGCTCAATGACTCAATGATCTGCGATGCTGCAATCAACAAACTGGGGATTCTATGACCACAACTCTTACCACACCGACTATGACGGGCAAGGAAATCGTCGACCTCGCGCGCAAGCACACACTCTACGAGTGGTCCGCGCAATCGAAGGTCGACCCTATTCCGGTCGCTCATGCCAAAGGGATTTATTTCTACACGCCGGAAGGCAAGCGCTTTATCGACTTCAACAGCCAGCTCATGTCGGTCAACATCGGACACGGCGACGAGCGCGTCATCCAGGCCATCAGCGAGCAGGCGGCGACGCTCGCCTACGCGAATCCTTTCATGGCTACCGAAGTTCGCGCGCGCCTTGGCGCGAAGCTCGCCGAGATTACCCCGGGCGACATCGATACTTTCTTCTTCACCAACGGCGGCGCTGAGGCCAATGAGAACGCCATCAAGATTGCGCGCTTCTTCACGGGACGCCACAAGATTATCGCGCGCTATCGCTCTTATCATGGCGCGACCGCTGGAGCCATGAGCCTCACCGGCGATCCGCGGAGATGGGCCGCGGAGCCCGGCATTCCGGGCGTGGTTCACGTGCTTGATCCCTATCACGGAATCGAGCGCGGATGGGAATCGGCGGAGTCTTCGCTCGCCATGATTGAAGAGACCATTCAGCTCGAAGGTCCGCAGACGATTGCCGCCTTCATCCTTGAGCCGGTTACCGGAACCAACGGCGTTCTCATTCCGCCCGATGGATATCTTGAAGGGCTGCGAAAAATTTGTGACAAGTACGGTATCTTGATGATTGCCGATGAAGTGATGGCTGGGTTTGGACGGACCGGTGAGTGGTTCGCCGTCGATCACTGGAGGGTTGTTCCCGATCTGCTTTGCATGGCGAAGGGGTTGACTTCGAGCTATCTGCCGCTCGGAGCGGTGGGGATGCGGCATCACATCGCGCAGTATTTTCAGGACAAGGTTTTCTACGGCGGACTTACCTACAACAGTCATCCCATGGGATGCGCCGCGGCGCTGGCCACGATTCGCGTGTACGAAGAAGACGGACTAATCGATAACGCGAAAAAAATGGGCGCGGTGCTGAAACAGTTGGGAGCGGAGTTGCAGGCGAAGCACCCGTCGGTGGGCGCGGTGCGCTCAATCGGACTGTTCGGCATCGTTGAGTTGGTGCGCAGCCGTAAGACCCGCCAGCCCATGGCTCCCTTCAACGGCACGTCCGAGGAGATGGCTGCTCTCGGACGCTTTTTCCGTGAGCAAGGCCTCTACACATTCGTTCGCTGGAACACTTTCTTCACCAATCCTCCGCTGTGCATCAATGAGCAGCAGATGCGCGACGCGTTTGCCATCATCGATCGTGGGCTCGCGATCACTGACAAAGCTGTCACGGACTAGCGTACGGTAACGGCGCCGCTGCGCTCCGCGGGTCCCTCCACTGCTTCGCTCGGGATGACAATGTAATTCGGTTATGAAGTGAACAGCGGA
The DNA here is from genome assembly GCA_049673585.1 of Candidatus Sulfotelmatobacter sp. Classification (GTDB taxonomy): domain Bacteria; phylum Acidobacteriota; class Terriglobia; order Terriglobales; family Acidobacteriaceae; genus Sulfotelmatobacter. Next base: position 92,546 of record JBATXV010000031.1, on the reverse strand, counting down.
GAATCAGGTGCGCCAGATGCGCTGTTGGGTGTCGAGGGAGGAGAACATTACGGGTTCGTGGTGAACTGTGGTGGCGTGCCGGTTGATGGCGGTGGCGGCCTGGGTCCGCAGGTTGCCGTCGCGGGCGTCGAAATCGAGGGTGCTGACGTGGTGCGCGCAATGGGAGCAGGTGAACTTCATGCCTCCCTTGATGCGCGCCATGGTGTAGAGCCGCTTCACAATTCGAGTGTAATCGTTTGGCAAGAAAACAGTGCGCACGTCAGTGGGGCGGCGAAGGTAACGAGGGCGCAATGGTTAGGAATTTCTAACTCGGCGACGGTCCGACACGCGTCCCCATGCGAGCATCGCAGCTGTACTGAGTACGCCTCGCCTTGTTCGGCTGGACCCCTCGGCTCCGCTCAGGGCAGGCTCACGAGGTGCCCATCCCCACACAAACTTCGGCGAAGTATAATCATCCGCAGTCTGGTGTCTTGCGGGGGGAACATGGAAGGCTGGAAGAAGGCGGTGGTGGCGGGCTCGATTGGGGCGGCGACGGTTTTGTTTCTGAAGAAGAAATATCCTGCGGGCGTGCTGGCTACGGGTCTGGGGCTGGCGGTGCTGGCGTCTGAGTTTCCGGAGAAGTTCGAGAAGGTGCGGCGGGCGCTGCCGGATTATTTTGACCGCGGCATGCAGGTGATGGAGATGGCGGCGCGCGCCGGCAAGCGCATTACCGACGCTGCGGGTCGGTCGGCTTATAACGCCTGGGATGAGATTGGCGGGTAGCACCGCCCGTCCCGGCGGCTGCCTAGCGACCCGCTGGCGCTACTCGATTCCTAGTTGTTTTCTGGCGTCGGGGCTGAGGCGTTCGGGGGTCCACGGCGGAGTCCAGACCACGTTGACTGCGGCGTTGCGGATGCCGGGCAACTGCTCGAGGCGCGACTTGACTTGCGCACTGATGTTGACATGCTCGGGGCAGCCCTGCGCGGTGAGAGTCATGTCGATGACGACGTCCTGCCTGGCTTGCTCAGGTGTGTCGGCGGGGACCGGCGCGAAGTTCACTTTGTAGATTAGGCCCAGGTCGACGATATTAACCGGGATCTCGGGGTCGTAGCAGCTTCTCAACGCGCTCAGAACATCTTCTTCGGTGACAGTGGGCATGGGGGCCCTCCTCAATGATCCGCTTTCCGGCTTCCTTACAGTCTACCGCCTTTGAAATCATTCGTCTTCGGCGGACGATCTGATAGAGTTTGCGCATGATGAGCGAAGAGGCGAAGAAGAGGATCCAGATTGCCTTGGCGCTGGCCGTGGTGGTGGCAGGAGTGCGTGCGGGATACATCCTCTACGAGCGGCATGAGGATTATGTTGCTGCCGAGAAGATGGCGGAAGCGAAGAAAGCCGGCTATTCGAATCCCGACTACTATGTGGTGCCGAAGAAGCTGTATCCGTTCGATTTGAAATCGGCGCAGCAGTTGACCCTGCAGCCGGTCTGGGTGAAAGAAGGATACCGTTACACCTACTACCGGTACGTGCCGGTGGTTAAGAGCGTCGATTTTGGCCATGAAGCCGGGTTGCTGGGGCCGATCGAGCGGCTGGAAATAAAAGATGTGATAGCAGTTGCCGCCCCGGGTGGGCGGAAGCAGGTGGTAGCCACATTCGAAAAAGACGGGCACAGCTTTGCGGTTCCCATTGGATTCGAGTCGGACGGGCAGTACAAAATTTATTCCGACGAGATGTTTTATGTGGAGGATCCGCACGAGTTGTACAAGCATTGGCCGGCGGATGTTTGGCAGGCAGTGGAGCAGCATGAAGTGAAACCGGGGATGAATGAACTGCAAGCCGATTTCGCTGTGGGGATGGGAGTTCCGGATGCGGGAGCGTCGTCGGAGGAGAAGACCGTGCGCTATCCCAATGGCGGGAAGCCGCTGGTAGTGATTTATCGCGATGAGAAGGCGGCGGAGATTAAGCCGGGGACTTAGGAGATCAAGATCCCCACTTCTCGCACAGGACGCGAGAAATGGGGCACCCTACGGTTAGGGATCCTTCGGCTGCGATTGGTTCCTGCGCGCGGTGCAGGAACCAATCCTCGTTCAGGATGACAACTTCATTTACTTCACGCCAGCCAGGACTTTCGCAACTTCACTTATGTCAGGCACGACTGGTATGTCGTAGTTCTTTTGCCACGCTAGCTTGCCGTCGCGGTCGATGATGAAGATGGCGCGGCCAGTGATGCCTTTGTCTTCGAGATAGACGCCGTACTTGGCGGCGACTGCGCCGCGGGGCTGGAAATCGGCGAGGAGCGGGTATTGGATTCCCATCTTGTCGGCATAGGCCTTGTGCGACCACACGCTATCGACGCTGAGGCCGAGGACCTGCGCGTCGAGTTGCTCAAACTGTTTCTTGTCGTTGACGATGCAAACGTGTTCCTTGGTGCAGACCGGGCTCCAGTCGAGCGGGTAGAAGATGAGGACGACGCGCTTTTTGCCGCGGTAGTCGCTGAGTTTTACTTCTTTCTGATCCTGATCCTTCAGTGAGAATTCCGGCGCTGGTGCGCCGATGGTTGCCGGCATAATTCCTCCGTAAGATTAATTCTTCTTACTTCCATCATAAACTGAGTTTCGGTTAAAGGTTAGCGTTCAGCCTGCTAGAAACGCCTCGCGAGGCCAATGCAGCAGCCGCAGTGCAAGGGGTCCTTCGACTGCGGGCGCGCTTCGCTATCGCGAAGCACCCCCTCCGCTCAGGATGACAGGGAATTCACTTCACCACCGGAGATTTCGCGTCGGCGGGTTTTTCTTCGTCGGCGTGGATTTTGCCGTCGTCTTCGGCGTAGAAAGAGCGGTGCTCAGCGTCAAGGTGGGTGGGAGTCATAGTCAGGATGTAGCTGTCTTTCTTCCCTTCGAAGCCGACGGTGTAATCGCCGCGGTTGGGATTGACCATGCGCTTGGTGAAGGAGCCGGAGTGGACGAGTTCATTGAGAGTCGTGGCGTAGTGGTCGTATTGCTTGTTGAATTGATGCTCAGCGCGGATTACGACCCGCATGTAGGCGAGGGCCTCGGCTTCAGAATCAGAACGCGCGGGGTCGCCGCGAAACTTTGGCTGATAGGTTGGCGGCGGCGGGGCTTGGGGCGCGGCGGCCGGCGCGCCGGCGGGTGGCGGCTCCTGCGCGAACAGAGTCGAAGCAGCGATTGTGATTGCGGCTATTGCGGTAAGAAGACAAATAGAAATTGTTCTCACGCTGAATCCTCCCAAGTGGCGCCGAGAATTATCCCGCCAATCTCCGCTGCAGAGCGGGCTCTCGAGCTTCTTTTTTATGTTACTCCCGTAATTTAACTTCGGTCACTTCTCTTTGCAGTAGGGCGAAATGCCGCTATGCTCTAGCTAAGCAACTACGCCCTATAGGGAAAACTATGAAAGCAGCAGTAGCGAGAAAACCGATTATCAAAATCGCCGTCGTGGAGAGCGACCCACTCAGGTTTGTGGGATTCCGCGCTTTGTTCGACACTGAGCCTGAGTTCGAACTGATCTCCGCCGGCCTGCCTGAGATTTCTACATTGCAGAATGTCGATTTGATTCTGCTGGGAAACCGTTCGGGACAAAACCTTTTTGATGTGATGGCGAGCTTGAAAGCGACGCGGCCGGACCTGCGCATTATCGTGACCGGGTCGGGAGTGGATGAAGAGACCATTCTTAAAGCGATCGCGTCGGGAGCCAAGGGCTATGTGGACGAGGCGGCTTCGCCGGCGGAATTTGCGCAGGCCATTCGCATTGTGAGTCAGGGATCGGTATGGGCGCCGCGGAGAGTACTCTCCATGTTCATTGAGCGCGTGTCGTCGGCTCCAGGGAGGATTTTTCCGGCGGGCCGCGTGACCTTCACAGACCGCGAAAAAGAAGTGCTGGAGATGCTGGTAGCGGGACGGTCGAACAAAGAGATTGGCGCTCAGCTCGGTATCGAGGAGCGCACGGTAAAAGCGCACGTGGCGAAGTTGATGCGCAAGGTGGGCGTGCAGAACCGGATTGCGCTGTCGGTGCATGCGATCACGCATTCGCTGGTGGCGGCGAAGTAGAGGGCAGTCTCGAGTAACGAGTTGCGAGTACCGAGTCAAGCTAGACCAGAGACCTGATGCTCGGTTACTTTCGGACACTGACCTCGGTAATCTTGTCGGCGATGCGTGTGCGACGCATACTCGCCTCACCTACCACAGAACCTGGGAGACGGGGTTGGGAGTGGCGATTAGGGTCACTACTTTCAGCCCCGATTTTTTTGTCTCCGGGTACTTGATCTTAGTTCATACGACGATCCTGAAGTTCCTTCCTGCTGAGCGCTGCTGACACAACCTTGAGCGCATCGTTTACAATCCAAATTATTGCTCCCAGAGAATCTTGACGTGAAAGAGGAACCATGAAGAAGCTTCTTCTGCTAACGGTGGTGGTGTGTCTGTGCAGGTTTTCGGTTGCGGCGGACGATCAAGGAAAAGATTCGAAGGCGCAGGACCGGGTGCAGGCAGCGGCGGATGTGCTTGACGAAATCCAAAGCGCGCCGGACAAGGGAATTCCGCAGGAAGTGCTGGGTTCGGCGGAATGCGTGGCGGTTGTGCCCTCGATGTTGAAGGGCGGCTTTATCTTTGGCGGCCGTTACGGGCGCGGTCTGGCGAGTTGCCGCACGCCCAAGGGCTGGAGCGCTCCGGCGTTTTTCACGGTGACGGGCGGCAGCTTTGGCTTCCAGATCGGCGGGCAGGCCGTGGACCTGGTAATGCTGATTATGAATAAGAACGGGATGAAGCATCTGCTGTCGAGTCAATTTTCGCTGGGAGCGGATGCGTCGGTGGCTGCGGGTCCGGTGGGGCGTCACGCGGAAGGGGATACGGATTGGAAAATGCGGTCCGAGGTGTTGACCTATTCGCGGGCGCGCGGGATTTTTGCCGGAGTGAGTCTGGCCGGGGCGGTGGTGAAGCAGGATAAGGACAGCACTCGGGAATTCTATGGGCGCATGGTGCCGTTCCGGACGTCGTTGACCGGGGAGATTGAGCCGCCGACTGGTGCCGATGCGTTTCTCAGGACGCTGGCGAAGTGGGGGCAGGAAGCGGCGAAGTAGCTGCGTTTGACAAGCGATTTTTGACGGTGGTACCGTTCCGCTTCCCCTAATGCGGCAGCGACTTGAGTACGCGGCAGCCTGGCCGTTCATCAAAATCATGGGTGTTTTGCCGCGTCCGCTGGCTCGAGCCATCGGCATGGGCCTGGCTTGGGTAATTTATCTTCTGCATGTGCGATTGCGGCGGGTCGGAATGCGCAATCTGGCCCTGGCGTTTCCCGAAAAAACTGAAGCGGAGCGGGCGCGGATTCTGCGTGGGGAATTTGCTTCGCTGGGGCGGCAACTGGCTGAGGTCTGCCACTTTCCTCAATACACGCTCGCGAATGTCGATCAGGTTGTGGCGTATGACGGATTCGAGAATTACGAACGCGCTCATGCTCGCGGCAAGGGCGTGCTCTTGTTTGCGGGACACTTTGGGGGATGGGAGCTTTCTTCGTTTGTTTTGTCGATGCATGGGCACTGGATGCATGTGCTGATGCGCGGCATGGACAATAAGTATCTGGGAGAACTCATCCTTCGCTACCGGACCATGCACAGCAACAGAGCCGTCGACAAAGATGATTTTGTGCGCGGGCTGCTCTCGGCGATGAAGGCTGGGGAAGTCGTTGGGCTGTTGATGGATACGAATATGACTCCGCCGCAGGGGATCTTTGTGGATTTTTTCGGGATCCCGGCATGTACGGCCGCGGGGCCGGCTCGAATTGCTTTGCGTACTGATGCGGCTGTGGTGCCGACGTTTACTATCTGGGACCGCGAGCTGGGGAAATACCGGCTGCGGTTTGATCCGGCAGTGGAGTTGGTGCGCACCGGCGATCTGGAAGCTGACATCAAGGCCAACACGCAGAAATTTACTTCGATCATTGAAGACTACGTGCGGAAGTATCCGGAGCAGTGGCTTTGGGTGCACCGGCGGTGGAAGACGCGGCCGCCGGGGGATGCGCCGCTTTATTAGGGAACGCGTCTCTGTGCTAACGTGGCTGCGGGTACGCCGCGACAATAAGGCTCGAGGGGCAGGTCATGTTACGCAAGCTAGGCCTCGGAATTTCGTATTTCATTGCCGTTGTGTACCTGCTTTTGATTCTGTTGCCTCTTCTTTACTGCTACCAGCATCAGTGGTGCAAGGGACCGGGTGAGGGCGATGGTTTTATGCCGGCCTTCATGCTCACTCCGCTGGGCGCGATAGCTACCGCTTTCTCATTGCACAATGCCATCCAACACATCAGAAAAAGACAACCGTGGTCGTGGGTTTTCTGGCCTCTCGCGATTATTTTCGCGCTTGTTCTTCTTGGTGTAAGCGGTTTTATCGCGCTCGGAATTTATTACATGGCAACTCATCGTTAGGGACGGGCGGCCTAGTGGCTTCGGGTGCACCCGAGATCGAGGGCGCGGCCGCCGGGGGATGCGCCTCCGTATTGAAGCGGCTTTCGGGCTTTGGCTTCTGGTGAGCATCGGTGCTTGCCCTTTGCGGCGGGACTAACATCGCTGTGGATTGCCGCGCGAAAATAAAGTTTGGGGCGTGGTTGCTGCGGGCGTTGGGATGGTTCACGTCTCGGCGGAAAATCGGGTACCCCCTCCCCCCTCCCCATCTCTGGAATCATCACGTTAGCAAGAAATTCCCCGCAAAATACGGATGTCAAAGAGCTTAGATACTAAAATCCGTGAAACAAAGGACTTAGGCACGCGGCGAGTTGGCTTGTGCCAACCGTTACGGCCTCGACCATGATCGCGCGAGTGGGAGGCTGTGGGCGAGGTTGGATGTCACAATGGGCTTGTGGAAATTCTCGAGACCGGTAGGTCCGAGGTGCCCACCTTTCGAAAACCGCGAAAGGTGGGGCAGCCTCAGTTGGAACGGGTACCAGCAATAGAAGGGAGGGCCAGCCCCCTTTACTGCGTGACGGTGACGGTCAGGGTAGCAGTCTGGCTGGCGCCGCCCGTGACGCCCGCCGTCACCGTGACTGTGCTGGTGCCGGCCGGAGTGCCGGCGTTGCCGCCGCTCCCGCTGCCTCCGCCGCTGCTGCTGCACGAGGCCAGAGCCAATCCCAGCAGCACAAGCAAACCCAGCAGACGCAGGCCGCGCCGCGTACGCCTGCCGCGCACCGCGCCAACAAGCGCCAGCGCCAACCCCGGCAGCAGGAAAGCATAGGCCGATTGCGGACCGCGCTCCGCCCGCCGCAGCGCCGCTGATTTGGGAGCGGTGGTAGTGATAGTCAGCGTCGTCGTGGCCGACTTGCCGCCGCTCGGCGTCACCGTCTGCGGACTGAAGCTGCAACTCGCCTCCGCCGGCAAGCCGCTGCACGCGAAACTGACCGCCGAGTCGAACCCGTTCTCCGGCGCCACCGTGAACGTCGCCGTGCCGCTCTGCCCGGCCGCGATCGTCAGCGAAGTGGGGCTCGCCGAGACTGTGAAGGCAGGCTGAGGCGGGGACAACTTGAAAACCGTACCATAGGAATTGGGCCCGCCACCGTTGGTTGTCCCATAGAGGTTGCCGGAAGCGTCTTCGATCAGGCCACCCTGGGGTGGCGACCCGTCCGTACAGGCGATGGTTGGGGAGCTTTGCGCGCAAAAGCTGTAGAGCACGGTCTCTGTATAGGCGGCGCCACTCGGCGTAAGCTCAAAAACTGTGCCACCATCACCAGACACATCATGAATGCCACCATCAAACGTCGTTCCATAGAGGTTGCCGGAAGCGTCTTCGATCAGCCCAGACGAGGGCTGGTAGCCGTCCGGGCAGCCAGTGCCGCCTTGCGCGCAAAAGCTGTACAACACGTTGTCGCTGTAGCCGCCGTCACCGTTCTGCACCAGCTTGAAAACCGTACCGCAGCCGGCACCGGCATAACCGTATTGGCAATTCGCGCCGCCCTGCCAAGTCGTCCCATAGAGATTGCCGGAAGCGTCTTCGATCAGGCTTGATGATGGCGACAAGCCGTCCGTACAGCCGCTTTGCGAACAAAAGCTGTAGAGCACGCTCTCGCTGTAGCTGCCGTCGCCTTTCGGTGTCAGCTTGAATACCGTGCCGCCGGTGGTTGTGTTGCCGCTAACTGTAATCGTTGCGCCGCCAGCGGAGGTCGTTCCATAGAGGTCACCGGAAGTGTCTTCGATCAGACCCGCAACGGGCCACTCGCCGTCCGTGCAGGCACTTTGGGTACAAAAAGTGTAGAGCACGCTCTCGCTGTAGGTGCCGTCGCCGTTCGGTGCCAGTTCGAAGACTGTGCCGCCCGTGGTTGTGCTGCCGCCATTTGGTATGGTTGCGCCGCCATGCCAAGTCGTCCCGTATAGATTTCCGGAAGCGTCTTCGATCAGGCTTGCCAAGGGGCTAGCGCCGTCCGTGCAGCTCGTGCCACCTTGCGCGCAGAAACTGTAAAGCACGCTTTCGGTGTAACCGCTGCCGCTCGGAGTAAGCTTGAAGACCGTGCCTCCGCCATTGGCACCGCCATACTCCGTCGTCCCGTAGAGATTGCCGGAAGTGTCCTCGATGAGGCCTGCGACGGGCTGCTCGCCGTCCGTGCAGCTCGTGCCTCCTTGCGTGCAGAAATTGTAGAGCACGCTCTCGCCGTAGCCGCCATCGCCATTCGGTGTCAGCTTGAAAACTGTGCCCCAAAGATTGCTGCTACCACCAGCGCTGGTCGTCCCGTAGAGGTTGCCAGAAGCGTCCTCGATCAGGCCAGCCTCGGGAGAAGTGCCGTTCGCGCAGCCGGGTTGCGTGCAAAAACCAGAAAAACCGTACAGCACGCTCTCGGTGTATGCGCTGGACGCGGTCTGCGCGCTCGCCGCCGGGCGCGGGCGGAGGAGGCGTGCTTGCACCGGACTGTTGGCCGCTGGGAGTGGGCCGGCGCCTTGCGGGCCGGGCCAGAAAGGCGCTGCGGCGCCAGCGGTCTGCGCCTGCGCTGGAACGTACAGCGCGCCCACGAGTGCCATCGCCAGACCGACAACGAAAACGCTCCGAACACTTCCACGATCTGGTGTCGTCCAAATCGCCGAATACAAGACTTTTTCCTGCCTTTGCTTCCGACTTAGAACATCGCGGATTATATACCTGCTGTATATCTACTATCTGGCCGGGCCAGCCGCATGAACTCATGATTCCGTCCCACAGCGGTGTAAATGTTCGGTGCGAGCATAGGGATATCGGACTTCGGAGCAAATATGCGTTGGGTTTTACGGGACGGAGTTTCGCCGATGCCTTCGTACCCGGCGTTGAAACGCCGGGCTATTGTCAAATGTCCTTCGGACGATTTTCGTTCCTGTATTGGCACAATTTTTCTCCTGTAGAATCAAATCTTCCTATGAAAACCTTTGAACAAATCGCGGATTTAGAGAAGCGGTATTTGCTGGGGACTTATAGCCGGTATCCCGTGGTGTTGACGCGGGGGAAGGGCGTGTTTCTTTACGACATTGACGACCGGCGGTATCTCGATTTTGTTTCTGGTCTCGGGGTGAATGCGTTGGGGCATGCGCATCCGCGGATTGTGAAGACGATTCGGGAGCAGGCGGGGAAGCTGATTCACGTCTCGAATCTTTATTACCACGAGTATCAGGGGGCGCTGGCGGAGAAGTTGTGCGGGCTTTTGGGCGGCTCGTTTGGAAATGCGCGGGCGTTTTTTTCGAACAGCGGGACCGAGGCGATTGAGGGGTCGATCAAGCTGGCGCGGCTGGCGGGACATCGTGCTGGGGGCGAGGCGAAGTCGCGGCTGGTGGCGCTTGAGGGGTCGTATCACGGGAGGACGTTTGGGGCGCTTTCGCTGACCGGGCAGGAGAAGCATCGCAAGGGATTTGAGCCGATGCTGGAAGATGTGAAGTTTGTCCGGCAGAACGACGTTGAGGGATTGCGGGCGGCGGTGAACGACAACACTTGCGCGATTGTTTTGGAGCCGATTTTTGGCGAGGGCGGCATTTACGAATGTTCGGTGGAGTTTCTGCAAGCGTGCCGGGCGGCGGCGGACCGGCATCGCGCGGCGCTGATTTTTGATGAGATTCAGTGCGGGCTGGGGCGGACCGGGACTATGTTTGCATTTCAGAGTTTTGGAGTGACTCCGGATATTGTGGCGATTGCCAAGCCGATTGCGGCGGGGCTGCCTTTGGGAGCGTTCATCGCCAAGGAAGAATTTGCCAATGCGATTTCGCCGGGGCAGCATGGGACTACTTTTGGGGGTGGGCCTTTGGCGTGCCGGGTTGCTTTGGAATTTCTCGCTATTGTGGAGGAAGAGAAGCTGCTCGACAATGTGAAGAAAGTTGGGGCTTATTTGCAGCAGGAGCTGAAGGAGATTGCCGAGAAGAGTCCGGCGGCCAAGGAAGTTCGCGGGCGGGGATTTATTCAGGGGATCAATCTGGAGATTCCGGCGCGGCCGATTGTGGATGCGGCTTTGGCCGAGGGGGTTTTGTTTAACTCTACGCAGGATACGGTTGTGAGATTTCTGCCTCCGTTTTTGCTGGAGGAGAAGCATGTGGATAAGGGGATTCGGGTGCTGAAGAAGTTGTTGAGGAAGAGGCGGAAGACGGCGGCGTGAGGCGATAGAAACGCCTTGCCGGGCTGGTGATGCGAACGGGTAAGGGGTCCTTCGACTGCGCATCACCTTCGCTCCGCGAAGCTGATGCTCCGCTCGGGATGACAGTCGTTGAAGATGGGCCGCTTTGCGATCCACCTGGTGCGCTCAGGATGACAAGACGAAAAACGGGGAGCCGGAGCTCCCCAAGTGAAGTGAACAGAGGCGATGTTCATTTAAATAGAGTCAGGTGAAGAGGGAAAAGTTGTCCAGGGCTCGAGAAGATTTGGAGTGGAGAATTGGGCGTGATGGCGGCGGGCCGGGATGTTTCTACTCTGCGTGCACCTAGCCTTGCTCCGGCTCTGAGTGACGGAGTGGAAGAGTGCTGGATGGACTTTGATGGGGCGCGCATGCGTTACCTGCGCACGGGGTCGGGACCGGCGCTGATCCTGCTGCATGGGTTGCTTGGGTATTCGTTTTCCTGGCGATTTACCATGCCGGCTCTGGCGCCTTATGCGGCGGTGTATGCGCCGGACATGATGGGCGCGGGATTCTCGGATCGGCCGGTTGGGATTGATCACTCGATGCAGGGGACGGCGCGGCGACTTCTGCAGTTTGTTGAACGGCTGGGGATTTCTTCGTTCGATTTGCTGGGGACTTCGCATGGCGGCGCGGTTGCGATGATGGCGGCTGCGGAATGCCTGAGCGGGAATTCTGGTTTGCACATCCGGCGGCTGGTGCTGGTGGCGCCGGTGAATCCTTATTCGGCGCATGGACGGCGGCTGGCGCCGTTTGTCGGCAGCAAGTTTGGGACGGCACTGTTTCGGCTGACGAGCGGGCACATGCGTTTCTCGTATCCCTATTGGCACTCGCGCATGTATGGCGACCGCCGCCGCATTCCGCCGGGAACTCTGGAGGGATATATGGCGCCGCTGGCTAAGCCGGGATTGTTCGAGCACGCACTCAGCATTGTGCGCACCTGGACCCCAGACCTGCGCGAACTGCAGGCTACTCTGCCGAAGCTGGCGAACGTTCCTACTCTTCTCATGTGGGGCAGTAAGGATTCGGCGGTGTATGCTTCATCGGCGGCGCCGCTGGCGAAATACTTTCCGAATTCCAAGTTGATCTTTTTCCCGGGCATTGGACATTTGCCATACGAAGAATGTGCGGAAGAGTTTAACCGCGCGTTGATTGAATTCCTCACGAGTGAGAAGATTCCCGCCTGAGTGCAGCGCAATAAGGAAGCGAGCCAAACGCGCGATTGTTGTGTCGCAAAGAGCGCGACACATCGTGCGGCTCGCCCGGGTACTTCTTTCGCGCCAAGAACGCGCACTCTCAGGATGACAAATCGTTCCAGTGACAAGCGCAAATCATGAGCCATCAGATTTTTGAGCTGCTGCGGGGCGCGGTGGTGCACTATGGGTACTGGGCCGTGGCAGCACTGTTAGTGCTGGAAGGTGCGGGCGTGCCTTTGCCGGGTGAGACCATTTTGCTGCTGGCCAGCTTCCTGGCTTATTCCCAACATGAGTTGCAGCTTCCGTGGGTTATTGTGGTCGGGGTCGTCGGCTCGACAGCGGGCGGCGAACTCGGGTTTGCATTGGGGCGGCACGGCGGGCGTCCGCTGATCGAACGCTACCGGCATGTCTTCTCCATTCGCACCGAGACGGTGGAGTGGGGGGACCGGCTTTTTGAGCGGTACGGGGCAACGACTGTTTTCCTGGCGCGATTTCTCTTCGGCCTGCGCGTGCTGGCTGCGCTGCTGGCGGGGGCGCTCCACATGCCGTGGCGGAAGTTCTTCCTGTTTAACTTGCTTGGAGCCGCGGCTTGGGTGACTGCGGTTTGTGGGGCGGGATATTTGTTTGGCGGACATTGGGGGCGTTTGGCCCATGAACTAAAGCGCTTCGATTTAGCAGTTGCCGCGGTGATTGTGCTGGGCGCGTTGTGGCTGTGGTGGAGAAGCCGGAAGGCGGATGCCGCTTAGCCTTGGGATGGTTCCGCAATCTGGTTGGAGGCGAGCACCTGAAGAGTCAACTTATGCACAGGGGAATTTTGCCGGGGCGCAGCTATACTGTGCGGGTGTCGCGGGCGTTCTTGCCAAGGCAGGGTCCGTGGCCAGTGATTTTACCGGCGGCGTCCGCGCCGGAATTCGGACGAGGAGGAACGCATGAAGAATATCGGGTTCTTGACACTGTTGATCACAGCAACGTTGCTATTGGCTCTGGCTTTGCCCGTGGGGGCGGCTGGACCAAAGGCAGCGGCGGCACCGGTTCCGGCAGCAGTTGCGGCGGCGGCAGCAGCGCCGGCGCCGGCTGCGTCACCCGCGATGCCACCTCATCCGGAGATTGCAGCGGCGCTCGAAGCGATGCATAACGCCCACCACCATCTGGAAGATGCGGCTCACGATTTCCACGGGCACCGCGTGGCGGCGATCAAGCATCTGGACGCGGCGATCCACGAGGCTGAGATTTGCATGCAGGAGCCGTAGAAAAAGCTTGATTCGGGAAAGTCAAAGGCAGCGTCAAAGAGACGCTGCCTTTTTTATTGTTGCCGCCGCTCTTGCAACGCCGGATTACTTGCCGAAGGTGTAGCCGATTGATGCGCCTACGCGAAAGACATTGCTGGAATTGAATCCCTGATTGTTCTGGACGTGGTAGTAGTGAGCCTCAGGGCGCACGAAGACGTGCGGCAGATGGTGCCAAATGTAGTAACGGAAGCCGGCGCCGAAGTCCTCCATGAAATGATTGCTGCTGGTGAAGTTGATGCATCCCGGGCTGCCGCAGGAATTGATGATGTAGAACCGGTTGCTGGCAACGCCGATGCCAGCCATGACGTCGAGTCCCATCTTCTTGTTGATCTTGGGCTGGAAGAGCACATTCGCGTCGGTGAAGAAAGGGCGGTAATTTTCGTAGCCGTAGTAGTTCCCCTGCTTGTACCTCCAGGAAGTTTCAACGTTAATACCGAGACGATGGGGGAAGGTGACGACGTCACCAGCGAGGCTGATGTAGAGTCCTCCCGTTTCGGTCAGAGGCTGGAAGGTGACTATGTCGGTGGGGGACGAGAGTGAATAAAGTTCGCCGCCGCCCACCAGAATGTCCCCTTGCTGGGCAGTGGCTAGCTGGGCGAACAGAAGAAGCGTACACGTCGATGCAAGCAGGGCGAATTTTCTCAATACAAATCCCTCGTCATTTGTTTGGACTTCTGGAGTTCACCCAGCGGGCTGGTGGAACCCGGCGAAGCAGCCGCACGTGGCTACCCCAGTAAAAGAACCGGGGACAGCCGGAACCGGCCGTCCCAGTATTCTGTCGCCCCAGTATTCGGCTGCCCCAGCATACCAAAACGAGCGAGCCCGCGTGGCGGGAAGGTTTTAATCGTTCCCGATGGTGTAGCCGATCGAGCCGCCGACGCGGAATACATTGTTGGAGTTGAACTCTTCGTTGTTTTGGATGTGGTAGTAGTGAATCTCGGGGCGGACAAAGAAGTGGTTCCAAACGTAGTAGCGAATGCCGCCGCCGAGGTCTTCCATGAAGTGATCACTGCTACTGTAATTGATGCAGCCGACGTAACTGCAAGAGACTATCTGCGGGACGTAGAAGCGCGTGCTGGCGACGCCGATGCCGCCAAAGAGATCAGCGCCGATTTTCTTGGTGATTTTCGGCTGGAAGACGGCGTTGAAGTCGGTCAGGATTGGGCGGTAGGTTTCGTCCTGATAATCGGGATAGTTAGCCTGACTAGCTCGCCAGGCGGTTTCGACGCCAAAACCGATACGGTGCTTGAAGCCGATGACGTCGCCGGTGATGTTGATGTAGGTGCCGCCCTTTTCCGCCGGCTGCTGGAAGTTCCCCAAGCCGGATGCGGGGGACGACGATAGAAGAGTGCCGCCGCCGATCATGATGTCCCCTTGCTGAGCAGAGGCCAACTGGGCGAAGGCCAAGACTGCAAAAACTGGTACCAGGATCGCTAACTTTCTCAAGAGAAACCTCCTAATCAGTTCGATGTAAACACTACAGATGCGTCCTTAAACGCATTAGGATGCAGAAAATCTGTTCACGCCTCATGATAATTTCAGCCAGACTCAGATTCAACTGGAGCCAGGGATTTGTAAAGATACGTCTAAAGTCCCCTCCCGTGTTTAGGGGTTCGCGCAATTGCTTGCAAACCCTGAGGCTCGAAATAAGTTGCGGCGTAGACCGGAGAATTCCGGGAAATGGAAAGGGAGCCGTTTACTTGGACTTTCCGCCGCCACCGGGGGCGCGGATGTGGTCGAAGGCGATGGGGCCGCCACCAAAGAAGATAAGGCCGAAGGCGAGGGCTGCGAGGGCAAGGGGGAATTCGTATCCGCCGTTGCCCATCAGCCCGTTGTGGAGGTGCACCTTGGCAATGGCGACGGAGAGATCGATGCAGATGCCAAGAGCGGCAACGCGGGTGAATAGGCCGAGCAGCACAAGGAGTCCGCCGAGGAACTCGGTAAAGGCGGAGAGGTAAGCCGACCAGCGCGGGAGTCCGAGGCTGGCGACGAGGTCGGCGTGGTGGTGCAGTCCACCGAAAACCTTATGGTAACCGTGGACAAACATAACCGCACCCAGGGCGAGGCGCATCACGAGAAGCGCGAGAGGTTGCAGGCGATCGAGGTAGCGCACGTGGTTCCTCCGGCGGAAAGAAAGATAGATAGATTACAGCAGCGGGGCGGCGGAGGGAAGCCGGGAGCAGGTCTGGTACTTGTGCAGTTTTGATTCCGGTTGGCACTGTACGCATGGGAGATGTCCTTCGGCTTCTCGCTCGGCTTCGCTCGGGGCTTCGGCGGTGCAGAGGAAGGTCTCGTCCCGTTGGAGACAACGCGGGACTTCGGGATGATCTCACCCCACGTAGCGCTGAAGGTTTTCGGATTGCCGCGCCGCCTCGAAACAGAAATGATTGCGCAAGCGGCCGACTTCTGGTAACGTTTTTTCGCCCCAAGATAAAGTCTGCCCGTCGCGCCTTGTCCGAAACGGGGGAACGCGCACGGTGCAGGCCATCCCTCTGTTCTTGGATACTCAGTAACCGCGTGCGCGAAATCGGGAAACATGGTTTGTGATGCAGCGGGGGAGCGCGCGCGCAACTTCGGATGAGGGGCGGTGTTTCGGGGGAGTGCAGGGTCGCTAAAAAAGTTCTGGTAGTGAGGAGGCGGTAATGAATCGGATTTTGAAGGGTGAAAATATGCTGCAGAAGTGGGGAGTGCTTCTGCTCTTGATGGCGGTTCCGGCATTTGCCTGGGGCCAGAAGAAGGCAAGCGCACCTGCTTCTCATGCGGCGCCGGCACAACATGCAAGCGCGCCCTCGCATGCCGCGCCTTCGCACGCAGCACCTTCTCATGCAGCGACTTCGCATGGGGCGGCGCAGTCACACGGTTCGACGGCTTCGCACGGGAACACGGCGGGCCGTGGGAATACGACGCCGAGTCGTGGAAACACGGCGGGCCGCGGGAATACGGCGCCGAATCGGGGGAACACGGCGGGCCGTGGGAATACGACGCCGAGTCGTGGAAACACGGCGGGCCGCGGGAATACGACGCCGAATCGTGGGAACACGGCGGGCCGTGGGAATTCGGCGCCGAATCGTGGAAACACGGCAGGGGGTCGCGGGAATACGACAGCCGGAAATCGCGGAGCCGCCGGCCGGCCTCCGGGGAAAACGGTATCGCTGAGGGGCGGAGGCCACGCGAGCATCCGTCCGAACGGGTCAGTCCGCTCTATCGACCGCAACGGGATGCACATTCAAAATGGGGTGCGCGGCGGACGCACAGTTGTGAGTGAACGCAACGGAGCGCGGATTGTAACCCGAGGGCACGGCGGTTATGTGCAGCGCGCCTATGTGACGCGCGGCGGACATGCCTACTATTCGCGAACCTTCTATGACCACGGCCACTACCGAGTCGGGCTGTATCGAGGCTACGGCTGGGGCGGACATATGTATTACGGTTACTACCCAGGCGTCTGGTACCATCCGGGATTTTATGGATGGGGTTGGCATCCTTGGGGAGCACCGGTTTACTGGGGCATTGGAGCCTGGGGTTGGGGAGGAGCGCCATGGTGGGGATTCTATGGCGGGTGGTGGAATCCTTATCCGGTTTACGCGGCTCCGTACTACTGGTTGACGGACTACTTGATCGCACAACAATTGCAGGCAGCGTACGCGGCCCGGGCTGAGGACAATGCGGACGCGGTGGCGGCGGACGCACAGGCCAGCGCTGGAGACGGAGGTGGAGGAGATGCTGCTCCTGCTCCGGCGGCGGCTGCGGGTCCGGTGGCATTGACTCCTGAAGTGAAGGAGGCGATTGCCCAGGAAATAAAGGCGCAGTTGGCGGCGCAGCAGGCCCAGGCGGCACAGCAAGGTGGAGGCTCACAAACCGCATCGGCCGCGCCTGCGTCTACCAGCGACACACCTCCGCCGGCTTTGGATCCGTCGCAACGTACGTTTGTGGTGGATTCCGATGTGACGGTGGTAGCCAACGGTCAGGAATGTGCCTTGTCGTCGGGTGATGTGATTACGCGGCTGACGGACACTCCGGATGCGGACCAGAACGTGAATGCCAGCGTCTCGGCGACCAAGAAAGGTGACTGTGCGTCGGGAGCGATGGTGGCCGTGAAAGTGGATGATCTGCAGGAAATGTACAACCACTTCCAGGAGAACATCACCAACGGCATGGGTGAAATGGCGAAGAAGCAAGGGACGGGCGGTATGCCGGCGGCGCCGGATACCGGCACCCAGGCTGGGGCCGTGCAACCTCCGCCACCGGATACCAGCGTGGCAAAGACTCTGCAAGACCAGCAGGCCGCGGCCGATCAGGCCGAGTCTGAGGCCAAGCAGGATGCTGCCGGAGGCGGTGGGCAGTAGAACAGACCGCAAATACCGATCGATCCAGGGAGCGTCGGGTGACGACGCTCCCTTCTCCAATGGGAGTGGCAATTATTTTTCGACGCCGCCGCGGCGGGGCTGGGATCGAACTTTTGTCGAGAGCTGAACGGAGGGTTTTACGATGTTGAAGAAATTCCGCAACCTGATTCCGGGGATGATGGTTCTCCTGGCTGCCACGATCTTCGCTGCGATGATCCTTCCCACGGCACTGGCTAATGCCCAGGCGGTTTCTTTGCAGGAGCAACTGGCTGCGCAGTACAAGCTGGTGAAGATGGGATCGGACACGAGCGGATACTCCGTAGTCGAGGAAGGAACGCTGCTGGCGATTCAGAAGGGCGGACTGCTGGGCGTGCCTTATTCGGACACGAGCGTGCAGAACAACAAGTATGAGGGTGGAGTGGTGAAGGCTCCCAACGCGATCCTGTCAAAGGGCATTGGGTTCGGCATGAAGAAGTTTGGAAAGGAACAGACGACCAAGTTGTTTGCCAAGGGCGACAAGGTCTATCCCACCAAGATCGATGTCAACCTGGAGAAGGACCAGGTGATTATGGGCATCGTTGCCTGCGACACCTGCAACAAAACGGATCCGCCGACCTACAACAAGACGAACGTGGTCTTCGTGTTTCCCAAGGGATCTTTAGCGACGGCGAGCGCGGGGCAGGTCGAGGATACGATCGGGACATTGCTCTCGATCAGCACCGACGATTCGAAGCAAGGCGATAGCGGGCAGCAGGGCGGAGATCAACAACAGGGCGGGGATCAGGGCGATCAGCAACAGGCCGGACAGCAGCAAGGCGGGCAGCAGCAGCCCGCGGCTCAGGCGGCGCCGCCGGCCCAACCCGAGACGGTCGAAAAGGGACAGACCCCCGACCAGGTGCAGGCGGCTCTGGGTCAGCCGGATAAGATCGTGAACCTGGGAGCGAAGATGATTTATGTGTACAAGGATCTGAAAGTGACTTTTCTGAACGGCAAGGTTTCCGACGTGCAGTGAGGTTGCAGTCCTTCTGCGATTTGTGTGGCAAAGGTTTTGTTCGTCTTATCGCCGGCGCTGCAAGGTTTGCAAGTCTTGAAGTAACTCAACTGCTCTGCATTCGCACGCAAGTTAAAGTCAGCCGAAGCAGCAACTTGAGCCTTCGACATAGTACTTCCGTACCGTCTGTAGTACTTCAGTTACCAGTCTGCGCGTGACCAGGTATGCCCCTCGGTAAAACTACCTCTGATTGTGTGTAAAAACACAAACACCACAACATATAGATACACCCCTAAATCACCCTTTCCGCGAATTCCAAAAAACGGGCATAAAACCCAATAAAACACGGAGATTCGCTCTGAGGCGGGGCTTTTCAGGGCTGATATATGCTCTGGACACCGAGAGCCCCCGGACAGGCATTGGAGGGCAGCAATTTCAAGGTAAGCCCCGCGGGCCGGCGACACCGGAGCGGGACGGTTCTGGTGGAGAGGCAAAGGAACTGGGGCAAGGAAACATGGCCGACTCGCGAGAAGTGATGAACATACGCCAGGCGTCGCAGTACCTGGGAGTGAGTCCGGACACGCTTTACAAGTACGTTGGGGAACAGAAGATTCCGGCTTTCAAGTTGGGCAACCGCTGGCGCTTCAAGAAGTCGAAGCTGGATCAGTGGATGGAAGAGAAGTCGAGCCAGATGGAGTCGGGAACGAAACACAAGGCGAAGGCGGCAACGAAAGCTGCTGCCGGGTCGCAGTAGTCAAGAAGTGCCGGCGGGACGCCGGCGCTACAAAAAACTGCCGGCGGGACGCCGGCGCTACAAAAAAGGCGGGCACACATGTTTGGAATGGGATCGAAGACGATAGTAGGTCTGGACGTGGGCTCTTCCAGCATCAAGGCGGTGGAGTTGAAGAAAAAGGGTGGACAGATCGAAGTGTCGCACCTGGGGCTGGAACCGCTGTCCTCTGACATTGTGGTCGATTCGATGATCGTGGACTCGGGAACGGTCTCGAGCGCGATTTCGAAGTTGTTCGCCGACTGCCTGATTAAAACCAAAGCGGTGGCTACGGCGGTAAGCGGCCACTCGGTGATCGTCAAGAAGATCTCGCTGCCTTCGATGAGCGACCAGGAACTGGCCGAGACCATCGAGAAGGAAGCGGCCCAGCACATTCCCTTCGATCTGGCGGACGTAAGCCTGGACTACCAGATTCTGTCCGAAGAAGCGGGCAGCCCGCAGATGGATGTTTTGCTGGTGGCCGTGAAGAAGGACAAGATTTTGAACTACACCAACGTACTCTCGATGGCGGGACGCACCCCGGCTATCGTCGACATTGATGCGCTGGCTCTGCAGAACTGCTACGAGTACAACTACCAGCCGGCGCCGGGCCAGGTGGTGGCGCTTTTGAACCTGGGCGCCAGCGTGATGAACATCAACATCGTGAAAGGTACGACGCCGCTGTTCCCGCGCGACGTCAGCGTGGGCGGACACCAGTACACGGATTCTCTGCAGAAGGAACTGGACCTGAACTTCGAAGACGCGGAGAAGCTGAAGCTGGGCGAGAAGGTCGGGACGGTGAGCGAGGATGCGAAGGCGCCGATCCTGCAACAGGTGACCGAGATCATCGTGCTGGAAATCCAGAAGACGTTCGATTTCTTCCGGGCGAGCGCAGCGGGTGAGCACATCGAGAAGATTTACCTGGCCGGAGGTTCGGCGAAAGTGCCCGGTCTGATGGAAGCTTTGCGGCAGGAGTTTTCGATGCCGGTTGAATTGTTGAATCCATTCCAGCGCGTAGTGCCGCCGACGGAGGGTCCGGGAGCGGAGCTGGTGGAGCAGAATCCGGGTCAGCTCGCAGTTGCCGTGGGCTTGGCTTTGAGGAGCTTTGAATCCCTATGATCAGAATCAACCTGCTCGAAACAACGAAGGGGAAAGGCAAGCGCGGCTCCAGCGGACCGGCGATGCCGGCCATGGAAATGGGCGATATGGGTTCGCCCAAGCTGAAGGTGCTGGTCGTGATCCTGATAGCCGGCGCGTTGAATTTTGGCTACTGGTACCGGCTGGACCAGCAGTCAAAGTCGATTGCCAGGCAGATGGCGGCAGCGGAGCAGAAAAACCGCGAGCTGAGCGACGTGAAAGCACGTTATCTGGAGCGGCAGCGGCAGGCCGACAACTACAAGCGGCGGGTGGACGTAATTGATTCGCTGCGCGCAGGTCAAGCCGGGCCGGTCAACCTGCTGGCCATGCTGGGCGAGACAGTGAACGGGACCGAAGCGGTGTGGCTGAGCAAGATGGATGATACGGGGCCGAGTGTAAACCTGGAAGGCACGGCTCTCAGCACGGACGCAGTAGCCAATCTGATTGCGAACCTGCAGAAGACGGGCTTCTTCAAGAATGTAGAGATCAAGGAAACCTTCCAGGATGATTCGATCAAGGACATGCAGGCGTTCCAGTTCACGCTGACCTGCGAGAAGGGAAAGTCCTAAGAGGCGGGACTTTAATAGGCGGACCTATGGCGAATTTTAGCGAACTCTCGGGCATCAAGCAGTGGGGAGCGGTGCTGGCTGGAGGAGCGCTGGTGACGGCGGCGCTGTACTTCACGATGTTTAAGACCCAGAGCGATAAGAACGCAGCGGCGGAACATGCCGTGCAGGACAAAGTTCGGGAAAACAACGAACTGGAGTCTTACCGTCCCAAACTGAAAGACATTGAGCGGCAGCTGGCGAATTTAAAACAGCAATTAGACATCGAACGGCGCATTGTTCCGGACGAGAAATCGGTGGACGGCTTCATCGAGATGATGGACGGCGAAGCCACGAAAGCCGGCGTGGAGTTGCGCCGCTACACCGCCAAGCCGGTGGCTGCCAAAGAGTACTACTCGGAGGTTCCGTTCGATATGGAACTGGACGGGCCGTACTACTCGATGCTGAATTTTTTTGACCGGGTAGGCAAGCTGGAGCGCATCGTGAACATCAGCGGACTGCTGGTGTCAAACACGAAAAACCCGCAGGGGGCAAAGGCGAAGCATAGCTACCAGTATGCGCCGAACGAGAGCGTGGTAGCCACGTTCACGGCGACCACATTCTTCAGTCACGATTTGACTCCGGCCGTTTCTGGGCCGGGAGCCAAGCCCGCAACTGCAGGCGTGAGCAAATAGGAATCGCTTATGAAGCTGACGACAGGCATTCTGGCAGTGGTGATGGTGACGGGGGCGGCCTGGGGACAAAACCCGGGTGCCATCGGCAACCCGCGCAGCGACGCGAAATCGCTGCCACAAACCCAAACTAAGACCAACAACCTGCAACCGGTGCTGGTGGCGCAAGCGGCCAAGCCAACACCGGGCGCTCCCACGCCAGCTGTGAAGCCGGCGACGATTCCGGGGGCAGCGGCAACTCCGGCTCCGGCCAAGGCGGCACCAATGCCTGCGTCGACGCAGAGCAATACGCTGCAGCGGGTGAACGTCGTTCGCAACGCGGATGATATTCAGATCGAGATCAGCCCCCGCGAGGCGGTGACTCCTAAAGTCAGCAAACTGAGTTCACCGGCGCGCGTGGTGGTCGAGCTGCCTGCGACCGCAATGGCGACTGCCCAGAGCAAGATTCCGGTGGGTAGCGCCGGGGTCAAGGGCGTGCGCATCGGCATGGACGGCAAAACGCCTCCGAACACGAGCGTGGTCGTGGATCTGGAGCAGGCGCTCACTTACGAGTTGGCGCCCGGCCCAGGGAACAGTTTTATCCTGACCCTGCATACGCAGGCTGGGACTGGGACGAAGAGCGCTGCAGCAGCGCCCAAGGCGCAAACGGTGGCGACAGCCAAGCCGGCAGCGGCGCCTGCAGCGGTAGCACCGGCGGCCAAGAATCAGGCTGCTGCAACGAAACCTCATGATGCATTCGTAGCCAAGAAAGCAGCGGCATCAGCTCCGGTGGCAGTGGCCAAGGTCGAAGCTCCCAAGTCGGCAGCGAAGAACGCGGCTCCTGCCACGACCAAATTAACGGCGGACGAAAAGGCCGCCGCCGCCAGCGTGATCGGGGAAGCTCCGAAGCCGCCGCAGCCGGAAGAGAAGAAATGGGCGATGAACGGCAAGCGCGATCCTTTCTTCAGCCCGGTGGTGCAACAGCCCACAGGTTCGGGTTGCTCGAGCGGGAAGAAATGCCTGGAGATCGGGCAGATCAATTTGCGGGGCGTAGTGAAGTCGGAAAGCGGCTTTATCGCGGTGGTAACGAACACCTTGAACAAGGCTTATTTCCTGCACGAAAACGATCCGGTGTTTAACGGTTTCGTGATGAGAATCACGGGAGATTCGGTGGTTTTCCAGGAGACAGTGCAGGACAAACTGGGCAAGCCGTTCACCCGGGAAGTGGTCAAGCGGATCAACACGCCGGCTGTTTAGCAGTGGGCGGCGGCGACCTCGGGGAAGCCCCGGAGCGCCGACAAAATCGAGTTTAGAAGAAGGACACGCGGGCCCGGCCCGCGGTTTTGGGGAGAAGCGAAATGCGAAAGCAACTGCTGAGTGTGTTCCTACCGATGCTGCTCCTGGGGCTGGTCGCGTCAGCCACCGAGATGCCGGCGTCACAACCGGCGAGCCAGCACAACGAACTGGAGCGAGTGAACGTGGTTCGCGGCGCGGATGAAATCCGGGTCGTGATCAGCGCTCGTGGCGCAGTAACGCCAAAGCTAAGCACTGCGGACTCGCCTGCGCGGCTTGTGGTGGACCTGCCCGGTACCGTCATGGCGACGGGGCAGACCCACATCGCGGTGGGCAGCGCCGGAGTGAAAGGCGTGCGCATCGGCATGGACGGCCAGACGCCTCCCACGACTCGCGTGGTAGTCGATCTTGAGCATTCCTTGCGCTATGAGCTTACCCCGTTGACGGATGGGAAGCTGGTGCTGACGCTGCATACGCAGACGACGGCAGCAGCGGCAAGCGCCCCACAAACCGTGGCGGCGGGCATGCCGACACCCAGCAAGACTATGTCTCCGTTCGCGCCGCGAGTGATGGAAGCGCCGGCACCGAAGGTGCAGACGGTTGCAGCCAGCGCGCCGGCGGCGCCGAAAGCGGCGACGGAGAGCGTTCTGCCAGCTACGACCCAGAAGTCGGAGACGGCTGCTTCAACGTCGAGCGACTTTGTATTCGTCGAGCCAACTTTCCAAGCCAAGAAAACGGTTGCTGACGCGAGCACGACTCCGGATGCGACCGAGGAGCCCGGCGAACGCGCCCAGGAAGCGGCGGCGAAGTTCGCTGACAAGACTGCTGCAGAACTGCTGCCGGTGGGCGCGAACGCTGCGCAGTCATCGCAGAGCACTTCTTCCAACACCGGCGTGCAGCCCGCAGTGAATCTGGCGGCGGAGCAGAGAGCGCAGGCTGGACAGGCGCCGGCTGCGGTTGGTCCCAAGTACACGGGCGAGCCGATTTCGGTGAATCTTAAGGACGTTGATCTGAAGGACTTCTTCCGGTTGATCCACGAGATCAGCGGCTTGAACGTGGTGCTCGATCCCAATGTGCACGGTACCCTGACCGTGGTGCTCGATGACGTGCCGTGGGACCAGGCTCTGGACATCGTGCTCAAGAATAACGACCTGGCGCGGGAACTGGAAGGCAACGTTCTGCGCATCGCGACCGTGGACACACTGAAGAAAGAAGCGGATGCACGGCGCGCCCAGGTGGAAGCCGAAGCGCTGGCGGTGGAGAAGGTTTCGGTCACGCGTTTCCTGAGCTACGCTCACGCCAAGGACGTGATCGTCACGGTGAAGAAATTCCTCTCGGTGCGCGGTGATGTGGTGGCAGATGAACGCACCAACGCCGTAATCGTCAACGACATCCCGAAAGTGCTTCCCATCATCGATCGCCTGCTGACGCAGCTTGACCGCAAGACGCAGGAAGTGGAGATTGAAGCGCGAGTGGTGGCGGCGACGCGGCAGTTCGCCCGCGACATCGGAACGCAGCTTGGTTTTGGCTGGGGCAACGGCCACAGTGCGATCGGAGGCGCGTCTGCCGTGGGTAGCTCGCCAACGACCGTCAGCGGTTTGACTCCAGGATACGTTACGGTGCCAGGCGCGACGGGCCAGACGGGAAATTCGATTCCGTTGTTCTCGAACCTGGGATCGACTTCACCCACCAGCGGCTTTAGCTTCCTGAACGCCAGCAATACGGTGCGGATCGATGCCGTTCTTACCATGGCCGAGTCGCGCGGATTGCTGAAAGTTCTGTCGCGGCCGCGAGTGGTAACCCAGAACAACATTCAAGCCTTCGTGAAGCAGGGCGTGCGGGTGCCGATCGTGACCCAGGCGCAGTTGGGCGGTCCTCCGACCGTGACCTACGTTGATGCTTTCCTGCGCTTGACGGTGACTCCGCAAATCACTTCGGAGAACACGATCTTCCTGAACGTAGACGTCGAGAACACGACGCCGAACTTCGGCCAGGAAGTGCAGGGCAACCCGGAATTGATCACGCAGCAAGCAACCACGCAGGTGCTGGTAACCGATGGCGGCACGGTGGTGATTGGTGGCGTTATCCAGACGCAGAACTCGATCAACATCACGCAGGTGCCGGTGCTGGGCAACCTCCCAGTCCTGGGTAACCTGTTCAAGCACACGGTGGTCAACACTTCGAACCAGGAATTGATCTTCTTCATCACGCCGCGAATCATTCAGACGTAAGAGCGTCAGACGAAACAACGTCAGACTTAGCAGCGCAGTTGAAGATTTAAAGCCGCCGGCGCCTGAAGAACCTGTCAGGGCCGGCGGTTTTGTTTTACATCGAGTACCCAGTACCTAGTACCTAGTAGCTAGCGAATCGGGGTGGATTTTCCCGGTACTGGGTACTCGGTACTGGGTACTTCTTGCATCTTGCTCCTGCTAAACTCAGCTGCGATGAACTTTCTTGCGCGCCAGGACAAACTGCGGGAGCGGCTCGCCGCGACTGGGCTGGATGCTTTGCTGGTCAGCCATCTTCCAAATATCCGATATCTTTGCGGCTTCACGGGGAGCGCCGGTCTGTTGCTGGTGGAGGAAGCCGCGAGCACTTTCTTCACCGACGTTCGCTATGACACGCAGGCGCGCGAGGAAGTGAAGGGCGCGAAAGTGGTTATCGCGCGCAAGGCGGTACTGAACGCACTCGGAGAGCGGGTTGGAGGGCGACGCAAGAAGTCGAGGGCCAAGGGATGGACGATCGGGATTGAAGCTGAACACCTCACTGTGGCGGAAAGAAAACGGATGGCCGATCTGCTGCCTTCCGGCACGCGGTTGCGGAATGCGCCTGCCCTGGTGGAAAAAGCGCGCATGGTGAAGGAAGGTGACGAACTGAGGCTCATCCGGGCTGCGGTGCAACTGGGAGCGACTTTGTTTGACCGGGCGCTCGAAGTAATGCGACCGGGGGTCAAAGAATGCGAGTTGGCGGCGGAGATGGAGTACACGGCGCGGCGGGCTGGAGCGGGAGAGATGTCGTTTCCTACCATCATCGCTTCGGGGGCAAGGTCGGCGCTGCCTCACGGCAGAGCTTCGGAGCAAGCCGTCGCGCCGGGGGGATTCGTGGTCTGCGATTTCGGTGTTATACTCGATGGTTATTGCTCGGACCAGACGCGCACTGTATGGGTGGGCAAGGGCAGAGTACCGGAGGAAGCCCGCTACGCGTACGAGTCGGTGCGGGAGGCGCAAGAAGCCGCGATTGCGGCGGTGCGGCCGGGTACCAGCACCGGGGAAGTGGACGCGGCAGCGCGGAAGGTATTGCGCATGGCCGGGTTGGGCCGTTATTTTACCCATTCGACTGGCCACGGAGTGGGTTTAGAGATCCACGAAGCGCCCAGAGTTGCGGCCGGGCAAATGGAAGTGCTCCAGCCGGGCATGGTCATCACCATTGAGCCGGGAGTATACTTCCCCGGCAAATGGGGCGTGAGGATTGAGGACATGGTGACCGTCGGAGAGGACGGCTGTGAGGTGCTGACTCCGACCGGCAAGGATTTTCTGGCAGTTTCGGTCTTCTAAGGCCGTCTGCGCGTCCGTTGCGGCGCGGGATGGCAAGCGGTCCCACCGTACACGAATGAATCAAAAAGAGCTGAAAGAACTCATCGAGTTCTTAATCGAAAAAGACATTGCCGAATTCGAGTTGGAGCGCGGCGATGTCAAGGTGAAGGTCAAGCGGGCCGGCGAGCACACCGTGGTGTATGCGCACGGGGAGACGCCGAGGCCCGCAGGGGGAACCATTGCGGAATCGAGGGAGGCTCCGGGCGCAGTTGCTCCGGCCGGGCCACCGAGTGCGCCCGTGCCAGAAGAAGACCTGCACATTGTGAAGTCTCCGATCGTGGGAACACTTTACGAAGCGCCGTCGCCGGGCGCTCCGCCTTTTGTCAAAGTCGGGGACATGGTGGAAGTGGGACAGGTGCTGTGCATCGTTGAGGCGATGAAACTGCTGAATGAGATTGAGTCGGACGTGGCCGGCGAAATTGTGAAGAAGATGGGGAGCAACGGCCAGCCCATTGAGTACGGGCAGGAGTTGTTTGCCATCCGGGCGAAGAAGTGAAGGAGATTGAGTAATTTTGTAATTTGGTAATTGGGTAATTTTGTAATTGAAAAACTCTTCGGGGTCTTAAGTTTCCAAATTACTCGATTACGAGATTACGAAATGCCCACCTCTGTTCCCACATTTAACCTGAATGTTTAAAAAGATCCTGATTGCGAATCGCGGAGAAATTGCCCTGCGCGTGATTTGCGCGTGCAAGGAACTCGGTATCCACACTGTCGCCATTTACAGTGAGGCGGACCGGCATTCCCTGCCCGTGCGCTTCGCCGACGAGGCTATCTGCATCGGGCCGCCGCAACTGGGGCTGAGCTACCTGAACATTCCGGCGGTGATCAGCGCGGCCGAGATCGCCAACGTGGACGCGATTCATCCGGGATACGGCTTGCTGTCAGAGAACGCCAACTTTGCCGAGGTGTGCGAGACCAGCGGGATCAAGTTCATCGGTCCGCGGCCCGAGGTGATGCGGCTGATGGGCGAAAAAGAAAAGGCGCGCTCTGCCATGAAACAGGCCGGCGTGCCGATTCTGCCGGGCTCGGATGGAATCATCGCCTCTGAAGGCGAAGCTGTGGAGTGGGCGCGGCAGGTGGGTTTTCCTGTGATCCTCAAGGCCTCGGCGGGCGGCGGCGGACGCGGCATGCGCATTGTGCGCAACGAGGAGGAGCTGCCCGGGTTGTTTAAGGCCGCGCAGGCGGAGGCAGCGGGCGCGTTTGGCAATGGCGACTTGTATATGGAGAAGTATGTTGAGCATCCGCGGCACATCGAGTTCCAGGTGCTCGCCGATGAGCATGGCAATGTGGTGAGCCTGGGTGAGCGGGAATGCTCGATCCAGCGGCGGCACCAGAAACTGCTCGAAGAGTCACCCTCGACGCAGGTTACGCCGGAGCTGCGCGATCAGATTGGCAGCGTCTTGAGCAAGTCGCTGGCGGAGATCGGTTACACCAATGCGGGGACGATCGAGTTTTTGATGGATCAGGAGCGCCGGTTGCACTTCATCGAGATGAATACGCGCATCCAGGTGGAACATCCGGTAACCGAGATGGTGACGGATGTGGATCTGGTGAAGAGCCAGATCATGATCGCCGCAGGGGCGAACATGCGGGACGTGCTGCAGGGGCCGATTATGCACCGCGGTCATGCGATTGAGTGCCGTATTAATGCCGAGCATCCGGAGAAATTCACCCCATCGGCCGGGAAGATCACGGCGTTTCATCCGCCGGGAGGGACTGGGGTGCGCGTGGATACGGCGGCTTATACCGAGGGCGTGATTCCGCCTTACTACGACTCGCTGATCGCGAAGTTGATCGTGCGAGGCAAAGACCGCAACGAGGCGGTTTCGCGCATGTCGCGGGCGCTGGAGATGTTTATTGTCGAAGGGGTTTATACGACGATCCCGTTGCATCGGAAGATTCTTGCCGATCCGGACTTTCGGGCGGGGAAGTTTGATACCGGATTTATCGAGCGGTTTCTAGCGGCCCGCAAGAAGGATTCAGCAGCGTGATCCTGGTTCCTCGTCTGTACGCCATTGTGGATGCGGCGTTCTTCTCCACGACCGAGGACCTGGCGGCCTTTGCGGAACGACTTATCCGGAGTGGCTGCCCTGTGCTGCAATACCGCAATAAATTGGGGAATGCCCGCATGATGCTGGAGCAAGCGCGGGAACTGCGCAGATGTTCGCGGGCGATGGTGCCTGCCCCACACGTGCCGAAACTCATCATGAATGACCGCGCGGACCTGTGCCTGATCGCGGAGTTTGACGGAGTGCATGTTGGGCAGGATGATCTGTCGCCGGAATCGGTTCGGAGCATCATTGGTCCAGAGCGCTGGCTCGGGGTTTCGACACATAATCCGGAGCAGCTGCGGGAAGCGGATCTGACCTCGGCGGACTATCTCGCCGTCGGACCCGTGTTTTCGACTTTGAGCAAAGAGCGGCCTGATCCGGTGGTGGGCCTCGAAGGGGTGCGCCGGACGCGGCAGTTGACGCGAAAGCCGCTGGTGGCGATTGGGGGGATTACGCGTGCCAACGCGGCTTCCGTGATTGAGGCCGGGGCGGATTCCGTGGCGGTGATATCCGATCTGTTACGGGATCCCCGGAAATCAGCAGAGGAATTTTTCCGCGTTCTGAGGTAAAGTCATTTGGCCTTGGGTTCGACTCGCCAAAATGGCCTCAGGGGCTAAAGCCCCGATCATTGGTGAGTCTCTGCGGCACGGCTGAAGCCATGCCCTTCCCGTTCGACTCCGGGGCGGAATGTGTGGTCTACAGGAGGGATCCTGGGTACACCGACAACGCAGGCGGGCGCGCGCAGCGACTGGGAAATTCATAGCTCTCAAGATAAGGAACTGGTCAAGGGCCTGGGTCTGACCAGCGCCACCATGCTGGTCATGGGGTCGATGATCGGCTCCGGCATCTTTATTGTTTCCGCAGAGATTGCCCGCGAGGTGGATTCTCCGGCGTTGCTGATTGGCGCGTGGGCGGTGGCGGGGTTCATGACCATCGTGGCCGCGCTCAGCTATGGAGAACTGGCGGCCATGATGCCCCGAGCCGGCGGGCAGTACGTTTATCTTCGCGAAGCGCTGGGGCCGCTGTGGGGATTTCTCTACGGCTGGACGCTTTTTCTGGTAATCCAGACCGGGACGATTGCGGCCGTGGGCGTGGCTTTTGGCAAGTTTCTCGGAGTTTTCTTTCCTGCGGTTTCTTCCTCCCACTGGATTCTGCATATCTGGAAAGTTCCGCCGATTCATGTGGGGCCGATGGTTCTGGGCAACATGGATGTGGGAGTCAACACGCAGAACCTGGTCGCCATCCTGCTTGTGGTTTTTCTTTCGGTGGTGAATATCTTTGGATTGAAGACGGGAGCGCTCATTCAGAATGTTTTTACCGTAGCTAAGGTCTCGGCTCTTCTGGGACTGGCGTTGTTCGGGCTGGCGTTGGGACGAAACGCACAGGCGCTGGCCACAAACTTCGGCGGGCACTTCTGGCGGAATTCCGGACTGGGCGCGCAGCACGCGGTGCAGGTGGGAGTGGGCGGCCCGATCGTGATGGTGGGAACGTTGACGATTCTGGCCGTAGCGCAGGTGGGTTCACTGTTTTCCGCGGACGCCTGGAATAACGTGACGTTCACGGCGGGCGAAGTAAAGAATCCCAGCCGCAATCTGCCTTTGTCCTTGGCGATTGGGACGGGCGTGGTGATTGCGCTCTATATTGCTTGCAATTTTATTTATCTGATGGCGCTGCCGCTGGATGGGGCGCCGGGCGCAGCAACGATTCTGGGGCGGGGAATTAAATACGCCGCGGAAGACCGCGTCGGAACTGCGGTGATGACTCAGATGTTTGGGGCTGCCGGCGGATTGCTGATGGCGGCGGCCATTCTGATTTCTAGTTTTGGCTGCAACAATGGGCTCATTCTTTCCGGGGCGCGCGTTTACTACGCCATGGCAAAGGACGGCCTCTTTTTCCGCAGCGTGGCCAAGCTGCATCCTACCTACAAAACGCCGGCGGTTTCGCTGATGGTGCAGATGGTATGGGCGTGCCTGCTCTGCGTTTCGGGAAGCTACGGGCAGCTTCTCGACTACATTATCTTCGCGGTGCTGGTCTTCTACATTTTGACGATTGTGGGATTGTTTGTCCTGCGGCGAACGCATCCGGACGCTCCGCGACCATACCGAGCGGTAGGCTATCCTGTGTTGCCAGCAATCTATATTGTGATGGCTTTATTTGTCGATATCGTACTATTGCGCTACAAACCGCAATTCACATGGCCGGGACTGATTGTGGTGCTGTTGGGTGTCCCGGTATATTACGCGTGGTCGAGGAGCGCAGGCGCGAAGAGCGTATCGGCGCAGCTTTAAGGAGAAACCAAACGAATGGCCAATCTGTTCGCAACCAAGCCGCTACACCTGCTGATGGAGGAATCCCGGGAGACGGGCGAACACAGCCTGAAACGGACGCTGGGAGTTTTCCAGCTCACGGCATTGGGCGTGGGCGCAATCATCGGAGCGGGCATCTTTGTGATGGTGGGGCTGGGAGCGCAGTATGCTGGTCCGGGACTCACCTTGTCATTCGTTCTCTCCGGGTTAGGATGCGCGTTTGCCGGATTGTGCTATGCCGAGTTCGCGGCCATGATTCCGCTGGCGGGCAGCGCTTACACATACGCTTATGCCACGCTGGGCGAGTTGATTGCATGGATCATCGGGTGGGACCTCACGCTGGAATATGCGATGGGCGCCAGCACGGTGTCTTCGGGATGGTCGAACCACTTCATCGAACTGCTGAATATCTTCCATGTGAAGATGCCGCTGTGGCTGGCCTACGATCACTGGACAGCGCTGAAGACTGCGGAGAATATTGTTGCGCGGCAGATGGCGCAGACCGCGGACCCCTCGCTGGCGCTGGGCACACAAGCCTTCCTCGACAAAGTGAGTGCGGTTATAAGCGCGCAGTCTCCCGAGTTGCTGCAACGGGCGCACGATCTGCTGAGCGCTCCACGTCTATTTGGGGTGGAGGTTGGCTTCAACCTGCCAGCTTTCCTCATCGCTCTGGTGATTACAGCAATTCTGGTGGTTGGCATCAAAGAGAGTGCCAGGTTTAACACCGGGATTGTCGTAGTTAAGGTTTCAGTGGTTCTGTTCGTGATCGCGCTGGGCTCACACTACATCAACCGCGGAAACTGGGGCACGGACTGGCACACGTATGCGCCCCATGGTTTCGCGGGCATTGGGGCGGGCGCAGCTTATATTTTCTTCGCTTATATCGGTTTTGATGCGGTCTCGACCACCGCCCAGGAAGCCAAGAATCCGCAGCGCGACTTGCCGATCGGCATGATCGCTTCGCTGGCGATCTGTACGGTGTTGTATATTGCCGTGGCCGGCGTGCTGACGGGTATGGTTCATTGGCAGCAGATCAACATCGAAGCGCCGGTCGCCGTTGCTTTTCTGGACCGGGGTCTGACCACGGCGGCGAACATTATTACACTGGGCGCTCTGGCTGGGCTGACCAGCGTGATGCTGGTGATGTTGCTCGGCCAGACTCGAGTGCTTTATTCCATGGCCAACGACGGCCTTTTGCCGAAGAAGTTCTTCGCGGCGGTTCATCCCAAGTTCCGTACTCCGTGGAAGAATACGATTCTGGTGGGCATGCTGGCGGCGGTCGTGGGCAGCATTACGCCGATCGACGACATCGGGAAGATGGTGAACATCGGCACGCTGCTGGCGTTTGTGATTGTGTCGCTTTCCGTATTGGTTTTGCGCCATAC
Organism: Candidatus Sulfotelmatobacter sp.; assembly: GCA_049673585.1. Lineage (GTDB taxonomy): Bacteria > Acidobacteriota > Terriglobia > Terriglobales > Acidobacteriaceae > Sulfotelmatobacter. Next base: position 60,387 of record JBATXV010000031.1, on the reverse strand, counting down.
GAATCCCAGCCAGCCGCGGCCTTTCCGGACGCCGTGGGTGCCGGTGGTTCCAATCCTGGGCGTAATCGCGAATGGTTACATGATGTACAAGCTGGGCTGGGTCAACTGGGCGCGGCTGATCATCTGGCTGATCATCGGGCTGGTGGTGTATTTCACCTACAGCGTGAAGCACAGCCGGGTACAGGCGCTGAAAAGCAGTGGCCAGTGATCAGTGGCTAGTGGCCAGTAAAGTCAAAAGCCCTTCGCGCGGCGCGGAGGGCTTTTTTGTTTTATAGTCGGGAGAAAGTGGCCAGCGACCAGTGGAAGCAATAAGGCGAGCGTTTCGTCGGCCACTGGTCGCTGAACACTGGCCACTGATCTTATGAAAATTGTTTTCACGGAAGAGATGCGGGCTATTGACCACGCCACTAGCGAGCGCTTTGGCGTGCCTTCGCTCACGCTGATGGAGAACGCCGGTGCGGCTGTGGCTGATTATGTGCTCTCGCACTACGCAGCCGCGCGGCGTGTTGTGGTTTTTTGCGGGAAGGGGAACAACGGCGGCGACGGCTTCGTGGCCGCGCGGAGGCTGCAGGAGAGCGGGAAGAAAGTTCAGGTGATTCTGCTGGCGGACCCCGCGGATCTGCGTGGAGATGCGGCTGCCATGTTCGGCAAACTACTGTTCCCCGCAATCGCCGTGCATTCAAGCGCGGAGTTGAAAAGTGAGCAGGTGCGGCTCGCTATGCAGGGCGACCTTTATCTGGATGCGGTGCTGGGCACTGGCTTCAAGCCTCCGGTGAGCGGACTCTACGCCGACGCGATTGCCGTGATGAATGCCAGCCAGGTTCCCGTAATTGCGGTCGATATTCCTTCCGGCGCAGATGCGGACGCGATGAGCCCACAAGGCGGGACGATTGCCCGGGCCGATGCCATCGTTACATTTACCGCTCCACATCCCGCGCATGTCTTCAGCATGTTGACTGCTGGGCCCACGGTTGTGGCTGACATAGGTTCGCCAGGAGAGGCGATTGTTTCGGCGCTGCAACTCAATGTAATCACCGCGCGTGATGTTGCGCCGCTGATTGGGCCGCGTCCGGCAGAGTCGAACAAAGGCAACTACGGGCACGTACTGGTGATCGGAGGATCGCTCGGGAAAGCCGGTGCGGCGGCGATGGCGGGGATGGCCGTGCTGCGCGCGGGAGCTGGGCTTTCAACTGTGGCGACGGCGAAGTCGGTGCTGGAAACCGTAGCCGGATTTCATCCTGAGTTGATGACCGAGCCTTTGCCGGAGACGGATGCGGGTGCGATCTCAACCAGGGCGCAGGATCGAATCGAGGAACTGGCAAAAGGAATGACCGTGCTCGCCATCGGGCCGGGGATTTCGCGGGATCCGCAGACTGCGGAACTGGTGCGGGCGGTGGTGGCGAAACTCCAAATCCCGATGGTCGTCGATGCCGATGGCCTGAACGCGTTTGAGGGCCGCATGGCGAAATTGAATGGCGAGGGGCGGACGCTGGTGATTACTCCGCATCCGGGCGAAATGGCGCGGCTGGCCGGATGCACCATCGCCGATGTACAGAGAGATCGATTGGGAACGGCGCGGAAGTTCGCGCGCGAACATGATCTGATCGTCGTGCTCAAGGGGCATCGCACGGTGGTGGCGGGGCCCGACGGCGAAGCCTGGGTGAATACGACGGGCAACGCGGGCATGGCTACCGGGGGCACGGGAGACATCTTGACGGGAATGGTTGCGGGAATGATCGCGCAGCATTCGAAGGACGCCTTTGCGGCCGTGCTGGCGGCCGTGCATCTGCATGGGCTTGCCGGCGACGTGATGCGTGAGCGGGTCGGGGAGCACTCACTGGTCGCAACCGACCTTCTGCAGGGACTTCCCGAGGCGTTTCGACGGACGCAGAACGCTGCGCTCGAGAAGCTCGCAAGCTGGTGAGTGATCTGGCGGGTGACCTGGCGACTTGCGAAAAAATGTACTGTCCTTCGGGACATTAACTCTTTATTAAACACCCTGCATCTTCATGACAGTGCATATGTTGTGCCTCTGGATTCCGCGTCCAGCGCGGGAATCCGGCCACTCTGCTTCCGTAACCTGTTACCCGTCCTGAGAGCGTGCCATAGTGCATATATCTTATGACCCACTTCCCCCAACCGCACCCTTCGCGGCGCGCGGCCCGGGTCCAGCTTGGGGCTTCGGTCCTGGCTGCGATTCGTTTCGAAGATGGCCGGCACGCTAACGCTAAACTTCAAACTATCTCGGCGACGGGCGGATTGCTGCGACTGCCGCGTCCGCTGGCCGAGGGCGACTTCGTCGAAGTTGCCTTTCAAACGCAATCCGGCCCGGTGCGCGCCATGGCCGAGATACTCAGCCCCATGGCGAAGACGAAGGATGGAGTCCTGCAGGCGTTCCGCTTCGTTGCGCTCGAGGATGACGACAACCGCCGCCTGCGGACGTCTCTCGATCATGTGACCGACCGGAGCCTGCTGGGCCTGAAGTCGTCGGCGTTCAACACGCCGAGGACGATCTAGACTAGGACGATCTAGATCTCGATTCGATCTCAGTCGCCGCGCTCTCGCTATACTGTTCACGATGACGCGAGAGATCACGACACGCTCGGCTGAGGAAACGATTGCCTTCGGACGCACCCTGACGGAGATGCTGGCTCCGCCGAAGCTGGTTCTGTTGCGAGGCGATCTTGGGGCGGGGAAAACCACGCTGGTTAAGGGAATCGCCACTGGCTTCGGAGCGGCGGAAGAAGAAGACGTCACCAGCCCTACCTTCACGCTGGTGCATGAGTATCGCGGTCCGCGGGCTAATCTTTATCACATTGATCTTTACCGCGTGGATACGCCGCGGGAATTGGAGACGCTCGGGCTGGATGACCTTCGTGCCGAGGGTAGCGTTTTGCTGATTGAGTGGGGAGAGAAGTTTCCGCGGCTGCAGCGGGAGCGGGATGTGGAGATTTCTTTGGAGCGGGACGGGGAGAACGGGCGGCGGATCAGTATCGTCAGTTAACGTGGGCCCTGTGGAAGCGTGTGCGACTCCATCGGCACACTGCAGCACGATCCCTCTCAGGGGCTAAAGCCTGTTCCATTATTTGATGGCCGACGGCACGGCTGAAGCCGTGCCCTTCCCGATCCCTAGAACCTCAGTTCGTCAACTGTGACGAATTCTAGAAACCCATGATGTTGTAGCCGCAATCGACGTAAATCACTTCGCCGGTGATGCCGCTGCTGGCGTTGGAGGCGAGGAAGACTCCGGTCGAGCCTACTTCTGCAATATCGACGTTGCGGCCTAGCGGGGCGTGTTCGGCATGGGCTTTGAGCATGTCACCAAAGCCCGAGATGCCGCGTGCGGCCAGGGTTTTCACCGGTCCGGCGGAGATGGCGTTTACCCGGATATTCTTTCTCCCCAGGTCATAGGCGAGGTAGCGCACCGAGCATTCCAGTCCAGCTTTGGCAACTGCCATCACGTTATAGCGAGGCACAACTTTCTCGGAAGCGTAGTAAGTCATCGTGATAATCGCACCGCCGTCTTCCATCAGCGGCGCGGCGGCGCGGGCGACCGCTATCAGCGAGTAGACACTCACGTCCATCGCGATGCGGAAGCCTTCACGCGTGGTGTTGAGGAACTCGCCCTTGAGTTCATCGGCCGGAGCGTAGGCTACTGAATGCACCAGCGTGTGCAGCTTGCCGTGACGCTCTTTGAGGGTGGCGAAGAGGCTCGCGATCTCTTCGTCTTTGCTGACGTCGCACATGTAGGCTTCGGCGCCGGGCAGGGAGAGGATAAGGTCTTTCGCTTCCTGCTCCAGGCGCTCGTTCTGGTAGGTGATGGCCAGCTTCATGCCGGCGGCGTGCAGTCCCTGCGCAATGGACCAGGCAATCGAGCGCTTGTTGGCGACTCCGAAGACGACGCCGTTACGGCCTTGCAGATCTGCGGACATGAGGGCTCCTTGGAATGGGAAAGAATAACAGCGGGAGGCTTGGATTTACCACAGAGGCGCAGAGCGGGCAACGTTGGCGCTGACCAGAGTCGCGTCTCCGGCTGACGCTCCGCAGCCCTGCCGGCTGAGATCCCTCTGCGCGCGAAGCAGAGCGTGCGCTGTCGGGATGACAGCGCGATGGTACTCTCTAAGTTTGGGTAGTGATTCGATTTCATTCAACTGCTCTGACTTCTTCGACTGCGGTCCCCGTCCCGACCGGCCAACTCGCGGCCACAAATGCCAGCCCGTAAACACAAGCCAGGATCGCGAACGCCGCGACCAGGCTCACTTTGTGCGCGACCGCTCCTACGGCGAGGGCAAGCACCAACTGCAGGAACGTGCCGAAAAAGTAGAAGGCGTTCTGCACGCGTCCCATCAGATGTTGCGGGACCATTTCCATGAGACTGGTATTCATAGCGATGCCGCCGACACCGCGTGCCGATCCCATCAGCCCATACAGCAGTATGGCCGCCACGAACCAATGCGAGACTGGAGCGCACACCACGCACGCAGCCAAGAGCGCCATGGAGAAGGCCACCGATCGGTGGCCGCCCAGGCTGGCAATCACTGCGGGAGCGTACAGCGCGCTGAGGAATGCGCCGGTGCCCCAGCCGGCGTTGAGCCATCCGTAGCCGACGGCGCCGGCGTGGAAAATGCGCTCGCTGAGCGACGGCGTGACGACCACACCCGTGATCATGGCGCCGAGAAACAATGCCCAACTAATACCGAGCAGCACGACGGGGCGATGATCGCGGAGAAAGTGCAGGCCTTCGCGCATCTCGCGCCAGAAGCGCTGGAACTGGCTTTCGGCGGCGATCAGATCTGCGCGTATCTCCTCCGGCCGCAACACGACATGGCGTCCCTTGCGCACGCCGAGATAACACAGGAACGAGACCACATAAGTCGAGACGTCGATCAGGAGCACGCCGCCGAGGCCGATGTGGTTGTACATGAAGCCGACGATGGAGCCGGCGATGAGCCATCCGCCTTGAATTCCGGCCAAAAGAAAAGTATTCGACTGCACGAATTGACCCTCGGGCGTGAGCTCTTGGATCAGTGCCGTGATGGTTGGCCAGAACATCCAGAAGCCCGCAGCCACCAGGGTGTTCATCAAGTAGAGTTGCCAGAGTTGCACGCGATGCCGAAACGCGAGAATCGCAACGGTCATGATGATCACGGCGCGCACGGCATCGAGCCACATGACTAGGACGCGGCGATCTTCGCGGTCGATGAGGACTCCGGTGAAGGGAAGCATGAGCATGGCGGGGACGGTCTGCAGCACGGCAAAGGTGCCCAGCGCCATTTCCGAGTGTGTGGCTTCGAGGATGTACCAGGCCACGGCGGCCGAGTTCATCCCGCTGCCCAACATGGAAATCACGTTGGCGGCAAAGACGAAACGCAGCGGACGCTGGCCGAGGATGGCACGCATTCTTTTAATTTAACTGAAGAGCGCCGAGGGTTCACCACGGAGACACGGAGACGCGGAGAAAAACCAGAAATCAGCAGATGAAGAATTAAGATCTTCTCTTGGTTTCCTCTGTGTCTCGGTGCCTCCGTGGTGAGTTGCGCTCCGCTTTCATGCTAACGCTTGCTTCCACACGCGTTCAGCGCTAGGATTCGCATGCTGCTTGGAATGGAGACTTGTTCTCGCTCATGCCGAGGTGACCTATGAAACGTCATGCCGGGTCGCTGGTAGTCGTGGTTGTGTTCTGCTTTTTCCTTCTGCCGACGCACGCTAACGCGCAGGTGGACAAGATTGTGATTCCTGCCGGCACGCCTGAAGACCACGATCTGCAGGCCATTACCAACGAGCAGGATGCCGCGAAGAAGCTTGCCATGTACCAGGACTTCGTGCAGAAGTACTCGTCGAACCCGGCGGCTGTCGCTTACGGAAACTGGCAGCTTTCGCAGGCCTACCAGGCTGCGGGCGACTTGAACAAAGCGCTTGATTACGGGGATAAGGCTTTGGTGGGGAGTCCGCGCAATCTCGACATCCTGGTGTCGCAGGCCAACATCGCGCAGCAGGCGAACGACAACACAAAGTTAGTCGACTATGCGGCGAGGGGCGGGATGGTCTGCAACTCCATCGGCAAGCAGCCCAAGCCGGAGGGAATGAGCGACGACGATTTCAAGAAACAAGTCGAGGAAGATAAGAGCGCGGCCAAGAACAACTGCGATTTTCTGGAGTCGGCAGGCTTCAATGCGATTGTCAGTGAAAATGATCCCAAGAGCCGGATGGCCGACATCGAAAAATACTCCACGGCGTTTTCGGACTCGAAGTTTCAGGATCAAATCTCGACCTATGCCCTGTACGCGCTGGGCCAGTTAAACGACCAGGCGCGGCTGGTAGCTTACGGAGAAAAATTGCTGGCGGCGAATCCCAATTCGCTGCCGGCACTGCTGATGTTGGCAGGATCATATGTTGACGATCCGAAAGCGGGGAGCCTGGCAAAAGCGATTGCTTATTCCCAGAAGGCGATTGTGGTCGCCAAGGAAGATGAACCAGATGCCGACAAGACACGCAAAACTTCTGCCGGGGCAGCGCACTCGACTCTCGGGTATGCCTACCTGAAGCAGGACAGGACGGCAGCGGCAATCCCGGAATTGAGGGCAGCCGCGGGACTGCTCAAGGGAGAAGACGATCAGCAATACTCGATCGCGCTTTATCGCCTGGGTTTTGCTTACGCGAAGCTTAATCGTGTGAGCGAAGCTCGTGAGGTGCTGATGGAGGCGGTGAAGATTTCCGGCCCGGTGAAGGGTATGTCACAGGATTTGTTGAACAAGGTGAATGCGGCGCGGGCGAAAGGGAAGTGACGGACGCTTGTCCAGTGCAGCGGCGCGCAAACGCGGTCTGAATCAAAAAGCCTTTAAATCAGCCACCACCCAGGCAGCCCCGGCAACAAGGAAATTCAGGGCGAATTCGGACCAGTTGAAATGCGCCTTGGGGTGAGCGATCAGCCGCGGAACCCAAACCATTACGCCAAAGAGGACCAGCATGAGTGTCATCAGGCGCATCGCAAGCCGCGCCTGGCGATTGATGAGAATGGCAATCGCTGCGAGTCCAAACGCGACTGTCGTAAGCATCGCCCAAAACATCTGGTTGGGCGGAATCCACTTTGGAACCAGTTGGGCGGTTTCGCGAGGCAAGAGTACCTGACCCAGCGTAAAGGAAATCGTGCAGACGCCGAGTCCAAGGCGCGCCAGCCGGCCGAACACTATTGCCCTTGCGGCATTCGCCTCAGTCGCAGCGTACAGCGCAACCGCGCCGCAGAGTAAGGAAAAGAACAGGAAGAAGCTGCCGCCGAACCGGTCATAGATGTTCGATGCGGCGATGATGTCAGGGATACAGGCCAGCGAGAAACACAAATAGACAACGCAAAGCACGACTGAAGCCAAGCGCGCGGTTCGCGGAAACTGTATTCCAACCCCACCGGCAAGTAGAGCGGCCATGAGGCACGCGCCAATTACGGCGCCGAAAGGCAGGCTCCAAATATGTCGCAAGTTTTGCCAGGTGTCAGGGTCGTGCCACATCAATGCGATGGCGCCGAACAACACCGCTGCGGCGCCAAAGACGATCCTTGCGTACGATGCCGTTTTCATATGCAAAAAGTAACAGACATCTTGGAAAGCGAGGCTATCAACATGACGCTAATACTAACTCGCAATGCGAACGTTAGGCCTGATCAGGGTTTCACCAGCTCGGCAGAAAGCAAGTGAGCTTTCAGCGCGAGATTATGGGCGCCCTCCAGGTCTCCGGCGGCGACGGCGGCTTTTGACTGCTCCAGGAACTCCTTGATCTGACTCACCATGTCCCGCTGGCTGGGGGTGAGTTGGAGTTGAGCGGCTTTCTTCAGGTTCTCTTCGGTCGCGGCCCTCAACTGCTCGGTCGAGGATTTGTCTGAAGCCTGTTCCGCAGCCGTGCCCCCGGTGAGTTGGACCTTGGGCTCGTTTGATCCTCCGTTGCGAATGACTTTCTTCGGGGGTGGACAGGGTTTCGAGGCCACCGCGTTTGCGTTCGTTGATCCGGCGTTTGCCGATCCACTCGCGGATTGGGTCGCGACGTCTGCGGGTTTGCCGGCTGCGGTGTTCAGAGGAGTGGGGGTGTTCGAACAGGGCGGAATCGTTTTCTTACGCCGCGGATGAGCGGGAGTCGGCTTGGCTTGAGCCGGGGATTTCGGCTTCTGCGCGGGCTGCGCGCTTTCTGATGGAGGCGTCTGCGTTTGAGATGGGGAGTTACCCTGGTCTTGGGATGAGTCTGGCGAGGCCGCCGCAGGCGGCTGAGCCCCGGTTTGGGGCACAGATGCCTGGAGCGCTGGCAGTGACCACCCCGCGCTCGACAGACATAACCCGAGGATTAAGGCCAGATTCATATTCAATCCGAACTGGTCGAGTGGGCGGCGGCCTCTTGCTCTGGGCGCAGACTCGATGTAGCCAGAGGCAGGCGGAAGCGGAACGTTGTCCCCTCACCTTCCGTCGATTCAAATTCCACCGATCCGTAATGCCACTGGAGGATCTGATACGTCTGCGCCAGGCCGATGCCGTTGCCTTCTTTCTTGGTGGTGAAGTAAAGCTCAAAAATCTTGTCCTGCACGTCCTGAGCAATGCCCATGCCGCGATCGCACACTTCGGCGATGGCGGCGTGGTCGTCACAGCGCGCTGAGATGGCAAGCTCGCCTCCTTGCGGCATGGCCTGGATGCCGTTCAGCACGACGTTGAGTAGGGCTTGCTTCATAAAATCGAGGTCGGCCTTGATGAAAAGGGGCTCCTCGGGCATGTCGCGCTGGATGGTGACGCCGTGCTGCTCCGCGTCGGGAGTGGCGAGTAACGCGACTTCTTCCAGCACGCGGCGGAAATCCACTTCCACCAGGTGCAGTTCGCGAGCCCGCATGAAGTCGACGAGAGTTTGCACCACGCGGTCGAGGCGGTGGATCTCGCTGCCGATGATATCCATGTGACGGCGGGTATCGGGATCGAGTTGCGCCAGCTTGTTCTGCAGCAGTTGCAAATGCAGCACGATGGCATTGATGGGATTCTTCACTTCATGGGCAACGCCTCCGGTGACGCGTCCACTGGCCGAAAGGCGGCGGGACATCTCGATCTCGTCGCCGATTCGCCGCACCGATTCCGCGTCGCGCATAATCAGTAGAGCGCCGATCTGAGTGTTCTTCTCCTGAACAAAATCCAGAGATACCTGCACGCGCCGGCCGGCGGGTGCGATAAACTCGCGCTGCGAGAGCGCGCCCCTGAGTTCAAAAGCGTCCAGCACCATGGCGCCGAACGGCGTATCCCGGGAAAAGACTTCCTTCACCGTCCTGCCCAGCAATTCTCCTCGAGGCCTGCCGAGGAAGCGCTCCACCGGCGCGCTCACCAGCACCACGCGGGAGTCTCGCGCAAACAGCATCAAGCCGTCTTGCAACTTCGACATGAGCTGGTCGACGTTGTCTTTCAGCGCAGAAAAAATTTCCCGGCTGTCACGCATCTGCCGGCCGAGGTTGGCGATCTTCAGGGTGACCAGGCCGAATTCATCGTGCTCCGACTCTTTCCCCGACAGTTCCTCGGTTGTCCCCAAACTGACGTTGTCCAGATTGCGGCTGATCTTCTTGAGCGGTCCGAGAGCGAGATTCGACAGGAGCGCCGCTAGGAGGAAGGAAATGAAGATAAACGCGATGGAAAAATAAACGGCACGCAACAGGCGAGGCTCGATCTCGCTCCGGAGAAAGACGGTGGAAACGCCGATGTGGATCGTGCCAAAGGGCATTCCGTTCAGTAATAGAGGAGAACTCACGTCATAGACGGTCGCCGGACCATAGGCGATGCGGAGTTGCCGGCGGAAGCGCGCCGCCCTGACCCGATTAAAATCTGGCCGCTCCACAGCCGGCTTGCCCACGAGTTGAGGAGTGGTGTGGAGCAGAACCTTGCCGTTCGCGTCCACGATGGAGGCATCGAAGACGTAGGGCCAAAGGGCGATATCGGATTGAAGATCGTTCAGAATGTTCGTATCCATCGGCAAGTACTCGGCGAGGGCCCGCCGCACCGCTTCAGGATTGTTGGTGTCCACGCGAGTGCTGCTCAAATCCGGCATGTCATTCGAGGCCAGGTATTGCAGTTGCTTGGTGAGGCGTTCAGCGCCATCGCAGGCGCCGGTAATTTGCTGGCTGAGAGTCTCCGAGACGTAAAGATAGGAGAACGCGGTCACCATTACGGTCACCATAAAGGTGATGCCGAGCACGATGATGGTTTTGCGTCGCATAGAAAATCGGTGGCCAGCGGCCACAGGTCAGTGGCCAGCGATCAGCGTTCAGTGGCCAGTCGAAGCGGGCGTTGGCGGATGAAGCGATGAAGTGGCAGAAGGCCTTTCACGGCCACTGACCACTAGACACTCATCACTGTCTTACTGCACTTCCTCTTGCTGCACTTCCTCTTGCTGCACTTCCTCTTACTGCACTTCCTCCTCCTTGCTCAAGGCCGCATCCGGGGCGCTGCCGCCATACTCCTTTAGCTTATTATGCAGGGTCTTCAGGCTGATGCCGAGAATTTCCGCAGCCTTCGTCTTGTTATTACTGGTGGATTCCAGAGTCTTAAGGATGAGCATCTTTTCTGCTTCGCCGACGGTCGTGCCCACGCCCAGCCGCACCGCGTCCGGGTCATTCGCCGCAGTGCGCAAGGGCGCCTGTCCGAATCCAGGAGGCAGGTGTTTGGTTTCGATCATGCCAGCGTCGCAAACGATTACCGCGCGTTCGATGGTGTTGCGCAATTCGCGGACGTTTCCTGGCCAGGAATAATTGTTGAACTGATTCAGCACCGCCTCGCTCACGGCGGCGACCTTGCGGGAGTGCTTCGCGCTCATCTCCGACAACAGCAGTTGCACCAGATCGGGAATATCTTCTTTGTGTTCCCGTAGGGGAGGCATGTGGATGTTGAACACGTTGAGCCGGTAATAAAGATCGCTGCGCAGTTCCCCGCTAGAGACGGCCTCGTCCGGGACTTTATTCGTAGCTGCCAGCACGCGCACATCGACCGCCGTTTCTACTTTGCTGCCCAGCCGGCGCAGCTTGTGGTCTTCGAGCACCCGCAAAAGCTTGGCCTGAGTCCCAACCGGCATTTCGCCGATTTCGTCGAGCAGGATGGTGCCCCCTTCGGCCAGCTCGAAACAGCCGGTGCGTCGCTCCAGCGCTCCCGTGAAAGCGCCTTTTTCATGGCCGAAGATCTCGCTTTCGATCAGGGTTTCAGGAATGGCCGCGCAGTTGATGGCGACGAAAGGCCGGTCGCGGCGAGGACTCAGTTGATGGATGGTGCGGGCCACCAACTCCTTACCGGTGCCGCTGGCTCCCGTAATCAGCACCGACGCGGTGCTGGGCGCAACCAACTCGATCAGCCGGAAAATCTCCTGCATCTTCCGCGACGCGCCCCGGAGTGTGCCCAGCGAGCCGGAATCGCGCAACTTGCGGCGGGCGCTCTCCAGTTCCGCACGCGTTCCCACGAGCACGGCCGCGTTTTGCAGCATCGTGCGCAGGCGGTTGGTGTCGATGGGCTTGGTGATGTAGTCATACGCACCCATCCGCATGGCTTGCACTGCGCTATCGATTGTGCCCTGTGCCGTTACTACAATCACCGCTACGGCCTCGGCTTGCTCCCCGAGTCGCTCCAGCAGTTCGATGCCACCCATGCGTGGCATCTTGAGATCAGTAATCACAATGGAGGGGACCCATTGCGCGGCCTTCTCCAGACCCTCGACGCCGTCGCGGGCGGTTTCGGCCCGATATCCCCAGGAGGAAACCAACTCAGCCAGGCCCGTGCGTTCGTTTTCTTCGTCCTCAACAATCAATACTTTTTCGTGGCTCATCCGTGTGATTGTGCCCGGTTCTTCAAGGTCGTGCTTCGCGCGCCTTCATCCGCGGCGAAACTACAACCATACGCGGCTAGCTTCGTGCGGGGCAAGGTCTTCAGGCTTGGTCCGCGGGCGTTAAGGGGCGGCTCAAAGTCGGGATCGAGGTTCCAGCACACTCATGTCAATTTGAGACCAGGATCCGCTCTGGGGAAGCAATTCTTGAAAATCGCTCTTTCTCTTTGAGATTGCAGTGCGTTAGAATTACCCGTTTCCCAATAGAGGTAATTCAACCGGTTGATTATAAGTTGTCTTTCAGCGCAGCCTGCACGCCGAAGCGCGGGGAAGCCCGTGCTCACATCATTGGAGGATGGAATGTCAGTTTGTTTTCGCTCAACGAGAGGCCGCGCCGTCGCCGGCCTGTTCGCCGTTCTGGCGGTGTCAATCATCTCGATTCCTGCGCTTGCACAAAGCGACTCGAATCCGAAATATGACGTCTTTGTGGGATATCAATGGTTGCATCCCGGCGGGACAGTTCCTGCAAACAACGGCGATCCTTCAAGCCCCACCGGCTTTCAAGTCCCGGATATGGCCAAGGGACTGGGTGGTTCTTTCGCTTACAATTTCGATCCGCACTGGGGCGCGGAAGCCGACTTCGGCCACAACTGGGGAAACAGCAACTACGAGAGCACGTATTCGGTTGGGCCGCGCTTCATATGGCGCACCGACGAGGCCAACTACTTCTTGCATTCTCTGGTAAGCCTGAATCGAGTGAGCATCAGCGGGATCTCCACCGGAAATGGAATCGGAGCCATCCTCGGTGGAGGAATGGATCTGCCAATCAACAAGAAATTGGCTTTTCGCTTGTTTGAAGCCGATTACGTCTGGGGCCGACACAATTATGCCGATTTCGCCGACTTGGATTATCCCGATCTGCGGCGGCCATCGTTTGAAGGCGTCCGACTGCGCACCGGGCTTGTCTTCAGTTGGGGTGGCGCAGCCGCGCTAACCCCGGCCGCCAGTTGTTCGGTGCAGCCGGCTGAAGTACTGGTGGGCGAGCCGATCACCGCGACTGTCGTCATCAGCAACTTCAACCCCAAGCATACCGTCACGTACGCATGGAGTGGCAACGGAGGTCAGGTTACCGGGAAAGATACAACCGCGCAGATCGACACCACCAGCGTGGCCCCCGGCAGTTACACCGTGACCGCCCACGTGACCGACGCCAAAGAGAAGAACAATAACGTGGCCAGTTGCTCGGCGACCTTCACGGTGAAGCCGCTGCCGCCGAAAAACCCGCCCAGCATATCTATTTCTGCCAGCCCAAACAGCCTGCAAGCCGGTGGAACCGTGAACTTATCGGCCAACTGCACCAGCCCGGATGGTGTTGCAGTGTCAGTAGCCAGCTGGACCGCCAGCGGCGGAACTGTTTCCGGCAGTGGCAGTTCTGCCACGCTGAACACCACCGGAGCCTCACCGGGCTCGATCACGGTCGGTGCTACCTGCACGGATACGCGCGGTCTGACGGCTCAAGCCTCAACCGAGGTGATGATCGAGAACCCGCCACCGCCGCCGGTCAATCCTGAGATCGTGCGACTGGAAGCGCGGCTCTCATTGCACAGCGTTTATTTCGTTACCGACTATCCGAAGATCGCGAATCCCAAAGGCGGGCTGCTACCGAGTCAGCAGAAAACACTGATCTCGCTGGCGACCGATTTCAAGGAATATCTCCAAAGCAAACCGGATGCGCACCTGATTCTCGGAGGCCACGCTGATTTGCGTGGTTCCGCGGCATACAACCAGGCGCTCTCCGAACGTCGGGTAAACCGCGTCAAGAGCTTCCTGATCGAACAGGGCGTTCCCGAAGCCAACATCGAGACCAAGGCCTTTGGCAAGGAACATAACCTGACCGATGAGGAAGTGAAGGGTGAGGTCGAGAGCAACCCAGAGCTGACTTCAGAAGAGCGGCAGAGGGTTCTCAGAAACATGGCGACCATCAAGATGGCGAGCAATCGCCGGGTCGACGTTACTTTGAGCACCACCGGCCAAACCTCGGTTCGCCAATTCCCCTTCAACGCGACCGATGCCTTGACGCTGATCGGCGGCAGGGAATCCGAGGCTAAAAAGAAGGCAGTGCCGAAGAAGCCAGCTGCCAAGCCGAGGACCAAGAAGCCGTAACCGCTTCTATGTGATGCTTGGAAAACCTCGCGGAGGACGCCAGCGTCCTCCGCGAGGTTTTCTTTGCCCTCTAGTCTGATCCGGACCCGCCGCGTTCCCCGAATCTCCACACTCGACGGGCAACTTCTACACTGATGGGCCCGGACCGTCTTTTTATGTGCTTGATTCCATGGACCCCGATCTGGTACTTCATTTGCCACTATTGCGGAGCAGAAAGCCGCGCGACCATGGATGCGATGACCACACTGCTTCGGGCTCTCCGCTGCTGCTCTGCCTTTGGAATGTTCTGTCTTGCTCTGAGCCTGAGCCAAGGCTGTGCCCGATCGGAGCCCACGAATCCGACGGACGCAGATTCAGTCGACGCCCAAAAACTTCCATTCCACCCAGACGCCTATCCCGCTTCGGTTAGCGACGGCGCTCGACCTGCGCCCGCTCCGAAACTGAGCCTGCCTTTTCGGGCAGAATCGCGGCCGCGAATATTGCCCTCCGGAACCCTACTCACCGTGCAATTAGAGGACTCTCTTTCGAGCGCCAAGGTTCACGCGGGCGATGCCTTCACTGCCTCTGTCGCCGCGCCCCTAGCCGTAGACGGCGACACTCTGGTTGAACGTGGCACAGCTGTGACGGGACGGGTCGAATCCGCGCAGTCCCAAACCGACCGGCCCGGTCTGGTTCCCGATTCCGGCTACTTCCGGCTGACCTTAAATGCAATCACGATCAAGGGCCGACAACTTGCGCTTCAGACCTCCAGCCTGTTTGCGCGGGGACGATCGCCGAACCCTGGGTCCCCCGGCAATCCTTCGGACCTTCGTTCAGACGGCGTGCAGGTTCAAAAGGGACGTCGGCTAACCTTCCGGCTGACCGCTCCGCTCACTGTCAACGACCCCAAGTCGATGGCCAGTGATCGGTCGCCGAATGCGCTCCCCGAATAAACTGGCGCAATCCCTTCCGGTTGTGGCCTGATTCAAGTGTTTTCAATGCTTATTATTTCCGCTATGTCGTAGAAACTACGTTTCTTACCGAGTTTTCCACAGACTTTTCCTGATTTGAGTGACGGATGCCCTTCGCAGCGTCAGATTTGCCCTCCTATATTGAAATCGATTAGCGGGGCGGTTTGCCTCTCGGTGTTCCTGATTCGGGAGCACCGAGGTATCAGAAGGCCCATCGTGGGGTTTCTTTTGGGAACCGTCCCGCGCCAAAGTAAATGTATGAACACCGCGACCCCATTTCCCTGGCTCGACCTGGCAGCCGCAGACAACGGCAGCACGTCCATGGAGGAAGGCCAGCTCCAGGCTCAGAGGTGGGAAGCGGTCGGCCGCCTGGCCGGCGGCGTGGTGCATGACTTTAACAACCTGCTCACCGGTGTCATGCTCTATTGCGATCTTCTACTCTCCAGCCTGGATGCGCGTGATCGGCGCCGGCGTTACGCCGAAGAGATCCGCGCTGCCATCGTGCAAGGCAGCGGGTTAGTGAAGCAACTGCTGGTGTTCGCCCGTCCGCAAGCCATGCCGGTCGGGACTTTGTGCCTTAATGAAATTGCCCGGGAGATGCACGATCTGTTGGCCCGGCTGATCGGCGAAAACATCGTTCTCGAGTTGCGCCTAGATCCGGAATTGGGCGCAGTTGCTATCGACCAGGCTCAGGCCCAGCAGGTCCTGCTGAACCTGGTTCTCAATGCTCGCGACGCTCTGCCCAAAGGCGGCCGGATAACGGTCGAGACTAGCAACTGCAAATTCCAGCCTGTCGCCGGGACCATGTCACCGACGGGTCTACCGGCCTTTCCATGCGTGCTCCTCGTCGTGGGCGACAACGGTCACGGCATGGACGCGGCAACCCGCCAGCGCCTCTTCGAGCCATTCTTCACTACCAAGAACGCCGGCCAAGGCACCGGCTTGGGATTAACTACGGTCCGCAGCATCGTTACCACCAATCGCGGACTGATCCACTTCGAAAGCGAACCCGGCCGCGGTACTCGCGTGCTGATCTTGCTCCCCCGCGCATCTCAGCCTGCCGTTTCCGATGCCCAGTCACCAACACCAATTCAGCCAATCAAAAAGGAATCACTCTTATGACGTCAGTCGCCGTAACTCACACCCTCGCTACCCCTCAGATCATGGCCGCTAATTTCCTGAACCTCCTCATTGTCGACGACGAACGCTCCATCCGCGACGCTTGCCGCGAGGTCGCGCTGTCCCTCGGTTTCATCGCCCACGTGGCCGACTCCGCCGAGCATGCCTATCGCCTGCTGCAAGTTCAAAGCATCGACGCCGTATTGCTCGACCTGCGTCTGCCCGGCGCTGGCGGCCTCGAAGCTCTCCGTCAAATTAAGGCTCACCGCCCCGAGGCTCTCGTGATCGTGGTGACGGGTTACGGCACGGTGCAGTCAGCCGTGCAAGCCATGAAGAACGGGGCCTACGAATACGTGACCAAACCGTTCAGCGTAGACGAACTCAAGCTTCTGTTGCAGCGCGTCTCCACCCACCTGAAGTTAAAAACCGAAAACCGCATGCTGCGCGAGAAGCTTAAGTCGAAGCAAGGTTACGGGGGCATCGTCGGCCGCGCCCCTGAGATGGAGAAGCTTTACCGCATCATTGCCAAAGCCGCCAACAGCTCTCACCCTGTGCTGATTCTCGGCGAGAGCGGCACGGGCAAAGAAATGGTCGCGCGCTCCATTCATTATTCCGGACCGTTCCACGACAAGCCGTTCATTCCCGTCGACTGCGGATCGCTGGTGCCCACGCTGATCGAAAGCGAACTGTTCGGCTATGTGAAAGGCGCGTTCACCGGCGCCAATCAAGCCAAGGACGGACTACTCGCCATCGCCGAAGGTGGCACTGTGTTTCTCGATGAAGTCGGCGAGCTTCCGGTCGACCTCCAGGCCAAACTCTTGCGGGCAATTCAGGAAAAAGAAATTCGTCCCGTCGGCAGCACCCGCCGCATTCCCATCAACGTCCGCATCCTGGCTGCCACCAACCGCATGCTGGAGCAGGCTGTGACCGAAGGCTCTTTCCGCCGCGACCTGTATTTCCGCTTGAACGTGCTCAGCCTGCGCATCCCCCCGCTGCGCGAACGTCGCGAGGATATTCCTCTGCTCATCGCCCATTTCATGGAGCGCACTTCCCGCGCCTCCGGACAGGAAAAAATCGTTACTGACGAGGCCGTCAAGGCCATGCTCGCCTACGACTGGCCGGGCAACGTCCGCGAACTGGAGAACTGCCTGGAGCGCACCTGCGCCTTTACCAGCGGACCGTTAATCCATGTACCCGACTTGCCTCCGGCGATCGCGGGCGCGCACATTGCCGTTCCATCCAACGGGAACGGCCACAATCAGAACAAAATCGTGCCCATGGCGGAATTGGAGAGGCAGACCATCCTCAACGCGATTGCGGAACTCAACGGCGACAAGTTGCAGGCCGCCCGCCTGCTCGGCATCGGCAAGACAACTCTGTACCGCAAGTTAAAGGACTACGCGGCGCAAAGCTAAAAAACAGTTCTCAGTTCTCGGTTCTCAGTTTCAGCGCCCACGCTTTTACTGAAAACTGGGAACTGAGAAATGCTTTCCTGTTCCGCAATGGGAACAGCGCATCCCGCACCGCTCACTAAGGCTAGCCTTTTCAATGTGGAAGTAATGGCGCCTCGCGTGCTATTGAAAGAACATGATTCTACTCATCACCTCTTCGGCACGCGGCCAAGAGTGCGCTGTCACCGTCAAAGACGCCACCGGCGAGGAAACCCACTGGGCAGAAGATCTCTCGCAAGCAGTGGCCCGGCTGCGCGAACAGACTTACTCAGCCGTCGTCATCGATCAATTTCTTTTAGAGAACGAGCCCAGCGAGAGCGACCAAGTGATCGAGCACCTGGGAACGGCATTTCCCGTCTACCTCAACTTCGCCGTCAGCGGCATGGAGCGTTTGCTGCGCGAGGTCCGGTCGGCTCTTCACCGGCGCAAGCGCGAGGAAACTCAGGCTCGCCGTTCGGTCGAGCAACAGATTCGCAGTGAAGTATGCGAATCCCTCACCGCCATGCTGCTTTCCTGCGAGTTAGCCATGGCCGTGCCCGAGGTTCCCGCCTCGGCCGCCGAAAAAATACGCCTCATCGATAATCTCGCCCGCGACATGCGTCTCAGGCTGGGCGCGAACTGATTCGTCTCTTGAATCTATGCAAGATTCTGCACCTTTGGCAGGCGCAGAAAACCTTCGACGCCTCACCCCTATTAGCACTAGAATAGGGCGCTGTGCACGTTCTGGTCACCGCCGATACCATGTCCGGTTCCTGGAGCTACACCCGGGAATTGGTCACAGGCCTGGTTACGCGCGGCGTCCGGGTTACGCTGGTCAGCTTCGGCGAGATTCCCCTTCCCGAGCAGACTGCGTGGATGGACCTGCTCCACGGCCTTGAATATCGCCCCACAGCTTTCCACCTGGAATGGATGGACGAGGCTCCGCAAGACCTGCACGAATCCTCAGACTTCCTCGCTAGCCTGGTCCGCGAGGTTCGCCCCGACCTGCTTCACCTCCACCAGTTCTGCCACGGCGATCTCCCAGGCAATGTCCCGCGCGTAGTCATGGCCCACGGTGACCTCATCAGTTGGAGCGAAGCTGTCCAAGGCTGCAGCCCGCGCCCTACGCGTACGCTGAAGTGGTATCGCGACACAGTAATTCGCGGCATCACCGCTGCCGACGCCGTAGTCGCACCCTCAGCCTGGATGCTCGATACGCTCCGCGCCACCTACGCCCGCCCGCGCCGCGGAGCTGTAATCTATCCCGGACGCAATCCCATCTTCTTCAATCCCTACGTCAGCAAAGAAGACTCTGTGCTGTCCGTGGGCCGCCTGCTCGATGCCGGCAAGCAGGTTCACCTGCTGACCCAACACGCACAGCCGTTCCCGGTCTGCATCGTGGGTGCGGAGCAAACCGTGCCTGTGCCCCGCATTCCTATTCGTGCCGACGTAAAGGTTTCGACCGAGCAGAGTTCCGTCGCCGTTCGCGGGCCGCAGACCGACGCTCAACTGCGCGCCCTCTATAGCCGTGCTGCGATCTACGCGGCGACGGCGCGCTATGAGCCGCTCGGCATCGCGCCTCTCGAAGCCGCGTTTTCCCGCTGCGCCATCGTCGCCAACGATATTCCCAGCTTTCGCGAATTCTGGGGCGATGCCGCCCTCTACTTCCGCACCAACGATGCAGTCAGCCTGGCCGAAGCTCTTCGCCGGCTCGACGCCGACCGCGCCCTGCGCCAGGCCTACGCCGATCGCGCCTACGCCCGCGCGCGCGAACGCTTCACCACCAAGCGCATGATCGATGACTACCTCGACCTCTACCGCGGGCTGGTTTCCGCCAACACCCTCGCCGCCTGAGATCGGCCCTTTTCCCTTCATCCCATTTCGTTGTCATCCCACCGCTTCCTTGTCATCCCAAGTGAAACGAGCGATCCTGGTTTCCCTCCGGGCATGGAGAGCCGCGACCGTGGTTTAATACTTTGAAGTTTAATACTTGAAGACCCAGGAGAGCCCCATGCCACAAAGTCGGCATATGCAACAACTCGCAGAACTCCATAACCTTGCGGCCCACGCCCACAATGCCGCTGCCGTCGCCCACGGCAAAGGAGATCATCTGACCGCTCATGAACTCAGCCAGCAGGCGCACGAACACTCCATGAACGCTCTCAAGCTCGCCGAAGAGCTTGCCCGCGACGCGCAAAAGTCCAGCAAACCCTGAAGCGCTGAGATTAGCGGCGAACAGCGGTCTCGCTCGCCACCTCCTACCCGGACCCCGGCTAACGAATTGCGAGTAGATCCCTGTTTTCTTCCTGTTCCCTTATGCCACAAGGGTTCAAAACGGGAACATCCAGCGTCGCACTCTAGGCCCTTCTTGCCGTATCCGCTTGTGATTCTTTCCCTCTTGACGAAAGATTAAACACGAGTCATGATCCGCAAAATCCTCTTATCGCACCTTTGCCACGAACCTCATCGAGGGAGGGCACGCTAAATGCGCATGCCAGCAAATTCCACGGGCTCTCGAGTTCTCTCGTTCTCGATCTTCTTTTTTTTCTTGGTCGTCGCCTCCGCTCCAGCTCAGACGAACCCGGCGGTTGACACGAAGAGCGATGCGTCCGCCGGCCCTTCCGCCGAAGCCTCCAAGTATGTGGGAGCGGAGACCTGCAAAACCTGTCACGAGGACATCTACAACGCCTGGGAAAAAACTCCGCACTGGAAGACCACGCTGAACAAAGAAGGCGGCCCGGCCAAGCAAGGTTGCGAGGGCTGCCACGGTCCCGGCGCCGACCATGTTGCCGGTGGCGGCGACGTCAGCAAGATATTCAATCCCGCGAAGCACTCGGCGAAAGAAGTTGACGCCAAGTGCCTGACCTGTCACGCGGGAGCGCACCCGAACTTTGACCGCTCGCCCCACGCCAAGGCCAACGTGGGCTGTATCAGTTGCCACAGCGTTCATCAGAGCAAGGAAGAAGAAAATCTGCTGAAGGTTTCGCAGCCTGCGCTCTGCTTCCAGTGCCACGCCGACACTAAGCCGGCGTTTAACATGCCGTTCCACCATAAGGTGAACGAAGGCTTGATCACGTGCAGCGATTGCCACGACGTGCACGGCACCTTCCTGGCCAACAACGTGAAGTCCACGGCCGACCAGAACGCGATCTGCACCAAGTGCCACACCGAGACGCGCGGCCCGTTCGTCTATGAACACGTCGCGGTTAAGGCCGAGGGCTGCTTGGGATGCCACACTCCGCACGGTTCCCAGAACCCCCGCCTGCTGAACATGCCGGCCATCGCCCCGCTCTGCAACCAGTGCCACAGTGGCGTAGCGAACAACACGGTTCACGGAATGGGCGCGGGGTCGTCGGAAACCATAACTTGTACGAACTGCCATACCTATATTCATGGCTCGAACATGAATGCGGCGTTCCTCAGGTAGGAGTCATGGATTGCAGCGCGCCCGAATATTTGCGGAGGCGCGGGCCGCGTTTCGATTGCGCGCAGGGATTCAAGGTCTCGGCGATCAATGTTTTTCAAGTGAGGCTTTCAATTATGACGAACCAAGGATGGATTTCCCGGCTGCTGAATGAAAAGCATTCTGTTAAGGCGGCCCGATGCATTGGCGGGGGCATGGCCGCAGCCATTTTGGTCTTGACGGCGCGCACTGCCGTCGCGCAGGTTCCAATCTTTGTGTCTCACCAGCCCGCTCCGGAGGGCTACACGCTTCATGAGTCTATCGACCTGGGCGGACATGTGGCCAATATCGACGGCAGCGGTGCAATGTACGACACTCTGGTCAACGAGCAGTCGGGTCCGCGCATACTGGGCGAGACCTATGAGCTACGCGCGCTGCCGCAAACGAAGAACACCCTCGTCGATCGCTTCAAACTCTTTACCAGCGGACTCGGCGGCGATCCGTACGACGTTGCCAAGCTGGACTTTTCCAAGGGCAAACTCTACGACTTCTCCGGCTTGTTCCGCCGCGACCGCCAGTACTTCGATTACAACCTGCTGGGCAATCCGAACCTTCCGCCCGGCCAGTCGATTCCAATCGGTCCCGCCGCTGCGCCGACGGGCTTCTACGCGTGGCCGCAGGTGACGGAGTCACCGTTCATGTTCAACACGGTGCGCCGCATGACGGATACCAACGTTACACTGCTTCCGCTGTCGAAGGTGACCTTCCGCGTTGGCTACTCGCAGAACGTCTTTCAGGGTCCGAGCCTGTCGCCCAGCGGCTATCAGGTTGCCGGCGCCTACGACGTGCTGCTTCAGGAGTATCAGCGCAACAGTACGGATGACTGGACGGGATCGGTCGAGTGGAAGCCCGTATCGCGGACCCGGTTGACCTATGAAGAGCAGGTCACTCACTACAAGGGCGATTCCTATTTCAGCATGGCGCCGCAGTATTTCAACCTGCAGGAGGCGGACGGATCCCGGGTCGCAGTGCTCCAGAACTACGACAATCCGATCAACAAGCCGGTCGGCATCACCTGCAACGCCGCCGTTGGAGCGCCCACAATTTACCCGGCGCAGACTCCGAACGGTCTACCCATCGTCGATCCGACGTGTAATGTGATTACCAGCTATTCGCGTTCTCAGCCAACCCGCGAAATCTTTCCGACCGAAATCTTCCGGTTTCAAAGCTCCAGCATCAAGAACATTACGATGAACGGGAACGTTCGCTACACCTACGCGAACACGAGCCTGCCGAACTATTACGACGACTTCCAGGGTCTGGCGGGAACGAGCCGCGAACTCACGTATGCCGGCAACGCCCGCGCCAATCGGGAAGCGATCGCCGCCGACTACGGCGTCACCTGGCAGGTACTGAAAAAGCTCAGCATCTCCGAGCAGATAGACTACTCGAATGTGCACCAGCCGGGAGTTGCCAACATTACGAGTCTAACCACTGTGACTTCGACTTCCGTACCCCCGACCATCAATGACACGGCGTTAACCACCACGGTGATCAACACTCCGATCAACCCGATCACGAACAAGCCAACTTCTAGTTTTGAAGGCAGTCCGGCCGTCGCTACGCCGCTGTTTGATTTCTTCGGCCAGAAGTTCATCACCAACAACCTCACAGCGGCGTACGACCTTACGGATCGCGCCACGTTCACGCTCACGTATCACTTCCAGGAGCACACCATCGGCGAAGGCGCCGCGAACACCACCGCATACGGGTCCGGTATCTCCAACTTCAACATCGAGGAGAACGGCGGTGTCTTCGGCGTCAATTTGCAGCCGGCGAACAACTGGCACATCAACGGTTCGGTCGAGCTTCTGCACGTCGACAATGCCCTCACCCCGGTCGCACCCCGCGATCTTCAGCATTACAGAATTCACACCACGTACCGGCCCCAGACCTGGGCGACGCTCTCCGGCGCGTACAATGACCTCGAGCGCCACAACAATACGAACAATACGGGCACAGCGTCGGTTGACGGCCCGCTCCAGCACGTCGATCATAGCCGCATCTTAAGTTTGAACGCCGACTTGATGCCGAACGAACACTATGGGTTCGACATCGGCTATGCCTACAGCGACGTGTACACGGCGACCAACATCTGCTTCCTGGGCACGGCCTCAAGCCCCACCATACCCGGCGCCGCGACGCCCACCGGCGCGGCTTGCCCGTCTCCGCCTCCCCGCGTCGCGGGGACTCCTTATACTTTCGGTCCGGCTAAGGACTTCATGAACGCTCCAACGCAGTACGCGTCAGTGGCCTTGGCTCTTTCGCCGATCGCCAAGTTCCACGCCAACATCGGCTACCGAATAAGCTCGGTCAACGGCAGCCGCTTTTTCAACGATCCGCGCGATGTGAACGGATCGCTGGTCTCTACCTACACGTCTCCTTTTGTGAATCTCTCCTATGCGATGCGAAAGAATCTGATCTGGAAGGCCGAGTATAACTACTTCGGCTACGGCGAGGGTGGTCCTTCGGGAGCACAATATTGCGACCCCTCCAGCACGCTTCCGACGCTGACTACGCCGGCTCCGGTCGCGCCCTGCAGCACGCTGCCAAATACTGCGATCAGCGGCCCAGCCTACGGGTTTACCTCTCCTCGGAACTTCCATGCAAACAACGTAACCGTGGGAGCGCACTACGAGTTCTAAAAACATCCGTTAGGCTTCAACTTTTCGCGTGGAGCGGGGTTGGCGCACCTTTGCACCACCACGACTGAGGCTGCCCCACCCGGCGTGGTTTTCGACGGGTGGAAACCACGGACCTCGACCCTGCGTTCACCTCACGCCCGTTCCGCGCTCCCGCGACACCCACACCCGCTTAGTGGTATCTTCTTAGCCTTACTAGAAACCCGCAAGGTTGGAGGAATCAAAGTCATGGCCCAGGTAAAGATCACAATTCGTCCCAACGGCCCCTACCGCGTGGAGGCCCCCGAAGGTTCGATCGAACTCGTCGATGTCAACGGAACCCAATATGACCTCACCGGCAAGCCGGCCTTTTCTCTCTGCCGCTGCGGCGGTTCGGTGAACAAACCTTTTTGCGACGGTACCCACAGCCGCATCGGATTCCAGGGCGCAGAATTGGCCGTCAAAAAGGCCGAAGGCTAGCCCGCAACGTGATTCGGGATCTATGAGCGACGATCTATGAGCGACCTGAGCGACCGTGAATTAGGAATGCATCGCAACATCACGCGCCGCGACTTCCTCAACGGCGTGGCTGTAACCGCCGGTGCTGCCATGATGCCCTGGCAGCTGCTCGCCGCAGCCGACACTGATTTCGAAAACACGGATCCCGAAAAATCTCTTAACTACTACCCACCTGCGCTCACCGGGCTGCGTGGCAGCCACGTTGGCTCCTTCGAAGCGGCGCACTCCCTGCGTGATGGCACCTTCTGGGACGCAGCTGGCACGCCACAAGATACAGGCGAAGCCTACGACCTCATCATCGTGGGCGGAGGCATCAGCGGCCTCGCCGCCGCACACTTCTATCGCAAGCGTGCCGGCGCGAACGCGCGCATTCTCATCCTCGAGAACCACGACGACTTTGGCGGCCACGCCAAGCGCAACGAATTCCGCGCAGGCAAGAGAACGCTTCTCGGCTATGGAGGCACGTACTCGATCGAGAGCCCCGAGCCGTATAGTGCTGTGGCCAAGGGCGTGATTGAGGATTTGGGAATCGAGGTGAGGAGCTTTCCGAAATATCTCGACCGGGATCTTTACGGCGCCACGGGGAGAGTTCCCAAGATTTTCTTCGACAAAGAAACTTTTGGCACCGACAAGCTGGTGGATGATCCTTATCCTTTTCCTGGTGGCGAGACCTACGATCTTGCAGTCTCCGCGCCCGATGCCTGGGCGCACTTTGTGGCCGACGCTCCGATTGCAGAGCAGGCCCGCAAAGACGTGTCCCGTCTATGCCAGGACAAGAAAGACTACCTTCCGGAACTTAATGCCGAACAGAAACAGGCACGCCTGGCGCGCATCAGCTATGCCCAATTTCTCACTGAGCAAGTGGGTGTGCACGGCGACGTAATTCGCCTCTACCAGACCGTTTCGCAAACTTTGTTTGGCGTAGGGATAGAAGCAGTTGCCGCGCTGGACGCGGCGGACACGGGATATCCAGGCTTCAGCGGAATGGGCATTGAAGCCGAAGGGTTGAGCAACGAGCGAAAATATTTCTTCCACTTCCCTGACGGCAACGCCAGCATCGCGCGCCTGCTCGTGCGCAATTTGATCCCGGATGCCATACCGGGCAACTCCGCGATTGACGTGGTCACCGCACGCGCGAACTACGCGAGGCTCGATGAGAAAAACTCAAGCCTGCGCATTCGATTGAACAGTACAGCCGCGCGGGTGAAGCATGTGGGCGATCCTGCGACTGCAAAGGAAGTCGAAGTCGCCTACGCGCGCGGCGGCAAAGTCTATACCGTTAGAGCGAAACACGCGATTCTGGCTTGCTGGAACATGATGATTCCTTATCTCTGCGATGAGTTGCCGGAAGCGCAGAAAGAGGCGCTGGCCTTTGCGACCAAGGTGCCGCTGCTCTATACCAATGTGCTTCTGCGTAACTGGACTGCGTTTCAGAAGCTGGGCGCGAATGCGATCTATGCGCCCGGTGGCTACCATACGGATGTCGACCTGGATCTTCCGGTCAGCATCGGTGAGTATCGCTGCCCGCGCTCGCCGGACGAGCCGACGGTCGTGCATATGAGCAAGTCTCCCTGCCGCGCAGGCCGTCCGGCGCGGGAACAGCACGTCGCCGGGCGGATCGAACTCTACAGCACAACGTTCGAAACCATGGAGCGCAAGATTCGCCAGCAGTTGGCGCGTACCCTCGGGCCGGGCGGGTTTGATCCCGCGCGCGACATCCTGGCGATTACCGTCAACCGCTGGCCGCATGGCTATGCCTACGAGTACAGCAGCTTGTGGGACAAATTTGTGCTCGAAGGCGGCGAGACGCCATGCGAGCGAGCGCGAAAAACTTTTGGACGGATCGCGATCGCCAATTCGGACGCGGGGGCTCGCGCTTACACAGATGAGGCGATCAATCAGGCTTGGCGCGCTGTAGGGGAGTTGAAAAGCTAGTTGCGACTGCCGAATAGCGAGTGCCAAACTTCTGGGCAGGACTGTCTTTCGGAACGTTGGCCGAGCTCTCGAAATTCACTCGTCCCAGGCGAAGGGGCACGTTGTAGTGATGGGCCAATTGCACCGCTGTGCCCGCAAGAGCAAGGGCCATGCAGAAAAAGATGGCGGCGCGGCGCGGGGCGCGGTTTCTCTGGGGAGCGATGAGGGCGATCAGCGCGCCAAGCAACAACCCTGTGAGAAGGCCACCGACATGTGCAGCATTGTCAGTGACGCCGTCAGATCCGAAGAGGTTGGGCAGAAGTCCCCAAGCGAGGTTGAAGGCGACGAATATAAACAGACTTCGAAGCGTGCCGGAGAGTGCGGAGCGCGGCACTGAGAACTCACCCAGCTTGAAAGCTGCTATGAGAGCTCCAGCGAGTCCGAAGATGGCTCCGGATGCGCCGACGCTCAGAACCTGAACGTTCCAAACTATGCTGGCGAGACTGGCGCCGAGACCGCAGATGATATAGAGCACTCC
Source organism: Candidatus Sulfotelmatobacter sp. (assembly GCA_049673585.1). Lineage (GTDB taxonomy): Bacteria > Acidobacteriota > Terriglobia > Terriglobales > Acidobacteriaceae > Sulfotelmatobacter. The sequence goes on along the minus strand of JBATXV010000031.1, from coordinate 33,859 downwards.
GAAAGTCCAGCGGCCATAAAGCGATTCGCAGAGCGCACCCAGGTCCCACAGGCACCACATGTTGAAGGCGATGTGAAGCAGGCCACCATGAACGAAGACGCAGGTCAGCAGCCGCCACCATTCACCGGAAATGGTAAGAGCGCCAAAGTTGGCTTCCCATCTTACTAATTCCATCCCGGGGAAATCCTGGAGCGGGTTGCCCCCGTTGCCGATTACCATGCCCAGAAAAACCGCAACGTTGATGCCAAAAAATATCTGGGTGAGGCTGAAGGTGGATTCGGCGCGGCGGGCCCACGGATTGCGCATGACCGGCTGGGGCGCATCGTCGGCAAGTTCGCCGCGCTGCGCCGCCTCGTGCTGGCGGCACCACTGGCAGATCTTCTTGCCGAAGGAAAACCCGGGGAGTTGACGGCCGCATCGGATGCAGTTTGCCATAGGTTGTTAATAGAGTATCGTAAGTGTCCGACCAACACATCCGTGCGGATGGCGGGGTCTGCGGCGAAGCGCTCGGATGAATGAAAAAACAAAACAGTCAGCGTCCAAGCGGCGATGGCTGCAAGTCTGGGTAGCCGGAAGAACCTGTCACAGCAGGTTTTTGATCTCTTCTTCTAAGACTGAGATGTCGGTTGCGCCAATATGTTTGGCACTGATCCGGCCATCCCGCCCGACCAGAAACGCGATCGGCAACCCGAGAACTCCTCCATAGAGTTCACCTGTCTTTGCATTGCCCATCACAACTAGATAGTTCATTTTGAAGCGCTGGTAGAAATCACGCACCGGCTCCGGCTCGTCGTCCATGGAAACGCCGATGATCTGCAATCCCTGGCTGCCGTATTTATTTTGGAGTTCGACGAAATGTGGAATCTCGTCCCGGCACAAATCGCACCAGGTTGCCCAGAAGTCCAGAAGAACGACCTTGCCCCGATAGGATGAGAGATCGAGTTTTTGTCCCGTTAAATCGGGAAGAGAGAAATCAGGTGCCAGGGATTCTTCGGCGACACCATTGCCCCTTGTGGCGGGGGGCGCGCCGTGATGACGGGTCATGAAATAAAGTCCGGCTATTGCGATCAGCGCTAAGCCGAAGAGAATCCATTTCTTCAACATGCCGACTCCAGCCAGGAAACCAGCAGATTCCTAATTCCTAATCTCCCGTGGCAACCGGATAGCCTTTCTCGACCCAATCCGCCCCGAAGTTGTCGGCAATGTAAAGAACCTTCACATTGGTGAAACCCATTCCATGCAACACATCGTCGGCGGGCTTGACGTTCGGACAGTGGCCCCACGGGCAGCACCCGCAATAAAGAACGATGAACTTGTTTCGCGGCAGAGGTCCCACCCGCTTCCGCAAGGACTGCAAACCGGTCTCGCTGGAGGCTGAGCCAATGTATTCCGAACCCGGAATGTGCGCCTGCGAGTAGAGGACGTGAAAACCCACTTGAATCACTAGCGGCTTCTCACTATCGGTAGAACGAAGAATCTTGACCAGGTCGTCGGGTTTGATCAGGCGCGAGGCCGGGATAAGGGTCGCCTGATAACCGAAAGCCAGCGATGCAACTGCTATAGCGACTGTTCCGAGGATAGAAAGACGCTGCATCCGTTGAAGTTTCGTAGGAAGAGGCATTGAAGTTCTCTCCGCATTATCAATTCCCAATCATGCAGGTGGCAAGAGCGGCGCATAAGAAAGCGCCGTCTGCGAAATCACGAAAGTGAAGTTGTGTTCGCGTGGAATTGACGCTCATTAAGTTTGATCAATGGATTGTCTTGGTCTTTCTCGACATGTAATCCATGAGCAGGTATTGGCCCAGGGTATAGGGTGTGGTGAAGTAGGCTTTGCCGCGGCACATCTCGGTTACTTTCTGGACGAATTGCACCAGGCCATAATCCGACGCGAGCATGAAGGTGTTGATGAGAACGCCGGCGCGCTTGCACTTCGAAACTTCTTCGAGCGTTTGGCTGACGACCAGCGGATCCAGGCCGAAGGCGTTTTTGTAGATGCGTCCGTCTTCCAGGGTCAGGGCCGAGGGTTTGCCGTCGGTGATCATGACGATCTGCTTCATGTCTTTTCTCTGACGCTGCAGAATGCGTTGCGCCAGGCGCAGGCCTTCGCGCGTGTTGGTGTAATACGGGCCGACCTTGACGCGGGCCAGTTGCGAGAGCGGGACCTCTTCGGCGGAATCGTGGAAGAGGACGAGCGAGAGCGAGTCGCCGGGATACTGCGTGCGGATTAAATGAGAGAGCGCCATGGCAACTTTCTTCGCCGGCGTGAAGCGGTCTTCTCCATAAAGAATCATCGAGTGCGAGCAGTCGAGCATCAGCACCGTGGCGCAGGAAGATTGGTACTCGCACTGGTGGACCTGCAGGTCGCGATATTCGATGTTAAGCGGCAGCCCGAGGCCTTCGCGTTGGATGGCGCTCGACAGGGTAGCGGTGGTGTCGAGGTTGAGCGTGTCGCCGAACTCATAGGTGCGGGAAGCGCCGCTGGCTTCGATGCCGGTGGCAAGATCGCGAGTGTCGTGGCGTCCAAAGCTGGATTTGCCGAGGGAGCCGAGCAGGTTGCGGAGAGATTTGAAGCCGAGGAAGTCGAGACTCTTGTCGGTAATTTCGAATTTGGCTTGCGGCTGATTCTCTCCGAGTTGTCCGCCCACACCAGAGGGGCGCGAAGGATCGGGAGGCTGGTTGATTGAGATGTAGTCTTCCTGCTGCATGCGCTCGATGAGCTTTTCGATGAGTTCGTCGAGTTCGCCATCGACGGCCATCTGTTGCAGGCGTTCGCGCATGTCTTCGTCGAATTGATCGCCATCCATCAGCGCCTGTTCGATGGCGCGGCGCAGGTCGTCGAGGGTTTGCTCACCCTCGGGCATTTCATACCACATGTCGCTGTGGAAGCCGCTCTGCAAGAGGTAGTCGGAGAGCGCGCTGAGCAGGTCTTCCAAGCTCATTTCGCCGGCGGGGTCGGGAACGTATTTGCTGTAGCGGATGCGCTTCATAAGCAGTGGCCAGTGGTCAGTGATCAGTGATCAGGAGAATCCATGGGTCGATCAGCATTGACTGGCCACCGGATCCTGAATACTGGCCACTGTTCTTAGTTAAACTGCCTTCTCTGCCGATATGGTGGTTCTTCTTTGTCGAAACTCTTCTCGCGTACTGGCTCCGGCTTTTTCTCCCCGGCTTTGAAGACCCGCTCTTCGTTGCGGCCTATGCGCTTGTGGGCGTGCAGGCCTTCCAGGATGAATTCGGCAGCCGAGACTTGCTGCTCCGGACTTTCTTTTTGCGAGACGCCGAGCGGGCCCAGCTTGTCGATCAGGCCTTGTATCTCTTTCAAGTTTGCCAGCGCTTCGAGAGCCGACACCGAATCGCTCAACTGAATTTCGCCGCCGAGGTCGAACCACTGCACGATCTGCTGCACGTTTGCCCCGGTGAAATACTCGTCGTAGGTTTTGGCGATGGCGGCGCGGATCAGTTCGCGGGAGACGTGGTCAGCGCCCTTCATCTCGCCTTCGTATTCCAGTTCCAGCTTGCCTGTGATGGCGGGGAGAGCGGCGTAGACGTCGCTGACGCGAGGTACGACCAGCTTTTCATCGTTGCGAAGGGCACGGCGCTCGGCGTTCGAGATTACGTTCTCCATCGCGCTAATAGGCAGGCGCTGGCTTACGCCGCTGCGCTTGTCGATTTTCTTATCTTCGCGCGCAGCGAAAGCAATGCGTTCGATTACTTCCTGAATGTAGGTGGGAAGGTGCATCGTCTGGCCGTTACGGCCGGTCCAGGCTTCCTGCGCGGTGATGGCGATGCCTTCATCGACCGTGGCCGGGTAGTGGGTACGAATCTCGGAGCCGATGCGGTCTTTAAGTGGCGTGATGATTTTGCCGCGGGCGGTGTAGTCCTCAGGATTGGCGCTGAAGACGATGGCTACGTCGAGCGGCAGACGGATGGGATAGCCCTTAATTTGCACGTCGCCTTCCTGCATGATGTTGAACAGGCCGACCTGAATTTTTCCAGCGAGTTCGGGAAGTTCGTTGATGGCGAAGATGCCGCGATTGGCGCGGGGTAGCAGTCCGTAGTGAACCGTGAACTCACTCGACAGTTCGTGGCCGCCGCGGGCGGCTTTGATGGGATCGATGTCGCCGATCAGGTCCGCGATGGTGACGTCGGGCGTGGCGAGTTTTTCCACGTAGCGGTCGTCAGGAGTGAGATAAGAAATAGGAGCGGCGTCGCCGAGGCGCGCGACTTCTTCGCGGCAGCGGCGGCAGATGGGTGCGTAGGGATTGTCGCGAATCTCGCAGCCGGTTAGATACGGCATGTGAGGATCGAGCAGCGTGGTCAAGGCGCGCAGGATGCGGCTTTTGGCCTGGCCGCGCAGGCCGAGCAGAATGAAATTGTGCCTTGAGAGAACGGCGTTCACGATCTGGGGTACAACAGTGTCGTCGTAGCCGACGATGCCGGGGAAGATGCTGGCATCGTCGTGATGGCGCAAGCGAGCGATGAGGTTGTCGCGGAGTTCGTCTTTCACACGGCGGGCGCGCAGGCGCTCCTCGGAAAAGGTGCTGCGGCGCAATTCGCCGAGTGTGCGCGGAAGAGACATAGAACCCCCGAATACTTTTTTGAATTATACGCGGAAGAGCGGGCTTCGGGCGGAGCCTGCCCTGAGCGAAGTTGAAGGGGCTATCGGCCTCGGCACAGCTGGCGAAGCCCGCAGCCCGAAAGCGGAAACCCGGAGTTCAGCGGACGTGGCCGTTGCCGCCGGCCTTTTCGCGGGCGCTGGCGGCGCGGCGGAGGTTGGGAATGATGGTCTCGAAATAGCTGATGAGCAAACTCAGGCGCTCCGGCTCGGAGCGCAGCGCGAGCAGCTTTTGTTTGAAATCCAGATCGAGAGGCACGGAGCCGGCAAGGTGAAAGGACAGCAACGTGGGGCGAGCGGCGGAAAGATCCTGCCTGGCGCCGGCAATCGCGAGCAACTCGGAGTGCAGCTGCACCGCGCGCGAGGTGTCTGCCTGCGGCGGCGTTCCGGGTTCGTCGTCGATCATGATGACCTCCGCCTGCAGAAATGACCGCTCCTGGTTGACGCGGAGAAGTTCGAAACGCTGGCGTCCTTCACTGACCAGGTCTAGGCGTCCGTCGGGATACTCTTTTACTACGGTGATGATTTCGGCGGTGCATCCGATCTCAGCTAACCCTTGCTCAGCGGCGCGCACCACGCCAAAGGTGCGATGCTGGGCGAGACACTCGCCAATCATTTCTTTGTAGCGCGGTTCGAAAATGTGCAAGGGCAGGGCAGCGCCGGGGAATAGGACGACGTCGAGCGGGAACAGGGGTAGAAGCGCGTCCAAGAAAGCCTCCGGTGGCAGGCGCGGGATGAGCTTCGCGAAGTCACCGCGCTGTCCCAAATTGTACCCGAGCTTGACTTCACGAGTTGCGGAGGAATAGAAGCGCGGTATGGAACTCACGGGGAAAATTGTGGTGGTGACGGGCGCTTCCATGGGGATTGGGGAAGCGATTGCGAAGATTTTTGCCGATCATGGAGCAAGCGTGGTGATGCTGTCGCGAGATGCGGGCCGCGTGGAGGCGGCGCGCGGGCTGGTGGGGCACGGCGAGCGGACGCTGGCGATGGCCTGCGACGTCCGGCATCGGGAAGATGTAGACCGCGCTGTTGGGCTAACGCTGCATCATTTTCAGAGGATCGATGTCTGGGTGAACAACGCCGGGCATGGGCTGCTCGATTCAGTGGCGCAGATGGACATGGCCGCGTGCCGTGAAATGTTCGAAACGAATTTGTTCGGAGCAGTGGGAGCCATGCAGGCAGTGATTCCCGTTATCCGGCAGCAGGGTGGGGGGACGATCATCAATATTTCGAGCGTGGCGGGGCATATTCCGATCCCGTTTCATGCGGCGTACAGCGCGACCAAGTTTGCGCTGAATGCGATGGGTAAGGCGGCGGGCGTGGAGTTGAAGAAAGATGGGATTCACGTCCTTACGGTTTGTCCGGGATATGTGCGGACGGCGTTCGGTGAGAATGCGATTCAGGGGAATGAGCTGAAGCGCGTGCGTCCGGGGTCGGTGCGCGGGATTACTGCCGAGCGCGTGGCGCGGGCTACGCTGCGCGGATATTTGAAACGGAAGCGGGAAGTGATTGTGCCCTGGACCATGTATGTGCCGGTAAAGATCTACCAGCACTTTCCGGGGTTCGTGGAGTGGGCGATGGGACGGATGGCAGGGTAATAACCGGCGATCATCCCAGCTCTGCCAGCATAGCTTCCATCTCGCCCTGAGCGTGGAGATTGCCGGTGCGTCGGGCGGAGGCTATGCCATCAGTGAGCATGGCCTTGGCTTCGGCGATTCTATCGGCGCGGGCCAGCGTCTGTGCCGCCATGAAATAACCGGGAGTGTAGTCGGGACTGGATTTGAGCAGGATGGAGAACTCGGCGAGCGACCGATCTAGGTCGCCCTGCTTGGAGTATTCCATCGCGAGACCGTAGCGCGCGAAGGTGTCGTTGGGATTCTGGGTGAGGACTTCGTTGAGGGCGGCGATGCGGTCCATAAGGCAGTTCTCAGTCTCGGTTCTCAGTTCTGAGTTGAGATGAGGTTACTACAAACCGCGCCTTTGCTTCCGGATCTGTTCTAGATTGGATTGGATCTGCTGAGATGAGTAGAATGCAGTCCATAACATTTCAACATTTTATTTCCTGTTCCGCGGAGGGTTGGTGGCTTGTCCGTTTTTTATGCCGGTGGAGAAGTTGGAGAACGTGAATTGGCTGCATGCAACACGGCTTCCGTTGGGATGCGGGTGGAGCGGGCGGTGCTCGGCGCCGGGACATGAAGGTGAGACTCCATCGCAGGAGGAGTTGCGGGAGTTCTGCAACCTTGGGTATGCGGAGGGTTGCGCGCGATTGCCCCGGGAGCGGGAGTGGGATTCAGTTCGTTTTGCGGCCAGAACGCTAGGAGACGCGCAGAATCGAACCGAGGCGCGCATTCTCGTTCGCTACGTATGCGAGCGCGAGCATCGTCCGGCGGGGAGTGGGACTTTGGAGTTCGATGCGTTCGAGTCGCGATGGGTCGAGCGGCATCGCGATGACCGCGTGCAGCGGATGGCGGAGTGTTTTCTTGAGTCGTTCCTGGAGAAGAAGAAAAAGCAGGAAGTGGCGCGAGCGGCAGCCAGTTAAAGAAATGCGGACCTAGATCAGGAAATCGTTTCGAGTCAGGAATTCCAACCAGCAGAACGAGGAACGCTATCATGAGTGAAGACAGTTTGACACCCCGGCCGGTTCGGGACTCGCAATCGGAGATGACGGAAATTGTTCTGCCCAACGACGCCAATCCGCTGGGCGCTCTGCTGGGCGGCCGGTTGATGCATTGGATCGACATGGCGGGAGCGATGGCGGCTCATCGCCACTCGCGCACGTACGTCGTAACCGCTTCGGTGGATCACATCGATTTCCTGGTGCCGGTGAAAGTTGGCGATCTGGTGGTTTTGAGATCGTCAGTCAACCGCGTGTTTCATACATCGATGGAAGTGGGTGTGAAGGTTTGGGTGGAAAACTACATCGCGGATACCGCGCAACACGTTGCCTCGGCCTACCTGACGTTTGTGGCCATCGATGGCAAGGGGAACCGATTGAAGGTCGCTCCGGTGATTCCGGATACCGAGGAGCAGCAGCGCCGCTACGATGATGCGGGGCGCCGGCGTGAGATCCGGCGCGCGGAACTGGAGCGGCGGCGCAAGACGAAACGATAATCCGCAAAGCAGATGTGATCGGCGTCACATCGAGTCTTTGGAAAAACGGATAGTCTACACGGTCGCCATCGAGGGATTTTCATGGATAGCGCGCTTCTGGTCGATCGCATTCACTTCGCATTCACAGTCACCTTCCACTATCTTTTTCCGCAGCTAACCATGGGTCTGGCGCTGCTGATCGTAGTGCTTAAGACGATTGCCCTTCGCCGCAACGACGAAACCTACCACCAGGCGGCGCGTTTCTGGGCGCGGATCTTCGGCATCAACTTCGTGATGGGAGTGGTGACTGGAATTCCGATGGAATTTCAGTTCGGCACGAACTGGTCGCACTTCTCGCGCTTCGCCGGAGGCGTGATCGGGCAGACGCTGGCCATGGAAGGCTTGTTCGCTTTCTTTCTGGAGTCGGCGTTTCTCGGACTTTTTCTCTACGGAGAGAAGCGGCTCAGTCCGCGGGCGCACTGGTGGTCGGCGGTCGCGGTGTTTCTGGGATCGTGGCTTTCCGGGTTCTTCATCATCGCCACCGATGCCTGGATGCAGCATCCCGTGGGCTTCGTTGGGGCGAAGGATGGCTCTGTGCAGCTCTCGAGCTTCTGGAAACTCGTACTGAATCCCTGGGCATGGTGGCAATATGCGCACAACATGGGCGGGGCCGTGATTACGGGCGCATTTGTAATGGCGTCCGTGGGCGCGTTCTATTTGTTGTGGGGAAAGTTTGAGGCGCACGCGCGGATCTTCGTGCGGGTGGGCGTCATCGCCGGATTGATCTTCAGCGTGTTGCAACTATTTCCGACCGGCGATGGCCAGGGGAAGATGGTTGCCCTGCATCAGCCGGTCACGCTCGCGGCCATGGAGGCTCTGTTCGTGAGCCAGGAGGGCGCGCCGCTGGTGATCCTGGGGCAGCCGAATGTGGATGAGCGCAAGATTGATAATCCGATTGAAGTTCCGAACGCGCTCAGCTTTCTGACTTACCGCGCATGGAAGGCCGATGTGCAGGGGCTCGATGCATTCCCCTCGGATATGTGGCCCGAGAACATCGCGCTTCTCTACTACAGCTACCACATCATGGTCGGGCTGGGGACGATCTTCATCGCCATAATGGTGGTCGCGGCGTTTCTGTTGTGGCGCGGCAAGCTCTTTTCCGCGCGATGGATGCTGTGGATTCTGCTGTTGGCCTTGCCGTTCCCTTACATCGCCAACACAGCGGGCTGGATGACAGCGGAACTGGGACGGCAGCCCTGGCTGGTCTATGGATTGATGCGCACGGCAGAGGGATATTCCAAGATGGTGTCGGCGGGCAATGTGATGTTCACGCTGCTGGGTTTTCTTGGCATGTACACGGTGCTGGGAATTTTGTTCCTGTTTCTGGTGCGGCGTGAGATCGAGCACGGGCCGGTGGCTGAGGTGAGTGCGGGCCACTAGGGGTTCTTGGGAAAGGCACGACTTCAGTCGTGCCGCTCAGACGCGGATAATACGAGGGCTTTAGCCCTGAGGGAATGCGATGGAAACCCTATGGTTCATGATCGTCGCCGTGATGGTGGCGGCTTACGTGGTGCTCGACGGGTTCGATCTCGGAGCCGGCGCGATTTACTTGGGCGCGGGCAAAACTGCCGACGAACGCCGAAAGATCCTGCGCGCAATCGGCCCGGTGTGGGACGGCAATGAAGTGTGGCTGCTGGCGGCAGGCGGTACCCTCTACTTCGCCTTCCCGCTGCTCTATGCCTCCAGCTTCAGCGGTTTCTATCTGCCTCTGATGATGGTGCTGTGGCTGCTGATGCTGCGCGGGATTGGCATTGAGCTGCGCGCGCACATGGAGAATCCAGTGTGGGTCGGCTTCTTCGATTTGATCTTTTGCGTTTCCAGCGTGCTGCTGGCGATCTTCTTCGGTGCCGCTCTGGGCAATGTGGTGCGGGGCGTGCCACTGCGCGCGGATGGCTATTTCTTCGAGCCGTTGTGGACGAATTTCCGCATGGGCGCGAATACCGGAATCCTTGACTGGTATACGGTACTGACTGGCGTGATTGCGCTCGTGACACTAACCGCACACGGGTCGCTATACATCGCGGTTAAGACCGATGGCGAATTGAATCAGCGTACGCGCAGCATAGCCCTGTGGGGGTGGCCGCTGCAGTTGATTCTAACTATCGTCGGTTTGATTGCGACTTGCTACGTGCAGCCGACCGTGCTCGACAACTACAAGAACCATGCCGTCGGATATTTGATCCCAGTGATTGTGTTTGGCAGTCTTGCCGTCATGATCTATGCCATCCGCAAGGGGCGAGACAAAGTTGCTTTTGTCGGCTCGGCACTTTACATCGTGGGAATGCTGGTAGGGGCGGCGTTCGCGCTGTATCCCGTCGTGCTGCCGGCCAGCACCGACCCTGTCCACAGGAGCCTGACCATCTACAACACAGCCGCAGGGCGGCACGGGCTGACGGTCGGTCTCGCGTGGTGGGTTCTGGGGATGGTGCTGGCTTTGGGATACTTCACCCTGCTGTTTCGCATGTTTCGAGGGAAGGTGCGGCTGGAAGGGGAAGGCTACTGAACGATTTCCGCGTCGAGTTGATTCTCTGGCAGTGACTCTCCTGCGGCCGGGCCTCGCCCAGGCCTGACAGCCGGGGCGGCTGACTTCACATCTAAATCGCTGGCCCCCTGTATAATCTGAGTGTTCGATCCATCCTGACTTTATTCTTCGGAGTGTGATCCCTTGACTGCACATATGCCTCATCAACCCGGACAACCCGCGCCGGGACCGCAACCGTTGCCGGGAGTCGATGCCATCGTTGCTGTTGGTTCGGGCAAGGGCGGAGTGGGCAAGACCACCCTGTCGGTGAACCTTGCGGTAGCGTTGGCCAAGATGGGGCATAAAGTCGGCCTGCTCGATGCCGATGTTTACGGACCGAACGTCCCGCTGATGCTCGGCGTGAGCGGGCAGCCGAAGATGGTGGGGGAAAACCGGATCGAGCCACTTGAAGCGTTTGGGTTGAAAGTGATTTCGGTGGGATTTCTCAATCCCGGGGACAAGCCCATCATCTGGCGCGGGCCCATGCTGCACCAGATCGTGAAGCAGTTTCTGAGCCTGGTGGAGTGGGGACATCTCGACTACATGGTGGTCGATTTGCCGCCGGGGACGGGCGACATCGCGCTGTCGCTGGTGCAGTCGGTGCCGCTGACGGGCGCCGTGGTAGTGTCGACTCCGTCGGATGTTTCCCTGCAGGACGCGCGCAAGGCAATCGAAATGTTTCGCCAGATGAAGGTGGATCTGGTGGGCGTGGTTGAGAACATGAGCTTTTTTACGTGTCCGCACTGCAATCACGAGATCGATATCTTTTCCCGTGGCGGGGCCGAGAATATGGCGCAGAGATTTAGCGTCCCGTTTCTGGGAAGCATCGAACTTGACCCTGAGGTGCGCAAGTCCGGGGACGGTGGAAAGCCGATCGTCTTAGAGGGCGAGAATTCGCCGCATGCCAAATCGATCTTTGCTTTTGCCCGGAAGGTGGCGGAGCGGGTGGGAGAGATCAAGGCGGGCGAGACCGCCAGCGTGATTCAGATCCAATAGGGAAGGCTTCTAACCTGCCTGTCGCTTCGAGAACCGCGACAGCCGCCAAACGGAGTTGGGTTCGCCATCGTTCAGGATCAATTCCGCCATCATCTCTCCCAGCGCGGGCCCGTGTTTGAACCCGTGTCCAGAGCCGCCTCCCAAGAGCCAGACGTTCTCCATGCGAGGGTGTCGATCCACGACGAAGTGGCTGTCGGAAGTTTGCTCGTACTGGCAGACGCGGGTTTCTACCAGCGGAGCGTCTTTCATCGCGGGAAAGCGGAAGGCAATATATTCGCGAACGTGCCTCAGCGTTGCCAGGCTGACCACTCGCTCGCCGGACGTTGGATCGAAGGCGGAGCCGCGGGTATCGTCGGCTACCTTGAAGCCGCGCCGATCATTGCCGGGAATACCGTACAAGAAACGCTCGCCGTGATCGCCCCACACTGGGAGGTGCGCGTCGGTGAAGCGGGAATCTCCGGCGGGTGCGCCGAAGAAAAAAATGTCTTGCTTGGTGGGGCGGATTACTTTGCCGAGAGTTTCAGGAAACAGTTTGCCTAGCCAAGGTCCACAGGCGAAGACGTAATAATTCGCTTTGAGCCGCGAGCCGTTCGAGAGCGCAATGCTGCGGAGGGACGAGCTTGCCGCGGTGTTCTCCAGACCCTCCGACTCGACCGCGACCTGCCTGTACACGCCGCCTTGCGCGACGAACGCATCGGCCACCGCCTGGCAGCTGGCACGGGCGTCGAGGTATCCGCACTCCGGTTCAAGGATTCCCCAGCGTACGTCCTCGAAGTTGACCTGCGGCCAGCGTTTCTTCATCTGCGCCGTAGACAACTCCTGAAATTTGATCCGGGCTTGGCGCAGCGGTTCGAGCGAGCCGCGTTCGTAAGCGTCGTCGCGGCTGCTGACCATCCAGAGAACGCCGGTGCGATGCAGAAACCGCTTCTTCCAGCGCCTCTCATATTTTGCCCACAGCTTAAGGGCGCGAGCGGCCAGTTCGGTGTAGGGTTGATCGGGGCCGTAGGTGCCACGCATGATGCGGGATTCGCCGCCCGAGGAGGCGCGCGAATTACCCGGACCCCAGGCGTCGAGCAGCGTGACGCGGGCTCCGCGTTCGAGAAGGTGAAGGGCGGTCCAGCCGCCGAAGGCTCCGGCCCCGATGACTGCGATGTGAGGTTTCGATTTCATTGCAAATCGATTTGCCACGTGCGAGTTGAGGATACCGGGGATGGCTCGGCTGGGGAAGAGCGCGCGCAGATTCTGTTGGTCAACCCCAGCCTTGCGGTCCTTGACAGGACGCTGGAGCATTCCTAGAATCCAAGCAGGATGCGGGTTTGCGTCCAAAGCTAAGTTTCTGCATCTAAAATACTTAGCTGGAGATTTCGAGCTGGCTGCGAGACCGGCTGATCCCTCGACACAACATGCCATCCGATCCTAATATCGGCAAGCGCGAACGCGAAGTTCTGACGGCGATCGTGGAGACTTTTATTTCCACGGGCGAGCCCGTCGGTTCGCGCACGCTGGCGCGCTCGAACCGCGAGGGCCTGAGTCCGGCTTCGATTCGCAACGTGATGGCGGACCTGTCGGACGCCGGATTTCTCGAGCAGACCCATGCTTCGTCAGGACGCGTTCCGACCACCGATGCATACCGTTATTACGTGGAGCAGATTACGGGAACGGCACGGTTGGCGCCGCAGGAAGAGAGCTTGATTTCTGACTCTCTCGCGGGTATTACCGACGTTCCGGAGTTCATGGAGCGCACCTCGCATGTGCTATCGCTGATTTCACGCAACGTGGGCGTGACCGTGGCCACCACCGGCGCCAAGAATGCGCTGGAGCATGTTTACTTCTCGCGCCTCGGCGATCAGAAAGTGCTGGCGGTGCTGGTGACGCGTTCCGGCGTGGTGCGCGACCGCGTGTTGAAGCTGGATTTGCCGCAGGCGGAACTCGATCTTGCGGCGCGCTACATTAACGAGAATTTTCGCGGCTGGACGATGGAATCGATGCGCGCCGAACTGGGGCGCAGGATTGAGCAGGAACGCAGCGACTACGATCGACTGATGAATTCGATTGAGCAACTCTTCAAGCAGGGCGCGCTCGCCGCCGACCCCGGCGCCCAGGTTGTGTTCGTGGAAGGCGCGGCCAACCTGGTGACAGGTCAGGAAGATCGCAAACGTTTGCAGGAGATGCTGAAAACTCTCGAAGAGAAAGAAAAAGTCGCGCAGCTTCTCGGGGCCTATCTTGACGTGAAGCAGGAAGCGGTGAGGGTGGTGATTGGGCTGGATGATGCGCTGCCCTCCATGCAGAACTTTGTGTTGATCGGTGCGCCGGCGCGGTCGGGGAGCGATATGTTCGGTTCGCTGGCCGTGATTGGCCCGACGCGTATGGATTATCAGCACACCATGACCGCGGTTTCCTACATCGCGCGGCTGTTCGACAAAATTTTGAATGAATCGGAGTAATCAGCTGTATGAGCAAAGTGAACGGAAAATCAGAAGCAAAGAATGCAGGGCTGGATTTGGATCACGAACTGCCGGCCGGCGACGGAGATGAAGCCACAACCGAGGCAAGAGGCGGCGAATCGGCTGCCTCGGAATCTGAAATCCAGAAATTAAAAGCCGAGCGCGACTCGCTGCTCGACCGGCTGGCGCGGGCGCAGGCGGAGTTTGAAAATGCGCGCCGTCGGGCCAGCAAAGAGCAGCAGGAGTTTCGCGATTACGCCGTGGCGGATGCCATCAAGTCTTTGCTGCCCGTGATGGATAGCCTGGAGCGCGCGCTGCAAGTGAAATCGGACGCGGCGGAACTGCGTAGCGGCGTGGAACTGATTTACAAGCAACTGCAAGCCGCGCTGGCCAAGCTTTCGGTTCATCCCATTGTGTCGAATGGCGAGGCGTTCGATCCGCGCTATCACGAGGCCATCGAAATGGTGGAGACTAAAGAGGCTCCCGATCATCAGGTGATCGAAGAGTTGCAACGCGGGTACAAATTCAAAGACCGCTTGCTGCGGCCGGCCATGGTGAAGGTGGCTAGCAACCACGGGAAGTAAAGATCCACGAATTTAAATTTCTCTTTTATTTGTCCCATAAAGAAGGGCGCCTATTCTGGCCACAAACGCAAAACGCGATTATTACGAAGTATTGTCAGTGAGCCGCACAGCAAGCGATCAGGAACTGAAGAGCGCTTATCGCAAGCTTGCCATGCAGTACCATCCCGATCGGAATCCGAACAATCCGGACGCGGAAGAACGCTTCAAGGAAGTCACCGAAGCCTACACGGTCCTGTGTGATTCTGAGAAGCGCTCTCTCTATGACCGTTACGGTCACGCCGGAGTCGGCGCTGCGGCCGGTGCGGGCGCGGGTTTTGAGGGCACGCCATTCCAGGACTTAGGCGAAATCTTCGGCGAATTCTTCGGCTTCGGCGATGTCCTCGGCGGCAGCGGGCGCCGCCGCAGCCGAGTCCAGCGCGGCGCGGATTTGCGCGAAGACTTAACCATCGAGTTCGAAGAAGCTGCTTTCGGCGTGGAGAAACGAGTCACGGTGCGCCGTCACGAAGCTTGCGAAGACTGCCACGGTTCTGGAACCGCTGCGGGCAAAGGTCCTGCAACCTGCCGCTCGTGTGCCGGCCGTGGGCAGGTGCGTTATCAGCAAGGCTTCTTCAGCATCGCGCGGACTTGTCCCTCCTGTCAGGGAACGGGCAGCGTAATTACCGATCCGTGCCCGAAGTGCAAAGGCGAAGGCCGGCTTCTGCGGCAGCGCACGGTCGACGCGAAGATTCCCGCCGGAGTTGAAGACGGCACGCGCATCCGGTTCACCGGAGGCGGTGAGGCCGGCCCTTTCGGCGGGCCGGCCGGCGATCTTTACCTGGTGCTGCACGTGAAGGAGCATCCGTTTTTTGTGCGGGAAGGGAATGATCTGCACTGCGCCGTGCCGTTGTCGGTGACGCAGGCCGCCATGGGTGCGGAGATTCGCGTGCCCACTCTCGAAGGTGAGCACATGCTCAAGATTCCCGATGGAACGCAGCCGGGCACCACGTTTCGCATCCGCCACAAGGGCGTACCGGTTTTGAACGGGCACGGCAAGGGCGATCTCTACGTGGAAGTGCGGGTGCAGATTCCGAGCAAGTTAAGCAAGCGTCAGAAAGAGCTGCTGCAGGAACTCGAGACGACGGCAAAGGTGGACAATCAGCCGATGGTGCGGTCTTTGCTGGGCAAAATGAAGGACATGTTCGGGTGAAAAGGCAGTTCTCAGTTCCCAGTTCTCAGTAAAGCCAGTCCCCCAGTCCGCCCTGCAAACCTTTATTCTTCCGAAAAAGTTGACAACTCCGCGCCCATGGAATTCGCTCTTCTGAGAACTGAGAACTGAGAACTGAGAACTGAGAACTGAACCATGACCCGGCGCCGCTTCATTGCCGACGAAGTTTCCGGTGATCGTGCTGCCTTGGTGGGCGAGCATGCGGACCATCTGGTGCGCGTGCTGCGAGCCCGCGTCGGACAGGATTTCGAGATTGCAACCGGAGAAACCGTGCGGCACGGACAAATTGATGTTGTCAGCGACGGCCGCGTCGAATTTGCTTTAGGGGAAGAAGTTCCCCGGGCGAGATTGACCGAGATCACCCTCGTTCTCGCCGTCTTCAAGTTCGACCGCATGGAGTGGGCGATTGAAAAGTGCACCGAACTGGGCGTCTCGCGGATCGTTCCGGTTATCGCGCGGCGCACGGATTCGCATCTGGCCGCGGCCTCAGCGAAGCGGGCAGAGCGTTGGCAGCGCATTGCCCGGCAAGCGGCGGAACAGTCGCGCCGCGACGCTCCACCGGAGATTGCCGCGCCGGTCAAAGTTGCAGAGGCTTTGAACTTTCCCGCGGTCTTGCGTATTGTGCTGGCGGAATCGGAAGAGCAAACCTTGCTGCGCGATATTTTGAAGCAGAAGAATGCATCAGACGGCGTTGCGATGGCAGTTGGTCCCGAAGGCGGCTGGACCGAGAGCGAATTGCAATCTTTTCAGAAATCCGGATGGACCTCGGCGTCGCTCGGTAACACCATCCTCCGCGCCGAGACGGCCGCGATCGCCGCCACGGCACTTGTGGTTTCTGCGTTGCATCTCCCCTGAATCTCCTGGCAGTTTTACGGTCGCGCCCGGCCTCCTGCGCGCTCCTGATCATGGTGCTATTCTGAACCGCGATGCCTGTTTCCAAGTTGCAATTTCGTCCTGCCCCGTTTGTTCCTGACGATCGCCAGCGCGAAGCCATTGCGCACGTTCACGGGCCGATGCTGGTGGTGGCCGGAGCGGGCACAGGAAAAACTTCCGTGTTGATTCACCGGATCGCCCACCTTGTTGCGCAGGGACAGGCGAAGCCTGAGGAGGTGCTTGCCCTCACCTATACGGTGGCCGCAGCCGGAGAGATGCGCGATCGCGTTCGCGGGCTTCTCGGCAAACCAATTCATTCGGCGACGTTTCACGACTACTGTCTCGACCTGTTGAGGCGCAATGGAAAAGATTTTGGTGTGCTCGACGAGAAGGATCTCTGGATATTTCTTCGCAAGAGAATTCATGAGCTTCACCTCCAGCACTACATCCGGGCCGCAAATATAGGTCAGTTTCTCAACGACCTGCTGGGCTTCCTCAGCCGATGCCACGACGAACTTGTGACGCCGAAAGAGTACGCCGACTACGTCACCCGGCTGGAGCGCGGCGAGACCCAAGTCCCCCGGGTTGCTAAATCGAAAGATCAGTTGAGCGATGCCGAAGTCATCGGGCGCTGCCAGGAGATCGCTCGTGTCTTCGCCACCACCGAGCGCTGGCTGCGCGAAGAAAATCTGGGCACGTTCGGCCACATGATCACGCGTTCCTACGAGCTGCTCACCAGCGACCCGGATCTGCTAACTGCCGAGCGCGCTCGCGCCCGTTTCATCCTGGTCGACGAATTTCAGGATGCCAACTTCGCCCAGATCAAGGTTCTCGCGGCGCTGGCAGGGGACGAAGCGAACGTTTTCGGCGTCGGAGATCCCGATCAAGCCATCTACCGCTTTCGCGGCGCATCCAGCGCCGCGTTTCACCTGTTTCGCCGGCATTTTCCTCAATCCAAACTGGTCGTGCTCGACCGCAACCGGCGCTCGACCACCCCGATTCTGCGATGCGCTTTTGCCGTGGTCGATAAAAACCCTCCGGTGTTTGCCGCGACCGACGCCCTTGCCTACCGGCGCACTCCTTTGCAGTCGGCGCGCGAGGAAGAAGCTAGGAAAGAGGGAAAGACGCTGGCCACTTTTCCCGTAGAAGCGATCTCTTTTGCCGCCAGAGATGCCGAAGCGCCTGATGTTGCCCGCCTCGTCGAAGAGACACAACGGCGCTCGCGTTGCAGGTGGAAGGACTTCGGTGTCCTCTACCGCTCGCACATTCATCGCGACAGCGTTGTACAGGAACTGGCCGAGCGCGATATTCCTTTCTCCATCGAGAACATGGACGTCAGCGACACTCCCGAGGTGCGCGATCTGTTTGCCTGCGTCGCGGTTGTGGTCGATCAGGGAGCCGACGCCAGTCTTTTTCGCGTAGCCGCATTGCCGCAGTTTGATGTGGATCCCGAGCAGCTTCGGACGACACTGCGCGCTATCGCCAACGATTCGAAGGATGGAACCGTGATCCCGCTCGCCTCGGTGCTCGACCAGGTTGCCGGCGGCCGCGCCGTGTTGGAGTCCGCGCGGCAGGCGCGCGACGAAGTCGACCGCAAGCAGGCTAAGACCCATGCGGCCATGCAACTGATCGGCAAACAATTCGGCCTTGACCTGAATTCCCCTGTGTTGCGGGCCGCTCTGAAGTTTGCCGCCGATTGGGAGAAAAAGCCGACCACCAAGACGAAAGGTCTGGGTGAATGGATCGAATACCTGAACTATTTTCGCGAGGCGGGCGGAGTAATTCCCCTGACCTCAAAAGATGACGACGACGCGGTCCGCCTGATGACGGCGCACGGAGCCAAAGGGCTCGAATTTGCACATGTCTTCATCCTGCGCGCAACTAGCAACTCGTTCCCCGCCAGTTACCGCGAGACGCTGGTGGAATTTCCTCGCGAGTTGCGTGATCCAGATTCCGCTTCCGCCAGCGATGACAAAACTCTCTACGATCAGGAGGAACGCCGTCTCTTCTACGTGGCCATGACCCGCGCCAAAGATTCGCTGCACATTTATGGTAAGCAGGGAATCGGCCGCGACAAAACGCCGGCGGGACTCATGCGCGAACTGATCTGCAATCCTGGGCTGCAACCGTGGCTCAGGGCGCGGGCGGCGCTGCCCTCGCAGCCTGAGTTGATCGAGATCGCCGCCGCGGCCGATGCGGCTCATCCCCAAGGCTCCCGTTTGGCGGAATGGCTTGCCCTTCCCGCCATCGCGGGCCTGGACGCCCGCTTGAGTGCCTCGGCGGTAGAGACCTACGAGACTTGTCCGCTGCAGTTCAAGTTTCAGCGCGAATGGAAGTTGTCGCGCCAAGTGCACGCCGCCATGCAGTTCGGTGCAACCATGCACCGCGTCCTGCGCACCTACTACGATTCCGTGCGCCTGGGCAGAACCAAGAACGACGAAGAGTTGATCCAACTATTTCGTGACGACCTGGCGGTATCTGGAATCCAGGGCAACTATCAGCGGGAACTTTACCTGAAGCTGGGATTGACGCAATTGCAGGGATTCCTCAGCGGCACTCGCTCAGTCCCTTCACCCGAAGTTCTGCACACGGAAGAATGGTTCGACGTGCAGATAGCCGGCACGAAGGTTGCCGGGCGAATCGACCGCGTCGATCGCGCCGCCGACGGCAGCGTGAACATAGTCGACTACAAGACCGGCAAGGCTCGATCCCAGGAAGACGCCGACGAAAGCTTGCAGCTTTCGATCTACGCCATGGCTGCAAAGGAGAAGTGGGGATATCCTGTCGGCGCTCTGGTGTTTCATAATCTCGAAGGCAATGTTCCGGTCTTCTCCCGCCGCACCGAGTTTCAACTGGAGGGAGCGAAAGAACGAATACTGGCTGTGGCGAGCGGCATCGCCGCCGGAGACTTCGAGCCTAAGGTCGGCTTTCATTGCAATTTTTGCGCCTTCCGTGGATTGTGTACGGCCCAGGAAAAGACGGTTCCGAATCACTCCCGGAAACCTGAGAAGAGCAGCGGGAAGCGGCTGGACTGATCGACGGTCACCGAGCCGGGTACGAACTTCCGCACAAAAACTTAGGGGACGCTTTCGGCGTCCCCCTTTTTGACTTCGTACTGACCTTCTTAATGCTTCTTTTTCTTTTTTGCCTTTTTCTTGGTTGCCATTGTTTCTATTCTCCCTTCCATTGTTCATGGAAAAATCTGCAACGATCATTTGTTGCAACTAATTGATTGTATAGAGTTAATGAAAAATGAAGTCAAGAAAAAAATGCACGCGTCGAACGAGCGGTGTTGTACCAAAGTCACAGAGAGATGAGAGTGAAACAGAAAATTCTAATGCTGCTCCATCAAAACATCCTCCACACTCGCAATCACAAGAGAGAAACAAGCACCAGCGATCGAGCGCGCCAGCGTCCATCTTTCTTGCGCGATCAATCGAGCAGTGATGCAACCAGCCCATTGAAGTTCATCGTTTTCACTCGCTGCAACATCTATAATGACATTGCGAAATCTTCGCGGGAGTATGATCAATGGCGGCTTTCGATGAGGTTGTCATCATTTCCGGTTGTCGTACAGCGGTGGGAAAATTCCAGGGCAGTCTCGCCGATCTAAGTGCTCCGCAGCTCGGTGCCGTGGTGGTGCGCGAGGCCGTAAAGCGCGCCGGATTGAACTCCGATCAAGTCGACGAATGCATCATGGGAAACGTTCTTTCCGCCGGGCTGGGACAAAATCCCGCCCGCCAAGCGGCAATCTTCGGCGGACTGTCTCCGGCGACAGGTGCCATGACAATCAACAAAGTTTGTGGTTCGGGATTGAAAGCGGTGGCTCTCGCAGCTCAGGCCGTGCAAACCGGAAACAGTTCGATCGTGGTTGCGGGCGGCATGGAGTCCATGACGAACGCTCCCTATCTGCTCCCGCAAGCGCGAAAGGGGTATCGTCTGGGCAACGGTCAGGTCATCGATTCCATGGTGCACGATGGGCTTTGGGATATTTACAACGACTACCACATGGGCATCACCGGCGAGAACGTCGCGGAAAAATACGGCATCACGCGCGAAGAGCAGGATGAGTTCGCCGTGAACTCGCACCGCAAAGCCGTGGCTGCGATGAAGGAGTGCCGCTTCAAGTCGCAGATCGTGCCGGTAGAGATTCCTGCAAAGAAGAAAGGCGCAGCCCCAGTACTTTTCGAAAAAGACGAATCACCGCGCGAGGATACAACGATCGATGTCCTTCGTTCATTGAAGCCCGCGTTCAAGAAAGACGGCACCGTGACTGCCGGCAACGCTCCCGGAGTGAACGACGGAGCGGCCGCGGTGGTTGTGACGAGCGCAAAGCGGGCGAAAGAACTTGGCGCACAGCCTATGGTGCGAATCGTCGCGCAGGCGACCAGCGGCGTCGAGCCCAAGTGGGTGATGATGGCTCCCGTCGGCGCGGTGCGAACCATCTGGGAAAAGACGGGATGGAAGAAAGACGACGTTGACCTGTACGAACTCAACGAAGCTTTCTCAGTGCAGGCGCTGGGCGTGATGCGCGAGCTTGGCCTCGATCCAAACAAAGTCAACGTGAACGGCGGCGCAGTCGCAATCGGTCATCCCATCGGAGCCAGCGGCGCGCGCGTGCTGGTCACACTGATCTATGAAATGACGCGCCGCAACGCGAAACGTGGAATCGTTGCCCTCTGTCTGGGCGGAGGCAACGCCGTGGCCATGGCTGTGGAAAGAAACTAGCAACCGCTAGCTTGAGGAGGCCGAAGCAGCCGCCGCCTGCAGTGTGACAGTGAACACCGCGCCTCCGCCGGGGGCGTTCGCGGCTTCGATGGTTCCGTTGTGTTCCTTCATCACTGCCTTGCAGATGCTGAGTCCAAGGCCGGTTCCCCGCCCCGGCCGCTTCGTGGTGTAGAAGGGATCGAAAATGCTGGCCAGAATATCGCCGGGAATCCCTGGACCATCATCGTGAAAGCTGGCCCATACCGCTTCCCCGTTATTTCCCAGTCGAATGCGCAACGTGCCTCTGTCGCGAGCCTCGCGAATCGCCTGCTCCGCATTCAGAATCAGGTTCAGGAAAACCTGCATCAACTGGTGCGGGTCGGCTTGCACATAAGGCAGCGTCGGCTCGCGCAGAAAGTCCACGGTGATGTTGTTCTTGCGCAGCGAGTACGCGTGCAGATTCAGCGTGCGTTCCACGATCTCGCCAAGATTGACCGGACTTTTCCCCGGCGCCGGCGGCCGCGAGAAATAAGTCAGATTGTGTACGATCTCGGCGGCCCGCCTCGCCTGCTGTTGCAGGATCCCGATCTGCTTGCGCGCCGCGTCCGTAGTCTGGCTATCCTGCAGAAGTTCGCTGACCCCCAGAATGCTGGTCAGGGGATTGTTGAGTTCGTGGGCCACCCCCCCGATCATCGCGCCCATCGCAGCCAACCGCTCACTCTGCACGATCTGCTGCTCCAGTTTCTTCTCCATCGTGATGTCGCGCACCGAGACGATCACGCCGCCGATCTTGCCATCGGCGTCAAAGAACTGGCTGGCCGAGGCTCGCATGGTACGCCAGCTACCATCGCGGTGCCGCGCCCCGTACTCCGCAGCGCCAAAAATCCGGATGCCGGAAGACACGTCGCGGTAAAGCGCCGCCAGTTCCGGCGAGTGGTCCTCGGTTTCAGAGATCTTCTTTCCCACCAGATCCTCGGGTTGATACCCCAGCAGGTCGCGCACTCGCGAACTCACAAACGTGTACCGCTCCTGCAGATCGACCACAAGAATGAGGTCGGGGAAGCTCTCCAGCAAACGCATCCGGAATTCTTCCTGTCCCAGCAGTTGCCGCTCCAGCTTGCGCCTTTCCGTGACGTCGATCAGCGTGCCCTGGTAACGAATAAGTTTGCCGGCAGCATCCCAGACGGCGCGCGACGACTCGAGAAACACCGCGGGTGTTCCATCCTTCTTGCGCAGCGTGATCTCCCGCGCCCGCACTCCTCCGCGATCGTCGGCAGCCCGGCCCAACACCGGTGCTTCTGTGGGATCAACGTTCAGCTTGCCCGGTTCGACCGCCAGCAGCTCTTCTTTCGTTGCATAGCCCAGAACGCTCACCAGCGCGGGATTCGCATCCAGCAGTCTGCCCTCCGGCGTGCTGAAGTAGGCGCCTTCCTGCAGAGTCTCGAACAGCTCGGTGAAACGCAGCTCTTTTTCGTGCTGTCCGGTCACGTCCCGTCCCAGCACGCTCACCCCAACTACTTCGCCGCTCTTGACGATCGCATTGAGTACGCAATCGAAAAAAAGCGGCCGCGGATTGTTTTTCAGCCGCACGCGCACCGTGCCAGTCCAATGCCTCTTCTCCAAAAACCGGCTGAGCCCGGCTTCCAGGCTCTCGCGAGTCGGCTCTTCCATGAAGTCGAAAAACTTCTTGCCCACGATCTCGGTGAAGGGAAGCGCGATGAGGTCGCTCACGCTCTTATTGACGGTGCGCAAGGTGCCGTCCAGAGAAACCGCGCAGGCAGCATCTTCGAACGAGTCGATCAGCTCTTTGAAGCTGCGCTGCGAACGCGCAATCATCTCGTTGAGCTGGTCGAGTTGCTGCTCCGAGGGAGCCGCCCCTACGTGTTCCTGCAAATCCTGCAGCAGGCTCTTCAACTCGACAACTTCTTTCCGCCGGCCGTACGCGTAGACGGCCAGCAGTACAGACAAGAGCAGAACGCCCAACGCCGCAGGGCCCAAATGATAGGGCAGGGTTTCCAGCCGCTCCCAGGCAAGGTAGGCAAAACCCGCCGCCAGCAGGACCATGAACAACAGAATCCATCGCCAAAGCTGAGATTCTTCGCGCTCCAGGTTTTGCGGAGGGCGGGAACGTCGAGGACTGTCAGGTGAAGCTTGCGTCATGGGGAGAACACCCGGTTTCGCATTTGTGGAACGCAAAACCGTCGATCATTAAAATCATCGTAATTATACTGGCCCAGGCAAAACAATCGTTCCCGCGGGCGTTGGACGTGGTTACTTTGGTTCAACTCGGTTAGCTTTGCCCGAAATGCCGTGGCCGGACGATGCGGGCCGACGAGGGAGAGCGCCGCTCCAACGGCCGGGGATTGCTCCCGGTCGCCCGATGTTTGCGGCGGCCTCTTATCCACAGCCCCACCCTGTGACATCCATCACAGCCTTGCGCACCCCAGCACGCGTAGCGTAGCTACATTCCGGAATCAGGCCTCGGTGTGCCGGCGGCGGCACAGAAAACGAAGACTGTCTTGCCCGGAGCACCCATGCTCTACAAGACCCTCAGCGCCGCGGTCTACGGCATCGACGCCAACATTATCCAGGTGGAAGTCGACTGCTCTGGCATCAAGACTGACCAGGACCACTTTCACACCGTCGGCTTACCCGATGCCGCAGTCCGCGAAAGCCGTGACCGCGTCCGCGCCGCCCTGAAAAACTGCGGCTACGACATCCCTCCCACCCACATCACCATCAACCTTGCCCCCGCCGATATAAAGAAAGAAGGCTCGGGATTCGACTTGCCCATGGCTTTAGGCATCGTAGGCGCCTACGGCGGCCTCACGCAGAAGACGATCGAAGACTGTCTCTTCATCGGCGAGCTGGGTCTCGACGGCGGAGTGCGCGGCATTCGCGGCACCCTTCCCATCGCACTCGAAGCCCGCACTCGCAAGATCTCCAAGCTAGTCGTCCCCGAAGCCAACGCCCGCGAAGCCGCCATGGTCGGTGGAGTCGATGTCTACCCCGTCCGCTCGCTCCTCGATGTAATCCACTTCGTAAACTCCGGCAACGGAATCGTCCCGCTGAAAGCCGACGGCGACGCCCTGCTGAAAGAATCCCAGGAATTCCTCGTCGACTTCAAAGACGTTCGCGGCCAGCAAACCGCCAAGCGCGCCATCGAAATCTCTTGCGCCGGAGGCCACAACATCCTGATGATCGGCCCGCCCGGCTCCGGCAAAACCATGCTCGCCAAGCGCATGCCAACGATTCTGCCGCCGCTAACTTTCGAAGAAGCGCTCGAAACCACCAAGATCCACAGCGTAGCCGGAGTGCTCGACCCCGGCAGCGGCCTGGTAGGCAAGCGCCCCTACCGCGCCCCGCACCACACCATCTCCGACGCCGGCCTCATCGGCGGAGGCGTAATCCCACGCCCCGGCGAAGTCTCGCTCTCCCACAACGGCTTGTTGTTCTTGGACGAACTCCCCGAGTTCCCCCGCAACGTACTCGAAGTCCTGCGTCAGCCGCTCGAAGACGGCTCAGTCACGATAGCCCGCGCCGCCATGGCCCTAACCTTTCCCGCGCGTTTTATGCTCGCGGCCGCCATGAATCCCTGCCCCTGCGGCTTCCGCAACGACCGCACCCGCGAATGCCAATGCACCACTCCCATGATCCAGCGCTACATCTCGAAAATCTCCGGGCCGCTCATGGACCGCATCGATATCCACATCGACGTCCCCGCCGTGAACTACAAAGAAATGCGCTCCACCAACGAACCCGAAAGCTCCGCAAAGATTCGCGAGCGCGTCATGCGCACCCGCCAAAAGCAGCTCGAGCGCTTCGCCTCATCCCGCGAAAAAATCTACTGCAACGCCCAAATGTCTTCCCGCCACATCCGTACCTTCTGCGAACTCTCCGCCGACTGCGAACGCCTGCTCGAGCGCGCCATGACCCAGCAGGGCCTAAGCGCCCGCGCCCACGACCGCATCCTCAAAGTAGCCCGCACCATAGCCGACATCGAAGACACGCCATCCATCGAACCCAAACACATCGCCGAAGCGATCCAATACCGCTCGCTCGACCGCACCTACTGGACCTAAGGTTGTGCTTTGCAGTTTAAAAACACTTGTCATTCCGAAGCGCAGCTTTACCGCGCGAGGAATCTGCTATTGCCCTGACCACCGCCCCCACCCCGCCTGATTGACCCTTTCCCCGCAAAATGTTATAAATGCCCGTTTTGCACTGGGACGGTCGGAGCACGGCTTTATTCCCCTCCAGCCCTCCCAGGCGCGAATCCGACGCGGCCAAGCCCCAAACTCCCGTTTGAGGTTTTGCGGTGGAAGCGTGTTCGGAATTCCGGTGACGAAATCCCGTGTACGTGCTCGAACTTGGGATGTCTCTGGAAGGCAATGCCTAAACACGTTCATATATTCCTGAAAAGCGACTCATTTCGGAGGACTCATTATGCGCACCTGGCTCGCCACTGCTGCGTTCCAAGGCTCCCGCGTGGTATCCGGTTTACTGAGAAAGACTCTGGCTCTGGCCGCTTTGCTCACCCTCGGCGCGTCCACGGCCTTCGCTCAACCGGAAGCTGGTGGCGAAGCCTCGCTCAAACTTCCCGACCTTTCCTCCGTCAGCTTCCTCAACGGCGCCATCGACGGCCACAACCTGCTCATGATCGGCATTCTGTTTTGCTTCTTCGGGCTCGCCTTCGGCATGGTCATCTACATGCGACTCAAGAACCTGCCCGTGCATCGTTCCATGCGCGAAATCTCCGAACTCATCTATGAGACTTGCAAGACGTATCTCATCACCCAGGGCAAATTCATCCTTCTGCTGTGGACGTTTATCGCCGTCATCATTCTGCTTTACTTTGGTGTCCTGCAGCATCTGGAGGCCATGCGCGTCGCCATCATCCTCGGCTTCAGCCTCGTCGGCATCGCCGGCAGTTACGGCGTGGCCTGGTTCGGCATCCGTGTAAATACATTCGCCAACTCGCGCACCGCATTCGCCGCCCTGCCGGGCAAGCCGTTCCCGGTCTACCAGATTCCTCTCGAAGCCGGCATGAGCATTGGCATGATGCTGATCAGCGTCGAACTTCTGATCATGCTGATAATCCTGCTCTTCGTCCCCGGCGACTACGCCGGCCCCTGCTTCATCGGATTCGCCATCGGCGAATCGCTCGGCGCGGCCGCGCTCCGCATTGCCGGCGGCATCTTCACCAAGATCGCCGACATCGGCTCCGACCTGATGAAGATCGTTTTCAAAATCAAAGAAGACGACGCCCGCAACCCCGGCGTAATCGCCGATTGCACCGGAGACAATGCCGGCGACTCCGTCGGACCCTCCGCCGACGGCTTCGAAACCTACGGCGTAACCGGCGTAGCTCTCATCACGTTCATCCTCCTCGGCGTGAAAGATCCCGCAGTGCAAGTCCAGCTTCTGGTCTGGATCTTCGTCATGCGCGTCATGATGCTCGTGGCCAGTTCGCTTTCCTACTTCCTCAACGGCGCTATCGCCAAAGCCAAATTCGGCAACGCCGACGAGATGAACTTCGAGCACCCGCTCACTTCGCTGGTCTGGATCACTTCCATCGTCTCCATCGGCCTCACCTACCTGGTTTCCTATTTCATTATTCCCGCCCTCGGCAATGACGCGACGCAATGGTGGAAGCTCGCAACGATAATCTCCTGCGGCACTCTGGCCGGCGCAATCATCCCGGAACTCGTCAAGGTCTTCACCTCAGTTCATTCCCGCCACGTCAAAGAAGTAGTCATCTCCGCCGAAGAAGGCGGCGCGTCGCTCGGAATTCTCTCCGGTTTCGTAGCCGGCAATTTCTCCGGATACTACCTCGGCCTCTCCATGATGTTTCTGATGGCGATTGCCTACTCCATGAGCACGCTGGGCCTCGCGGCCGCAGCAACCATGCTGGCTCCAGCAGTGTTTGCCTTCGGATTGGTAGCCTTCGGATTCCTCGGCATGGGCCCGGTCACCATCGCCGTAGATTCCTATGGTCCAGTCACCGACAACGCACAATCCGTCTACGAACTTTCGCTGATCGAGCAGGTTCCAAACGTCGAAGCTGAAATCAAGAAAGACTTCAACATGCCAGTCCACTTCGAGCGTGCCAAGCACCTGCTCGAAGCCAACGATGGCGCAGGCAACACCTTCAAAGCCACCGCGAAACCAGTGCTGATCGGCACAGCCGTAGTAGGCGCAACGACGATGATCTTCTCCATCATCATGGCGCTCACCGGTGGCCTCACGGAGAATGTCGACAAACTCTCGCTCCTGCACGCCCCGTTTTTTCTCGGCCTCATCACCGGCGGAGCCATGATTTACTGGTTCACCGGAGCCTCCACCCAGGCCGTCACCACCGGAGCCTACCGCGCCGTCGAGTTCATCAAAGCCAACATCAAGCTAGAAGGTGTGGAGAAAGCCTCCGTCGAAGACAGCAAGAAAGTAGTCGAGATCTGCACGAAATACGCGCAGAAGGGCATGCTGAATATCTTCATCGCCGTCTTCTTCGGCACCCTGGCCTTCGCCTTCGTCGAGCCGTTCTTCTTCGTCGGCTACTTAATCTCGATTGCGATTTTCGGCCTCTACCAGGCCATCTTCATGGCCAACGCCGGAGCCGCCTGGGACAACGCGAAAAAGATCGTAGAAGTAGAAATGAAGCAGAAGGGAACTCCCTTGCACGACGCCACAGTAATCGGCGACACCGTAGGCGACCCCTTCAAAGACACGTCGTCAGTAGCGCTGAATCCGGTAATCAAATTCACCACGCTATTCGGGCTGCTGGCGGTAGAGCTGGCAGTAACGCTGACCCACGATCAGGGCGCAACCATCACAAATGTACTGGCGCTGGTGTTCTTCCTGGTCTCGTTCTTCTTCGTCTACCGCTCCTTCTATGGCATGCGAATAAGAAGCGGTAACGCGGAGTAAGTAGCTCCGGCGTCCCGCCGGCTGTGTGGCGCGGGCGCCCTCGCCCGCGTGCCTTTGGGTAGCGCTGCGATTCAGGCTGCCAGATTTCCGAAACGGCTTTAGCCGATGAGGTCCAAATCCAAGAGTTATAAGGGATCTGAGCCGTCGTCCGGCAAAATCGGATGACGGCTCGGAGTCGTATAATTCCCGCGTAAGGAGTTGGCCGATCCCAATGCGGCAGATTCTAGGCTGGTCTGTGTTCGCCATTTTCGCAGCGGTATGGGTCTTCAATGGCTCAATTATGCTTGTTTCGCCACGAGCTTGGTTTCGCTTGCCCAGTTGGCTTGCATTTCGAGGATCGTTGACCGAGGCGAAGCACGGGAGCGGTTGGGGCGCGATGCAAGTGCGACTGCTGGGGGCGATTTTTCTGGCAGTCCCCCTCGGGCTCTTATATAGCTCGCTGCGCCCCATGTCCGCGCATACCGATGTAACTCTCGACTATTTGGCTTGGTTCATGGTCGGCGGCGCTGTGGTTCACATCGCCGTCAACGCCGCACGCATGCTTGTCTCGCCGAGAGCTTGGTTTAGATTGCCCAAATGGATTCGGGTACAAGGGTTTGGGTTCGGTGCAAAAGCCGAAGGCAGCGGAGTCCAACTCCGAATGACCGGAGCGCTGATACTAGCCTTCATCGCGTGGATCCTATACGAATCGTCCTTGAAGCGAGCTCTTCTACGTTGATCTGCAGGGCGAACCAGCCCCATGCGATCGGTGCCGGTCATGACCCAAATCTCGGACCCCTGGCGGTCCTCAGATCGGAAAATTACCCGATTACGAAATTACCAAATCTCCCCCTAGTTCGGCCCCTTCATCTTGTCCTTCACGCTGTGCGCCAGCTTCTCGATCTCGTCCGCCTTCTTGACCACGTCAAGCGATAAAACGTTCTCATTCGATTTATCCACGTAGGCCTTCAGTTCCACCGCCAGCTTGAGCAGTTTGTCGGTATCGGCCTTTAGCGAGGCCTCCCGCGACTGGTTGGCCTTCTTGGCCATCTCATGGGCCATCTGCCGCTGTGCGTCATCCGCATCATCAGCACCGGGGGCGGGTTCCCCCCGCACGGGTGGAATTACCCTGGGGGGATCGTTTTGGGTCTGAGCCCTGCCGGGAATTGCGAAAAGTAAACAGAAGGAGAGCGTCCAGGCTATTCTTTGGAGTCGCATGGTGTCCTCAAAAACGGGGCGTGGATGCGCTTGCCCCTTTTGCCAAAGTATGACACTTTCAGCGAGGACAGGAAACGGGAATTCGTTGCAAGTACCGAGTCCTGCCATCTCCCTCTCGGTACTGGGTACTCGCAACTCGGTACTTCTACAACGCGCTCATATTCGCTAAAAACTCGCCGTTCGACTTGGCTTTGCCCAGCTTGTCGATCAGCAACTCCATCGCTTCCACCGGAGACAGCGGGTTCAGCACCTTGCGCAGCACCCAGATCCGCGACAAGTCTTCCCGCGGAATCAGCAACTCTTCCTTACGCGTGCCGGATCGTTGAATATCGATCGCCGGAAACACCCGCTTATCCACCAGCTTGCGCTCCAGGATGATTTCCGAGTTACCGGTTCCCTTGAACTCTTCAAAGATCACGTCATCCATGCGCGAACCAGTATCGATCAGAGCGGTGGCGATAATCGTAAGCGACCCCCCTTCTTCAATATTCCGCGCCGACCCAAAGAAGCGTTTCGGCCGCTGCAGCGCATTCGAATCCACGCCGCCCGAAAGCACTTTGCCCGAAGGCGGAACGATCGTGTTATAAGCCCGCGCCAGCCGCGTAATCGAATCCAGCAGAATCACCACATCGCGCTTATGTTCGACCAGCCGCTTGGCCTTCTCAATCACCATCTCCGCAACTTGCACGTGCCGCGCCGCAGGCTCGTCGAAGGTTGAAGAAATAACTTCGCCCTTCACCGACCGCTGCATGTCCGTAACCTCTTCCGGCCGCTCGTCGATCAGCAGAACCATCAGCACCACTTCCGGATGGTTCGTCGTAATCGAGTTCGCCACATTCTGCAGCAGCATCGTCTTGCCCGCCCGCGGCGGCGAAACAATCAACCCGCGCTGTCCCTTGCCGAGCGGTGTCAGCAAATCCATCACCCGAGCGCTCGCGTTCTCCCGCGTAGTCTCCAGCTTTAAGCGCTCCTGCGGATACAGCGGCGTCAGATTGTCGAACAGGATCTTGTTCCGCGCCTCATCCGGCGACTCAAAGTTCACCGCTTCAATCTTCACCAGCGCGAAATATTTCTCACCCTCATGCGGAGGCCGCACCTGCCCGCTGATCGTGTCGCCCGTCTTCAAATCAAACTTGCGAATCTGCGACGGCGATACATAAATGTCATCCGGCCCCGGCAGGTAGTTGTAATCCGGCGACCGCAAAAATCCGTAGCCATCCGGCAATATTTCCAGCACGCCCTCGGCGAAGATGTGTCCTTCTTTTTCGCTCTGCGCCTGCAGGATCTTGAAGATCAGATCCTGTTTCCGCAGTCCGCTGGCCCCGGGCAGTTCCAAGGTCCTTGCGATCTTGGTCAGCTCGGTAATGTTCTTTTCCTTTAATTCAGCAATGGTCATGATTTGTCCTAGAAACGATTCACCTAAACCCGTGCACTAAAAACTATTCGTTAGTGGCTTCGGGAGATTTTCAAAAGGAGGGTATTCAGGGAAGACAACAAAACACCGGGCAGGCGGACGGGGCTGCTTAAGCAGCCCGTCGTTGTGCCTCAGCAAAATTCTCCGGCTCCGACAGAACATCCTGCCGCTCCGCGCCCGCGATCCGGTCTAGCACACCATTCATCGTTTCCTGAATTCTGGTGCTGGGCCGGTGGAACTTCCGCGTGGCCTTGGAGGCGAGCTGGCATAACATATAACGATTCCGCAACGTCTGTAAAGCGTCAAACACACGATCAGAGCGCATGTCTGTCTTGCTCCTTCCTTATAAGTATGGGCATGTCGCTTTCGCCCCTGTCCCCCAAGCCCGCAGCCAGAACCCAAAGGCAGCCCTAAGCTACTGATTCCACCAGAGTTATAAAGGAGTTAGCGCAATTCCTACTGGAATAGATGCGCAACCGAAGTCCGAAGATGCTCGTTTTTCCTAGTTTGGGATCACAGGCCGAGGCAGCTCAGAACAGACCCAGAGACTCCGGATGTCCGTGGAACACCACACTCTATCCGGAAAGGCCGAAGAGGTCAATATATTTCTAGCAGCTTTACTTAATTTTACTTCGTGTTCGGGTGCCGCTTCTGGTTCCTGCTCAGCGGTCGCTTAGCGCTTTGCTATAGCCGACGTCGATATGGATCAAAAATATATCAGGCCTTCGCAGTAAAATCCCTGGTTTCAATATCTTGCCGCGCTGTGATCTGGCGAGCTCCGTGTAAAATATTGACATGCAAGGACTTGCTCGCAAAATATTCCGGATAAAGGAGTTAGGTCTGAGACCGGCGACTTCGAACAAGCCGCGGTCGAGTATGTCTCAGAGATAAG
Organism: Candidatus Sulfotelmatobacter sp.; assembly: GCA_049673585.1. Classification (GTDB taxonomy): domain Bacteria; phylum Acidobacteriota; class Terriglobia; order Terriglobales; family Acidobacteriaceae; genus Sulfotelmatobacter. The sequence goes on along the minus strand of JBATXV010000031.1, from coordinate 2,335 downwards.
CTCCACAAAACATATTACACCATCTCCAGGTTGTCCGGCTGGACGAGCTGCGACTCACTCGGCCTTGCGGTAGAGCAAGTTAGCGTGGAATAAAATTTCTGGCTTGACAGGATTTCAAGGCCCCGCGCCCTCCACTCAACCCAACTTCACCACCACCGCCACATCCAACCCCGAATAATATTTCTTGACATCCCCCGCCCCATACTTCTCCCGAAATTCCTCGACCACAGCCTTCACCGCCTTGGCCCCAGTAACCGGCACAGCCCGACATTCCGCCTCCGCGCCTCGCGCGTCAATCCCGATCGACGGATTCTTCAGCACGTTCTGGTACCACTGCGTCTCCGATCCCGATACCGGCAGCAGATGAAGCTCATCACCCTCCACCACAAACCAAACCGGAATCGAAATCTTCCGCCCCGACTTCCTCCCAATCACGCTGATCGTGACCTCTTTGTAGCGGCTAAGCCGATCCTTAAGACTGTTCTTAGAAGTAGCCACGGTAATCCTCCTCACGCAGCAAACCATTCTACGACCGCACGGCACCTGTGGAGTGGACGCGGAGCGGGCGCCCCCGCCCGCTGCCTTTGACGCTGCACGTGTGGAACGGACACTCCCTTCGGCTTAGCTCAGGGCAGGCTCTGTCCGTTGCCTTTGACTTTGTTTTGCTCTTGTCTTTGCTAACACCAAGCCGACTGGGCCGCGCAAAGGAATCCGGCGTGCAACCAACAGTCTGTCTGCACCGCAAGAAATAAGGAGAGCCTCATGCTGGAAATGATTGAACTACTAATTCGCATCTGGATGCACCATAAAACGCCGGAACCCATCGGCCCCGAACCCTGGAGACCGCTCTGACGTCGCCCTTGACCCTGCAAGTGTGGAGCGGGCACTCCTGCCCGCTGCTTTTGACCTTGATAACAATCGCCGGCAGTAACGTGGAAGAGCGGCGCTTCAGCGCCGCATAAGCCCCTAACCTCGCGAGAGCAAACGCGGGTGGAGCAGGCCTTCCAGGCCTGTGTCAAAGGTCCAGGATTTGAATCGGGCTTCAGCCCCCGAGAGACGAGCGCGGGCCAAAGAAGGAGCGCAATGGAAGATTACGCGAGAGGAGTGAGAACGGGATTCACGCCTTCATCGACAATTACTTGAAGCCTAAACAGCGTCCGCTGATATTTTCGCCGTGGCATCCTTGGGCGAGCCGCCGGCGGCAGGATCTGCTCGACTTACTCGATCGACTAACGCCGAAAATCCAGCAACTAACGGTTGCCTTGGAACAAGAAGTGGAAAAACGTCCTGTGACGCGGCGCTTGGCGACGCACCCCGGAGTCGGACCCCCTGACGGCGTTGGCCTTCGAGTTGGTAATCGGAACGCCGGAGCGTTTTCATTGCGGCAAACAGATCGCCAGCTACGTAGGCCTGGTGCCGACGGAAGAGTCCAGCGGAGATCGTCGTCGACTGGGACACATCAGCAAACAGGGCAACGTGTTGCTGCGCTTTCTGCTGGTGGAAGCGGCGCAGGTCACGGTGCGCAGCCAACCCGAGTGGCGCAGCAAGTTCTTTCACCTTTCCATGCGGCGCGGGCGGAAGATCGCCAAGGTGGCGATGGCTCGGAAACTGGCGGTGCATCTGTACTGGATGTGGCGCCAAGGCCATGACTACGGCCAACTGCAAAAGCTCGGTTCGCGCACGGGAGAGCCCGGACATCCCGATGGTGGGCAGTAAGTCACCGACGTAATGATTGGGCATCCCGCTCCCCCTCGCCGGGGAGTCTGAACAAATAATCATGATCGCAGTTCGTGACCGAAGAGATGGCTGGGTCGGACCGAGTTCCAGACCCTAACGATTAGAAGCGAGCCCAAGGTTGGAACGCGCAAGCCATCCACGAGAGCGAAATGGCGCTCTTCTTCGAGTGCATGCTGAAGTGTGTGCACATGGGGCTTGACACCGCCGACATTGTTAGAGATGGGATGTTTCATCATTTATCCTACCGGTAAAGCGTGGGAAGCTCCCCATGAAGAAGAAATCGATGCTTATAGCAGTTCTTTTGGCTTGTTCGGGTGCCGCGCAGAGTGCCCAAACTGAAGCCACCGAAAGTACTCCTTCGCAATGCGTGTTTCATCGTGCCGAGAATCACTTTGTGGGATCTTGCGGCCCTCTGTTCGACCAGAGACCGACGCTGACCATTCGGTCTGCAACGGCGATCACCACGGGAGTTTGGCGTGACGACATTCGCCCCGCTTCGGTTTGGACTGGTGACATGACTGACGAGGGGTATCCGAATGATCAGATTGAGCTTGAGATTTACGAGGGCGGGTGGGGTGTTCTAAGGACGGTATACGGC
>JBATXV010000030.1:0-241627 GCA_049673585.1 Candidatus Sulfotelmatobacter sp. | reverse complement strand
GTGGCCGCTTCGCTTTCGCGAAGCGGCCACTACGCTCAGGATGACAATACTTTTTCAGTTGTTACCGGCCCGCTAGAGCTGGTTCGCGGACGGCTTTGCCGGTCTTGAAGGCTTCGTAGCGCTGGTTGACTTCGTCCCAGTTGATTACGTTCCACCAGGCGGCCAAGTATTCGGGACGGCGGTTGTTGTATTTCAGGTAGTAGGCATGCTCCCAGACGTCATTGCCGAAGATGGGATAGTGGCCCACGGAGATTGGGTTGTCCTGGTTAGGTGTCGACATGATGTGCAGATCGTCGCCGCCTTTGCTGGCCAGCCAGACCCATCCGCTGCCGAATTGTTTTGCGCCGGCGTCGTTGAACTTGGCCTGGAAATCTTTGAAGGTGCCGAAGGTTTTCGTGATGGCCTGGGCGATGGGGCCGGTGGGATCGCCTCCACCTTTGGGCTTCATGATTTTCCAGAACATGGAGTGATTGACGTGTCCGCCGCCATTGTTGCGGACTGCGGCGCGAATGTCTTCGGGGATGGCGTTGTAGTCGCGGATAAGGTCTTCGGCGCTTTTCTTGGACAGCTCGGGATGCTTTTCGATGGCGGCGTTGAGATTTTTTACGTAGGCGCCGTGATGCATGTCGTGGTGCAGGGTCATCGTCTGTTTGTCGATGACGGGTTCGAGGGCTGCGTAGTCATAAGGCAGGGGCGGTAGTTCGAAAGCCATGATTTTTTCCTCCTGGATTCTTATTGTACTGATGACGGGAGCGCGGGTGTGGTTGCGAAGAGATTTTACACCTTGCAGGTACGCACGGGAGCCTCAGCGGCTAAAGCCGCGAATCTTTTCATTTCGTGCGGCACGGCTGAAGCCGTGCCCTCGCCGAACCTTTTTGCCGCGCGAGCTTTAGTTGGTGGGTGGGCCGAGGATTTCGCGGACTTTGCGGGAGAGGCTTTGCAGGGTGAAGGGTTTTTGCAGGAACGTTTTCTGGCTGTCGGCGGCGGCGGTCGAGGGGAAGGCGTCCCGGGCATAGCCGGAGAGGTAGAGAACTTTCAGGCCGGGGCGCGATGGCTTGAGCTGCTGGACGAGTTCGTGGCCGCTGAGGCCGGGCATGACTACGTCGGTGATGACTAAGTGGATGGGGTCGGAGTGAGCGGCGGCTAGGGTTAACGCTTCTGCGCCGTTGGCGGCTTCGAGGACACGGTAGCCGCGGGATTCGAGAGTTTCGCGGACTAGCTGGCGGACGGAATCTTCATCTTCGACTAAGAGGACGGTTTCGGTTCCACCTACGGCAGCTAGAGCTACTGGAGTGGCGCCGATGGCTTCGGAGGGTTCGTCGACGCGCGGGAAATAAATGGTGAAGACGGTGCCGCGGCCGAGTTCGCTCTGCACGAAAACGTAGCCGCCGCTTTGCTTGATGATGCCGTAGACGGTGGAGAGTCCGAGGCCGGTGCCTTTGCCTTTTTCTTTGGTGGTGAAGAAAGGCTCGAAGATGCGGGCCTGGGTTTCGCGGTCCATGCCCTCGCCGTTGTCGCTGACGGAGATCATGACGTAAGGGCCGTTCTTGATGAAAGTGTTTTCGGGACGGTAGGAGTCGTCGAGGGTGACGCTGGCGGTGCGGATGGAGATTTTGCCGCCGTTGCGCATGGCGTCTTTAGCGTTGACGACGAGATTCATGATGACCTGCTCGAGCTGGCCGGCATCGGCGCGCGTGCAGCCGACGGCGGGAGCTAGGCTGGTGGTGAGTTCGATATCTTCGCCGATGAGCGGGCGCAGGAGACGTTCCATGTCGGCGACGATGGCGTTGACGTCGATAACTTTGAGTTCGAGAAGCTGTTTGCGGCTGAAGGCTAAGAGCTGGCGGGTTAGAGTGGTGGCGCGGTCGGAGGCCTGCTGAATGGCTTCGGCTTTGGCATGCAGAGGATGGCCGAGGGTGAGCTGGTCGAGCATGACCTCGGTGTATCCGCTGATGACCATGAGGAGATTGTTGAAGTCGTGGGCGATGCCGCCGGCGAGACGGCCGACGGCTTCCATTTTCTGGGCTTGGCGGAATTGGTCTTCGAGAACGCGGCGCTCGGTGATGTCTTCGGCGATGCCTTCGAGAACGTCGGTCGGTTCATCACCGGCGACGGCACGGCCGCTGATGCGGACGGTGATGATGGCCGCGTCTTTGCGTTTCCAGCGGACTTCGAAACCGTCCATGCGTCCGCTGCGGCGGAATTCGTCGACCAGGCGGGTATGGTCGCCGGGGTCGACGAAGACGTCTTTTTGCGGATCGAGCGAGAGGACTTCGAGAGCGGAGTTGTAGCCGAGCATTCCGATTAGGGCGGGGTTGACGTCGAGAAAATGGCCTTCGAGGCTGGCACGGTAGATTCCGTAAACGGCGGTTTGCACCAGGGATCGGTAGCAGGTTTCGGAGCGGCGCAGGGCCTCTTCGTTGCGCTTGCGATCGATGGCGGCGGCTAATTGCTGGGAGATCAGGGCGAGGACATCCTGATCGCGCTCGCGGAAGCGGGTGTTCCTGGAATAGCTCTTGAGCACGACCGCGCCCAGAATGTGATGGTTGACTTTGAGTGGCACGCCCAGCCAGTGAAGCGGAGGCGGACTGTCGAGTTTTATTTTGCCGCGCCGCTGCATTTCGTGTGCGAGCTGGGGAGTGCAGAGCAGAGGCTCGCCGGTGCGGAGCACATACTCTACGAGACCGGAGGCCAGTTTTGCGGGAGCGGGAGCGGACTCCTGCTCATCTACGAAATAGGGGAAGCTGAGAAGTTGCGATTCTGGATCGTGAATGGCGATGGAAAAATTGCGGGCGCACATGAGTTCATCGACGATGCCATGGATGGCGGCGAAGAACTGCTGCAGGTCCTGGGTGGCGCTGGCCTTTTCGGCAATGCGGTAGAGGGCGGAGCTGAGAGCTTCGGCGCGCTTGCGCTCGGAGATGTCGCGATAGATGGCGGAGAAGGCGGTGGTCTGGCCATCGATGATCAAAGGCGCGTAGGAAACGGAAACATCGAGCAGGGTGGCGTCTTTGGCAAGGCGCTGGGTTTCAAGAGTGATGGACTCGCCGCGCTCGAGGCATTGCACGATCCAATCGGCTTCGGCCGCGCGATCAGGAGGGAAGATGAGCTGGTTGATGGATTTGCCCAGGATCTGCGCCGGGGAGTAGCCGAACAAGCGCTCAAATTCCTGATTGACGCAATGCGCGCGAAAAGAACGGTCGGTGATGACCAGCGGGTCTGGTGAATTTTGAAAGAGTTGTTCGAGATACTGACGGCGGGAATTAGTTTCTTCAGGACTGGCTTTCTTCGAATTCTTTTCCCTGGAAATCGTTTTCCCGGAACTTTCTGCAGGGCTCTTCTCTGCGGGAGCTTTCTCTACGGAACTGGTTTCTGGGGTACTCTTTTCTCCGGTACTCCAGGAAAGAGAAGATGGCGGCGCAACGGGGTTGGGCACGGCGGGTGGAACGAACGCTGGCGGGGCTCCGCGCTCGAGCGCCTGACGCAGACGCTTGGCACGCACCAGTTCCCGCGACTGCGGCGTTCGGGTGACACGATCACCCATCTCGAAGCTCCCCCCTCTGGAACCCAGCCATGGGCATGGTAGAACGCAGAGGAGTTACGGGAAAGTTACTGGGGTAATTGGAGGGAATCAGGTTTCAAGGTTTCACGTTTCAAAGTTTCAAGGGCAGACCTTGAAACCTTGAAACTTTGCAACTTTGCAACTTGGCTCTTCAAGCCTTGCTGGCTAGCATTTCGCAGACGCGGCGGATCATTTGGCGCTGGATGTCATTGAGGGTGAGGAACTCGAAACCGTAGCGCAGGCCCTGCCGGTAACGGACGATGGCGCGAACTTTTAGCGGGTAGGGACTGAGAGGCAGAGGAATTTCGAGGGAAACAATTTCGCCGCTTTCGAGTTCGCCGGTGAGGGTGGCGCCAATGCCATCCTGGCCGAGTTCGGTGGAGCGTCCCCAGCAAGAGCGGAATTCGCTGTCCTGAAACATGCGGACCTGCATACGGACATCGAGGGCGAAACGCGGGAAGCGGCGAGCGTGGGCCCCAGTCGTCGGTGCCGGCTTGGGTTCGAGTTTTTTGCCCGGAGAAGCCATAGAGTCACTGGCCACTTTGTTTAATTTCCGTGTAACAGGTAGCCGGGCTCCAGCGGGAGCTTGCCTGCGACCTTTACGACCGCGACACTGCTGTTGATGGAATACACATCCACGAAGCCAACCGCTCCCGGGATCGATGCCACCTTGTTGACCAGGTCCTCGTCGGAGGTGACGATCACGAATGGAGGATGGCTGGGATGCGACTGATTGGAGGCGACGATGAGTCCGTCGACCTCGCCTGCGGACATGCCGTAAACCTTTTCGAGGACAACCTTCATTTCAGGAGCGGACGGCGCGCGCAGGATGAAGGTGACGGATCTGCCATCGGGCCAGCGGCTGGTCTGCGCTTTGCAGACCTTGACCAGGTCAGCGAGCGTTACGGCGTGCTCGCCATTCGCTTTGTTGGCAACCAGGGCAAGGTCCCGCGCCGACGCCAGCGAGGCGCTGACGACGACAAACGCAAATACCGAACCACGCAGGATGCGTTGGCAGAACAATCTTCGTCTCCTAAAGACACAGACCTGTAGAGTGATTGTGCGCGAAGGATGGGCATTGGTTAAAGGTAACTAAGGTCACGAGAGAGGCAGCGTTGTAGGTGGGAATCTGCCATTGGGGCTCGAAGAAGATGCTGGGAAGAAAAAAGGGCGCGACTGGAAGCCGCGCCCGAGGTCTAGCCCACCCGAGATAGACTACTTTTGCCGCTTATGAGCGCGGGCCGCCGCCGCAGCAGCCCTCATCGCTAAGGCTGCGGACCGCGTATTCGCCAGCGCTGGGGGATCGGCCGAGGCGTTCTGAAGCTGGAAGGTGCCGACGCCGGTCTGCGCTCCGCTGTCTGCGTCGATAAAGAGGATCGTGGAGCTGTTGGCGACATAAAAGTCCAGGTTGAGAGTACCGATGAACGTGCCAGTCTCTGGGTACACAAGCTCGCCGCGTCCCGAACCGGTGGAATCGAAGCAGTACGAGCCATTCGGCCCGAGGGGCAGCTTAAATCCCGTGGTACCTTCGTCGTTTTCGTCAATGATGCCCTGACTTAGAGTGCCGCCCGAGGAGCAGTTCTGCACGGTGCCAGAAGTGGCGGTGAATTCGGCAATGTCGTCGACTTCGCCGCCGCCGGAATTCCCTGGAAATTCAGCGTTCCCACCGGTGAGATTTAGACCGTAACCCTGCGCGGACGCAAAGGTCTGGGCGGTCTGGAAGAACGCTGTGCCGGTGGTAACTCCCAGGTTGTCATCTTCCATCAGGAGGATGCTGCCATCGGCGGTGGGATAAGCCGCAAAGTCGTAAGTGCCGGCGCCGGCAGCGCTGTTGTAGAGACCACCGAGGATAAGCTCGTAGCGTCCTCCGCCCGTGGCCGTGAGACTACCGGCGACGGTGAGTGAACTGCCGATGGAGCCGCCATCGTTTATGTCCTCGTACCCGCTGGCGATCGTGGTTGGGGCAGTGTACGTCAGAAAACCTCCCGAGTAGAGAACGGCCTGGCTTGGAATGTCCAGGCCCGCCAGCGTATAGACAAGCTGACCGGAGGAGATCGTGGCCTGCTGCGTGAAGGCGTCGCCCTCAATGGCCTCAAGCCCGTCGACTTCTATGAGCTTCATGTGCGTGGCGTCAATCGGCCAGACGTCAAAGGAAAGCGTGCCGTATGGACTTCCCGTCGCAGTCAGCGCAGCCGATCCCGCAGAGCCCGCGGCCCCCAGGGTAAGGGAGCCAGTGAGCGGGAGATTGGTGCTGGAGTTGTTATCGTCGTTGATGTCCTGGAGACCAGCCGAGATGGTGCTCGTGCCGCCGAGCGTGAATGCACCCGACGTCACGAACGGATTTACTGCGCTGCTGTCTACGCCGGAGAGGCTGAAGGCATAACTCGTAAGGGCGCTCTGGGTCAACGTGCCGTCCTGCAGATCAATCGTCCCGCTGCCGGTGCCATTGGTGTCGAAGCGCGTGATCAAGCCGTGCGAGGGTGTCATCAGAACAAAATCAAGTCCGAATTCTACGTTCGTGCCGTTGGGGGAAATACGAATGGTGCCGCTGCCGCGCCCGTCGGGAGTGATTGTGTAGGAACCACCGGTAAGGGCTTGGGCCGTAAGCACGGGGGAGGATAAATTCAACACCGCCTCCAATTCTGGATCGACAACGTCGATGGTACCCGTCAACGCTCCGTTAGAAGCCGTGAGCGCACCCACCACGGAAAAATAGGTCGGGGCAAGTTGCAGATTGGCAGCACTGACATCTGTACCAGAGAAAGAAAAAACATAGGTGCCGCTGAGGCTGCTCGTGGTGAAACCTCCGGTTGGGGGTGCAACGGCCTTGGGTCCACTGCTGCCGCAGCCGACTAGAAGTGACATGGTGGAGAGCGCGAGAGACAGGACGAGAGTGTTGCGGACTGACATAAACTTCCTCCGTGGGAGCGAATCGATCGTGGAGCCGGGGACCTTGTGGTTTGAGGTTAGCACAGGTGAATTCAGTTGCATCAAACCCGAACCACGAAAATAAGTAGCGCGCGGCAGAAAAAAATCCGGGGAAGTGCAAGTGTTACATATCTTTACATTCCTTGTGTTTGCAGTCCTTGGATTATTGCCGGTTGCGGGTGCGGGCTTTCGGCATCCAACTCGGGACGAAGGGATTTCGCCGCGGGGGGAGCGAGAATTCCGATAACATGGTGCAGAAAGCCAGGTCGCGATGGACAGGAGAATGGCAGCACGGAGGCAGAATCTCCTTGCGAGGCCGACGATGACGCCGGCGGGCGTGGGGTCCTTCGCTCCGCTCAGGATGACAAAGACGGTTAAGATTCTCGCGATGGCAAAGATGGCTAAGTTTGCGCTGGTGATGGCGCTGGGCGCGGCGGCGCTGGGGCAGGCGGCTGCGCCGGGGCAGGCGGCTGCGCCGGGCCAGGATACTCCCAGCCCGGATACTTCCAGCCAAGGCGAAGGACTGTTGATCGAGCCGGAGAAGTTGCCGGATACGTATCCGCAGGAACCTTACGCGGTGAAGCTTTATGCCAAGGGGGATTACGTGCCGGTACTGCGGTGGCGCCTGGAGAGTGGAACGTTGCCGCCGGGGATCAAGCTGGAGGAAGAGGGAGAACTGCGGGGAGCGGCCGAGCGGGCGGGCGAATTCGAGTTTGTGGTGGCGGTGCGGGATGGCGGCAAACCGCAGCAGGCGGTGCAGAAAGTATTCGTGATTAAAGTAGTGGAAGCGCTGAAGCTGGAGTGGAAGGTTCCGGCACACGTCACAGCGAACCGGATCGATGGCAGCGTGGCGGTTTCGAACACGACTCGCGACGATATGGACTTAACGTTTGATGTGAAGGCGGTAGCGGAGAACGGGCGGGCTACCGAGATAGGGTATCAGCGTTTTCCGTTGAAGCGAGGGACGGTTGGAATGACGCTGCCGTTTGGCGAGACGCTGCCGCACGGCGCGTACGTGATCGACGTCAACGTGGTGGGCGAGGTGGCGAAACGGAATGTGATCTACCGGCAACGCATGCAAACTCCGGGGCCGCTGCAGGTGGTGGTGGGGCCTTAGGGGCAGTTGTCAGTTCTTAGTTCTCAGTTCTCAGTCTTTGGCTTTCGGTGGCGTGGATTTTGTCTGCGGTACCGTGGTCACGTTGACTTGGGTTTGAGGTTTCTGGAAAAATAACTCGCGGGTCGGTACCAGGCGCTTCTTCGTGTCCTTATTCTGCATTTTGCCGCGACGTGAAGTTGCGGAGTGAAGTTATGGAATTGCTGCTGAACGTGCTGTGGCTGTTGTTGGCGCTGCCGGCTTACTGGCTGTGGCGGCGCGACGCGGGATCGCGCGCGGCACGGTGGGTGAGTTCACTGCAGTGCCTGCTGGCTCTGGGATGCGTAGTGGTTCTGCTGTTTCCCGTAATCTCGGCATCGGACGATCTGCACGCGATGCGGGCGGAGATGGAAGATTCCTCCATCAGCAAGCGCGCGGTGCGGCAGGCTGGAAGCGACCGCAATTCGGCCTGGGTCAACAGGCTGCAGGGACCTTCGGCTGTGGTAGTGAGTGCGGTGCGGCTGGTTCCCCCGGAAGTTAAACCGCTTGACGTTTCTGTTGCATGCGTATCGCCGCTGGCGAGGCCTTGTGTTTTCCACGGCGGCCGAGCGCCTCCTTTTTCCCTCCTTGGTTAGTTCGCCGAATCATTCTGCTTGATTCATTGCGTATCGCTGATGGGTTGAAGCAATAAAACCGCGGCGATTGTCCCTCGTCTTTAGGGAGTCCTTACGAGGCAGACCGGATACTAGAGAAATTCTCATTCAGCCTGGAGACTGTGCTGGAAAAACGTACCAAGCTGCATCTCGGAGTTGGGGAAGTCCGAACGAGTTGGGACGGAGTAGTTGATGCTTAGAACATTTTTTTGGATTTTATCGCTGGCAACGCTGGGTGCGGAGTTGGTCTCGGCGCAGGCTGCGCCGTCGCAGGCTGGAGCTCCGCAAGATTCCGGTTCCCAGGTTTTGACGTCCCAGGCTTGGACCTGGGAGCAGGTGAAAGACCGGTTGGAACTGAATAATCCCACGCTGCTGGCAGGGAGGCTGAACATCAGCGAACTGCAGGCAGAAGAGATCACGGCGCATCTGCGGCCGAATCCGCAATTGACGCTGCTGGCGGATCAGATCGATCCGTTTCCAGGAGGGCCGGCGCATGGGCCGTTTGCCTACTGGCTGCCTTCTGGCACCGTGAGTTATCTGCACGAGCGGGCGCACAAGCGGGAACTGCGCACGGAAACTGCGAAAGAGGCGACGGCGATTGGGGTGTCGCAGCAACAGGATCTGGAAAGAAATCTGCTGTTCAATTTGCGCGGAGCGTTTGTGGGGACGCTGCAGGCCAAAGCTGTGCTGCAGTTCGCGAAAGACAATCTGGAATATTACGACCACGTGCTGCAGATCAGCCGCGACCGGTTTCAGGCTGGAGACATTGCGCAGATCGATCTGGACCGGTTGGAACTGCAACGGGTGCAGTATGAGTCCGACTTGCAGACGGCGGACGTGAATTTGCGGACGGCGAAGATCCAGTTGCTGACGCTGTTGAATGATCGCACGCCGGTCGAGCAGTTTGATGTGGCAGGCGTGTTCGATTTCAGCGATCAGATTGATGCGCTCGATGCTTACCGGCAGATCGCGCTCGATACGCGGCCAGATTTGAAGGCGGCGGTGCAGTCGGTGGAGATGGCGCAGATGAGCTACAAACTGGCGCAAGCGAACGGATCGACCGATCCGACGTTCAGCTTCGATGTGGGGCGGAATCCGCCGATTGACGCCTACATTGGCTTCGATGTGAATTTTCCGCTACGGATTTTTGACCGTAACCAGGGCGAGAAACTGCGCACCAAGCTCGACATTACGCGCAACGAACGGCTGCGCGATGCGGCGAAAGCGCAGGTGTTCAGCGATGTGGATTCGGCCTACGCCACGCTGGACAGCAACGTGATTCTGCTGCGGCCTTACAAGCAGAAATATCTGGCGCAGGCGGTGCGGGTGCGCGACACGATTTTCTTTTCCTACCAGCATGGCGGCGCGGCGCTGCTGGATTTTCTGAATGCGGAGAGCGATTACCGCGCGGTCGAATTGAACTACGTCAACCTGGTCGGATCGTATTTGATGTCCGCGGCGCAGCTGAATCTTGCCGTAGGGCGTGAGGTGGTGCAATGAGAAATAGATTTGAAGGCTCGGGCAAGGCGGGGCGTCGTCTGGCAATCGGTCCGGCGTTCTGTCTGGCGCTGGCTCTGGCTCTGGCTTGCCTGGCCGGCTGCAACGACAACAAGGCCGACGCGAAGGCTGAGGCTCCGCCTCCGGCGACGGTGGTGCCTGATCTGGATTCCAACAATTTCAAGGTGGACCATCCCGAACAATTTCCTTTGGTGACGGCGGTCGAGCATAAAGCCGCGCCGCAGCTGAATGTTACCGGCGTGGTGCAGCCCGATATTAATCGCGCAGTGCCGGTGATTTCGCTGGCCACGGGGCGAGTGGTGGAGATCAAAGCCCGGCTGGGCGACACGGTGGAAAAAGGCCAACTGTTGCTGCGAGTGCGCAGCAACGACGTGTCGGGAGCTTATGACACTTATTTGAAAGCAGCGAACGATGAGCGGCTGGCGCGTTTGCAATTTGAGCGGGCACAGACTCTCTACGACAAGGGCGCAATCGCCAAGAGCGCACTGGAACAAGCCGATGACGCGGAAGGCGATGCCAAGGCTGACCTGAGTGCGGCGACGGAGCAGTTGAAACTTCTGGGCATCGACAAAGATCACCCGTCTGGGATTGTCGACATCACAGCTCCGATCTCGGGCGTCATCATGGATCAGGAGGTTACGAACGCGGCGGGAGTGCAAGGGTTGTCTGGGCCTAATCCTTTTACCATCTCCGATCTTTCTTACGTCTGGATCATTTGCGACGTTTATGAGAACGATCTTGACGCTGTGCATGTGGGCGAATTCGCCGATATCCGGCTCAATGCCTATCCCGATAAGGTTTTGAAAGGCCGGATCGATAACATCCTGCCGGTTCTTGATCCCAGTCTCCGGACGGCGAAGGTTCGGCTGGAAGTGGCCAATCCCGGGATGATGCGGGTGGGCATGTTCGCGACGGCGACATTTTACGGCGGCACTCCGGAAATGCACGTGGCGATTCCGGCCGACGCGATTTTGCACTTGCACGATCGCGAGTGGGTTTACACGCCGATCAGCGCGGGACATTTCAAGCGGCTCGAGGTTACCGCAGGGAGCATGCTTCCTGGCAAACAGCAGGAGGTGATTTCAGGGCTCAAGCCCGGAGACAAGGTTGTCTCAAATGCGCTGGCGCTGCAGAACACGGTGGAGCAATAAGGTGGGACAGTTAAGGTGAAAAGATAAATGATTCGCCGCCTCGTCGATTTCGCGCTGAGCAATCGCCTGCTGGTGCTGGCGCTGGCGCTGATTCTATTTGCCGCCGGAATCGTCTCGTTCGAGCGGCTGCCTATTGAAGCTTATCCCGACGTAGCGGACAACTATGTTGAAGTGATTACGCAGTGGCCGGGGATTTCGGCGGAGCAGATCGAACAGCAGGTCACGATTCCGCTCGAAGTGGTGATGAACGGAATTCCGCATGTGGTGCACCTGCGTTCGTTCTCGCTCTTCGGACTTTCCGACCTGAAGCTGATTTTCGACGACGAGTCAGACAACGACTGGAATCGCGAGCGAGTGCTGGAGCGGTTGAGCCAAGTCACGCTGCCGCCGACTGTCGTACCGCAAATGGGCACGGACTGGAGCCCGGTCGGGCAGATTTATTTCTTCACGCTGCGCAGCACCAATCCCGCTTACGACCCGATGGAGCTGAAGTCGATTGAAGACTGGGTCGTCGAAAAGAATTTCAAGGCGGTACCCGACGTTGTCGATGTTTCCAGCTTCGGTGGGCCGACACGTGAATACCAGGTTCGCCTCGATCCCAACAAGCTTGTCGCCTATGGCCTGAGCCTGGCGCAGGTCGAGCAGCAACTCACCAACAACAACACCAACGCGGGCGGCAGCTTTATTCAGGAAGGTCTGCAGCAGATCAATGTGCGCGCCGTGGGATTGGTCGACAAGGTTCGCGATATCGAACAGACCGTCATCCTGACCAAGAACGGCACGCCGCTGCGGGTGAAGGACATTGGCGTGGTTGCGCAGGGGCCGAAGATCCGGCTGGGACAGTTTGCCAAAGCTATTCACCGCGAGGATGGAAAGATCGTTGATAACGACGATGTGGTTTCGGGCATAGTTCTGTTGCGCAAAGGAGCGGCGGCGGATACGGCGCTGCAAGGCATCCACAAGAAAGTGGAGGAACTGAACAGTCATATTCTGCCGCCGGGGGTGAAGGTCGTTCCGTTCATCGACCGCAGTACCCTGGTGCACTTCACCAGCCACACCGTGCTGCACAACCTGACGGAAGGAATGATTCTGGTGTCGATCATCCTTTTCTTGTTTTTAGGGAACGTGCGGGGCGCGCTGATTGTGGCGGCGACGATTCCGTTTTCCCTGTTGTTTGCGTCGATTTGCCTGGACTTGCGGCACATTCCGGCGAATTTGCTCTCTCTCGGTGCGCTTGATTTCGGCATGGTGGTCGATGGCGCCGTGGTGATGATCGAAAACATTGTGCGCCACCTGGGCCACGGCAACGGGGTTAAGACGCCGAACGAAAAAATCAGCGAGGCCTCGCACGAAGTGCAGCGGCCGGTTTTTTATGCGATCGCCATCATCATCACTGCGTACTTGCCTATCTTCACCCTGCAGCGAGTCGAGGGCCGGCTGTTTCATCCCATGGCGTGGACCGTGGCCTTTGCGTTGTTGGGGGCATTGCTGTTCTCGATTGTGATTGCCCCCGTGCTGGCGAGTTTCGCCTTCGCGAAGGGAGCCAAGGAATGGCGCAATCCGATCATGGAGTTTTTGGTCAGGCATTACCGCAGCGCGATTCGCTGGGCGATTAGCCGCCGTGGACTGGTCCTGGGCATCGGCGTGGCCGGGTTTCTCTTTACGCTTTACCTCGCGTTCGGCGGCGTCATCGGGTCCGAATTCCTGCCCCACCTGGATGAAGGTGCGCTCTGGGTGCGGGGCACGCTTGCGCCCAGCGCCGGGCCGGACGAGGGTATTCGAGTATCGAATCAGGCGCGGATCATTCTTTGCTCTTTCCCTGAAGTCCCGCAATGCACCAGTCAAACCGGGCGGCCGGATGACGGCACCGACACAACCAGCTTTTTCAACACCGAGTACTTCGTCGATCTCAAGCCGAAAGAAGAATGGCGTCCGGTCTTTCATCAGAACAAAGACGAATTGATCGCCGCCATGAACCGCGAACTCAACAACAAGATTCCGGGCGTGGTCTGGGGCTTTTCGCAGCCTATCGAAGACAACATGGAAGAGGCGGTCAGTGGAGTAAAGGGCGAGTTGGCCATTAAAGTCTACGGCGATAACTTGAAGACGCTGGAAGAAAAGAGCGCCGAGATCGCCGGGATTATGGGAACGGTTCGTGGCGTCGAAGACCTGGGAGTCTTCCATGTGCTGGGCCAGCCCAACCTGAACGTCACGGTGGATCGCGATGCGGCAGCGCGATACCAGATCAACGTCGCCGACGTGCAGGATGCGATTCAGACCGCAGTGGGCGGGAATGCGCTCACCCAGGTTTTGAAGGACGAGGCGCGCTACGATCTTACGCTCCGCTATCTGCCGAAATACCGGGATACGCAGGAAGCGATCAAGAACATTCGCCTGCTGTCGCCCTCGGGAGAGCGCGTGTCGCTGGCCCAGCTGTGCAAGATCAGCGAGGCCGACGGCGGTTCGGAAATCTACCGCGAGGGTAATCAGCGTTACGTGGCCATCAAGTACAGCGTGCGCGGCCGCGACCTGGGCGGCGCGGTCGAAGAGGCGATGAAGAAAGTCAATGAACAGGTGAAGCTGGAGCCCGGGTATCACATCGATTGGGCGGGAGAGTATGAGAGCCAGAAGCGGGCGGACGAGCGTCTGCTCATCGTGCTCCCCATCACCATCCTGGTCATCTTTGTCATCCTGTACACGATGTTCAAATCTTTCAAATGGGCGTTGTTGATTCTGGCCAACGTGGCGATGGCTCGCTTTGGCGGCCTGCTGGCGCTTCTGATTACCGGCACGAATTTCAGCGTTTCCTCCGGCGTCGGTTTTCTGGCGCTGTTCGGCGTGTCGGTGCAGACCGGCGTGATCATGCTGGAATACATCAACCAGCTTCGCTCCCGGCGCTACTCGATTGAAGACGCCGCGGTCGAGGGCGCGGTGTTGCGGTTGCGGCCGATCATGATGACGATGCTGGTGGCAACTCTGGGATTGCTTCCGGCCGCGCTCTCGCACGCAATCGGTTCCGATTCGCAGCGTCCCTTTGCCATCGTCATCGTCGGCGGACTGATTGCCGACCTGGTAATGAGCATCTTTTTATTGCCGACGTTGTATGTGTGGGTTGCCGGCGAACGCGATGTGCTTCCTCATTCTGAAGAAGCGTTCGACGTGGGAGAGCACGTGGACTAGAGGCAGTACTCAGTACCGAGTTCTCAGAGACGAAATCCTCGTTCGCTGAGCTTGGGGGGGAGTGCGGGCAAAAAATTAAGAGTTCCGAGGTGGTGTTGGGTCCATTCCCCTCGGCCAGTAGCTCGCTTTTAGACCCTTGCTTGACCTGCTGTCGCTGCTTCCCTTGCGGGCCGCTGCGCGCGATCTTCGCTTGGGCTCCGGGCTCACCGCCAACCGGACAAACCTACCCAACGCCTCGGAACTCTGTCTTGCCTTCGACTGGGTTTCCCGTTCTTCTCGACCAGCGCTTTGCTATAGACCCTTGCTTGCCTTCCCGCTACGTTTTTCAACGTTGAGGGTGACATCGCTTGAGCCCCGGACGCCGCACCAACCGGAAAAACCTAAGAAACTGTCAAAGAACGATTCCCTTTGTACTCTTTCTAATTTTGCAGTCAATCGAAAGTGTGCGGATTTATCTGGTTTGTTTTCAATTGAGTGCAAGGCGTCCACAGGCGGGTGACCGGATTTTGTGCATGCGGATGAAGAGGTTCCGTGCAAAGGCTAAGCCGGGCACGGGTTTTCGCGATTCCAGACTGGAGTGGGAGGGAATCGAGCGTTTTCGAAGCGTTCACGGAGCTGTGAAAATCGGGCGAAAGCCTTGCTGGACGGGCGATCTTGCAGGCTCGGCATTCCGGAGAAAGGCGAGTTCCACGGGTTAAACCGGGCGTGTTGGGCTGAATACTAAGGTTTAGGGCTTAATTCCTTGACAACACGGGTAAGTCTGCTAAAGTTCGAGAAAAGCGGCTAATCTACGATTAGCCCTCACAGGTGCCCTGTCTATGAAGAACGTTTACGAGGTTTTGCGGCAGAAAGAAATGGAGTTGACCCGGCTGGAGAAAGAAGTGGAAGCGCTGCGGCTGGTGGCTCCCTTGCTGTCCGAAGGGATGGAAATGAACTCCGAAGCGGCGAAGGCGACCATGCCCACAGCCGTGAACGGACCGCAGCAGCCGATCCGCATCCCAGCGCCTCCCGTGGTAGCCGCAGCGCAGCCCGTGCGCGCTGCCGGTTGGGATGACACTGCGAAGCGCTGGCCGTAACGCAGCGCCGTTAGCATCGGGCCTGTTTTTGTCGGCTCCGGCTCCTAAGTTCGCGTTCCCTGCCAGCCTGGGACCACGTCCCGGGCTGTCGTGTTTTTACCGCTAGTGGCTCAGTTCGAAATTCTCTGGATGGCGTCATCCTTAGCGGAGCCGATTTTCAGGCGGAGCGAAGGATCTCTTTTAGTTCATGCAGCAGCCGATCTACTTCTTCGGCAGTGTTGTAATGCACGAGCCCGATGCGCAGGAAGCCGCCGGATTTTTCCACGTCGAG
Source organism: Candidatus Sulfotelmatobacter sp. (assembly GCA_049673585.1). Taxonomy (GTDB): domain Bacteria; phylum Acidobacteriota; class Terriglobia; order Terriglobales; family Acidobacteriaceae; genus Sulfotelmatobacter. Next base: position 226,195 of record JBATXV010000030.1, on the reverse strand, counting down.
GCGCTCGGTCAGGTTCAGCGCGTAGTAATTTCCATCCCAAGTGAAGAAGCCGCGGTCTCCTAGTTTGGTGGCGAGGGCCAGCGGAGTTTGCTCGGCTGTTTGGTTGATGACCCGCACCGCTAGCGTAGGGCAGCGCCAGGCGAAGCACGAAGGATCAGTGATCCCGTAGATCTTCAGCTGCGGAATTTCGGCAAGCCCGGCCATCAGGCGATTCATCAGCGCGTGTTCATGGCGATGGATCGATTCGAAAGCGGCGATGATGGCGGCGCGGCGCGTGGCGGATTCAGCCTGGGTGCCCCATTTCTCGCGTTCTTTGCGAGAAGTGGGATTTGCGTGGCGGCCGAGATCGGCGATGTACTCGACGCAGGCCGTGATGCCGGCGATGCATTCGTGGTTGAGCGTTCCCCACTCCCAGCGGTTTGGAATCGCGTCAGTGAGCGGGCGGACTTTATAGGGACGCAGGCGCTGCAGGTGTTCGCGCTTGCCGAAGAGAACTCCCATGTGCGGACCGAAGAATTTGTAAGTCGAGCAGACGAGGAAGTCGCAGTCGATTGCGGCCACGTCGATCAGGCCATGCGGGCCGTAGTGCACGGCGTCGACGTAGGCGAGCGCTCCGGAGGCGTGCGCCAGGCGGACGATCTCTTTGACGGGGTTGATGGTGCCGACCGCGTTCGAAGCGTAGCCGATCGCGACGAGTTTGGTTTTGGAATTGAGCTTCGCAGCGAGATCTTCGACGTCGAGCGTGCAGTCTCCGGGATGAATTTCTGCCCAACGAATTCTCACACCTTTTTCTTCGAGCGCGAGCCAGGGGGAAACGTTGGCGTCGTGATCGAGACGAGTGACCAGGATTTCGTCGCCCGGCCCAAGGTCGCGGCCTATCGCGCGCGACATCGCATACGTCAGCGTGGTCATGTTGGGGCCGAAGACGATTTCATCGGCGCCGCAGTTCAGAAAGTCAGCCATGGCCGCGCGGGCTTCGGCGAGCATGGCGTCAGTGTTGCGGCTGGTCGCGTAGGCGCCGCCAGTGTTGGCGTTGTCGTGGGCGAGATAGTTCGAGATGGCGTCGATGACACGCTGCGGAACCTGTGTTCCGCCGGGGCCGTCGAGGAACACGGCGGGGTGTCCGTTGACGGTTTGGGTGAGTGACGGGAACTGGGCGCGGACCCAATTGAGGTTGAGGGCGGTAGGAGTGGCGGTTTCGCTGGTCGGCATGACGGTGATCTATCTTCCCACGGCGCGCACAAAATCCGCCAACATTCCATACGCGGTCGCGTACAGGCCGGGATTTTCTTCGGTGATGGCGAGGCCGGGGAAGATGTCGGTTTCGAAATAGATGTAGGACGATGTCCCCGAAATCTTTCCCATCGGGCTGCTGCTCAACACTTTCTCAGGCGCGACGCTCGCCTTTACCCCGTCCCCTACGCGCTGCGCCCGGCATACCAGCTTGAACGGCCAACCATCGCGCCGGCCGTTGCGAACGGCATTGGTGGTCAGTTCGCGAATGCCTTCGCGATGGATATCTTCGAGACGCACCGGCACATCCATCAGCACCGTGATCAGTGCGGCGGTCTTTACGGCGGCGTCCCAGCCGTCGATGTCGTGCGCGGCGTCGGTTTCGGCTACGCCTAGCGCTTGTGCCTTCTTCAAAGACTCGTCAAAGCTAAGGCCGTTCTCCATTTCACTGGGAATCACATTCGTCGTGGAGTTCAGAATGCCGTGGAATCCCTGCAAATGAATCGCGGGCAGTTGATCGAACAAAGAAAAGATGGGGACGCCATCCATCACGGTGGATTCGAACAGGAAGCGCTTGCCTTGCGCGGCGGCCAGGTCGCGGAGTTCGCGGTAGGCGTGGACGATTGGGCCTTTGTTGGCGGTGATGGCGTGGACTCCGTGCTCGAGCGCGGCCCGGATGTGATCGATGGCGGGCTGGCCAGTCTCGACGTTGAGAGCGGTGGCTTCGAAGAGGATGTCGGCCTTGGCTGCCTTCAGCCACTCGCGGACGTTTGTCGGCTTCTGATCAGCTTCCCGGCCGTCGGCGGGCAGGGGCGCCCGCTCCACACGAGCCGTCTGCACACCTGCAAAATCCAGACCGTCGGGGTTGGCGATCCATCCCAGGCGGCGAGTTGCGATTCCGGTGATGCGGAAAGAAATTCCGTAGCGCTCGTGGAGTTCCGCCTTGCGGTCTTCCAGCAGTTGCGCGAGCGTGCGATTGACGTTGCCGAAGCCGAGCAGGCAGAGATTGTAGGTGTGAATCTGAGATCTCCTCGACGGCGGCATTCGCAGCACGACGCCCGGCGGGACGCCGGCGTTTAGCCCATCACCGTGGTGTGCTCGGGCTTTACCTTATACATCACACGCACTTCGCCGGCATGGCCGTATGGATATTTGTCGACGCCGAGATACTTTTTGGCCATCTTGTCGATGTGGGCGCTGGCGCCTTCTTCGGTGATCTCGACCACGCGGCCGCGAATTTCAAGATAGCGGTAGGGATTCTCCGGGTCCATCAAAGTCATGGCTACGCGGGGATCGCGGCGAACGTTCTTATCTTTCTGGCGTCCCCTGGCTGAATTGAAAATGACGTGTTCGCCATCGAAATCGCACCATACCGGCGTGACTTGCGGGCGGCCGTCGGGCATCAGCGTGCCCAGGTTGGCGAAGGCTCGCTTCTGAAACAGATCGCGGTATTTCTCGGGGATGACTGGCGACATTAGGGCCTCCTTGCGCTGCCTCGGAAATTAACAGCACATTATAGACGCGAGCGGCCGGAACCGCGCTGGATTTGCTGCCTGGCTGCGACCCCGAGTATTCTTGCCAATCATAATTCCAAAATGCAACAGGAGATGGACCGCATGATTGCCGCAACCCGCCGCGCGAATGATGGGAAGAATAAGACTTTGGCCCTCGTCGTCGCCCTTCTGACGCTGATGATGATCGTTTCTTCGCCGCTGGCCAGTGCGCAGACCAGCAAGTATCCGCAGACGATCGTCTTCATGACCGACTTCGGTCTGGTCGATGATTCGGTCGCGCTCTGCCGGGGCGTGATGTATTCCATCATGCCCAGCGTCCGCATCGTCGACCTCACGCATCAGGTGACGCCGTTTTCCATTCTCGATGGCGCGCGCTTTCTTTATGGCGCCACGCCTTATTTTCCCGCGGGAACGGTCTTTGTGGTCGTGATCGATCCTACTGTGGGGAGCACGCGCAAAGCGATCGTCGCCAAGTCGAAGCGCGGACAATATTTTGTGCTGCCCGATAACGGCCTGCTCACGCCGGTGGAGCAACGCGACGGCATCGAAGGCGTGCACGAGATCACAAATCCGGATTGGATGATTGGCACCAAGCTGTCGTCGACGTTTCATGGCCGTGACATTTTTTCTCCTGCGGGAGCGCATGTGGCGCGCGGTGACGACTGGACGACCGTCGGTCCCGAGGTGCCGGTGAAAGACCTCGTGCGGCTGAATTTGCAGATAGCCAAGCTCGATGACCGCGGACTGACGGGCGAAGTAATTGCGACCGACGGTCCATTCGGCAATCTTGTTACCAACGTTGATGCAGAAGTTTTCTTCAAACTCGGCTACCAGCGCGGTCAGGAGGTTCCGGTGAAGCTGGGTGACCAGGAGATGAAGATTAAGTTCGTCCGCACCTTCAGCGATGTGCCGCTGGGGCAACCGCTTTTGTATATCGACTCACGCGGACGTTTTGCGATGGCGGTGAATCAGAGGAGTTTCGCCGCGGTGTATGGAGTGAAGCCGCCGGTGGAGTTGTTTATTCCGCGAGAGGGAAAATAACTACTCATCGTTTTGAATCCGCGGCAGCACGGCGCGCAGCAATGCTTCGAAACTTGTCTTGACGCGCTCACCGGTTTCCATCACTTCCTGATGCGAGAGCGGCCGGTCGAGAATGCCCGCCGCCATGTTGGTGACGCACGAGATGGCGAGCACTTTGATTCCCATATGACGGGCGGTAATCACCTCGAACGCGGTCGACATCCCAACCAGGTCGGCGCCGATAGTTCGCAGATAGTTGATCTCGGCAGGCGTTTCGTAACTGGGACCGAGCAGGGCCGCGTAGACCCCTTCGTGTAGCGCCATCCCCAGCTTTCCGGCCTCTTCCCGCGCCAACTCGCGATATGATCGCTCGTAAGCTTGCGTCATGTCGGGAAAGCGAACGCCGAAACGGTCATTCGGGCCAACCAGAGGGTTCGTCCCCTGCAGATTGATGTGGTCGCGTATGAGCGCCAACGCGCCCTGCTGATAATTGAGATTGATCCCTCCGGCGGCGTTAGTGAGGATGACGGCGCGAATGCCCATGCGGCCGAACACGCGCATGGGGAACGCGACTTCCTGTGCCGAATATCCTTCATACAGATGCACGCGGCCTTGCATTGTCGCAACCGGGACACCGCCCGATTTTCCGATGACCATTTGTCCAGCGTGGCCGATTGCGGTCGATCGCGGGAACGCAGGGATCTCCGCGTAAGGGATTCGCGTCGCGTCGCTGAGAGAATCGGCAAATCCGCCGAGACCGGAACCCAACACCAAGCCAATCTGTGGATGAAGGGGAGTTCGTTGCAGAACAAATTTTGCAGCGGTTTCCGCGCGCGTGAATTGATCGTCCATAGGAACGCACTGTAGCGCCGGCAGCTTGCCGGCCGTTGCGAGAGCCTGCCCTGAGCCTGCCGAAGGGGCATCTTGCTCTCGACAGCCGCCGGGACGGCGGCGCTACTTTCTAATACTTTTTCTCGAACTTCGCGAACTCGGTCTCCAGCTTCCACTGCATGCGGGCGCGATCATTCGCCTCGAGGAACTGTTGGCAGGCCGCCGACGTTTTCTCCGAGCCTGCCGCATCCCCCACGCACGGCGGCGCCACGCGAAACACCAGTTTCGTGTCAGTCCAAAGGCTCTGGCCGTGAAGGAAACTGTGCTCCAGACTTTGCCGGGCCATGCGCTTCAGCTCCGCGTAGGAGAGGCGGTAACTCTCGACGGCGCGCAGGTATTCGTACGTCATGTCACTGCGCGCCACGCCCTCGTCGTCCGTAGCCAGCGCCACGGGAACTCCGTACTTCATGTAAATCGGTAGGGGATGGTCATCGCCGCTGACGCCCAGAATCATGTCATTCGAAGTCAGACAGATTTCGACCAGCACGTTTCGCTCTGCCATCTCATGCAACAGGCCAATGGGATCTTTTTCGTTCATCACGGAAACCCCGTGGCCGATGCGCTCCGCATGCCCGCGCTCGACCGACGCGCGGATGTGAAACGCCAAGTCTTCCGGTGGCACCAGACCCATGGCCAGTTCGCCCGCGTGCAGCGCGATGTGCACCTTGGGATAAACGCTGTGCAGATAATCGATCATCGCCATGTGCTCGTTGAAGTCGTGGAGGGGAACGTACCAGTCCTCGGGCATCACCAGATTCAGGCCGACGAATCGCGGGTCGGACGAAGCCAGCTCAAAGCCCAGCAAAATTTGCGCGAACACGATTTCATGCGGAAGTCCGCGCAGCACCTGATAAAGATAGCGGACGGTTACGTCGCATCCGGGGGCGGCGTCCGCCGTGCCGCACTTGAGAATCTCTTTCGCGCGGGCATCGTCGGCGGCAAGTCGCTTGCTGGTCTCCGCGGCCACATCCTTCAAGCCGGCACTGAGCATGGCGTCGCGCAGCTTCGCGTAATCTGGATTCCAGTCGACTTTCTCTGCCAGTTGCGCCGCCGCGCCTCCGTCAGCGGTGTGCATGAACTCGACGTATTGCAGATGATCCATGCCCGCGCGATTGGTAGCAGCGGCGATTGCCTCCGCCACGTGAGTGTGCGAGGCCAGTCCGAACTTGTCGAACGCGGCAAAAAAGTGATCGTGGCCCGATTCGTCGCCGGGCTTCCAGTTGCGCATCGACCAGGCATCAATCATCTGGTTGTAGAGCACGTGATCGCCGTAACCGCAGCGCGCCGCGGGCTTGGCGGTGTAATTTTCGCAGGAGTCGCAGGGCGGAGCCAGCAGACGCGAAGACGTCCGGTCCACGCACAGACCACCGGATGCGGCGAAATCCACCAGATCCTCGGCGTAGATGGCGCCATCCAGATGATTATGCAGATCTCCACCCTTAGGCAGGCCGTGGACAAAGGCCAGCAACAACTGCGGCTGCTTGCGCACGGACTCCAGATAACGGGCCGTGCGCTGCTCGGAAGTCTGGGCCGCAGCCGCTGCGGTCAGCAGCAGAAGCAGCAAACTCCGGCGCAGCAGCCGGGTCACGGTTGATGGCACGATCAAGCCTCCCAAATTAGATTTCTCAGGTCGAGCTTTCTCAGGTTGAATTTTTGCAGTCAGGAAAAGAATTGTAATCGGTCGAGTGCGCGGGCTTTACAGAAAAGATTCACGGAGCAAGAAAAAGATGAGCGAAAGCAGAATCTCAGCGCAGCCAAACAATCACGGCAACGACGATGGCGACAACGAGCAGAGCTCCGAGTATGTACTTGTTGGCCGCGAACCACGATTGCGACTCAACCGCCGAACTTGAGAAGGGAACGGAGTTCTTGAAGCCAGAAACGTCTGCAGTCAGAGCCGAATTACTAAGCGTCAGGATGTCAGGCGCCGGAGATCCTGAAGAAGGTGCGGTGCTGGCTGCCTTGAACGGAGCAGAGATCACTTTCTGCGGCGTCGCGCTGCCGGCAGCAGCGGCTTGAGAAAGGCGCTGGCCGCGCCACTGTCTCTCTTCGCACTCCACGCAGAACGCCCGGCCCTGCGATACCGGAAAACCGCAGGCCTGGCACTTTCGCAGGTTCCGCAACATCGGAGGCACCGGGACCTCCGCCGCAGCCTCGGCGGGTCGGCTGGCGCCGGCTGGATTCTGCATCGCAGCCGACCAGAATAGCGACTTCCTGGCAGCGGACGCAGGCTTGGTCTCTGCCGTTGTTGGTTTCAGCTCTGCCGGCGGTGCCTCAACCACATCCGGAAGCGTCCTAGTCACCGGCAATTTAGCCGGAGCGGTCTCGACCACAGTTGCTGCCGCGGATGGTTTACTTTCCGCGTACGCCGGTTCCTCGGCAGCGGGCAGAGTCTCGGTCGCTACAGCATGTTTCACGGCGGTTTCCACCATTTCGCTCAAGCGGTGCAACGCCGAAATATCGCGCTCCTCGAAAGCCTTCGGCTTGCCGGAAAAGAGTTCGAAGACGCCGAGCACTTGCTGCTCGCTCACGATGGGCATCACCACCACCGACGCAATGCCTAACTGGCGGCAGCCTTCGCGGTTCACCCGCGCATCGCGTTCGGTATCGTCACAACGCAAAGCCTTGTGCGTACGCACACTTTCGCCCGAAAGCCCATATTCCATGGAGAGCAACGCGCCCAACTCAGGAGCATTCGAGCCGACGCTGGCGCGGCAGAGCATGTCGTTGTGCTGGCCGCGGCGTAGCGCAATGGCGGCGCCATTGGCCCCCGTGATGTACTGAGCCCGCTCGGCCAGCAACTGCAGGGCAGCGTCGAGATCGCTGTAGGCCATTTCGGCCAGTGAGCGCCCGCCGTCCCCGCCGGGAAACCGCGGACCGGGATCCTGAAGCATTGGCAGATGCGCGCTCCCGGCAGAGACGCTCGCCATTGCAGATCGAGTTGCGCTGGTACCTGCCATGTCCCCCTCTACCACAGCCGATGCCAAGCTGCGGCCGAGAATTGATTGATGATCTATTTAACTGACGACGCGTGGCGCGCGTGCCAACTTCGTCGAGTCGAGGCGGCGGGGGCGCGATCCGGCCTGTCCGGGACTCATTTCAATTTTCAGGATGCTGTACTGGGAGTCTGCATCGGAGAGGGGATCGTGTCAAGATGCCTGCGGTTAGCATTTGGAAATTAGTAATGAAGGCGAGTGCCGAATAAAAACTGCCTACCCAGCCCGCTCCCTCACCGCGGTATTCGCCAGCCGGTTGGCTTCCGCATTGTCTTCACGCGGAACGTGCGAGATGGAGAAACTGAGGGCGCGAGCCAGCTTACGGCAAGTCCAGTGCAGAGAATACAGGCGCGAGCTGCGGCAGATGTACTCACCGCGCATCTGGCGCACCACTACTTCGGAGTCAGAGTAAACGTGCAGCGTCTTGGCCTTCAGCGAAAGCGCGCACTGCAACGCTTCCAGCAGTGCCACATACTCGGCTACGTTGTTATCCTGGTGTCCAATCCACTTGGCGATGCGGATGGGGCCGCTTTCGCAGCCATCGATCACCACTCCAATACCAGAGGGCCCGGGATTGCCCAGGGAACCACCATCCACGTAGGCCACGAGTTCTGACATCAATGATTCTTTTCTACTGTTAGCAAGATGCGCCGAGAATGTTTCTGCGTCAAGATGAATTATTCGCTTCGGCTGAGGATTTTTCGTTCCCCGTAGCCTTGTGACATTTTTTGTGTAAAACCAGTCCTGAATTGGGAAGGCATATCGATAAACTTCCGCGCTCCAACAATTTGCACTTTCTGTTATCCACAGGATGAATCCCATGCATTGCACCAATAGTTTGCGTTGACATTTATGAATGCTCTGTTAAGGTTGCTTCCGTCGACGGTTGAAAGGGACAGCGAATTAAACCTTGCTGCCCGAAGTAGACTGAGTGATCAGCCTAGGCAGGGCAACCTGACGAGGCAGCCAAACCTGAAAAAACCGACGGCGCTGCGAGGTGCAGTTGGGGTTTGGGACTGTGAAAGCAGTGATCGCATCAAGGGGCTGTGACGGTACATGCGTCCACGCTGTGGGCTCCCTCGCAGGAGGCGGCAGCTAGAGCATAACCAATGTCACGGCCCTTTCAATTTTTTCCCGCCCTTTTCTTCTATACCCAGAAGCAAACATTCCTGAAATAAGTTTTTGGCATTGCTGCTATCCTCTCCAGTCAGACTCGTATCTTGCTCATCTTGAGAGTGGAGACCTTCATGCACCGCCTTGTCACGATCGGTCTTGTGCTTTGCCTTGGTTCCATATCCGCATTGTGCCAGGAGAACAAGAGCGCGAGCGCGGCTCCCGGCCATTATCTGTTCGCCTGGACTGGCGACGCCGCCCACAAGGGCAACGATTTTCTGGCCGTCATCGATGCCGACCCATCCTCGCCATCCTATGGTCGTCTCGAAACTACCCTCGTCACCGATCAGCCGACGATGCGCGTCCATCACACCGAGTACATCATGCCCGCCAGCGGCATGCTCTTTGCCAACGATCACGATGCCGGCCGCACCTTCATTTTTGATCTGCGCGACCCGCTCCAACCGAAGATCGCCGCTTCTTTCACAGACATGGCCGGCTATATGCATCCTCACTCCTACCTTCGGCTGCCGAACGGCCACGTGCTGGCAACCTTTCAACACTCGCACCGCGATATGGACGAAAATTCCCTCGGCAAGAGTGGCGGCCTCGTCGAAATCGACGACACCGGCAAGGTAATCCGATCGGCCAGCAGCGCCGATCCTGCATTTTCCAACGCGTTGCTCACGCCCTACAGCCTGGTCGTCCTGCCTGATCTCGACCGCGTCGTTTCTACGAATTCGGCCATGGACTTTGAGGATCTGTTTCGCGGACTTACCTATCAGGTCTGGCGGCTTTCCGATCTGAAGCTGCTAAAGACGATGTACTTCGATCAGGGAGATAATCACTACGGCGAGATCAGCCCGGAAGAACCGCGTCTGGGCCCCGATGGCGCCATCTACGTACAAACCCTCGCCTGCGGGCTCGAGCGCATTACCGGGATCAACACCGACGAGCCTAAATCGCAGCTGGTCTACTCGTTCCCCGCCTCGTTTTGCGGTGTTCCGACCGTCGTTGGCCACTATCTTGTGCAGAGTGTTTTATACCTTCATAGCGTGATCGTGCTTGACATCGCCGATGGAGGGAAGCCAGTCGAGGTTTCCAGACTGAAATTCGACGATAACTTTTATCCGCACTGGACGGGGTGGGACGCGAAAACCCGCCGCATCGTGGTCACCGGCGGCGGAGTCGGCGAGCCTCGACTTTATCTTCTGAAGTTTGATTCCGTGACGGGCTCGGTTTCGATGGATGATGCTTTCCACGACGCTGACGGCAAGCCCGGCTTTAAATTCGCAAATCGGGATTGGCCACACGGCTGGAGAGGCTCAGGCGTGCCGCACGGAGTGGTTTTCTCACGCTGATCCCGGACCGTTCCCGAACGAAGCGCCTCGCATGCGCAGGAAAATCGATTCCCTGCATTCGCCTCTAGTGTGGGATAATCTCAGCCCGTAAGCACTCCTTCTTAATTTTCTGGGGGAAACTCATGCCTAACAATCCGTTGACTCGGCGGGAATTCATCCACATCGGTACGGGAGCTCTCGCCGCCACGACGGTCGCGGGAAACATTCTGCAGCCTCATCTCCTGTCGGCCGCTGCGGCCCGCCCGGTCGCGCCCAGCGATACCGTGCGCTTCGCCAGCATCGGCACGGGCATTCGCGGGTGTGAACTGCTGAAGGCTTCCACGCAGGTTCCCGGGGTTGAATGCGTCGCGGTCTGCGATCTTTACGACAGCCGCCACATTGCCGCGCAGGAAGCTGTCGGCAATCCCAACGTTCCCGCCACCCGCGATTATCGCTCCATCCTCGACCGCAAAGATGTCGACGCTGTCATCATCGCCGTGATGGACCACCAGCACCGCCACATTTTTGAAGACGCCTGCGCCGCCGGCAAAGACGTTTACTGCGAAAAGCCCATGTCGCACACCGTGGAGGAAGGTTTTTCCATGGTTGAAACCGCACACAAGACGAATCGCATCGTGCAGATCGGCAGCCAGCGCGTCAGCTCCGTTCTTTACGCCAAAGCTAAAGAAATCTATGACTCGGGTAAACTCGGCCAGGTCACCGCGATCCAGGCCTATTGGGACCGCAACAGTCCGAGCGGGGCCTGGGTGTATCCCATTCCTCCCGACGCCAGCGAGCAGACGATCGACTGGAATGCGTTCCTGGGCAGCGCTCCCAAGCGGCCTTTCGATCCGGTGCGCTTTTTCCGCTGGCGCTGCTTCACCGACTACGGCGAAGGCCTCGGCGGCGACCTCTTCGTTCACCTGATTTCGGGAATCCACTTCATCTCCGGCACCAACACCATCGCCCAGCGCGCGCAATCGAGCGGCGGGCTCTTCTATTTCAAGGATGGCCGCGAATTCCCTGACCTGATCGAAACCGTGTACGACTATCCGAATTTCCGCGTCAGCCTGCGCTGCAACCTGAACAACGATGGCGGAGAGTTCATCGCCTTCTATGGCAAGCAGGGCAGCCTGATCATTAAGGATTCCACCTTGACGTTCCGGCCGGAGGACACGACTCCTCAGCCGGAGGGCTATTCCATCAACGGCTGGCCGCGCGCATTGCGGGAGCAGTATCTGAAGCAGTGGCACGCGGAGCATCCGCGGACCGCGCCCCTGGCTTCGCATGTGGATGAGGAAGTCGAAACCTACACCACCCCGGCAGGCTATAACGACGTGGCTGATCACGAAGCCAATTTCTTCGACGCAGTGCGCAGCCGCAAGCCAGTCACGGAGAATGAAACCTTCGGCAACCACGCGGCCATCGGCTGCCATCTGGCGAACTTCGCTTACTTCAACAAGTCGATCGCAGTGTGGGACGGGTCAGCGAAGAAGATTGTGAAAGGGTAAAGCACTGGGCCGAGGCGTCGAGCCGTTGCAGTTCAGCCCAGCATCAGCGCCACAGCGATCGCCGCGATTGCGAGTTTCACCAGCCAGCCGACGGCCCACGACGCCGCAATCGCCGGAGCCAGTTTCAGCCATAATGCGTTGACGATGGTCAACGGCAATGGCCCCATCAGCCAGATCGCCCCCGCCAATTTGAGAGTTCCGCGGTAGGTGTGAAGATGCAGGCCGCCGCAGAGCAGAATAAAAACTCCACACGTGAGAAACGGAAACAGGCTTGACCAGAGAATGGCTTCGTTTTCTCCCTGGCCGCTTCGGTATCGCCAGATCTCCGGGTTCCGGTCGTAGCGTTTGTAGAGCCAGTCGCCCATGAACAGCCAGTCGGTCGTAGACGACACGAATCCGCTGGCTACCGCTGCCAACGCAATGCGGCCCCAGGGCATAGGTCGCCTACTGTGTCTCGCGACGTGTCATGCAGCCACTTCTCCGGCAATGATTTCGTCGATGTAGCACCAGATCCAGTCTTCTCCAGGCTCGATCGATCGCATGATGGGATGGCTGGTGTGATGAAAGTGTTTGGTGGCGTGCTTGTTCTTCGACGAATCGCAGCATCCCACATTGCCGCAGACCATGCACATCCGCAGGTGAACCCATATGTCGCCAAGTTTGACGCACTCTTCACAAACGTCGGTGCCGGTAGTCCTGAACTTGATCTGATCCAGGTGCTTGCACTTCTTAGCCATCTTCATCCCCCTTATCATCATCCGGCTTGTCATCCTGAGCGAAGGTTATGATTCGCGAAAGCGAAGCACAACCGCAATCGAAGGACCCCTTGCACGCCTGCGCCACCGGCGGCCCGGCAAGGCGTTTCTGCAATCGCGCTAAGTTCTCTCCAGTTCTTTCCGATCCCACTTCGCCAAGTTCGCTCCCGCCTCGTAAGTGCTCTGCAAAAGCTGAGCAACGCCTCGCGGGGCGAAGCGCTGCGCCGCACGTCGTCATACATCAACAGAAATTCCTTCAGCTGCGGATGATAAAAAGCTGCCGCGGGCCGCACTTTCTGCTCAGCAAAACCCGCAGGCTCCGGGGCGGCGTAGGCGTAGAACGCCGCACCTTTAATGTCGCCGCCGCCCGGCCAGAATCCCGTGCTGATCACCTCATGCGAATAAGCTTCGCGCGTGACCGGATCGGCTCCCACGCGTTCCGGAGCCCGCCGCCCGGAGAATCGGGTCACACAGAGATCGAAGCTTCCCCAGAAGAAATGCACCGGGCTGTCCTTTCCAATGAATCGGGCGCGGAATTCCCAGAAAATGTTGTCGCAACGTATCAATACTTGCCAGAAGCGGTGCGCATATTCGGGATCGTAAGACGCATGTTGTTTGTCGCTGGTGAAGCGCACTGGGTTCGGAACCTCGCATGGCATCGGCCAGATTTTCACCTCAATGCCGAGCGACCGCAAGGCGGACGTGAATTCTGCATAGAAGTCGGCGACCGATTGCGCCCTCAGCACGAAAGTCTCGGACGTCCCCCAACTGGTTTGAATGATCAGCTTGTGATCGACGAAGTCAAATTGAATCTCGAAGTTGCCGCCGCTATAAGGAATCGCAGACGTGGTGAGCCCGCGCGCATTGACGTACAGCGCAACCTCCCACCAGTGATTGATGCGCGGGCTCAACGCCAGCCTCACCTTACCGACAATCTGCGTCCACATGTGTAGCGTGGCGTAAGTATCCTGCCAGGCTGCGAGGGGCAATTCGGGCCAGGAGTTCTGATTCAATCTGTCGGGGAGCGCGGCCATCGGCACCTCGCGTTCGGAGTCAGGAAATGTTAACACCTCCGTGCTCCGATTGCGGTCGGAGTGATTCGGATTGCCCGGTCAACAACCGCTAAGCCGTCTTCTTCTTCGCATAGAACCGGCGCACCTTGGCGCGGTTGCCACATTGTTTCATGCTGCACCAGCGGCGGTGGTGATTCTTGCTGGTGTCGAGGAAGAACCACTGGCAGGTGGGCGAAGCGCAGGTGCGCACCAGCGCCAGATCGCTTGAGGTAAGCAGGTCCGCGGCTGCGCGCGCGATCGGCCGAAGCATTGCGCTGAGCGAAGAGGTCATAGGCTCGAGGCGCCACTCCAAACGTCCGTCGGCCTCCGGTATTTTTCCGTCGGCAACCTTAGGTTGTACCAGCTTAGGTTGTACCAGCCACGAATGCAGCGCGGCGTCGTGCAGATTCGTATTGAGCCTGTCCATTGCGAGCTGCGGCGCGATTTGCTTACTCACCACAGCGGAAAAAATGTCATACAACGCCTCGCGCAGATTGCGGGCGCGGCGCATCGCTTCCTGCGCCTCATCGGGCATGAGGTGAACCCGCTCGTAAAAAAAATCCAACTCCGCCGGTGTAAGGATTCCTGTGTCTTCGCCGAAGCGCGCCAGCTCGTAGAAACTCTTGAGCAATTCTTTGGGTTGGCCGCTGGGGCGATTATCGAGTGTGTTGATGAAATCAAGGCAGACATTCCCCATCAGTTCGAAAAGGGGCGGTTGGCGTCGGGTGTGTTTGGTTTCCATGGTGAATTGAGAGAAATCTTCCGTTCGAATCATATAACCATCAAAAACATATTGACAAGTTATATCACATCGCCTAACATCTTGCATAACCTGTTAAAGCATTATAAAAGGTTAGTCGATCCGAACGGAGATTCCCCATGGGTTCCGATCACTCCGCGCAGATTAAAGCCATGCTCCGCAGCGGCAGAATGATACATATTGGAGGTAGACCCGTGATCGTTCCTACGCCACGCCCGAGCGCGAATTCGCACGACCGCAGCCACGCCATCAAGCTGGGGCTGGCCTTTGCGGCGATCTATCTGATATGGGGCTCGACCTATCTCGCGATCCGGTATGCGGTCGAGACGATTCCGCCGCTGGTGGTGGCGGGAATTCGGCATTCCATCGCGGGCGCCATCATGTTGGCTTGGGCTTACTGGCGCGGGTTTCGCCCGACGCGACAACAATGGATGGCGGGATTTGTACTCGGCGCGTTTTTCTTCCTGATCGGGCATGGCTCGCTGCACTGGGCCGAGCAATATGTGGCCTCGGGGCTGACAGCGCTGCTGATCGCTACTGAACCGATGTTCATCCTGGTGCTGGGCTGGATGATGGGGCAGCAGAAGATCAGCCTGCTCAGCGCGCTGGGCCTGGGTCTTGGCGTGGTGGGCGTAGGGCTGCTGACCGGCGTGGAACTCACGATGAAAGGGTCGAGTTTGTTGGGACTGCTGGCGGTGTTGCTCGGTTCTTTCTCGTGGTCGTTGGGCGTGGTAGTTTCGCCGCGGCTGAAATTGCCTTCGGATGCGCTGGGGCGGACCGCGTTGCCGGTGTTGTGTGGCGCGGCGATGTTGTTGCTTGCGGCAGGAATTACGGGTGAGTTCCAGCGGACACATTGGTCGAGCATTGCGCTGCGATCTGTGTTGGGTCTGGGATATCTGGCAGTGTTCGGATCGGTGGTGGCCTTCACCTGTTACACGTGGCTGCTGACACAGTGCCCGCCGGCGCTGGTGGCCACGCATACTTATGCGAATCCCGTAATCGCGGTGATTCTGGGTTGGCTTCTGGCACACGAGCCTTTGACGCTACGCGTGGTGCTGGCGTCGTTGGCGATTCTGGGAGCGATCGTACTGATCCGGCGGGGCGAGCGGTCGGCGGCCGTCAAGCTTCCCGCAGCAGTTCCAGAGGTTGCCGAGATCGAGGCTTCGGAGGAGTGCGCTTAAGCTCACCTTAAGTCAATCGGAGAGCGAACTGCCCAGTCTAGCCTTTTCCGCGTCTTCGGGGATTCTGCCGATGGTTCTCAATTTCGCGGAGACTCCTGCGAGTGGCCCAGGCGATTGCGCCAAACAGTGAGCCGCAGAAGAGCAGCATTCCCAACAGAAACGACCACATCGCGCCGGCCTGGTAACTCGCGGCCAGGATGGCGGCAGCGAGGCCGAAAACAAAAATCGCTAGGACGGCCAAGCCGACCCTGGTTGCGGTGTTGGAGGGTCCCGTCCCGAGGTTGCGCCAGAATCGCGTCTCGTTCTCTACCGTGTTTGGAAATACGATGGTGCGCTGGCGCGCTTCAACGTCCCGCAGCCATTCGTCGCGCTCGTGCTGGGTCGCCATGCCGATATCCAAACGTACGCTTCGAATCCTACTACTGTTTCGATTCAAGCGTGGACAGAATCCTAGAAATTGCTAGATATCCTCCAAGCCGGCGAACAAAGGACAGCGGGCAGAAATGCCCTGCTAGGCTGGCGGCGGATAGATAAGAGGTAGGGATCCTTCGACTGCGGTTGTGCTTCGCTTTCGCGAAGCACAACCTCCGCTCAGGATGACAAGATTGGTTTCGTGGGTAGAGGCGGATAGGGAGTGTCCGCCCCACACAAGCACTCTTGCCGCGTTGGAAAGCCGGGCGGGACGCCGGCGCTACGTTGCCGTTTAGTGTTGGTCGCGGCGGCGGAGGTAGTCGATGAACATTTGTTCTACGGGCTTGTCGTAGGCCATGAGGACGTGGCGGACGGTGTGGCCGCTGACTACGTGGCAGACTTCTTCGGCCAGGTTTTTCGCGTGATCGCCGGCGCGCTCGAGGGACTGGGTCATGAAGATGATCTGAAGGCTGGCCTGGCGCGCGATGTTTTCGGGATTCTCGATGTGGCGAAGGAAGATCAGGTTGCGCAGGCGGTCTATTTCGGCGTCGGCGCGGAGCACGTCGACGGCTTTGCCTACGTCGCGGCTGGAGAAAGCGTCGCCCACGTCGGTCAGCATTTTTTCGAGGATGGTGGCCATGTGCGTGAGGTCGCGGGTGTCTTCGGAATCGATGCGGCCGGAAGCGGCTTGCGCGCTGTTGGCAAAGCTGAGGAGCAGGTCGCCGATGCGCTCGAGACTGATCATGAACTTCATGCAGGCGAGAAGTTCGCGAGCTTCAGCGGGCTCGACTTCGGTGATGAGCGAAGTGACGGCGCTGTCGATTTCCATGTCAAGCGTGTCAAGCTCGCGCTCGCGCTGGCGGAGTGAGTTGAGCAGCGGGTTGGACCCGGTGGCGATCCCTTCGGCCGCGGCACCGGCCGCTTCCTTGGCCAGACGACAGGCTTCGATGGTGCGGCGGACGATGTGATGGTGGGCCGGTTCGGGAGTGGCGCTTTCGACGCGGGCAGTACTCATGAGGGTATCCCTAGGGCGCGCGCTGGGATGGCGCAGACCGGTTGACTCGCTGAACCTATTGTGCCGCTGATAAGAAGAGATGGTCAACGGCTAAGGATAGCTTTTCTCTTGCAGGGATGGGTTACGGGAAAGTGAATTTTAGGTAGTTTTTCTGCAGTAATTAACGACCGCGCTGTTGCCGCTTCGCGGCCTTGCGTTGCGCCTTCTGGTATTTCTTCATTTGCTTCTGTTGTCTCTTCGCAGCTTTTTTTGCCGCTTTTTGGTATTGCTTGGCCGCCTTCTTGGCCTCGCGGCTATTTTCTCCGATGCTGCGGTTTTCACGCTGGGCGTTGGCTGGCATTGACCCGGCGACGCCGGCGGCGGCAAGCAGCAGGATGGCGGCGATTTGTTTCATCACATTTCCTGAACGTTCTTGACGGAAGTTCCTGTAAGGATTTTACACTGGAGGCCAGGGAATGCTGGAGAAATGCCGGTTACTGATTCTGGGCGCCGGGCTTCGCCCTGGCTTGGACGGCCGAGGCGGCCGTCACCACACGAGCAGTACTTGTCCCGGCTTTGGTCTTCCGTTTTACGCGGTGGGGAGGGTAAACAGGAACGTGGAACCGTGGGCCAGTTCGCTTTCGGCGCGGATTGTGCCGCCGTGGGCGAGCATGATGTGTTTGGCGATGGCGAGGCCGAGGCCGGTGCCTCCGGATTCGCGGGAGCGGGCTTTGTCGACGCGATAGAAGCGTTCGAACAGGCGGGGCAGATGCTCGGAGGCGATGCCGGCGCCGAAGTCCTTGACAAAGAATTCCACGGCGTGGGGAACGGCGCGGGCGCCGAGAACAATCCGTCCGCCGGAGGGGCCGTACTTCAGGGCATTGTCGATCAGGTTGGAGAAGACCTGGTGGACCGCTTCCCGGTCGGCGAGGACGGAGCGGAGATTCTGAATCGGGGGATCGCCGTTCGGCAGGGAATCCTGGATCTGTAATTCAATTCCGTGATTGCGAGCGATTTCGCGGAAGCTCTCTTCGGCATCGTGGAGAAGTTCGGCGGGCGGAACGGGCTCCACGTCGAAGCGAGTTTCGCCGGATTCGACGCGGGCCAGAGTCAGCAGATCTTCGGTAAGGCGCGACATGCGGGAAGAGTTCTTGCGGATGATTTCGAGAAACTCGCGCGTGGGGGCGCCGTTCTCGGGTGTGCTGTCGAGCAGCGTTTCCGCGTAGCCCTGAATTGATGTGAGAGGCGTGCGCAGTTCGTGGGAAACGTTGGCGATGAAGTCGCGGCGGGTTTTCTCGACGCGCTCGGTCTCAGTGAGGTCGCGGAGCACGGCGACGGCGCCTCCATCGGGCAGAGGGGCGGCGGTGACATCGAAGGCACGGCCGGGGACGATTGATGTGGCGCGGGCGGTCTTGACTTCGCGGGCGGCCGTGGCTTCCTTGACGGCCGCGAGGAAGTCGGGATCGCGGACGGTTTCGACCACGGGTTGGTGCAGGCGGGTGCCTTGGGGCACAAGGCGGTTCATGGGCTGATTGGCCCACTGGACGAGGCCGTCGGCGCTTACGGCGATGACTGCGTCCTGCATGCTGTTGAGCAGAGTTTCGAGCTGGCGCTGGCTGGAGCGGACGGCGGCAAAACTTTCTTCGACGCGGCGAGCGGTTTTATCGATGGCTCCCGCGACGCGGCCTACTTCATCTTGCGAAGTTTCGAGTACGCGGGCCTGGAGGTCGCCGTCGGCAATGCGGGCGGCCACCTCGACGATGCGCTCGAGACGGCGCGCAGTCCAATTGGCGGCGACTGCGGCCACTACAAGAGCGAAGAGGAAGACCAGAACAGAAGCGAGTTCCAGCCGGTGGCGCATCTGGAGAGAGACAGCTTCCACATCGGAGAGCGGATAGGCGAGGCGGACGGTGCCGCCGAGCATGGCGTCAAAGGTCACGGCGGCGGCCAGGATGACGACCGAAAAAGCGGCCATCAGCTTGAGGAAGATCCCGTTTCTCACTTCTTTCTCACCCTCACCACTTCATTATTACTCTTACTTTGGGGACTCGAAGCGGTAGCCGGCGCCGCGCACGGTCTTGAGGTAGCGCGGGTTTTCCGGGTCCGGTTCGATTTTCTCCCGGATGCGGCGGACATAGACGTCGACCGAGCGCGGCGTCACATAGGAAGTATCGCGCCAGACGGAATCAAGAAGATGATCGCGGGAAAAGACGCGGCCGAGGTGGCGGGCGAAATAATCGAGCAGCCGGAACTCGGTGGCAGTTGTGGGGACGGCCTGTCCGCGGACGGTGAGGGTCATGGCGGCGGGGTCAATGGCAATGTCGCCGACCTTGAGCGGGCTGGGCGGCAGGGGGCGCTCAAAGCGGCGGAGCACGGCCTTCACGCGGGCCACGAGCTCGCGCGGGCTGAAAGGCTTGGCGATGTAGTCGTCGGCTCCGATCTCCAGACCGAGGACGCGGTCGGCTTCGCTGCTTTTGGCGGTGAGGAAAATCACCGGAACGGCTGCGAGGCCCACGGTTTGGCGGACGGTACGGCAGAGTTCCAAGCCATCCTTGCCGGGGACCATGATGTCGAGCACGAAGAGAGCGGGACGCTGGCGTTCGGCGTCGGCTATCACGCTGGAGCCGTTGGGATAAACGCGCACGGCGAAACCGTCGTTTTCCAGGTGGTGGCGAACGAGTCGGGAAATATCGGGATCGTCTTCGACGACGAAGATGCTGGGTTTCACAGCATTATTGTAGCGAAGGTAGTACCTAGCACCTAGTACCGAGTGGCAGATTGCGGAGTTTGACGGCCGATATTTATCGGATTGTAACAATCAAATTGGCGGCGGGGTCAAGGTAGAAGCGTTTGTAGGGTGGGATTACTGTTGTGGCGCTGTATTCGGTGACGATGGCCGGGCCTTGGTAGGTTTTGCCAGGTACAAGCGCCTCGCGTGAGTAGATTGGCGTCGCGAGTTTCTTGCCGTCGAATAGGACCGGGGCTTTGGGCGTGGATAGCGAGCCGGGCTTTGCTTGGCCTGGACGGGCAAGAGTGCCCGTCCGCACATGGCCCAGCTCTCCCACATAATAGTTCGTCTTTCCCACATGAGCCGCGGTGGATTTTACCGATGCGCGGAGGCGGAGGGTTACCAGTTCTACTTCCCGGGTGGGGTGGGCGTAGCCGTAGCGGCGGTGGTGTTCTTGCTCAAATTTTTTCAGCAGATCGTTCGTGTACGGGAGGTTTAGTTCGTATCCCTGGCCGCGGTAGCGGAGGTCGACGGTCTGGTGATGGTGCACTCTTCCTGGCCAGGATTCGTTTTGAAAATCTTTTGCGGCTTGTTTCTGCAGGGCGGAGAATTCTCTGTTCAAGTGCGCGGCTGGGAGTTTGCCGGAGACGCGCCAGAGGACGGTGCGGGAATAATCCTTGACGATGTTGCTGGCCAGGATGCCGAGAGCGGAAAGCGCGCCGGGCAGGGCTGGCACTATCACGTGCGGAATGCTCAGAGCCTCGGCCAAGGCGCAGGCGTGGAGGCCTCCGGCGCCGCCGAAAGCTACGAGCGCGTAATCGCGAGGATCGCGGCCGCGTTCGATGGAGACTACGCGGATGGCTTTCTCCATAGTGGAGTTGATGACGCGGATCACGCCGGCGGCAAACTTCTCGATGGTCAGCGTGGTTTGCTGCTGGTTCAGCCATTCGGCTGTGATGCGGCGGGTGCGCTCGAGATCGAGAGTGAAATCTCCTCCCAAGAAACGCGTAGGTTGCAGGCGGCCTAATAACAGGTTGGCGTCGGTGACGGTGGGTTGCGTGCCACGCCCGTAGCAGATGGGGCCGGGATCGGCGCCGGCGGATTCGGGGCCTACGCGGAGAACGCCTGCGGCATCGAAGCGGGCCAGCGAGCCTCCGCCTGCGCCGACTGTGTGAATGTCGAGCATGGGGACGCTGATGGGGAGTCCGGCGATTTCGGCGTGGCTGGCGGTGGTGATAGCGCCTTCTACCAGGGAAACGTCGGTGGAAGTGCCTCCCATGTCGAAGGCGATGATGCGTTCGAAGCCGCTGGCGCGAGCGCTGGCCGCGGCACCGACTACCCCTCCGGCTGGACCGGACAGGACCGTGCGGACGGGTTCGCGGGCGGCGGAAGCAAGTGCGGTGATGCCGCCGCTGGATTGCATTATGAAGATTCGGGGACGCTGGGGCGGCGCGGGGGCTAAAGCCCCGATCATCTTGGGTTGTTTTGGCGCAGCGCTCAAGCGCTGGTCCACCCTCGAGAGGCGCTGTTCTAGATTGTCGAAGTAGCGCTGCATTACTGGTTGCAGGTAGGCGTTGATGACTACGGTTGAGGTGCGCTCGTATTCGCGGAATTCGGGGAGGATTCGGTGGGAGATGGAGAGCGGGACGCCGAGCGGTTCGAGTGCTTCCGCGACTGCTTGCTCGTTTCTGGGATTTGCGAACGAGAAGAGAAGGGAGATGGCGATGGACTTGGGCTCCTTTGCTTTTACTTTGGAGGCTAGGGATTCCAGGTCCGCGGCCGACGGCTCGATCAGGATTTCGCCGTCGCTGGCGGTGCGTTCTTCGATGCCGAAGCGGAGATCGGCTGGGACCAGCGGTTCGATACGATCGAACGAGAAGTCATAGAGTTTCGGGCGGGCCTGGCGGCCGATCTCGATGGCGTCTTCGAAACCGGCGGTCGTGATTAGAGCAGTGCGCGCGCCTTTGCGTTCCAGCAGAGTGTTTGTGCCGACCGTCGTGCCGTGCAGGATGACCAGCTCGTCTTCGCGATCGATTTTGCTAAGGGCTTCTACGATGGCTTGGGAGGGGTCGGCTGGCGTGGAGAAAACTTTCAGCATGCGCAGGTGACCGTGGTCGATCCAGACACAGTCGGTGAAGGTGCCGCCGGTGTCGATGGCTACGCGAAGGAGTTGGGAGCGGCGGGGCATGGAGTCGATTCGGAGGATTAGGGTAACATTTGCGGCTATGAGATATGCATTTCTAGTCGAGACGTATGCCACTGAGCGGGTGAAGGTGGTGAGCGTGTGGAGCGAGTTTCGGGACGAGGATCTTGCGGTGCGGCCGCGTGGGGATGATCCACGGGGGCGCAGCGTGCATGAGCACATGGTGCATCAGTGCATGAGTGAAGACCTGTGGTTCCGCAACATGCTGGGGGTCGATGTGGGTGCGCCTCCGCTGCCGAAGCAGGAGATGCGGCTGGAGTTCATGAAACGGTACGCCGAGGACAGCGGGAAGCGGTTGGCGGCGCTGCAGGCTAAAGAGGAGGCGTGGTGGGAAGGGAATGTGAAGTTTTTTGATGTGCTGCGGTCGCGGGCGTGGGTGATGACGCGGCGGATGACGCATACGTCACATCATCGAGGACAGTTGATGGCAATGCTACGAATGCTGGGGCGGAATCTGCACAGCAATTATGGGCCGACGGCGGATACCGGTGGGTTGATGCAGAATCATGCGCCGACGATTTATGCGTATCGGAGTTTGGAAGCGCTTTTTGCGGGAGAACGTGCGGGAGGAGCGAAGGCTGCGTTGCCGGGGGCAGCTGGGAGAGCGGTGACGGAGCGGCCAGGTTAAGCCACCAACCTCTCGTTCGCTTCGCTCGCTGGACGGCCGAGGCGGCCGTCCCCACATTTGTCGCGATGAATTATCGTATTTCTTATCCCTTTGTGGTGAACGCCAGAGTCAGCAGCGTTTTTTGTTCTACCTCGTGGGCTTTGGCGCTGCCGGTGGCGGGGCTGGCGCTGGAGCTGCGTTTTACCGACATGACGTGGCGGTCGCCCGCTATGCGCTGGAGGCGCGGGAGCATATTGAATAACGCTCCCATGTTGGCCGGTTCTTCTTGTACCCAGACGATGTCGCCCGAGTTGCCGTGGCGGGCGAACTCGGCCGCTAATTCTTTTTCGGGGAAAGGGTAGAGCTGTTCGAGAAACACGATAGCGGTGGAATTGTCTTTTCGCTTCTTACGTTCGGCCTGGAGTTCGTGGCCGATTTTTCCGGTGCAGACGAGGATGCGGTTGGCTTCTCCTACTTCCGTGTCGGGAATCACGTTTAGAAAATTTGTACGCGTGAAGTCTTCGATGGGCGAAGATGCGTCGGGATGGCGCAGCATGCTCTTTGGGGTAAAGACTACCAGCGGCTTTCGCCAATGGCGCAGGGCCTGACGGCGGAGAAGATGAAAATATTGCGCGGCGTTTGAGGGCTGCGTGATCTGGATGTTGTGCTTTGCCGCTAGCTGGATAAAGCGCTCGATGCGGGCGCTGGAGTGTTCCGGTCCCTGGCCTTCGTAGCCGTGAGGAAGAAGCAGAACCAGGCCGGAGAGCAAATTCCACTTGGCCTCACCAGCCGAGATAAACTGGTCGATGATCGCTTGCGCGACGTTCACGAAATCGCCGAACTGGGCTTCCCAGAGGACCAGTGCTTCGGGATAGTCGCGGCTGTAGCCGTATTCGAAGCCAAGCACGCCGGGTTCGGAAAGAGTGGAGTTGTGAATTCCACAGCGGGCCTGGCCGGGTGCGATGTTTTCCAGCGGAACGTATTCGTTCTCGTTTTCGATATCGATCAGAACCGAGTGGCGCTGGTTGAAGGTGCCGCGGCGGGAGTCCTGGCCGCTGAGTCGAACCGGAATCCCGGTTTTCGCCAGGCTCGCGAAGGCTAAAGCTTCTGCCATGCCGTAGTCCACTAGGCGTTTGCCCGTGCCCATCTCGGCGCGCTGCTCGAGCAGCTTCTTCACTTTGGGATGAATGTGGAAGCCTGCCGGATATGCGGTGAGGTGAGTGGTTAGCTCGGCCAATTCTTCCGTCGAGAGTCCGGTTTCTATTTCGAATTCCGGCTTGTGCAGGCCGCCGTAGTATTGGTCCCAGTATCTGGGAAGGTCACGCATCAGCGGCTTCTTGGTAACTTTGGCAGCATCTTTCTGCGCAGATTCGAATTCGGCTTTGATCGCGGCTGCTTGCGCAGGCGCGTCGGTCGCGCCAATGTCGTCGGCATAGATTTCCCAGAGCGGCGGATGCTCTTTGATCTTTTTGTAGAGAAGCGGCTGGGTGACGGTGGGGTCGTCGACCTCGCTGTGACCGTGGCGGCGGTAGCCGATCAGATCGATGACCACGTCGGTGCCGAACTGGTAGCGGTATTCGGCGGCAAGACGGGCCACGCGAACTACCGCATCCACATCTTCGCCGTTGACGTGGAAGATGGGGATGGACTGGCGGCGCGCGATGCAGGCGGCGAAGCGGGTTGAGTGTTCTTCGAAATAGCTTGTCGTGAATCCCAGGAGATTGTTGACTACCACATGAATGGTGCCGCCGACGCTGTAGCTGGGAAGGTCGGCGTAGTTCATGGTTTCGGCGAGGATGCCTTGTCCGGCGAAAGCGGCGTCGCCGTGGACCAGGAGCGGAAGATATTTTTCGCGTCCGCCTTCGCCGGTGCGGTCTTGTTTGGCGCGGGTGCGGCCGACGGTTACGGGATCGACGGCTTCCAGATGGCTGGGATTTGATACCAGATGGATGTGAACTTTGTTGCCGCTGCGTGTGACGTATTCACCGGTTGCGCCCATGTGATATTTCACGTCGCCGGAGCCTAGAACACTGCGCGGGTCAACGTCCTCGAAGCCGGCGAAGATTTCGTCCTTGGGCCGCTTGGCTACGTGGGCGATGACGTTGAGGCGGCCGCGATGGCTCATGCCCATGACCAGTTCGGTGGCGCCGAGGCGGGAGCCGGTGTCGAGAAGTTCATCGACTAACGGAATGAGTGCGGTGACGCCCTCGAGCGAGAAGCGCTTGCTGCCGAGATAGCGCTGCTGCATAACCTGCTCGAAGATGTCGGCGCGTATGAGCAAATCGAGGATGCGCTGCTGGTGTTTTTCTGTAACCTCGAAACCCTGAGACGGCGATTCCATCTGTTCGTAGATCCAGCGGCGGCGTTCGGGAGCATAGATGTGGTTGATTTCAACGCCGATGGTGGAGGAGTAGATGGCGCGGGCTTCGCGGGCGTACTCGCCTTGGATCCGTAATTCTGGAGTCGGGCGGGGGCGGAGAAAGCCGAGCGGGTCGAGGTCGCCTTCGAGGTATCCCCATTGGCGGAAGGCGTTGAAGACACGTTCGCGCTCGGGATTCGCGCCGTCGTTGGGCGAGGATGCGAGTGCGGAGCTGGTGACTTTAGATTTCGAGATAGCCATAAGAGTCAGTACTTAGCATAACGGATGCGCTGGTAATTCGATCGATTCTAGTGTCTTCCACTATAGAAAATCCGGCCAGCAATCTTTCCCTCACCCGAAGTAAAGAGATGAATTCCTCCCCATGGATAGCAGAAAATTCCCAACGATCTTAGCCTTCCCACGACAACCCTGCGAAGGCTGTGGAATAATGCTGCGGTCGTCATCCTGTTTTTATGAGAGAACCCGTGGTTGAGAATTCCGACCGAGCCCGCGATCACTTGGCCAATGAGCGTACATTTCTGGCCTGGGTGCGAACCAGCGTCGCGATTGTGGTGTTCGGATTCGCAATCGGACGGTTTGCCATCGCCATGCGACAGTTGACGGAGTTTCAGGGACGTGGATCGAAGACCACGGGGTTTTCGGTGTGGATGGGGATGAGCGCGATTCTGGCGGGAGTGGCGCTCATGGTGGCGGGACTGGCGCGCTATCGAAAAACGCGGGCGCAACTGGATGAGGGGAAGTTTGAACCGGCAGGATTTGTTGTGGACTTGGTGGCGATTGTGACTGTGCTTTTTGGTTTGGCGTTGGCCGGGTATTTGATTTACGTGCAGAAGAGTTTGGGTTAGGCGCGCGGCATCGGAGGCGGGATTCGTGGTGGCGGGAGTCGACCTTCGCTCGACTGGACAGTCCCTTCGAGGCTGCCAAGGGCAGGCTCGGGGAAGCTGTCCCATATAAGCTGTCTTCAGCACCGAAAACTTATGGCCAATGACCAGGAAAAAGAGGCGGCGGCGCGGGCGAGCCTGCGATTCGTGAAGGATAGTCAGGTGGTTGGGCTGGGGACGGGATCGACGGCGGCGTACTTCATTCAACTCCTGGGCGAGCAGGTGAAGAACGGTCTGAAGATCCGCGGCATACCCAGTTCTGAGCGGTCGCGGGAGCAGGCGGCAGGACTGGGGATTCCGCTTACCACGCTGGACGAATGCCAGGAGATCGACGTAACCGTGGACGGAGCGGACGAAGTAGATCCGCAATTGCGGCTGATTAAAGGCGGGGGTGGGGCGTTGCTGCGGGAAAAGATTGTGGCGTCGGCCACGAAATATTACGTGATTGTTGCGGACGCGACAAAGAGAGTTCCAGTGCTGGGAAAATTTCCGCTGCCTGTCGAAGTTATCAAGTTTGCGCAGGCGGTGGTGCGGAAAAAGATTGAGGCGCTGGGAGCAGTGGTTGAGTTGCGGCGGGGAAGCGACGGGAAGCCCTATCTGACCGACGAGAATAATCACATTCTGGATTGCCGGTTCGGGCAGATTCCGGATGCGGATGGGTTGGCCCGGCGACTGAACGATATGCCGGGAGTGGTGGAGCACGGCCTGTTCATTGGCATGGCGAACATAGTGCTGGTGGCAAACGGGAGCGAGATTGTGGAGTTGCGGCGCGGACGTTGAGGCGGAGACAAAAGCCTTTTCACCGCAGAGTCACAGCGACACAGAGAAACCCTCCTTAATCTTTGTGCTGGCTCTGTGGTGAAGAACTCCGCAATAATTCTAAAGGGCAATTTGAATGGCAACAGGGGCACAGGCACCGGGACGGGAACAGGCTTCGCGGCGGCGTTGGCTGCGATACCGCGTGCAGGCGCTACTCGATGTGACGGTGGTGCGCTCAGGAGTTCCGGATATTTTGCCGGGGCGGTCAGTGAATCTGGGCGAAGGTGGAGTGTCTGCTGTACTGGCGGGAGAATTGTTACCGGGCGAGGCGGTGGGCGTGGAGATTCGGCTACCGCAAGTGGCGGATCCTTTGCGCACGCGGGCGCTGGTGCGCCATCAGGACAAGCTGCGCTCAGGGCTGGAGTTCGTCGGACTTTCGGCGGAGCAGCGGACCGCTATCCGCGATTGGACGGGCGACGCGAAGGTGGAGCTGGAACCGGGAGCGCGCGGGAGGATTCCGCTCGAGGCCGGGAAAGGTTCAGAGAGCGGTGGGCCGGGCAGCACTCCGCTCCCCGGCCGCAAGGGCCGCGACCGGCAATGGATGTTCTTCGCCGCAGCCGCGGTAATCTTGCTGGCGGGGTTGTGGTGGCGCTGGAATCGCGGTTGGGCAGATCTCGAGTCCGGTCTGCTGAAGAACGAAAAGGTGACACAGGTCCCGCAGCCACAGGTGCGCGTTCCCGCCGAAGTAATGGAGAAGCTCGTGACCCACCGCGTGGATCCTGATTATCCGTTGGAGGCACGGCAGGCGAATCTGCAGGGCGTAATTGAGCTTGACGTAATCGTGGGACGGGACGGATCGGTAGCGAATGTGCGGGCACTGAATGGTCCCCCGGTGCTGGCACAGGCGGCGATGGATGCTATGCGTTGGTGGCGGTTCGAGCCTTACCGGATCAACGGCAAGGCAGTGGTGGTGCAAACCACTGTGGCCATGGAATTCAAGCCGTAGATGCGGGCTGCGGCGATTCAGACACTCCACGTCTATGGTCAACCTTTGCAGTCGGGTCGCGGTTTAGCGCGGAACGGGAAGATTGCTGCTCCAGCAATCAGCCAGGATCAGCCACGCGCCCAGGCGGCGCCATGCCTTTACGTACTTGCCGCGGTCGGCGAGGATGGTGCCATCGGGCTTGCGGATGCCTACGCTATACCGGCCGATTTCCATCGCCAGATCGCCGGAGGTTTCGACACGGAGGGTTTCGAGGCGCAGGTCCTCGTATCCCGATTCCGCGAACTGGCGGAGCAGGCGCTCGACCGCCTTCGGGCCGTAAGCCGGGTCGTGATGCGGCGCCATGAATGTGCCGTCCTGGGCGAAGAGAGCAGCTACCTGATCGTAGTTCCCAGTGTTGAAGGAAGTGACGAAATCCTGCTCGAGGTTACGGATCAGGGAATCAACGTTCAAGAACGGACGAGAGTCCGCCAAGGAACTGGAATAGGGCCGATACATCTACTACCTCCTGGGGGAAGGCCAAGAGCGGTCCATGGCTGTATGGAAGCCGTTCTTAATGCACGGGCATTCTAGCGCAAAAAGGTCTGTGGATGCAGCAAAGATTTGTGAAGAGGATGTGAATGGAGAAATCCCAACGGCCAAGCGCCTTCGCTGGTTTTGGGTGCTGACCGTAGAAGATGGATTTCCACTTGTGTTGAGGCGCGCTTGGCGGTATGTTGCGCGAATGAACCTGAAGGCAATCGATTTGAGCGAAGGAAATCAAGCCGAGATGAAACCGCTGGAAGCGAAGCCCGGGCATCCCGAGCGTTTTTGTCCGAACTGCTCGGCGGAATTGAGGGAGAACCGGTGCAAATTGAGCTGTCCCGTGTGCGGATTCTATTTGAGCTGCTCAGATTTTTATTGAGTGTGAAAGATTGTGTACGGGCGGGCTGGTGCCTGACATCCTGGCCAATGTCCGTCTACAATGGCCGGGGATTTAATTTTCTTTTCATGATCAGGAGAGCATGATGGAACGCAAGGCTAGCGCCGTGTGGAAGGGCGGATTGAAGGACGGGAAGGGAGCGATTTCGGCGCCGGGCGGGGTGCTGAAAGATACGCAGTATTCGTTTACTTCGCGATTTGAGAGTGGGCCGGGGACGAATCCGGAGGAGTTGATTGCGGCGGCGCACGCAGCGTGTTTTTCGATGGCGCTGTCAGCGCAACTGGGCGGAGCCAATCTGACGCCGGAGAGCATCAGCACCAACGTGACGCTGACGATGGAGAAGCTGGAATCCGGGTGGACGATTACATCGAGCCACATCGATGTGGTGGGGAAGGTTCCGGGAGCGGATGCAGCGGCGTTTCAGAAGTATGCGGAGGCGGCCGAGAAAGGGTGTCCGGTGTCGAAGGTGCTGAATGCAAAGATTTCGATGACGGCCAAGCTGGGGTAAGCCAAGCTTCGGGCCTCGGCTTCCAGGCCTCGGCAACCGCGCCGGTGTTTGACAGCCTGTGGCGGGGCTGCAAAAATAGAGGAGTTGGTCTTCCCGACGGCGGCCTCACGGCCGCCGCTGCCTTGCAATTCAGATTGCCATCGTGGCGGAATTGGCAGACGCGCATGGTTCAGGTCCATGTACCGGCAACGGTGTGGGGGTTCGAGTCCCTTCGATGGCACCATTAAGAAACTGAACAACCACAGCCCAGCGCCCCTGCTGCGCTCTGCCGGACAGCCGAGGCATCTCCCCCTACATCCACCCGCGCATCTATTCGCCAGAAGAAGTAAACTCTTTGTCATGAAAAATCCACTGCGATTGATCGGACGTAAGAACGTGCTGCTGTTTGTCTTTTCTGTCGGTCTATCGGGTTCTTGCGTTGCGCAGAAGTTGGCGATCACCATGGATGATCTACCCCTGAACGGAACTTTGCCGCCGGGAGTTACCCAGGCAGAGAACACCAAAAATGTATTGGCGATTCTGAAGAAGCGGCACGTGCCTCCGGTATACGGATTTGTCAATGCCAAGAAACTGGAGGGAAACGCCGATGGGGCCGAGGCTCTGAGGTTGTGGGCTGCGGCGGAGCCGGTGGGAAACCATACCTATTCGCACATGGATCTGGAGCAGAACCCAGCCGAAGCCTTCGAGCGGGAGATCGACGAGGACGAGCCGGTGCTGGAGTTGCTGGCGCCGAGCGCAGGGGCAGATGATTGGCACTGGTTTCGCTATCCGTACCTGCATGAGGGAGACACAGTGGAAAAACGGCGAGCGATTCGGGCCTATTTGAAGGCGCACGGTTACAGGATCGCGCAGGTGACGTTGGATTGGGAAGACTACTTGTGGAATACGGCTTACGCGCGGTGTGTGGCTAAGGGAGATGCGAAATCGATTGAGTGGTTGCGGTCGAGCTATCTGAATACGGCTTCGGAATTTCTTGACCTAGGGCGGGCGCAGGCGAAGCTGATTTACGGGCATGAAATCAGCTACGTGCTGCTGACGCATCTAGGGGCGTTCAGCAGCACTATTCTGCCGGACGCATTAGATCTGCTGAAGAAGAAGGGATTCAAGCTGGTGACGCTGCAGGAAGCGGAGAGCGACGCGGCCTATGAGGGCGATCCTGATGTAGGGTTGCACGATGCGGGAACGCTACTCGACCAGTGGATGCAGGTGAAGCAGATCAAGTATCCGCAGCACGCGGAGAAGCCTTATAAGGAGATCGAGGGCGTCTGCCGCTAATTGCCTTCTGAGTGGCCATTCCTTTGGCCAATCATTCCTTCCCGTATAATTCGAGGCACTCGGTATGCCTGTTTTTCTTGACCAGATTGTCGATTCTACGCGCCGCAAAGTCTTTGAGACTAAACAAACTGCTGATTTGCGGGAGCTGGGGCAGCGGGCGGAACAGCACGTGCCGCGTGGGTTTCGGCGGGCGCTAGAAGAAAAAAGCAAGGCTGGCGTGGCGGTTATTGCGGAGTTGAAGAAGGCGTCGCCGTCGAAGGGATTGATCCGGGCGGAGTTTTGCGTGGAGGAGTTGACAAAGGAATTGGAGACGGCGGGAGCCGCGGCACTTTCTGTGTTGACGGATGAAGAGTTTTTTCAAGGGTCGCTGGAGAATTTGCGGCTGGCTTCGGCTGCGGTGAAAATTCCTTGTCTGCGCAAAGACTTTATTGTGGACGAATTTCAGCTGCTGGAGGCGCGGGCGAATTCAGCCGACGCCGTGTTGTTGATTGTGGCGGCTTTGACGAACGCAGAATTGAACAGGCTGGCGCTGGGCGCGGGATTACACGGGCTGGATGTTCTGTGCGAGGTGCATGATGAGGAAGAGTTGCAGCGGGCTCTGGATGCAGGGTGCGATCTGATTGGAGTGAACACTCGCAATCTGCGGACGTTCGAGGTGGATTCGGAGACAGCCTTGCGGCTGGCGGAGCGGCTTCCGAAGAATGTGGTGTGGGTGGCGGAGAGCGGGATTAGGTCGGGAGAGGATATTGCGCGGCTGCGGGCGGTGGGGTATCAGGCGTTTTTGATCGGGGAGTCGTTGATGCGGGCGGATCGGCCGGGAGAAGCGCTGCGGGCTTTAGTGGCCAGTACCGAGTTGCGAGTCCCGAGCGGGCGGTGAGCGGATCCTGCGCGAAGGTTTTTACCTTTTGCAGACAATTGTGCGTATGACCTGGGTGAAAATTTGTGGGATGACGAATTTGGAAGATGCGCTGGTGGCGGTTGCGGCCGGGGCGGATGCGGTGGGGTTTGTGTTTTATGAGAAGAGTCCGCGGAAGATTACGGTTGAGGCAGCGCGCGAAATTGTGCGGAAGTTGCCGGAGGGCGTGGAGAGGGTGGGAGTGTTTGTGGATCTGGAGTCGGAACAGATCCGTAACACCGTACTGGCGGTGGGCTTGAGCGCCGTGCAGCTGCATGGTCGCAAGTCGACGGGCAACGTGATGTGGGAAGACCTGCGACCGGCAACAGAATCCTTGGGTGCTTCGAAACTGATTCCGATGGTGTATGGAGACGTTTTGAAGGACGGGTTCCTGATTAGTGACCATGTTCGGGAGCAGATTTTCGCGATATTACTAGATTCGCGATCCGACGAAGCAGCAGGGGGCACCGGTACGACATTTGATTGGGCGGCGGCGCGCGACATGGTGCAGGTGGTCAGCTTGACGGTGCCCGTGATCGTAGCCGGTGGCTTGACTTCCGCAAACGTGCGGGAGGCAATGCGACTGTTCCAGCCGTTTGGAGTGGATGTCGCTTCCGGTGTAGAGGCTCGACCAGGAAAGAAAGATCCAGAAAAGGTGCGGGCGTTTGTAAGGGCCGTGCGGGACGCGGATCGGAAGGCGAGTTAGGCATGGCTACGGTTCCGAGTACGAGAATGAAAGTTAAAATCCCCGCCCTCTCGCCAAAAACGCGAGAAGGACGGGGCACCCAGCGCAGTAATGGTCCTGCGAACGTTCCCGGGCGGTTTGGCGTCTATGGCGGGCGGTATGTGCCGGAGACTTTGATGGCGGCGCTTGAAGAACTCGAGCGCGAGTATGAGAAGGCTAAGCGCGATCCGAAGTTTCAGCGGCGGTTGGATGAGTTGCTGCGCACTTACGCGGGGCGTCCTACAGCGCTTTCGTTTGCGCGGCGGCTGACGCAGAAGTTGGGCGGGGCAAAGATTTATTTGAAGCGAGAAGATTTGCTGCATACCGGGGCCCACAAGATCAATAACTGCCTGGGGCAGGGGTTACTGGTTGAGCGCATGGGGAAGCGGCGGGTGATTGCGGAGACCGGCGCGGGGCAGCACGGCGTGGCTACGGCCACAGTTTGCGCGCTGCTGGGATTCGAGTGTGTCGTGTACATGGGGACCGAGGACATGCGGCGGCAAGAGTTGAATGTGTTCCGCATGCGGCTGCTTGGAGCGGAGGTGCGCGGGGTGGACGCGGGGGCGCGGACTTTGAAGGATGCCATTAACGAGGCGATGCGCGACTGGGTTACGAACGTTCGGACTACTCATTATTTATTGGGCAGCGTGCTGGGCGCGCATCCTTATCCGACGATGGTTCGCGATTTTCATCGGGTGATTGGCCGGGAAGCGCGGGCGCAGATTCTGAAGGCCGAGGGGAAACTGCCGGCGGCTGTGATCGCTTGCGTGGGTGGGGGATCGAATGCGATTGGAATTTTCACCGAGTTTATAACAGACAAGAAAGTTCGGTTAATTGGGGTGGAGGCCGGTGGCTGCGGCGAGGGGCTGGGAGATCATGCGGCGCGGTTTCGCGGCGGTTCTCCTGGGGTTTTGCAGGGCACTTATTCTTACGTGCTGCAGGACTCGGCGGGGCAGATTGCTCGCACACATTCGGTTTCCGCGGGCTTGGATTATCCGTCGATTGGGCCGGAGCATGCGGCCTTGAGAGATGCGGGGCGGGCGGAATATGTTCCGGCGTCGGATGCGGAGGCGCTGGAGGCGACTACTTTGCTGGCGCGGACGGAGGGGATTATTCCGGCGTTGGAGTCGGCGCATGCTGTGGCTGAAGTGGTGAAGCGGGCGCCTGGGATGAAGAAATCTGACGTGGTGGTTGTAAATATTTCCGGGCGTGGGGATAAAGATATTGGGATCATGCGGGAGAATCTGAAGTTGGATTGAGTCGGTGATTCAATTCTTCATGCCATTATCTTTTCATAAAAAGCCGGCGCTGGTGGTGTATGTGACTTGCGGGGACCCGGACCTTGCGACTACGCGGGCCGTCGTGCTGGCGGCGATCGAGGCAGGTGCGGATGTGATTGAGCTAGGGGTTCCGTTCAGCGATCCGGTGGCGGATGGTCCGGTGATCCAGCGGGCCAGTGAGCGGGCACTCAAGCATGGGACTTGCCTGGCGCAGGTTTTGACGCTGGCTGCGGAGGTGCGGCAGCATGCGCAATCCACCGGGCTGATTGTATTTTCGTATTTGAATCCGATCCTGCGGATGGGGATGGAGAAATTCTGCACGGTCGCGCGGCATGCTGGAGTGGACGGAGTGCTGGTGACGGACTTGCCGGTGGAGGAGGCGCAGGAATATCTCAGTGCGATGCGGGCGCGTGATTTGGCGCCGATCTTTCTGGCGGCACCGACCAGTCCAGATGAGCGCTTGAAGCGGATTGCTGCGGCTTCGCGGGGATTTGTTTATGCAGTCTCGCGGACGGGAGTCACAGGAGCGCGGCAGAAGTTGGCCGATGATGCGCAGAAACTTGTGCGGCGGTTGCGGAGGATCACCAAGTTGCCGGTCGCGGTTGGGTTTGGGATTTCGAATGCGGAGCAGTTTGCGGAAGTCGGGAAGTTTGCCGATGCGGTTGTGGTGGGAAGCGCAATTGTGGAAACGATTGAGCGGAATCCAGGACGGGAAGCGGCTGCTGTGGGAGTGTTTGTCGGGAAGTTGGTTGGCATCGACCGTTAGATGGGCTCAGTTCATCTCATGCCGAGAGAAACAAGAAGGCAGGGTGTGATGGAAATGCCTTGCGGGACTGGCCGCACGCGATGCAGTTAAGGATCCTTCGACCGTGGTTGCGCTTCGATGTCGCGAAGCACAATCCTCGCTCAGGATGACAGAGTTGGAATAAGAACCTCATGGATATCGCGGATTGGCGGAAGAGGATTGATGAGCTTGATCGGCGGCTGGTGGAGTTGCTGAGCGAGCGCGCGCAGGCTGCGGTGGAGATTGGGCGGTTGAAGCGGGATACGAATTTGCCGATTTATGAGCCCGAGCGGGAACGGGTTGTGTTTGAAAATGTGCAAGGGATGAATCGAGGCCCGCTGCCGGGTCGAGATCTGGTCCGGATTTTTGAGCGGATCATGGATGTGATGAGGAATATTCAGAAGGAAGGGATCGGGGTCAAGGCAGATGGGGTGAAGGCTGCGGAGACGGAGTTGGATTCGGATGTGAACGATTAGTCGACGGCATCCGCGGTGGTGGACGCGGAAGCAGATTCCTCGCTTTGCTCGGAATGACAAGGACTTGTTAAGGGCTACAAGATTAGCACAGAGATTTTCTTATGATTGTGGCAATGCAGGAAGTGGCGGATGAGGGACAGATTCAGCAGGTGATTGAGCACCTGGTGAAGATGGGGTTTGAGGTGCACCGGTCGACCGGGGCGCGGCAAACCGTGCTGGGCGCGGTGGGAGCAGGGATTGATTTTGACATTCGCATTCTGGAGTTGCTGCCTGGAGTGCAGGAAGTCCATCGCATCAGTTCACCTTACAAACTGGCGGGGAAAAGCTTTCGTCCCGAGGGGACGATCGTCAAGCTGGCGAATGGAATTGGGATTGGCGGGAACGAAGTGGTCGTGATGGCCGGGCCCTGCTCGGTGGAATCGCGGGAACAGCTTTTTGCTACGGCTGAGACCGTGGCGAAAGCCGGAGCGCGCGTGCTGCGGGGAGGAGCGTTCAAGCCGCGGAGTTCTCCTTACTCGTTTCAGGGGCATGGGGAAGATGCGCTGAAGCTGCTGCGCGAGGCGGGAGAGAAATTCAAGCTGCTGGTGATCAGCGAAGTGATGGAGATCTCGCAGATTCCGATGATGCTTCCTTATGTGGATATTCTTCAGCTGGGAGCCCGCAACATGCAGAACTTTAATCTGCTGCGCGAGCTGGGAAAAGTGCGCAAGCCGGTGCTGGTGAAGCGCGGGATCGCTGCGACTTTCGAGGAACTGCTGCTCTCGGCTGAATACATTATGGCGGGCGGCAATTATGAAGTGATTTTGTGCGAGCGCGGGATTCGAACGTTTGAGACTTATACGCGGAATACGATGGATATTTCCGCGATTCCGATTATTCACAAGCTGTCGCATCTGCCGATGACGGCGGACCCGTCGCATGGAACGGGGCGCCGCGACAAGGTTGCACCGATGGCGCGGGCGTCGGTGGCTGCCGGGGCCGATGCGCTGCTGATTGAAGTGCATTGCGATCCGAACAACGCCTGGTCGGATGGGGCGCAGTCGCTGTTTCCAGAGCAGTTTGCAAAACTGATGGATGAGTTGCGGATGATTGCGCCTGCGGTGGGAAGAAAAATTGGGTAATCGGGTAATTTTGTGATTTTGTAATTTGAGAATAAAGTTCACTGGGAAGTTCAAATTACTCAATTACAAAATTACCCGATTACTCAATTTTTTTATGCCGATTCGGCAAATCACGATTGTTGGGACGGGGCTGATTGGCGGGTCGTTTGCGCTGGCGCTGCGGAAGCGGAAGTTCGCTGGAATGATTGTTGGTTGTGACCGCGAGTCGGCGCTGAAGAAAGCAAAGCAGTGCGGCGCGATTGAAAAGGGATTTGTTGAGCCTGCGGACGCGGTGCGGGGCAGCCAGTTGGTGGTGCTGGCTACGCCGGTGCTGGCGATTGTGGATTTGATTGGACGGCTGGGGCCGGCGCTGCCTGCCACGACTTTGCTAACCGACGTGGGAAGTACGAAGACGGCGGTCGTCGAGCAGGCGCGAAAAATATTTGGTAAGAATGCTGGGAGGCGATTTCTGGCGGGGCATCCCATGGCGGGAAAGGAACACAGCGGCGTGGAGTATGCGGATGCCGATTTGTTCCAGAATGCGGTCTGGTTCTTGACTCCGCTGCCGGGACAGAACCTGAATGAAGGAATCTTCGCGGAATTTGCGGGATGGATCGATCAGATTGGGGCGCGCATTGCGATGCTGCCGGCGGAGGATCACGACCGGCTGTGTGCGTGGATCAGCCACTTGCCACAAATGATTTCGACGGCGCTGGCGGCGGCGTTGGTGGAGGAATTTGGAGAAGATGCGCCGCTGCTTCCGGCCGGCGGACGCGCGCTGCGGGAGATGACCCGGATTTCGGCGAGTCCGTATTCAATGTGGCGGGATATTGCCATCAGCAACAAGAAGAATATTGAGGGCGCGCTATTCAAGGTGGAACAGCGGCTGGGACACATCCGGGAGAACCTGGCTACGCGGGCGCTGGCCGAGGAGTTTGAGCAGGCGCATGGGTTGAAGAAGACTGCTGGAAAGAAATAACACCCACCACGGAGACACAGAGTCACGGAGAAAATCAACTGGGAATTGTTTGTCGGCGTGAAGCCTTTTCCTGTTTTCCTCTGCGACTCCGTGTCTCCGTGGTGGGTTTGCGCTAGAATGCGGACGCTATGAATAAGGTTGTGGGCAGCGCGGATGAGGCGATTCGGGATGTGCGAGATGGCTCGGTCATTATGATCGGGGGATTCGGGCTTTGCGGGATCCCAGAGAACCTGATTCGCGCGCTGGTGCGGAAGGGATCGAAGAATCTGACGACCATCAGCAATAACGTCGGCGTTGATGGGTTGGGAAACGGACTGCTGCTGGCGGCGGGGCAGATTCGGCGGCATATTGGAACTTACGTGGGGGAGAACAAGTTGCTGGAATCGATGGTGTTGGCAGGGAAGGTGGAGCTCAATCTGGTGCCGCAAGGAACTTTTTCAGAGCGGATTCGTGCGGCGGGCGCGGGGATTCCAGCGTTTTTTACTCCCACGGGCGTGGGAACCGTCGTTGCTGAAGGAAAAGAAACGCGCGAGTTCGATGGCCGCACCTACGTGATGGAGCGCTGGTTAAAGGCGGACTTTGCTTTTGTGAAAGCGTGGAAAGGTGACCGGATGGGGAATTTGGTTTACCGGAAGACGGCGCGGAACTTTAATCCCATCATGGCGACGGCGGCGAAGGTTACGATTGCCGAAGTCGAGCAACTGGTTGATGCTGGCGAGCTCGACGGGGATCTCGTGCATACTCCATCGGTTTACGTGAAGCGGATTTTTCAAGGTGAGATGTACGAGCGGCGGATTGAGAAGCGGACGGTGAGGAAAGCGTGTTGAAAGTACCGAGTGAACTCCCAGATGAGCTAACGGTAGCGTTGGGCTGCTAGGGATCCTTCGACTTCGCGGATGGCTTGCTTCGCGAACCATCCGCTACGCTCAGGATGACGGAACTAGGAAAGACAATGCATAGGCCTGGCAAAGATGCCGACAAGCGCGAGCGCATCGTGAAGCGCATTGCGCTGGAGCTGCGGGATGGGTTCTATGTCAACCTGGGCATTGGAATGCCTACGCTGATTGCGAATTATGTTCCGCCGGGAATGGAAGTGATTCTTCAGTCCGAGAATGGGATGCTGGGGATCGGGCCTTATCCCATTGAGGGCGAGGAAGATGCCGACTTGATCAACGCGGGTAAAGAGACGGTGAGCGAGATGGCCGGGACGTCGTATTTTTCGAGTGCCGATTCATTTGCCATGATTCGCGGCGGGCATGTCGATTTGAGCGTGCTTGGGGCGATGGAAGTGGATGAATCGGGAAACCTGGCGAACTGGATGATCCCAGGGAAAATGGTGAAGGGGATGGGCGGAGCGATGGACCTTGTGGCGGGTGCCCGGCGCGTGGTGGTGGCGATGGAGCATACGACTCGCGAGGGTGCGCCGAAGATTTTGACGAAGTGCACGCTGCCGCTTACCGGGGTGAAGGTGGTGGATACGATTGTGACCGAGATGGCGTATATCCGGGTGACGGAGCGGGGGCTGGTGCTGGAGGAAGTGGCTCCGGGATTGACGGCGGAGGATGTGCAGCGGGCGACCGAGGCGAGGCTTATCGTGAGCGGCGGTTTGAAGGTGATGGAGAGTTGATCCGGTGCTGAATCCCTTCTTCGAAGTGATTTAAGGGGTGCTGAAACGCCGCTCTTCCGCAATATCCCACACGTCCGACGCGTCCGACGATCTGCCTAGATGCGAAACGGTGCAGCCAACAACCGGAAGGGAAGCGTAATCGCGAGGTAGATGACCTCGAGCACTCCGTGGATGGCTACGCCCACAATGCGGAACGGGAGCAGCAGCAGCCATACGAACGGGTAGGCAACGAGCGCCAGCAACGCTAGCGGCCAGCAGAGTACGAAGAGGATGCACCACAGGAGGAAAGTGAACATGATTTGGCCTCCTTATCTTTTCTATTAATTGTACGGCGGCCGCGGGAAAAAAGTTCCACGTCGGAAAACATTGGAAGGAACGCCTTTCAAAGCCAATCGCAGCGGATGGCGAAAGGGATCCTTCGACTGCGGCGGTGCTTCGCTTCGCGAAGCACCGCCTTCGCTCAGAATGACAGGGAGTTTATCGCGCGGACAGCGGATCTCGCGTTACTCGTAGCGCAGCGCTTCCGCGGGCAGGGTTTTGCCGGCGGACCATGATGGGTAGAGCGTTGCCACAAACGAAATTCCTACGGCCACCAGCACGACCCATAGTCCATCTTTCAGGCGCGGCGCGAAGGGGACGTAGTCGATGGAGTAGACCTCGGGGGAAAGCGAAATAAGGTGATAGTGTCCGCCGGCGTAGGAGATGGCATACCCCAACAGCAGGCCGATCGCCGTGCCGATCACGCCAATCAGCACCCCCTGGGCGATGAAGATGTTGCGCACCTGCGACTTGCGCGTGCCCATCGACATGAGCACGGCAATGTCTTTGGTTTTTTCCATGACCATCATGATCAGAGAAATCAGAATGTTTAGCGCGGCGACGAAGACGATCAAGCCGACCGTAATATAGGTGACGAGGCGCTCCATGTTCAGCGCGTGAAATAGAGCTTTGTTCTGTTCTTTCCAGTTGGTGGTCATGAAACCGGGACCGGCCGCCTCCTCCAGTTGACGCGCGATGCGGTCAGCGGCGTAGATGTCGTCAACCTTGAACTCGATCACCGAGATCAGGTCGCCCAGGCCGAACAGGCGCTGCGCGTCGGAGAGCCGTGTAAAAGCCCAGGACGAGTCGTAATCGTAGAAGCCGGAGTTGAAAATTCCCGCCACTCGAAAGCGGCTGTATTTGGGCACCATGCCGAAGGGTGTCAATTCGCCTTGTGGGCTGGTGACCAGGACAACCGAGCCGACGGTTGCGCCCAGATTGTCAGCCATATCTTTGCCGAGGATGATCGGAGGCATGGCGGCTACGCGCTCGCGGATGGTGGCGAGGGAATCGGAAAGGTCGCCGGTCTCCGGCGCCTCGGCCGCTGGCGCTCCCTGGATAGCCGAGGCGGCCGTCCCCACATTACCTTTTTCTGGCTCGGAACTGGTTTCGTCGAGGGCGGCTGCTGAACCTTCTTTGATCGTGCTGAGTAAATCGCCGACCTTGCGCTCATACGATGGAATCATTCCCTTGAGGACGGCGCCGCGGGCTCGCGGTCCGCGGGAGATCAGGACCTGCTCAAAAATTGCAGGAGCGGCGGCAACGACATGCGGTTGTTTGGAAAGACGTTCGAGCAGCGGCGGCCAATCTTTGATGCCGTCATCGGCGATGCGCAGCAGGCTGATGTGGGAACTTGATCCGATGAGGCGATCCTGCAAATCCTGTCGGAAACCGTTGTTGATGGCGAGCGCGACAATCAGCGAGGCTACGCCCGCGGCTACTCCGGCAATCGAGATGCCGGTGATGATGCCGATGAACGCTTGACGGCGCTTGGCGCGCAGGTAGCGGGTGGCGATGAAGAGTTCAAAGCGCATGGAGGCTTTTAGCTGTCAGCTCTCAGCTTTCAGCTAAGTCGGATTATAGCGTTGTCTTTGGCAGAACCGCGGGCACCCTCGTTCGATACTGACGGTATTCTTCTCCGAAGCGGTTCTCCAGTTCCTTCTCTTCCATGTTGATCATTACTGCGCCTGTGATGATTGCGAGCGCTGTCAGCGCCCAGCAGACCGCGAGGCCAGTGCCGATGCTCCAGGCCAGCATCTCGCAGAGATGGCCTAGATAGACTGGATGGCGCACGTGCCCGCGAATGCCCGTCGTCACCAGGCGCTGCTGGCGATGACCGGGCAGAACTTCCGGCAGACCGCCGAGCTGTGCCGGGCTGAAGCCGATACCAGAGAGTTTGTAGAGCACGAGTCCCGCACCAAACAGTGCGGCTGCCGGAATCCAGCAGCACGCGCGATGATAGAGGGTGCTGTGAAAGAAAGTCAGGTCGCGCCAGGGCTCGGTCACAGCAGCCAGTAGCACCCACATTGCGATCGACACTGGCAACAGGATTCGATACGGGGAACGCCGCCGCGAGCGCCAGTACTCCACGCGGGGATGAATCAGCAGCCAGAAGCTGGGAATCGTCGAATAGATAACGCAGGCGATCCAGCCGACGGTCCGCAGTGTCTGCTCCATGCCTCGATTCTACTGGGAAAGCGAGTCGCGTTTCTCAAAAGACGAGTCGGCGTTTTGCGCTGCCGCAGAAGTTCAGCGTCTTTCGTTCCTCACTGGTGATCTTGTGAAGATTCTCAGAAACCGCCAACATCCGCACAGGGCGTGATGTTATGAAGATTTTGTTGGTCGAAGATTCCTACATTGAACGGCACAAGGTGGGCGGCTACCTGGCCGATTGGGGACTCGACTATCTGGCGGTAGGTAGCGGCACGGAAGCGGTGAAACTGCTGGAAGGCCCAGAGCCTCCGAACATGGCGCTGCTGGACTGGATGCTGCCGGGTCTGGACGGGATCGATGTGTGCCGCCGCATCAGAAAAATGGGAACGCGGGCACCTTACATCTACACCGTGATGCTTACGGCCAGGAATCGAAAGCAGGACCTGCTGCTGGCCATGGAAGCCGGTGCGGATGATTATCTGTCCAAGCCCGTGGATCCTTCCGAGTTGCGCGCGAGAATCATGGCGGGCAAGAGAATTCTGGAACTGCAGCAATCTTTGAGTTTCGCCGCCACGCACGATTTTCTGACGAATCTTCTGAACCGAGCGGAAATTCTTGCAGCCGTGGAGAAGGAGTTTTCGCGCAGCGGCCGCGAAGGCAAGCCAGCCACGCTGATCATGGCCGACATTGACCACTTCAAACGCATCAACGACTCCCTCGGTCACGCAGCGGGCGATGATGTTCTGAAAGAAGTCGCGCGCCGGTTGAAGATGGACTTGCGCCCCTATGACGTCGTGGGCCGCTACGGCGGCGAAGAATTTCTGATCATTCTACCCGGGTGCGATTTGACTGTCGGAGCCCGCCGCGCCGATGAAGTCCGAAACCTGGTGGCGAAGGATCCAATCGTTACTCCGTTCGGTACGACTTCCGCGACGGTGAGCATGGGCGTGGCTGTGACCTCCGCGGTGCGCGATCATACGGTAGCGGACTTGCTGCACGAGGCGGACGTCAGCCTGTATGCCGCCAAGAAGAATGGGAGAAACCGCGTCGAACTTTTTTCCGCAACAGCGCGGCAGACTGGCGCCGGCCAGAGCTAGCCCGAACAGAAGCCACAGCGACTAACGCCACCTTTGTCGTT
Source organism: Candidatus Sulfotelmatobacter sp. (assembly GCA_049673585.1). Classification (GTDB taxonomy): domain Bacteria; phylum Acidobacteriota; class Terriglobia; order Terriglobales; family Acidobacteriaceae; genus Sulfotelmatobacter. Next base: position 184,683 of record JBATXV010000030.1, on the reverse strand, counting down.
CTGCCTCGTGCACATCCTCGTTGTCTGTGGCACATTAGAAGTCCATGTCCGCGCTTGCCGACCCCAGAGCTGGACGCATCGCTTTCACTCATCCAGACTTCCTGCTGTTTCAGATTGCGCGTTTCCTCATCGTTGCCGCTGTCGAGATGCAGGCCGTCGCGGTGGGATGGCAGGTTTATGACATCACCAAGCGCGCCCTCGACCTGGGGCTGGTCGGCCTGGCGCAGTTTCTTCCGGGCATCCTCCTGTTTCTCGTTTCCGGACACGCGTCTGACCGGTTCGAACGGCGCAAGGTGCTGGGCGCCTGCTATGCGGGATACGCGCTCTGCTCGGGCCTTCTGCTGATTATCGCAGTGCGCGACGGGCATTCAGTTCGGTCCATCTATGTCGCTCTGATTCTGCTGGGAGTGGTGCGCTCGTTCAACGGGACCGCAAGTCGCGCGATTCTGCCGCAACTTGTTCCCGAGGAACATTTCGCCAATGCGGTGGCGTGGAACGCCACGACCTTTCAAGCTGCAACGATTCTTGGACCATCTCTCGGCGGAATTCTGTACGCGGCTTTCCGCGGGCCGTCGGCGGTTTATGCGGCTGCCATGGTGACTGCGGTGGGCGCGCTGTTATCCATGTTCCGTATTAAGACGCGTCCGCAGACGCGGCGACGTGAACCGACGACTCTGAAGACTGTCTTCGCCGGTTTGCACTTCATCTGGCGCGAGAAGCTGATTCTGGGCGCGATTTCACTCGACCTTTTCGCAGTTCTGCTCGGCGGGGCGGTCGCTCTGCTTCCAGTTTATGCGCGAGAGATTCTTCACACCGGACCCTGGGGACTGGGATTGCTCAGGACTGCACCTGGAGTGGGCGCGGCGGTGATGGCGGTGGCGCTGGCGCATCGTCCGCTGCGCGGTCGCGCGGGGCCTACGCTGCTGTGGTCGGTGGCCGGATTCGGGATCTGCACCATTCTGTTTGGGGTCTCGACCAGCCTGGTGCTGTCATTGGTTTCGCTGATTTGCCTGGGTGCGGCCGACATGGTTAGCGTCATCATTCGCGCGACGCTGGTGCAGTTGCGCACTCCCGACGAGATGCGGGGGCGCGTGATGGCCGTCGATATGGTTTTTATCGGAACATCGAACGAACTTGGGCAGTTTGAATCCGGGCTAACAGCGCAATGGTTCGGCACGGTTCCCGCCGTGTTACTGGGCGGAGTGGGGACGCTGGTGGTGATTGCTCTCTGGGCTTGGAAATTTCCTGAGTTGCGCCACGCCGGAGAACTCGATGGCATGAATAGTTTGTCAGAAGAATGTTCAGAGGAAGCGGCGGAGAGGATGCATTGACGATCTCCTAGGTTCGGTCTAGAGCTTTCTATTTCCCACGGACCAATATCTTGGCAGCGCCCATGTTGTCGTAGCGATCGTAGACCCGCACCACGACCACGTGCTCGGAAGAAGCCCCGCCATCTTTCGCGGCCTCGGGCGTGACCTTGAAATCGTAGTTCTCGGTCCTGGCGTCGGAGAGTTGGCCGACCGGCTCTACGTACTTCCAGTCGCTGGCATCGACAGAATATTCTGCTCGCTTGATAGGAGAGAAACCGTCGACCGCACGGAACGTGACATGAATCTCTTTGGCTTCGATGGACGCAGCTAGAGTTTCGATGCGCGGCGGAGTCGTGTCCACTTCAAACCGGCGGCTTTCTTTGGATGTCGTCAACGCCTCACCGGGTGAGTGCGACGGCGAATCGGAAGCAACCACCTTCACCGTGTAGCCTCCATCCGGCAGCAGGCTGGCGTCGAACGAATATGCTTTATCGGTGAGATTGTCTTTGAGCAGCAGCCAGCGCATCTCACCGTCGCCGCGGTAGTAGATGGAGTACACGAGCTGGTCGTCGTTGTCATCGTGCGCGCTCCACTTTACTCCGATCGAGTCACGATCGTGCGAACTGGGCGGCGGAGTTTCGAAATGCTGGCCGGATCCGCCGAAGGACGATCCGCTGAAAGACGATCCGCCGGAATCCGTGCCCATGGCGTTGCCCGATATTTTCGGCATAGGCTGATACTTCACACCGACTTGTACGGTTACGTCATCGATTTCAGGAGCGGCATTCTTCGGCAGATAATTCAGCGCGACGCTGTCCACTCCCGGCGCCACGGTTCCCGCGCGCAGCACGGCTTTCCACTGGGCGTAGCGTGCCGCGGGGATGCCGGTTTCAGAGTTCGCGGCCAGATCGATCTTTTTCCACGGACTCCAGTTGCGATCGGGATTATCTACATTGCCGCTGCGCGCATACAGATCCACGCTGCCGGTGCCGCGAAACTCGGCCCGCCCCCAGCGGGAGAAAATCCTGGCGTCGAACACGTCGCTCTCGTAGGTGCCTTCGGCCTCGGGGCCCGGTCCCAGCACAAAAACCTTTCCCAGATTACTAGTCGCGGCATACAAGCCACCGCCCGGAGCCTTGGCAAATCGGGTGACCTGCGATGCCGGGGCTTTCAGCAGATCGGAAAAATCATCCTGGCCGGTGATGGCAAAAATGTGGCCGCGATTGCCTGTGCCGGCCAGCAAACGCCCTTGAGAATCAAATGCAAGGGCATACACGATGTCTTCGTGGGACGACCAGACTCTTGTGGGGGAACCATCCGGCGCAATGCGATACACATCGGAGCCGCTACTGGCCCCACCGCCCGGAAATGGAAACGGACCTGTCATCTGCGGCACGCTAGGGGCGGGCGTCACCGTAATTCCTGGAGTTTGCGGGGTCGTCGCCGCCGTGGGTGGGTTTGCGCCCAGGTTCATAAGAGCTGCAGCCAGAGCGGCGCCGCCTGGTCCTCCGCCGCTGCGCTTTTCGCCGACTGCGGCCGCGTAGATGTTTCCCGCATGATCCAGCGCCAGGGCCGTAATTTCTTTCTTGGGAGCGCTGTACAGCACGAATCCCTCGCCTGCGGGAGAGATGCGATAGATCAGTCCACTGCCATCTGTACCCGCGATCAGATTCTCCCGCGCATCGAAGGCGAGCACGCGAATGTGAGTTTCATCGCTCTTGAAAAAGACCGAGTGCTCACCTTTCGGCGTGACCCGGTAGATTTCTCCATGATCGCCGGTGGCTACGTAGAGATTGCCAGCCTTGTCCAACGCGAGGTCCCAGATGTATTTCGTACCCGGCTCGAAATAGACGGACGAGCTCCACGAGGGATCGATGGCGGATTTGGCCGCGTCATTGTCGTCGGCAGCGTTGTCTTTATCTTTTTTGTCGGAAGCAGTTCCCCGCTGGGAGTCCGCTCGCGACTTGGTTTCGGACCTGTGTTCCAGCTTGTATACCTTGCCATCGGGAGCGGTGGCCGCGTAGATGGCGCCTCCGGGGCCAGTTTGCAGCGCCTGCACCTGGAGTTCCTTGGGCTCGAAAATGATTGTTGCCTTGCCGTCGGGCGTGATGCGGTATACGCGAGCGGGCGCTCCTGCCGCTACATAGACGTTGCCAGCATCGTCGGATGCAATCGACCAGATATAGGTGGAGGGCGTCGCATATAAGCTCTTGAAGGTTGGCGCGAGTTCCAGGCCGCCCTCGCTGCGAATGGCTACACCCGTAGCCGTGCCCTTGGTCAGTTCGTCAAATTTCGACTGCTCCCATGTGCGCGTGCCTTCGGCGAACGCGGTCGAAACCAGACTGACGGCGCTTATGTTTATGAGAAAGAGACCGGCCAGAACAAAGAAAAAAAGCTTTCGCGCACTCTGCAATTTCAAACCTCGAAGTCGTTGAAGGAAGTGTATTCAGGTTATCACGCCTGACTGTCTGAAGCCGGAGACTGGGGCTCAGTTGGAGCCCGGACGCAGGCCGATTCTCCGTGATATCGTAAGCATTCATGCGTTCCTCGCGTCAGGAGCTGCTGCGCTTGCTCGCTTCCAAATCCTTCCGGTTGGGCGAGTTCAAGCTCTCTTCCGGCGGTACGAGCGACTACTACATCGACTGCCGTACGACCACTCTGGATGCCAAAGGCTCGCGCTTGACTGGCGAGGTTTTTTTAGACGAAATCCGGAAGCGGGAGTGGAAGCCGCAAGCCATCGGCGGCCTCACCATGGGAGCCGATCCCATCGTAGTGGCGGTTTCAGTAGTGAGCGGTGAGTTGCACGGCTTTCTGGTGCGCAAGGCCGAAAAGCAGCACGGAACCGGACAGCGCATTGAAGGTTTTCGCGAGAAGGGCGCCCGCGTGGTGATTGTCGACGATGTTTGCACCACCGGAGCGTCCACGGTGCAAGCGATCGAAGCAGCCCGCGAATTTGGATTTCAGGTGGTTGGCGCCATGTGCCTGGTCGAGCGCGAAGAGGCTAAGGGCAGGCCTAATGTTGAGAAGGCAGCGGCTCCAGCGCCGTTCGTTTCTATCTTTACCGCCCGCGATGTTCGCGCGGAACATGTTTCGCAAATGGAGGACACGGCTCCTGTAATTTTTGCGGTCGCGGCTAGCTGCGAAGTCTGCGGGCGGCCGGCAGTGACCAATGCTCCAAGAAACCGCTGCGCCGCGCACAGAACTGAAGGAATAAAGATTTCATGATCCAAACTCTCGAATGGACTAACCAGGGCGTACGCTTCATCGATCAGACGAAGCTGCCGACGGAAGAAACCTACGTTAACTGCAAGACGCACGAGCAGGTCGCCGATGCCATCCGGAACATGGTGGTGCGCGGGGCGCCGGCCATCGGCGTGGCCGCAGCCATGGGCATAGCATTGGCGGCCAAGAACTCCAAAGCGGAAACCACGAGCGAACTGAAACGCGACCTTGACCAGGCTTGCGACGTGATCGGCAAGAGTCGGCCGACCGCCGTCAACCTCTTCTGGGCCATTCGCCGCATGCAGGAGAAGTTTGAACGCGTGCGCATTCGTCCTGTCGCGCAAATCAAGCAGGACCTTATCGAAGAAGCGCAACGCATGCACGCCGAAGACATCGCTGCCAACCAGGCCATGGGGCGCCACGGCGCCACGCTCATGCCGAGCGCAGGCGGAGTGCTGACGCACTGCAATGCCGGCGCCCTGGCTACGGCCGGGTATGGCACGGCGCTGGGCGTGATCCGCGCGGCGGTCGAGCAAGGCAAGAAGATTCACGTCTACGCCGACGAAACCCGGCCCTTCCTGCAAGGCTCGCGGCTTACGGCGTGGGAACTGATGAAGGACGGCATCCCGACCACGGTGATCTCTGACAACATGGCCGGCGAGATGATGAAGCAGGGCAAGATCGGAGCCATCGTGGTGGGCGCGGACCGAATCGCGGCCAACGGTGATGTCGCCAACAAGATCGGAACCTACACGGTCGCCATTCTGGCCAAAGAGCATGGCATCCCCTTTTACGTGGCTGCGCCGATTTCGACCGTCGACCTCGCCACTGCTGACGGGACCACCATTCCCATCGAGCAGCGCAACGCGAAGGAAGTCACTCATATTGCCGGGAAACAGATGACTCCGGATGGCGTTTCCATCGAAAACCCCGCGTTCGACGTGACTCCCGCGAAGTACGTGACCGCGATCGTCACTGAGCGCGGCATCGCCCGCGCTCCTTACGGGGAATCTCTGCGCAGCCTCGCCGGCACCGAATCTAAGGTTGAAGTCTAGACCGTCCATACCGACGCGTGATGCCGGTCACATCGCGGCGACGAGTTTCCAAGTACAGTTTTCAGTGGATGTTTCTGGTTCAGGTTCCGTATGGTTCGAACGTGCCATGGCGGAGCTTGGGTTCCGATGTGAGAAGATGGCCATTCGGCTATTTCCTGCGGCCAGCAGAAGGCTCAGCGGGGGCGATTGGACCCTTCGGAGGCAGAGTGCATCTAACGGAGCAGGTGGCCGGATACGTGGCGGAACAAGAAGCGCTGCTCCGGGTTCGAGGATTGAAGAAGGTTTTCCGGTCGGGCGAATCGGACCTGGTGCTCTTTGAAAATTTGTCGTTTGAGGTGAAGCGCGGCGAGATGCTAGCGATCGTGGGCGAGTCGGGAGCGGGGAAGAGTACCTTGTTGCACATACTCAGCGCTCTTGATCATGCTTCCGCAGGTGACGTATACTGCGCCCAATTGCGACTGAACTCGTTGTCGGCGGACGAAGCATCGAAGTTTCGCAATTGCGAAGCGGGCTTTGTCTGGCAGTTTCATTATCTGCTGCCTGAGTTCACGGCCGCAGAGAACGTGGCAATGCCGCTGCTGGTGCGGGGACGCACCTGGGCGGAGGCGGCGCCGGAAGCTTTACGCTGGCTGCGTGAGGTAGGGCTCGAGCAGCGTGCGCATCATCGCTCGGGAGAGCTTTCGGGCGGCGAGCAACAGCGCGTGGCTCTGGCACGGGCGCTCATTACGGGTCCAAAACTGTTGCTTGCGGATGAGCCTACCGGGGACCTCGATGGACAGACGGCGGAAGCGGTTTTCGAATTGATCGCGCGATTACATCGCGAGCACCAGCTCACCTCCCTGATTGCAACGCATAACTTGTCATTCGCGCGGCGTTGTCATCGGGTGTTGCGGCTGGGGACGGGACGGGTGGAAGAGATCAGGCCGGAGTCGTTGCCGGTATAGGAGGCGGTGCAGGTAAGGTGGCATTAGTTAAGATAAAGATTAGTAAGACAGTGTGCAAGAAACTGACAATCATCGGCGGCCCAGGGAGACTTGAACAGGTTCCTTCGGTAACATAATAAAAACGTTCGGGTACTTGGGACGATGGTTGTTTGATTGCATAATGGAACGGTGATGGCAAGCAAGAAAGATCGCACCACCACCGGGCCAGGTTTTAGGTAGGGTCGAGCGAGGTCAAGCCTTCTCGGCCGGAAGGGTTCAGGGGGAAGGGGCATTATGTTTGAACGTTATACGGAGAAAGCCAGGCGCGTGATTTTCTTTGCGCGCTACGAAGCAAGCCAGTTCGGGTCTCCTTATATAGAGACCGAGCACCTGCTGCTGGGGCTTCTGCGCGAAGACAAAGCCCTGACTAATCGATTCCTGCGCTCGCACGCCTCGGTCGAATCCATCCGCAAGCAGATCGAGGGTCACACCACCATTCGCGAAAAGGTTTCCACCTCAGTCGATCTTCCGCTGAGCAACGAATGCAAGCGCGTGCTGGCCTATGCCGCGGAAGAGGCGGAGCGCCTCTCGCACCGTCACATCGGCACCGAACATTTGCTCCTAGGCTTACTAAGAGAAGAGAAGTGCTTTGCCGCCGAGATTCTGCACGAGCGTGGTCTGCGGCTAGCGACTATCCGCGAAGAGTTGGCGCGCACCAGCCAGGAAAAAGCCCAGCCGCAGCGGCAGCGCGAGTCTTCGTTGCTGAGCGAGTTTTCGCGCGACCTTACGCAGGCCGCAATGGATAGCCAGCTCGATCCGCTGGTCGGCCGGGACGGCGAACTGGAACGCGTGGTCCAGATTCTGTGCCGCCGCACAAAAAACAATCCCGTGCTGATCGGCGAGCCGGGCGTGGGCAAGACCGCGATCGTCGAAGGCCTCGCGCAGCGCATCGCCGACGGAGAAGTGCCGTCGTTCCTCGCCGACAAGCGAATTCTGGCGCTCGATCTTTCCTTGATCGTCGCCGGAACGAAGTATCGCGGACAATTCGAGGAGCGGCTGAAGACCATTATGAAAGAACTGATGGAGTCGCAGAATTCCATCATCTTTATTGATGAGCTGCATACCCTAGTGGGCGCGGGATCGGCGGAAGGGTCGCTCGATGCCGCGAACATCCTCAAACCAGCTCTGTCGCGCGGCGAGATTCAGTGTATTGGAGCAACCACCCCGGGTGAATACCGGAAGTCGATTGAGAAAGATCGTTCGCTCGAGCGCCGTTTCCAGGCCGTAAAAGTTCCTCCGCCGAACGAGGCGGACGCGGTGAAAGTTCTGTTCGGCATCAAGGACCGCTACGAAAAGTTCCACGCCGTCACTTATACCGACGATGCCATCAACTTCGCGGTCTCGCACTCGAACCGTTACATTCCCGACCGCTTCTTGCCCGATAAGGCGATCGATTTGGTCGATGAAGCGGGAGCGCGGGTGAAGCTGCGCCAGACTTCGCAGCCGGAGGAAATCTCGGAAGTGCAGAAGCGGATCAAGTTCATCGTGCACCGTATGGAAAACGCCATCGCGAACCATGAGTTCGAGAAGGCTCGTTTCTACTCGGATGAAGAACGCAAAGAGCGCGAGAATCTGCGGGCGCTGCGCGAGAAATATCATCTGGATGAATCTTCTACCGGCGTAGTTGGCCGCGAGGATATCGAAGATGTGGTTTCGCGCTGGACCGGCGTTCCCATCACCTCGATCAAAGAAGAAGAAACGCAGAAGCTGCTGCGCATCGAGGAAGAGCTGCACAAGCGAATTATCTCGCAGGATAAATCGATCAGCGCGCTGGCCCGGGCCATCCGGCGTTCGCGCGCCGGCTTGAAAAATCCGAACCGTCCGATCGGCTCGTTCCTTTTCCTGGGCCCGACCGGCGTCGGCAAGACAGAAGTTGCGCGCACGCTGGCGCAATTCATGTTCGGAACGGAAAAAGCTTTGGTCCGCTTCGACATGTCGGAGTTCATGGAGAAGCACTCGGTCTCAAAGCTGATCGGCTCGCCTCCGGGATATGTGGGCTACGAAGAGGGCGGCCAGCTGACCGAGCGCGTCAAGAGAGCGCCATATTCCGTCGTTCTGCTTGACGAAATCGAGAAGGCACATCCCGATGTCTTCAACATCCTGCTTCAGGTTTTCGAAGACGGCCAGCTTACCGACGGTCTCGGCAACACGGTCGACTTCAAGAACACGATCCTCATCATGACCTCGAACATCGGGGCGCGGCACCTGCAGAAGCGTGAAGGCTTTGGCTTCCAGTCGACGAAAGATGAAATGGTTTCCGGCAAGGTCGAGGAACTGGTGAAGGGCGAGGTCAAGCGAACCTTCAATCCAGAATTCCTGAACCGGTTGGACGAGATCATTCTGTTCCTGGCTTTGAGCGAGGCCGACCTGATCCAGATTCTGGAACTCATGGTTACGCAGCTCAACACCAACCTGGCGCAGAAGTCGATCACAGTGACGGTCGCGGATGAGGCCAAGAAGTGGATCCTCAACCAGACGCTCACCGACCGCACCTACGGAGCGCGGCCGCTGCGACGGGCGCTGCAGAAATACATTGAAGACCCGCTGTCGGAGGCGCTGATTCAGGGCACCATCACTACGCGTCCGGCGTTCATCGAGGTCTTCCTCGAAGACAACAAGCTGTTCTACCGTCCGGTGGACGCGGAAAAGACCGAGGGTGTGTTACTGTACGAGAACAGCTAAGCTCTCAGCCATTAGCTTTTCAGCCGTCAGCGCGAGCTGGCGGCTTTGCTTTTTTCTACCGAGTCGATCTTCAATGAATTCACGAACGCTACGCTTAACCTAAGAGGAACGCTGTGGACAAAGTCAACATCGCGGACAAATTCGCCAAGATTTCGGAATACTACAAGCCCCACATCGCCGGCGAGCTCAACGGCCAGATGGTGAAGTTGGTCAAGACTAAGGGCGAGTTCGTGTTTCATCATCACGACAATGAAGATGAAATGTTTCTGGTGGTCAAGGGACGGTTCCGCATGGAGTTCCTCGACCGGCATGAGTGGATCGAGGAAGGCGAGTTTATCGTCATTCCGCGCGGCGTGGAACATCGTCCCGTTGCAGACCAAGAATGCTGGATTCTGCTGTTTGAGCCGGCTTCAACCCTGAACACCGGCAACCTGGTCAACGAGCGCACGGTGGCTCAACTGGAGCGGGTTTAGCAATGGAGCTAACGGTTTACTCTGCAGCGTGGTGTCCCGATTGCCGCGAGGCCAAGCGCTTTCTGGCCAAGCACAATATTCCCTACAAAGATGTCGACGTCGAAACCACGCCGGGAGCTCTGGAAGAAGTCGTCAAGCACGCTGGCAAGCAGGCCATCCCACAATTCGTGATTGATGGCGAGTGGGTGCAACCTTACGTTCCCGGCAAGGGGTTTCTCTACGAGCAAATGGCCAAGCGGCTGGGAATCGGCAAGCCTTAACCTCTCAGCAACAGCAAGCCGCTAAGTGCTTTCCTTTCAGTCCCGAAGGTCCTATCTTACCCGCACGTTCAGCTTAAGAATTTTCTCATTTTCTCAGTATCCCCTGTTCATCGCCTTCCGTACCGTGGCAAAGCCTTGGCAGACAAGGGAAGATGACCACTCATGTCCGCACCGGAAATTCCGCGGGAGCCGAGCCCGGTTAGCGACAGCTGGCAGCAGATGGTGCAGGCCGTGCTTGCGATAGTGTTGCTGGTCGGCGCCGTGGCCATGTTCCATTACTACGCCCCAGTCACGACCGAGGGCGTGCAGCCCGATGAACTGCAGAAGCAGGTCACGCAGCTCAGGCAGCAGGTGGCGCAGCTCGAAAAAGAGCAGGCTATGCCTGCGCTTGTGCTCAGCCGGTACCGCAATTCCATCGGCTACATTTACGGCGTGTACGACGTTGGTTTCGCAAACCAGCCAGCCACCATTCGCGCCCGCGTTTCGGGAACCGGGTTCTTGGTAGGTGACGGACTGCTGGCTACCAACCGGCATGTGGCCGAGCCATGGTATGGCGACAGCGAGGCGGAAGGGCTGATCCAGGAGGGCGCAACGCCCATGCTGGAAAGTTTAGTTGTCTTTTTCCCGAACTCGGTAACGCCCGTGGACCTGACGCCGGGCGCGGTCTCTTCTACCAGCGACCTGGCCGTGCTGAAGATCGAGAACAAACAAGCGGTGCGTGGACTAGCGGCGCTGCCTCTGGCTAAGGGAGTCGCCGCACCCGGCGAACTGGTGACGGTCCTCGGCTATCCCATGGGAATTGCGGGAATGGTGGCCAAGTCGCCGACCGGGATCTACCAGAGGCTGGCGTACCGGCATAACGACATCACGGCGGCCAGCGAACTGGCAGCACTGTCGCTGATTCGTCCCTCGACCACGTGCGGGCATCTCGGCGATGTGGTCGGCGACAAGTTGATTTACGATGCTCCCACGGCCCACGGCGGCAGTGGCGGACCGGTGTTTGACTCCAACGCCGAGGTGATCGGCGTGAACTCCGCCTACATTGACGGATTCTCCGGGGGCACACTAGGAGTCTCTGCGGAAGCTTTGCGGCCCCTGATCGAGGCGGCGCAGAAGAAGCCGTAGACTCAGGCGCACTAGATCGCGGTCCTGGAATCGCGGCGCCGAGACCTTCACCTTAATCCTCCGCACCTTCGTGCAGACGCTGGTCGCCTGAAGCAGACGCGTCGCCTGAGGCCACGTAGGCCACCGCCGCTCCGATGAGAGTTGGGATGATAAAAGCATGGCCCCCCGTAGCTTCGGCAACAAATACCACGGCAGCCAGTGGCGTCTTATAGCCCGCGGAAATGAACGAGGCCATACCGACGGCGGCATAAAGATCGAGGCTGGAGCTGTGAACAAGCGATTGCCCGAAGGCTGTTCCGATGCTCCCGCCGGTAAGAAACAGCGGAACAAACATGGCGCTTACGCCGCCGGCAGCGAGGGTAAAGAGCGTCGCGGCGAGCTTCAGCACGCTAAAAGTGAGAAGTTGCGAAGTGCTGTGGTGCGTGCTCAGGATGTCTGCCACCGCCTCGTAGTTCGGGCCGATAGGTACGAGATTACCGGGGTAGATATGCAGGAAAAGCAGACCGCAAAGTCCCGTCAGTAAGCCGCCGAGCGCGAGCTTCAGCCAATGCGGCAACGACCATGCCACAAAGAAACTGCGAGCCCGCCGGAAGGTAATGACGAATACCATGGCAATCAGCCCAACCATCAGGCCGAGCAGAGCGCTCCAGTAGAGGTCGCTGCTGGCAAACCCCGGCGAGCCGGCAAAATCGAAAAGCGGCGCGGACCCCAGAAAGGAACTGAGCGTCACAAAGGACATGACTGACGCGATCAGCGATGGCAGCAGGGCTTCGTGGGCAAGGTCGTCACGGTAGGGCATTTCCAATGCGAACACAATGCCCGTGAGCGGTGCCCGAAATACCGCGGACATGCCCGCCGCCGCGCCGCAGATCAGCATGATCCGGCGGTCCCGATCATCGAGGTCCAGACGCCGCAACTTCGTCCAAAGCCAGGAGCCGATCGCTCCGCCGCCATAGATGCTGGGGCCCTCGAGCGCGGCACTGCCGCCAAATCCAACAGTCGTAATGGCGGCAACCATCTTGGGCACGAAGAATCGCGTGTCGATCTTGCCCTCGTGCTCATGATAGGACCGGATAATTTCTTCCGTGGAATGTTCGTTAGGGTCCGGAGTAAGGAACTGCATAATGAGTCCGGTGACGACGAATCCCAGAACCAATCCCGGCGCAATCGCCCAGTGATGGCGCAGGTAGTAGCCCAGCACTGCGGGCCACAACTTCCCAAGGATGATTACGACGATGCCAGTGATCACCAGGCCAGTGATCAAGCCGATCACGGGCGCGATGATGAGCCACTTACGAAGGTCGCGGGCATATGCAGCCGTGAGATCTTCCTGAACAAGCGCTAGATATCTAAGGAACAAAGGGCGTTGCAATAGCCAACTCGCCCATCGTTTTCTCTTGGTAGTTCCTTTGCTCATAAATTTGCAATACTTAGCGCAGACTGCCGAAGTTCGGCACCTCTCGAGATTTTTACTCCTATTCGAAGAGGCCAGGCGCCGGCGGCTGGGGGTTCTGGCGGCGCTGTCGTTCATGAACGCTTATTATTTTCCTTTTTCGCGGGAAAACGCGGAATGCGAGAATGCCGCCTCGTTGCCCTGCCTCATGATGCGGCGAAGAGCGCCCACCAGTTCGGGTCCGGCCGACCGCAGTTCGTCGTGGTGATGAAGCGCCAGTTCGCCCAGGACCTTTTCGCCTTTGGAGGTAAGCGCGAGCAGGACCTCGCGGCGATCGTCATGGGCGCGGGTGCGATGTACAAAGCCTCCGGCTTCCAGGCGGTTCACTAACTCGACGGCGCTGTGGTGACGGATTTGCATGCGGGTAGCCAGTTCGCGAATCCGCGGCCGCACCCCGGGCGGCATGCCCTTGATGGCCAGCATCAGTTGATATTGGCCGCGCTCCAGGCCAGCCCGCTTCACCACTTGCTCGCTGAAGTGGAGGAAGCGGCGGATCTGGTAACGGAACTCCGCCAATGCCTGGTAGTCGGACAAGGTCAGCTTCTTCATGCCGCGATTGTATCGTGACGCGACCCAGTAACATCTTCCAGTATATCGTAAGACGATATAAAACGGAACCCAGCGAGCCCGGGACGCCGCTGCCATGCCCGGGGATGGATGCCCGTGTTACACTCTGTAATTCGCAGACAAGCGCCCTCTAATACAGGACATTCGATCCGCACATGCTTCTTTCCAAGGAATATGTGGGCTACCTGGCCCGCGAAGTTACCAAGAAACTGATTGCCGCGAAGGCTATCGAGACCTCGGCCGTACCCAAGGTCACAGAGCGCGTCCATGCCGCCCTGCTCGAGGAGCTGACACTCGAAGACCGCATCAACGATGAGGTCCGGGTCATACTCGAGGCTTATTCCGAAGAGATGAACAAGACCGGCGCTAACTACCAGGAGATGTTTCGTAAGGTGAAGACCGAACTGGTGCGCAAGTACAAGGCGGTGCTGTGAGACTGAGCCGCGACAAAGTGAACGTGCTGGCGCGCGCCGTCGCCGACGCGCTCAAGCAAATCGATGAGGTCGACTTCATCGAAGACCCCAACACCATTCGCCAGGAAACCAGAAAAATCCTCGAAGACCTGCTCAATCAGGAGGCTCGGATCGACCAGTCCGCCCGGTTGAAGATCGAAAGCCAGAAGCGCACCATCCTCGAAGGCTCGCAGGAGTGGGACATCCTCTACCGCAAATATTACAACGAGGAAGTGAAGAAGCTGGGGGGCTGAAGCCGCCGAGCACCGCGAAAAATGCCCCGCGCTCGCACGCGGGGCGTCGACGGTCGGAGGACCCAGTGAAAGCTTTCAGGCTGCTTCCCGCCGTTTCTGGATGGTCTCAAGCGTCTGCCGGTACTTCTGTGCATTGCCCACGATCTTGCGCTGCGGCAGGCTGTTAACCCACAGTTCGTGAGGAATGCCGCGGCGTTCCCGGCGCGTGCCCACGGCTCCCCGGTACAGGACGTTGGTGGGCCGCTTCTCCTGAGTTTGTTGCTGCCAACCGCTGCCCGAGGCCACGTTGAAAACGCCGATGTAACCATTTATCAGAAGCTGAAATGGGTTCTGCATTTTGTTCATGCGATCGAACTGCGTCGAGCCCTCGCTGCGGAAGCTCTCAAACCAGGAGGGATAAACGAAATCGGAAAGCAGAATGTTGTCGATTTGATAGCCGAGGCTGTCGTCTTCGCAGGCGTCGCAGACCTCGTAGGCGTAGAGAATTCCCGCGGTGTTGTTGTTCTCGACGAACACGGTCAGGTTGATGTTGGGGTCGCCCAGCATCTCCAGCAGTTCGTGGCTGGCGGTGACGGTCCAGGACGTTCCTGCCTTCAGATCGCTGGCGACGAAGACCTTGCCGATCGGGAGCCCTTCAGTGGTGAGATCATGGTAGCCAAGTGCGTTCGCCTGGTCGGAGTCGTCGAGCAGCACCAGCCACCAGCTCCCGCTGGGAGGTTGATTGCCCTTCGCGACGATGCTCAGTTGAGCGGCGGTCCCCCAGACCGGGCCGAAGTCGTTGGTCACTCGCTTCTGGAGCGCTGCCACGACCGGCACGACATCCGTGTCGGCCAGCACGGTGCTCTCGTTGATCACAGAGATTTGAATGGTGGGTGTTTGGGCGTGGGTGGGTTGCGGCATACAGATGGTCTCCTTTTGAAAGAAATTCGGAGAACGCGCAGCGTGAGTTGCGTGACTCTGTGAAAAAAAGCTTATACGCTGACGTTGTGAGTAAAATGCCTCGGCGGCTAAAAAAAGTGAAGCACAGTTCCAATTTGGAACCGCGGCTTCGCGCATCGGCTCAGAGTAAATGTTCCTTCAGGCTTCTCCACGCATGATTCGCTTCGCTGAAATCTCGGCAACGGTCACGCAAGCCGCCACAGACGCGGGTTTCGACTTGGCGGGTGTAGCTCCAGTCGACGATGCTCCCGAGCTGGAATACTTTCCGCGCTGGATTGCCGATGGGCACGGCGGTGAGATGAAATATCTGGAGGCCCGCGACAAGCAAGGTCGCTTGAAGCGTGCGTCGCTGGCGCATGCTGCCCCCTGGGCTCGCAGCGTCGTGGTTTGCGCCATTAACTACAACACGGCGCAGCCGTATTCCACGCAGGTGCCCGATGATTCAGCGAATGCGCAACAGCGTGGCTGGATCTCCCGCTACGCCTGGGGCGAGCAGGACTATCACGACTCCGTGATGCCGCGCCTCCGGCAGGTCGAACGGGCGCTCAGAGCCGCATTTGGAGCCGGCGATCTGGTCACGCGTTGTTACGTCGACACCGGTCCTATCGTCGAGCGTGTCGTCGCGAAGTACGCCGGCATCGGATGGATTGGGAAGAACACGTGCATCATCAATCAGAAAAAAGGGTCGTGGCTCTTCCTGGGCGTGATTCTTACCTCTCTCGATCTTGGAGCTGATTCTGGATCAGATCCCAAAGCAGGCGTGCCGGCTCCTGATCGCTGCGGCACCTGCACGCGCTGCATCGACGCCTGTCCCACTGACGCATTCATCGCGCCTTATCAGCTCGACTCGAGCCGTTGCATCGCATACCTCACGATCGAAAAGCGTGGAGCGCTTCCCGAGGATGAGGAACTCCGCTCCGGGATTGGTCGGCATGTTTTCGGCTGCGACATTTGCCAGGATGTTTGTCCCTGGAACCGCAAGGCGCCGGCCACGAACGCGCCGGAGTTTCAGCCGCGAGAGAATTTGGTAAATCCTGCGCTCGATTGGTTGGCGGAGATCAGCGAGGAAGATTTCCGGCGGACGTTTCGCGGCTCTCCAGTGCGCCGGGCGAAGCGCGCAGGGCTGCGCCGGAACGCTATCATCGCCATGGGCAACAGCGGAGATCAGAAATTTCTTCCCCTGCTCGATAAACTGACAGGCGATGATGACGAAGTGGTCGCCGAAAGTGCCGCCTGGGCTATCCAAAAACTGGGTTCGGCCGATTAGCTTTTTGGGTGACGGCGATCGGCACCATTTAGCTACACTCGAACATGGGCCTCGAAGCAGATTTAACACTCCTTTCATATCTCCGTATCCGGTTAGTTTTCAATCAGGTATGCACCTTACACGAATTCCCAGTTAACTTTCCGACTTCGGTAACTCGCGTTTCCCATTTTTGGCAACTAATCTCTCCAGAAGGGGTTCTTACAAGCGACTAGCTATGCCTTGTCTGGGGAGATTCCGGCGCGCGCTGTGCACCTTGTTGGTGCTGGTGTCGGGGTCTGCCGGTTTGGCGAGGGCGTCGGCCACTCTTCTTCTCGAAGAACCTTACGGCAAGCTCGGATTCTTCACGGCTACGGGACATGCGGCGGTGTATTTGTCCGGAGTTTGCGCCGCGACTCCGCTGGTGCTGCGCCCCTGCCGCGCAGGGGAGCTGGGAGCTGTGATCAGCCGCTATGACGGAGTCGGCGGATACGACTGGCTCGCGATCCCGCTGATTCCTTATCTATACGCGGTCGAGCATGCGGATGATATTCCGCTGTTTGTTGATCCGAAGATGGTCGCTTTTCTGCGTGACCAATACCGCCGCAAGCATCTGGAAGCAGTCGCGCCCGATCGGGACAACGGAGGGGTTCCCGGCGGGAACTGGTATGAACTGGTGGGTTCCGCCTACGACCGAACCGTGTACGCCTTCGAAATTGAAACCACTCCGGCGCAGGATCGCGCCTTCATCGAGAAATACAATTCGTCGCCCAACCGTTCTCACTTTCGCACGGTTTCCTCGAACTGCGCAGATTTCGCCAAGGACGTGATCAACTTCTACTACCCGAGAGCCCTGCATCGCAGCGTCATCGCCGATGTCGGAATCACCACCCCTAAGCAAATGGCGAAGACCCTGATTAAATATAGTGCTCACCATCCTCAACTCGGGTTCTCGCGATTTGTGATCCCGCAGGTTCCGGGCAGCGTGGCCCGCAGCGCTCCGGTGCATGGCGTGGTCGAATCGTTTCTCAAATCAAAAAAGTACATTGTTCCGAGCGCCGTAGTGAGCCCGATCTTTGCCGGTTGCGTCGCGGCCGTCTACGTGGGCACGGGGGCAGGCCGCTTTAATCCTTCGCAGCAGGCTCTGGTTTTCAACGCCGAGCGCGCTCTCGAACCGCCTCTTGGTGCCGAGGACCGCAGCTCCTATCAAAGCGAATTGAACCATCTGATGGAAAACCAGCTCATGGAAAACCAGGTTGCGGCTGATCCGGGTTCGGAAAGCGCCGGCGCCCGCCTGCAAAAATGGCGACGCCTGTTGCACGATGCCGCTCCCGAGCTTGATGCTCAGGGACGCCCGGTCATGCTGATTCCTGTGGGCGAGCAGGTGGTAAGCGTTGGGGTTTCAGACAGCAACATTCTCGGCAGTGATGCACCGCAGCCCCTCATGCAGAAGCTTCTGGAGGCCCGGCTGCGTGCGGAACTGCGCAAGGGATCTCCGCCCAAAGCCTCAGAAAGCGATATTACCCGCGACTGGAATTTGCTTCAGAAAGCCATGAACGGCTCGGACGTTGAGGAGGCCGCGCGGTTTCACAGACCTCAGCAGCTCACCTCGCAATCGCGCCCGGACCGCACTGGAAATCGGCCCTGAGAAGCCGAGTCTCAAGCGGCATAGCCTGAGAGTTCTATTGCGGGTCCGGCGGCTGGGGTTGGGGAACCGCCGCGCCGGGCGCCGGATTGAAGCCTCCGGGCCTTCCCTGTTGCAGCTGCAATTGCCTCTGCTGCATTTCCTGTAACAACTGCTGCGGAGTCTTTATTCCCGGCTGCTCCGGAGTAGCGGTTGGTTGCTCGGCCTCAACCGGACCCTGGTCTGGGGTGTCCTCGGCGGTATCTTCCAGCGGGTCGGTGGTATCCACCACGTTGGCTGCCTGAGGCGTTTCGTTCTTCGCTGCCGCTTCGGCACCGGGTGTGTCCGGTCCGGTCTTGGGCACCAGCACCACACGCATCAGCGCGTTCGCATTTTCCGGGGAGCCCAGCAAGATGTAATTGAAGTGTGATCCATTCAGCAGTTCGGCCATCACTTCGCGCGCCGGTCCGGGACCGAGGCGCGTTACCACGCGCTCATTGGCCGTGGCCGGAATATCGATATCGGCTGACGTGTATTTGCGGACGCTGCGCAGAACGTCGCCCAGCGTGGAGTTCGGGGCGATAATCGTCAGCTGCCCATCCTGGTAGCTGACCTGGGGCGCTACCGCTGGAATGGCATCCAGCGGAACCTGGGGCACAGGCCCCCGTGGTCCTGAGGGTAGCGGAGCTGGCGGGGCTGCCTGCTTCTTCGCCTTATGGATGGGATGCGTCTTCGGCGTATCGGCTCGCCCCGCAATCGGCAGGCACAACACGCCGGTCAGCAGCAAGCCAGTAAGCTTAAATCCCGTACTCATGACGACCTTCCTGGAACTTGGGCCATCTGAGGAAGACGGCAGGTCTGTAATTGCAATTCTAGCACTGATTCCTGGCCCTGCCTCGCTAGCCAATCACCCGCAACCCTCTACCCGATAGAACGTATTGGCCTTACCGTCTTGCATGAAGATTCTTCGAGACGCGCCAGTCCGGATGTGGCACCTATCACGCTAAGAGCGATCGCAAGTAAAGACGAGAGATCGACGGTCAGGTCTTGAGTTCATGTTCCAGCAGGCAGTCTTTCGGATCTTTATCGTCGCGCAACCCCAGGAACACCGGAGCCCGCAACTTCGGCCCGCTGCCATCGCTTGCGCCGCCGGTCCATTCAGAAAATTCGATCTCGGCCACGAGTTCGGGCTTGACCCAATAGACTTTCCGCAGGGCCTCGACTTCACCGTAGAACGGATTCTTCTTGGTCTCGCGCTTCTTCAGCAATTTCCAGACCTCATCGAGCGATGCCTGGTCAAATCCGCTGCCCGCCTGTCCCACGTGAATTAGCCGGCCCTGTTTGTCATAGAGCCCCAGAACAATCGATCCGAAATGCGCGCGGCTGCCCTCCGGCTCGGTGTAGCCTCCGATCACAGCCTCCAGCCGGTGCGTGATCTTGATCTTTAGCCACTCGCTCGAGCGCCGCTCCACGTAGATGCTGTCGCGCTTCTTGGCCAGGATGCCTTCGAGCCCCTTTGCCCGCGCCATCTCGAACAATGCCTTCCCCTGCTTCTCGTAATGATCGGAATAGCGCACTGAATCTCCTGTGATCAACACAGAAGCCAATCTCTTCTTGCGCTCTTCCAAGGCAACTTTCCGCAAATCGTATCCGTCCAGATACAGCAGATCGAACGCGTAATACAGCACCGGAACTTCCGCCTTAGCCGCCCCGCGCCGCCCGCCAGGGCGAAATCCCGTGCGCTGCTGCATCAGAGTGAACGAAGCCCGCCCCTCGTCATCGAGCGCCACCACTTCGCCGTCCAGAATCGCGCTCTTGGCGCGGACGAACTTCGGCAAATCTTTCAGCTCGGGAAAGCGCTCCGTCAACTCGTTCTGATTCCGCGAAACCAGCCGCAACTTGCCGTCCGCGATAAACGCGATGGCGCGATAGCCGTCCCATTTGATTTCAAACAGCCACTCCGCCCCATCAAATGGCTCATCGACGGAAGTCGCCAGCATGGGATGAATCGTCGTGGGCATGGGCCGCTTCACTGCGCCACCTAGAGATTCCACCGCCGAGCCGGCAGAGGCCGCCGAACGAGCCGCCCGATCCTTGGAAGTCTCTCTGTCCCTGGCGTCCTCCGTGGGATGTTTCTCTTTTCGTGGTGTCTCGGCGCCCTCAGCGTCCTCTGCGGTGTTCAGTGTTTTTTGCTTTTTTTTTTGCCCGCTCGCGGCAGCTTTTTTCTTATCGAGCTTGGCCACGGCATCCGCCAGCCAGGCGGCTTTCAGCTTCCCGCCGCCTGCCGGCCGGCTCCTCCACTTAGCCGATCCCGCGTCCCCGGCGATCTGGGCCAGGCTGCGGCCGCTCAGCACGGATTCGTCATAGTCATCAATGTTGTAGCCCTCGACCACGTACTGATCATGCTTTTTGATCAGCAGCCACTCGTTTCCTTTGCTCCCCGGACGCCGCCCCTTTATCTTCACCAGCGCGAAGTCGCCCTTCAACTTCTCGCCGTCGAGGCGAAACTTCAAGTCGCCCTTGGCCAGCATCGCGACAGCTTCAGCCTCGGTTCCCGGCACATACTTCCCCTGCACTGCAACTGGAGACAGCGGCTGCCAAGTGCCCACATCCCAAACCATCACCGTGCCCGCTCCGTAATTGCCTTCTGGAATGATGCCCTCAAAATCGAAATACGAAACCGGATGATCCTCCACCTGCATCGCCAGCCGCTTGTCCGCCGGATCGAGCGACGGCCCCTTCGGCACCGCCCACGATTTCAGCACGCCCTCCATCTCCAGTCGAAAGTCATAATGCAGCCGCGTGGCATCGTGCTTCTGCACCACGAACCGGTGCCCAGCTTTGGCCTCAACTCTGGGAGGAGGCTCGGGCGTCGATTCAAACCGCCGTTTCCGTTTGTATTCTTCCAGTGCCATGTAGGAATGGAGGACTCCATTCTAATCGCAGCAGTCGTTCTCGCGCGGCTCCCGGGCCGTTGCTTTTGTGTCTGCATGGTTTCGGTGCTATAAACTCATCGTTGGCCGCGTACAAGCTTAGTGTCGAAAGGAGATCTCGACCGTGAAAAAAAAGCTTGCAATGCTCGTATTTTCAATGGCGATTGCCGCGGTTCCGCTTAGCGCGCAGCAGAAGCCATCGCTGGTTGTTGGAACGTTCACGTTGGCAAGTGGAGTAAATTGGCCCTATGACATGAAGCAAATGCAGCTCCAAACCATTACCGAGTTGAAGATCAAAGATGGCCAAACCTTTGAGGTCGTCAGCGAAACGCCTCAACAAGGAAGCGGCAGCAAGGTTTACCTTCTCGACGGAGAAGTGCTGGCGTGGCACGCCGGCAATCGAGCAACACGGCTGATGGTCGGCATGGGTTCTGGCCGTGAGACTGCGAAAATTCACTATTGGTTGACGGACCCCGTGAGCGGGAAGAAAGTGTTCGAACATGCAGACACAATTCGCCAAGCCTTTTGGGGCAACGCCTACGCGAACTCGGTTGGACAGTTGGCGCAACCCTTCGCGGACAAAATTGCTGATCGCTTGAAGGAGGCCAAGCTGGGCTAAGTTTTTTTTGCTGGTGGCGAGTCGTCGGCAGATGATTAATTCTTCCCCCGGCATGCTTATCCGACGGTTTTCGCCATCAACCGGTATGCAACGCGAATTCCCTGAAGTCCCGCTGGTAGGCGTGGGCGCCATCATCATCGAAGGCGACCGCGTCGTGCTGGTCAAACGAGCGCATCCCCCGCTACAAGCCGAATGGTCCATCCCCGGAGGCGTGCTCGAAGTCGGCGAACTGGTGCGCGAAGCCGCCATCCGCGAGGCCCGCGAAGAAACCGGACTCACCGTCGAACCCGGCGAACTTCTCGGTGTCTACGATCGCGTCCTGCGCGATGCCAACCAGCGCGTGCAATATCACTATGTCTTGATTGATTTTCTATGCCGCCGGGTTGCGGGAAATCTTGCCGCCGCTAGCGACGCCGCTGAAGTCAAGTGGTTCACAAGAGAAGAACTTCCGGCGCTGAAACTGGCGGAGGATACGATTGATGTAATCCACAAGGGTTTCGCCAAGCTAGCGGACGTTCTCTAATACCATGGCCCTGGCCACTGATGAGACGGCGGCGTTTCGCCACCAAGCGTGGGGCTGGTTTCCTATTTTTGTCTTGCCTTTGGCGGCAGTTGCTTGCCGCAATCTGCTGCCGCCCTGGGCTTTGATGTGGACCCTTTCGTTCGCCATCTATCTCAGCTTGAAGTGGCTGACTTGGTGGAGAGCGCGATCACGAATTGCTCATCCCGCGTGGCGCTCGGCGGCCTACCTTCTGGCCTGGCCGGGAATGGACGCGGAAGCTTTCCTCGATTCAGGACAATGTGCGCCGCCGCCGGAGGCCTCGAGATGGCTGTGGGCGATGCTAGAAACGACTCTTGGCGCAATCCTGCTTTGGCTTGTGGCGCGGTGTGTGCCGCAGGAACGGTCCCTCCTACGTGGCTGGGTAGGGATGCTGGGTCTGATCCTGCTCCTTCACTTCGGCACTTTCCAGATAATCGCGCTCCTTTGGCAGCGCCTCGGCGTTAGAGCCGAGCCCATCATGTCTGCGCCGCTCCGTTCCACTTCTCTGGGAGAGTTTTGGGGGCAGCGATGGAATCTCGGGTTCCGTCAGCTTGCCCACGAGCTGATTTTTCACCCGCTATATCGAAAGTTAGGGCCGCGCACAGCTAGTTTCCTGGTCTTCGTAGTCTCTGGGCTGATCCACGACTTGGTGATCTCGCTCCCCGCTCGCGGAGGCTATGGCTTCCCCACGCTCTACTTCGTGTTGCAAGGCGCGGGCGTGACTGTCGAGCGTTCTTCGTTCGGCAAGCGGTTCGGACTGGGGCAGGGAGTGCGCGGATGGTGTTTCATGATTGTGTTCCTCACGGTACCGGTCTTTGGGCTCTTTCACCCGTGGTTTGTACTACGTGTAATACTTCCATTCATGCGAGCAATCCACGCGCTATGACCAATGCACTGATGCTTCGGCTGTTCGATATAGACCTGTGGCTCGTGGGTGCGGCGCATTTTGTGATCCTGTTGGCCAGCTTTCAAGTGCCATATCGGCTGAACTGGAAACGGGACTTACAACAGTTGATACCTTTCAACCGAAAACTGCTCTGGGTGCAGGGAGGATTCACGGTGTTGACGATCGTTGCCTTCGGCACGTTGACGTTGGTGCTCCACAAGGAACTGCTCCGAGGCGACCGTGCCGCCTTAGGACTTGTCGGCTTCATCGGAATTTACTGGACGGCGCGGATTCTGGTCGATGCGATTTACTTTTCGCACTCCGACTGGCCCGAGGGAAGGGCCTTTGTTGTGGGACACGCTCTCCTGACTCTGCTCTTCTCCACTCTCGCGGCGAGCTATGTTGGGTTATTTATCTGGCAGGTGTGGCTGAGACCGCACGGCACTCCGTGGTAATTGGCTAACGTTTGTGTTCCAAGATCGGGTCACGGGAAGGTAAACGGGAATGGTGATCGCCGTTTCGGTTATCTCTTTGCTTGCGATCCTGCTGGCTCCCATCCTTCTGGTCCGGTTCTGCAAAAGGTCGGTAGCTGCCTTCCATCGAGCCGTTACAAACCGAGTCGCGAGGCCATTCGCTTCCAGATTGCCCGGTTTCGGCGTCGTTACAAATGCGGGTCGAAACTCAGGCAAGCTTTACCGAACGCCAGTGAATGTCTTCCGGGAGCCCGACGGATTCCTTATCGCACTCACCTACGGACGGGATAGCGGGTGGGTAAAGAATGTACTGGCCGCTGGGGGCTGCCAGCTTGAGACACGCCGCGTTCTGTACCAGCTTTCCGCGCCAATCATCGTGCACGACCCCACGCGGCGACGCTTCCCCCTTGTCGTGCGTATAGTCCTTCGTCTGATCGATGCGAACGAATTCCTGCAACTTTCAACTCTGCTTAACCGGAGCCCTACTTAGTTTCCTGCAGCAGCACCACGTCAGACTCCGAGTGATTCCGCAGCACGCCCAGGCTCTTTCCGTCTGCCGACCAGTGGAACGACGTGATCTGCTCGGACGTAAAGTTGGTAATCTGGTGGCCGGGCGAGCCATCGAGTGGATGGACCCAGATATTGTCCACGCCGTTTTGGTGTATGGGATACGCCACACTCTTCCCGTCCGGTGTGAATTGCACGCCGCCCCGGGTGACGCGTGGATCAGCATCAAGCAGGCGCGGAGAAGCCGAACCGATATCCAGCAGCGCCACCTTCTCTTTACCGTTTTGCGTGGCTGGATCGACGACCTCCACGAGATAGGCCAGCACTTTGCCATCGCCGGACAGTCCAAATCCAGCACTTGCAACAAAGCTATTGGGCACAATGCTTCCCGGAACTGCTTCGGCTTTTCCAGAACCATCCAGCGGCATACGTGAAATCCGTCCAGCGACTTGATCGTAGTAGTAAACCCACTTCCCGTCCGGAGAACAGACCGACCGAAAGTCCCGCTTCCCCTCAGTCAGCCTTACCGGGCTTGAACCATCCACGTTGGCGCGCCAGAGACTCAATGTATTCGTGCCGCCGTGGAACATCCACGAAAAGATCAAACGATCATTCCCGCAGCTCGAAGGATCGACAATCCCTGCCGTCGAATCGCCGATGATCTGCGTCTGATTATTGCCGTCGGCTCCCAGGCGCAGCAGCCGGGGGCCGTCGGTTATCAGCAACCCTCCGTCGGCTGCCCAACCAAACCCGCGAACTTCTTGCCCTTGAGGAACCACAGGTTTGGAATCTCCACTCTGACTGCCGGCGCCGGGCAGAAGATACAGGTTCTGCGTGGTCTTGAGCTGAACCGAGGCCAGCGTCTTGCCATCTGCCGATGTGGTCAGCGTCAGATACCGGTTGGTATCGCGAGTGATGGGCTGAATGTCGCCGCCGGAACTGGGAACGAATCCGATCTGCGCCCGCTGAAAGCTTGGTCCCGCTTGCTGGTAGACCACAAGAATTCCGCGGCCATCCGGCAGCCATTTCGATTCATAAGGGGCTTTGTCATTGAAAGTGACAAGCCGCTGGGTTTTCTGGCTGCCGATGTCAAACAAATCGATTCCGCCCAGAGCCTGGTCAGGTTGAAATCTGCTCAGAGCGATCTCCTGGCCATCCGGGGACCAGGCCAGGAATCCCGACGCCTCAGCGATCGGCACAATCCGCAAGACTTTTTCGTCGTTGCCGCTCAGATCCGCGCTGAGCAGCCTGTCCTTGCCGATATCGGGATCATTCGCCCGAGTGTATGCCATGCGCTTGCCGTCAGGAGAAAACGTAATGTCGCTATCGATATCGTGAACCACGGTTTGCGGAGTCCCGCCCAGCACCGGCGCACGGTACAGGTTGTAATCGCTATTGGTCGCATTCTGCGCTTTCCGGAAGTAGATGTAGTTTCCATCCGGCGAGAATGCAAGGGTCCTGTAGGTGGAGGGCGAGGGCGCAATTATCTGGGTATCGCTGGCCGTGGGCACGTTGCGCAGCCACAAACTTTGCTGACCGCTATCGTCCAGGACACTGAGTATGTACTTCCCGTCCGGAGAGATCGCGGCCAGGGCCGCCTTCCCAGAATTTGTCACCTGAGTCACGGTGAAGTTCTGGAAGGGCGCTGCGCCAGCCCGATGCAGCATCGAATAAACGCCATAACCGGCGGCCGCCAGTACGACGAGCGCGGTAATCGCAATCGCGCCAGTTCCCCATTTATGTTGCTTCGCGACGGCGACTGCAGAGCTGCTGCTGCGCGCGGGCTGGGCCGAACCCCCCGAAACCGCAGTCGCGCCGCTGCCTTGCGCGGCATTCAATACCGCCGGCGTCGTGCTGGAACTCACCGGGGCGATCTCCGCCGAGGGCGCGGCCCGGCGGCTCGAGTCTGTATCGCGCTTGAGCCGCTGTAAATCGGAACGCAAATCGGCCGCATGCTGATAGCGCAGGCCAGGATCTTTCTCCAGCGACTTGTTGATAATCCGTTCCAGTTCAGCGGGAATTTCCGGATTTAGCCGAGCTGGCGGTACCGGCGCGCGGTTCAGGATGCCGTCAAATATCTCCGCCGAAGTGCTGCCGGAAAACGCCGGACGACCCGTGGCCATTTCATAAAGCACAATGCCGAAAGAAAAAATATCGCTGCGCGCATCCAGGTCGCGCCCGCGAGCCTGCTCCGGCGACATGTAAGCGACGGTGCCCAGCGTCGTACCCGGACTGGTGAGATTGATTTCGCCCTTGGTGGCCGCGCCCCCGGTGAGAGTTTCGCCGTTGGCGCTGGAGATGACTTTGGCCAGGCCGAAATCGAGCACCTTCGCCTGTCCGCGTTCGGTCACGAAAATATTGGCAGGCTTGATGTCGCGGTGGATGATGCCTTCCGACTGCGCCGCATCCAGCGCGTCGGCTACTTCGATTCCGAGGGTGAGAATCGTCTCCAGAGGCAGGGGAACGTTGCCGATCCGGTGCTTGAGCGTGACCCCCTTCAGTAGTTCCATCGCGATGAAGGGGTGTCCATCCGCTTCATCAATGTCATGAATGGTGCAAATGTTGGGATGGTTGAGCGCTGAGGCGGCCTGCGCCTCGCGGCGGAAGCGCTCGAGCACAGCCTCATCGCGGGCGATTCCTTCCGGCAGAAACTTGAGGGCGACGAAGCGGCGAAGCTTTGTATCCTCGGCTCGGAACACGACGCCCATCCCGCCGCCGCCCAGCTTTTCCAGAACGCGATAATGGGAGATCGTACGGCCGATCGGAAACTGGTCTTCCGCCATGTGCTCGGAATCTTAGTTCCGGCTTCACGCCTGCGTCAACCAAGGAGCTTGTTACGAGCCGTCATCTTCCCACTCCGCGTCGCACTGCTGGCAATGCCACGCGGGGCGCTGCACCGGCATCGGTACGCGCAGGAATGCACTCATGTAGGCGATAGGGCGGTCCAATTCCTGGAAGTTCACATCCAGCGACTGGCACTTGGGGCAGCGCGGCTGCTCATACAGGCCCACGCCCTGCACATAAAGACCTTCGAGAATCGGCTCGTCAAGCAGTTTCTGCGCATTTCCCACATCCTGAACTCTTACATTGAGTTTGATCCCGCCGATGAAGTTCGAAATGAACCAGTCCAGCCGCACCAGGTTTTCGTCAGCCAGAAAACATTCAATGCCAGCCGACTCCAGGCTGCCCTTCGCGAGCAGCGCTTCCGGCAGATCGCGAAACTGCCGGATGGTCACCAGTTCCCGCATCTCCATTTGCTGCCGTGGTTCCGGCGCGGCATCATCGGCAAATTCCAAATGCCTGCGGTCCATCTCATCTTCAAGCACATCCCAGGCCAATTCGGTCAGCGACTCGGCACTCCGCGCCAGCCGGTGTAACTCTTCATCGGTCATGCCGGCATAGTTCGCCGCCAGCCGCTGCCGCTCCTGGCGTTCGTTCAGATCAGATCCGTCGAGGTATGCCACCCGCCAAGCATACTGCGGCAACGTGCGTTCGCCAACTGCCCTGACGATGGGTCCGCGACAACCATGCTGGCCGCTATCTCATCTGACTTAAAAGAGAGGAACTTTTGTCGAGAAGGGTTGGGTCCGATGAAAGCGGTAACTGGTGTGTTTGGTTCGCAACCGTACGCGCAGCGTGCGTTGGTGCAGCTTCGTGCGCTCGGATTGTCTGAAGATCGCCTCACGCTCTTGGCTCCGGGAGGCATAGATACGCGCGAAGGGACAATTCCAACCGTTTCCGCGGAGCAACCGGGAATGGGGAAAGCCATGGGCGCTTTGGTAGGAGCGGCGACCGGGATGTCAGGAGGACCGCTGCTGGTAGCCGCCCTGATACCAGGAGTGGGACCGATCACCGTAATTGGCTTGCTAGGTGGAGCAGTGGTGGCGGCGGCCGGTGCAGGGGTAGGAGCAACCGTGGGCGGAAAGCTGGAAAATGCTCAGACCGAGGGTTTGCCCGAGGATGAGATTTTTGTTTATGAAGATGCTCTGCGCAAAGGCCGCAGCGTGGTGATTGCCATGGCAAACGATAACGTCGAGGCATCTCTGTTTCGCGAATTGCTGAAAGCGGAAGGCGCGGAATCAATCGATGCCGCCAGGGAACATTGGTGGATCGGTTTGCGGAGTGCGGAACGAGAGCACTATTCCAAACACGGCAGGAATTTCGGGAACGACGAAGAATTCTATAGACGCGGATTCGAATTCGCTCTGGACGCTCGGACGCGCCGCAAGGAATACGATCAAGTATTACCCGAGATAAAAGTAAAAATTGAAGAGCTCGAACGCCAGTATCCGGGCATTGAAGTGGCGGAACCGTTCCGGCGGGGTTTCGGGCGTGGCCGAAACCACCACCAGCAGCTCTGGAGTGAATCCCAAGCCGCATGAGGCAAACAACAGAATGGCACCGCAAGCTCACGTCAAAGTTGCGGGCTGTGATGTGTGTTTACGAAACGGCTTTCGCGTACTCCGAACCCGGGCGCGAGTGTCTGCGCACGATCAGCAGCCCAACCACAACCGCGCTTACCAGCATGACAACCCTTATATAAACGCCGGAGTGAAAGGCCTGGTCGCCGGCGGCGGTTCGGAGAAGGCCTGAGGTAGCGCTGACAGCGCAGAATCCGAAATAGAATTTCTCCATCCACCCTCGGGAAATGATGAGCAGCCACAGAAGAACGGCGGAGACGATGGAAAAGATTCCGCGCAAAGCCCAGGTACCCGGTCGCACCGTGGACGGTGCCAAGACCCCATCAGCAGGCGTAGCCGCAACCATCTGCCGCACCGCAATCAACAGGAAAACGACGGAGTGGGCCAGCGCGACGAGGGCGCGCTTGCGGTTGGTCAGAATGGAAAATCCGCCCATGCTGACCATACTGTAGCGAAGCGTCGGACCCGAGGCTGTGATCCAGATCACGCGAGGCAAGTAGGTCGATTCGCAAAAACAAACGGCCCGCAGGTTTAAACCTGCGGGCCGTCCGGTGGTCTGTTTGGGATTGACCAAGAGGTGGTCACTCTACGTGGCCTCTCACGGCAACTCCCGGGTCTGGGACTGAAGCTCAGCGCCGAAGTCCCTAGAATGAAAGCCTTCGCGCGACCTACGCGATGCCTTCATCCCTACTCACCGGCTAGTGTGCGGACTGTAGCTCCCGGCGCGATCTGATCTGCGTCCGAAAGCCCCGCTTAGAGCAACCAGCTCTAAGTCTCAGCCACCTCACCTGGTCTTAGACTCCCACAACTACTGCCACATTCAGAACTTGTCATTCGACCACCTCCTTTCCGGTGTAATCGCAGATTAGTACGAAGTCCGCATGTGCGTCAACCGGCACGAAAGTAGGTGCCGAGAGTGCCACTCCTCCATCTGTTAGCTTAGAAGTCTCGCCGGACGAACTGATGAACGATGGGAATCTCTACAAAGCTCGCGACTGCGGGAGACATTCTCCGCCAGCGCTGTCCCCGCTGTCGCACGGGATGCATTTTTCGCTATTCCATCTTCCGCGGGTTTCCCAAGATGCACGACCGTTGTCCCGTCTGCGACCTCAAGTTCGATCGCGAACCGGGCTACTTCCTCGGTGCTATGTACGTCAGCTATGCTTTGGGAGTTGCGATCGTCGCACTCTTCGCCGCATTGCTGTGGTCGGTGACCGGCTGGTGGATCACGAAAGACATCATCTGGGCCGTCGTGTTGTTTCTTCCCCTCGCACCCACAATCACGCTCTTTGCCCGCGTCCTCTGGATCTACCTCGACCAGACGATCGATCCGGAACGGCAACCCTAGCGCGCATCCCACTCGCCCGCCATCCTTTAATATTTGCGGTCGACATACAACCTGCTCGCAGGGCTTCGAGTTCTTAATCTGATTCATGGTACACGTTGGGATATAGGCCTCCGAATGCGTTATTCTCAAAGGGGAGAACGTGGAATGACTCGATTCGCCGCGGCAACATTTATTTTGACTGTCCTGATCGGTTCGTTTGCCTTCGCTCAAGACTCAACCCCGAAAGTGCAGGTATTTGGCGGGTATTCCCTGGTCCATGAAGATACTGGCGGGCTGTCGCTTCTGACGGTCAACCAGGTCGTGCCCCACTCGATGGGCTCGTTCGCGG
The DNA here is from genome assembly GCA_049673585.1 of Candidatus Sulfotelmatobacter sp. Taxonomy (GTDB): domain Bacteria; phylum Acidobacteriota; class Terriglobia; order Terriglobales; family Acidobacteriaceae; genus Sulfotelmatobacter. The sequence continues at coordinate 154,985 of JBATXV010000030.1, read as the reverse complement.
TGAATTATGACTTCAGCGGGTGGAACGCGGAAGGCCAATACAATGCGAACCGCTGGGTCGGAGTCGCCGTCGATTTTAGCGGCCGCTACGGCATGCCCATCACGTCATCGACCAGCGGAGTCTCTGGCCTTCCCAAATCAACTGGGTATTCGGTCCTGGCTGGCCCGGTAGTCTCCTATCGGACCAAATTAAGATTCACTCCCTTCGTGCATGCTCTGGTCGGTTGGGATCGAACCAGCCTGGGCGCGAGCACGCTCACAGGCGTGTCTCCTCCGGCCTCTTACGCTGCCATAACCTCCAACGATTTTGCGTTCGCGCTGGGCGGCGGAGTTGATTTCAAAGTGTTCCGGCTATTTTCCGTGCGGCTGGGACAGTTGGACTACTTCCACACCAGTGTCAATTCAAATAAGCTTTACGGAGCCGATTTTAATAGCGTCTTGTTCGAAGGATACCCGACTCACCAGGTTAATTTTCGCTACTCGGCGGGTGTGGTTGCACAATTCTGAGGGCGGCTTCTACGGCAATCCAAACGCATACACCGCGCTGCCCGCCGCAATCGCAACATATTCTTTTCCGTCGACAGCGAAGGCCATCGGCGCGGCATAGACCGCGCCGCCCATCTGGAAGTGCCACAGCGTCTTGCCTGAAGCCGCATTCAGTGCGATGAAATTTCCCTCAGCGTCGCCGGTGAATACGAGGCCTCCGGCAGTCGAGAGCACTCCGGACCAGGTGGGAGAAGTGTGCTCAAACTTCCATTTGATCTCCCCAGTCGCCGGATCGATTGCTTTCAGGAATCCGCGATACGGTTCGGCATCGGCGGACGGGAAGTAAGCGCTGCCGTAATACGCATGCCCCGCCTCATAAGGTTGCGGCGCAGTAGAAAAGATGTCGCACTGATCGCGCGCCGTCACATAGAACAGCTCCGTCTGCGGATCAAATGTCGGCGCCATGAAGTTCGTCGTCCCCAGCGCCCCCGGGCAGATCGTGTGCCCCTCGAGCGTGGGCGAAGCATGCTCGTTCGCCACTGGACGGCCTTCCGCATCTTTCGCATCGCTCCATGTAATCTTGCCGTAGGCGTTCGCCGAAATCAGTTTGCCGGTGGTGCGGTCGATCACGTAGAAGAAACCATTGCGATTGGCTTGCGCGATCAGATGCTTCACGCCGGAATCGGACTTTCTCAGGTCGACCATGACCGGCACCTGCGTCGCATCCCAGTCATGCTCGTCGTGCTTGGTGAACTGGAAATACCAGTTCAACTTCCCCGTGTCGGCGTTGAGTGCAAGCAGCGTGTTGCTGTAGAGATTGTCCCCGGCACGCCCTTCGCCGCGATTCGAGGGCGCAGGATTCCCCGTCGGCCAGAAAATCTGGTTGGTCGCCGCATCATAAGTTCCGGTGTTCCACGCCGGAGCGCCGCCGGTTTTCCACGAATCTCCCTCCCAAGTGTCATGCCCCGGCTCGCCGGGTCCGGGCACGGTGTAGAAGCGCCATTTGCGCGCGCCGGTCGCGGCGTCGTAAGCGTCGATGAACCCGCGCACTCCGTACTCGCCGCCGGAAACGCCGATCACCACCAGATCCCTCACCGCCAGCGGCGCGACCGTAAAGCTGTATCCCTTCTGATATTCGGCGGCCACAACGTCCCAGATCACATTCCCTGTCTCGGCATCGAGCGCAATCACGTGGGCATCGAGCGTCCCCAGAAAAACTTTGTCACCGAGAATCGCGAGCCCGCGATTCACCCGCCCGCAGCACGGACGAATGTCCGCGGGCAGTTGATGCTGGTACATCCAGATGGGCCGCCCCGTGCGCGCATCCAGGGCAAACGCCCGGTCGTCCTGCGCCGTGGCGTAGAGAATCCCATCCACCACCAGCGGAGTAGTTTCAAGCTTTCCCGTCGCCCCGGTCTGGTACACCCACTTCGCGACCAGCGTGCGCGCATTCGTGATCTTGATCTGATCGAGCGAACTGAAGCGCCGTCCCTCATAATCTCCGGAATAAGTCATCCAATTCTGTGGCTCCTTCCCGGAATTCACCAGACGATCGAACGTGACCTGACCGTGAGTCTCCGACGCGAGGAGAACGCAGGCCAGACAGCCCATCAATAGACTCGAGAAGATTCTGCGCGCCGTCATTTCGCCCCCACGCCGATCAGGAAAGCCAGAATATCTTCAAGATCTTTATCGCTCAAAATGTCTGGGCTATAAGTCGGCATCAGCGACTGCCGGCTCTTCTTGAAGGAACGCAGCTTGTCTTTCTCCAACAAATAAATTTTTTCATTCGCATCCATCATCTGTACGCTGAAGTTGTCCTCGTTCAGCGCCACGCCCTTGATTTGCCTGCCGTCGGCGGTCACCACGGTGATGGTTTCGTATTCCTGCGGAAACTCTTTCGTAGCCTCCGTCAGGCCCCAAGCCAATCTCCGGCTGGGATTGCGCACCGAATCGATAATTGCTTCCCGCGTACGCGAGCCGCCAACAGAAGTAAGCTCCGGCCCCACGCGCCCGCCCTCGCCCTCGACCATGTGGCACAGCGAGCAATTGGCGTCGCCATAGAAAAGTTCCTTGCCGTGTGCCGCGCTGCCCGCCGGCTTGGCCGGAGCCTTCACCTCGACGCTCCGAATGTAGGTGATGATCTGCCAGATCTCTTCATCCGTCATGCCCACGCCCTGGCCGTTGGTTCCGTTCGCAGGCATGGCGGTGCCCGGAATCCCATTGCTGATCACCTGAAACATCTCCGCATCGGAATGCACATGCTTCTTCTGCACCCGCGTCAGGTCCGGCCCGCGCCCGCCTCCATGCGCTCCCAGTCCATGACAAAGCGCGCAGTTGATGCGGAATTCATACTCGCCTGCCTTAGCCGCGTTGGGATCGCCCGCAAGCGGATTGCGATCATCGGCCACGCACACAGCGGCGACAACCATAAACACGATCATCCTCGCGCACCAGAGTTTGGACATGACCCAACCTTTCGAGAATTTGCCGAATTCTACGCCAAGCAGATGAAACCGTGTCTTTGGAAATCGTGGTCGGCTCATGGGCCGGGCGAGTTTCTCCCCTGTCGTACATGTCCGCCGGGCATCTGTGACCTGCACCAATGGCTCTCTACACTTGAGAATCCCCAACCTGAGCCCGATCTTTCCTTAGGTCAAAGACTTTTTGAATGTAGGAGCGTAAGTGGCTGATAGCTCAGCCTTTCCACTGGAAGGCGTCGGCCTGGGGCAGGCCCAGGTGGGCCAGCACGCGATAGGCGAACTCGCGGGCCATGTCATCCAAGCTCGCGGGTCGGTAGTAGAACGCCGGGATGAGCGGAAACACGGTCGCTCCGGCATCGGCAGCCCGGTACATGTTGCGGATGTGAATTTTATTGAGCGGCGTTTCGCGCACGCACAGCACGAGCGGACGCTTCTCTTTCAGACATACGTCGGCAGCGCGCTCGATCAGGTGTGAGGCGACGCCGTTGGCGATGCGGGCCAATGTGCCCACGCTGCACGGGATCACGATCATGGCGTCCGCGGGATAAGAACCGCTGGCCACGTTGGCTCCGATGTCGGCATTCGATTGCTCTTTGATTTTGGACGAGTTGGACGCGCGGGCTGCCGATTTGGTTTTTCCGTCGGCAAGGATCTGCGGAGCGAGGATCTGGGCAACAAGCTTCGAGCGGCCGTTGATGCCGAGTTCTTCAGCCAGCACGCGCAAGCCGGAGTCCGATGCGATGAAGTTCACGGTTCGAACGCGGGCATCACGCTCAACCGCAAGCAGCAGATGCCGCAGAAACACCGATCCGCTGGCGCCAGTAGTAGCGACGGTCAGATTTTGCGGCGGATGGTTAGGCAAACAGCCTCCAACGGGGCAAGAGCGGCCCCGGAGTTTGGAGCATAGGGAGTAGTCGAACAGGAAGTCAAGACGAGGGAACTGAGAACTGCTATGGCATCCACGGTCAATTTGCGATCCCGCCGCAGCGCCGGGCAACTTCACGCCCTCGCCGGAGTGGAGCGCGAAATCCGCGCCCAGGATTCGCACAACCGCCGCAAATACCTTCGCGAGTTCAGCCAATCCTTCCGCAACTACGATTCGCTTCTCGACTCGCAGCAGCTTCAGACAGCTCTGAATGCCGCCGACGTCGTACTGATCGGCGACTACCACGCCCTGCCCGGCGCCCAGCGCTACGCTGCATCTCTCCTCGAGCAGCGCGCTCTAGAGGGAGATCGCCCAGTCGTGCTCGGAGTCGAAACCATCTTCGCCCGCGATCAGCACATTCTCGACGAATGGTGGCGTCGCGAAATCGATGAGAGCGAACTGCGGCAGCGTATCCGCTTCGATCTCGATTGGGGATACGACTGGACTCCATTCCACGAACTGCTGGTAGCGGCCCGCGACCACGGGGAAGGCATCTACGGTCTCGATTGCATGCCTCGCGAAAACCTGCGCAAGATCGGCGCCCGCGACCGTCACGCCGCCGCCAAAATTGCCGAGATCCGCGAGCGCCATCCCAATGCCGCGATCTTCGTGCTGTTCGGAGAATCGCACCTCGCCCCGGGACATCTCCCGCGCGTACTCAGCAAGGAACTGCCCGGAGCCAGAATCCTCACCGTGTTGCAGAACATCGACGCGCTTTACTGGCGCGCCGCAGGCGAGCGCGCCGACAAAGTCGACGCCGTGCGCGTCACCGACAATGTCCTCTGCGTCTTCAATGCCACCCCGCTCGAGAAATATGAAAGCTACCGCCTGTTTCTCGATCAGTGGAGCCGCGCCGATAGCGGCCCCGATTTCGCGCCAACCATCTACAACCTGATCGACAGCCTGGCCAACTTTCTCGAGATCAACCGTTATTCCCCGCACAATGGCACGCAGCCGAAGTTTCTGGTCGACATGCTGCCTGAGGTTCACGGCAACGCGTCGGACGCAGTGCTGCGCGGCCTGCTCTCCCGCAAAGGCATCAGTGAGCAGCAACTGAAAACCATGCTAGCGAGCGTTGAAGAGCGAGGCAGCGCTTATTTCCCCGAGGTGAATGCATTCCACGTCCGCGAATTTCAGATGATGCACGCTGCCGAGGATGCGACGCGATTTTTGCACCACGCCTGCCGAGGTCTGCCCCAGCGCCTGAATGGGCACGATGCAAACGGCAGTAGCGAGCAGAAAAACACCAGCGCAGCTCTGCCCACCGACGCCTTCTACACCCGGGTGATCGAGCATGCGGTGGCCTACTTCGGTTCGCGCGTTCTCTATCCTTCCAGGCCCGCGCCCGAAATCGAAGACTCGCCCGCGTTGTCGCGCGCCGCTGTCGAAAAGGCCGCACAGTCGGCGATCCGCTCCGACGCGGAGAAGTTTGAATCGATCGCGCAGGATTGGGGATACCGCCTGGGAAGTCAGATCTACGCCATCTACCTGGCAGGCAAGGTGAAGCCGCACGGCCTGCGCCGCCTGTTCCTAACTCACCTCGACGAACCGGGCCTACCTCGAAAAGTCTGCGCCGCGGTAATCGCCAAAATCCGCAACGCGACAAAGTAGCGCCGCCGTCTCGGCGGCTGTCAGGGGGCTTCCCGCCCGCCGCGCCGAAGTAGGGAACAACCTTACGCGGTTTCCGAGCAGATCTCGGAAAGCCGGCGCCACACCCACGCCCGATGCTAATCTAGAACCCGCCGTGAACGCCGAATCTATCCGCAGACTCTTCGAGCAGGTCCGCCACGGCAAGCTCACGCCCGACGAGGCGGTAGACCGCCTGCGCCATTTGCCCTTCGAAGATCTCGGATTCGCCAAGGTCGACCACCATCGCAGCCTCCGCGCCGGCATGCCCGAAGTGATTTTCGGTGAGCGAAAAACTCCGTCGCAGGTCGCTGAGATTTTCGCGCGGTTGGCCAAGCATGGCGGCAACGTCCTGGCGACACACGCCGACAGAAAACAGTTCGCCGCGGTAAAGAGGAAAGTACGTGCTGCAGAATATCGAGAACTGGCGCGAGCGATCGTGCTGCAGCGCGATCCCAACACCTACGGCAAAGGAACAATCGCCGTGGTCTCCGCGGGAACCAGCGACATCCCCATCGCCGAAGAAGCCGTCGTGACCGCCGAACTCATGGGCAATAAGGTCGAACACTTCTACGACGTCGGCGTCGCCGGAATTCACCGCCTTCTCGCCAATCGCGAAGCCCTGACGAAAGCCCGCGTGGTAATTGTCTGCGCCGGTATGGAGGGTGCCCTGCCGAGCGTCGTGGGGGGCCTGGTGGGCGTTCCCGTCATTGCCGTCCCCACCAGCGTCGGCTACGGCGCATCGTTCAAGGGGCTGACCGCATTGCTCGGCATGCTGAATTCCTGCGCCTCAAACGTAAGCGTGGTAAATATCGATAACGGATTCGGCGGCGGCTACGTCGCGTCCCTGATCAATCGACTGTAAGCAGAAAAGGGACGCGACTTTCGCCGCGCCCCATCTTCGCGCCCCCAAACCGCATTACATCCCGGGCTGTCCCGATTCCACCGCCAGTTTGTTGTCCACACTGAACGCGCCAGGAATCTGATTCGCTCGCAGGCCAGCGACATTCCTATCCATCGTGCTATCAACCGCGCCGTAAAGCGTAACGTGCCCGTTCACCACGATAATGCGAATCGGCCGCGCCGGATCCATCGCGTACTTGCTCAGCACCGGATCGCGGTAAATAGCCCGAGCCGCGCGCAGGCGTACCCCCTCGTCAAACGGCGAAACCGGCTCGAGCGAAATGTTCGCGATGACGTCCTTCACCCCGGGCATCGAATCAATGTCGGCAAGAGCTTCGTCCCGACCCAGGCCAGTTAGATCCTGCCCCTCCACCGTGACGACGCCATCCTTCACGCCGAGCGCGAAGTAGTCGAACGTGCTGTCGTAGCCTTCGCGCACATAGTTCAATTTCTTAGCCAGTTTCCGCTCCAGTTGCTCATCGGAAACATTCGGCCCCGCCACCGTGATCAGATTGTCTACGCCCTGCACGTTCGCAGTTTTTCGAGCGAGCTTGGCCGCATCCAGTTTGCGCTGGTAAAGACCGACCGTGCCCGTCAGCGTAACAATGCCGTCCTCGACGCTCGATTTCACATCGCTGAACCGACTCTTCTTTGCCAGTTTCTGCATCACCGAGGTTTGAATTTGATTGTCATAGCGGGCAGTGGCCGCGGTCTGAGCGACAAGCGCCGCGCTCAACAATCCCACCGCCAGCAAAGATGCCGCCGCCTTGAGCAAACTCGTTGCAGTCATAAGGTCACCTCCGACCCAATTGACAAATCTTTACGATTTAACCGTATGGTTAATTTGTAATAAGGTGAACCCGGCGGTTCCCGGAAAGTTGCGTCGGAAGTCAGTTGCGCAGGAAGTCAGTCGCAGCAAAAGTCAGCGCCGCTTTTTTGCCGTGCGGGAACGCTTGGCAGGCCTGGCTCCAAACACGCGGGCGAAGATCTTATCCACGTTCTTCAGTTGACGCTGCAAATCAAAAGCATGCTCAACTTGCTTGCGCGGAACGTTTCCTGTGATCTCCTTGTCAGCCAGCACAAGCTGGTGAAAGTCGAGACCCTCCTTCCACGCCCGCATCGCGTGGCCCTGCACGAGCCGATAAGCGTCCTCGCGGGAAACACCATGCTCCACTAGGTCAAGCAGCAACTGCCCACTAAAGATCAGCCCATTCGTGCTCTCCAGATTCGCGCGCATGCGCTCGGGATACACGAACATCGTCTCAATCAGGTTGGCAGTCTTGTTCAACAGATAATCGACCAGCGTAGTTGAGTCGGGAAGAATCACGCGCTCCGCCGACGAGTGCGAAATGTCACGCTCATGCCACAAGGCAACATTTTCAAACCCCGCCTGCGCATTGCCGCGCACCACGCGCGCCAGCCCGCTGATCTGCTCGCTGGTCACCGGATTCCGCTTGTGCGGCATGGCCGACGACCCCTTCTGCTTTTCACTGAAGAACTCCTCAGCCTCACGCACCTCGGTGCGCTGCAGGTGCCGAATCTCAGTCGCGATCTTGTCCAGCGTGGAAGCAATCACAGCCAGCGTAGCCAGATACTGCGCGTGCCGGTCGCGCTGGATCACTTGCGATGAAACCGCCGCCGCCTTCAGACCCAACCGGGCACAAATCTTCTCTTCGATCTCCGGCGTCAGGTGGGCAAAGATTCCCACCGCGCCAGAAAATTTCCCCACCCGCAAGTCCTCGGCCGCAGCCGCAAAGCGAGCAATATTGCGCTGCGTCTCGGAATACCAGTTCGCGATCTTGAAGCCGAACGTGATGGGCTCGGCGTGAATGCCATGCGTACGCCCCACCATGGGCGTGTCTTTGAATTCCCACGCGCGGCGCTCCAGCACGTCCGCCATCCGCTCCAGATCCTGAGCAATCAGCGCCGAAGCCTGTTTGATCAGCAGCGCCTGCGCCGTATCCACCACATCATTCGACGTCAGGCCGTAATGAAACCAGCGCGCATCGGGCCCAACAATCTCGGCCACGGCCGTGGTGAAGGCAATCACATCGTGGCGCACCTCGGCTTCGATTTCGTGAATGCGCTCCACGCTGAAATCGGAACGCTCGCGAATCGCCCGAGCCGCCTCTTTCGGGACCATCCCGGCCTCAGCCAAAGTCTCGGTCGCGGCGACTTCCACGGCCAGCCAGGTGCGAAAGCGATTTTCATCGCTCCAGATACGGCCCATCTCCGGACGGGTATAACGCGGAATCAAGGCGGATGCGCCTCCTAATAGATTTTGCTGCAAGTGGGACAGAGGATTCTAAATGGTGCGGGGAGAAAGAGGCCAGCCCAGCATTTCCTCCACCCATCCCGGCTCATCTCAAGTATTCTTTATCGTTCCGCGCAATCATTCCGCGCAGAGGATCTCATGAAGATACCAGCCAGTCTTTGTCTCCATCTCCTCATCGTCCTAGCTGTTTTCGAAACCGGCTTCCTGCGCGCGCAGACACAAACTTCATCAAGCACGAAACACGCTTCCCAGGAAGCGATGGATCGAGACCTGCTAGAAATCACCATCCCAAAGCTGGAACAGCTTTACCGCAGCCACAAATACACCGTGACTGAAGTCGTTCACTGGTACGTGGCGCGCATCGAGAAGTACAACGGGATCTATCGCGCCGTACAGAACCTCGACCTGCCCGGAGCTCTCGCCACCGCAGCTCGCGAAGATGCGGAAGCAAAATCCGCCGGCAGCAGTTTGGTGCGCGGCCCGCTGTGGGGTGTTCCGATTGTCACGAAAGCCAACACCAGCATAAAGGGTCTAATCACTACGGATGGATGGAAAGGCTATATGATCCCGGGCCACGAGCTGATCGCGCCCAAGGATGCGACCATCATCGCCAAGCTGCGTGCCGCCGGAGCCGTTATTCTCGGGCAAACCAATATGCCGGATTTCGCCGCCAGCGACACCAATCGCAGCACGGCCTACGGACGCACCGGCAACGCTTACGACGTTCGCTTCAGCCCTGGCGGTTCCTCCGGTGGCACAGTCACAGCGGTCACTTCGAACTATGCCGTGCTCGGCAACGGAACCGACACCGGCAACTCCATCCGCATGCCGTCTGCCACCAGTTCGGTAGTAGGTGTTTTCCCCACGCGCGGCCTGGTGAGCATTGCCGGCATCGCGCCCCTCGACTGGCTGCTCGACAACACCGGTCCGATCGCCCGCGACGTCACCGACGCCGCCATCGCGCTCGGCGTGATGGTCGGAGAAGATCCTCTCGATCCCCGCACCATCGGCTCCTCCGCAAAAGCCCAGCCCGGCCCCTACACGCAGTACTTGAAACCAGACGCACTCAAAGGAAAACGTTTCGGAGTGCCCGCCTTTATCCTCGCCGGAGCCGGCATCCCGTTTCAGGGCATTCCCGCGTTTGAATCGCCCGCCGAAGTCGCGGCCGACACCGACGCTGCCCGCCTCCCGTTGCGTCCAGAAACCCGCGAGGCTTTCATGAGGTCGCTCGAAGGCCTGCGAGCGGCGGGCGCAACCGTAGTGTTCGATGATTCCATTCTCCCCGACAGCTTCGCGGTGACCATCGCTCGCGTCGGCACGTTCCCCTATGTCCGTGAAGGAACAGAAAAATTCCTCGCCGAGTACGGCCCGGCCCAATATCACTCGGCCGATGAATATCAGAAGGTGGTGGGCTCTCCCTTACCCTCCACCATCATCGGAGGCGTCGACGATCTCACCCGCAAAGACCGCCCGCCCGTGATCCAGGCCGTGTTCGAGACCGATCCGCAAGCCGAGGCCAACGTCATTGCGCCCCGGCGCAAGGCGCTCGAAATGTACTACGAAACTCTCGACCGCCTGCACCTCGATGGTTTCGTCTATCCCGCAACCCAGATGCCTCCGCCCGATGAGACCATGCCGCAGGATGGAAAGATCAGCGGTGGTCCGCACAGTGACACGGGATGGGTCAACATGATCGGCGTTCCCGCGGTAGTAGTTCCCGGCGGTTTCTATCCCGGCGGTCTCCCCTTCGGCTTGGAGATCTCAGCCCGTCCCTGGAAAGACGGCGACTTGCTAGGTTGGGCCTACGCCTATGAGCAGGTCACCCGGCACCGGAGGCCTCCGGTGCTGGTCGAAAAAGGTCTGTTGCCGAACGCAAGATGAAGTCCACCGACAACAGGCTAGTGTTGAAACCACCCCAGCGCTGGCAGCTTCGTGCCCAAACGGCATACAATGTTGATTCGAGCTCCGCTATGTCGCCCACGCCAGAAGATTTAACCATCATCAAAGATGACATGATCGCCTTCATCGAAGGCCACGGCATGAGCCGCTTCCACGGTTACGTGGATTACGAAGAAGTGCAGTGCGTTATGTGGGAAATGGGCACGAATCCCGATGGCTGGAAGGATTTCGTCGAGCTCGCCAAGAGTGCCGGCACTCCATTCCTGACCATGCATTCCTGGAAGCTCGAGCGCGAGGAACTCGACGAACTGGTGCAGCGCCTCACTCACTCCGAGTTCTCCGATGGCGACGATGTCGAAGACGCGCGCTGGCTTCGCGCCCACCTCGGCAAGGTAGGATTTCTGCAGCTAGGCTGGGCCTATCAAGGATCGATGTTCTTGTGCGAAGTCAGTACCGATTGGTACGACCGCTACCAGCGCCTGCTCGAAGTCTCCGAAGATTTTGGCGGCATCCCCATCGACGAACCGGACCAGGACGACGAAGGTTAAGACGAAAGTGCGCTGGGAACTGGCCGCCGAAGACCCGGTTCGCGTATACAGCCTGGCGACTGCTCTCCGCGATCTATCAGATCTCCCGATTCCGAATCAAACGCGGGATCGTAATAAGCGAAGCGATACACTCCACACACTCGCGCGCTTGCTCATCCGTCGCGGCATCACAGATCTCGACTCCGCCGCCCGCTTCCTCTTCCCATCTCTCGATCACCTGCACGCACCCGAAGAAATGCTCGGCCTGCGCGCGGCCGTCGACCGCCTCGCCGCAGCTGTCGAGAACAAAGAGCCCATCCTCATCTACGGCGATTACGACGTCGATGGCACCATGGCGGTCATCATCCTGAAAACTGCAATCGAACTCTGCGGAGGCGCTGCCGATTTTCACGTGCCCCACCGCATTCGCGAAGGCTACGATCTGCGTGACGATGTAATCGAACGCGCCGCAGCCGCCGGCATTCGCCTCATCATTAGCGTCGACATGGGCATCCGCGCCTTCGCCCCTGCGGAAACCGCGCAGCGCCTGGGCGTCGACCTCATCGTCACCGACCATCACTTGCCCGGACCCGATGGCGTTCCCCGCGCGTTAGCAGTGGTCAATCCCAATCAGGCAGGATGCCAATATCCTTACAAGCAACTTTGTGGAGCGGGAGTAGCCTTCAAGGTCGCCCAAGGATTAATGCAGCGGCGCCTCGACGAAAAAGATCAGCTCCGCATGTTGCGATCATTCATGAAGGTGGTGGCGATCGCCACCATCGCCGACTCCGTTCCACTCACCGGGGAGAATCGCTTGTTTGCCAAACTTGGCCTCGATGCTCTGCGGCGCGCGGTGAACCCCGGGCTCAAGGCCCTGCTCGAGGTAGCGCAGATTTCCACCAAGCGCCCGCCCACTTCCACCGAGGTTGCATTCCGCATCGCGCCGCGCATCAACGCCGCCGGACGCATGGATGTCGCCCGCGATGTGATCGAACTATTCAGCGTGAAAGACGCCGCGCGAGCCCGTGAACTCGCCGCCAAACTTGATCGTCTCAACGCCGACCGCCAGGAAGAAGAGCGCCGCATTCTGCGCGCGGTCGAAGAGCGCATCGCCAGCGACCCGGCATTGTATGAAGCCTTCTGCATCGTCGTCGATGGTGAAGGCTGGCACCGCGGCGTGATCGGCATTGCGGCCACGCGCGTAGTCGAGCGCTACCACCGCCCCGCCATCGTCATCGCGCGCGAAGGCGAAGAGGCCTTCGGTTCCGGCCGCTCCATTCGTCCCTTTCACCTGCTTGAGGCCGTCGAGTCGTCGCACAATCTTTTCAGTCGCTACGGAGGACACTCCCACGCGTGCGGTTTCGCCATGCCGTCGGCAAATGTCGCTCAACTGCGCGTCGAACTCGATGCCTTCGCGCGCACCCGCCTAACCCCGGCGGATTTCGACCCTGTGCTTCAGTTGGAAGCAGAACTGCATCTCGACGAAATCACTCCGTCGCTTTTTCGCGTATTGCAATTGCTCGAACCTCACGGAGCAGGAAATCATGAGCCCGCATTCGCCGCTCGCCGCGTGCATCTCGTTGCTCCCCCAAAAATCCTGAAAGACAAACACATCAAGCTTAAACTGAAATCAGGAGAACACATCCAAGGCCACGAATTCTCTCCGCAAAAATCCACGCAAGAATCCGTGCAAGAACCTGAAAGAGAAGAGTTGTCAGCGGTAGCGATTCTAGCCACTCCAAACTGCCATCCAGATGGCGCAGCCATCCGTCGTAACGAAAAAGCTGAAGCCAAAGGTTTTCAACTGAGAACTGAGAACCGAGAACTGAGAACTGTTTTTAACGCCCTGGGCTGGCGCATGGCCGAACGCCTGCAGCAGTCGCCGCTCTTAGCCGGAGACGCCATCGACATCGCCTTCACCATCGGCCACAACGACCACCCCGACTTCGGCGGCCTGGAACTAACTTTGCAGGATCTCAAGCCCGCGACCAGCGACCCGGAGGGAATCCCAAAGCAGGGATGACCGGGAGGGTTCGACCTCGAGTTGAAGTTTTCTACCAGCCATGTAAACATCGTCGTCGCCGACGGCCGCCCGATTGGACGGAAACGATATGGAAACCCTTTTGACCAAGGCTCAAAAGTTTATTGCCATCGCCTTGGCGGTTCTGCTCATCATCGTGGTAGCGCTTTCCACCGTACATCTAGCCCTCCTGATTGCCGAAGAGATCTGGAAGCCTCCGCGATTCCTTATCGCGGTGCCGGGGCTCCTCGATATCTTTTCGTTCTTCTTGTTGGTCCTTATCGGTGTCGAGTTGCTTGAGACGCTCAAGGGATACGTCAAAAAGGATGTCGTTCGGGTTCGACTTGTCCTCGAAGTGGCCCTGATTGCGATGGCGAGAAAAGTCATCATCCTCGAGCCCGACAGCGAACCTGGCCTGATCATGTTCGGCATGGCGGCTCTCATCTTGGCGCTCGGTGTAGCCTTCTACTTTGAGAGAAAGGCGCACGGCGAACAACCCCCCGATTAATCTGCTACGGCGACCCTGCCCACCCCCGGTTTCTCCTTGACTACTCTCGCTGGCCGCTTCCATTAGACTGAACCTAGCATGCCGCTCCCCATCTACCGCCTGCGCCGCTGGCTGGCCGTGATCGCGGTGCTCTTCACCGCAACCGTGTCCGGGATGTATTTTTACGCCCGCCTGCGCCAGCGCAATGTGTTGAAGGAAATCCCCAACAAGATTGGCATCGACATCAAGCAGACCGCCAACGGTTTCCAGTTCTCTAAATCCGACGGCAAGCGAACCCTGTTCACCGTCCAGGCCGGCAGCCTCAAACAATTCCAGCTCGACGGCAGCGCCGAACTGCACCACGTCAGCGTGATTCTCTACGGCCGCGACTCTTCCCGCTTCGACCAGATCTACGGCGACGATTTCTCCTACGACAAAAAATCCGGCAACATCACCGCTCACGGAGACGTCCAGATCGATCTGGAATCGAACCCCGCGGGCGGAACCGGACCGGATCAGGGAACTCCCAGAGAACTCAAGAACCCCATCCACCTCGAAACCACAGACCTCGTCTTCAACCAAAACAGTGGAGACGCTTCCACCGACGCCCGGGTCGATTTCCGCACACCCCAGGCCACAGGCTCGGCCATGGGTGTGCAGTATTCCGGAAAGACGAACACGCTCACCCTGGTTTCACAGGTTCATGTGACCATGGGCGGGCCGCAGGCAGGTACGCTGCTCGCCACTCACGGCACAATCACGCACGACCCCCACGAAGTCGTCCTGGAGAATCCCCGCTTGGAGCGTGCAACTTGCACCGTGCAAGCCGAGGAAGCCACATTTTTTCTCGGGCCGGAGAACGAAGTGCAACGCATCCTGGCCACAGGGAACGTGAACGCCGAATCCAGCGGAGACGACGTTGACCAGATGCGTGCCCGCGCGGACGAAGCCGAGATGCTGCTCATCGGCAAACAAAACCTGCTGCGCACGGCCACGCTAACCGGCAATGTCCACGTCGAGCGCATCGGGTCGCAACCCATGCAGGGCGATGCCGGACGCGCGATCTTGGATTTCCTCGGCCGCAACAAACTGGAGAAAGTGCATGCCACCGACGGAGTCCGCTTGGCGCAACACCCGAACAGCACCACTTCGCCGGAAGCGGACACTTCAGAACAAGCTGCGCAGCGCGGATCGCAACCTCAGAATTTCGACCTGACCGCTCCCACTGTCGATTTCTTCATTGCCGGCGGCAACCGGCTCGACCACGCCGAAACCTCCGGAGCGGCAAAGATCACAATCTCCCCAGCGCAGAACCCCAACCCGGCCACCCCGCAAGCATCTGCTCAGCACACCGTAGTCACCGCCGGCCGCTTTGACGCGAAATTTGCCGCGGCCGCCGACGGCTCAAGCCGCCTGACCTCGATCCACGGCGCACCGGACGCGAAGATCGTGAACCTCACTCCGGGTCTCCCCGACCGCATCAGCACCAGCCGCACTCTCGACGCACTCTTTCTACCGCAGGGTGGAATTGCCTCCATCGTTCAGCAGGGAAGCGTCGCGTACACTGACGGCCAGGTTCCCAGCAAACGCACACAAGCCTGGGCGGAGAAAGCGGTCTACACTCCAGCCGACCAGATCCTCGTGCTCACGGGCAGCCCCCGCGTCTCCGAAGGCAGCATGGTAACGACGGCTCGCACTATTCGCATCAATCGTGCCACCGATGACGCCTTTGCCGAAGATGACGTAAAAAGCACCTACAGCGAACTCCAGGAGCAACCGAACGGAGCGCTCTTGGCCTCGGCTTCGCCGATTCACGTCACTTCCGCCACCATGACCGCGCACAACTCCCCCGCCGTCGCTCTGTATCGGGGCAACGCCCGTCTGTGGCAGGACGCCAACATCGTCGAAGCCCCTTCAATCCAATTTGACCGGGGCCGCCGCTTCCTGGTCGCCCAGGGCACGACAACCCAACCGGTTTCGACGGTCCTGGTCCAGGCCAAGCTGGGTCAACCGGGCAATTCCCAGCCGGATAATTCTCAACCAGGCAAAGTCCAGCCGAATGGCACTTTACCGAGCAAAGTCCAGCTCGGAGGAGGAGCCAAAACGAAGGCAAAGCCTGAGGAAAAGCCAGGCGATGCCCCCATAGCCATCACGTCAGCCCGCCTCACCTACGCCGACACCGACCGTCTGGCTCACTACGAAGGGGGAGTAGTGGCCAAGGGCAGCAACTTCACCGCCTCATCCAACACCATGGACGCCTATCTCGTGCCCCGCAGCCAAGCCTCAGGCAATCAACCACTTGCAGGATCTATTTCCGGGCCAGGTCAGCTCGATCACCTGGTTGCGAAAGGCAACGTAGTCGTACAGCAGCCAACCCGCCGAGCGGAGGGCAAAACGCTTGTCTACACCGCCTCCGACGACAAATTCGTGCTCACCGGCGGACCGCCCAGCATTTTTGATGCCGAACGGGGCAAAGTTACCGGCGTTTCGTTGACTTTCTTTAGGGGCGATGATAGGGTGCTCGTAGAAGGCGAGGCAAGTACTCCTGTGGTAACTCAGACCCGAGTTGCCCGTTAATGGCAACATAAATGCGTACCCTAGCCACCGATGAGATTGGCAAATCGTACCGGGGACGCCGGGTCGTAAATGGTGTCAGCCTGCGGGTCGAACAGGGCGAGGTGGTTGGGTTACTTGGCCCGAACGGTGCAGGCAAGACGACCACGTTTTACGCGATTGTTGGCCTGATCCCTCCCGACACTGGCCGCGTGCTGTACGACGGTCAGGACATTACTGACGTTCCCATGTACCTGCGGGCGCGCCAGTATGGCATCAGTTATCTCCCTCAAGAAGCTTCGGTTTTTCGCAAACTTACAGTCGAGGAAAACATCCTCGCGGTGCTAGAGGCGCAGCCCATGTCCTGGCACGAGCGCCGCGAGAAGATGGAGAAATTTATCGATGAACTCGGGCTTGAGCACATCCGGCAGAATCGCGGTTACGCGTTATCCGGCGGCGAACGCCGCCGCGTCGAAATCGCCCGCTGCCTGTGCATCAATCCAACCTTCATCTTGCTCGACGAACCATTTTCCGGGATCGACCCCATCGCCGTCCTCGACCTGCAGAAAATTATCAGCGGCCTGCGGGCCAGCGGCATCGGAGTGCTGATCACCGATCACAACGTGCGCGAGACTCTTTCAGTAACCGACCGCGCCTACATCATCGACGACGGCCGCATCTTCCGTCAGGGCCAGCCCGAACAGCTAGCCACCGATCCGGAAGTCAGAAGAGTGTATCTGGGAGAAAGCTTCTCGCTGGTGTGAAGTTGGAGAGAAGAAGTTTTGAAAGGGCGCGGCTTCAGCCGCGCCGTCAAGACGGGGGAAGCGCCTTTAGGCGCTGGGGGAAGCAGCGATGACGATCGACGAACGTCTGGAAGCCCTAACTCGCAATCTAGGGCTGTTGTCGCTCGAAAGCGAAAAACATGATCGCCAGCTTGACCGGGCAGCAAAACTAGTCACCGAAGTTGCCGAAGGTACGGCGAGACTGTTACGCATTGTGGAGATGCACGAACACCGGCTTGACAGCCACGATGATCGACTCGACAAGCTGGAGTAAACATTGAAACATTGAAACCTTGAAACGTTGAAACATGGTCCTACTACAGCACAAACTGAGCGTCAAACTATCCCAACGCCAGATCCTCACCCCGGGTCTGGTGCAGATGGTCTCCGTCCTCGCGCTCAACAAGCTCGAACTCAAGGACATGATCAACGCCGAGATGGTCGAGAACCCGGTTCTCGAAGAACTCGAAGATTCCGTCCCACTGATCGATGAAGTCGGTCGCAAAGAAGAAGACCTCGACCGTGCTACCAGCAAAACTTCCACCGAAGAAGCGCCCATCACCGCCGAAAAGAAAGATCCATTCGAAGAAATCGATTTCGGATCCTTCTTCCAGGACTATCTCGATCCCGGCTACCGCACCCGCGGCGAGATGGAAGAAATCGAACGTCCATCGTTCGAAAACTTTCTCTCGAAGCCGACAAACCTAACCGATCACCTGGCCTGGCAACTGGGTGCGCTAAGCCTGAGCAGCGCCGTGCGCGAAGCCGCCGAGCAGATCATCGGCAACCTCAACGAAGACGGTTACCTGATCGCCAGCGATGAAGAAATGTTAGGCGTAGCCCCGCCCGCACCTCCCGAAGCCGACGCAGCCGCCGCGAGAAATATCGCCAACGAAGCCCTGGCTTTGGGCTTGGAGGCCGAAGCGCTGGAAGAAACTACTTCCGGAGAACCTGGCCTTAACGCAAGTGCCTCCGCAACCGACGCCGGCGAACTGAATCCTGCTTCCTCCACCGAATCCAAATTCTCCGCCGCCAATCTTCTTACGGGAAACTCTTTCGATGAAGTTGACGGCCTGTCACCCGCTGCCCTCTCCATCGAACCCTTTCTCCCCGGACGCAACGGAAACTCCGCGGCAGCGGCAGCTCCCGCACCTGTATCCGCCTCCGTCTCTCCACACCCCGTCTACAAGCCCAACTTCACACCGGCCGATCTCGAAGAAGCCCTCGAAGTGATTCGCCAGCTCGACCCTCCAGGTGTAGGCTGCCGCACCCTGCGCGAATGCCTCCTGCTGCAGTTGCGTTATCACCAGCACCAACTCGCGCACCATAAGAATGGGGACAAAAACGGCAACGGCACCGCCCAAATCCTCGAAGATGCCTTCGCCGTCGTCGACCAGCACCTGCGCGCCGTGCAAAGCAAGCAGCACAAAGAAATCGCCAAAGCCATCGGACGCCCCGTCGACGCCGTCCAGCAAGCCATCGACTACATTCGCACCCTCGATCCCCGCCCCGGCCTGCAGTACAACAAAGTCCAGGCCCGCCTCATCGAGCCCGACGTAGCTTTCATCAAGCACGGCGACGAGTGGCTGGTCCTCATGAACGACGATGACCTGCCCCAACTCCGCCTCAACCCGGCTTACAAAAAGCTGATCACCCGCGACACCAACGACAAAAATACCCGCGACTACGTGAAAGAGCGCTATAAGAGCGCCATCCAGCTCATCAAGAACATCGAGCAGCGCAAGCAGACCATCACCAAAGTCTGCTACTGCATCGTCGCCCGCCAGCAGGATTTTCTCGAAAAAGGCATCGACCAGTTGAAGCCCATGATGATCAAGGAGGTCGCCGAAGAAATCGGAGTGCATCCTTCCACCGTCAGCCGCGCCGTAGCCAGCAAATACGCCCACACCCCGCAAGGCGTATTCGAGCTGCGCTATTTCTTCAGCGAAAGCGTGCAAGGCCCCGAGGGCGGCAACACCTCGCTTCTGATCCTAAAACGCCGCGTCAAAAAATTAATCGAAGAAGAAGACCCGAGCCGCCCATTAACCGACGAGCAACTAACCCGCATCCTGCAATCGCAAGGCATCCAGGTAACACGCCGCACCGTAGCCAAGTATCGTGAAGACATGCGCATCCCCAGCACCCATCAACGCAGAGTAAAAGAGTAGCGCCGGCGTCCCGCCGGCAATGCAGTGCCCAATCGCTCGAGCAAGAATTCAAGGAGGGCCGCTCGTGAACGTGGAATACACCGGCAGGCACTACGAAGTAACTCCCACCATCCGCAAAGAAGTTGAAACCGGACTCACCAAACTCCGCAAAATTTTAGGTGACAGATTCGATGCCAACGTCATCCTAGCCGTGGAAAAACACCGCCACAAAGCCGAAATCACCATCAGCCCGCGCAACGGCCCGCTAGTCGGCCTAGCCCAGGCCAAAGACATGTCGATCGCCGTCAACGAAGCCCTCGACCACCTCGAAAAGCAGGCCGTGAAATACAAGACCCGCTGGCAATCAAAGAAGCGCTCCGCCCGCAAGACGGAAGAAGTAAAGAAGTGGAACGGCCACTCCCCACAAGAAGCCGCCACCATCCAGACCGCCGTGGGCCTAACCGAAAAGACTGCCGTAGCAGTAGTCGTGCACCGCTATCCCGCCGTAGCCAAGACCACCGAAGTCCACCTGGTCCGCTCCGACGAAGCCGTGGCCATGCGCCCCATGACCCTCGAAGAGGCCATCAAAGAAGCCCACTTCCGCGACCGCGACGTTTTCGTCTTCCGCGATCCCAAAGGCAAAGTCATGGTCCTGCACCGCACCCGCGACGGCAAAATGGAGCTGATCGAAGCCCCATAAATTGTGTAGAGAAGGGTCTTCGACGGTCCGCCGACCCACCTCCCTGTCATCCTGAGCGAAGCGGATGATTCTCGAAGAGAATCATCCGCGCAGTCGAAGGACCCCCTTCCCCTAGCAGCTCCCGAAGCCCAACCAGGAGTTTCCACAACACCTGCACACCGCGAAAGAGCAGACGCCGAGGCTCCGCGGAAGAATGGAATACCCTCAAGCGCAGAGGAGTGTACTACAGATACTTCGGAATTTCCGATCTATGCAGGGCGTGGCGTCAATGAGTGCAATTGATTGCATGACAATGTCGGCTCCGATGCCCGAGTAAAGTTGGTGGTGCTAAACCAACCAACAGGCTCGGAGAAAGGAGCCGAACATGTTGATTATAGGTTGTGATTATCACCCGAGCTTTCAACAAATTGCTTTTGTCGATACAGAGACCGGAGAGGTGAAGGAGCGACGGCTAGTGCACCGCGAGGAAGCCGAGAAGTTTTATCGCGGTCTAGCCGCAGAAGGAAAGCAGGTGCGCGTAGGGATGGAAGCCAGTGGCCACGCACGCTGGTTCGAACGTCTGCTCGCGGAGTTGCAATTCGAACTGTGGATGGGCGATGCCCCCGAAATACAGCGTAAGCGCGGACGCAAACAGAAGACGGATCGACAAGATGCGCAGCACATTCTGAGTTTGTTGCTGAAGAACGACTTTCCGCCGATCTGGGTACCGAGCTGGGAGAACCGGGATCTGCGGCAACTGCTCTGGCATCGGCACCGCATGGTGCAGCCCGGACATCGCGATGGTGTTCCGTCGAACATCGAGTAATTGATTGGGCGTCCTGCTCCCTTCGACAAGGGAGTCTGAACTAGTAATCATGATCGCAGTAGCGGACCGAAGAGATGCATGGGTCGGACTGAGTTCCTGATCTGAAACGATTACGAGGCGAGCCTACGGTTGGCAAAGCGAAAACCACCCCATGAGAGCGAAATGGCGCTCTTCCATGAGTGCCGCCGCAGTGTGCTCAAAATGAACTTGACACCGCCGACATTGTCAGAGACGCGATGTTTCAACAGTTGTCGCCCGTCCTGCTCTCAGACGAAGCTTAAGCCGAGACGCCACTCCGGGCTGCCGTAGTCCCGGATCGTCCCCTCGTGCCTGAGCGGCGTTCCCCTGGCGCTCACCGGTCGAGTCTGACCGTAAGACAAATCTAATCTTGTTGGAGGAACCAGAAGCCGATGTTAATAGGGACACGGAGAAGTGCCATGAAGGGAACGATCGTGAAGTGCATGGAGGAACTCGTCATCAACAGGTTTGGCGCTGAAAAATGGAGAGAAGCTCTGAAGAAAGCCGGGTTGTCCGAGTGGAAAACCTTCACCATGCTCAGCGATATGGACGAGTCAGAATTCATGCGAATCATGGAGGGCGTTGCGAGCGCCGCGTCCCTGTCGATGGAACAAACGATGGAAGCGTTTGGCGAACACTGGTCCACGGTCTACGCGCCGACCGTCTACCGGGCATATTTCTCCAGCGCGAAGAGCGCTCGCGAGCTGTTGCTCAACCTCGATCACATCCACGATGTCATGACCAAGTCGATGAAGTCTGCACGTCCGCCCCGTTTTCGCTACGAGTGGAAGGGAGACAAGCATCTAGTCATGCACTATGAATCCCAGCGCGGACTGGTGGTCCTCATGCCTAGTCTCATTCGTGGAGTGGGAAAGCACTTTAACGAGAAACTTACAGCAACAATCGTTGGCAACGCGGTCCACGTGCAGTTTGCCGAGCTAGGACGCTCGTCAAAACTATGCCCCGAGCACAACAGTCAGACCGCTTTTCCGTCAAAGGTCGCTCCCATGGTTGCCGACATATCTGCAGGTGCGACGAAGGATAGGGGGTACAAAATCGAGCAGACCCAGATCGGATTCAAGTTGACCTTCGGTGACATCATAACCAAGCAAGACTTGGAACTTTGGCTCGAAGAGAGTAAGAAGGCACTCGACACGCGCAAGAAGCCCTTCGGAGTAATTGCCGACATGAGAAACCTGGAGCTTCTGGCGCCCGCCGTTCAAGCCGAGATCGTGAAAGGTCAGATGCTGTACCACCGCAGCGGATTGTTGCGCTCCGCCGTGATTCTGAGAGACCCTATCGTTACCATTCAATTCATGCGCATGGCGAAGAAATCCGGCGTCTACAAGTACGAGCGCTATATTGATGCCTCAAGCGATGCGCAATGGGAAAAGCATGCGGAAGAGTGGGTGAACTCAGGAATTGATCTGCCGCTGGTTACCTGGGACTCCTCTTATAGCGTGAACGTAGCGAAGTGCGACGAAGATCACCAGAAGCTGTTTTCGTTGCTTAATAACCTGCATGGCGCGATGAAAGCGGGAGAAGGACGGGAGGTGATTCAACGGGTCGTGAAAGATCTCGCAGACTACACGCGATACCATTTTTCGCAGGAGGAGATGCTGCTTAGTGAGACGAACTACCCGGACCTGATTCTCCATAAGGCGCAACATTCAATATTTGTGAAGAAGGTGGAAAAGTTCCAATCAGCCGTAAAAGCTGGAGATCTATCCCAACTTGAGGTGACTGAGTTTCTAAAAGACTGGCTGGTCACCCACATTAAACAGGCGGACCGCCAGTACTCCGCTCACCTCAATGCTAATGGGCTTTCGTAGGGATCAGCGAATGGGCAGGGAGAAATCTCATCGCTACTAAGCGTACAGATCAATGAGCCGCCCGCTCCACGCAGCGCGACCGGCGGCATAGAAAAGGTAATGGGCGACCGCCATACTTTCGACAGGACGGCTCCAGGCCCATTCAGAGACATACTCCCAGGCCGAGCGTCCCGTCTCATCGCTCTGGGAATCCTCCACGGGCGTTCCGTAGATGAGATTCGGCTCGCCCCGGCGCGTCGAAGACGACCGAGCGAAAGCGTCGGCGGAGGGACCAAGACTAATTTGGCCGGCCCGCGTGGCGATCGCTCTCTGACTCAGAGGTACGAGGCCGGTCGACACATCGGACACCTGCGACGGGTCGAGCGGATCCACCCACGCCGGGAGCAGTTTAATGGACATGGGAAATCAATTTGCCAACTCTCAATTTATCGGCAGTTCTGGCCGATCTAAAGAACACGGCAGTACTTTAGCGCCGCGCCGAGATGGCTGATCCCCCGTCTGGTGTTGGGTTTAGTCATAGCCAATAAGCTGCAACCTTCCACATGGCGATTCAGATGGCCCTGCACAAAAGAACCCACTTGACCCCGACCAGCCTTCTCACGGAAGGCGATTACACTCATTGAGAATTCCGGCTCGGGCATCCCCTAGTCGAGGTCAATGAGTGTAATGGGGATATTACGCCACTTGAGACGATCCCTTAACGGTTGGCGACTCGCATAACTTCCTGTTTGCCGACGATCCGGAAGTTATCGCCTTCGTGGCGAAGCTCGAAGCCGGAGGTCGAGTTCGAGTTTGTCGAACTGGGACGAGGCGGTCATGGGACGAACTGGAGGCCAATCTTCCTGACTAGAGCCTGATAGCGCGGGTCGGAGTGAACAAAGTCGAACATGGGGTCACTTTGGATGTTGATGAGGTTGGGATCGTGTTGCCCGAAGGCTTCGCTGAGATACTGCACGGTTCCATCTCTGTCGCCTGGGTAAGAAACGGCTTCAGCGAGGACGTAGGGTGAAACGTACCGCTTGCGGGCTTGCGCCTTGACGTCTTCGACTGCCCATCGCTCGACGGCTTTTTCTCCTCCTCGTTCCCAGGCTTTGCGGACGGCGACAGCGGAGTCTGGCCTGCCCTCCAGTTGCAATAATTTTTCGGACTCCTGCTCAGACTCTTTGTACATGCCTTTCAACCAATAGGCAGTCGACAAGTTCTCGTGCACGCCCGAATCGTCCGGGCGGAAGCGGGACTGCGCTTGCAACTCGTTGATGGCGGAGTCGAACTGCCTCTCCCCCAGATAGAAATTACCCAAGCTCCAAGCGCGGGCGAAGGGATCAAGCTCGACGGCGCGCCTCTCTTCCTGCGCGGCTTCGTCTTGACGCTCCATTGCCATGAGGACCCAGTGATGCAGGTAATGGAGTTCGCCATAGCTGGGACTCAGTTCGATGGCGCGGCGGCATTCGGCGTCAGCACGCGGGAGGTCCCAGGCGAAGAAGTGGTACCAGCCACACATGGACCAGTGGGCGTCGGGCAGAGAGTCGTCTAATTCGAGGGCCTTGCGCGCGGCCGATTCGGCTTGGGCACCTACTTCGCCGGCAGGGCGCGAACCGTCGATCGCCTCAAGCTGGTAAGTTGCGCTAAGCCAACTCCATGCGGCGGCATAGTCGGGCTGGAGCTGGATCGCCTTTTCGAAGTTTGTTATGGCTTGGGGAAAGTCCCATGCGACCCACAAGAAGCGGCCTCGCAGGTAAGCGTCATGGGCTTCGGGGTTGATGTAGCGCGGCACCGGAGCGGGCGAGATGGCGGCTTTCACTTCTTTGGCGACGGTCTGGGAAAGTTCCTCGGGGAGCGAGTAGGCCTGGTTGAGATCGCGGTCGTAGCTTTCGGCCCAGACGTGCGAATCGGCAGGAGCATAGATCAACTGCACCGTCATGTGGACCCGATTGGAGGAGCGGGAAACGGAACCTTCGAGGACGCCGTCGACTCCCAGTTCGCGGGCGATCTCGCGAACCGGACGTTGAACCCCCTTATATTGCATGGCCGACGTGCGGGAGACGACGCGCAGCGAGCGACTCTTGGCGAGTGCAGTGATGATTTCGTCGGTCATGCCGTCGGCAAAATAGTCCTGCGAAGAATCGCCGGAGAGGTTGGAGAGCGGAAGCACGGCGATGGAATGGATCTGAGAGGCACGATTCGGTCGCAAAATGCGATCTCGAACTCCGCCCGCATTCACGGAAAGCAATCCGGCGGCGCAAAGCAACAGCACCAGAGTTGCGATCATGAACATCCGCCGCCGTGATGGGGAAATCAGCGGTGCGGGTGGAATGCGCCCAGAAGAATCGCCGGAGGCTTCCCCGAGGACCGGAACGATAGCTTCTTCTTTGGAGCGGCGCTCAGCGTCAGTCAGATCGCCCACGCCGGGGCTTCGACCGGAAAGTTCTCGATCTTCGGCCTTCTCCGCCAGGAAGCGGTAGCCCTTGCCGCTGATGGTCAGGATGAAGCGTGGACGCTCGGGGTCGTCGCGCAGCGCTTGCCGGATTTTGCGGATGGCGGTGTTGATGCCGTGTTCGGTATCAAGGAAAACATCTTTGCCCCACAGTCGCTCGATAATCTCTTGCCGGCTCACCACCTGCCCATTTTTTTCCAGCAGCAGGATGAGCAATTCCATGGGAATGCGTTCGAGCTTCAACGGGCGATCATGCCGCCGCAATTCAAAACGGGAGCTTACCAGTTCAAAATCGCCGAACTTGTAGGTGGGTGGGGGCACGACACTCCAGCAATTGGGGTAGCCACTATATCATTGATCGGCGGGAAAAGAGTAAACGACCTTCTGCATCAGCAACTTACGGCTTCACTTTTCTTCACCTCAATTCATTCGCCCGTCATTGCCTTGTCGTGCCCTTTAGGTCACGATTCGCTCCCGCAGCCGCCAGCGTTTAGCGCGGCTCGATACAAAAAGGAGACTTCATGAAATCCAACACATCAATGCGAACGCTTGGGAAGTACACATGCTTTGCGGCATTGCTCGCCGTGGGAATTATCGCGGCGACAGGAGCCGCCCTTGCAGGTGGCTGGCGAGACAATGACGATCGACTGGCCCAAGTGGCCGAATTGGAACAGCAAATCCACGCGACCTTTCACGCGGCAGTCAGCGTGCACGATCCAGTGAATGGCGACTCGCCGGAAGTGATAACACAGCGAATCCGCGACGTACTCGCGATCTGGACTAAAGACGCCCAACTCACGGTTGTCAACACTACTGCCACGGCAGGAAACTATATCGGCAACGGCGATCCGGATGATCCCGCAAGTTGCCCTCTACCCTCGGGCGACACGTCCGCCAGTGGTCAACAGGGCACGCTGTGCACGTTCTTCAAGTATGTTTCCGGCGGGTTGCAGGCAGCCAATAAGTTTGTGTCGCTTTCCCCGGCGTACAAAACAAAGTATGTCCCTGTAAAGGATGATGACGGCCAATGGAAATCATCGGTGTATTTCGAATGCCATTACTTCGACGTGTCATTGAATCCAGCCACCGGCCAGCCGTTTTGGACAGCCAAGAGCCACGTAGATCTTGATGGCGAAGCCAAAAAGATCGACGGACGGTGGTTATTGACGCACGTCAGCTCATCCGCCGTTCCAGTTCCGGTTCCGTGAAGCAAAACACCCGATGCTCACGCTCGGCAAGGGCACAGCGAGGGCATTGGGAATCCAACTGGCAGCATATTCTGGGACCATTCGGTGTGGACTGCGATCTCACGCGCTGGGGACTGAAACTGGCCGAACGTGGTGGGAGGAACGGGCGGGCGGCGATGCTGCTTGTGCGATTTGATTTTGTTGTGGACACGCGATCAAATCCACTGGCGCCCGCACTTCCCCTCCCGCCCTTCGCAGAAAACGCGAAGGAACGGGGCACCCACTGTGTTGGTAATGCCCGCAAGATCAAAAGCCTGGGCCACCCGCCCGACTGCGAAGATTGTTGTAAACAGGCAATTGCACTCACGACCCCGACCCGAATCTGGGAGCATGGCGGGCAGCGCAAAAGTTTTCCACACCCACCTTGTGACATCTAACCTTGTGCCCACCATCTAACTCGCGCGATCATGGTCGAGGCAGACGTACTGAAGGCAGCCTCAGCGGCGAACCCCTAAGTCCTCTGCTTTCTAGATTTTGACCTCTAAGTTCTTTGACATGCGGATTTTGCGGGCAATTCCTTGCTTAACTCGATGATTTCAAAGATGGAGGGGGGAGGGGGGATACCCCACATTTTCACCCGACTCCTTAGCCGGAAACGGTCGCGCACAGATTTATTTCGATCAGAAATTCACAGCGTGAGGCGACAAGCGGATACGAGCAGCACCGCGGTGCTAGAATTTCGCCGCCGAGGGAAACTGCCGATGACGACTTGCAAGCGCTCCACGATCTTTTCCGTCCTGCTTCTTGTGATGGGCTCCAGCGTATCGCATCCCGCGCAAGCGCAAAAAGTCACACCGCCTGCAAAGCTGTCCGTCCACTGGGAAGAACTAACCGCTGCTGACTTCCGCGAAGGCATCCACCGCTCGCAAGGCACATGTCTCTTGCCCTTCGGCATCCTGGAAAAACACGGACCGCATTTACCCCTGGGCACCGATCTGCTCGACGTGCGTTACGCCGCGCTGCACGCCGCCGAGCAGGAATACGCCGTCGTCTTCCCCGAATATTATTTCGGACAAATCGCCGAAGCCCGCCACGAGCCCGGAACCATCGCCTACAGCCGCGAAATGCAACTCGCCCTGCTGCAGGAAACCACCGACGAAATGGCCCGCAACGGCTGCAAGAAAATCATCATCGTCAACGGCCACGGCGGCAACGAGCACCTGCTCCCGTTCTTCGCCCAGTCGCAGCTCGATAAGCCTCACGACTATGTGGTCTACGTCTTCGACCGAAGAAGCCCGGAATCAGGAGGCCCACCGAAGAAGACAACCATCGACATGCACGCCGGCGAAAGCGAAACCTCGAAGATGCTGATCGCGCGCCCCGACACGGTCCACCTCGACCGCGCCAACCAGGAATCCGGCGCCGACCAGCACCGCCAGAACCTCCCCGAAGACGTCTACACCGGGATCTGGTGGTACGCGCGCTTCCCCAATCATTATTCCGGCGACGGCTCCGCCGCCACAAAAGAGTTAGGAAAATTTCAAATGGATTGGTGGATCGACGCGGTAGCAAAGGCAATCCGAGCCATCAAAGCCGACGACGTAAGCCTGAAACTGCAAAACGAATTCTACGAAAAAAGCAAACACCCGCTGGATACACAACCATAGACTAGAACAACTCATTCGGAGGATAGCATCCTGTGAGCGACACCGAGCCTGTTCATGAATCCAAGACCGTCGGCCGTGGATTGCCATTTATTGTTTTCTTGATTTGCAGCCTGCTCCTTTTCGAGTCCACATTCTTCGCGTTCCTTAGCGTCAGCAAGTGGGTCCAGATCGCTACCTTTGTCGGCCTTCCCTTGTTCTTTTCTGTGCTGGCGGTCCTGGCCCGAAAGAGTCGGCGATTCACAGCATACTGGCCCGCATCCTGCTCATATATCATCGCCTCCGTCTCACTCCTGCTGATGTGGCTGTTGGACGATTTTCCCAGGCGCTGGCTGGGCTTTGATCCCAAGGATCCGTCCGGCAGAGCGGTCATCAAGGTCCCAGATGCGGTCCTCATGCTGCTTACAGCCGTCGTGGTTGGCAAACTGCTCCAGATTGATTTTGATTCCATCTACCTCCGAAAAGGAACAAGACCATCGTTAGCGCTCGCGATCGGGCTTGCAGGCTTTACGCTGATGGCGGCGTTTGCGGTCATTGAGGCCCACAGCATGGGCATCACGAATCAGCGCATTCTTGGCTGGCTGCCCTGGATTCTCAGTTTCGTTCTGGCCAATGGAGTATTCGAGGAGCTGATATTCAGAGGACTTTTCCTTAAGAAGTTTGAACCGTTTGTAGGCGCGCCTCTGGCGAACATTCTCACCGGATTCGTATTCGCCGTCGGCCATGCCGGCGTAACGTATTCGACGGATGTCCTCGAGTTTGTGGCAGTCGCGTTCGTTTTTGCGCTAATCTGGGGCTATCTCATGCAAAGGACCGGTACGCTGTGGGGTTCAGCACTGTTTCACGCAGGCGCGGACACGTTGATCATCATCGGCATGTTCGCTGGAGTGAAGACGACGTAATTAATCGTTATTTGTCGACGAACTTTACGAGCTCCCGATGAGCACGCCGGTAATGAACACGAGCACACCGCCAAGCCCAACCTGCAGCGCTGCAGAAATCCATGGAGTATCCATATAGCGGCGTCGAATCCAGGTAATCACGCCCAGTTCGGCGATCACCACGGCTCCCGCCGCCCACAACGCCATCCGAAAATTATTTATCAGGAACGGCAGCGTGTGTCCGATTCCGCCCAGCGCTGTCATCAAACCACAGATCACGCCACGTACCCAAGGATGCCCGCGGCCAGTCAGGCTGCCGTCATCAGAAAGCGCTTCGGTAAAACCCATGCTGATTCCGGCGCCTACAGATGCGGCAATGCCAACGAGCAATGCATCGTGAGGCTTTTGGGTGGCGAACGCAGCCGCGAACACAGGAGCAAGTGTGGAGATGGAACCGTCGATTGCGCCGGCCAAACCGGGCTGCACAATCTGCAACACGAAAAGCCGGCGCTGCGCCTTCTCTTCATCAGCTTTTACGTTCGCGGGAAGTTTTTCTTTGTCCAGTTCCTGCGCCCGCTCTTCGTGCTCACGCTCCTCGTTGATGAGGTCATCGAGCAGTTGCCGGACGCTGGCATCCTGCGTGCGCTGCGCCGCTTTCTCATAGAAGCGGCGCGTCTCCACTTCCATGGTGCTGGCTTCCTTGCGCACCGCCTCGATGCGCAGGGGACGAATCAACCAAAGCGCCGGACGCTCCACAAAACCGCGAACGTCCTGCCGCCGGATCAACGGAATATGTTCGCCAAACTTCCGCTGGTAAAGTTCGAGCAGCCGCCTGCGGTGCCCCGATTCCTCCTCACGCATGCCTTCAAACATTGCCGCCGACGCGGGATAATCCGGCCGCAACCCTTCGGCGAAGTCGGCATATACCCGCTCGTCCTCTTCTTCCAGCGCGATCGCCAGAGCCAACACCTCGCGTTCCGTGAGTTCCTCAAACTTCTTCATGGCGACCTAGCTTACCTGTTGATTGTCATTCCGAACAAGCGTTCTTTGCGCCGACAAACCTGCCTTCAGTGCTACTATCGGATTCATGACGCCTCGGAAATCATCGGGGTCCCGCAAACGATCAACTCCGTCGCGCACCGGGAAGAAAGCGCTGCTGGCCTCGCATAAAGCGGCGCGCAAACCTACGCATAAATCTCCGCACGCTCCGGAACTGGTCATCATCACAGGGATGAGCGGGTCAGGGAAAGCTTCCGTGCTCAAGGCTTTCGAGGATCTGGGCTACTACTGCGTCGATAATCTTCCCGTCGAATTGATTCCGCGTTTCGCGGAGATGGCATTGCAATCGGCCGAGATCCGTCGCACCGCGCTCGTGGTCGACGTCCGCGAAGGCTCCCAACTCGAGCAACTCCCCGGCATTCTGAAAGCAGTGCGGCGCATGATTCCAACCAAGGTCGCTTTCCTGGAAGCTTCCGATGCGGTACTAATGCGGCGTTTCAGCGAGACGCGCCGCCCCCATCCCCTGGGCACGGACACGCCAGTCAATGCCTCGCTCAAGGCCGAGCGACGCCATCTGGCGAGCATCCGTGCTTTGGCCGACATCGTCATCGACACGTCGAAGTTCAACGTGCACGAATTGCGCGCCCACATCACCGAGCGTTTCCGCCAACAGGCGGCAGAGAAGAGCATTCTGGTTTCGTGCGTGAGCTTCGGCTTTCGCCACGGAGTGCCTGAGGAAGCGGACCTGGTTTTTGACGTGCGTTTTCTCCCCAACCCGCACTTCGTGCCCGAATTCCGGCCGCTGACCGGCCGCGATCCGCGCGTGGCCAGATACATCCGGTCTTTTCCGCAGGCGAAGAAGTTTATCCCGCGCATTTCCGACCTGCTGGTCGACCTGATGCCGCATTACATTCACGAAGGCAAGAGCTATCTCACCATCGGTTTTGGCTGCACCGGTGGCCAGCACCGCTCCGTGATGATCGCCGAGGAAGTCAGCAAGCGCCTGCACAAAGCCGGATACCGCGTGAAGGTGGTGCATCGGGATATGCCGAAGTAGGAACCCTGCTTGCGAGAAACAAGGCGGCCACTTTGGGATTCCGCACCGGCGAAGTAAAATAGGCGCTTGCACTCCATGACTATGCCATCGTCAGTAAGCCACTGCGGCCTGCTGGGAGCGCTATGCGCCAACTGACGCGCCTCGTCCGCTACGTGTTCCCGTTTCTGCTGCAGTTGTTGCCGGGCGTGTTGATGTTAGCCGCCGTAGGTTTTCTGGAAGCATTTCGGCTGGTCCTATTGAAGCCTGTGCTGGACCGTGTGCTGGTTCCCGCCTCGGGATCAGAAAACATCGTCCTCTTCACGATTCCTCGCACAGGACACGCCATCTATCTCCAACAGTTCGTTCCATCTCACTTTCATAATGCGTGGACGATCGTGGCCTATGCGCTTGTGGCCTCGACTTTACTCAAAGGAGTTTTCGATTATTGCGGCACTTACCTGGTGAACCACGCCGGGTTCGGCATGATCACGAGCCTGCGCAACGACCTTTATAACTCGGTCTTGCGGAGGTCGTCCGCTTTTTTTCAGAAGCATCCGACCGGGACGCTTGTCTCGACCATCGTGAACGACATTGAGCGCGTGCAATATGCGATGTCAAGCGTGCTGGCGGAATTCCTGCAGCAGTTCTTCAGCTTCGTCTTTATTGCGGGCGCGGTAGTGGTGCTGGGCCGGGGCCTGGCGTGGGTGCTGCTGCTGTTCGTCCCATTCATAGTCATGTCCGCCATCCGCATTGGGCGTCGCGTGCGCACAACCACACGTCGCGGCCAGGATCAGTTAGCCGATGTGCAAAATCTTCTGCATGAGACCATCACGGGCAACCGCATCGTGAAAGCGTTTGGTATGGAGTCGTGGGAAGTCGCGCGATTTCGGGCCGCCGCGAACCGTCTGTTTCGCGCCAACCTGCGCTCTGTGGCAGCGGCGGCCATCAGTTCTCCACTGATGGATAGTTTTGGCGCGATTGCACTGGCTTTGATGTTGCTGCTTGGCCGCGAAAGAATTGCCCACAATCAGTTCACGTTAGGCGACTTCGTGGCGTTTTTCGCAGCGATCTTGGCTTTGTACAACCCGGTCCGCAAATTTGCCCTCTTCAACAACAACTTCCAGCAGGCCCTGGGCGCATCGAGTGAGATCTTCAAATTCATGGACATCGAAGATGATGTCCGCGAAAAGCCGCGCGCCAGCCGCTTGCCCGCGTTCGCCAAGACAGTCCAGTTCGATCACGTGAGCTTCACGTATGGCAGCGAAGGCGAAGACGCTCGCGTGCTGCACGACATCAGCCTCGAAGTTCGCCGCGGAGAAGTCGTGGCCATCGTCGGCTCCAGCGGTTCGGGAAAGAGCACGCTGGTTCACCTGATCCCGCGTTTTTTTGATGCCACAGAAGGTCGCTTGCTCATCGACGGCCATGACGTGCGCGACGTGACACTGGCTTCGTTGCGGGAGCAGGTGGGAATCGTCACCCAGGAAACCGTCTTGTTTAACGACACGGTCCGCAACAACATCGCCTACGGCCAGCCTCATGTCGCGCTCAAAGAGGTTGAAGCCGCGGCCCGCGCCGCTCTGGCGCATGACTTCATCCGCGCCCTGCCTGCGGGATACGATGAAGTGATCGGCGAGCGCGGCGTGCGGCTTTCAGGCGGAGAACGGCAGCGCATTGCCATCGCCCGCGCTATTCTAAAGAACGCGCCCATCCTTATTCTTGATGAAGCTACGTCGGCGCTCGACAGCGAATCGGAAGCCCTGGTGCAATCGGCGTTGCACAATCTGATGAGCGGCCGCACCGTGTTTGTGATTGCACACCGGTTGTCGACCGTGCGCCGTGCTGACCGCATCGTGGTGATCGAGAACGGCGCCATCGCCGACATTGGCGCTCACGAAGACTTAATGACGAAGCTGGGTACGTACCGGCGTCTATACGAATTGCAGTTCGCCGACTTCGAGCCGAAACTGGAGCCGGTGCGACGTAGTTGATTTTGCGGATCGGAACTTTGGGAAATCACACATGCCTCTCCGCTCCATGACGGGTTTTGCCCAGGTCAAAGGCGAACTCACAAGCCAGACCGAAGGAAGTGCTAGTCCTGCGCCCGGTATTTCTCCATCTTCCCAGAGCAACGGGCATCTTGCCTTCGCGCTCTCGTTGAAATCGGTGAACCACCGTTTTCTCGATCTGCATTTTCGTCTGCCCTCGGGATCTGACTCTTTGGAAATGCAACTGCGCCGCCTGCTCAAAGAGAAAATTGCCCGCGGGCATATTGAGGTCACACTCAGTCTGGAGCGCGGGGGTGGTGAAACCCTCGCTCTGAATCGTCCGCTGGTAGCGGCTTACATCACGGCTTTTCGCTCAGCGGCTCGTGAGTTCGGCGTGCCTGCGGAACCCGATCTCAACGTCATCCTGCGCATTCCTGGGGCGCTCGATTCTGCCAAGGATCCGGAAGATGATGCGATCGAGTCGGCGGTGATGGCCCGAGCAGGCGAGGTGCTCGACCGCTTGAATCAAATGCGCGAACAGGAAGGCCGGGGCATTGAGCATGAACTCCGCCAGCGCATGATCCACTTGCGCGAAGCTGTCAGGACGGTGCAACTTCACCGCCGCACGGTATTGCAGAGCTACGCAGAACGGCTGCAGTCGCGCCTGCAGGAACTGCTGAGTTCCAGCGCCGATAAGGAAAGAGTGCTTCAGGAAGCCGCGCTTCTGGTCGATCGCAGCGACATTCAGGAAGAAATCGTCCGCCTCGAAAATCACGTCCAGCATTTTCTCGGCTTGCTCGATGGAGATGGAGAAGTCGGGAAGAAACTGGACTTCCTGCTGCAGGAAATGAACCGCGAGGCCAATACATTGCTCTCGAAGACCTCAGGCCTGGCGGGCGAGGCGCTGAAGATCACCGAAGCTGGACTCATTATGAAAGCGGAGATCGAAAAATCGCGCGAGCAGGTGCAGAACCTGGAATGAGTTCTTCCGCCCATAAGCCACTCGTCTATATCATTTCGGCCCCGTCAGGTTCGGGCAAGTCGACGCTGGTTAACGAACTGCTGAAGAAGGTGAGCGATCTGGAGTTTTCTATTTCCTACACGACACGCGCTCCGCGCGGCAGTGAAACCAATGGAAGGCAGTATTATTTTGTTTCGCGTCCTGAATTCGAGAAAATGATTCGCGACGGGGAGTTCCTCGAGCATGCCGAAGTGTTCGGCAATTATTACGGAACCGCGCGCCGCTTCCTGCACGACGCGGAACAAAATGGGCGCGACCTTCTGCTCGATATCGACGTGCAAGGCGCCGCGCAGATTCAGCAGAAACTTCCCGATGCTACCAGTATTTTCATCCTGCCGCCCGATCGCAAGACGCTGGAAGAGCGCTTGCGCAAGCGCAGCGAAGATCGTGAGGAGGTCATACAGCGCCGCCTGGTCACGGCCACTCGTGAGATCGAGAATTACGATCGTTACAACTACATCCTCGTGAACGACCAACTCGAGGACTCAATCAAAGCGCTGCGGGCGATTGTGCGCGGCGAACGCCTGGTGCGCGCGGGACGGCCGCTATCCGCTGAGGAAGCCAAAACCGTGGCGCTCGCAGACCGCTGCCGACTGGCCAATGTCCGCGACCACCTGAAGCCGATATTGGCCTCGTTTAAGCCGTCCGACGTTTCCGGGAAGGGTTAGTCCTCGGTAACCATATTCGAGGGTTGGCAACCCCCGTTCGGTTGAGTTTCGTGGGAAAATAGTACGTAGGTTTTGGCGTTGCGGACAAAACGAAGCGCAGCAACTTTCGGCAATCAAAATCTGGGTCCCAGCATCAAGGGAGAGAATTTCATGAAATTGATCGAAGGCTTCGACAGCAACTATCGCTACATTC
The DNA here is from genome assembly GCA_049673585.1 of Candidatus Sulfotelmatobacter sp. Taxonomy (GTDB): domain Bacteria; phylum Acidobacteriota; class Terriglobia; order Terriglobales; family Acidobacteriaceae; genus Sulfotelmatobacter. The sequence goes on along the minus strand of JBATXV010000030.1, from coordinate 120,450 downwards.
TGGTCGCCGCCCGGCGCGCCCGCCAACTACAATCCGGAGCGCCGCCGGTGGTTCAGACCAACTCCCGCAAACCCTGCCGCATTGCGCAGGATGAAATCCGCGCAGGCAAGGTGAAGTGGGAGATTCCGGAAACTCGCAGCGCGGCCGAGCAAGCCGCAGAAGTGCTGGACAAGGCTTTCGGAGACGCCTAGGCGCGTTGGCGCCGAGACATTATGAAAGTTGCTCTCGGAGTGACGGGCGGCATTGCGGCCTACAAGGCGGCGGAGATTGTGCGCCTGCTGCAAGACCGCGGCATTCGCGTTCAGGTCATCATGACGCGCGCAGCCCAGGAGTTTGTTCGCCCGCTCACTTTCGCGGCACTCTCCGGCGAAAAGGTGATTACCGGAATGTTTTCGCCCGGCGAGGAGCACGCCGCCAATATCGATTCCGCCATCGAACACATTGCGGCGGCGCAGTCGATTGATGCGTTGCTGGTCGCGCCTGCGACCGCCGACGTTCTGGCTCAGTTCGCACAGGGCATTGCCAGCGACTTTCTCACCACGCTCTATCTCGCCACCACGGCTCCCGTCGTAGTGGCTCCGGCGATGAACGTGAACATGTGGAATCATCCAGCGACGCAGGCGAATCTGGAAATCCTCCGCCGGCGCGGGGTGAAGATCGTCGAACCCGGCTCCGGATATTTGGCCTGCGGCATGACCGGCTCGGGAAGACTGGCTGAGAATGAAGTCATTGTGGCGGCTGCTCTCGAAGCACTCGGCGCGTCACAAGATCTGGCCGGTGAAACTGTATTGATCACCGCTGGGCCGACGCGGGAAAAGATTGACCCTGCCCGCTACCTGACGAACCGCTCCAGCGGACGCATGGGCTATGCTGTGGCCGAAGCTGCTCTACGCCGCGGCGCTAGCGTATTGCTGGTTAGCGGACCAACGGCGCTGACGCCACCGGGAGCGGCTGAACTCACGCGCGTTGAATCGGCTGAACAGATGCGCGATGCCGTGCTCGCTCTTCTGCCCCAGGCCACGATCGTCATCAAGACCGCAGCTGTCTCTGACTACCGCGCGAAGTCAGCGTCCGCGCAGAAAATAAAACGCAAAGGTCCGATCACTCTTGAACTCGAACCTACGGCAGACATTCTTCAGGAAATTTCTCGGCGCAGGCAGTCGCAGATTGTCGTGGGCTTCGCCGCGGAAACTGAGAACGTCCTTGAAAACGCCCGCCAGAAGCTCGCAGCGAAGCACCTCGACGCCATCGTAGTCAACGATGTTTCCCGCGAAGGCGTCGGATTCGATTCCGATCGCAACGAAGTCACCATCATTACCCACGACCAGGTCGTCGAAGTTCCCGAGACCACCAAGTGGGAAGTCGCGCAGCGTGTGCTCGATCAGGTTGTCCACCTGCTGCAGCGGCGAAAGACGCCAGTGAAAGCCTGAAGAATCCGCTCGCTGCGTTCGATTGCCCGCTAGCGTACAATTCCGTCGGACTTCAGTTTTCCTAGGAGTATGTGATGACCCAGAAAGTGATCGAAGTGATTGGAACCTCGAAGGAAAGCTTTGCCAAGGCGGCGAAGAACGCCGTAGCCGAAGCGGCGAAGACAGTCCGCAAAATCAAGTGGGCGCACGTCGATTCCTTCGACATGCAGTTGGATGGAGGGAAAGTGCTATCGTACCGGGCCACGACAAAGATTTATTTTGACGTGGAGAAGTAAGGTAGTGGCACACGCACTTGACCCGGAATTGCGGCGCGCTCTTGCCGAACGCGTGCGCTACTGCCACGAGCTGGGTATTTACGATTTCTACCGTCGCGAAGCGACTTCGGTTGCCGTCGAGGCCGTTTCTGCATCTTTATCTCCAACTCAGTCAGAACTGCGAGAGGAAATGTCTGCCAGAAAATCCGCCGCAGTACCAGTCATCGCCGAACACAATATTTTAGAGATCGTGACGCCGAAGCCGGAGTATGGCGTGGCCGATCCCGTGGCTGCGCTCAAGCTGATTCGTGAAGATCTCGGCGATTGCACTCGCTGCAAACTGCACAAGCAGGGGCGCAAGCAGATCGTCTTTGGCGTGGGCAATCCGCGCGCGGAGTTGATGTTTGTGGGCGAAGGCCCCGGCGCCGATGAAGACGCCCAGGGCGAACCCTTCGTTGGCCGCGCCGGTCAGTTGCTCAACAACATGATCAAGGCGATGGGCTTGCGGCGCGAAGATGTTTACATCGCGAACGTGGTCAAATGCCGTCCGCCGGGCAACCGAACGCCCGAGCGCGACGAGTGCGAAACCTGCTCTCCGTTTCTCATGCGGCAGATCGCGGTTGTCAAGCCCAAGGTTGTGGTCGCGCTGGGCGCGGTATCGGCGAAGAATCTGCTTGCCATCAACGCGCCAATGTCGGAACTGCGCGGGCGCTTTTATGATTTCAAACCTGTGGGCGTCCGCAGTGGCGATGCTTGGTGGCCGGGCGCGCGCCTGGCTGTTACCTACCATCCTGCGTTCCTGCTGCGCGATCCACGCCAAAAGGGCGAAGCGTGGAAGGATTTACAGATGGTGATGAAATACCTCGGAATCGAACCGCCGAAAAAAGCCGCCGAGTAGCCGAGCAAAGTCTGTCATACCGAGCAGCGCGAGGGATCTTGGTTTTTGCCTGCGGCAACGAGTGCTGCCTCCGCGGGCAGATACCAGGATCCCTCGCTCCGCTCGGGATGACAGTACGTGATGATGTATTCGTAGTAGTTTATCCTCCAATCAATGCCCGAGTTCTGTGACGTTGCCCTGCCCGTGCCGCTCGACATGGCCTTCACCTACCGTGTGCCGGCCGAGACCGCTCCCGTGGTCGGAGGCCGCGTGCTCGTGCCTTTCCGTCAGCAGCGGCTCACCGGGATCGTGGTCGAACTGCACGATCGCCGGCCATCAGTCAAAACTAAATCCATCCTCAGTGTGCTCGATGCCGCCCCCGTGCTCGATGAGCAACTGCTGCGCCTCGGGCGCTGGATCGCCGACTACTACCTCGCGCCCATCGGCGAAGTTTTCCGCACCATGCTGCCGCTGAACGCGGAATTCAAGCGCGCCATCGCTTATCGCATCACCAAAGAAGGCCAGTTGGCACTGCATCTGGCAGGTATGTCGGGATCATCCGCGCGTTCACGCCGCACTCCGGAGGAACAAGCAGCAGAATTCCGCGTGCTCGATTACCTTGCCGCCCAAGAGCCTGTGTCCGGAGAAGCTGTCCAGGTCCGTGAAGAGCCCCTACGTTCAGCCACGCGCGTTTCCAAAATCATTCTGAGCGGGATGGTACGAAAGAAGTGGCTGGTGCGCGAGGACGTTTCGGCAGTGCGCGACGCCGCGCGCACCGTCAAGATCGCGCTGCTTAAATCCGCCGACGGAAAAGTCAACGCCAACCAGCGATTGCTGGTTGAAACCCTGGCTGCGGCCGGTGGCCGGGTTCCGGCGGAGACTCTGCAAGCGCTCGAAATTCCGCGAACAACGTTGAGCACGCTGGTCAAGCGCGGCCTTATCGAAATCATCGAGGAACCTGCAGCCTTCGCCGTCTCCCGTACCAAACCGCGGCTGTCGCCTTTTGCCTTCGATCTGAATTCAGCCCAGCAGGCTGCACTGAATCGACTGCGCCAAGCAGTGGACGAGCGCAAGTTTTCCGGCATACTGCTGCATGGCGTTACCGGGTCGGGCAAGACCGCCGTCTACCTCGCCGGCATGCGGGCTGTGCTCGAAGCCGGGCGCTCCGCCATTCTCCTCGTCCCTGAAATCGGCCTCACGCCTGCGGTTGCGGCCGATCTGCACCAGATCTTCGGCGATGAAGTCGCCATCCTGCATTCCGCGCTCTCCGACAAAGAGCGCGCGCAGCAGTGGCATCGCATCAAAAGCGGTGACGCGCGCATGGTCGTCGGCACTCGTTCGGCGGTCTTTGCGCCGGTCGCCGACCTCGCGTTGATCATCGTCGACGAAGAACATGATTCCTCTTACAAGCAGGAGGAGACGCCGCGCTATCACGCCCGCGATGTTGCCGTGATGCGCGCCAAGATGGCGAATGCCGCCGTGGTTCTAGGTTCAGCTACGCCGTCGCTGGAGTCGTATTTCAACGCGAAGAAAAATAAGTACACGCTGGTCGAGTTGCCCGACCGCGTGGAGCAGCGCCCTTTGCCAGCGGTGGAGATCATCGACATGCGGCAGGAATTTCAGGAGACCGGCCACGAGCAGGTGATCTCGCGCAAGCTGGCAGCAGAGATCAAAGAGCGCTTCGATCGCAAAGAACAGGTCATGGTGCTGCTCAATCGCCGTGGATATTCTCCGCTGGTGCTGTGCCGCACCTGCGGCAAAACTCTGGAGTGCCAGAATTGCGCTATCGCCCTTACCCACCACAAGCGCGAGCACAAAATGGTTTGCCACTACTGCGGCTACACTGCGCCCGTGCCGAAAACGTGTGTGCATTGCGGCAGCGAGTATGTGTATTTTCTCGGAACCGGCTCGGAGAAGCTGGAAGAGCTGCTGCACGGAATATTTCCGCAGGCGCGCATTGCCCGTCTCGATCGCGACACGGTCAGGGGACACGAAGATTTCGAGCGCACGCTGAACGCACTCAGCGAGGGCGAACTCGATTTACTCGTCGGCACGCAAATGATAGCCAAGGGCCACGACATTCACGGCGTCACCCTGGTCGGCGTGGTCGGTGCTGACAGCGCGCTCGGCCTGCCTGACTTCCGCGCCGCGGAACGCACCTTCCAGTTGCTCACGCAAGTCGCGGGACGAGCGGGGCGCGGCCAGTCTCCCGGCAAAGTGATTCTGCAAACTTATTTTCAGGATCACTACGCCGTGCAGTTTGCGGCCCGCCACGACTTTGCGGGATTCTACGACAAAGAATTGCGCTTCCGCAGTTGGATGCACTATCCGCCATATTCCGCGCTGGCGAATGTTCTAATCCGCAGCAACAAGTTGGATGAAGCTCTCGAGTGGTCGGGCACACTGGGGAAATGGTTTGAGCAAAACCGGCACGAGGGTGTGCGCGTGCTCGGTCCCGCCACCGCGCCCATCATGCGGCTGAAGCGCGACTACCGCTATCACTTTGTGCTGAAATCGCCGAGCCGCGAAAAGCTGAACCGGACGCTGCGCGCCATGCTGGCTTATGCCGCGCAGCGTAGAATCCCACGCCCCCAGGTAATTGTGGACGTGGACGCACTGTGGCTGATGTGACAGATGAAACACATCGCCGAAGCTCAATCAACTACTTTCCGCCGACCGCCCCACGAATCACCACTACCGACGCTGCCGGCAGATCGAACATCGTGCCCTTCTCGGCAGTCAGCTTGGTGTGAAGGATTGGCCCGTCGGGATCGGCCCAGCCCCGGGTCGTAGCCACAATCGTAGGCTGCGCCGCATTTTCGGCGTGACCCATGAGACGCGTGTGTGCTGGATGCCATTGATACTGTGCGCTGCCAAAAGTTGAAACCTCCACCGGCCCCGCGAAGCCGCTGGATTTGTCGTCCGCTCCATCAAACGCAATCCGAACCCGGTGCGCATTCTGCTGGTCTCGATTCACTGCCATCACCGCCCATTTCCCATCGGGACGTTTCACGGCATACGCCGTCACCAACTCGTGACCCGCTCCATCCTCCACATCGCTCTTCGCGGCAAATACTTGATGTTCGCCACCGGTGGGCTGCGTCCACTCGAGGTTGATCAACTGCGCCACAAAAAACTGCGCCAGAGGCTGCTGAATCTGATAATTGGCGTCGACGGTAAACATTCCAAACGTGCCCGGCGAGCCGTTGCATCCCGGCTCCATCTGCAAGGGCAGATAATGGAAGAAGTAAACCCCATTTCCTCCTGAGTTGAGGAACGATCCAATATAGTCGGCGAGCCAGATTCCAGAAAAAATATCCTGAAAAGTCTCGCTTGCACCTGACGAGAGATTTCCCTCGGTGATGAACATCGGCATATCTGCTGGAACCCCGTCCTCATGCCACACCTGCATGATGTGACTGACCAACTCGGGCTCGTCATAGAGCATGCCCCACGGGATCCGGCACGGGTCATAGGGATAATGCTCGAACGAGAAAAATGCCAAATCGCTCATGCGACCATGCTGCTTCAGATAATCCAGAAACCGCCCCGTCCACGAGACTTTTCCGTGCGCGTCCGGCCAGACTTCAATGTCCCTGTTCACTCCCTGAAACGACGGCCCGCCCAGCTTCAGCGCCGGGTCGACGCGATGAATTGCCGTTGCCCATTGCAGGTAAAGTGCAGCATAGTCTTCGGGCAGCATGTACTGGCCGTCGGCTTCCTCGCCCATCTCGACGTAAGAAACGGGATAGCCGCGGGCTTTCAAGTAAGCAATCTCCGCTGCGGCGTTGTCGGGAGTGTCATACAGCATCGCGACCGGCACCATCGCCGGCAGCCCGCGCGTCACTCCGCTGGTGAAGAACAGATCGAAACCCATCTGCGCCTGCTTGGTCGATCCCAGATCCGACGGTTGATGCCACGGATCAACCGACGAACAATAAGTCGCCGTCTGCTCCTGATCCGCTGTGTGCCGCAGAATGTCGTGGAACTCGCCGTCGTCGGTCGTGGTGCCGAGGTAAAGTTCGCGAATGGCATAGCCGACGCAATCGCGCGGATCGTTGTTATTCGATTTTGCGCCAGCCACTCCGCAGGTGTTGGAAGATTCAGTCATCCAGATCCGGACGAATCTCACGGACGCAGGACTTTGATTCAAGCGAACGGTCTCGACGGCGCCCTTTCCATCCGTAACCACGCCCTGCGCAAACGTCTCCCACACTCCGCGTATCGGCGCATGAATCGGATCCTCGCCGCCCGTCCAGTATTGCACTTCATAGCGGCGGGCGTAAGGCTCTCCCCACGCGATGCGAAGGCTGTCAACCTGCTGCACCTGCGCCAGATCGAGAATCACCCACTGTGGATGGAGGGCATCACTTTCGCCGGTGAAGCGCGATGTGAGATATGGATTGCTCTTCCAGAAAGTGTTTACATCTCCATCGGTCAGCCGCGAGAATCCCACAGTGTCGGTGCCATCGTTCCGCGTAAAGCCGCGGCGCGGCAATGCGTACCCGTAGGAGTAGCGCAGCATTTCCGTGGGAGTCGACGAGCCGGTGAAGTATCCTTTGCCGCTCGGGTCGCTCCAAGTTCCTTGCGGATTCCAGTGCCAAGCCTCGACTGCAAGTTCCGTGTTCTGGCGAAAAGTGACGGGCTGCCAGCCCGACTCCTGAGTTTTCTCGAGCGTCGGTTGCAGCAGATCTTTGTCGATGGCATCGACCGCGATGCGATCCACGCCCGCTCCCAGCGTTTCCTTCGGCACGAAATGGTTGGTGGGATGCGAGACGTCAATCGAGATGGTCTGACCCGCAGCAGAAAGCGCGAAGGCAAGAATGCCGGTTAGGACAACGGCTGGTTTTTTCAAGGCAGGAGAACCTCCAATCTGCTAATTAAAACGATTGAATAAAGGAGTATACGAAAGAAGACACCATTGAGCGAGTTTTGCTGCAATGAGTCCGGCGAGATTCGAAACCGGCTGCGCGAAGCGAACGACAGGAAATCATCAACCCGCGAAGGCCTACCGCTGCCGTAACTGCTGAATAAACTCGGGCAGGGAGGCGTGGGCAAACGGCGCCGGGGTCAGCGTAAGCACAAGCATCAACAATGCAAAAACCGCAAGCCAGGTCCGCCCTCCGGAAACTCGCGGCCACTCCGCAACCTGCGGATGCCGCAGGCTGCTAAGTTGCAACAGAATCGCCCACACAAACCAGCCCATCCACAGATAGTAGGCCATGGGCAAAAGAATCAGGATGGTCAGCCGCGACACCAGCTTGTGCGCGCGCGGCGAAATCGAAAAAATAATGTGTCCGCCATCGAGTTGCCCGCCGGGCAGCAAGTTCAGCGAAGTCGCAAACATCCCGACCCACGCCGCGATTGCAACCGGATGCAGCCGCACGCGGTTCAAGGGCAGCGCCGCCGTCCCGCGCAGCAGATGCATCGATGCCAAGAGCTGATGCACCCACTGAAAGACTAACGGATACCCCAGGTCATACTCCGCCGGGCCGAAGCCAGGATGCGCCGGCCTCGACCAGCCGAGCGACACGATCAGCACGGCCAGCGCCACCACGAACCCGGCGATGGGTCCGGCAATTCCTATATCGAACAGCGCCGTGCGCGAGCGAATCCGCGACCGAATCATAATCACCGCGCCCATGGTCCCGATCAGGGTCGGCATCGGGATGAAAAACGGCAGCGTCGCGTAAACCCCGTAGCGGCGGCAGAATAAATAGTGGCCCATTTCGTGGGCCATGAAGAACAGCATCAATGTTGCCATGAAGGGCAAGCCGCCCAGCAGGCGCGCCGGATGCGACAACGCCCAGCTCGCAGGAAAATACGGCACCGAATCATCGCCGAGTGAAAGTGCCGGCTGGCCATGCTGAAAGTTGTATTGCATGCGCGCCCCCATCACCAGGGTGGTGAAGCAGGTCGCCAGCAGCAGCAACGCATGCAGCCAGTACCGCTGCCGAGGCAGCTGCGGCGCATACGCCGGTATCGGCCGCATGTATTCGACGGTAGACGAAGCGATTGGAGGAGTAGGTTCCGACATGCAAGCGTTGGCTTCGCGATTCCGCCGAGGCCGTTCTTTAGATGCTACTACGAGAAGAAGCATCTAGTACCGAGTACCGAGTACTCAGAAAAAACAAGACTCAGGCTCGGCACGCGGCATAGAGCGGAAAGAAGAAGACTAGAAATGTGAAGATAAGGCTAGAAAACATGGCAGGCGGCAGTTCGAACGCGTGCCTCTCGGTACTCGCGACTCGGAACTCAGTACTCGGTACTGCCTTCAGTCAATCGACTGCAATTCCTTCCCCGGCTTAAACCGCACCGCCTTGCCGGGAGGTATCGACACTTCGGCTCCGGTGCGCGGATTGCGACCGATGCCGGTCTTGCGCGGGCGCACGTTGAACACGCCAAATCCGCGCAGCTCAATGCGATTGCCGTGGGCCAGCGCTTTCTTCATGCTCTCAAAAACAGTTTCTACCGCCAGCTCGGCCTTGGTCTTGGTGATGCCGGTTCTCGCTACCACTTCGTTGATAATATCGAGCTTGATCACGAACGGCTCCCGGACGGGGTCTGAGAATCATCCCTCAAGTGATTGATGCTATGGGAGATAAGGGAGATTGTCAACGGGAGCATCAGCACCGTAAACGGGCTGTCCGCAAGTTCGTCTATCTCTTACATACCGAATCCCGAATTGCGAACATTGCTGAGGTGGAAAACATGAGGCATTCCGGACGTTGGGCGTGCTGGCTGTTCGTCGTTGCGGCAAGCGCAGGTGCTGCGGCGCAAACGCAACCACCCGCCTCTGCAGCTTTGTCTGCGGATTTGTCGCGCTACTATTTCAAGACGCCGGAGGAAGAAGTTGCAGCGCGCGCCGAATTGAACGCAGCGCTCGATCAGATGGCCCGGTTCAAGAAGCAACTTAATTCCGGTTCTCAGCTCCTCGCTGTTTTGCGGCAGTACGACGTCGTTCAAAAGCTTTTCGCCAGGCACGAAGCCTACCTGCACCTGCGCTGCGCTCTCAATCGCAAAGACGCCGCCGCTTGTGATGCCGACAACGCGCTTGAATCCCAGGTGAATGCCAAGACCGCATTCCTCGATCCCGAAATCCTCGCGCTCTCCGAGGATCGGCTGCGCCTATTCTTGAACGAAGAACCGGCGCTGGCGGAATACTGCTTTGCGCTTGCCGACATTCGCCGCGCTGCCCCGCATCTTCTACCCGAAGCCGAGCAAGCGTTGCTCGACCAGTTTCAGCCGCAGATCGGCGACTGGCAGGATGATTTGTACGAACAGATTGTGGCAGGCATTTCGTTCGGGACAGTCCAAACATCCTCAGGCCCGCTCGACGTGGTGCGCCAGCGGAACCTTATCGCCACAAACGCGGACGGCCGAGTGCGTGAAGAAGGATTCAAACGGCGGTACGCGGGATTCGCCAGCCAGCGCGATCTCCTGGCTTTTACTTTGCTTCACACCGTCGAGGCCCAAACAGCTCTTGCGCAGGCGCACCATTATGTGGACGCGCCTGCGCGCAAGTACGAGAGCCTCTATTTCAATCCGCGGGAGACGCGCAGTCTTCTCGCTTCAGTCGCACAACACGGAGAAGTCCCCAAGCGTTTCGAGAAGATTCTGTCACAGGACTTCGAGCGAGGCTATCACCACCCGGCGCATGCGTGGGATCTGTTGGCTCCAGCCCCTGGATTTACACCGCCCATAACGTCACTGCCAGAAGCTCGCGGCGTATTTCACGAAGCGTTCGCGGGGCTCGGGCAGGAGTATCAAGCCGCATTCGATGCCTTGCTCAATCCCGCCAACGGGCGCGCCGACGTTATGCCTGGGGGCGCGCCCAACCGCTACACCAGCGGCTTTTCCGAAGGACGAGCCGGCAGCACCAGCATGCTCTTCTACGGCCGCTACGATGGAACTTTCAAAGACCTCTCTGTTATTGCGCACGAAGGAGGACACGCGGTCCATCGCCAGCTCATGACCGAAAACGGCGTAGCGCCGTCATACGCGGAAGGCCCGCACTTCCTTTTCGAATCCTTCGCCGAGTTCAACGAATTAGTCCTGGCTGACTTTATGGCCGAGCACGCCGCCACGCCAGAACTGCAACGCTACTATCGCGAACAGTGGATGTATATCAAGGGCATCGACGCATTTCTTGGCGCGCGCGATGCCTTGCTGGAGCAGGCTATCTATGACGGGGTCGCCGCAGGGACAGTTCGCAACGCCGATGACCTGGACAACCTGACTCTAAAGATCGAGGGCCAGTTCTCGCAGTTCCCAGCCTCCACGCCGGAATTGCGCACCGACTGGGCCAGGGTCTCCCTCATGGTTGAGGATCCACTCTACGATGTGAACTATATGTACGGTGGGCTGCTCGCGCTCAAGTATTACCAGCTGTACTCGACCCGGCGCGAGTGGTTTGTGCCACGCTATATAGAGCTTCTCAAGAACGGTTTCAATCAACCGCCCGCGGAACTTCTCAGTCAGTTTCTGGGCATTGATCTTTCGGGAGCGGCGTTATTGAACGACGACTTGGAGTTGTTGAATCGCCGGTTGGACCAACTGGAGGCAAGCCCTGTAACCCATTGAGCGATTTAAGATCGAATTGAGGTGTACCCCTGGTTCTGGTGTACCCGTGGGTTCTTCAATCACCCGATGACCCGATGACTCAATCGCTCAATTCCTACCGCCCGTTCTCTTCTTCCTTGAACATGTACTTAATGGCGGGCTTGTAAATCATCAGGTTCGGCCGTCCGTCGTCGCGGATCACCTTGATGCAAGTCTTGTCGTACCACTCGATGACGCCGTGTATTTCCTCGCCGTCGCGCAGCACGATCACCATCGGCGTCCTCGACTGCATCTGCTTCTGATAATAAAAATTCTCGGCGTTAGTCTGCTCCGGAGGCGCAGCCTTGCGTCCGCCTCCCGCGCCCATCGCACGGTCACCGCGATCGCCCCGTTCAAAGCCGCGCTCCGGTCGATCGTGGCGCTCCGGCCTGTCCCGGCGTTCCATCACCTGGGGATGATTCGAGTTGTGGTTCCCGTGGTTATGATCCGGGCGCGGCAACGCTGGACGGATCAACTTCCGGTTGGCGAAGTTCTCCTCGTCCCCTGACGGCTGGACGGGAATCGAGTCCATGATTTCCTTCATAGTGGCGCTACCCCGCACGCGCATTCGCGCAGACCACACGATTTAGAGGGCCCAAAAATGTGTTTACGAAGGCGTGAAATTTCACCTACCGTACCACAGGAATCTTCCCGTGACAATGCCACCATTGTGCCCCTGCGCAGGACTATGCCAAATCTTGCACACTGTTAAATTCTCAATCTGATCCTGAAACACATCTCTAGCCGGTATTCGACAAATCCATTCCTCTACGCTCCCGCCCGCTTCCGGTGACCACCGCCACCAGTGCCGCAACGATCAGGACGGTCCAGGCCAGCACGGGCGCGAACAATCCGCCGAAGTGCCGCTCAGCGAGCTTAGCCTGCACCACTACATTGCGCGAGGAGAGCAGATTTCCCAGTTGATACGCAAACCCCGGAAACGTTCCCCGCACCGCGGGCGGCGAAAGTTCGTTCAAGTGCGCGGGAATCACGCCCCACGCTCCCTGCACCATGAATTGCATGAGAAAGCCGCCCAGCGCCAGCATGGGCACGGTGTGCGAGTATGCCCACAGAGGAATGACCGGGATCGACAGTAGCGCGGCGATCACAATCGCTTTTCGGCGCCCGATTTTTTCCGACCACGTCCCGAAAAGAATTCCTCCCAGCAGCGCGCCAATGTTGGCGATGATGGCGATCAACCCTACCGTCTGCGGCGCGAATCCGTGATCCTTCGTCAGAAATGTCGGATACAAATCCTGGGTCCCGTGGCTGAACGAATTAAAAGCAAACATCAGCACGATCAGGAAAGCAAAAGTCCCCAGATAGGTCAGGATGTCCTTGCCCAATCGAGTCCCCGCGTTCCGCGCGACGCGGCCTTGCTCCCAGGCCGGGGACTCATCCACTTTCGTGCGAATATAAATCACCAGAAATGCCGGCAGCGCGCCAATCACAAACATCCCCCGCCAGCCTACAAAGCGGAACGCCGTTCCGAAAACCAAAGCCGCGACCAGATACCCCACCGCATAACCTTCCTGCAGTAATCCCGAAAAGAATCCGCGCCCTTCCGCCGGCAGCGTTTCGAACGCCAGAGCCGCGCCCACGCCCCATTCGCCGCCCATGGCAATTCCGAACAACGCCCGCGTGATCAGAAAAATTTTCAAAGAAGGCGCAAACGCCGACAACAGCTCAAACACGGAGTACGCGATAATGTCCACCATCAACGTGGGACGCCGGCCGAACCGGTCCGCCATCATTCCAAAAAGAAATGCGCCCACTGGACGAAAAGCCAAAGTGATGAAAATCGCCTCCGCAACCGCAGAAACTTTCGTCTGGAATTGAGTCGCGATCGCGCTGACGCAGAAGGTCAGAATGAAAAAATCAAACGCATCCAGCGACCATCCCATAAAGCAGGCAATGAACGTATTCCGCTGCACCGCCGTAAGCCTGCGAAAATGGCCGACGAATTCCATGGAATTTCCTCTGCACAATTCCCTGCGCGCCGAAGCGCCCTGCGGATGCTAGCATAGGTCTTCAATCAGCAATCGAAAATCAACAATCAGCAATTCCTTGAAAATGCCCGATCTCGACTTTCCCCAACGCCAGATACCCGACTCGCTCATGCTGACCGGCTTCTGGTATCGCGCCCTGCCCGCCGATCAGGTGCATCGCAATCAACTCCACAAGGCCACGCTGCTTGAGATTCCGCTGGTCATCGGACGCGACCGCCAGAAGAAGCCTTTCGCGCTGCGCGACGCCTGTCCCCATCGCGGCATGCCGCTAAGCTGCGGCCGGTTCGATGGAGAGAATGTCGAATGCTCCTACCATGGCTGGCAGTTCGACGCGCACAACGGCCAGTGTGAGCTAATCCCCTCACTTACCGCCGACCAGAATCTAAAAGTCGATCGCATCTACGCCGGCAGCTATCCCTGTGAAGAGCAGGACGGTTTCATCTGGGTCTACATTCCGGATCCAGGCCCGCCCGGCGCGGGATTCAGCGCGATGGAAGAAGCTCCTGAACCTGCCCCCCTGATTGAAAAATTCAGCGAGAAGTACAAACTCGCCTACCTCACCGCCGACATGCCGGTCAGCATCGATCACGGCATCATCGGCCTCATGGATCCCGCCCACGGACCGTTCGTCCATCAAGCCTGGTGGTGGCGCAGTCGCCACAGCATCCACGAGAAGAAAAAGAATTTCGAACCCATCCCCAACGGTTTCCGCATGAGCGCACACACGCCCAGCTCAAACTCCGCGCCCTACAAGCTTCTACGCTTGTACGCTGCCGCCGATTCCATCACGACAACCATCGACTTCGTCCTCCCCAACCTGCGCCGCGAAATTATCCGTGCAGGGAAGTACTGGTTTTCATCGCTCACCACGGTGACGCCCATCACCCGCAATCAATGCCGCATCGACGTGGTCGCCGCGTGGAACATTTTCCGCTGGATGCCCTTCGGCCCCGATCTGCTGAAGTTTGTCTTCGCCAAATTCGTCGAGCAGGATCGCCACACCATGGAATTGCAAGCCGAAGGCCTGAAGCACAACCCACATCTCATGCTGATCGACGACGCCGACCGTCCTGCAAAATGGTATTTCCAGCTGAAGGCTGCGCATCTGGAAGCAAAACGCACCGGCACGGCGATGAAGCACCCCATGGCAGGCCCAGTCACGCTTAAGTGGAGAAGCTAGAAGCGGAGAAGCTAGGTGTGGCGCGGGCGCCCCTTCGGCAAGCTCAGGGCAGGCTCTCGCCCGCGAATGCCGACATCTGATACAAATCCCAGGCCGCGCCTACTCCCCGCTCACCAGCCACTCCAACGCTTCGTCCCGCGTCTTGAACGACGGCAGTTCCCGCTGAGAAAAGTTCTTGAAGTGCTCGTAAAATACGTGCGGCAGACTCTCCGTCCCCACCCACGCCGACCGCTTCACATATGGACGATCAAGAACCAGAACTTCCTTGATGCGCGTGGCCACCTGCTTGTCAACTTGCGCCCCGGTGACATCCACAAAAGTCAGAACCGATCCCGGTGCGTGCCGCGCGATGTCGGCGCGAATCAGGTCCAGCAGCACCATCAGTTCCTTCGCATTGCAATGCGTGAAGTCAATCGAGTAGATCGCATGACCTTTGTGCTTGATGAAGTGCAGGCGTTCTTCGAGGGACCCGCTGTTCGAGCTCATGCCAGAAGCGACTCCACCACCCCGTAAGCCCCGTCCAGCGCGGCATCCAGCGCGCCAGCATCTTTTCCTCCAGCCTCAGCCAGGTCAGGCCGGCCGCCGCCTTTGCCGCCAACCTTCTGCGCTACCGGACCGATCACCTTACCCGCCTGCACCCGCGCAGTCAAATCCTTCGTGACGCCCACGATCAGCGACACGCTTCCATTCGACGCCGAGCCCAGCACCACCACCCCCGAACCAATCTTGTCGCGCAGTTGATCGACCAGCGTCCGCAGTTGCGCCCGCTCCAGATTGTCCACGCGATGGGCCAGCACCTTCACACCCTTCACCTCTTTGATCTGATCGGCGATGTTGGCTGTGCTCGATGACGCCGACTTCATTCGCGCTGAATCCAGTTCGCGCGTAAGCCGTTTGATCTCCGAATCTTTCTTTTCAAGCTCAGCCTTCAAAGCCTCAGCAGGAGACACCTTCTCGGTGTGCGCGGAATCCTCATCTGCGCTTGTATGAACCAGCTCGGACGAGGGTGCCCCATCTTTGCGCGGTTTGTGCGCAAAGGTGGGAACCACGAACCTAGACACAACGGTCTCCAACTCGTGATCCCGACGAAATTGCGCGAGCGATCCCAATCCCGTCACAGCCTCTATCCGCCGCACGCCCGACGAAACACTCCCTTCCTTCAAAATCTTGATCAACCCAATCTCGCCAGTAGCCCCGGTATGCGTGCCCCCGCAAAGCTCGGTCGAGAAATCGCCGATCCGCACCACGCGCACCCTGTCGCCATACTTTTCGCCAAACAAAGCCATGGCATGATAAGTATTGATCGCTTCTTCAATCGGAACGTCGGTAATCGTCTCGACAATCTGATTCCGCAAAACTTCCTTGTTGATGATGTCCTCAATGTCCTGCAACTCTTCATCTCCAACAGCAGTGAAATGCGAAAAATCAAACCGCAAATGATTCGGCGCCACCAGCGAGCCCGCCTGCTTCACATGCTTCCCTAAAACCTCGCGCAACCCGGCATGAAGCAGGTGTGTTGCCGTGTGGTTCCGCATAGTCGCCAGGCGAAAGTCGGAATTAACAACCGCTGTCACAATATCGCCAATCTCGATGTGCTCTAGGGCACGAACCTTATGAAAACGAACTCCCTGAACAGGCATGAAACATCCGAGGACATCGGCGACGACCACGCTCCCGTCTACGGCGTACAACCATCCCGTATCTCCTACCTGGCCCCCCGAATCGGCGTAGAAGGGAGTGCGGTCTAGGATTATCTCGCCTTCCTCGCCGGCCTGGAGTTCGCGGGTCACCGGCGCGCCTGGCCTGAATACCCCGCGCACAAGGCACTGCGAGGACTGAGTTTGCTTGTAGCCCTCGAAGAGAGTTTTTGGAAGCTGCTGATATGCGGGATTCGCGCTTTGCTTGGCTGCGCCTTTCCAGGAAGCGCGGGCGCGGGATTGCTCCTCAGCTAGGGCACGCTCAAAACCTTCGGTGTCGAATAGAAGCCCCTGATCGCGGGCGGCCTCCTCGATGAAGTCTCTTGGCAAGCCGTAGGTCTCATAGAGGCTGAACGCCTCGTCGCCTGGAAGGACGACTTTCAGTTCGGAGATGATTTTCAGCACCTCGGTAGCATGCTCTCCGAACAGCCCGCGGGTAAACTCTTCCCAATCCTCCTTAGTCAGGACATCGCCATCCGCAAACCGCTTTGCCGCTTCAACGACATTCGCCTCGTAAATGAAGATCACCCGCTCGGCCGGCAGGCGCTTCATTGCCGAGACGAACGCTTGATACCTCGTGGACCTAATGAGCTGCTGTAGGTTATCTAGACCCTTCCCGATTACGGTGTGGAACTGCCTTTCCTCACGCCGAACCACCTCGGCAATCCGTTCACCATTTTCCAGCAACTCCGGGTATGCGACGTGCATTAAATCCACCACAGCGTAAACCATCTGATCCAAGAAGGCAGAAGGCTCGAACGGCAAGCGAAGAAACCTGCCGTGCCTCAAGGCCCGTCGGAGGATCTTCCGCAGTACGTACCCGCGTCCCTCATTCGACGGCAACACCCCGTCAGATATGAGGAAGGTCGCCGCCCGCGAGTGATCGGCAATAATCCGGAGGGAAGCATCAGTCCTTGCTCTTCCGTCTTGATAGGCTACCCCCGTCAACTCCGCTGCGCGTTTGATCAGCGGCGTAAATAAATCGGTATCGTAATTCGAAATCACGTCCTGCAGCACCGCCGTCACCCGCTCCAGCCCCATCCCCGTATCGATCGACGGCTTGGGCAGCGGACTTAATTTGCCCGAGGAATCGCGATCGAACTGCATAAACACCAGATTCCAGATCTCGACATACCGCCCGCAGTCGCAGGGAAAGTGGCATTCCGCATGCCCCTGCTCAGACGCGATTGCACCCATGTCGTAATGAATCTCGCTGCACGGACCGCAGGGCCCGGTGTCGCCCATCTGCCAGAAATTATCTTTCAGCCCCATCTCAAAGATGCGATCCTTGGGCACACCCTGCGCCACCCAAAGGTCGTAAGCTTCAATATCGCGCTCAACCCCAGCCTCGCCTTTGAAGATGGTTGCGTAAAGTTTGTCTTTGTCGATGCCGAACCACTCCTTCGAAGTAATTAATTCCCAGGCATAAGCAATGGCATTTTTCTTGAAGTAGTCTCCAAACGAAAAGTTTCCCAGCATCTCGAAAAACGTGTGATGCCGGTTGGTAAACCCCACATTCTCCAGATCGTTGTGCTTACCGCCGGCTCGAACGCATTTCTGCGAAGTCGTGGCGCGGGAGTAGTCGCGCTTCTCCAGTCCCAGGAAGACATCTTTGAACTGGTTCATCCCCGCGTTGGTGAACAGCAGCGTGGGATCATTCGCCGGCACCAAAGAAGACGAATGCACTTCCTTGTGCCCCTTCTCGACGAAGAAGTCAAGAAACTTCCGGCGGATTTCAGATCCAGTCAGCATGTGAGTGAGCGCGAAAAGCAATTCTAAATGAAAACCGCGCTTCGACGCGGCCGAGAGCAAGCCGCAGTCATCGAGGATGTGAAGGAGCTGCGGCCACAAAAAAGGGCCGCGCAGAACTCTCACGCGGCCCTTCGATATAAGAACTCCTCCGGCGTTACTGCGGTTTCATGGTGTCGTCAGGCTTGTCGGCAGGTTTGTCGCCGCCGCCAATCTTCTTGATCGCGTGCCCGGTCTTCTTGGCCGCTTTTTCTGTGCCCTTCGCCGTATCCTTGGCGGCCACCTTGGTCGCGTGGCCGGTCTTGTCGGCAGCCTTCTCGGTGCCCTTCCCGGTGTCTTTCGCCACTACTTTAGTTTCGTGTCCAGTCTTGTCGGCGGCTTTTTCCGTGCCCTTGGCAGTGTCTTTGGCCGCGACTTTGGTCGCGTGGCCGGTCTTGTCGGCGGCCTTCTCAGTGCCTTTCGCCGTGTCTTTCGCGGCCACTTTGGTTGCGTGCCCGGTATCTTCGGCCCCCTTCTTCACATCCGTGGCCGCATCCTGGGCCATCAAAACCGGTACGCCGCCGAGCAACATGGTTGCGAGAATTGCTTTCAGACAAAGCTTCATAGTTTCCTCCTGGGAAGCGGTGTTGGGATCGGTCTTGGAGTATGCACCAGCAGGAAGCCTGTTGCCAAGTGCATCGATCTTGTTAGATGGTGCGAATTTCACAGAAGAGGTCCGGGTTTCGCACGGTCATGCGCTTTCGCTCTCCAACTCAGTCAAGGTTTCCTCATCCACGTCCCATTTCTTCAAAATGGAGAAGATGGTCTTGGTCCCAAACCCTCCCCGAGCCAGTTGCCGGAAAACGCGCGCCGCCTGTTTCTGATCTTTGGGCTTCGCCAGCCGCTTCTTGCGCAGATATTCACGAGCCTGCGTTTCTTCGCTTACCCCTTCGAAAGCCGCGTCCACAGCCTTGTCGATCACATCGCTGTGCATGCCCTTCGCCTTCAGATCGGTGACCACGCGCATCCGGCCGAACTTCTGGTTGTCGCGCCGCAGCGAAGAAAAATATGCGGCATATTGCGAATCGTTTAAATACCCGCGATCCTTCAGTCGCCGGATAATCAGTTCGACCAGGGTCTTTCCGTACTCGGACTCAGCGTCTTCCACCCGCATGCGCAGCAGTCCCTTCAACTCCGCCACCGTCCGCATGCGCCGCGCCAGCGCCCCCACGGCATACTCATACAGCTCATCTTCAGTATAGAACCTTCTCTTGGGACGCGGGAACGCCATATAACTAACGATAAACCTTTTGATGATGGGAGGGAAACGAACGGGCTTCGGGCTTCGGCTATCGGGCTTCGGGTTCCAAGATGGAAAGTAAAATAGAAAGTCCGGGGATTCAGGAGCCGAAAGCCGAAGCCCGCAGCCCGAAAGCCGCAGCCAGCCTAACTACCGTCCGCCGAATCCCGCAGACTGCATCGACTGCCGCGAAATGTCGGCCGTCGAAGCGATGCCCTGCATGCGCAGCTTGAAGTCGTCAGCGTTGGAAGCGTTCTCCAGCGCGGTTTCGTAGGCCACCAGCCCCGCCTGGAACAAATCCCACAACGACTGGTCAAAGGTCTGCATGCCGTATTGCGATGTGCCGGCCGCAATCGCGTCCCGCACCGAGCGCGTCTTTTCCGGAACCAGCACGCATTCCCGAATGAAGGCCGTATTGATCATCACCTCGACCGCAGGCACGCGCCCATCGGTATCGCAGCGTCGCACCAATCTTTGGCTCACAATCGCCCGCAGGACTGCTGCCAGCTGCAACCGAATCTGCTTCTGCTCCGGTGGCGGGAAAATCGAAATTACACGGTTAATCGTTTCCACCGCGTCAAGCGTGTGCAGCGTGGAGAACACCATGTGGCCGGTTTCCGCCGCGTGCAGGGCCGTCTGGATGGTTTCCAGGTCGCGCATTTCGCCCACCAGAATCACATCCGGATCCTGACGCAAAGAAGCTCGCAACGCCGCGCTGAACGAAGGTGTGTCGACCCCAATCTCGCGCTGATTCACGTAGCCCTTCTTGTCGCGATGCAGAAATTCGATGGGGTCTTCAATCGTAATAATGTGCTCGGCTCGCGTGGAGTTCACGCGATCCACCATCGCCGCCAGCGTAGTCGACTTACCCGAGCCGGTCACGCCCGTCACCAGTACCAGCCCTCGCGGCATTTCGCAAATCTGCTCGACCACCTTGGGCAGGAACAACTCATCCAGCGCGCGAATCTTGGTGGGAATGACGCGCAGCACCAGTCCCACGTTCCCGCGCTGCTGAAAAATGTTCACACGGAATCGCCCCAGCCCGGCCACGCCATAGGCCATGTCGATTTCCGTGGTCTCTTTGAACTTCTGTTTCTGCCGTGCCGACATCATGCTGAACGCCATGTTCAGCATGTCTTCCGCGCTCACCCGCGGTTGCTCGGTCAAGGGCGCCAGTTCGCCGTCAATGCGCAGGTGAGGATAGTTCCCCACCTTCAAATGCAAATCGGAGGCACGCCGTTCCGTAGCAATCCGCAGCAGATCGTCAATATTCATTGGAGAGGTTTCCTGGGAGGCCGTCAGCCTCCAAGCTCTCCCTATCATCGCCCGAATCGTTACCTTCCCCAAGATGACCTAGGTAATGACCACACTCCGGCAACCGGACACCAACTTACGTTCATGCGGACAAGAAGCCGCCCGCAAGGGCGGCTTCAACATCGAGCGCTGAATCCTATGCGGCGGTTTCGTCTGACACGGGAGGCTGGAACGGTTCGTCGTAGCTGCCACCGTAGATCGCGGGCACCTTCGATCCCATGGGTCGCAGGTAGGTTGCGAGTTCGCCGCGATGGTGAATGCTGTGGTTGTTGAGGAATCCCAGATACAGAACCGCGGGAAGATCGAACACGCCGAAGAAGTTGATGGGCGTCATCAATTGCTCGGGTGTCATCTTCGCTACGCGAACTGCCCCGCGCTTCATATTTTCGTCGTACCACGCCACCACCTCGGCTGAGGTTTCGGGCTTGTGTTCTGGGTTTTCCGTGTTGAAGTTCAGATCGGCAATTCCATCGAGGAACTGAATGTCGCTGTTGGCGATATGCCAGGCTAGTTCCTTCGCGGTGCGGGCCTTGGGATCCGGCTTATAACTCGAAGCCGCATCGGGCACGGCCGCTATGACCTTCTTGGTAATTTCTGCTTCGCGCAGGATGCCGTCTAGCGTCATCGCGCAGTAGCCTTGGGCAAATTCTTTTGTCATTCCTAGCTCGGACATTGGTGCCTCCTTGTAAAGGTGTTATGTATTCCGTGATCCAACAAGCCGAAAGGGGCGCTGGATGCGCCCCTCCGGTTAAGTCGACTCGGGCCGAATTATACTCCGACCGGCTGCTTGCTGCGCACCGGCACGGGAGTGAGCCAGCCGTGGCGGTCGGATTTTTCTCCGCGCACAACCGCGTAAAATTCCTTCTGGATCGCCTTGGTGATCGGTCCAATCCCGCCCTTGCCTACCTTGATTTTGTCGACCGTGCGGATCGGCGTGACCTCCGCCGCTGTGCCGGTGAAGAAGGCTTCGTCGGCGATGTAGAGCATCTCGCGAGGAATCATCTGCTCGACGATCGTGACGCCGAGGTCGCGCGCGATCTGCAGCACAGAATCGCGAGTGATTCCCGGCAGCACGGAATTGCCCAGCGGCGCCGTGATGAGCTTTTCGCGATGCACGATGAATACGTTCTCGCCCGAGCCTTCGCTCACGAAGCCGTTGATGTCGAGCGCAATGCCCTCGGCGAAGCCGTTAACGATAGCTTCCATTTTGATGAGCTGCGAGTTCATGTAATTCGCGCCAGACTTGGCCATGGCCGGCAACGTATTCGGCGCAATCCGTGTCCACGACGAAACGCAGACGTCGCAGCCCTCGGCCTCGCCGCCCAGATACTTTCCCCACGGATAATTAATGATGTAAACCTCGGTGGGCGAGTTGAAGGGATTCACACCTGCCTCACCGTAGCCGCGAAGGATGATGGGCCGCACGTAGCAGGGCCACGCGCCGTTGCGGCCAACCGTCTCGAGCATGGCCTTCACCAGTTGCTCGCGGGTGTAATCAACGTCGATGCGGTAGACCTTGGCGGAATCGAGCAGCCGCTGAATGTGCTCGTTGGCGCGGAAGATCGCGGGGCCTGAGGGCGGTGCGTAGCAACGGATCCCTTCAAACACGGAAGAGCCGTAGTGAACCACGTGGGACATCACGTGAAGCGTCGCGTCATCCCAGAGGATGAGTTTGCCATTGTGCCAGATAAATTCCGATTTCTCGATCGCCATGCGAACTCCTTCGGCTGGAAACTGGTGAAGTGTGTAACGGGGGCTGAATCTTTCCTCTGGCACTTACAGGGGAACGAGGCGTGAACCCAACCAGCGTTACAGAACATTATAGCTGAGCCTTACCACACCGTCTCGACAACCTTGGACCTTCGGATGCGCATATCGGCCGTAACCAGAGGCATGCCCTCGACCATCGCGGTCGCGGCGATCAAGCGGTCCGACGGATCTTTGGGGAACGGATCGGGCAAACTGACAGCGATGGCCGCAATCTCCGGAGTTGCGGGCCGTAGAATGACGCGGGCAACGGTGTCGGACACGAACGACTCGACGCTGCCCATGACGATGATGCGACGATGGTGCGCCAGCCAGGCGATCTCCCAGAGTGTGATTGTGGCGACGGCGATTCCGGCAAGGTTTCGCCGGGCTTGGCCGATGGCCCGATGAGCGCGCTTCGAGAGGCGATCGGGATCGGTTGCCATCCAGAGGAGCGCGTGGGTGTCGAGCAGGATCACCTGGTTTCCCTCACTTGGCCGGTCTCATTTCGTCTCCCAGTCTTCGAGTGGAGTGATGGGGCCAACGATGTCGCCGACGATCTTTGCCCTGCCGGCCATGTAGCCGAAGATGTCGTCTTCCTGTTTTTCGGCGGGGACCAGTTTGACCACGGGTTTGCCGTGTTTGGTGACGACGATGGGCTCTCCGCTTTGCAAGACTTGATCCATAATCGCCAGGCACCGTGCCTTGAACTCGCCAGCGGGAATCTGTTTCATGATATGGTCATAATATTATGACTATTGGAAGAATGCAAGAGGACTTTCTCAACCCGAGCGGCGGCGCGGGACGTTACGGGCTGTGGATGCGGGCTTCGCGCGGGCGGGCGGCTTGGGGCGAGCGGCTTCGGGTTCGGCGGCAACAATTGGCGGCCGTGGACGCGCAATGCTGATGGGCTTGGGAAGCGGGATGCGCGCGAGGGCGCCGGCCTGGGTGATGGCGGAGGAAGTTGGCTTCGACGCCGTGGTTGCGGCGGGATAGTCGGGGACTTCGCGGATCATTTCGTCTTTGTAGATGTTGAAATGGACGCGGGGAGAATTTTTCACGGCGATGTGGAGGGCGCGCAGGATTAGTTGGGCGCGGCGGAAGTCGATGGTGTTGCGAACCAGGGCGTTGATAACCTCCATGAGCGAGGCCTGGATGCCTTCTTCGTTTTCGATGAGGGCGATGGGGTGAAGGCGCGACTTGGCGGGAGTGCGTACGCCGCGGATCATGCGCTGATGGAAATAGCAGAAAACTTCTCCGCGCAGGGCGGGTGAGCCGCAGGGGACTCCGTTGACTTTGATGTGAGTGCAGACGCGGATGTTCTGGTTGAGCGGCATGGGGTTTACACCTTTCGGATCCAGATTGAAATTTTCTCAGATCGAGTTGGTAAAGTATTGATTGGGTTGGAGTTGGAGTCGATGATCTGGAGGGAGTCTGCGCAAAATCTTGATAGCCAAGGGTTTGCGCGGAAAATATTGAGAAGATGGGACTTGGCTATGGCTAGTTCGGTCGGGTTGAGGGTGGAGAGGTATTCGGGGAGGGTTGTTCTGCGGCGAATCATACTACTTCTAGTTTAAGGAGGGGTGCAAGGTTGGATATCACATGGGGCGTGTGGAAAAAGCCGGTTTGGCCTGCTAGGAAAGGTTCGGGGTGGTGTTTGCGGAGACGGCAAAGCTTTCCCTCCTCAGGGTCAATGAGTGCTAATGCCTGTTTACATTTAATTGACCCGTCCATTCAGAGGTATAATTCGGCCTCTCATATGAGTCCGCTCTGGAAGCGACTACTTTGTGGCGTTGCGCTGTTCTCTGCTGTCTCAAGCGAAGAGCAGACCGCGGCGCACAAGCTACTGTCCCCGCCTCCCGACGAAAAATCGGTTCAAGTATTTCTGACCGTCTCAGACATACACGATTATCCAGCTACGCCAACTCAGTCGGAGCTCAGCGTTTTTGTGGATAAGCAGCCGGCCAAGGTTGATACAGTTCGAGCGGCGAAGAACGATCCTTTACAGTTCGCTGTGTTGGTTGATACGAGCAAGTCGGAAGCTAGTAGTGTGGCTTTGATAAAAAAGGCGGCCCTGCAGCTCTTCCAAGGCTTGGCGACCAACGGCAACCAAGGCTACCTCGTTCTATTTAACTATTCAGCCGCGAGCAGCAGGCAGCCCCTTCAAGTCTCGCAGGCGCAGAGCATGCTGGATGCCGCGAAGTTCGAAGGGGGAACAGCGGTCTACGACGCGATTGAGCAGACTTGCATTAGGAGGCTAAGTAGATTGGGAAATCCCGATACTCCTCGTCGGGTAATTCTCTTGATTTCAGACGGAGAAGATAATCAAAGTCACGTCCCCCACGAAGTCGCTGAGGAGGCGGCCGAGAAAGAAGGAGTAGCCGTCTTTTCTCTTATAACCGAGTCATTGCTGTCGGGTCGTCAGGGACAACATTTCTTGAAAGAGGTTAGCGAGGTCACCGGCGGTCGGGCGATCGGTGCCAAGAACCCAACGGATGCGGTGGCGCCTCTGCTTACGGCAATCGAAAGCCAATGGGCTCTTAACTTTACCCCTGCTCAATCCCTCGATAAGAAGGTACACTCGCTCGGCGTAAAGACATCGCAGAAAGACATTCGCATTTCCGCTCCGGCTCACATTTCCGTTCTATAGGTTTCTTAGCTGCGATTGTTGGCTATAAATCTCGGTTGCACTCGTTGGCCGGGGCTATGGCCCGATGCACCTGGGCCGCTTGGACGGGCGAGAGCGGCTGTCCCCACGCGAGTTGCGTCGACGGTTCCTCAGGGGCTAAAGCCCTTATCCTTTTGGGCCTTTAGCGGCACGGCTGAAGCCGTGCCCTTTCCGAGCTTTACGCGGCGCTGAAGCGCCGCTCTTCCACGTTCGTGCGGGCTTTTGTGCTGGGCGTCCCGCAGGAGCTGTGGCGCGGCTGCGGCCCGATACACCTGGGCCGCGTGGACGGGCGAGAGCGCCCGTCCCCACATGGGCCGTGGTGCTGCCGCCGGACGGGCGAGGGCGGCTGTCGCTACATGAGTTGTTGCGCTGCTGACGAACAGCAGGTTTCTCACCGGGCTTGCGCCCGGTTCGGAATGACAAGGATCGCTAGTGGCTTCCGGCTTCTGCTGTTGCTGCGACGGGTGCCGGAGTGAGGCTTGCTTTGATCGTTGTGCCCGGCAGTTCGTCTCCTCGGAAGTACCTGGCTTTATCTTTTGATCCCTCTTTCAAGTCCGCGGCTTTCATCTCGGGCATGGCTTCGTAGGGCTTGCTGTAGTCGTTGGCGGCGTTCCAGAACAAGAAGCCGATGCCGCCTTTTTCTTTGGCTGTGGCTACCTGCACTTTGATGTATTCGGGGGAATAGGTCTTGGTGCGCCAGCGGAAGGCTTGCAGCCAGGGGCGGATTACCACGCCGCTGCCTTGCGTGATCAACTCGAAGCGCTGCATGGATTCGCCGATGAAATGTTCGGGGGCGTCGCCGGGGTGCTCGATGTTATCCATGCCGAAGAAGTGCGAGGGGTAGATCATGGGCGAGAGCACGTCGCAGTATTTCGCCATGCCTACGATGTCTTGCCCGGTGTGGGAGAGATCGACCTGGCGCTGCCAGGCCATCACGCCGAAGACGTCGAGTGAGAGAAGGACACCCGTGGGATGGAGTTCGGCGTAGGCTTTCTTCAGGAAGCTGACGATTACGTCGGAGCGCTGCCACTTGGGATCTTCAGTCTGGAATACGAAGCTGGCGTCTTTCTGATCGCCTTCGGCGGGGAAGCGGACGTAGTCGAATTGAATTTCGTCGGCGCCGGATTGGGCTACGAACTTGGCTAGCGCGATGTTGTAATCCTGAACTTTGGGGTTGGAAGAGTCGGTCCAGACTAGCTTGCCATTTTCGCGCCAGGGCTGGCCGGTTTTCTTCGACTTCACGGCCAGCTCGGGATGCTCGACTACCATGCGCTCGTCGCGGAAGATGGCGATGCGGGCGATGGCGTGCATGTTCTCGGAATGCAGGAAGTGGACGAACTTCGGCAGGTCGTGAATGTAGACCTTGTGCTGGCCGAGCAGGGGATGCTCGAAGGGAATGTTGACGCTGCCATCGGAATCTTTAATGTCGAAGACCACGGCGTTGCCGCCTACTTCACGCCAGTGGCGGATGATGCGAAGTCCGTGATCGCTGGCGGCCATTACGCCGGTGAGGTAGATGGCGCGGACTTCAAAATCTTTGGGAACGGGAACGGTTTTTTCGACGATGGGCGCGGGCAGGATTCCGGGGATGGTGATCTGTTCGCCGTTTTTCAGGATGTTGCTGGAGCGGTTGCCGTTGGTTTGGCGGATGGCTTCGGATAGCTCCGACGATGTTAAATATCCGGTGCGCTTTAGATATTGATGGGCGACGGCGGGAATGCTTTCACCGCGCTTCGCGGTGTAGATCTCGGTTGCCGAAGAGGTTAAAGCTGGCAGCGAGGTCTCTAAGGAAAGCTGGAGTCTGGGTTGCGATAAGGATGACGACGGCGGCAGCGAGAGCTGCAGGGTAGAAGGCTGGAGTTGCACTCCTTGCGGCGCGGCCGCTGGTTGGGATGTTTGCTCTTGCGCAGCTAAGGCTGAGGAAGACCGCGGGTTCAGGCGCATGGTGGCTATGGCAAATAGAAGACACGAGATGGCGGCGATGGTTAGAACTGACGAGCGGCGCAAAATTTCCTCCAGGACCCTACCTGAGCTGGATGCTATCCCGCACAATCGCCCTCGGCCAGTTACTCATGGTCATCTCCCCCTCGGTTTGACGAGAGCGGGGCTTCAACACCGAAGATCAAAACCTTAAACACAGGGGGCACGGAGGAACACAGGGTAGGGCTTGGCGGTATTGGTCTTTCCTCCTTGCGCAAAGTATTTCTCTTCCTCCCTCTTAACTTTCACCTGCCGACTGGTCTAATATCGACGGCGGTCGGCTAAATCCAGCCAGATTATGGGGTTTTCGCTTGTCTAATCCGGCCTTTGCGCGTGGCCAGAGGCTTGCTTATTCCAAGGCAGCCGGGACGGGTTGTCGGGTGAGGCAGGCGGCAGGCTCCAAATGACAAAATCTGTCACTTCTGGGACGGTGGGGCGTCGCGACGGGGGCCTGGAAAATCCGGTGAAAGCTGGCAAAGGATTAGGACAGGATCAGGATAAAGATAACGACCTTATGAGACCGAACCTTGCTACCGTGCTCGATCCGAACCGCCGCAGCGCTGATGCGGGAGAGTTTGAAGCTGCGCTGCGCCGCCGCATTGTGGGTCAGGACCAGGCCGTCGAAAAGGTCGCCGAAATTTACCAGATGTTTCTGGCCGGCCTGAATGCTCCGGGACGTCCGGTGGGGAACCTGCTTTTTCTGGGGCCGACTGGCTCGGGCAAGACTCGCGTGGTGGAAGCGATGGCCGAGGCTTTGTTCGGCGATGCGCATGCCTGCATCAAGATTGATTGCGCGGAGTTTCAGCACTCGCATGAGATTGCGAAGCTGATCGGCTCGCCTCCGGGATACTTGGGGCACCGCGAGACTCATCCGCTGCTGACGCAGGAGGCGCTGAATCAGTGGTTCACGGAGAAGCTGAAGCTTTCGATTCTGCTGTTCGACGAGATCGAGAAAGCCAGCGACTCGTTGTGGCAACTGCTGCTGGGGATTCTCGACAAAGCCACGCTGACGCTGGGCGATAATCGCCGGGTCGATCTTTCTCAGTGCATCATCATCCTTACCTCGAACCTGGGGGCCAGCGAGATGACGAACCTGATCGATGGCGGGCTGGGCTTTGCACCCAAGGTGGTGGAGGTCGATAACAACTTTGACGACAAGATTCAGCGGACCGCGGTGGAAGCGGCCCGGCGCAAATTTACGCCGGAGTTCATGAACCGCATCGATAAGACGGTTGTGTTCAAGACGCTGCGTGACGAGCATCTGGCGCAGATTCTCGATATCGAACTGGGCATGGTGCAGCAGCGCGTGCTGATGGCTGCGGGAACGAACCAGTTCGTGTTCAACTGCACGGCTGGGGTGAAAGAGTTTTTGTTGAAGGAAGGCACGGACCCGCGTTATGGAGCACGCCATTTGAAGAGGGCCATTGAACGGCACCTGGTTTTCCCGCTGGCGAATCTGGTTGCGACCAGCCAAGTGAAGCTGGGAGATTTTGTCCGCGTGGACATGGCTTCGGAAAATCAGATGATCTTCGTGAAGGAAGCGGAGAACACGATGGCGCCGGTGTTGCTGGAACGTTACGGAGCTGCGGTTGCGGCTCTGCCTGCGGCGCGCGCAGCGCGCACCGCGGCCAACAACCGCCGCGACTTTGGAGCCAGTCCCATCGCGGAAAGCAAATAAGTTTTGGTAGGTAAAACTCGCTAGACCGCATCTCGCGAGTTCCTCGTGGCGCCGGAACCCTCCGGCGCCTTTTTTCTTGGGAGGAGCGGCTTCAGGATTTACGGCGGGGCGAAGCTGAACTTTACAACCTCCGTGGTCTCCTTGGACCCGGGCTCGTACTTCCACTGCTTGACGGCGCGTACCAAGGCATCTACGAGCAGAGGGTGGCCGCCCAGGACCCTCACCTCTTTCACAGTTCCATCGCGCTTCACCAGCACCGACACCTGCGCGGTTCCAATCAATTTCATGCGCTCCGCGATCTCGGGGTAGTCCGGGAGAACGGTGCGCTCGACCCGCCGCGTCCCTTCCGCTGATGCGTTTGCGGCGGCGGGGCTGGCAGGCTGTTCGACGGCCTTGCCGAGGGCAAGAATTTTCTCGCTGAAACGTATTTCCGAGCCGTTCAGCGCGTCGGGATTGATTTCAAAGTGGATGGTTCCGTGTTCCCGGACCAGGTTGATCATGCCGCCTTGCCGCAAAAAGGTCTCATCCTCGCCCACCAGAAGCAGGCCGGGTTGGGCCAAGCCTTCAACCTCGGCGAGAGCATGCTTCTTTTCGGGCGTGCGAAAGAAAACGATATAGCACGATTTTGCGTCCTCCTCGGAATTCACACGGGTGACCACGACAGGGTGCGTTCCAATGGTCTTTCCCGCAACGACGGTCCCCAAGACATCAAGAAAGTCGTCATCCCCGCCGCTGACTCCGATTGCGAATGATGACGGACCGTCGGGCAACGCGCGGTGCGGCCACTCGCCCAGTTTTGCGAAGTTGAGAAGGTATGCGGCTTTGACCTGATCCTCGGTGGCATTTTGCTGGCCCTGCGACCCAAGTTGCAGCGACAAGAGCGCGATGGCCATCGCAAGAAAAGCCCGGCGGCGCGGTTGCGGAGCCGAAGATTCACGCTTGTCCGAGGAGTGCATGCTGTGTGTCAAAACCTGCCCGTAAGTTTGATTCTGAAATTTCTGCCGTCCTGTTGAATTGTGTCTTGCACGTCCTCGGGGCGGCCGGGGTCGAAATACTTTTTGTTGAAGACGTTGTAGACGCTGCCGGATAAGTCCATGTGCTTGCCCAGAGTGTGGGCGAGCACTGTGAAATTGAAAACGGAGAATCCGTTGACGGTGTTTCCGGCCAGGGTCCGGGAAGAACTGGTGGACTGAGCGTCGAGGCTGGCGAAGAGCCGCTGCTGGATGACGGGATGGGTAAGGTTCAATTTGCCGAGGTGCTGCGGAGAGTTGCTTAGGATCTCTTTGGTTTGCGGCTGCTCCGCATTGATGTAAGTGTAGCTTGCCCTGCCTTGCAGGCCGCTGGCCAGGTGGCCGTTCAGTTCGACTCCCGCGCCCGTGGCAACTGCTTTATCGTCGTTTTGATATTGCTGCTGGTCGTCGGCGGAATTCGTCTCCAGAGTGATCAGGTTGTCGATTGAGTTGTGGAAAACGCTGCCCGATAGCGTGAAATGTTCTCCGAATGTCTGCTCCACCACCCCTTCGACGCTGCGGATTTGCTCCGGGACGAGCTTCAGATTGTCGTCGTAGAAAGACCCGAGGTCGGGAGTGAGTTCGAAAGGCAAGGGCGCACGAAAGGCGGTTCCGTACAGCAGCTTCAAAGTCGTGGGATGGAAAACACGGTAGATCAGCGCCAGCCGGGGATTGGTGGTCCCGCCAAAGTCAGAGTAATGATCGTAGCGCACGCCGGCGCTCAGAGTGAGTGTGGGAACGATGGTGAACTCATCCTGCCCGTAGAGCGCCCAGATCAGTGAGCTCGTGGGATCCGCAGTAAAGGTGTTGCCGATAGGGAGGTATTCCCCCTGGTCTTGGCGTAAGTTGTCGGTGATCTCGGTGCCCACGGTGATTCTGTGTTTTTCCAGCAGGGTGCGGCTCAGCTTGACTTCGCCATCCCACCAGTTTCCCCGGAAAGAGTAGGTGTCGACGGTGGTGGAACCATCGGGGAGCCCGGTGTAGTAGGCCAGCGGCGCTTGCAGGCGGATTTGATCGTAGGAGGTACGGGCATCGAGTTTCCAGCCGTCTCCGATGGGATGCTGGTAGCTGAGGTCGAGGTATTGATGGTAATCAAGGTTCGCGGTGCGAGGGTCGTTGAAGATAGTTCCGAAATATCCCGTTGGAACTACCTTGTCGCGCGCGCTGAACAAGCCTTGCAGCGTGAATCCGTGAAAAGTAAGCGTAGCCAGGATGTGTTCAAAGTTCTCGTAGTCCGTGTTTTTTGTAACTCCGTAATTGGTGGCGGGGCTGTCGAACTGGGGATAGAACAGAGTCGGTCCTACGCTGTTGTAGAACGTGCCGGAGAGCAGCATCCCGATGCCGTGGTACTGGGTGCCATAAGTGGCTCGTCCCTGGAGAGTGCCGAAGCTCGCGGGCGCAAAGGAGAGTTCGAGATTCTTATGGTGTGGCGGCCTGCGGGTAATCACGTTGATGACGGCAAGGAAGGCCTGGCTGCCGTAGAGGGAGGAACTGGGGCCGCGGACGATTTCGACGCGCTCGATCAGGTCCACATCGATCAGGAACTCGGAGCCGATCATGGCCTGACCATCGACGTTATTGTTGATGCGATGGCCGTCGACGAGCAGCAGGACGCGGCTGTTCCAGTCTCCCAGACGTCCGAAACCGCGCACGCCAATGAAAGTGTAGTCGCGATCATAGGTGACGTAGAAGCCGCGAACATTTTCGAGAATATCGGCGAGGGTGCGGTAGCCATATTTCTGGATCTCGTCGGCGGTGATGACAGAGACGGAAGAAGGTGCGTCGCTGGCGCTCTGCATGTGTTTGGAGGCGCTGTACACCTGAATACTCCCGAGTTCCTCAAGGCTGGCTTGTCCTAAGTCTTGGGGCGCTTGCTGGGCGGCGGCCGAGGCCACGAATAAAAGAAGCAGCATCGCACCGAGGCAGGCCGGGATGAGCCGGTTCGCTTGAGACAACGGATGGCGAGGCGTAGCTGTGACCCAAACGGTTCCGGCGACACTCATGGAGCCTCCCGAGAGCGTCTTCAGGGCGCGCCCGGCCTCTGGCGCGCGCTCATGCCCCCACGGTCATCTTCGGCAGGTTGCTGAATCTTCTCCAGTGGGTGGGAGGGTTACCTTTGGGGCAATAAATATAAGGTCCTGCGCTCCCGATTTCAGGGGATGAACAGAATCAGGTCGAGCGGCAAAAAACCAAATGGGGACAAGAAAAATTCTGCGTTGAGACCCTTACGGCTTCCTTATGCGGCGGCGGATAAGCTTTCACGGCTGAGTTGCGAGTCATGCGAGGATTGCAAAATCCATTGAGATTTTTCAAAACGCTTTTCTTGGCTCTCCTGTTTTGGTTGCTACTGTGCGGGGGATCGGCCCACGGACAATCGACGCCGGCTGGCGCTGGTGGCGGGTTGGCGCTTAACACGAGCACGGAACAAGGCAGCTTTCTGCGCCGGCTTTTCAAGGCGTACTCCGACGAATGGTGGCCGCCGGCGGCCGTGGCGAATCCGGCTGGGGCTGCGCCGGCATTTCGCGCAGATCCTGGGCCGGTTAATTGACCGCCGTTTCCGTTTTCGACTTGGCCCATTGGAGGGACGGTATCGATTGGGCAGCCGTGGACGCAGGCGGTGCCGTGGATGACGGCTCTCTGGGCGGGGCCCGACGGCGATGCCAATACTGCTTTCACTTTATGCGCCGGAGTGGGCTGTTGTGAACTATATCGAGCTGCAGCTTCGTCCAGAAGTGCGGTTCGAGCATTCCTACGATGCCCCGGCCTATCAGAACGGGACGAAGAAGAGCCAGCTTACGGCGGCGGGGGATGTTATTTTCTTCTTCTGAAGGAGTTCCGCTAAGCTAGAATCGTCGGCGCATCGCACGGCGCAGCGGGGTAGCTTATGGGAAGGATTTCTTTTCGCAGCATACTTCTTTTCAGTTTAGGTACTCTCGGAGGCGCGACTTTCGCGCAAATGCCAGCCCAGCCGAGCGCTAACTCCGCGCAGTACTTCTTCGTGCTCTTGAATCGTCCGGCGAATGCTCCGCAACTGAGTAAGGAAGACGGCGAGAAACTTCAGGAAGAGCACATGGCCAACATTCGCAAGATGGCGGCCGAACACGAGCTTGTGATCGCTGGACCTTTTCTCGATGACACCGCGCTGCGCGGGATATTCGTGTTCCAGGCGGAGTCAGCGGCGCAGGCGCAAGCTTGGGCCGATAGCGACCCGGCGGTCAAAGCGGGCCGGCTGTCTGCTGAAGTGCACGGGCCGTGGGACATTGATCCGAGCGCCATTCACGATCCGGCTGAGCCTGCTGGGTTCGAGCAGTACACGCTGGTTCTGCTGAAGCGGGGCGACAAGTGGAATCCAAACGCTCCCGAGTTTATGGATGTGGTGAAACGGCATCATGCTTTGGTAAAACAGATGATCGATCAGGGGTCTCTGGCCATTGCTGGACCGTTTTCGCCCGGCGATCAGGGCGAACTGCTGGGAGTCTCGATTTTCCGCGTGGGAGCGGAGCAGACTGCTGTGTTGCTGAAGGACGATCCGATCGTTAAGGCTGGTTTGCTTAGGCCGGAGATGCATCCGTGGGGGACGGGCAAAGGAGTGTTGGCGGCGGGACAGCCGATGCAGTGAGTGCAGCTTTGAGGCGACGACGGGAGTTCCCGAAGGATTGGCAGTTGTGGAATCCCACCCCTTCGGCTGGCTCAGGGCAGGCTTTTGCGCAAAAGGCGTCCAAAGATGGGGCACCCGCTCTTCCACGGCGCCGCACGCGGCGAACGGGAAGCTGGGAACTGGGAAGCTGAGAACTGAGAACTGAGAACTGAGAACTGAGAACTGAGAACTGAGAACTGAGAACTGAGAACTGAGAACTGAGAACTGAGAACTGCCTTCCTAGCCGCCGGCTTTCAGTTCCGTCAGCACCTGGCGGGCGATTTCTTTTAGGGTTTCGAATACGCCTACGCCTTGGAACGCTACTGCCTCGACTACGGCCTCATTCTTCTTGCGCAGTTCCTTGTTGAGTTCTTCGGGGGAGAGGATATTGGGCAGGTCGCGCTTGTTGAGTTGGAGTACGTAGGGAATCTTGTTGAAGTCGTAGCCGTGTTCCTGCAGGTTCGACATGAGGTTGTCGAGGGCTTCGACGTTGGCGTCCATGCGCTGTTCCTGGGAGTCGGCTACGAAGACGATGCCATCGACGCCGCGCAGAATCAGCTTGCGGCTGGCATCGTAGAACACCTGGCCGGGGACGGTATAAAGATGGATTCGGGTCTTGAAGCCACGCACCGAGCCCAGATCCAGGGGCAGGAAATCGAAGAACAGGGTGCGCTCGGTTTCGGTGGCGAGGGAGATCATCTTGCCCTTCTGCTGTTCCGCGGTCTTCTGGTAGATCACTTGCAGATTCGTGGTCTTGCCGCCCAACCCGGCGCCGTAGTACACGATCTTGCAATTGATTTCGCGGGCTGCGAAGTTGATGAAACTCAAGGCTTTCCTCGATAGCGCGGGGCCGCACACCTGCCGCGCGACAAAAATATCCCTATGGGGGCTTCGGGCTTTTATATCACACGCGGAAGGTCCGACGCAGGTTACTCAGGTGACCCCCTCCCGGCACAGCAGTGGGGGATGGAGAATTCTTGACTATTGATTGAAGAACCCGACCTTCCTTAATCACAGACCTGACAAATTTGGGGACGACTTGCCCGAGGCGTCGGGGTGCCAGTCGGACGCCATGCGGCACAGGACTACGGCCAGCATCGCCGCAATCACCGGCAAGAGTTCCTGGCCGACAGCGAATGCCGCACCCGACGGAGAATGGACCCAAGGTTTAGCCCGGACGGACCACAACTGAAAAAATACTTCGGGAAGCTGGGCGCTCGCGGCGACGAGGATTGCGTACTGTTTTTGAAGTAGACCAACAAATGCCCCACTTGCGAACGCAGCCGCCGGTGCGAGGACGAAGACCGAGATCACATTTACGTGATGCCACTGCCGCCAGATCTCGTCCCACTGCTGGCTGCTTGGAGGCGTAGTGGACATCCGGACGACTAAGTGACCGAAGTCGGGCGTCAGGAAGTGCCTCAATATCGCATCAGTTACGAGCGAAACGATGATCGCTCCCAGGAAAACGGCGGCTGTTCGCATTCTCCGCTCCACAAACGGGCAACTCTTAATCAACAATCTGCAAGCGGTGCACTATCGTGCCACCGGTGCGGGCTGCGCCGGTGTGGGCGGCTGCGCCGGGGCGGGATAGTAGCCGTCCCTGGCAAACACTTTTAATCCCGGCCGGTCTACGATTACTTCGATACTGCGGTAGGGTTTAGACGTCGGCACCTTCGGTCGTTCCGGGGTATAGCCCAGCGTGTACTGGTTGCGCGCCTCGCTCATGACCTGGGCATACATATTCTCGATCGCGCTCCGGGTCAGCTCGCGGTATTCCGATCCGCCGGTGGCGGAGGCGTACCTTGGCAGAATGTCGCCATAACCCTGAAGCGGCACGTGCAGGCGCTCAATCTTGTCGTAGACAGGAAG
Source organism: Candidatus Sulfotelmatobacter sp. (assembly GCA_049673585.1). GTDB lineage: Bacteria > Acidobacteriota > Terriglobia > Terriglobales > Acidobacteriaceae > Sulfotelmatobacter. The sequence continues at coordinate 85,469 of JBATXV010000030.1, read as the reverse complement.
CGCCGAGCTGCCCACTGACACCGCCTCCACCTGGATTTCATTCGACAACAGCACCCTGAGCACATCGCGGTAGCTGGCCTTGCTGCCCATTTCGTGTCCGTTGCTGATCACGAAAATGATTTTCCGACGGGTGCGATCGCGTTTGCGCAGGTCGAGCGCCGCCTGCAGAATGGCGTCGTTGAGCACATGCGATTCCCGCGACGGCGTATTTACGTCCGCCGTCCCTGAGCCCACCGGCACTCCGTTGATAATCGGCCCGTTCGCCAGCGGACCGTTCAGCACCGGAACTCCATTGTTGCGCCCGCGTTCCGTCTTCATCTGATTCAGGATTGCGCCTAACTTGCGGGTTACTCCGCCAAAGTCGCTGACCTGACTGACGGTGCTGCTGTAGGTATAGATGGCTACTTCATCGTAGGGAGCAAATGCTCCCACCAGCGCCGGGAAAGTCTGCTGGACGGTCTGCAACTCCACATCCGACATGCCCGTGTCGAGAACGATGGCTACGGAAAGTGCGAAGGGATCGGCGGTGAAAAATTTCAGCTTCTGCACCGTCCCGTTTTCCTTGACAGTGAAGTCGGTTGAGACCAGGCCATCCACCAGGCGGCCGTCGCGGTCCTTCACCCGAACCGGAATCTGTACAAAGGTGACGTCTTTCCTGTAGGTAAAGAGCTGCTCCTGCGCGCTCTGTTTTATGGGGGTTCCTGGCGGCACGGTCTTTACCCGCGGCATGGGCGGCGGCGCGGAGGTTGCGTCACCGGGCGTGGCGGAGGGCTGGGTGGCCGCTGGCTTTTCGATCGGCTGGTTCGTCCACGGATCCCTCTCGACTGGTTTTTTTTCTTCTGGCCTGGGGATTGGCGGGGGCGCGGGCGTTTCCGAAGGCGGCTGCACCGTCGGCGCATCTGGAATGTCGCTGTTCTGATTCGGTGCAGGGTTTTGCGCGGGCTGGGTCTGTGGGGCCTGGTTCTGCCCGCTCGGCGTCTGGGTGGGGGAAGACTGCGCCTGCATCACAGAAAGGCTCAGGCACAGCCACGCCGCAACGCTACAGAAGACCAGCGCCGCCAGCCACTTCATGCTTCTCCGTTGCCCGTTGCCTGAGGTTTCTATGCTCACATACACCGTCCGTTCTTTCCCTGGCCTTGGAGCCTGATCCGCGGCGTCCTCAGCGACTGCGCGGAAGCTGCTACTGAAATAGCGCTAGTTCCTGTGAGATGCCCTTGCCTTCCCATTTGGTGCATCTAACTCCAAGGGTTAGACTAACAAAAACCCGTAGAGGGATTCCTCGCATGCAAAAATTATCCGTTTACCGAACATTCTCGCCCGCCGGGGCCGCCGCCTCCATTCTATTCTTAGTGGCAGCCCTGTCGGCGGCTGCTCCGGCTGCCGGGGCTCAGAGCCGAGCGTCCTCCACTGCTGACGCCCCCCAGACTGGCGCTCAGGCGCCTGCCCAGAAGCCCAGCGACGCACAAACGCCCGAAGACGACCAAGGGCCGGCGGGAACGGTAAGAGTCAACGTTAATGTGGTTGGACTTTTCTTTAATGTGAAAGACAAGCACGGGGCGCTGATCCCGAACCTGACCAAGAACGATTTCGATGTTTTCGAAGACGGCAAGCCTCAGACCATTAAGTATTTCGCCGCCGAGTCGAACCTGCCGCTGACCCTCGGCATTCTGATCGATTCCTCTGGCAGCCAGCTGAGAGTCCTCGATATGGAGAAAGAGGTTGGCGGAGCGTTCCTGCGCCAGATTCTCACCGATAAAGACGAAGCCTACGTGATCGATTTCAATGTCGACGCCACGCTGGTGCAGGATTACACCCGCGACGTTCACCGCCTGCAAGCCGCACTCAACAAAGTCAGGATCAACACCGGCTTCACGACGGGACCGATCCCTGGCGCAGGAGGCGGACCTGTCCCCACCGCGCCGGGCTCGCAGCGCGGTACCGTGCTCTACGATGCCGTCTACCTCTCTGCGCACGACATGCTGGCGAAAGAAGTGGGGCGCAAGGCGATGATCCTGCTGACGGATGGCGAGGACGAAGGCAGCCAGCTCAAAATCAAAGACGCTATCGAAGCCGCGGAGAGAGCCGACGCCATTGTGTACGTTCTGCTCTGCGCCGATCGCGGCTTTTACGGATCGTTCGGCATGGGCGGCTACACCGGCGAGGGCGAAATGCGAAAACTCACCGAGGCCACGGGAGGCCGCGTGATCAACGTGGGCAACAAGTTCGACAAGCTGAAAGAGGCCTTCGACCAGATCGCCGCTGAACTGCGCAGCCAGTACAACCTGGGCTATACCTCGACCAACACGGTGCTCGACGGCAGCTACCGCAAGCTGGAAGTGAAATCCAAACAGAACTACAAAGTGCAATGCCGGGCGGGATACTACGCCACTGCGCGGGAACCGCTGCCGCAATAATGTGGACTGATATGAAAGTTGGAGATATCGTCAGACTTATCGGTGTTCCCCCTGACCTCAAGGACGATGAGGCAATGCAGACCCGAACTTTATTTGATAGGTGTCTGGGGAAGACTTTTCCGATAATTGCGCTCGATGCCGTCGACGGACTGCCCCACCGGCTGGTAAGACTCGACGTCGGACATCTTCTGGGCGAGGCAGCTTACCTCGAGACAATCTGGGTGGAACCTGAGTACTTGCAACTCGAAAACTCCGAATAACATCCGAGTTGCGTCGACCCTGAAGGTGTCGATTTCACCCCTACCCCTCGACCCCGAAAAGATTTACCCTGTAGGACGCTGAATGAAGCGGAGGTTCGTCATGCTGTCTGGAAATCTTTCGCCTTCCCGCCGTACGTTTCTGCGACGCTCCCTGCAACTCTCGGCCGCCGCTGTAACACTCCGAATCGCCACCGAGCCGATGCTCGCCGCCGCCGCCCGTCACCATCCGTTTTCCGCGAACGGAGTGATGATTGACTCCAATGAGAACCCACTCGGTCCCAGCCAACCCGCGCGGGATGCTATGTCCGCCATCCTCCCTCTCGGCGGGCGCTATATGGACAATCTCACCGACGAACTCATCCACGCTTTCGCGCAGCAGGAAGGCCTGAACCCGGAGTGCGTCCAGGTTTTTGCCGGCTCTACTCCGGCGCTTCACTTCGGAGTCGTTGCCTTCACGTCGCTGCAGCGAAGCTACGTGGGCGCCGATCCCGGTTATGAAGCTGGCCCGCGCGCCGCTGCGGCCAACGGGGCTCGCGTGGCCCAGATTCCGCTCAGCAAGACATATGCGCACGATGTCAAGGCTATGATCACCGCCGCTCCTGACGCCGGGCTGTTTTACATCTGCAATCCCAATAATCCTACCGGCACGCTCACGCCGCACTCCGACATCGAGTACCTGGTCGAAAATAAACCTAAGGGTTCCATCGTGATGGTTGATGAGGCCTACATCCATCTTTGCGATGCCCCTTCGTCGCTTGAATTCGTGAAAGCGGGCAAGGATGTGATTGTGCTCCGCACTTTCTCAAAAGCCTATGGCATGGCCGGCCTGCGCTGCGGATTCGCGATTGCCCGTCCCGACCTGCTGGAAAAAATCCGGGATCACTCCGGCTGGAACTTCATGCCCGTTACCGCGCTGGTGGCAGCTTCGGCGAGCCTTAAAGACGCGAGCCTCGTCCCGGAACGCAGGCGCATCAACGCCAGCGTGCGCCAGGAAACTTTTGAGTGGCTCGACCGCAACGGCTACTCCTATGTTCCCTCCGTGTCGAACTGTTTTTTGCTCGACACCAAACGCCCGGCCAAGCAGGTGATCGACGCCATGGCCCAGCAAAATGTTTTCATCGGACGAGTCTGGCCGATCATGCCCACGTGCACTCGTATTACCGTGGGCACGCGTGAGGAAATGGAGAGATTTCGGACCGCGCTGCAGAAAGTGATGAGCGGGACGACGGCGTTCTCGATGCCGCCGGCGAGACCGGGCAGGAACACTGCTAGAGCCGGCGTGCTGCTATCGTGATCTGCAGGATGAATTCGCTCCGCGACTTGCTGCGTGCGTAGAATAGAAGGAGATGTTACGGAACTAGAAGAGGAGCGAGCAGACATGGAAGCGCAGAGCGGCCCCGATCCCGAGCAAGATCCATCCCAGGTGGCAGCAAACGTTGCCAGCGCTCATCAGATGCTGAAAACGCTCGAAGCCAAGATCGGAAAGCATCCTGAACTGGGCGCGGCGATCACAAAACTGGAGATCGCTCTTAACATTCTGGCCATAAAGACGGGCGGGCTGTTGTAGGCCAAGGGCACGCGGTTCACTCCACCGCTTCGCCCCACTCCACCGTTCGCCGCTCGCGACTGCTCTTGTGGGCCAGCATCACGGCTCGCATGGTTCGCAAAGCTTGTTCGGGCGTGACGTCGAGCGCGGCTTTCTTCTCAATCGCGTCCCGCACGTTTGCGTAGAACCCGCGATAATCTCCGCGCTCGGTTTTTACTTTCACACTCGGCTCGCCGACCAGACTCAGCGTGCCCCACAATTCCTCCGCTTCCACTCCCCAATCCGCGCCCCAATCCAGTCCATCCGGGCAATTTTCTGCGCGCAGCCGCGCCTCCTGTGGATCCATTCCGTACTTCACAAACGATCCCTTAGTGCCGTGAATCAGAAAATGCGGACCTGGGGCGTACGCGATGATGCGCGCGCGCCCCATCGCCCTAAGCGTGGGATATTCCATGGAAACATCGAACGCATCATCCACCTGTGAAGTTTGCCGCTGGCAGAACGCCGACGCCGTAATCGCGAGCGGCTCGCCGAACAACACGAGCGCCTGGTCGATCACATGCGGACCCAGATCGAACAAGACTCCCGCCCCGGGCTGATCGGCGCGCTCCCGCCAGGCATTCGCTTTCGGTTCCAGCCGAAACCGGTCATAGCGGCATTCATACTCGACAACCGTTCCCAGCTTTCCCGACGCCACAATTTGTTTTATTGTCCCGAAATCACCATCCCAGCGCCGGTCTTGATATACGGTGACTAAACGGCCGCGCTCGGCGGCAAGTTGCACCAGTTTCTCCGATTCCGCGAGCGTCGGCGCGAACGGCTTATCCACCACCACATCACGCCCCGCCAGCAGGCAGGCCCGCGCATACTCGAAGTGCGAATCATTCGGAGTCGCGATCACGCATAGTTGGATTTCCTTATCCGCCAACAACTCATCCAGCGTCCGCGCCACCCGCACTTCGGGATACTTTTCGTGCGCTCGCGTTCCGTGGCGCTCCAGAATGCAAGACAGTTCCATCCCCGGGACACCGCGGATCACCGGCGCATGAAACGCCTGCCCCGCTAGCCCGAATCCGATCAAGCCCACTCGCACCATCGCGACTCCTTACTTGCTTTGCTCCAACGCTTCCCGATCTTTCACCCGCCGCACAAACTTCAGCCCCGACCACACCTCGGTCACCGCGCAGACTTTCACATCGACCAATCCTGCAACCAGGCCAATCTCACGCACGACGTTTCCATCCAGGTCCGAAGCCACGCCGGAAGTCTTTTTCGGCCAGCCCACCCATAAAATCCCCGCGGGCGCCAGCAGCTTTGCCAACTGCGAAAATTCTCTCGCCAATTCCGCGCGAGACTTCGTAAACATCATGGCGAAATCCAAATTATCTCTTGCTTTCATTTCACATTCCGCCAGCGCCTCGCGCAGTTCCGCGCGGACCTCAGCCGGAGCATTCGCCAAACGCGCGCGAAACCCAGCTTTGATGCCTAATTTCTTCGGAAGCGGCGTCCCCGAATATCCCGGCATTCTTGTGGCTCGTGAAAGGAACGAAGAACTCGATTCAAGCTGGAAGCCAGAAGCAGACTTACTGCACCGGGGCGTACCATCCCCGCCGCGACCGCACCCGGAAATTCTTGCGGTCGACAGCTACGATCTCGATGGTGCGAAAGTGGCCGTCTGCCTTGAAGTCCGCCGGTTTATACGACACATCATATTGGCTGCGCAATTCATCCTGAATTTCAGCGAAAGCGTTGGCCACGTCGCGAATCTGAAAAGGAAAAAACGCCCGGCCGCCCGTCGCATCGGCAATGCGCTCCAGTACCTTGTCGCCGGCGCCCTTGGTGCCGCTTACGTTGGTGCTGATCGTATATACGATGGCCTCGGCCCGCTGCGCCATCTCGATCGCTTCCTCGCGCGTCACGTGGCTTTGGTTGTCCTCGCCATCGCTCAGCAGGATGATGGCGCGCCGGGCCGGTCCGGACAGCGGTTCCTTCAGAAGCTTGTCGCGGCAGGCGTAGAACAGCGCGTCGTACATTGCCGTCCCGCCTCCCGGACGCAACGCGCGCACTCCCCGGTCCAGCTTTTCCGTGTCATCGGTGAAATCCTGCGTCACTTCCGGCGTCACGTCGAATCCCACGACCATCGCCTGGTCATAGCCGCGACGCACGGTCTGGTTGAGAAATTCAATAGCCGATTCCTGTTCGAACTTGAAGCGGTCGCGGACCGAATTGCTGGCATCAATCAGCAAGCCCACCTGCAGCGGCAAATTCGTTTCGGCGTGGAAGCTTCGAATCTCGCTCGCGGGCTTGTTGTCATCCACAAAGCGGAAGTCGGACTGCTTGAGATCGGTGACCCGCTTACCGTGCTTGTCGGTCACCGTGAACACCACATTCACTTCGTTGATGCCGACGCGGATGCGGGGGATTTCACCATTGTCCTCGCCCTGTTCTGCGGAAGATTGTACGGCGGATTTAGCCTCGCTGGGTTTAGGCTCGGCGGGAGTTTGCGTGGTTTCTTGCGCGGTCGCAGCCGGCGAAGATTGTGTCTGTGGCACTGGCGGCGCGGTCTGCGCCACGGCGAATTCGCACACGCCCACCACCAGCAACAAAACCGTTGCCCATTGCATCACTGAATTCTTGAACATGACTTTCGCGAAAATGCCCCCGTTTGAGTTCATTATATCCGCACTGGCTTCGGAAGGGTCGGCTTCAGCCGCTGAATGCGCCGACCCTCTACTCGTCTACCTTGCTTATGAACTTCTGCAACTCCTCCGGCAACTCGCTCTTCAGCGCGATCACAGCGCCGGTGCGAGGATGCCTAAACTCCAACTCCGCAGCGTGCAGAAAATTCCGTGGCAGCCCGATCACCGCATTTTTTCCGCGGGCCTGTTTTGGAGCGCCATACATCGTGTCGCCGACCACGGGATGTCCCATCGCCGCCACATGCACGCGAATCTGGTGGGTGCGGCCGGTGTCGATCTTTACATCGAGCAGTGTGAACTTGCCAAACTTGGTATCAAGCCGCCGCGCCACGCGATAATGCGTGACCGCCGCGCGTCCGCCTTCGAGCCGCGTGGTCATGCGCGTGCGGCGCACCCGGTCGCGGCTGATGCTCTGCGCCAGCGTTCCGGAGTCCTTTTTTACCCAGCCATGCACCAGCGCCACGTATTTCTTCTTCACTTCGCGCGCCGCAAACTGCGCGCTCAGCTTGCGATGCGCGTCGTCATTTTTCGCCACTACGATCAACCCGCTGGTCTCTTTATCCAGGCGATGCACGATGCCCGGCCGCAACGCTCCGCCCACGCCCGACAAACTCTCCAGGTGATGCAGCAGCGCATTCACCAGCGTGCCGCGATTGCGGGCATCGTCGGTAGCGCCTGCGCCCGCGTGCACCATCATCCCCGCGGGCTTGTTGATCACGGCGAGATCGTCATCTTCATAAATAATGTCGAGTGGAATTTCCTCTGCAATGGCCTTGAGCGGCGCTCGCTGCGCCTCGCCCAGCACGCTGATGCGCTCCCCGCCGCGGAGTTTGAGCGATGGCTTCGCCGGGGCATCGTTCACCAACACGAGGCCTTCTGCGATCATTTCCTGCACGTGGGCGCGGCTGATGGTCTCAAGCAGCGCAGCCAAAAACTGGTCCAATCGCTTGCCAGCATCTTCCGCCGCAACTGAAATAAGGATGGGAAATGATTCCGGCATTCGCTGCGAAGGATACTATAAGGAGTCTGATGCGTGTCGCGAGCTGCGGCAGCTCAGATTTGAGAAGGCTCCGATGAGAAAGCCAATTGCGAAGATACTCTTCATTACCTTGAACGTTCTTTTGTTGTTGGCGCCAGTCAGCGCAGCAGATCCAGGCTCGGGCACTGTTTGCGTCGCCGCTCGTGCCGACGACCCATGGTGGAAAGTCGCGCCTCCGGAGGCGACCAACACGCGGGGGTACCGCGTGCGGATCGATAACCGCTCGGCCGTGCCTTGGCCGCGGCTGAAGAGCCTGAAGATCGGCGACCTGGACTTGCAGGATCCGCATCTGCTTACGATTCTAGACGTCACGGGCAAGCCGGTGGAATCGGTCCGGTTCAGATTCTCCAGCTATAAGAAGGTCGATCTATGCATGTCATACGACGGATATCAGGGAATGCAACTAGGTGAAGCGACAAGGCGAACGCCGTGGTGCAAGTGCAAGTAGGTGCCGTAAATCTATCTTGTAACCCCCACCGCCTGCGCCGTCAGATTCTTCGCTCCAGGTCGCAGCCACCAGATCACCCCGCCAGCCAAGACCAACCCAATCGCGATCAACTGCGTGCCCGACATGGCGCCGCCAAATACCGAGCCGCGGCCTGGATCATCACGAATGAATTCCAGGAAGAACCGCGCCACTCCATAGATGAACATGAATGCGCCGAAGACCTGACCGTCGAATTTTCTGCGTTTGAGTAGCCACATCAAGAAGAAGAAATTCGCCAGCTCGACTGCGGACTCAAACAACTGCGTCGGCTCGAGCGGCACGTTCAGCGGAGTGCCGGTAATCTGATTCGCCAGCGGATTGTGAAACACGACGCCCCAGAAATGATCGGTCGGCTTTCCGTAGCAGCATCCTGCAGCGAAGCATCCGAGCCGCCCAATCGCATGGCCCAGCGCCAGGCCCGGGGCGAAGGCGTCGCAGGTTGCGAGCGCGGGTAGGTGATGCTTGCGCACGTACCACCACGCGGCCAGAAACGCGGCAATCAGCCCGCCGGAAAAAACTCCTCCCGCCTGCAGCGTGGCGATGCTGAAAATGTCGCCGGGATGCGCCGCATACACGCTCCAATCATTGATGATGTAGAGCACCTTGGCGCCCAGAATTCCGCACAGCACCACCAGAATTCCCAGGTTCCAGGCCTTTTCGCCGTCAATTCCCAGACGCTCGGAATTGCGCACGCTGACCCACAGGCCGACCAGCACCCCCAGAGAAACCAGGAAGCCGTAAGTCGGCAGGAAGAACCGCCCAAAATGTACTAATTGTGGATACACAGTTTAGTTAGATGCAGAAATGAAGGAATCTGTATCTGGATCAGTGTAGCAGGGAGGGCAGCGCCCCCAAATACATGAGAGGAAGGATCTATAGAAAATCAAGCCGACCCACTGTGCCGTGTGACGGGCCGAGAATGAACCGTCAGGTAGACGTTGGGAACCCGCCGAGACCCTTTAGGCATCTCCGCATGGCGGAGCGTCGCACACCGGATCTTAGTTCGAGTCGAGTCCCCGTTCATTCAGCATTGGTTCAAAAATCGGTTACCGTCATCACCAACCCCGCAGGCCGGCTTTCACTCTGGATGCTAGGAGAACTCGCAGTGGATTAGCAATAGGGGAACCGCAAATAGTTGGCAGCGCACTTGCAACCAAAGTAACAGTGCCGCAACACTCAGGGCTTGCAATTCCACGTGCGCCCGCACCTTGTCCACGAAGCGGTCGATTCAGGCGGAATTTGCTGGCCGATGTATACTCTTTCCGCAACACTCCGGTTCTGGATTTTTTCCTTTGGCCAAGGCCAGACTCGGGCAGGGGTACAGAGATGTCCACGTCTCGCAAGGCCGCGATTCTTGCGGCGGCGGTTCTAATTGTCGCACACGTGGCGATGTTAGCAGCGAGGTATGGCACGCCACTGGCCTCGCTTTGGGGCGACTGGATCGGATCCATCGCCGGCTTTGTTGGGGCCCTGGCCAGTTGGGACGCGTCGCGCCGCTCCGGTCCCTTTGGCAAACGCGCATGGCGCCTGGTTTGCTTCTCGGTTGTTCTGGTTTCTCTCGGACAGGCCGCCTACACTTACTACTTCGATTATCACCACAATCTCACTGGCGTGTTCTGGCCCAGCGATATCCTCGTGTTTTTCTGGGCTGTGCCCGCCATGATGACTCTCTTTCTGAGTCCGCGGGATCCCAACAGCGGATTCCGCTGGCTGCGGCTCTGCGATTTTGTGCAAGTTTGCACTCTCGTGCTTGCCCTTGAGCTTTCCACTCTTTATGTGCCTTCGCGGTGGCAAATTTCGGAAAGAGCGATGGCGGAGCGTGTCTTTTACGCCGGTGTAGCCTTCTTCGGACTGCTGGCCCTGAGTTTTCTGCTGCGCGGCCTGCTCACTCGATTTCGCGCGGCGCGGACATTCTTTCTGCGCATGGCAGCATTCTTTTTCGCTTTTGCCGTCACTTCCAACATCACCCTGTTCGCCTTTGCCAGCGAAAACTTTCGTCCCGGGGCATGGCCCGACCTGCTGTGGACCCTTACGGACTGCTTCCTCATCGTGATTGCCGCGACCTGGGATGGCGCCGAAGGCGTTCCGGAGACAGGCGAACCGATCAGCCCGGGCTTTAGGTTGCTGATGCAGTTTTCTCCTTTGCTCATCCCTGCCATCGTCTTTCCGCTCGTGCTGGGCATCGCGCAGGAGCAATTCCTCTGGGCGGTTGTCCTGGTGACGGTCTCCTTTGTCGCTGCCAGCGGACGCTTGTTCGTGGTGCAGAACCAGTTGCTCCAGAGTTCGGGCGAATTGCAGAAAAATCTGTCGCTTCTGCAAGGCATCACCGAGGGAACCACAGATTCTGTCTTCGTGAAAGATCTGCAAGGTCGCTATTTGATGATCAACTCGGCGGGGGCGCAGTTGCTGGGACGCGGGGCGGAGGAAGTCATCGGCAAGGATGACACCGAGCTTTTCACTGCCGAAAACGGCCGCGAGATCATGGCAGCGGACCGAAAGGTCGTCGAATCTGGAAGGACGCAGACCTACGAGGAGCTAGGAATCTCAGGGGGTGTGGCGCGCACGTATCTGTCGACCAAAGGCCCGCATCGCGATTCCAAAGGTGAGGTCATCGGATTGCTCGGCATTTGCCGCGACATTACTGACCGCAAACGCGCGGAGCAGGAGTTTCGCCAGTCCCAGCAGAAGCTGCGCATTCATTTCGAGCATACCCCGCTCGCCGTCGTCGAGTGGGACACTCAGCTTCGAATTACCGAATGGAGTCCTTCCGCGGAGCGGGTCTTCGGATATTCACGCCAGGAAGCGATTGGGCGCGATGCAAGTTTCCTCGTGCCGCCAGCCCTGCGGTCACATGTAAACGGGATCGGGCGCGAGCTCCTTACCCAAAAAGGCGGGACGCGCAGTACGAATGACAACCTTACCAAAGACGGCCGCACCATCTCCTGCGAGTGGTACAACACGCCGCTGGTCGATGAATCAGGACAGGTGCTCGGCGTGGCCTCCCTGGTTCAAGATGTGACCGAGCGGGTGGCGCTGGAGGAAAGACTGCGGCAGTCGCAGAAAATGGAGGCGGTCGGCCGCCTCGCCGGTGGCGTGGCTCACGATTTCAACAACCTCCTGACCGTCATCATGGGATACAGCCAGATTCTGACCGATGGACTCCCGGCGGCCAGCCGCCTGAAGGATGCAACCGCTCAGATCCGATCAGCCGCCGATCGCGCCGCAGGAATCACTCGCCAACTGCTGGCTTTCAGTCGCAAGCAAGTACTCTCGCCGCGCGTCATCGACCTGAACGACATCATGCTGAACCTCGACTCCTTGCTGAGGCGGCTCATCGGTGAAGACATTGAAGTTCTCACCGTGCCTGGCCGCGAGCTGGGTGCGGTCAAAGCGGATCCCGGTCAAATCGAGCAGGTCATCATGAACCTGGCTTTGAATGCGCGCGATGCCATGCCCAACGGGGGAACGCTCACTCTCGAAACCGAAAACATGGAACTCGACGAATCCTATGCCCGCGAACACGAGCCCCTTAAGCCCGGACGCTACGTCATGCTGGCCGTGAGCGACACCGGAACCGGCATGAGCCCGGAGACTCAAGCCCATATCTTCGAACCTTTCTTCACCACCAAGGAAGTTGGCAAGGGGACCGGTCTCGGACTCTCCATGGTCTATGGAATCGTCAAGCAGAGTGGCGGCTATATCTGGGTCTACAGCGAGCCCAGTCGGGGGACGACCTTCAAGATCTATCTTCCCCGAGTCGACCAGCCCGCGGAAGCAGTCGGGGTGGAGAAGCGGCCGGCCGGCGTCCAGCGGGGAACTGAAGCCATCCTCTTGGTCGAGGACGACGCGCAGCTCCGCGCACTCACATCGTCAGTTCTGGCTCACTGCGGCTATAAAGTATTGTCCGCCGCGGGCACCGAGGAAGGTCTTGCCCTATGCCGGGAAAATCACCGCGACATCCGCCTGCTGGTCACCGACGTGATCATGCCCGGAATGAACGGCCGTCAGCTTGCCGAGCAAGTCAAACAGATTTCCCCGCGCACCAAAGTTCTGTACGTCTCCGGCTACACCAGCAACGCCATCGTTCACTACGGCGTGCTCGATCCCGGACTGAGCTTCCTGCCCAAGCCTTTTTCGTTGGCGGCGCTGGTGGCCAAGGTGAGGGAAGTTCTCGACGGCCCGGATGCGCCTCAGGGACAGCATCCCACTTAGAATTGCGCGGACGGCCGTCTCGGCGTCCTGATCAAGCGGAGCCAAGTGCTTATCCTGCCTTACGCTTCTCGTCCAGCACTTCATCCAGCGCATCTGCTAATAGATGCGCGCGCTTCTGGTAGTCGGTTGCCCCACTGTCCTGATTTCGCTTCAATAAATGATACTCATCGGCAATGTTTAGCGCAGCCAGCACAGCGAGCCGCACCGTATCGATGGTATTCGTAGCCTCGGCCACCGCCCGCATCTTAGAGTCCACATACTCCGCCAGTTTCAAAATGTATTCCGGATCCGACCCCCGCAGGTTATACGCCTGATCAAAAATCTCCACTCGCACGCCGCCCGTCTGCGCGTCTTTCAACGTCGAATCCTTAGTAGCGGTAGCCATAACCGTTAACCTTTGTCATTCCGAGCGAAACGAGGCTAACTCGCCCGCTCCTCCGCGATCGACTCAATCTGCTCCAGCATCTTCTCTACCCGCCCGCGAATCTCTTCCCGCTCTTTCCGCAACTGCACCGCCTCGCGCCGCAATACCACCAACTGCTCCTCGCGCTCCTGCAGTTGCTGTCGCGCGCGCTGCGCATCGCGTTCCGCCTGCGTCTGGGCCTGTCGCGCAGCCTTATACATCTCGATGGTGCGGTAAATTTTATCCTCGAGTACCTGAAAATCGTCCACCGGAACCTGTTCCTCCATCCGTTCCACAGCATTCAACGCCATGATCGCACTTTCCCTTGCAAAGATTTCAAACTTTCACGCAGTATACTCCACCGACCTGTGGATCAGGCATGGCCCAAAGGTGCTGACGCGAGACCGTTGGCACGAGATTGACTATAATCTGCGGCATGAAACATCTTGGGTTGTCCCTCATCGCCATAGCCGCAGTCCTTGGCTTCACCTCCGTTCCCAGCGCCGCCAAAACCGTAGTCAATCTCAAGGATGGGCAGGGCAAATCCGTGGGCTCGATCATCGTGACGCCGAAAGGATCAGGCGTCAGCCTCAAGCTTCGACTCCACGACCTCCCGCCCGGCGAGCACGGCATCCACATCCATCAGAACGCCGAGTGCGATGCCCCCGATTTCAAATCCGCAGGTCCGCACTTCAACCCCGACGGGAAAAAGCACGGACTGGAGAATCCTGAAGGCCATCACGCCGGCGACATGCTGAACCTAACCGTGAACGCAGACGGCAAAGCCGATGGCACCCTCGTGGATAACGACGTAAGCCTCGGTGACGGCTCGCACTCGCTCTTCAGCAACGGCGGCACGGCGATCGTGATTCATGCTAAAGCCGACGACATGAGGACCGACCCCTCCGGCAACTCCGGCGACCGCATAGCCTGCGGCGCGATCACAAAGTAAGTTGCAAGGCGCTCTCCTCAGCTTTGTCATCCTGAGCGTAGTATGGGCTCCGCGAAGCGAAGCCCATACGAAGTCGAAGGACCCCTAGCCTACCTGCAAATATTTCCGGCTCGGAAAACAATTCCCACCAGCAGCGTCGATTACTTCCGCAACTTCCCCAACTTCTCCGCCGCCGCGTCCAGCGTCTCCAACTTCTTGCAGAAGGCAAACCGCACCTGCCGCTCTCCATCCCGCGCATCGCGATAAAAACTCGACCCCGGCACCGCCGCGACTCCAACATCCTTCACCAGATACTTCACGAACGAAACATCATCGTCAAACCCGAACCCGGAAATTTCCGTCATCACGTAATAAGCTCCGCGCGGACGAAAACACCGAAACCCCGCAGCCTCCAGCGCCGGAATCAAATGATCCCGCCGCACTCGATATCCTTCCGCCAGCCGCGCATAGTATTCCGGCGGCAGATTTAGCGCTGCCGCACCCGCTTCCTGCAGCGGCGCCGGCGCACCCACCGTCAAAAAATCGTGCACCTTCCGGATCGCATTCGTAATCTTCTCCGGCCCCACCGCCCATCCCACGCGCCATCCCGTCACGCTGTAAGTCTTCGACATTCCGTTGATCGTAATCGTTCGCTCCCGCATGCCATCGAGTGACGCCATTGAAATATGCTCGGTCCCGTCATACAGAATGTGTTCGTAAATCTCGTCGGTGATCGCGAGGACGTCGAATTCCACGCACAAATCCCGAATCAATTCCAACTCGGCCCGCGTGAACACCTTGCCAGTAGGGTTATTGGGTGTGTTGAGAATGATGGCCTTGGTGTTCTTATCGAACGCCGCCCGCAACTCTTTCTCGTCGAAAGTCCACTCGCCACCGTCGATCGCCGGGGGCCTGAGCTTCACAAACCGCGGCCGCGCCCCGCTCAACACCGAATCCGGGCCGTAGTTCTCATAAAACGGCTCGAAGATCACCACCTCATCGCCCGCGTTGCACACAGCGAGAAGGGTCGAGATCATCGCCTCCGTCGATCCGCAACAAACCGTGATCTCTTTTTCCGGATCGACCGTAATCCCTTGCCACGCACTCATCTGCCGGGCAATCGCGTTGCGCAGATTCTTCGCGCCCCAGGTAATCGCATACTGATTTACATCCGCCTCGATCGCCGCCCGCGCCGCCTGCTTGATCTCCGCCGGAGCCGCAAAATCCGGAAACCCCTGCGCCAGATTCACCGCGCCATAAAGCGCCGCCTGCCGCGTCATCTCCCGGATCACTGACTCGGTGAAATGCGAAACTTTCTCGCTGAGAAAATGCTTGGCTGGATGGGATAGAGAAGAGATTACGTCTGCCATAGCAGGCAGATTAGCACAGCGATTTGTCATCCTGAGCGGAAGATTCGCTCTCGTGAAACGAGAGCAAATATGGAGTCGAAGGACCCCTTACCCGTAAGCTTTAACACAATCCTTGCAAGGAATTTAAGCCACGTCACCACGCTCTAAGCCCGCTGCACTCCGCCCAGTGCCTGCAGCGTTCCAATGATCTGCTGAGACCACCCCGCAACCTGCTCGTCGCGCAAGGTTCCCTCATCCGACTGCAATCTCACACGCAGGAGGATCGAATACTTCCCAGCGCCAATCGCCGCTCCGCGAAAAATCTCCACCGGCGTGAATCCACGCAGCTCGCGAATGGGCAGCCCCCTCACGGCGCACCGCATCGCATCAAACTCCACGTCATCGCTAAACACAAACGAGAAATCCCGCTCCACCGCTGGATATTTCCCGAGCGGCGCGAATCGAACCGTCCGCAACCCGATCGCATGCAACCGCTCCAGATCAATCTCCGCCAGAAAAACATCCTGCCGCAATTTCCGTTCCGCCTTGACGCCCGGCGCAATCTGCCCAAACTGCGCTACCACCACCCCATCCATCAACGCCCGCGCTGATCGTCCGGGATGAAAATACTCCGCGGTCTCGCGATCGAAAGTAAGTTCACGCGAAGCAAGTGGGGCAAGCAGATTTTCCACGTCGCCCTTGAACGAGCGAAATGCCTCGGCCGAGGGAGCCTGTTCGTCCTTGCTAACGTCGAGCTTCCCATCCACAGGCAGCGATCCTTTCACCGCTGCCAGCGTCGCCCCCAGGCACAAGCGCGCCGGCTCACCCAATCGCATCTCATAGACGCGGCCCATCTCGAACAACCGTACGTTCTCTGAGTCGCGATTCAAATTCCAGGCCAGCATGCCGAGCATGCCCGGAGCCATCGAAGTCCGCATCACGGACGCTTCTTCGCTCAGCGGATTTTCCAGTTCGAGCACTGCAGCCGATGAAAACCTCTCCGCGTCGGCGTGCGAGATAAACGTCAGCGAAACCGCCTCGTCGTATCCCAGCGCCAAGGCGCGCGCCCGCAAAGTGGCGTCCACAGCCGCATGCGGCAACTCAACCACCGTGCCACTGTAAGCCGGCAAAGTATTCTCGAACTTGTCATAGCCATGCAGCCGGGCAATTTCTTCGATCAAGTCGATCTCGCGTTCCACATCCAGCCGCCAGCTCGGAATCACGACCCGAAACTCCGCCGTGCCCTGGCCCTCGGGGATCAGCGTGAAGCCAAGGCTCTTCAGGATGCGAAAAATCTCTCCCGTACTCAAATTCCCGCCCAGAATGCGATGCACCTCAGAAAGCCGCAGCACCACCGGCGCCTGATCCATCTTTCTCGACATCACATCCATCACATCGCCAACCAGCTTTCCGCCGCCCGATTCCAGAATCAGCGCCGCCACCAGATCGCACGACAGGATCGTCGACTCAAAATCCGCTCCCCGCTCAAAGCGGTGCGAAGCGTCGGTGTGCAGCCCATGCCGCCGCGAACTCTTGCGCACGGTCAGCGGATCCCACCACGCCGACTCGATCAGAATATTCCGCGTCTTGTCGGTGATCATGGTGTCGAATCCGCCCATCACTCCGGCCAGCCCGACCGGCTTCTTCGCGTCAGCCACGACCAGATCTTCAGAAGTAAGCGTGCGCTCCACGCCATCGAGCGTCTTCAGCTTCTCGCCATCTTTGGCTTTTCGAATGACGAGCTTTCCGCCCTCCAGCAAATCCATGTCAAAGACATGCGTAGGCTTGCCGATCTCCCAGAGAACGTAATTCGTGGCGTCAACCGCGTTGCTGATCGGGCGTTGATCGAGCAACTGCAAGCGATGTGCAATCTTCGCGGGTGACGGTTTGACTCGAGTCCCGCGAATAACCCGGGCAGAGAATCGAGGGCAAAGCTGTGGCTCCTCGACTTGTATCGGAAAAGGCGCATCGCGCGCCGATTTTGCTGAGAACTGAGAACTGAGAACTGAGAACTGTTTCAGCGGCAAATCATAAATAGCCGCCGCCTCCCGCGCCACGCCGTAATGATTCATGGCATCGGGGCGATTCGTTCCAATCTCCATCTCGAACAAGGTGTTTGCGCCCGAGCCGCTGATCCCTTCCACGGCAATCCCGACCCCGGTCAAATCCTCGGCCAGCCGCCGGTCATCGACCGCCAGCTCAACAAACTCTCGCACCCACCGTGGAGAAATCTTCATGGTATTTTCGTAGCGCCAACGTCCCGCCGGCTTTCCCGCGACCACCTATGCTCTGTCATCCTGAGGCGCGCTTTTGCGCCGAAGGACCCCATGCAACTGGCAGCTAAGGCCGGCCTATCAAGGAGTTCTCACAATGCCTCGCCCTGTTCGGCTGAGCGCTAATCACTATGCCCACTGCTGCAGAAACCGCACATCCCCCTGAAAGAACAACTGAATGTCATCCACGCCATACTTCAGCAAAGCGATGCGGTCGGCCCCCATGCCAAAGGCGAATCCCGAAACTTTTCTGGGGTCATACCCGTTGTCCTTCACAAACTCAAACACGTTGGGGTCGACCATCCCGCACCCAAGAATCTCAATCCATCCAGTCTGCTTGCACGGCCGGCAAGGCTCCGCACCGCGCTTCCCGCTCCCACCGCAGATGAAGCAAGAAACAAACATCTCCGCGCTCGGCTCAGTAAACGGAAAGAATGACGGACGAAAGCTCGTCTTCACGCTCGATCCAAAGAATTCCTTCATGGCGTGATCGAGCGTCCCCTTCAAATCGCCGAAGGTGATATTGGTATCGACAGCCAACCCCTCAATCTGATGAAACATCGGCGAGTGGCTCGCATCTGCAGGATCGTTGCGATGCACCGTCCCAGGAATCACGATGCGGATCGGCGGCCGCATCTTCTCCATCGTCCGAATCTGCACCGGAGAAGTATGCGTCCGCAGCAGCAACCGCTCCCGCTGCGCCTTCCCCTGCTGCCCCGCGATAAACAAAGTATCCTGTGTATCCCGCGCCGGATGATTCGGCGGAAAATTCAAGGCCTCAAAATTGTAGTAGTCAGTTTCCACAACAGGCCCGTCGGCAACGGAGTAGCCGAGCTTCTGAAAGACTCGAACCATGTCGTTCGTGGTCTTGATGACGGGATGCTCGGCGCCAATCGGCCGGCGGACGCCTGGCAAGGAGATGTCAATCGACTCAAACTGGACGGCCAGTTGCCCAGATCCGTCTTCGCTGAATTTATGCCAGCCGTCGATCTCACCCTCGACGTATTGCTTAAGCTCGTTCAGGTGCTGACCGAACTCTCGCTTTGCCTCCTTGGGTGCCTTCTTGAACTGATCGTTAGTCTGAGTGAGAATGCCATTCTTACGCGCCATCCAAAGATCGCGGAAGACTTTCCACTCGGCTTCGGATTTCACCTGACGCATTCCATCCCGAAACGCAAGCTTCGCGTCCGCGAAAGCCTTCACCAGGCCTTTCGCCGAATAATCCGTCAATTTGGGAAAGGTATATGCCACGTGCTTTCGTAGCTAACCGTAATGCGGGTGCCCCGTCCTTGTCTCTCCGTTCTTTGGAGAGACAGGGCGGGGATTTTGATTTCTGTCTGAATGAACTCGACTCGAAAGCGGAAGCCCGAAGCCCAAAAGTCGAAGCCCGCTCTACGCCAGGGCGCCCTTGGCCTGCTCCACGAGAGACTTGAACGCCGGCGCGTCCTTGACCGCCAGGTCCGCCAAAATCTTGCGGTCCAGCTCGACCCCCGCCTTCTTCAACCCGTGGATAAACTGGTTGTAGCTCAATCCGTTCAGCTTCGAAGCCGCGCCAATTCGCACGATCCAAAGCGACCGGTACTGCCGCTTCCGCTGCTTGCGCCCAGAGTATGCGAATTTGAGGCCGCGCTCGACTGCTTCTTTCGCAGATCGGTACAATTTCGATTTAGTGAGGAAGTATCCGCTGGCGCGATCTAATATCTTCTTGCGCTTGGCGCGGCGTTTGGTTCCGCGTTTTACACGTGGCATGGTGTTCTCCTTTTTGCTTTCTCTGTACTGGCGGCTGGAGGTAAGGAAGATTCGCCTTGGCGGCGATCTCTGGCCTCTTCACGCGCCTTGCAGGGGCTAGGATTTAGGGGTTAAGGTTTACTGATCCCTAGCCCCTGGGCCCCAATCCCTGCTTCACTGATAGGGAATCATCCGCTTTACTTTGTGCAGATCGCCATCGCTTACCAGCGTGGCCGTTCCCAGGTGGCGTTTGCGCTTCTTGGCTTTCGAGCTCAGCATGTGGCGCAAGCCGGAATGCCCGCGCTTCACCTTGCCGTTGGCCGTCTTCTTGAAGCGCTTAGACGCGCCCTTGTGCGATTTCAATTTCGGCATAAGTCCTCGGAGTCAGCTGCGGGCCGCCAGTTGTCAGCCCTCAGCTTTAGATATCGACCTCTTACTGTTTTACTGCTCTGGAATCGTCAGGCAAGCTGTTTCGCCTGCGAGGCCGGGTCTGGAACTTCTGCAGCAGCCGCGGCCGCCGGCGCTGGTTTTTCCTTTTCCTGCGCCAGCTTCTTTTCCTGCTTAGCCTTTTGCTTGGCTTCCCGTTCTCGTTCCTTCTCCCGCTCGACCGCCGTTTTCTTCGGCGCCAGGATGGCGTGCAGCGTGTTACCCTCTTGCCGCGGCCGGAACTCCACGATGCTCTGCGACTCTACGTCTTTTATCAGCCGCTCCAGTATTTGCCGTCCCAAGCCCGTCCGCGTCATTTCGCGGCCGCGGAAAAATATCGTGGCCTTTACCTTGTCGCCTCCATCGAGAAAGCGAAGCACGTGATTTTTCTTGGTCTCGTAATCGTGGTCGTCCACATTGATGCGGAACTTGACCTCTTTTACGGTGATCGTCTTCTGATGCTTCTTGGCTTCGCGCTCTTTCTTTTCCTGCTGGTAGAGATATTTCCCGTAGTCCATGATGCGGCAGACGGGAGGCTGCGCGGTGGGCGAAATCTCAACCAGATCAAGATTCTTGCTGCGGGCCAACTTGAGAGCTTCGAAGGGGGGCATTACGCCGATCTGTTCACCTTCGTCTCCGATCACGCGAATTTCACGGGCTCGAATGCGGTCGTTGGTTCGAATAAAACGTTTGTCGATACGGTCCTCCGCGCCTTAAGCGACTGGGAATAAAGGATTATAACATGCGGATTCCACGAAGTTGCGCTGACCCACAAGCCCCGGCCATCACGCGACGAACGCACGAGCGTGCGCCCTGCAACGGCAAGCTGAAATAGCGCTTGCAAATCTGCCGGGCAAGTGTAAAATTCCGCCGTCTGTGCGGGATCCCCCCTTTAGCGCCCGATCAAATCCCAGGAGATTAATATGAAGCCGTTTAGCAAGATCAGGATTTCGCCGTTTCGCCCCACGCATACGTCCTCGAGCTCCTACGTCTTCGGATCACCCAGCCCCTCTAAAGCGAAGAGAGGGAAGAGGCGGCCGGTGAGGGTTGTTGCGGTGTTGCTCGGGATCGCGGTGTCGGGCTTGCTGCTGCCCAGTCCGGCCCGCGCGGGCGGCCCGGATTCCAGCCAGCCTGACGCGTCGACCGTCGCGCGGGCGCGCGCGGCTTTCCTGAAGACCATGTCCTCGCACCGGCCTCTGGTGCGCAGCGTCACGACACCGCTGGCCGTCCCCGGTGCAGGCGCCACGTCTCTGCCGTCGGTGAACTGGTCGGGGTTCGCCGACGTCGAGAGCGGCTCGAACACAGTCTCGTCGGTCAGCGGCCAGTGGGTGATCCCATATGTGCAGTGCCCCAGCGGTCCCTACCGTTATCAGGACGCCTTCATCGCGCAGTGGGTCGGCATCGACGGCGCCACCGACGGGACGGTGGAGCAGCTGGGTAGCGCCACGCAGTGCTTCGAGGGGGTCACGTACTACTACGTTTGGTACGAGATGTTCCCGGGTGGCACCGTCGAGGAGGGCACCTTGGCCTGCATCAACAACAACGTTGACTGCCCGCAGCCCGGCGACTTCGTCAGCGCCTCGGTGACCGTCAAGGCGGCTGGCGCTACGAACAATTACAAGCTGTCGCTCACCGACTTCACCCGGCCGCAGGAGAGTTTCTCGGTGACGGCGTCCTGCGCCGCATCCACCTGCCTCGATTCGAGCGCCGAGTGGGTCGTGGAGCGCCCAGCCTTCGAATTGCCTTTCGGCTTCCAGATACTGCCGCTCGTGGACTTCTTCCAGACCAGCTTCACCAACGGTACGCTGACCTCGGGCGGGAAGACCAAGAACATCGAACAGTTCCAGGACGGCCCCGTGTATGACGTGCAGATGAGCGACGACAGCGGCTCCTACTGGCTCGACTGCGTCGGGCAGCGAGGGTACGGCTCCCAGTTGCTGCTGACGAGCGACGCGAACGCTTGCCCGATCGTGTCGCCGTACAAAGGCAGCTTCAATACCACCTGGGACTCCAGCTTCTGAGCCTTGGGCGACGCCGATAACCCAGGCTTTGGAGATTGGCAGTACTGGAGAGATCTGCGTTCGTGTAGGCACCAGTCTGTTCAGATCCTGATCGGCACAGAATCACCTTTTCATCTCTCCGCCGGATCGGTGCCGCAGTATGGGAACAGGCGCGGAAGCAAACCTCGGCCTCGCTTAGAGCCCCCAATGAGCGCTATAGCGATTTTGAACCAACTACCTGTCGGGATTAAACTTTCGCATACCTATGAGGTACGAGCGCTTTTTGCTTCCCGCGCTACTTGGTGTTTTGTTCGCCTTGTCCCTTGCTCTGCGGTCCCAAACGCTCACCAAGTCTGATCGAGAGCTTGCTGAGTCGATGCTGCGAGATGCGGATGCGGACGTTCGACGGCATTACTACGATCCCAATCTCCATGGCGTTGATTGGCAAAGTCGGGTGCAAGAAGCAAAGAAGAACATCGCAACGGCTCAGTCCGTGAGCGCTGCGGTGTCGGAAGTCGCCGCTCTGTTGGACAGCTTGCATGACTCGCATACGTTTCTTGTGCTCCCCCCGCGCACCCACATCCACGACTACGGTTTCCAAATGGAGATGTTCGGCGAGCGATGCTTTGTGATTCGAGTTCGTTCCGGGAGCGATGCGGAAAAGAAGGGCCTTAAGCCTGGCGACGAGATTGTCGCGGTCAATGAATACCCTGTTTCGCGGAAGAATTTCCTGAGGATTGTTTACATCTTGAACGTATTGCAACCACAGCCGGGGCTTCGGCTGACCCTCTCGGATGTGAATGGCCATCAGCGGCAGTTGGATGTGTTAGCAAAGTTTCAGCCATCGAACGTCAATCGATACTTTTTACATCAGGGTATCAACGTGCGAGTCCGTGATGCGGATGCGGAACGTCTTCTCCTGCGGGCCCGCTACTTTGAAAAAGGCGATGACCTGCTAGTGCTCAAAATTCCGGAATTGGAGTTCTCAGCCTCCGAAGTGGACGACATCATAGGCAAGATGAGAGCGCACAAGGGCGTCGTCCTTGATCTGAGGGGGAACCCCGGAGGCTACAAAGAAACGCTTGAACGTCTTCTGGGCGGATTATTCCAATATGACTTGAAGGTCTATGATCGCGTGGGTCGTAACTCGACCAAATCTGTATCGATCACCGGCCGGCATCACGACGCGTTCACCGGGCGGTTGGCAGTTCTGATCGATAGCGAGTCAGCCTCGGCATCTGAGCTTCTTGCCCGGGTAGTTCAACTCGAGCGACGGGGCTTCATTGTCGGTGACCGCAGTTCAGGCCGGGTGATGGAGGCGCGGCTTTATCCCCACGAAGTTTCTCTGGACTCCCCTGTCTCCTACAGCATGGAAGTCACAGAGGCTGACTTGGTTATGACAGATGGAAGGAGCCTCGAACATGTCGGAGTGGTACCCGACATACTTATTTTGCCGACGGATCAGGATATGGCAAACAAAAGAGACCCAGCACTGGCCAAGGCTGCCGGTCTGGTGGGAGTGCACCTCTCCTCTGAAGAAGCCGGGACGATACTTCCCTATGAAGAATCCGGCCAGTTTCAGACGACCTTGTCGTTGAACGACTGACGTAATAGGCGTCTGCACTCATTGGGAATTGGACGACGGGTCAATGAGTGGAATGCCCGTGTTACCTCAACTGCGCGGGGACTGCTACCATTGCAGGATGTTCAATTTTGGCAAACCGAAAACGGCTGGCGACTGGATAGTTCATATCGCGGGCGCGATCGTCGCGATATTCCTGGTCTGGTGGATGCTTCGGATGTACGTGCTCTGAATGCACTCAAAACCTTCCAGCTTGGTCAATGAGTTATCGGGATTCAGCGTCGACTAATGCCAGATCTGCTCCGCCGCCGACGGCTCATTGCTCCAGGTTCGTACTCCGCATCGAACCTGATAGCGTGCCGCCTGGACTCCGCTTGAGGTAACGAAAGAAACGGGGTCGTCCCCACTGCTTCCAATAAGCAGAATCCCAGCAATCGACTCCGGGACCGGAACTCAGCAGGCTGAAAAAAGAATGCTGCGCGGGATTCACCACAATCCCCGCATGTCCGCGCCAGACGGCCAAATCGCCGGGCTGCGGCTTTGCCACTCGGCGGAATTCATCAGTCCCTGCATAGAGGTCGAACGAGGGTGCGTAGTCATAGGTGAGTCCGACCCGCTCATAGACAGCGTGAACCAGATGAGAGCAATCGGCCTCGTGATGGCGCGAATGCAGGGCGGTGCGAACAATCGCCAATCCCTCATGCCGGGTCACCGGCCGCGGCGCAGTCTTCTTGTGCGGACTCTCTTGTCCCCGCGCGGCCGGGACGGCCAGCATGCAGCACAGAAGGAATGACAGGGCGGCGGCTTTGGCACGGAACTGCATCGTTCGTTTATACCGGGTTTTGGTAGCAAGGCACAGATCACAGGAGTGCCGTTGAGTCGCGAAGAATGCCTTGATCGCAGATGCACCTTGGGGTCGAGAGTTTTTCCTGAGGCGCGGGTTAACGCGGATATCCCGTTCACAGGCCTCCACACCTTCGCGGTGCTGGACTCTGGACCGGCGTAGATAAAATGTTGGCTCCCTTCAGAGAAACAGTAAAAATCTGAAGTTCACTGCCTCATACCTTCCGCCGATCCTCTGACACTGTTCGTCTTCGATAGTCCAAACCTCCAGCCTAGTTAGTAAGGAGCATAACTTGCTCCGGTTCTGAGATGCCACATTCCGGGGATTGGTGCAGCTGCTAAAAAAACATACTCGGGGACGCATCCGACAGCGGCCGCATCCAGCCCATCCGTCTATCAGACAATGCCCTGACACCCTCTGGATTGCCCTCTTAAAGAATGCAACCGAGGCGCACTCATTCGCGTCAAAAAGAACGCCGATGGCGGCCTGGTCTCCACGGCTGAGGGCCAAGGTTCAGGCCGCCCGGGAAATGCTTCGAGGAGAGAAAGATTATGGCAAAGCTGACCACCACAACTCGCAATCGCATATCCACTAGCAAGTTTGCTTTCCCCAAGCAGCGCAAGGAGCCTTTGGAGAATGCCTCCCACGTGCGCAACGCGGCTGCGCGTTTCGATCAGGTCGAGGGCGTTACTGAGGCGGAACGGCGCGAGGCATGGAAGCGAATCGAGGCGGCCGCAAAGCGCTACGGAGTGGACTTGAAAAAGTCCGCGTAACACGAACGGAGTGTATTGCATAGGCGGGGGCGGGGACTGTTCGGTGGCGAATGCTCGACGGCGAACGCTCGACAGCCATACTACGCCCCCATCCCGGCATGAGATTCTAGCATCTGAGTTTCATGGCAAACTCCGCGCAATTCGAAATTCTCTCGCCTTCTCACTTCGGGCTAGGCACACCGCCGGAACCCATGCCGCCCCCGATCAAAGAACCGCCGAGCCCTCCCGAGAGCCCGGATGCTCCGGTGCGTGAGCCCGATCCCGACGATCCCGACCAGATTTGAATTCCTGGCGCTCCCATGGCCTCGGGATCTGCGTGGAGTAGCTGCCGATGTGCCGCGCCCGCGGTCCCCTTCTGGAAAACTCCCATGTCCGGGTACACTGATGTCCAGACGGGGGCGAGCGCTGGTTGTGGTAGAGTCCCCTGCTGCTTGAGGCGAGGGCAGAACCATGGGGGCTGATCATGACGCTTGAGCACGAAGAACTTCTCCGGGAATTTCAGGACTTTGCCCGGACCGCTCCCACGGCGAAGTCCGTGATGGAGCATATGGCCCAGCGTCTGCACGAGAAGATGACACGCTACAACTGGGTCGGCTTTTATCTGGTCGACCCGGCGGACGACGGCGTTCTACTGGTCGGGCCTTTCGTCGGCAGCTTTACGCCCAACGCCCGCATCCCGCTCAGTTCGGGACTCTGCGGCGCCGCGGCCAGCAGCGGGCAGACCGTGGTGGTGCACGATGTGTCGAAGGATCCGCGCTATCTTTCAGGTTCGCCGCTGGTGAACAGTGAGATCGTTGTGCCCATCTTCCTGAAGCACAAGCTTGCCGCCGAACTCGACATTGAAAGCTATTTTGCCGCCAGCTTCAACAAGTCGGAACAGGAGTTCGTCGAAGCCTGCGCCGCCTTGGTCGCAAAGCATTTAGGGAAGGGTTAGCGGCAGGAAGTAGGCGCTG
Source organism: Candidatus Sulfotelmatobacter sp. (assembly GCA_049673585.1). GTDB lineage: Bacteria > Acidobacteriota > Terriglobia > Terriglobales > Acidobacteriaceae > Sulfotelmatobacter. The sequence continues at coordinate 59,550 of JBATXV010000030.1, read as the reverse complement.
GCACACTCGTTGACTCGCCGATGACGCATCCGTAAGATGAAGCGACTCAAAAGCCTGGCGTCTGGCTCGGTTGTCTCAGCTCGGGTGTGTTGGCGAGTGTCCTGGAATGATCAACCAAACCGTCTCCCACTATCGCATCACTGAGAAACTCGGCGGTGGCGGGATGGGTGTGGTCTACAAAGCGGAAGACACCCGCCTGCATCGCTTCGTGGCGCTGAAGTTCCTGCCCGATGAAGTAGCCAGCGATCCCCAGGCTCTCGAGCGCTTCCGCCGCGAAGCGCAGGCGGCTTCGGCTCTCAACCATCCCAACATTTGCACCATCTACGACATCGGCGAAGATCAGGGACGTCACTACATTGTGATGGAGTACCTGGAAGGCAGCACGCTGAAGTACCGCATCGAAGGCAAGCCAATTTCAGTCGAGCAGTTGGTCGACTGGGGAGCGCAGATTGCCGACGCGCTCGACGTCGCGCACACTGCGGGCATTGTTCATCGCGACCTGAAACCCGCGAACCTGTTCATCACCAAACGCGGGCAGGCGAAGGTGCTCGACTTCGGACTGGCGAAAGTGGCCGGTCGGCCGCTGCCGCAAGTGGAACCGGGCGGGGTGACGCTAGCGACGGCGGCGGTCGATCCTGCGAACCTTACCAGCCCGGGCAGCACCGTAGGCACCGTCGCTTACATGTCCCCGGAACAGGCGCGCGGCGAGGAGCTCGATGTCCGCACCGACCTGTTTTCCTTCGGCACAGTTCTCTATGAGATGGCTACGGGACGGCAGCCCTTTACCGGCAACACATCTGCGGTAATCTTCGATGCCATTTTGAACCGCGCGCCCACGGCGCCGGTGCGGCTGAATCCCAATCTGCCGGCCGAACTGGAACGCATCATCAACAAAGCTCTGGAGAAAGAAGCCGACCTTCGTTACCAGGTTGCGTCGGAGATGCGGGCCGACTTGAAGCGGCTGAAGCGGGAAATCGATTCAGGCAAGAGTTCAGCAGCAGCAAGTTCGGCAGCGAGTATGGCAGCGGCAGCAGAGCCGCCTGCAGCAGCCGGGTCGGCTGCGTCATCGGGTTCCGCAAAGGTGCAAGCGGCGGCGCCAGTATCTTCGCAGATCTCAGTCGCGGCCGTCGCAACGCCGAGTGGCAGCAAGAAATGGCTGTGGGTTGCAGTAGCGGTCGTGATAGTAGCCGCGATCGCCGGCGCATTTTTCTTCAGCCATCGAAGCCGAACCCTCACCGCCAAGGATTCCATCTTGCTCTCCGATTTCGTGAACACCACCGGCGACCCCGTGTTCGATGGAACGCTGCGGCAGGCGCTGGCCGTGCAACTGGAGCAGTCGCCCTATCTGAATATTTTTCCGCAGGAGCGCGTGCGCGACACGCTGCGCTATATGGGGCACTCTCCCGACGAACGCGTGACTCCGGACCTGGCGCGGCAAGTCTGCCAGCGCGAAGGCGTGAAGGCAGTTTTGAATGGAACCATCTCCGCGGTCGGAACCCAGTACGTGGTCGGCGTGGACGCAGTGAATTGCCTCACCGGTGACAACCTGGCTCGCGAGCAAATTTCAGTCGACAAAAAAGAGCAGGTGCTGGGCGCCGTGGGCAAAGTGGCTTCAAGTTTGCGGAGCAAGCTCGGCGAGTCGCTGGCTTCTCTGCAGAAATTCGATGCACCGGTGGAAGAGGCAACCACCTCGTCGCTAGAGGCGCTCAAGTACTTCAGCCTGGGCGAAGCGGAGAGAGACAAAGGCAGCGAGTACACCGCAATTCCTTTCTACAAGCATGCGCTTGAACTGGATCCGAATTTCGCCGTGGCCTACGCGCGCATCGGCCAGGGTTACGGCAACATCGGCGAGAGCGCGCTGGCCATCGAAAATACGAAGCAGGCATTTGATCGGCGGGACCGCTGCAGCGAATTGGAAAAACTCTACATTGAAACCCACTATTACAGTATTGTGACCGGGGAAATTGACAAGGAACTGGAGGCGTTAGAACTGTGGCGCCGAACCTACCCACGCGACAGCATCCCGGCCACCAACCTCGCGGTGGGCTATGAGATTATCGGAAAGTGGGAGCAGGCCCTGCCAGAAGCGCAGGCGACAATGCAACTCGCCCCCGATTCGTCGTTCAGTTACAACGCGCTGGCCGTGGCCTATCTGGGCCTGAATCGTCTTGCCGAAAGCAAGGCGATCCGCAAGGAAGAGGCTCGCAAGAAAATCGATAGCATAGTGGGCCATGTCGATATGTACATGTTTGCATTTCTTGATGGAGATGCGGCCGGAATGCAGCGCGAGGTGGAGTCGGCCAGGGGAAATCAGGGTGAGTATGTAATGGCGGAAACCGTTGCCGATGCTGCCGCGTCGTCAGGAAAGATGGCGGCGGCACGAGGGAGTTATCAGCGGGCAGTCGATCTCGAACGGCAGGGGAAGCTTGAGGAGATTGCGGCAGTGACCCTGGCTCGGGAAGCCGCCTTCGAGGCGGAGATGGGAGACTCTAAGGCAGCCCGCGATGACGCCACCAAGGCGCTTTCTTTTTCGCGCGGTCGCGGAGTTCTTGTGTCTGCGGGATGGGCGCTGGCGCTGGTAGGTGAGGCGCGAGATGCGGAAACGATTGCCCAGGAACTTGTTCGGCAACACCCAACCGATACTTTGATCAACGCGGTTGCTCTACCCTTGATTCGCGCCGCCATTGCAATGAACCAGGGAAATCCCGGGAAAGCAATTGAACTCCTGCAGTCTGCGACCCCTTACGAATTTGGAATGATGCCGGTTGTCAGACCCAACTACTTGCGTGGGCTGGCCTATCTTAAGCTGCACCAGGGAAAGGAAGCGGCGAACGAGTTCCAGAAGATTCTCGATCATCCCGGCGTTTGTATTTTCTCGCTTCCCACCTGCAGGCTGGCGCGCCTTCAACTGGGTCGTGCGCGGGCAGAAGCCGGTGACGCAAGTGGCGCTCGCACTGCCTACCAGGACTTTTTTGCTCTCTGGAAAGACGCCGATCCCGACGTTCCGATCCTGAAAGAAGCCAAGGCCGAGTACGCCAAACTGCAGTAATTTCCAAAAACACGAAGGTGTTCTCGGCGAAGCTCAATTCGTGGGTGAGTTTGCCGGGAACAAATCCGCCACGAACACCCCGTCTTGCACTCCCTCGATCTGCGCGGTGATCCAGCGATTGGGTTCGTAAAGTCCCCTTAGATACAGCTTCTGATAATTGTCAGTGAGAGATTCGGTGAACTCCCCGTCGGAGTTGCGGTGCGTGACGTTGAGCGTGATCGCGTCCAGCGGCTTTCTAATAAACGATCGCATAAAGGCGAGCTTCTTCTCAGCGGCAAGGTTGCGGAGGATCCCGTTGCGCTCGCGAGCTACTTGCACCGGGACTTGATTTGGCAGTGCGGCAGCCGGGGTGCCGGGGCGTGCGGAGTAGGTGAATACATGCAGGTAGGTGAATGGCAATTCGGCGATAAAGCGGCGAGTGGCTTCGAATTCCGAGTCGGTCTCGCCGGGAAACCCGGCCATCACGTCGGCGCCAATGGCAGCCGTGGGCATGGCGGCGCGTATCTTTTCGATCTTCTCGCGATAATGCCAGGGACGATACTTGCGATGCATGCGGCGCAGCACAGCATCACTGCCCGATTGCAGGGGCACGTGTGCGTGCTTGGCGACACGCGGCGAGGAAGCAACCAGCTCGATGAGTTCGTCGGTCCAGTCCATCGGCTCGACACTCGAGATGCGGAGTTTTTCGATCTGCGTTTCGCCGAGAATAACGCGGATCAGAGACTCGAAACACAATTCCCTGGCCTTGCCCTCCCGCCAGAGATTTTCGCTGATAGCTGACAGCTGAGAGCTGACAGCCAGATCGCGTCCCCAGCGGCCGAGGTTGATCCCGCTGATCACCACCTCGCGATAGCCCGCGGCCACCAGCGCGTTCATTTCGCGAATCACTTGATCCACCGGCAGCGACCGGCTCTGGCCGCGGACACTCGGGATAATGCAGAAGGAGCAGCGATTATCGCATCCGTCCTGCACCTTGAGGTTGGGACGAGTGCGGCCGAATTCGTGATTTGCCGATTCGTGATTTGCGGATTCGAAAACCGGAGCGGCCAGGAGTTCAGTGTGGGCGAAGATGTCGGAAACAAAGACCCAGTTCTCAGTTCTCAGTTCCCGGTTCTCAGTAAGAGTGGAGACCGGAAGGAACGATGCTGGTCGAGGTTTTTTCTCGAGCACGATTTCGGCGAGCTGATGTTTGTGCGAGTTGCCGATCACAGCCGTTACGCCGGGCAGCGCGGCGACTTCTTCCGGAGCGCGCTGCGCATAACATCCGGTGACGATGATTTCTGCCGTCGGATTCTGCCGCTGCACGCGCCGAATGGCAGCGCGCGCGTCCTGATCGGCAGAACTGGTCACGGTGCAGGTATTCAAAACGACGAGGTCGGCTTGCGCGGCTGAGGCCGCATTCAGCCCGCGCGACTCGAACTGGCGCTCGAGCGCGGCGCCGTCGGCCTGGGTGGCGCGGCATCCAAAGTTTTCTACGTGGTAGGTAGGCACGCGACTATCGTAGCGCAAAGCGCAGCCCACGCCCAATGTCTCGCTAGCGTTCTTCGTGCTGCGTCTTCCCAGCGGTCAGGATGCAGCGGCGGTCTTTTTCTGCGTGAAGCATTCGCGGCAGAAGATGGGACGCCCCTGCGTGGGGCGGAAGGGAACTGTCGTCTCCTTGCCGCACTGCGAGCAGGTGGCGCGAGTTTCCACGCGGGCGTAGTGGTGCCCGTTGCCCGGAGTGGGCGGAGCGGAGAGAACGGCCACGCGTTTCGACTTGCAAGCCTTACAGCGCTTGGGCTCGTTCTTAAAGTGCTTGTCGTAGAAAAACAGTTGTTCCCCTGCGGTAAACACGAACTCCGTGCCGCAATCGATGCAGGTCAGTACCTTGTCCTGAAATTCCATTGAGGATGGCTCCCTTGTGCCCGTGCTGCGCTCGCCACACGCGGGGAATGCGGGTGACACAGAGCAAACACAGGTGTTGTTACATCCCCCCTCAAACTGCCCCTGGACTCGGCCCGCCACGTCCCTGGAACGGGTCGTGGATACAGCTTTCCTACCAATGCCGAATGAATGATGAGTATTGAATGATCCCTGCTGCAACTCTGCCTGGTGGGGGCCAGATCGAGCAGGGCCGCCCCGGGACGGGGCGACCCTTTAATGCTTAGTCTTACTCCTTTAAACCTCAATCCTGTTCTTTACGAACCTTCTTGCGAGCGCGCTTGCGAGCGAGAGCAGCTTTCACGCGTTTCTTCTCACCAGGCTTGAGGTAAAAGGAGTGGCGCTTCACTTCTTTAATAATGTCTTCCTGCTGCACCTTGCGCTTGAAGCGGCGCAGGGCGTTCTCGAGGGATTCACCCTCTTGCAGTCGAATTTCCGCCAAACTGACACACCCCCAAACCCGTCCGGATGGACCGAATAGTTATTACAAGGATTTGACTCGAAGTCAAGTGGGACGGGTGAAAAAACTCGCCGGACAACCTCGGGGACGGCCACTTCGGGCCGTCCCCTCACGGTTCGTTGTTTTCGGCTATTACGTTCCCAGATACATCACGTGGACGTAAGTGCCCAATCTCACGTTGTAAGCCAGGTACCAGCCAATGTGGTCCGGATCTTCGTAGATGACAATGTCATCGCTGTCCCACAGCCAGTCGCCGCAGAAGCCAATGTCATAAGGAGCCACGCTGAAATAGAAGCCGCCGAACCAGAAGCGGTTCGGGCCGCCTCCGGCGAGATGCCACACGTGGCCGCGGCCGAAGCCGCCAGTAAAGCGTCCGTGCTCCCAGGGATGATCAAGGTGGTAGTGAGGATCGTCGGGACCGGTGCCGTGGCCGATCCATTTGCCATTGGAATGGACGTGCGGCGCGTCAGGATGTCCGGCCTTGTCGTTGAAGTGAGGGGCTGCCGGCGCCGGATGCGCAGCCGGAGCAGGCCCGTGCGCGGGGATGTTCTTGACCCCGCCGCCGACATCATGACGTTGCGCGAGGGCCACGAGAGAAAACAGGCAGCAAACTGCCAGCAGTCCTATGAGTTTTTTCATGTGCATTCCTTTCTTTGAACGTTCGGAGGATTTTACTGATGGATCGGTTGTGGCGCAATTGCGGTAGCAGTGGTCAGCGGCCAGTGGTCACTGACTGGTGACCAGCTAACCCAGTGCGACGATCTCGCTTTGACTGGCCCCTGGCCCCTGCCCTCAGAAGATGAGCTTCAAGCCGAGCTGAACCTGGCGCGGGGCAAAGGCGGCGTTTGGTTTCAGGAAGCTCTGGGGTTGCTGGTAGTAGGCAGGATAGAAAATTCCATCGACATAGGAGGAGTACTGCACGAACGTGGTGGCTTCGACGGTAAGGCCGCTCGAAGTGATTTCAACCCGCTCGTTGTCTCGGTTGAAAAGGTTGAAAGAGTCGGCGGTCAACTCAAGGCGGTAGCCCTCGGCTACGTGGATTTTGCGCACCAGTCGCAGGTCGGTCGAGGCGTAATCAGGACCGGTAAATCCATTGCGGCTGTAGCCGGGAAGCCGGTCATTGTCGTAGTTGCCGTCCTGGTTGGGATCGCCATCGACGGTGGCATTGACGGGGCGTCCACTGCCGGCCGTAACGATGCTCGAAATTTTCCAGTCGTTGAGCAGGTGGCCGAGAAATTCGTGTTCGCGGTGAAACGGACGTGGCTCTACCGAAAACGCGGCCACGAAGCGGTTGCGCTGGTCAGTGACGCTGGGTCCGCGCTCGCCGTTGGGATCGTACGAATTCTGCACCGTTGCTGGTTCGCCCGCCACCAGCGCATCTTGGCCGTCGTCGATGGCGTGGGCGTAGGTGTAAGAGAGACGAAGATAGGCGCCGCGGGCCATGCGCCGGTTAATGGAGAGAGTCAGCCCGTTGTAAACGCTCGACGCCGCGCTTTGAAATTCGTCGATCGAGCCCAGTTGGGCGATGGGGCGTCCCAGAGCGTTAATACACGGTGGGAACGGGCAGGTCAGCGATTGCGTGTACTGCCAGGTGGCAAAGGAATCGACAGTGTAGTATCCGCCCTGAAAGATCGTTCCCGTGGAATCGAACAGCGGATAAGTCAACGCCACCGGCGGCGGAAGATTCACGTCCAGCGCGCGGATGAGATGTTCGCCGTGAACGTACAGATAAGAGACGGCGACGGTGGTCTGTCCGGCGACTTCACGCTCGAAAGTCAGGCTGGTTTGCTGCACCCGCGGAGTCACAAAGTTAGGAGCGAATGCGGAAACGTCGTTAGTCACCCCCTGCGTGAATCCGGCGGGAAGATTGCACGCAGCCGTGGTCGTGAGCGGGCAGCTAACCAGCGGGTTGGGATAAGTGGGAAAGACCTGATGGTCGTAATAGTTGGAAGTGTTGAGAAAAAGTTGCGCGTCGGTCACTCCGTTCTCAGTCGCGATGGCGGAATTGTAGATCTGCGGAATGCGGACGTAGAACAATCCATAGCCCGCGCGAATCACCAGCGGATGAGTCTTGCCGATGGAATAGGCGAGTCCAGCTCGCGGACCGAAATTGTGAGGATTGAAAGGAACTTTTCCGGCGGGCGGGAACAGCGGATTCGCAACCAGTCCGGCGCTGGTGAAGGTTTGCAGATCCCACCGAACGCCCAGGTTAATGGCTAGATGATTGGTGACGCGGATGGTGTCCTGGGCGAAAGCAGCGTAGTCGTTGCTGTTGGGATTCGAGGAGGACGGACCGAAACTCTGCAGATAGTATTTAGGAACGGAGTGAGCGTAAGCGCGAAGAGGAGTCAGCGGCAGCCCCGCCTCCATGGGTTCAAAAGTGAAAGGATCAACCTTGATGACGTCGAACAGGTATTCGCCGCTCTGCTCGCTGGGGAAATAATCGTAGATCCAGGTGATAAGCGAGTCGCCGCCGAACTTGAAAGAATGGCGGCTGGTATCGAAGCTGAGAGTTTCGGCAAGCTGGCCACGATGTTCGCGCGTGGCCCGAGGAAGTTGATCGGAGCGTCCAATGCCGTCGATGATGTCGGTAACTTTGACCAGAGTGTCGGTGGTGTTGGTGAAGGACTGCCGCAGATCGCGCGAAAACTGAGCACGGAGATGGCTGATAACCCTCGGGGTGAGGCCCGAGATGAGAGAAATCGAACCGGTGTCCGTGGAAACGTCCTCCGTGCCATTGTCAGAGATGGAATCGTACGTGACGGGGCTGGCAGGATCGAGAAATACGTTGTTCGATCCCCAGTATCGCGAAGAGTTGTAGCGCAGCGCCAGTTGATTGCGTGGCGTGAGATTGATATCGAGCTTGGCATAGGAGGCGTTGCCGATCTGCGCGGCGGGATAGGATCCCGCGAGTGAACTGAGTTGCGCGGCGGCGGCGAAGACCAGCGCCTGGTCGCTGGCCTCGTAGTCGCCGGGTGAATAAGGTCCGGTGCCGGCCTGGGGCACGACCTGCATGGAGCCATCGAGAAATTCAACAACGTCAGGCACGTGGAAGTAGTGCTGATCGAATCCGGCAAAAAAGAAGATTTTATTCTTCATGAGCGGACCGCCGAGGGTGCCTCCGCCCTGCTGCTGCTCACTGTGCGGTTTGAAGGACATGAAGGGAGTAGCAGCGCCGCCGAATGCGCTGTCACGAATGTAATAGAGCCCGGTGCCGTGCCAGTGATTGGTTCCGGACTTGGTGACGACGTTGATGACCGCGCCTCCGGCCCGTCCCATTTCAGCTCCGTAAGAATTGGAGGAGACGCGGAACTCTTGCACCACTTCGTTCGAGAACTGATACGGAGCGCGGTATAGGCCGCGGGCCTGGGCGAAGAACGCGTTGTTGAAGTCGCCGCCGTCAACCAGGAAGCTGTTCTGGAACCCGCGCAGTCCGCCGAAAGAGAGATCGCCGTTGGTGGCGGAAGTCAGGCTGCGCGGATCCTGAGTCACGCCGGGCGAGAGCAGCATCAGATCGGAGAAGCGCCGCCCGTTGAGCGGGAGATCGCCAATCGCCCGTTCATCAAGCAGCGTCGAGACGGCCGTCGACTCGGTGTCGACCAGTGCGGGAGCGCCAGAGACGGAGACGTGTTCGAGCGCTCCGGCAACGCTGAGGCGAAACTGCAGCTCGGCGGCAGCGCCCACATCTACGTGCAACTGAGGAGTGATCTGCGGCGACATATCCTGCGCGACCACTCGAGCGGAGTAGTCCCCGGGCGGCAACAGATCGATCGCGAACCGGCCTTCCGCGTCCGACGTCGCCGAGTAGCGAACGCCGGTGGCCGTGCTCACCACCGCAATGTCGGCTCCAGGAATGCGCAAGTCGTGAAGATCGACGACCGTCCCGTGAATGGCCCCGGTAGCAGCATCCTGGGCGAAAGAGTGCGGCGGCAACACGAACGGTAATACTAATAAAGAGAGAATCAGGACGCAGAGCGAGGCCCGCAGCATAGAAGCGCCACCTGTGGTTAGGATGAAGCTCGGAGGCGTGACTCCCGCGGGGTCCGGAGGCGAGCGGGTGGGAAACCAGATTCCTTTGTAGCATGTGGGAACGGGTTGCGGCTGTGACGTGCAGCGGTTCTTTTTGCCATGAGTGCCGGAGTGGGAAATCTGCTTTACCAACAGCCGTAGCGGCATGCTATGTTCAGTGTTCGCTCAGCGCGTATGTACAAATCATGATTCGATCCTTCAAAGGCATGAAGCCGGTGATTCCCGCGACCTGTTACGTGGACGAGTCGGCCCAGATCATCGGCGACGTGGTGCTCGGCGAGCACGCCTCGGTCTGGATGAATGCAGTACTGCGCGGCGACGTATACGCGATCCGCATCGGTGCGCACTCGAATGTGCAGGATTGCAGCGTGCTGCACGGCATGAAGAATCAGTATGGCGTGACGGTCGGCGAGTACGTCACGGTCGGCCATTCGGTAACTTTGCATGGATGCGTAATCGAAGACCGCTGCCTGATCGGCATGGGATCTGTGATTCTGAATGGCGCAAAGGTTGGTGCGGGTTCAATTATTGCCGCCGGTACTCTGATTCCCGAGCGCACGGTGGTCGAACCGCACTCGTTGTGGATGGGGTCTCCGGGAAAGTTTAAGCGCAAGCTGGACGCAGGCGAGGAAGAGACGATCATGAGATACGCCCGGAATTATTTAGGCTATACGGAGGAGTATCTGCGGGAACAATAGCGATCTGTCATCCTGAGCGGAGAAAACCGGTTCGCAAAGCGAATCGGTTTTCGGAGTCGAAGGACCCCTTTCACCCATGCGCAGCGACAGGCGCGGCAGGGCGTTCTCCCGGCGCTCTCGATGGGTGGGGAAATGCGGCTCAGGATGACTCTCGAGGAATGAATGATTAAAGCAGTCCGAGGAACGCGAGACCTGCTGCCGCCCGAAACGGCGCTGTGGAATTTTGTGGAGTCGGCGGTGCGCGATGTCTTCCGCGCCTACAACTTCCAGGAAATTCGCACCCCGATCTTCGAGTCGACAGAATTATTCGCCCGCGGCGTCGGCGAAGACACAGACATCGTCGCGAAGGAAATGTATACGTGGGAGGATCGCGGCCGGGCCGAAAGTGACAAAGGACAATCACTCACCCTCCGCCCCGAAGCCACCGCCGGCATCGTCCGCGCCTACATCGAGCACAAACTCGGCGACCGCGGACTGAACAAGCTCTACTGCATCGGTCCCATGTTCCGGCGCGAGCGCCCGCAAAAAGGCCGCTACCGGCAGTTTTATCAGATCGACGCTGAAATCATTGGTCCGCCATCGGCGGGCAGCGAGTCTCCGGCGCGGGATGCGGAAGTTCTCGAGATGCTGGCTACTCTTCTCGACCGCCTCGGCATTAGCGGATGGACTTTAGAACTGAATTCCGTCGGCTGCCCGAACGACCGCGCGGCCTTCAATGAAGCTCTGCGCAAGGCCCTCGATCCAGTCAAAGATAAGATGTGCGCCGATTGCCAGCGCCGCGCCGTCACCAATCCGCTGCGGGTATTCGATTGCAAAGTTCCCGAGGATCAGCCGATCATCGACAAGCTGCCGCGCATCAGCCAGTTTCTCGACGAAGACTGCCGGAAACATTTCGAGGCAGTACAAGAAATCCTCACCAAAGTTGGAGTTCCATTTTCGCTAAACGACCGTCTCGTGCGAGGCCTCGATTACTACACGCGCACCGCTTTTGAATTCACCCACGGCGCGCTCGGAGCGCAGAACGCGATCCTAGGCGGCGGCCGCTATGATGGACTCTCCGAAGCGCTCGGCGGGCCGCCTGCTCCCGGCATTGGCTTCGCGATTGGCGAAGACCGCCTGGTCATGTCACTGCAGGAGTCGGCCGACAGTGTGGTAAAGAAGCCGGATGTCTACATAGCTCCTCTAGGCGCAGGGATGAACGGTGAAGCCGCCCGCCTGGCGCGGGAGTTGCGCCGCCATGATCTAATCGTAGACTTGGGAGACGAGACCTTCCGCCTGAAGAAGTCGTTCGAGGCCGCAACCAGGGCGGCAGCAAAATACATTTTGATCGTGGGCGAGAACGAGGTAAAGGCAGATGCATTCGCCCTGAAAAATCTGGCGACGGGCGAGCAGGTTTCAGTACCGCGAGCAGATTTGCCGCGGAAGATTCAGGAGTAGCTGAATAGACAGTCGGCGATTTATCGGGAGGGGAGATTTCATGAAGCTGGTTTGGGTGATGTGCGCAATCCTATCGTTGGGAAGCGTGATTCCGGGTTTGGCCCAAGAAACCGCGCCTGCCAAGGCTTTAAGTCCGCTCGAGCAGACCCTGCTCTCCAACGAAAAGGATTTCCTCGCCGCCGCGAAAAAAGGTGACGCTGCATTCTTCAAGCGAACTCTGTCCGCGGATTTTTCTTTTGTCGGCTTCGACGGGCAGCTGTATGAACGCCAGGACATGATTGACCAATTCTCGGGCGGCGGCGGTGGCGGCGTCGATCTGCAGCCCTATAACATGAAGGTTGTAAGCGCCGGCGACAACGTCGCGATCGTGACTTACGATGTGATCATGCGTGTCCCGCCCCAGGAGGATGAGGGCCCGCCTCCGCGCTACCAGCACTGGACCTCGGTGTGGGAAAAGCAGGGAGACGCGTGGAAGCTGAAGTTCCAACAGAGCACGCCCACGCATTGGGGAGACTGGTAGGAATTCCGCTGCTGGCTGTGATCTTTGTTTTCGGCTTCCAGTTTGCAGCGGCGAACGTCAAACCTAAGGCCGCTCGATGAGCGGTCGAGCGAATCTGCGAGGTGATTGCGCGAGGTGATTAAAATGAAACGAGCGGCAATAATCCTCATGGCGGGGCTGGGACTGGCGGCCGTAGCGCTGGCGCAGGAGACGATGCCCAAGCCCGCCCCCGAAATCAAAAAGCTCGACCTGCTGGCCGGTTCCTGGGTGTTGGAGGGAGACGTCAAGCCCAGCGCGATGGGCCCCGGCGGAAAAATCGCCGAGAATGAAAAGTGCGAGTGGATGGAAGGCAGATTCTTCCTCGTCTGTCACGTCGATTTCAAAAGCGCCAGCTCGGGCAACGGCACAGGACTCGCCGTCCTTGGCTATTCCACCACCGACAAGGCCTATACCTATCGCGAGTTCAACAGCTGGGGCGAGTTTGAGGACTCAAGAGGCACGCTCGACGGCGACACCTGGACCTGGACCAGCGAGGAGAAAATGGACGACAGCATGGGCAAGGGCCGCTTCACCATGAAATTCACCTCGCCCGCGTCCTACACCTTCACCTATGAGATGTCCCCCGACGGCGCAAAGTGGACCACAGAAGTCGACGGCAAGGCCACGAAGAAGTAACAAGCAGTCGGATTTAATCTGTAATCTTCACTGCCCCGGGGCGTCATCCCGAAGTCCCGCGTTTTCTCCAGCGGGACCAGGGATCTCCCTCTCCTCAAAATTGACCACATGAGGCGAACCCCGCCGGAATCTTAGCTCCCACAGTTTATAATCCTAGATTCGGCTTTCCGCCATATCCTCACTGTAAGGACACAATTTGCTCGACTTCCTAGGCGATTTACGACGAACGCACATGTGCGGAGCGCTGCGCCCCTCCGACGCCGGCAAAAAAGCCACGCTCATGGGATGGGTCAACAAGCGCCGCGACCTCGGCAGCCTCATTTTTGTCGATCTGCGCGACCGCACCGGAGTCACGCAGGTGGTTATCAACGCCGAGCGTGACGCGGCCGTCCACAAAAAAGCTGAGGCTCTGCGCAACGAGTACGTGATTGCCGTCACCGGCACAGTGAAACTGCGTGACGCCAGCACCGTGAACAAGAATATTGCGACCGGCGAAGTGGAACTGGTAGCGGAAGAGTTGCGAATCCTGAACGAGTCGAAGCTGCCGCCGTTCCTGCCTTCCGACACCGCGCTCACCAACGAAGAAACGCGGCTGAAATATCGCTATATCGATCTGCGCCGCGAGGAGATGCAATTTAACATCGAGCTGCGCCACAAGGTGGCCAAGGCCATCCGCGATTATTTGTCTGCGCAGGGATTTTTCGAAATTGAAACCCCGTTCATGACGCGGTCCACACCGGAGGGCGCGCGCGATTACCTGGTGCCGAGCCGCGTGCAGCCCGGCACGTTCTACGCGCTGCCGCAGTCGCCGCAGATGTTCAAGCAGATCCTGATGATTTCCGGCTTCGACAAATATTTTCAAATCGTGCGCTGCTTCCGCGACGAAGACCTGCGTGCCGACCGCCAGCCGGAGTTCACCCAGATCGATTTGGAAATGTCCTATCCGCAGCCGGAGCGCGTCTGGGAAGTGGTAGAGGGATTTCTGACGGCGGCATTTGCCGCGACAGGGTACGCCATCAAGTCGCCGTTTCCGCGCATGGATTACGACGAGGCGATCCGGCTGTATGGCATCGACAAGCCCGACCTGCGCCTGCCCGCATTCACCGATGTGCGGGAATGTTTTACGCCAGAGAATTTGCAGGAGCTGGCGATCAATCCGAATCTGCCGGTGATTGCCATCCGCACCCCGAAGGTGGGAGAGCTTTCGCGCAAAGAACGCGATGACATCAAGCCCATGTTCCACTCCAAAGGCGGAGCAAAAATATTTGAAGACTTCAAACGCATCGCCAACAAGTTTCCCGAAGCCGCGGCCGCGATCGCGAAAAAGACTGGCATGGAAGAGAGCGATCTGATCGTGCTGGTTGCAGGGTCAGCGCAAACCGGGTCGGCGCAAACTGCGCCGCAGGCGCATCAAAAAGTCACGCCGCAGGAACTGGCGATCTACGCCTCGGCGGGCCTGCTGCGTTTGGCCTTGGCGCAAAAGTATTCTGAAAAGCATGGAATCTTCAGGAAGACCGGAGACGCCGCGAAAGATTTCCGTTTCCTCTGGGTCACGAATTTCCCCATGTTCGAGTGGGACGAGGGCGAAAAGACGTGGATGGCCGCGCATCATCCCTTCACCTCGCCGCACGAAGAAGACATGGCGAAGCTCGAGTCAGGAGTGGAGGCGTTGCACGATCCGCTGTCGCCGCTGAGCGCAGTGCGCGCGCTCGCCTATGACGTGGTGCTGAACGGCACCGAACTAGGCTCCGGCTCGATTCGTATTCACCGCCAGGATGTGCAGAGCCGAATCTTCCGAGCCTTGGGCATGACCGAAGAAGAAGCCCGCGCCCGTTTCGGATTCTTTCTCGAAGCCCTCGAATACGGCACCCCTCCACACGGAGGCATCGCGCTCGGCCTCGACCGCATCGTGATGATCTTGGCGGGTGCAGAGAGTCTGCGCGAGGTGATTCCGTTCCCGAAGACAGCGCGAGCCGTGGATCTGATGGTGGATGCGCCCACACCGGTGAGTGACAAGCAGCTGCGGGAGTTGGGGATCGCGATTCGTAAAGCGAAGGAATGACGCTCGCATGCCCTGAGACTTTGTCATTCCGACGCCCGAGCGAAGCGCCGAGAGCCTTGTCATTCCGACGCGCGAGCGAAGCGAGACAGGAGGAATCTGTTTCCTGCTTGGGACGCTCCAGCCCCGTAACTCAACGAAGAAATCCACAGCCACCTTGTGACATCTGACCTTGCGCCTCACTCCCGATTCATCTCATACTGAATCCAAATCTCTGCGGGCTCCTTGACAACCAAATAGGCTAAGCTAAAGCCAACCAATCCAATATTTTGCGGATAAATTCTTTCGATTCAAGATTTTAGTCAGACTCACGACAGATCAAGACCTCGCAAGTCGCTGATTCGAGAGAATTAAACAGATTCGATCTGCGGTTTTTTTTGATCTGGATCGGAAGGCGCAACCAGGCTCAGAACCACAGACAAGGCCAACTATTTTTTCAGACGGGAAACCGCCAACTCTTCCACGCGCGCCAGCACCTCATCCTCACTCAGCTTCGTCGAGTCGATCACCACGGCGTCTGTGGCCGCTTGCAGCGGCGAGGTTGCACGGGTGCGGTCGCGGTGGTCGCGTTCGCGCAGTTCGGCGGCGACCTTTGCCGCGACTTCTCCTTTGATCCTCTGCTGCTCCATGCGCCGCTGCTCGCGCACGACCGGATCGGCATCGAGAAAAATCTTCAGGTCGGCGTCGGGAAAGACTTTGGTGCCAATGTCGCGGCCTTCCATCACCACCCCGCCGCCCGCGCCCATCTCCCGCTGATGCGCAACCATCCAGACGCGCACTCCGGGATGCACGGACACGCGCGAGGCCGCCTCAGTGACGTCGCGCTCGCGAATGCGCTCCGAAACATCGCGCCCATCGAGCAAGGTCCGGTTTCCGCCGACCGTGGGCTCAAGTTGAATGCGCGACTCTTCGGCCAGCTTCACGAGCGCCGATTCGTCATCGAACGAAATGTCATGGTCGATGGCTTTCAGCGCCAGCGCGCGGTACATCGCGCCGCTCTCGAGATTCACGTAGCCGAGCTTGCGCGCCAGGCGCGAGGCGATCGTGCTCTTGCCCGCGCCCGCCGGGCCGTCGATGGCAATGATCAGTTTGCGTGGAGAGTGATTGTGAATGAGATCGTTCATTCTGCGAGTAGACGATTGTACACGGAGCCGACGGTTCGATTAGGTAACGGCAAGGTCCAGTGGTGAAGCGATCGAGGGGCTCGATGCGTACTCGATGTGCAGAACTCGCCGCTCGGCCTCCACCTGAGATTTTGATGAAGAATGAATCAGCAACGGCCGCATGGCGAGGATCCCTCCCGCAGGGACTAGACACTCGACCTGCGGCATTTTGGTTGCGAGTTCATGCACTCGGTCATCGTCCAACACGCCCAAAGTATGCGTGCCGGGGAGAACTCGCAACGGCCCGTTCAGTGTGGTTGAGTGATCGAGGTGAATTCGGAGCGCGAGAATCTGTTCTAGTGCTGCTGTGGGAGCGTGGGCGTAGGCGACGCCTTCTTTTACAGACCAAGGCCGCCAGCCTGCTGTCTCTCGATGTTCGCGGAGCGGTAATGCGGTGTCCTGGTGCCAGACCACCAGCCAGTTGGACTTGGGCGACTTGTCGAATAGCGTCGCGCGATACGGAAATGCCGCGGGGCCGAGTACGGCCCGCGCGGTTTCAATCAGACTCGATTGTTGAGCGAGTTCTGCGACCGGGCTCAATCGTAAGGCGTGGCGCACGCCGGCTCTACTGCGGCGAGGAGCCGCAGCGGAGATTGCTTCGAGAAGTCGCTCGATTTCTTCATCCCCAAAAACTCTCGGAAGAATCGCGAAGCCGTCATTCTCGATCGCGTCCTCCCACATCAACGTGCTTCTCCCGTTCTAGCTTTCACTCGCGTGAGCGGGCGGGGACTTGCAACCACCGGCTCCTTCGCGGGAGTGATCTGCAGCATCGATCTTCCGCCGACGTGGACGAAGCTCAGCTCGCGGGCCGCCAGCAGCGCGTTTACAGCCTCCTTCACGCGCGAGCGGGCTACGAAATTTCCGAAGAAAGTTTCGAGATCGGTCTGCTCGGCGGCGATCACGCAGTCGAGATATTTCGAGAGCAGAGCCGAGAGCGCTTCGGGCACCGAAAGTCCCACGCCTTCGCGAACCGCATCGGGCGCCCAGCGGTAGAGAAGATCCCAGAACGAGCCTTCGCTCGGCTTGTAGTCGACGCGCGTGATGCGCAGCTTGGCCAGCAATTCGCCCAGGGCCTTATCGAGCGCGGCGAGGGAAACGCTGCCGCCCAGAGCTTCCTGCAGCTTCGGTTTCGAGATAGGACCATCGCGCCGGATCAGCTCAAACGCATCGCAAGCCAGCGGCGAGTAGGGAGAGCGTGGTCCTTGCTTGGGCGCGAGCTTGGGATTGCGCTCGCCCACCAGGGCGTAGAAATAAGGAAAGACCGAAGCCGCGACGAGAAATGCATTGTTCTCGTTGAACAAATTCGCTTCGAAGGCCGCACGCTCGCGCAGCAGCCGGACCATGAGTTCGGTCGCCGCGAGCGCCCGCGGATCAGAGTAAGCGTGCTGCCAGGTGGGCAGACGATTGTCGGAGCCGACGAAGGCTCCGATGAAGGTGGGCACGGGCATGGAGGGGCGCACGGGATACATCAGGCAGAATCCCACAGCCTCGACGAATGCGCGCGCCTCCTCGATGGTGCGGATGGGCTTGCCATCGAGGTGCCACTTTTCGCTGCGGAGTTGCTGTAGGTCCTGATCGGTCATTATCGCTGAGGGCTAACGGCTAGATTCTCTTAAACGCCTTCTGAATGTCCTTTACAGAATACCGCAGGACGACCGGCCGGCCGTGCGGGCAGGACATGGGATGGTCGGTTTTTGCGAGTTCGGCGAGCAGCCAGTCCATTTTATTTTGCTCGAGCGGCATATTGACCTTGATGGCGGCATGGCAGGCGATGGAGGCGGCAATGCGGGCGCGGATCTTTTCCAAATTCAGCGACTGCTCTTCGCGCGAAATCTGGTCGAGGAGTTCGTGCAGCATGTGCTCGACTGCGGCTGCGTCCACGCCGGCGGGGGCGACTTTCACCGCCACGCTGCGGGCGCCGAACGGTTCGGCCTCGAAGCCGTTGTGCTGGAGTTCGTCGGCAATCTCAGCAAAGACGGCCTGCTGCGCCGGAGAGAGTTCGAGCACAATCGGCATGAGCAAGCGCTGGCTCTCGACTTTCTGCGCGGTGCGCTGCCGCAGGATGCGCTCAAACAACACGCGCTCATGGGCTACGTGCTGGTCGACGATCCATAATCCATCTTCATTCACGGCGAGGATGAAGGAATTGCGGATTTGCCCCAAAGGACGGAGGGTCGAGAGCGCGGCCAGCGTGGTGTCTTGCTCTTCTGTGTTGAGCGCGGGGGCGCAGCCATTGTCTGGAATCGTGTCTGGAATTGTTTCTGGAATCGCTTCCGCGAAGCGGGTTTCGAGCCCTCGCGCCACCGGGATCGCAGCATTGGCCTCGACTGCGATTCCGCCTTCGAACTGGAAGCGCGCGGAAATCGGCGGCGCTGACGGGGCTTGCAGAACGAAGCCGCTCGCGGGTTCATACAGCGGGCGCGCGGACTGGCCCGAAGCCGAGGTTAGGTCTGAGGGCGGCTCCCATTCTCTTGCGCCTGGGGTCAGGCCTGAAGTGGCAGTGGCGTGGGCGTGAATTTCGGTGGTGAACTGCGGCGCGGGGCGCGCCTTCATCAAAGCGGCGCGCACGGTGTCGCGGACGAAATCGTGCATCACGCTGGGTTGCCGGAAGCGGACTTCGGTTTTTGAGGGATGGACGTTGACATCGACCTCGCCCGGCGGCAATTCGAGAAACAGCAGCACCACCGGGTAGACCGTGGGCGGAATGATGTTGCGGTAGGCTTCGGTGAGCCCGTGCTGGACGAGGCGGTCGCGAATCAGGCGGCCGTTGACGAAGATGAAGATCGAATTGCGATTCAGCTTCTGGATTTCGGGCTTCGAAACGAAGCCATGGAGGCGCATCTCGCCGGGATCGGCTGGGCTGACAGGATTGCCATCGTCATCTTCTTCTTGGCGACGCCATGGTGGCGGTTTGGGCAGGCCGACGCGCTCGAGCGGTTGCACGGCTGCGACGGGAATCAGTTGATCGAGGGTCTCCTTGCCGAAGACTTGATAGACGCGCTCGCTGTATCCCGCGACTGGAGGGGCTACCAGCATGGCGTTGGTTGAGGAATGCAATTCAAAATGTTTTTCGGGATGGGCGAGCGCGTAATGCGTGACCAGGGATGCGATGTGCGAGAGTTCGGTGGACTCGGCCTTCAGAAACTTTTTTCGTGCTGGAGTATTGAAGAAGAGATCACGCACGGTGATGGACGTGCCTTCGGGAAGTCCCGCTTCTTCGACTCGTGCCATCTTGCCGCCGTTGATTTCGAGAATGGTTCCGGCTGAGGCAGCTTGTTCCGTCGACCCTTGTTCGTTCGAGGCAGCGGCGCGGGTTTCGAGGTGCAGGCGGGAGACGGAAGCGATCGATGGGAGGGCCTCGCCGCGAAATCCTAGTGTCGCCACGCTCAGCAGATCTTCTGCGTCTTTGATCTTTGAAGTGGCGTGGCGTTCGAAGGCGAGCATGGCATCGTCGCGCACCATGCCGCATCCGTTGTCAGTGATCTGGATCAGCTTTTTGCCGCCCGCCTCGATGCTGATTTTGATGCGGGTCGCGCCGGCGTCCAGAGCATTCTCAAGCAACTCTTTTACCACCGAGGCCGGGCGCTCCACTACCTCGCCGGCGGCGATCTTGTTGGCGACGTGCTCGGGGAGTACGTGGATGCGGCCCATGAACCAGTTCTCAGTTCTCGGTTCTCAGTTCTCAGTGGCTGTAGGGACAAGGTCAGTTTCGCAGATGGTGGGGCGGAAGGCAAAGATGCGGATTGCACGGAGGGTGGGGTCGCAGCGGGCACGCCTTGCAGGGCTTGATTGTGGCTGTCTGCGGGTAAGGGGTCCTTCGACTGCTTCGCTCAGGATGACAGGCCTAGTTCTCTGTGGGTTCGACTTTGGATTTTGGTGGGGGTAGGGATCTGGCTGGCTTCGACGGGGTTGGCGGAGTTGGGGGCGTGGCTGCTGCCGGCCTGGCTGAGGCTTTGCGGATTTCGATACCGTCGTGCTCGTTGTTGAGCACGATGTGCGACGAGCCGTTGCCTACGGTGCCGGTGGCTTTGGCTTCGTGGTCGTTGTTGTCAATCTTCAACTCGGGGAAGTCGGATTGGATTTCTCCGTCGCGGGTTTGGGCGTCGAGGTGGAAGCCGGCCTTGTCGGGCACGCTCAGATTGATGTCGCCGTTGCGGCTGTCGATCTGCACGTTGCCGAGCGAGCGCATGGAGACTTCAATGTCGCCGTGTTCATCCTGCACGCGCACGTCGCCGGAAACGTCTTCGAGGCGAATTTCCTTGGAGCGCGTGGTCAGGTGCACCGGGCCGGTGAGTTGGTCGGCGTGCAGGTCGTCGGAATCGAGATCGAGATCGCCATCGATGCGGGAGAACTCGAGCTCAGTACGGGAAGATTTGAAGGCGACACTCTTGCTGATGCGGGCGAGTTTGACGCTCTCCTGGAATTCGCCGTCGAATTGGGCGGAGCCTTTGACGTCGGTGACGGAAACTTCGTTCAGGCGGCCATCGATGTGGACGTCGCCGGTGATCTGTTCGACTTTGGCGGAGCTTCTTTCGAGATTCAGGTTGACGTTTCCGGTAACGTCCTCCACCGAAACTTCGCCGTGCTGGTTATTGATCTCGACCTGGCCGTCGCGGCCGGTCACGGAGACTTCTCCGCGGCGCGAAGTTACTTGCAACGCCATCTTGCGGGGGATGGAGATATCGAGATCGGTCTGGATGGAATGGTCGCCGGCGGCTTGCGTTCTGGCGTCGAGAGTCAACACGTTGCCGGCTGAGGTGATCGCAGGCTTGGTCGCTGCATTGTATTTGTCAGCATCGCTCTGGCTTTCGGCGCCAACCTTTTTGCGGACAGTGACCGTGATCTTGTTGTCGTCAGAGGGGGTGACGCGGACCGCGCCGTGATCGTCATTGACGCGCAGGGTGGTGATGGCGGGCGGGACGTCCTGTTCGAGGTGGTCATCGTAGTTGAAGGTCTCGCCGAAAATGTTGTCGAGATCGCTGTCATCGATGTTGATGTCGTTGCGAAATTGTTCCCAGTGCAGACGCGAGGCCTGGGTGGCCATGAGTCCGAAGAATACGATGCAGAGGACGAGACAGACTCCGCCGAAGCCGATGCCGCGAGCGGGAACGCCGTCGCGTTGAGCTTGCTGATACTCGACCAGCTTGATGATGCCCCAGAGAATGAGAAGCAGAGGCCAGTAGTGCGCAAACAGGGTGCCGAGGCGCATCCAGGAAATCAGGCGCAGGTTGCCGAGCAGGAAAACCAGGCCGAGGATGATCAGGACCAGCGGCCCGGCAAAAGAGCGGCGGCGGGGGCGCGGTGGAAGAGGCGCGACTGGAGGCTGGATTGGGCTAGGCTGAGTTGGGCTAGCCATTGTGCACCTCCCCGGAAGACGTGGGCCCTTGATTTGAAGCCTGATCAGAGGGAGCCTGATTCGAGAAAGCCGGTGGTGGAGGCGGCGCTGCTCCTGCTCCTGGAGGCGGTGGTGGCAGCGTGCCTACGTGGCCGGCGGATGAGGCGCTGCTCTGCAGCAGTTTGACGATGCCGACTACGAGAATCCAGGCCGGCCAGGTGCGGTGCAGTTCGGCGATATCCATGCTGTCGAGCAGGAACAGGACGCCGGTGGTGAGCACGAGCGCCGGTCCCATCATGCAACGCGACATGCAGCGGCCGCAGCCACACGAATGTTGGGCGCGCTCATAGTTGCGATAAAACATCCAGCCGCCGAGAAAGATGAGGATCAGTGGCCACAGCCGGTCGAGATCAGTTTCGAAGATTCGCATCGTGTGCAGCAGGAACAGAAGGCCGAGTCCGATGAGAACGATGGCGCCCACCGGCACCTTGCCGGCGTCGAATTTCTCACCCATGCTGAAGGTCTGGCCGAGGCCCATGGGATCGGGGGCGGGCTGGCCTTCCTGCAGAGCGCGGGCGGTGCGGACGGCATCGATGATCTGGTAGACGTAGAAGAACGCGATGCCGAGGCCGAAGATCCATCCCCAGTTTCCGGCGTGATCGGAGGCGAAGATGAGCATTACGAAGATCAGCAGGTGCGCCAGTCCCTTGGCGTATTGCGAGCAGTAGACGGCGCCGACGCCGAAGGGAAAGAATCCGGCGAGGATGCCGGCGACTGCGGGATTGGGGCCGGAGCCTGAAGGCCTGGGGCCAGTTCCCGCGAGCGGGTACACGGCTTGCGGGGGCGCGAATCCGGCGGATGCGACCGTGCCATCGAGACGGGCGGCGAGGCAGGGCTCGCAGTAGATGACTCCGCGGACATCGCGGGTGCAAGTGCCGCAAAGCGGCTTGCCGCAGGTGCGGCAGAAAGCGACCGCGGCAATGTTGCTGTGGTTGGCGCAGTTCATACGAACCTCCTGTACGTGCTCACCGACACTACAGACGGATCGTTGATAGACAGATCATTTACAGACGAATCCACAGGAGCGCAGGCCAGAATGAGTTGGTTCTCGGTCTGGCTGTAATTACGCTCCTGCTTCTGCTCGGGCTGTTCGGTTGTGTCGTTCTTGTGGTCTTTCTTATCATTCTCCGGCGCGGGTTCGGGGGCGGGAGCGACCGTGCGCTTGAGTTCGCGCACGCGCGATTCCACCTCGTAGACCAGCCGGATGTTTTCGTAATAACGGACTACCCGGGCCTGCGTATTGTAGTACGTGTGCCGCAGGACGGTGGGACGCAAGCTCAACTGGCGCAGGTCGGCGGGTTTGACGCCGAGCACGCTCAGGGCGACCGACAGCGAGAAGAACGCCATGCCAAACGACATGGCGAACCGCGGCTGCCGGACCGTCCCCCAGATTGGTTGCAGCGCTTGCGAAGCCCAGGCTTGCAACTTCTCAAGCCAGGAAACGCCGGGCTGCGACGCGGGCACGTTCACCCGCAGGCGTTGGGTGTCAACGCCCGTTGTGGATGCCAGGATGTTGGTCACCAGACTGACCGGAGGCTCCACCTCCGTGAGATCCTTCAGCCAGTTGCGGCCGGCCGTGACATCGGCGAGCAGCGGCCCGCACGCGGAACAGGTCCTGGCGTGGGCGTGGAATGTGTCGAGTTGAGCGCCGGTCAGAACGCCATCGAGCGCGTCGCTGAGGAGCGTGTCAAACTCGTGACACTGCATTCCGTTACTGGTGTGGTCGTTATCCATGTGATTCGGCATCACATCACCTGCCTATAGGTACGTTGTAAGAGGCGGGCAAGTTCCGCCCGGCCACGATTTATTCGAGATTTCACAGTGCCCTCCGGAACCTTCAAGACGGTTGCGATTTCACGATAGTCAAAATCCTGTAAGTCTCTTAAAATCACTGCCTCACGAAGCTCCGGCGAGAGCCTGGCGAGGGCAGCATGAATGCTTTCGGCGACTTCCCGGCGGCGAACGTGCTGGTCGGGAGGCGCGGATTGGTCCTGAATTTGCTCGCTCAGGGGTTGAGCGTCTTCGTGGGGCGAGGACGCGGCGTCGAGCGAATCGGTGATGCGGTCCTGCTTGGTTTTGCGGAAATGGTCGACCAGCAGGTTGCGGGTGATGGTGGTGACCCAGGTGACGAAAGCTCCCTTGGAGCTGTCATAGGTTGGGAGCGTGCGGTAAATCTTGATGAAGACTTCCTGAGCGAGGTCTTCGGCGTCGTGGGCTGATCCGGCGAAGCGGTAGCAGATGTTATAGATGCGGCGATTGTAGGTCTGAACGATTTCTTCCCAGGCAGCGGCGTCGCCGGCAACACAGCGGCGGACCAGCATCGCGACTACCTGAACGTCTTCCAAAGTGAAGATCCCCGGAAACGCTGTCAGCTATCAGCTATCAGCCTTCAGCTAAAGCCAGACTTTCGAACTGGCTCACAAGACAGTACGCGGATGTAGTGCTGTAAGTTCGCGGCATCCGCGGTGCTGGTTTATCTGAAGCTGGTTATGCGAAACAGGGCATTGTAGCAGCGAGGGATTGGCGCGCTCGGGTCTTCGGGTGCGAGGACGGCGCAGAACGTTTCCGAGGCAAAAAAGTGGCGCACCGGAGTGCGCCATGAGTTGAACGGGATTTTATGGGCACAGCCGGGTTATTTCGGCTGTGCCCTTTCCTGGAACTGGAAATTATTTCTGTTTCGCCTGGGTCTTCGCCGGACGCGCCACTGCAGGCACTCCGGTTAGCGATCCCTGGACCTCGATGGGGCCAACGAATACGCTGTTGTCGTCATATTCGAGCCAGAACAACTGTGAGGCACTGGCCTGATAGATGATCGTGTCGAAAACTCCCGATACGCCATTGATGGTGGCCCCCAGCGGACCACCTGGCGCCGGATCAGTCGATAACATTGTTAACCGCCCAGCGTTGCTGCCGTCTGGGGTCGGGGTTCCGGTGAATGTGGCTCCGGTGAAGGTTGTAGCCCCCAGCCCGAGCGTCTCGAAGGGATCGCTGACGAGTCCTTCGGTGAGGCTCAAGGCCCCGCCTGCGGTCATCGTGCCATTCGCGACCATATCGAACTCGCAGTCGACGCAGGCGTTGGCGCCGGTGATGAAGTCGTTGAAATCCTGCCATCCAGCGGTGTAGTTGCCGTTGAAATCCCCAGGGGCAGGATCGGTTTGCGGAATCGCGACTCCGACGCCGCCAGCGAGAGGCCCGCCGTTGTCGAACTCAAGCAGCAGAGCGCCGCCAACGTCGGGGTTTCCGTTTGCGTTATTGGGATCGTTTATATCGAGGGTCGGGTCCGTCGCATAAACCTGCATTGCGCCGACGTTTCCGCCTCCAAAACCGCTGATGGTCAGGCTGCCGTATCCGTTAGCCGCAAGGGTGTAGGTGCCTGCGACCGGGGAAGCCAACCCTGATGTGAACGCAGTGTCCAACTCAACATCTTCGGCCACGCCCGAGAAGGTAGCGGGAGAAGGCGTTGCGTCTGGGGTGATCTGGCCGGCCACGCCGTATTCATCGCCAAAGGGGTCGCCGGAAACTGCGAACACAGAGGCAAGGAGCGACGCGTTGGTGAAGGCGCCCGTGGTTGTGCCCTGGCCGTAGGCTGAGCCGACCGCTGAGTCGTCTGCATCCACGTCAATGATCCTTATCACTTCCGCGCCAACGACATAGTAGATGAACGAGATCGGCGTACCGCCATATTCGAGACTGCTGGTGACGGTGCCGCGCCCGAAACTATCGGGTGCGCCGAGACTTCCGGTCAGAGCCGCTCCGGTTGTAAGGGTTCCATCATCATTGGCGTCCACCTCATCGGTAGCTGCGCTGGGAATGGTGAACACGCCCCCGAACGCAATTGGGGCATAGTTGGGATCCACTCCTGACATAGTGAAGGCAAAGCCGCCGGAGGGTGTGCCCGAAAGCGTCTGCATATCCATGCTTCCGCTCGACGTTGCCGACCCATCGAACTGAGTGATGAGCGCGTGGTCGGCGTTCACAAACTGGACGCCGAGGGTTTCTGTTCCCGCAGCACCTACATTCGAGTTGTTTGTGATCAGAGTGAGTGTTCCCTGGCCGGTTGCGTCAATCGTCAGAGTTCCACCGGTGATCGAATCGGGGCTGGGCTCAGGTGAGGTGATTCCAAAAGCGTCGTTGTAGTCTTGCTCGCCGGCGGTGACGTTGCCATTCGAGTCAATGGTGACCGCGCCTGCCAGAGCGTAGTAGTTGGGGCCATCGTTGATTTCTTCCTGCCCGCTCAGATAGAACGCGAAAGGAGTTGTTGTTACAGGAGGAGGCGGTGGCGGCGTAGTGCTTGAGCTCGAACTGCTGCAACTGGTCAAGAAACTTATCGCCAGGAAAACAGCGGCGAGCGAGATCGCGTAAAGTTTGCGGTTCATAGAGACTCCCCTTTCTGAGCGGCGCGGCTGTTAAACGGCGCGGGTTTCTGTCCGGCACGCGCACGGGTCTGGGGCGACACGGGGATGCCGTGCTGGTTGCGCATGGTATAGGCTTTGCCGCCCATCGTCACGGTGCGGGCGATGAAGACTTCCTTGTTCTTAAGCGTCTTCATCACGCCGGTTACCTGAACTTGGGCGCCGGGGGCGATATGGAGCGCTCCTTTGCCCATCAAACCCCACCTTCCCAGATCTGCATCCACGGCTCCGGATGAAGTTGCGAGTTCCAGGTGGGCGCCGACCTTGGGTCTGCTAATCACGCTCGACACGGTGCCACTGAGTGTGACTTCTTTGGCGATGTCGTAATACGGCTGGGCTTTGGGCACCGGTTGGGCGCCGAGTGGAACAGCCAGGATCGCAACCAGCAGGCCGGACAACAGCCCTGCGATCAGTGGTATGGGCATGGTGAAACGGGTTCGCCTCATTGAATTCGCTCCTTATAGAAACTGATCTTCGGTTCTTGTTCCTTAAGCTTGGTTTCCCGGTCGACTGGCGAGGGTAGACGCGGCCGAGGTGGTTGACTCAGAGAGTGTGCCTTTCGCTGGCGGCAAACCGCCAAACATCTGCGATGGAGACCGATGGCGAGGATTATGCTCTCGCGGACAGGCACCGTCAATCGGATAATGAGATAAATCGCAGCGAATGTTTGGATTCTTGATTCGCGGGGGGGAAGAAAGACTGGATTTGCAGGTAGGACACACCGTGAGGCTGGGCCGGCGTCACTCGCTGGTGAAATAATCAACAGTTACGGGATTCTCGAACAACGAGTAGTCGCGGGTAACAACGGTAATGCCGCTATCGGTGACGAAGTAGCGGGAGCGGTCGGCTTCGGTGTCGTAGCCGACGGTGGTGCCCTCGGGGAGGTGGACGTTGCGGTCGATGATGCAGCGGCGGATGCGGCAATGGCGCCCGATGGCGACGTGGGAGAAGAGAATGGAGGCGTCGACTTCGGAATAAGAGTTCACGCGAACGTCGGGCGAAAGGATGGAATTCTTGACCAAGCCGCCGGAGACGATGCAGCCGTTGGAGACGATGGAATCGAGTGCGGTGCCCATGCGTTCTTTCTCGGCGAAGACGAATTTGGCAGGCGGGTACTGGCGCTGGTGGGTGCGGATGGGCCAGTCGTGGTCGTAGAGATTGAAGATGGGAGAGACGGAGACAATATCCATGTTGGCTTCGTAGTAGGCCTCGAGTGTGCCTACATCGCGCCAGTAGAGAGCCTCCTTCTTGTTTTCGTCGACGAAGTCGTAGGCGAAGACGCGGTAGTCGGCGACCATCTTGGGCAGGATGTCTTTCCCGAAGTCGTGAGTTGAGGATTGGTCTTCTGCATCTTTCAGCAGGACGGGGATGAGGACGTCGGCATTAAAGAGGTAGACGCCCATGGAGCCGGCGACTTTCTCTGCGTTCCACGGGGATCGCAGTTCGGTCTTGGCGGGCTTTTCCTCGAAGCCGTTGATGCGGCCGTCTTTGTCGACGTCGACGATGCCAAAGCGGGCACACTCTTCGGGAGCGATCTGGATGGTGGCGAGAGTGATGTCGGCGGAGGAGTCGAGATGCTGCTTCATCATCTTGCCGTAATCCATTTTGTAGATGTGATCGCCAGAGAGGATAAGGACATGTTTGGGCTGCTCGGAGCCGATGGAATAGATGTTCTGGTAAACGGCGTCGGCGGTGCCTTGATACCACTGATCGCTGACCCGCTTCATGGGGGGAAGAACTTCGATGAACTCTCCCACTTCTCGGCCGAGGATGTTCCAGCCTTCGCGGATGTGGCGGTTCAGTGAAAGCGCTTTGTATTGGGTCAGGATGTAGACGCGGCGGAGGTCAGAGTTGAGGCAGTTGGAAAGAGTGATGTCGATGATGCGATACATGCCTCCGAAGGTGACGGCGGGCTTGGCGCGGTCGCGAGTGAGAGGATAAAGGCGTTCTCCGGCGCCGCCTGCGAGAAGGACTCCGAGAGTGTCTTTCATGGAACTAACCCGGAAAAACAGTAGATGGTAGCACAGGAGAGAAAGTTGCCGCGTGAGGCGGATATTGTCGGGGCGAATGAGTGGTGGCGATCGGAGTTGGGAAGATCCGGCGGAGCTTCGCTTCTCGGGACAGCCGAAGGAATGCCCTGAGCGAGGTCGAAGGGAGCTGTCTCTACATCCCTGGTTTATTTTTCTTCTTCGATTTTGATGCGAAGGGATTTCAGGAACTTGAGATCCTGATCGCTGATTTTGAATTCGGGATTGGTCGATAGGGTGGTGACCAGGGAAGTCTTGTCGGAGGATTTTTCGCCCTGCTTGCTGACGCCGATGGTGGCTTCTAGAACCAGGAAGATATCGTAACCTCCCTCTTTGATGCGGGAGACAACTTCGGCGATCTGTTCGGAATCGGAGAGCGACTCGTTGATGGCTTCGCCGAGTTCCTTCATGAGTTGTTTGAGTTGCTGATCCACTTGGTCCCCCGATCGCCGGTTGCGCGGTGCAACATCTCCAGAGCGTTTAGATGCCCGCGGGTTCCCCTATGGTTTTCGACCACGAGCACAGGCTGGCGTCATTGTAGCGCCGGAGGCTGTTAAAATCGAGGCCGTGAGCAAGGTTTCTACGGCACGAAAGTTGGGAGTGGCGGCGCGGGTTGCCTCACAGCAGGCCCAGCGCAGCCGGACGGTGCAGGCCGCGACTCGCGCCCTGTCGGCCACGGGGCGGGCCTTTGGGCGGGTGCTGCATCAGCTGTGGCTGGAGGTTACGGGGCTGATTTTCCTGGTGATGGCCGCGAGCGGCGGGTTCGCTGCGGCGAAAGAGTATGCGAAGTACGAGGCCGGGCGGGCGGGGGTGGGGCGCGTGGTGGTGGCGGTTTGCTTCACGGTGACGTTTGCATGGTTTGGGGTGAGTTCGTTCTGGAGGGTTCGGCAGAGGAGTAGAGGAGCGCGGTAACGGTGGGCGGGAGTCGGGGCGCTGCTGGCGACAGCAGGTTCCCTTCGGCTTCGCTCAGGGCAGGCTCTCTGCGCTGCGCGCTTCGGAATGACAAAAGACTCATGTGGGGAATCACGGGTGATGTTGGACGTGGGTGGAGCATGAAATGTCACGCTTAGCGCTTGTAACGATGTTCTTGATCGCTATACGCACCTCACCCGCCGGGGATTCAGCACAGCCAAAAGAGTCGCTAATGTTTTCCTGTAGGGGAAGGTCTTTTGTCAGGGTTGCTGCGATGGCGCCACGGCGCGACGGCTTCCCCGCTGTAGAGCTCGTGCTTACGGATCCGCTGGGGCGGACGACGGGTGAAGGCTCGCATAGCCAACAGATCCCCGAATCCAGCTATGGTAACGTCGTGGAGATTCCGCAGCACCCGGAGCGAAGCAAGGCCCGTGCCGTCGAGGTGTGTGATGCGGAACAAGGTGTATACGAGATCAAAGTGGAGGAACTCGCAACCGGCCCCTATCTTCTTGTGGCAAGTGCGAACGGCGCCACAGACAACGGCGATTCCGCAATATTGAATCACATCGGACGGAAAGGCCGCATCCGGCAGTATAGGTTTAGATTTGCGATCAGGGACCGCAAACTAATTCTGAATTGGCTGGATGCACAGGGGCATGAGCAGTTACTGATAGAGACTCCTGAGTGGTAAGGCGGATGATCCACAGCAGGTTCAGGGCTTGGAAAGAGCGGTAATCATGGCAGACACAGTCAAGACTTCGGCGCGGGGTTTGGCAGCGGAAGTTGAGACGTCATCCCACATTCCGGTTAAGCCTCTGTACACATCGGCTGATCTCAAGGGCTCTGATTATGAGGGTGAGGTCGGGTATCCGGGGGAGTATCCGTTTACGCGCGGCGTGCAGGCCACGATGTACCGCGGGCGGCTGTGGACCATGCGGCAGTATGCCGGCATGGGCGACGCCGAGGAATCGAACAAGCGCTACAAGTATTTGCTGGCGAACGGGACCACCGGGCTTTCTGTGGCATTCGATTTGCCGACGCAGATCGGGATGGATTCGGATCACGCGCTGGCCGCGGGTGAAGTCGGCAAGGTGGGCGTGGCGATTGATTCGATCGAGGATATGGAACGGTTGTTCGCCGGCATCGATCTGACCAAGATTTCTACATCGATGACCATCAATGCCACGGGATCGATCCTGCTGGCGTTGTACGTGGCGGTGGCGCGGCGGCAGGGGGCGGACATTCGGAAACTTTCAGGCACCGTGCAGAACGATGTTTTGAAGGAATATATCGCGCGGGGAACGTATATTTATCCGCCGCATCAAGCTTTGCGCGTGATTACAGACATGTTTTCCTGGGCGAAAGAGAACGTGCCGGAGTGGAATACGATTTCGATTTCGGGCTATCACATGCGGGAGGCGGGATCGACGGCGGTACAGGAAGTGGCGTTCACGCTGGGCAACGGCATGGCATACGTGCAGGCGGCAATCAAGGCGGGTTTGGATGTGGATCAGTTCGCCCCGCGGCTTTCCTTTTTCTTTAATGCGCACAACAATTTTCTGGAAGAGGTAGCGAAGTTTCGCGCCGCGCGGCGGATGTGGGCGCGGATCATGCGGGAGCACTTCAAAGCGAAGAATCCGCGGTCGTGGATGCTGCGGTTTCACACGCAGACGGCGGGGTCGACGCTGACGGCACAGCAGCCGGAAAATAACATTGTGCGCACGGCGATCCAGGCGCTGGCGGCGGTGCTGGGCGGGACGCAATCGCTGCATACCAATTCTTATGATGAGGCTCTGGCGCTGCCGACAGAGCAGGCGGCGCGCATTGCGTTGCGCACACAGCAGGTGATTGGGTATGAGTCGGGGGTGGCGCAGACGATCGATCCGCTGGCGGGGTCGTATTACGTTGAGTCGCTTACTAATGAGATTGAGAAGCGCGCGGCGGAGTATCTGGGAAAGATTGAAGTGATGGGCGGGATGCTGAAGGCGATTGAGCGCGGATTTGTGCAGCAGGAGATTCAGAACGCGGCGTACGAATATCAGCGGGACGTGGATCTTGGGGATGCGGTGGTGGTGGGAGTGAACCGGTTTGAGGTGGAAGAGGAGAAGGCGATTCCGATTCAGAAGATTGATCCCGGGCTGGAGTTCAAACAGATCGAGCGGGTGCGGGCGTTGCGGGCGCGGCGGGACGCCGGGCCGTGGCGAGCCGCATTGACGGGCGTGGAGGATGCGGCGCGGTCGGGGGCCAATTTGATGCCCCGGATTCTGGCTGCAGTTGAGGCTTATGCGACCGTGGGCGAGATTTCAGATGCGATGCGGCGGGTGTTTGGAGAGTACAAGGAAGCGGTGGTGATTTAGGCGCGGATGGCCGCGGTTGTTCCTGGCACGCTTTCTAGCCTGAGGTTTTGTAGTCGCAGGCGGTGCGACAGGCTTCGCAATACATCAGTCCGTCGGTACAGATGCGGACGTCGAGTACGGTCTGGCAGAGACAGCAGTATTTGTCGCACTCGCACTCGTCTTCCGCCTTTTCGCACTGGGCGCAGCGAAATTTGCCGTAACCGGCTCCGGTAGACATAGGAGTAATGTTAGCGCTGAGCGCCGATCTGGGGAACGTTCCGTTGGTAACCTAAGCGTTTTGATTCAAGGACTCGAACGAGATCGAGTTTGCCTCAGCGGCTGAAGCCGCTCTCCATCTTTCCGCCTTAGGGCACGACTGAAGTCGTGCCCTTCCCGAACCTCGCAGTAAGTCTTTACTCCCTCTGCCATATAATTCTGAGCAATGACCTTCCAACAGGTGCTCTATGGAGCGGAAGTTCTCGCGCAGAGCGGGGATCCGGGTGTGAGTGGTGTGGAATATGACTCGCGGCGGGTGCAGCCGGGGGGCTTGTTTGTGGCGATGCGCGGCGAGTCGAGCGACGGCAATAAGTTTATCGATCAGGCAATTTCGGCGGGGGCAGTGGCGGTCGTGACGGACTCGGAGGCGGAGAAGCCGCGTCCCGGAGTAGCTTGGGCGGTGGTGCCGAACGGCCGGCGGGCGCTGGCGCGGATAAGCGCGAACTTCTACAAGAAGCCGGCGGAGCGGATTGCAATCACAGGAATTACGGGGACGAATGGCAAGAGTACGACGGCGTTTCTGCTGGAATCGATTCTGACGGCGGCGGGGCGCAAGAGCGCGTTGATCGGGACGATTGAATATCACGTGGCCGGGAAGATTTTGCCGGCGCCGCATACTACTCCGGAGGCCCTGGAGCTGAATCGCATTTTCAGCGAGGCGCTCGGTAACGCGGTGACTGATGCGGTGATGGAGGTTTCCTCGCATGCGCTGGCGCAGGAGCGCGTGTTCGGCGTGCCGTTTGACGTAGCTGTGTTCACGAACCTCACGCGAGACCATCTTGATTATCACAAAACTATGGAAGAGTACTTCGCGGCCAAGCGGGTGCTGTTTGAGGGCTGCGGTACGGATCCGCCGCGGGCCGTGGTGACCAATTTGGATGACGAGTATGGAGCGAAGCTGGCGGAGTTCAGCAGGAAGCGTAGTTCGGTAGTGCTGAAATATGGATGGGAGCGCGGCGATCTGCACGCAGAGAAAGTGGAAATCACGACGCGGGGGACGCGATTTGATCTGGTGATGCCGGAGGTAAAGATTGCGGTATTCTCGGCGCTGATTGGGCGGGTGAATGTGTACAACATTCTGGCGGCGGCGGGCGCCGGCTACGCGCGCGGGTGCTCGGCGGCAGCGATCGCGGAGGGTGTCGACAAGCTGGCTTGCGTTCCGGGAAGGTTTGAGCGGGTGGATTGCGGGCAGCCTTTCACGGTAGTGGTGGACTATGCACATACTGACGATGCTTTGCGGAACCTGACGGCTTTGGCGCGCGAGTTGGTTTCGGCCGCGAAGGGACGAGTGTTGACGGTGTTCGGATGCGGAGGAGATCGCGATCGGAAGAAGCGCCCGTTGATGGGTGAGGCGGCGGGGCGCGGAAGTGATTTTGTGGTGCTGACGTCTGACAATCCTCGCAGTGAGGATCCGCTTGCGATTATTAATGATGCCGTGGTGGGGCTGCAGAAGACTGGGGTGAAGTACAGCGTGGAGCCGGACCGGCGGAAGGCAATCGCGCTGGCGATTGGTGAAGCGCGGCCGGGGGACATTGTGCTGCTGGCGGGCAAAGGGCATGAGAAGGTGCAGGTCACGCGGGAGGGTCCGGTTCCATTTGACGATTTGGAAGTGGCGCGGGAGGCGTTGCGGGGGGCGGGGTTTGAGTGCGGGACAATTCGGTCCGGGGACTTGAACTGATTCGAAACATGTCCCGCGAGTGAGGTGGCGAAAACGCGGGCGGTGATGGAAATGCGTTGCTGGGCCGGTTGATGGTGTTTGCGGGCAAGCGGTCCTTCGGCTACGGTTGTGCTTCGCATACGCGAAGCACAACCTCCGCTCAGGATGACAAGTCAATGAAGATAGCGCTATCGAGGATTGCCGAGTTTATTTCTGCACGGGGGAAGTTTGCACCCGAAGAAGTGGCGCTGGGGTATTCGATTGATTCGCGGACGGTGGGGCCGGGCCAGCTTTTTTTTGCGGTGAAAGGTGAGCGGCTGGACGGGCACGATTTTGTGGAACTGGCCCTCAGGAGCGGAGCAATTACGGCAGTCGTGCGTAAGGATCAGTTGAGTCGATATCCGCGCGAGACGCGGCTGCTGGCGGTGGAAGATACGCTGGTGGCGTTGCAGAATTTAGCCACAGCGGTGCGGAAGCTTTGGGGAAAGCCGCTGATCGCGGTAACGGGATCGGCGGGGAAGACGACTACGAAAGAAGCGATCGCGCATGTACTCAGCATACGGTTTCGGGTGCTGAAATCGGAAGGGAACTTCAATAATCATTTTGGCTTGCCGCTGATGCTGCTGAAGCTCGAGCCGGAATACGACGTGGCGGTGATCGAGATGGGGATGTCGCGTGCCGGTGAGATTCGGGCGCTGGCAAAGATCGCGCAGCCGGAGATCGGAGTCGTGACCAACGTCGCGCCGGTGCATCTGGAGTTTTTTGATTCGCTGGCGGGGATCGCGCGGGCGAAATATGAGCTGGTGGAGTCACTGCCGGCGAATGGTGTGGCCGTGTTGAATGCAGATGACGACTATGTTTCGCAGTTTGGACGCGATTTCAAGGGCAAAGTTGTGATGTATGGCACGCAGGCGGCTGCGGACGTGAGCGCGGAGAATGTCCAGTTGAAAGGTACGGAGGGCGTGGAATTCGACGTGGTGATCGGAAGTGTTCGCGAACATGCGACGCTGCCGCTGGTGGGGGAGCATAACGTGCTGAATGCGCTGGCAGCGGTTGCGGTGGGGCTAGAGCGTGGGCTTAAGCCGGCGGAGGCGGTGGGCGCGCTGGCTACGCTGGCTCCCGCGGACAAGCGCGGGCAGGTTCTCCAAGTGGGTAACATCACGGTGATCAACGATTGCTACAATTCGAATCCGAAGGCGCTGGAAGCGATGGTGGATGCGCTGGCCACGATGAAGGCCAGGCGGCGCATCGTGGTAGCGGGCGAGATGCTGGAGTTGGGACCGGCGGGTGAAGAGATGCACCGGCACGCGGGCGAGCACATCGCGGAGAAGCAGATCGATGTGCTGATTGGAGTGAGGGGATTGTCGCAGGCGATGGTCGAGGGCGCGCGGAAGGCCGGAACTCGGGCGGAGTTTGTGGCAACGCCCGAGGAAGCCGGAGAATGGCTAGCGCGTGAGACGTGGGATGGAGACGTTGTCTTGTTGAAGGCTTCGCGCGGAGTGAAGCTGGAGAAAGCGTTAGAGGCGTGGAAGACGCGGCGGGATAGGCAGTAATCTCTTGCCACGGATTTGCACGGATATTCACGGATTTTTCAAAACATTGTTTTTATCCGTGTGATCCATGGAAATCCGTGGCCATGGTGCGGAGGCTGATTGCTCTACTGGCTGTTGTACCTGAAGCTGCAACATTATTTTCCGCCGTTCCGCATCTTCCGTTATCTGACGTTCCGCACTGCGTTTGCCAGTCTTACCGCGCTGTTTACCGCGCTCATCGTGGGTCCGCTGGTGATCAACCGGCTGCGCGAATTCCAGATTGGACAATACATTCGGGAAGAAGGTCCGAAGGCTCATCAGAAAAAAGCCGGCACGCCAACCATGGGCGGGTTGCTGATCGCGATCGCCGTTGTGGTGCCTACTCTCCTGTGGGCGGATCTGAGCAACCGGTTTGTGTGGATCGCAGTTTTTGCCACGTGCGCATTCGCGGCGATTGGATTCACCGACGATTACACCAAGGTGGCGCGGCGGCGGAATCTCGGGCTGACTGCACGGGCGAAGCTGGGGCTGCAAATCGCGACCAGCGTAGTCATCGCGGTGATGCTGATCACCATGCAGACGTATGGGATGTATTCGACCAAACTGATTGTGCCTTTCCTCAAACAGTTTCATCCCGATCTGGTGGTGGAGACTCTGGAGCGTAATCCGCACCTGTGGGGGCTGGCGTTCGTGCCGTTTATCGCATTCGTGGTGCTGGTGATTGTGGGCTCGAGCAACGCAGTGAATCTTACGGATGGACTGGACGGGCTGGCGATTGGCTGTACGGTGATTGCCGCGGGCGCGCTTACCGTGCTCACTTACGTGAGCGGGCACGCGACTTTCGCGACGTACCTGGAAATCCCGCGTATGCCGCAGGTCGGCGAGCTGACGATTTTCTGCGGGGCGATGGTCGGCTCATCGATCGGATTTCTCTGGTACAACGCGCATCCCGCGGAAGTATTCATGGGCGACGTGGGATCGCTGGCGCTGGGTGGGGCGATTGGGACGGTCGCAGTGATCATCAAGCAGGAGCTGTTGCTGCCGTTTATTGGCGGAGTGTTTGTGATCGAGGCACTGTCGGTAATCCTGCAGGTGGGATCGTACAAGCTGCGCAAGAAACGGATTTTCAAGATGGCGCCGCTGCATCATCATTTTGAGTTGATGGGGTGGTCGGAGTCGAAGATTATTGTGCGGTTCTGGATTGCGTCGCTGGTGTTCGCGCTGTTCGCGCTGACGACGCTGAAACTCAGGTAGAGCAGGTTTCAAAGTTTCAGAGTTTCAAGGTTGCAACTACGAAGCGCACCTCGGGGATATAGACCTTGAAACCTTGAAACATTGCAACCTTGAAACATTTGAACCGGGATGGAACTGAAAGACAAACGCGTGCTGGTGGTTGGGCTCGGTAAGTCGGGGGTGGCTTCGGCGCTTTTTTTGAAAGCGCATGGGGCGCGGGTTACTGTTTCCGATACCAAGAGCGGAGATGAACTGCGCAATGAAATTCCTGCTCTGCTCGATCACGGAATTACGGTTGAGACGGGCGGGCATGGCGAGCGCACGTTTCGTGGACAGGATTTGATTGTGGTCAGTCCTGGTGTTCCCGTCGATGCGCCGATGCTGGTGCAGGCCCGCGCCATGGGCGAGGCGGTGATTGGCGAGATTGAACTGGCGGCGCAGTTTCTGCCCGGGCCGATTGTGGCCATCACTGGGTCGAACGGAAAAACTACGACGACGACACTGACGGGTGAGATTCTGGCTGCGGGTGGGCTGCCGACGTTGGTCGGCGGGAACATCGGGACTCCAGCGATTTCTCTGGCCGAGCGCGCGACGCGGGAGACGGCGATCGTGCTGGAGGTTTCCAGTTTTCAGTTGGAGACGATTCAGACGTTCCATCCCAAGGTTGCGGTTGTGCTGAATGTTACGCCTGATCATCTGGACCGGCATCGGACGTTCGAGGCTTACGTGGATGCCAAGGCGCGCATTTTTGAAAATCAGCGGGGCGATGACTTTGCAGTGCTCAATGAGGACGATCCAACCTGCGTCGCAATGGCGGCGCGGACGAAGGCTCAGGTGTTCTGGTTCAGCCGGCAGAAGGAAGTGAAGCAGGGCGCGTGGGTGCGCGAGGGGAACATTCTGTTCCGCGATGGCCGGGGACAACGAGAAATTCTGCTGGTTTCCGAGATTCCGCTGAAGGGTGCGCACAACCTGGAGAACGCGCTGGCAGCGGTGTGCGCGGGGGCACTGATGGGGTGCGTGCCGGAGAAGATCCGGCAGGCGGTGCGCGACTTCAAGGCGGTCGAGCACCGGCTGGAGTTTGTGGCTACGATTCGCGGCGTCGATTATTACAACGATTCGAAGGCTACGAATGTGGATGCGACCATCAAGGCGCTGGAATCGTTTCCGGCGAATATTCACCTCATTCTTGGAGGCAAGGACAAGGGCAGCGACTACTCCTTGCTCAACGAATTGCTGCGGCAGCGGGTGAAGCGCGTGTACACGATTGGGGCGGCGGCGGGGAAGATTGAATCGCAGATTAAAGGTGCTGAAATAGTCCACGCGGAGACTTTGGAGAACGCTTTACGCAAAGCGAATGCCGTGGCCGAGCCTGGTGATGTCGTGTTGCTGGCTCCCGCCTGTGCCAGCTTTGATCAGTTCAAGAATTATGAGCAGCGCGGGCAGGTGTTCAAAAAGATTGTGCGGGGGCTAGGTGAAGTGCAAAAATAGAAACTCCTTTTGAGGCCGTTGGTGGCGCGGTGGTGCAAGGGGTCCTTCGACTCCGCAAGTGCTTCGTCGCGAAGCACTTGCTACGCTCGGGATGACAGAGCGCCCGAACCAAGACAATCAACAATCGAAATTCAACAATCAGCAATTCTTCTCCGTGTCTCCGCGACTCCGTGGTGAAATGAACTTCCCATGGCAAAGCGGGTTAGTGTCGATCGCTGGCTGTTTACTGTCACCCTCCTTTTGGTTTTTGTAGGGCTGGTCATGGTGTTTTCGGCTTCGGCGGTGATGGCGCGGGAGCGGTTTGGTTCGCCCTATGCGTTCCTGTCGAAGCAGTTGATCTGGGCGATGGCCGGCCTTGTGGCGATGGTGGTGGCGATGCGGGTGGATTACCGGTGCTATAAGCATCCAGCGCTGGTGTTTTCCCTGATGGGGCTGACTACGCTGCTGCTGATCTCCGTGTTTTTTCTGGACCGCTCGCACAACACGCATCGCTGGCTGCGCGCCGGCGGATTCTCGTTCCAGCCCTCCGAACTGGCGAAGCCGATGCTGATTCTCTTCCTCGCCTATTTTCTTGAAGCACGCACGAAAACCATGGACGACTGGCGGAACACGCTAGCGCCGGCGGCCGCGCCTGTGGTCGTTCTGCTGGGGCTGATTGTGCTCGAGCCGGACCTGGGTACGGCCATCGCTTGTGCCGGGATTGCGGCTTGCATCCTTTATGTGGCTGGGATGCGGATGCGGTATTTCGCTTATGCGTTTGGGGCGTCGCTGGTGCCGCTGTATTTTCTGATTTTTCATGTGAGCTTTCGGCGCGAGCGCATTCTGGCTTTTATCAATCCATACGCGGAGCGGCAGAAGGCTGGGTTCCACCTTATCCAATCTCTGATTGCAGTGGGCACGGGGGGCATCACGGGCACTGGTCTGATGGAGGGCAAGCAGAAACTTTTCTATCTGCCGGAGCCTCATACTGACTTTATTTTTGCCGTTACTGCGGAAGAGTTGGGGCTGGTAGGCGCTTTGTTTGTGGTGACGCTGTTTGCCGTCTTCTTGTGGCGCGGGATGCGGGCTTCGTGGCGCACCGAGGATATTTTCGGGCGATACCTTGCAGTGGGCATTACGAGCATGGTGGTTTTACAAGCGTTCATCAACATCAGCGTGGTGTTGGGGATGATGCCGACCAAGGGGATTCCGCTGCCGCTGGTGTCGTATGGAGGGTCGTCTTTGTTCGTGACGCTGGCTTGTGTGGGCATGTTGCTGAATATTACGAAGCAAGCGGAATAAGAAAGTCGCCACGGATTTGCACGGATCTTCACGGATTGTTCTAAGGCCTTCTAGCTTTATCCGCGTGAATCCGTGTAATCCGCGGCCAGTTTGTTTCTGGTTTATAGTCACTTCATGCGCGCAATCTTGGCGGGCGGCGGGACCGGCGGGCACGTGATCCCTGCGCTGGCTATCGCCAACGAACTCAAAAAAAGTTATGCAGCCGAGGTGCTGTTCGTCGGGACGGCGCGCGGCATCGAGAACCGATTGGTGCCGGCTGCGGGGTATCCTCTGCGATTGGTTCGGGTGGGGCAGTTGAAGAATGTCAGCCTCGTGACGCGGGCGAAGACGGCGTTCGATTTGCCGCGGGCGGTGTGGGACGCGGGCCGCATGTTGAATGAATTTGCTCCGGACGTGGTGATTGGAGTGGGCGGATATGCGTCGGGTCCGGCGATGGTGGCGGCGTTGGTGAAGCATATTCCTACGCTGGCGTTTGAGCCGAATGTGGTGCCGGGATTTGCGAATCGCGTAGTGGCGCGGTTTGTGTCCGCGGCGGCAGTGCACTTTGAGGAGACCGCAAAATATTTTCGACACGCGGAAGTCACGGGCGTACCAGTGCGGCAGGCGTTCTTTGGGATTCCAGCCAAGCGCGGCGGGGCGCCTACTCTGCTG
This sequence comes from Candidatus Sulfotelmatobacter sp., assembly GCA_049673585.1. Lineage (GTDB taxonomy): Bacteria > Acidobacteriota > Terriglobia > Terriglobales > Acidobacteriaceae > Sulfotelmatobacter. The sequence goes on along the minus strand of JBATXV010000030.1, from coordinate 20,361 downwards.
GTGTTTGGCGGGAGCCAGGGGGCGCATGCCATCAATGAGGCGATGATTCGGTGCTTGCCGGAGTTGTTGAGGCAGGCGCCGGGGATTCACATCATCCATCAGACTGGTGAGCGTGACTATAATGACGCGCTGGCGGCGTATCGCGGATGGGGAGAGTCGGTGGAAGTTTTTAAGTTTATTGAAGACATGCCCGCGGCATTTGTGCGGGCCGATCTGGTGGTGTGCCGGTCGGGCGCGAGCACGGTTGCGGAGATTACGGCGGCTGGGAAGCCCGCGATCTTTGTGCCGTTTCCACGGGCTGCGGATGATCATCAGCGGGTGAATGCGGAGGCGCTGGCGCGCGTCGGCGCGGCGGTTGTGGTCGAAGAGTCGAAGCTCGAGGGAGTGTGGCTGGCGGAAACGATTGCGGCTTTGCTGGGTGATCCGCGGCGGTTGCAGGTGATGAGCGCTGCGGCGCGGGGATTGGCGCATCCGAATGCGGCGCGAGATATTGCGGCGATGGCGGCGCGGTTGGCGGGGATGGAAAACTAGCGGCATAGTGCTCGGAGCAGCGCTGACGCGTTGAGAGAACTCCTCGACAAGTCCTTGGTCGCACTTGAGTGAAAGGGGTCCTTCGACTGCGTAAGTGCTTCGCTTTCGCGAAGCACTTACTCCGCTCAGGATGACAGGGCCTACGGTTCACATTCATGTTTGCGAAGATTCAGCAGATACATTTCGTGGGGATTGGCGGGATCGGCATGAGCGGGATTGCCGAGGTGCTGCTGAATCTCGGGTACAAGGTTTCGGGATCGGATTTGAAGAGTTCTGCGGTCACACATCGGCTGGCTGGGCTCGGTGCTTCGGTGTTTGAAGGGCATCGCGCGGGGAATATTGCCGGAGCGGAAGTCGTCGTGACGAGTTCCGCGATTGCAGCGGAGAATCCCGAAGTTGTTGAAGCGCACAAGTTGCATGTCCCGGTGATTCAGCGGGCGGAAATGCTGGCGGAGTTGATGCGGCTGAAGTACGGCATTGCCATCGCCGGGATGCACGGCAAGACTACTACTACTTCAATGGTGGCGGCGGTGCTGGCCGGGGGTGGGCTTGATCCTACTGTAGTGGTCGGCGGGCGTGTCGATGCGATGGGGTCGAATGCGCGGCTGGGGAAATCGCAGTATCTGGTGGCCGAGGCGGATGAGAGTGACCGGTCGTTTTTGAAATTGTCCCCAATTCTATCGGTGGTGACCAACATCGATCGCGAGCACATGGATTGTTATCGCAACATGCGGGACGTGAAGAAAACATTTCTGGAGTTCATGGACCGGGTGCCGTTCTATGGGATGGTGGTGGCGTGCAATGACGATCCGCTGCTGCGGCGGCTGTTGCCGGAAGTGCAGCGGCGGACGGTGACCTATGGAACGAAGCGCGGGTCGGATTTTTGGATTAAAACCCCCACTCTAGCCGCAAAAGACGCGGCTAGAATGGGGCACCCACTGAATTCTTTTCACGTTCGCTACCGAGGCGACGATTTGGGGGAATTTACACTGCATGTACCGGGCATGCACAACGTCCTGAATGCTACGGCGGCGATTGCGGTTGGCGTGGGATTGGATGTGGGGGTGGAGGCGATTCGCGCAGCGCTTGACCAGTTCCGCGGGGTCGATCGGAGGTTTCAACTGCGGGGGCGAGTGGGGGGCGTCAGCGTGATCGACGATTACGGGCACCATCCTACGGAGATCAAGGCGACGCTGGCAGCGGCGCGGTCGTGCGGGTTTCGCAAAATTCATGTGGTCTTCCAGCCGCATCGCTACACGCGCACGCGCGATCTGATCGAGGAGTTCACCACTGCGTTTGGCGATGCGGACTCGCTGTTTGTGCTAGATATTTACGCTGCGAGCGAGAAGCCGATCGAGGGGGTCAGTGGAGAAGAGTTGGCCCGAGCCATCCGCGAGAAGGGTGGGAGAAGCGCTCAGTACGCAGGCTCGTTTGCGGCTGCAGTGAGTGCGGCGGCGGCGGTTGCGCAGGACGGGGATATGATCCTGACCCTCGGTGCGGGCAGCGTTTCGCAGTTGGGACCCCTGATTTTGGAAAAACTGAAAGTGCCTGAGGAGCCCGGGAATTAATTTCCTGCTAGCCACGTATCTTCCATTGCTAACGGACTTGCATGAGGTCCGTCCAATCTGGCAGATGGAGATTGGCTATGAAGACTACACAAGGTTGGGGATGGCTGGCGGCTGGGGTGCTGGCGCTGGGACTGAACGGCTTTTATCAGGATGGCGGCTTGGCACGGGCGCACCAGATTGTCGACGTGGCTATCCGACGGGTTGCTGAGCGGTCGGGGGCTTTAGTTGAACTGGCCTCGGAGCGGGTTGAGCGATTCGTGCAAAGGGCCGACCTGGTTGTGGCGCGGGACGAGACCGCGTCCTGCCGTTTCGCCACCGCAGTCGCGCAGTTCCGGGGCAAGATTGCTCGGACCGAGGGTGGGATGACCCGCATTGAAGCCATGTCGGCCCGGCAAGAAGCGGCAATGGCGCGAGTGGAAGCGGAGCGGGCGCGGATCGAGGCGCGAGTTGCGCGCGTGCGCATGGTTCCGGTGGCGTTTAATACTTTCGAGATTCCGATGGTGGCTTGTCCGCGGGTGCGAGTGAATGTTCCCCGCGTGAGAGTTCCGCGCGTGCCTATGATTCCGGCTCCGGTGGTGCAGGTCGAGACCGGGAGTGGACCGATTTAGAGTTTTTGTTCTCCGGAAAGGCGGGCGCGGCCAAACGGCTGCGTCCGTTTTTTGCGGAGAGAGATGGGATGAGACGTTCGGGCTTCCGAGGTGGCTGTCTCTACATGGTTCTTTTCCAGCCTTCTATTTCTGGTTTTCCTCCGTGATGCCCAATCCGATTCCCTCCTGTGCAAAAGAACCAACATTTTGTCTATCTGAAATCGCAAAATGAAGTTATAGTTTGAAGGCTCAGCGATTCAACAGCGACAACTGACCTGAACTGATGGCGCGGAAGTCTGGTTCGACCATCTTGCAGGAGGAGTTGTACCCGCCCCGCGCTGAGTCTGCGCGCCAGAGCCCCCACGATCCAAACAAGTACGACTTGGAGATGGACGATGCGCGTCTGGTCGACTTAGATGTAGACGAGGAATCTCCTTTCCTGCGCGGGCAAAAGCGGGTCTCCGCCCGCCGAAGTTCTCTTCCGAAGAAAACTGCGAACCGTTTGCTGTGGGCTGTCGTGGCGGCTGCGACGTGTTGCGTAGCGGCGCTGGCAGCGGCGTGGTTGTATCACTACGGTGAGCGCTCGTGGCGCTTCCGCGTGGAATCGAGCGACAACATCGAAGTCGCGGGAATGCAGAACGTGAGCAAGGCGCAGATCATGGAAGTGATGGGCGCCGACATTGGGCGGAACATCTTTTTTATTCCCCTGGCTCAGCAGAAGGCGCAACTGGAACAGATTCCGTGGGTGGAATCGGCCAGCGTGATGCGGTTCGTTCCCAACCGCCTGGTGGTCGTGGTTGACGAGCGAACGCCGGTGGCGTTTGCCCGCGTGGGGCCGCGCATGTCGCTGATTGACGCAGGCGGGACGCTGATGGATCTGACTCCGAAGCACAAATATTCCTTCCCCGTGATTCTGGGAATGAATCCGGGCGAGCCGCTTTCAACGCGGGCACCCCGCATGAAGATTTATGAAGAGATGGTGCGGGAGCTGGATTCGGGTGGGGCGCGCTATTCGCAGGACTTGAGCGAAGTGGATCTCACCGATCTGGAGGACGTGAAGGTGCGGGTGAATGACCCGGCGGGCGATGTGCTGGTGCATCTGGGATCGTCAGATTATTTGCGGCGCTACAAAATTTATGTCAGCCACGCGCAGGCTTGGCGGCAGCAGTTCCAGAAGCTGGAGTCGGTGGACCTGCGCTACGACAACCAGATCATTGTGAATCCCGAAATACAGCGCAGCGCAAAAGCCGCGCCGGCGTTGAGCCCGGCGGCTGCGAGAGCGGCTGCGGCGGCGGGAGTGAAACCGGCGGCACTGGTGACTCGTTTGTCGCCGCATGACCTGTCGCCACATGATCGGACCGTGCCCAAACCTGCGTTTGAATTGACCGAGAAGAAACTTGATCCAAAGGTCGGGGTTACGGGAATCAAGAAGGCGGGCAAAACCAAGGTCAACAGAACTGTGGCGAAGACGGAGACAACACTAAGTACGAAGCGGATGACGCCGTCAAGGAAGCCAAGGGCGTCCATGCCGACGAAAAATGCTGCGGCGAGCAAGGCGGGCGCGCTGGCTGGGCCTGAACACGCGGCACGGCATGCGGAGGCCACGAAACATTCGCCATCACGTTTCCCAAAGCCCGTGGCTAAACCTTCTGGCACCGGCGGTCGGAAGCCGAGTCCGGCAATCGCTAAGACTCAAACGAATCAGGGGCCACGCGAGTGAAGAATCGAAGGAACAGCAGCCAGAGATTCAGGTTGAAGAATTTACTTAGGGACTTTTAAAGAATGGCGAATCAGCAAGGAAATTTTCTGACGGCGATCGATGTGGGCAGTTCGAAGACGTGCGCGCTCATGGTGGAGGCCTCCGAAGGCGGCCTGCGCTATCGCGGCCACGGAGTGGCCGAGTCCCGCGGTTCGCGCAAAGGCGTGATCGTGGAACTGGATAAGGCGGTCGCGTCGATTCAGAAGGCGGTGGAAGCGGCTGAGGACGCGGCAGGCGCGGCGGTCGAGCACGCCATCGTAGGCATCGGCGGAGCGCACGTGCGCGGCGTCAACAGCCATGGCGGAATCAGCGTGGGCACGCGTCCGCGGGAGATTGGCCGCGACGAGATCAAGCAGGCGGTCGAGCGGGCGCGGACGATTCCGTTGCCGGCCGATCGCGAAGTGCTGCACCTGCTGCCGCAGGAATTCATTCTCGATGATCAGGCGGGAGTGCACGATCCGCTGGGCATGATGGCGGCGCGCCTGGAGGTGCGAGTGCATCTGGTGACAGCGGCGACCAGTGCGGCGCAGAACGTGATCACGGCGGTGAATCGTGCCGGCGTTCACGTGGACGACACGGTGTATGAGCCGCTGGCGGCGGCCGATTCTGTTTTGCGGGCCGATGAGCGAGAGCTTGGAGTCTGTCTGGCAGACATTGGCGCAGGCTCGACCGAGCTGATTGTTTTTCTGCAGGGCGCGGTGGCTTATACGGGAGTGATTCCGGTCGGAGGCGACCACTTCACCAGCGACTTGTCGGTGGGCATGTGCACGCCGCTGGCCGAGGCGGAAAAGATCAAGAAGGTATACGGCAATGCCATCGTCACCTTGATTCCCGAAGGGAATGAAGTGGAAGTGCCATCGGTGGGCGACCGGCCTTCGCGGTTGCTGCCGCAGCGATTGGTGGCCGAGATTCTCGAGCCGCGGGCCCGCGAACTGTTTGAGATGATGCGCGAAACTCTGCGGCAGAGCGGCATGTTCGAAGCCTGTCTGGCGGGCATTGTGCTCAGCGGCGGAGGGTCGCGGCTGCCGGGAATTTTCGATGTGGCGGAGTCGGTGCTGCGGCGCGCGGTGCGGTTGTCGTGGCCTACGCCTTTGGCAAAAATGCCGGCTACGCTCGCTGAGCCGGAGTTTGCCACGGTCTTGGGCATGGTGGCGTACGGACAGAGGGCGCGTTTAGCGCGCGGGTTTCAGGGGGATCGGTGGGGATCGAGATTGAAGGCGATGTTAGTGGGATAAAGAAAGAGCGAGTACCCAGTACCTAGTACCGAGTGAGTACAGAAAAGATTGGAGAGTTTATGAAAAAAGATTCGAGCATTCGCATCAGCTTCAACGAAGAGCCGCTCAACGATGCCAAGATCAAGGTGATCGGCGTGGGCGGCGGCGGGGGCAACGCGGTCAACCGCATGATCGACGCCGGAGTGGAGGGCATCGAGTTCATCGTGGCCAACACCGACTTGCAGGCGCTGCGCATGTCGCGCGCACCGGTGAAGCTGCAACTCGGGGTGAAGCTGACGAATGGCTTGGGCGCGGGCGCGAATCCGGAAGTGGGGCGAAAGGCGGCGCTCGAGGACTCCGACAAGATCATCGAGGCGCTCGAGGGTGCTGACATGGTATTCGTGACCACGGGCTTGGGCGGTGGCACGGGCACGGGCGCGGCTCCGATCATCGCGTCGCTCGCCAGCGAAATGGGAGCGCTCACCGTCGCCGTCGTCACCAAGCCGTTTTCCTTCGAGGGCAAGCGGCGCATGACGCAGGCGGAAAAAGGTATTGCCGAGCTGATGGAATCGGTGGACACGACCATCGTCATTCCCAACGAAAAGCTGCTGGCGGTGGCGGAGAACGCCGGATTCTTCGAGTCGTTCCGCATTGCGGATGACATTCTGCGGCAGGGCGTGCAGGGAATTTCCGACATCATTACGATTCCCGGAATCATCAACCGCGACTTCGCCGACGTGAAGACGATTATGGCGGGGATGGGCTATGCAGTGATGGGCACGGCGACGGCGAGCGGCCAGAATCGCACGACGGAAGCGGCGCGGCGGGCGATTGCGTCTCCGCTGCTCGAGGCCGGCGCCATCGACGGCGCGCGCGGCATTCTGATCAACATCACGGGATCGGCTTCGCTGAAGCTGGCCGAGGTCCAGCAGGCTTGCACCATTATTCAAAGCGCGGCGCATGAAGATGCAAATATTATCTTCGGCGCGGTGATGGACGAGAAGATGAAGGACGCGGTGAAGATCACGGTAATCGCGACTGGCTTTAAGGAAGTGAGCCGGCCGCATCATCGGCCGGCGGAAGCGCACGACTCGTTTGCATCCACGCACGACGATGCCATGGGCTTCCCTAATACGGATTTTCCCGACCCCGCAGGTCCGGCGCCGGTAACTTCTTTTCCCGAGCCATATCGCGAAACCGCATCGGAGCTGATGATGGAAGGCACAAGGATGACGGAACCGTCTCCAGTTGCGCTGGCGCAGGCTGCAATGGGCCATGCCGCGCTAGCCCATGCTGGCGGCGAAGTGATTTCACTGGATGGCATGCGCAGCGCGATGGTCGCCAACTTCGAGCAGGACGATCTGGACGTTCCGGCATTTCTGCGCAAGCGCGGCGAAGTCATGTGAAGGCAGCTGGTCAGTGGCCGGGAAAAATCTGCATGATGTTGCTGAATACCGATCACTCACCGCCGCTGGAGGGAAAAGCTTTGCACACTGCGGCGAATCTTTTCAGTAATCAGGTAACCGGTTACTGTGGGCTGTGGAACCAAGGTAATTCCCATTTAAGTGCTGGTTCCATAATGGGTTAGATCGAAATTAATGTTTTGTGCGATAGAAACTTTTTTATTGCGGGAAACACTCTAACTCCCGTAGTATCACGAAATTGGGCGAAGTTACCAGTCAAGACCGGCAGACTGGTCGGCTTCGTGCATCGACAGCCGTAAGGAAAGCCGGGGATTCGAGGGAACGAACCAAGATGTTTAAGTCGGGAACGCGCTGTCTTCGTCTGATGGTGATGGTAGGGGGGCTCTTGTTCGCGCCGGCAATGTGGGCGGCGCACGTCAACCCGCACGCGCTGAATACCAGCAAAACAAAATCCAGGAGAGTGAGTGAGAGCCAGCGCACGCGGCGCCGCATGCGTCACTTGGCGAGCGGCCGCAGTATGGCAGTTCGCAGTAGCGCCAGGCTGACGCGGGCCTCGGCCGGCACATCGCGTCACCGATATCACGAGCGCTTTTTTGTGAGTTCATTTGCCGACGATATCGCCGCCGGCGATGTCACTGCAGGGGAAGATCCGGTTGTGCGCCAGGCTGCAATTGATGCTCTGGGCGACATGAACGGCACGGTGGTAGCGATTGAACCGACCAGCGGACGCGTGCTGGCCATGGTGAACCAGAGGTTGGCGCTGTCGAGCGGCGCGCAGCCGTGCTCGACCATCAAACTTTCCGTTGCGCTCGCGGCTCTGAACGAAGGCGTGGTCTCTAAGGACACTGAAGTCTCGCTGGGCGCGCGCAGCCGCATGAACCTCACCGAGGCTTTGGCCCACTCCAACAACGCGTATTTCGAGGCTTTGGGACGCAAGCTGGGATTCGAAAAGGTTGCCTATTATGCCCATCAGTATGGCTTGGGCGAGTTGGCCGGCTACGACATACCGGGCGAACAGCTGGGAGAATATCCCGACGAGGTGATTCCGCAGAAGCTGGGTGGCGTAGGCAAAATGTGTTCGTTCGGCGAGGGCATTTCGATGACGCCGCTGCAGTTGGGCGCCATGGTTTCTGCGATCGCCAACGGAGGCACGCTTTACTACCTGCAGCATCCCACGACGCCCGACGAAGTCGCGAATTTTCAGCCGCGCATCAAACGGCAGCTGGATATCGCTCCCTTGATTCCGGAAATCTCTGACGGCATGGCGGGAGCCGTGCAATACGGTACGGCGCGTCGCCTTGGGCTCAACTTTAATGAGGAAGAGATTCTGGGCAAAACCGGAACTTGCTCCCACGCCGGCACTCGTTTCGGCTGGTTCGCCTCCTACGCAAATACCAGCAGAGGTCGCATCGTAGTAGTGGTCTTCCTGCAAGGCGGGCGGCCCACGTTTGGTCCCAAGGCAGCCGAGATTGCCGGGCTCATGTACCGTAATCTTTACGATCACAACTTCTTCATTGCCAGCACGCCGACGCCGGCAGATGCCACCGCATCGAAGCCTGCAAGCCCGCTGCCGTAATTCTCAACCGACTCCGAACCAATTCTCATCAAGGCCTCTCGTCGAGAGGCCTTTGTTTTTTGCCACGGGTTCCGAGCTCTGAAAACTTAGCGCCTTCTCACGCGGAAATAGGGACTCCTGCCGATAGATAGCGTAGAAGCTTGGCAGGGGCACGCCCGAGAGCATACTGCGGCTTGTCCCACACGTTATTAGGAGTTTGGGGCCGGAGGGTCGTTGCCAGAGATGAATTCGACTAACGTGCTGAGCGTTACCTATGACTACAAGTTGGTGGCGCTTTCGGTTGCACTCGCAATGTTTGCCTCCTATGCCGCGCTCGATCTCGCCGGACGAGTGACCTTTTCGAAGGGACGGGTGCGAGCGGCCTGGCTCAGTGCGGGCGCGGCGGCGATGGGTGTGGGGATCTGGGCCACACATTATGTCGGCATGTTAGCCCTGACCATGCCCGTGCCGGTTACCTACCATCTCCCCACCGTGGTGCTTTCGTTGTTGGCGGCGGTCGCTGCCTCCGGGGTTGCTCTATTTGTAGTCAGCCGGCCGAAGATGAGTATCTGGCAGGAAGTTGCAGGCAGTGTGGTCATGGGCAGCGGAATTGCGGCCTTGCACTATGTCGGGATGGCTGCCATGCGGTGCGCCGCGGTGATCGTATATGACCGCCGGATTGTGGCGCTGTCGATTGCGCTCGCCATTGCGACCTCGCTGGTGGCGCTGAAACTCAGTTTCCGGGTGCGCGATGAGAAGCGGACGAGCCGCAGAAAGATCCTTAGCGCGTTGGTCATGGGCGCTGCCATTCCGCTGATGCACTACACGGGGATGTGGGCTGCCACTTTTCACCGTTCGGAAATTACGCCCGATCTCACGGATGCAATCGGTATTTCTGCGATCGGCATCGCGGCCATCAGCATAACCAGTTTCCTCATCCTCGGAGTCGCCATTGCCTCTTCGTTCTTCGATCGTTTTATGGCCACGCGAAAAGGTGATCTCAATTTAGCCCGCGAACGGGAGCTGTATTTTCAAACCATGGCGGAGGCGGTACCTGAGATTATCTGGACCGCCGACCCAAACGGCATGGACGATTTCTTCAACCAGAAGTGCTTTGATTATACGGGGCTGACGTTCGAGCAATTACGCGGGGCGAGTTGGCAGGCGATCATCCATGCCGATGACGTGGACGACTGCGTGTCAAAGTGGAAAAGTGCGCTCAGCACCGGCAATCCGTACGACGTCGAATACCGCCTGCGCGGGAAAGACGGAGGGTTCCGATGGTTCCTGGGACGAGCCAATCCTATTCGGGACGCGAAGGGAGAGATTGTCAAATGGTTCGGCACCTGTACCGATATCGAGAGTCAAAAACAAAACCAACAGATTCTCGAAGAGCAGATTCTGGAGCGGACCATGCAGTTGGCCGACATCAACGTTCGTTTGCAGGAAGAAATGGTGGAGAAAGACTTTGCCCGCAGGGAACTCGATCAGCAGAACGAACGGATGCTGCAAGAACTTAAGAGGCGGTCGGAGCGAGCCGCCACGCTGGCCAGGATGGGCGAACTTCTGCAGAGCTGCATTAGTCGAGAGGAAGTGTGCGCGGCCGCCCTGGGCTTTGCGCCCAAAATATTTTCCACGGTCCCCGGAGCCATGGCGCTGCTGGACGCTTCGCGGAACGTCACCGAAACGATCGGTTCATGGGGTGACTGCCACATTCCCACGTTGGTATTTGAGCCGGCTTCCTGCTGGGCGTTGCGGACGGGGCACCCGCATCTGGTATTAGCGGGCGACTCCACGGCGCCCTGTGCCCATGCGGCCGGGGTCAAGAACACGTATTTGTGCGCCCCGATACTGGCCCAAGGAGAAACCCTTGGGATCGTGCACTTCCAGGCCACCGATGAGGCGCCACAACTGGACGCAACCGAACTCTCGTTCAAGACAACATTTGCAGGGCAAATTGGATTGTCCATTGCCAACATCAGGCTGCGGGAAGCGCTGCGCACCCAGTCGGTGCGCGATGCTTTAACCGGTCTCTATAACCGGCGCTACCTCGAGGAAGTGTTGGATCGCGAAGTGCGGCGCGCCGCAAGAGCGGAGCAGACGGTGGGAATTTTGATGATCGACTTGGACCATTTCAAGAAGTTCAATGACACCTATGGCCACGACGCCGGCGATGTGGTGCTGCGCGAAACCGGAGCGTCGCTGACCAAGGGCATTCGGGCCGAAGACTTTGTATGTCGGTTCGGAGGAGAAGAATTTGTGGTGATCCTGCCCACCGCGGATGCGGAAACATCACGCGCGCGAGCCGAGAAGTTGCGAACGAAAATGAGGGAACTGACCATCATGTATCAGGGCAAGTCGCTCGGGATGGTCACGATTTCCGTCGGAGTGGCGGCGTTTCCCGTGCACGGCACGTCGCCCAAGGAATTGATGGCGGCGGCTGACGCTGCGCTTTATCAAGCCAAACGTGGCGGGCGCGACCAGGTGGTGTCGGCGTCGGCAAAGGCGGATGAGCAGGTGGAACCGTCCTCCGTCGCGGGAAAGTCGGCGGCCAGCTGGGGTTAGGTCCGCAAAAAGCGCAGCCAGGAGATTACTTCTTGCGCTCGTCGCGCTCCACCACTCCGTCCTTGATGAAAATCACGCGGTGAGCATACTCGGCGATATCATGCTCGTGGGTGACCAGCACGATGGTGTTTCCTTCCGCATGCAGGCGGTCGAACAAGGCCATGATTTCGTTTCCGGTTGCTGAATCGAGGTTGCCCGTGGGTTCATCCGCCAGGATGATCGAGGGCCGGTTCACCAGAGCACGAGCCACTGCAACGCGCTGACGCTGGCCTCCGGAAAGCTCATTGGGCTTGTGCGTCATGCGCGATTCCATGCCCACCGCTGTCAGTGCAGCCTTGGCGCGTTCGATGCGCTCTCCGGTTGGAATGCCGGCGTAGATCAGCGGCAGCTCCACATTGTGCAGAGCCGTGGCGCGGGCCAGCAGGTTGAAGGTCTGGAATACGAAGCCGATTTCCTTGTTGCGGATGCGCGCTAGTTCGTCGTCGTCGAGCTCGCTCACTAACTGGCTGTTGAGCCAGTATTCGCCTTTGGTGGGAGTGTCCAGGCAGCCGATGAGATTCATCAGCGTCGATTTGCCCGAGCCTGAGGGTCCCATGATAGCAACATACTCTCCGCGCTCGATGCGGAGGTTGACTCCGCGCAGGGCGTGCACCTGCTGCTCCGAGCCCATGTCATAGGTCTTCCAAAGATCCTCAGCCGCGATCATGCAGGACTGCGGCGGTGGCACTGAAACGGCGTTCGTGGGCATGCTGATGACTTCTGCGGCTGCCATATTTTTCTCCTGCTCCGGTGCCACTGGGTTCTCCGAGATTAGATTCGACTCCGAGAGCTCCGTTTTTTGTTCGAGACCCGTACAGGCTTCTCCATTGGACGGATGAAGCTGGCGAAGGTTATGTTTCGTCTTCCTTCTTAGGGGCTGAGTTATCGATTTTCACGCTGCTCCCGGAACGGAGCGTGCGCAAAACCTTGTAACTGCCGGTAATAACCTCGTCCCCCTCGTGCAAGCCATTGAGCACTTCGATGTCGCTGGTCCCGGCGATGCCGGTGGTCACCGGCACGAACTCCGCCTTCTTATTGCGAATGACGAAGACACCCTGCACGTCCTGTTTCAGGTCTTTACTACCCCTGTCCTTGGATGCAACTTCCTTCGGTGCCGGTGCCGCTGCATGAACTGAGCCCGGGGCGGATTTCTCCTGCTCCAACTGTGCCTTAGTGCGTACAGAGAGCGCCTGGATCGGAACCGTCAGGGCGTTGCTGCGGGCGGCCGTTGTGATCTTGGCGGTGGTGGAGAGACCCGGACGCAGATCTGGCGGAGGATCGTTAACCGTTACCACCACTTTGAAGTCTTTGGCTTCTTCGCTGGCCGTGGCCTGCTGCGAAGTAGCAACGCCTGTGGAGCGCACAATGGCATTGTCCCCGATTTCGGAGACCGTACCGTGGAAAATCTTGTTAGGAATGGCATCGATCGTGACCTCAGCGGACTGGCCGAGGTGCACGTTCACGATGTCGGTTTCGTCCACCTTCACTTCAGCCGTGATCACCGACATGTCGGCCAGCGTGAGCAACGTGCTGCCGAGAGCGTTTTGAATGCCGATGACTACCGACTCGCCTTCCCGCACCGGCAAGTTGGTGACAACTCCATCGTAAGGAGCCGCGTAGGTGGTCTTCCGCAGAACATCGGTGACCCGGGTGAGATTGGCGCGCGCCTGATCGACGTGCCCGTCCGCGGAGTCTTTCTGCGCCTTTGCCTGCGCCACACGCGACTTCGCTTGAACCAGTCCGGCATCTGCCGTGGCCCAGGCATTCTGGCGGCTATCGAAGTCGGATTTTGCGATCAGTCCATCCTTATAAAGATTTTGCGCCCGATCCCAGTCCAGTTTGTTGCGCTCGTAGTCGGCCTGGGCGCGCAGAAGATCAGCCTGTGAGGTCTTCAGAGCGGCATCAGCCGCGATGGCGTCCGTTTCCGCGGCTTCGACCGAAGCCTGATTCGCGCTCACATCCGCCGAGGACTGCACGTTTTCCAATTGCGCCAACAATTGACCCTTCTTTACGTGATCCCCTTCCTTAACGTACAGGTGGGTGATCTTGCCATAAGCATTTGCGCCGATGTTGACGTAGGTCTTGGGCTTGATTTCGCCGGATGCGCTCACTATCGAGGATAAGTCCTCCCGCTGGGCCTTCCCCGTCTGCACCGTAACCACGTTCTTACCGCTCTGATAGACAGTGAACCCGACAATGGCGGCCAGGACGACCACCACACCGATGCCAATCGCGATTTTCTTCCAGGCTTTCATGGCTTCCGTCACGGTTCGGGGCCGCGCTAACCGGTTCGCGATGGTACGGGCACACATTCAGGGGTACGATCCTGCTGGCAGGAAAGTTCCAAGCTGGGATGGAGTGCCTAAGACCCCAAGGACCCGAGAACAGGGGCCGACCGGAACGCGCAATTATAGCAACTGAAAATTATAGCTTGGTCCCCGCCCGGTCCAGGAAATATTCGCGGCATCGGGGGCAACTCCGTAGGAGACCGACCGCGTCCAACGGAAGGGTTGGCTCGGGCTGTCAATCCATTCTTTTGACGTGACTTAGCCTTGCTTTCGCCCAACTGAGGGCCTAAAATAGACCGACGAAGTTCGTCGTGGCAGGAGTCCCTCTCATGTTCCGGGTTGGTTCGCGTTACCTTTTATCTCCGGTTTTATTGGCTATCGCCATGGGTCTTGGCGGTTCAGCCATTGCTCAGGACGACGAACCCGCCGCTGCTGGCAATTCTGCGGGCGATCAGAAGTCGGGCGCCACTGTAAACGGAACCCAGGCGCGACCCAGCGATGAGGGCGATCCTCTCAAGCGCCCACCTTCAGAAAAACAGAAGAAACAGCAGAAACGAAATCTGAACATCGAACTCAGCAAAACCTACAAGAAGTGGCTGAACGAGGACGTAGTCTGGATCATCACCGACGAGGAAAGAGCCGCCTTTAAGCAGCTCTCGAACGACGAAGAGCGCGACAACTTTATCGAAGCCTTCTGGCAACGCCGCGACCCCACGCCTGACACCGAAGAGAACGAATACAAGGAAGAACACTACCGGCGCATCGCTTATGCGAACGAGCATTTCGCCGCGGGAATCCCGGGCTGGAAAAGCGACCGGGGCCGGATCTACATCATGTATGGTCCAGCCGACGAGGTCGACTCGCACCCCTCCGGAGGAACCTACGAGCGGCCCATTGAAGAGGGCGGCGGCGAGACTTCGACCTTCCCCTTTGAAGATTGGCGCTATCGCTATTTGGAAGGCATCGGACAGGAGATCATCATCGAATTCGTCGACACCTGCATGTGCGGCGACTACCACATGACGATTGACCGGTCAGAGAAGGATGCGCTGAAATACACGCCCAACGCCGGTCTGACCTTGTACGAGCAGATGGGCATGGCCAGCAAGACAGCCCGCTTCCAGGGTGGCGGCTTGGAGCAATTGGGAACCGGCCCGAATAGTAACGACCTCCAAACCAAAGAATTTGACCGTTTGGAGACGTATGCCAAGCTGCAAGCGCCGCCCCCGGTCAAATACAAGGACCTGGAAGAAATCGTCAACACCAAGCTCATCACCAACCTGATGCCCTTCGATGTCCGCACCGATTTTGTGAAGGTCACCGGGGATACGGTGCTGGTGCCGATCACCGTCCAGTTGAAGTATCGCGACATCACGTTTGTAAACAGAGATGGCGTAGAGCGCGGTACCGTCAATATCTTCATGCGCGTGAGCACGTTGACCGGACGCATTGTCCAAACCCAGGAAGACCCGGTCCAGGTGGATATCCCGGCAGAGTTGCTGCCGCGCGCGGCGGAGAATTCGGCGGTGTATTGGAAGGCGCTGCCGCTGCGTCCCGGACGTTACAAGGTGGAGATTGCGGTGAAGGACGTGAACGGCGACCGCAAAGGCCTGTGGAGCCGCGGTATTGTCGTGCCTGAGTATTCGGACGACAAGCTGTCGACCTCCTCGCTCATCGTGGCTGATGTGATGGAGCCGGTGCCTACCAAAGATGTGAGCACGGGCCAATTCGTGATCGGCTTGAACAAGGTTCGCCCACGCGTGGCTCCAGCGAACGGCCAACCTGCCCTGTTCAAACGAAGCCGTGACCAGAAAGTAAACTTCTGGATGCAGGTCTATAACCTGGGCGTGGATGAGAAGACGCACAAGCCTTCGGCTACGTTTGAATATGACATCGTGAACGTTGCCACCAACAAACCGGTGGTCCAGAAAACGGAGTCCACCGCGACGATGGGTAACGTGGGCGAGCAAGTGACTTTGCAGAAATCGATTGCCTCGGCCAACCTGCAGCCGGGCGTATATCGAATCGAAATCAAAGTGAACGACAACGTCTCGAAGCAGACTATTGATCCTTCAGCGACGTTTGCTGTAGAGTAACGATCTGCTTGATTCCCCGGGGGTTGGAGTGAATTTTCGCCAGCTCGGATCTTGGGTGGTAGTAGTCGCGCTGTCGCTTCCTGCGTGGGCCGGGCAGCATTCCGGCGACATCTCGGGATTCGTGCGCGATGCCTCCGGCACTCCTCAGATGGGTGCTGTGGTGGAGATCGCCAGCTCCGCCTTGGCGCACACCCTCACAATCTTTACCGATGCTGCCGGCTTCTACTCGACCAAGGAACTGCTCCCCGGGCTATATTCCATCAAAGTTTCGGCTCCCTCGTTTCTTCCCGCCCTGCAAGAAAGGATTGGTTTGCAGCCCGGCACCAGCGTTCACGTCAACATCACTCTGAACACGCTGCTGAACGCGATTCGAGTGGGGCCGCTGCGTGGGACCGCCGATGATGACGGCTGGAAGTGGACCTTGCGTTCCGTGGCGAATCGCCCCGTGCTACGCATATTCAGCGATCCCGCGACGGGCGCCGAACAGCAGGATCACGACTTGAAGGCAAGCCTTTCATTCCTGGCTGGCTCGGCGGCAGCGGGCTACGGCAGCGGCTCGGACATGAGCACCGGGTTCTCGGTGGAGCGCTCCATTTTTTCCGCGTCCCGCGTCGGGCTTAGCGGAAATATAGGCTACGGAGACAGCCTTCCGGCAGCCGTTCTGCGAGCCACGTATTCGCGCCTTTTGCCCGATGGTTCCGGGCCTTCGATGGCTGTTACGGCACGTCGTTTCGCGCCTTCCGATCCTAACCTGCACTATGCCGCGCTGCAGGCGCTGGCGCTGAACGCGGGCGATGATTTCGCGCTCGGCGACGTTCTCGAGTTAAGATTTGGCAGCGAACTGCAGACCATCCAATTTCTCGGGCACGTCACCGCGTTCCGTCCCTATGGTTCCCTTGACGCGCACCTCTCTCCCAATACCGTTTTGGAATACGACTACGCGACCTCGCTGCCCAACCTGCGGGACGAGAAGGGTTTCGATTCAGCGCCAGCAGATCTGAGCGAAGCCGATCCGCGCGTCAGCATGACTAACTTTTCCACCCGGCTGGAACGCGCTCACCACCAGGAGTTCAGTATTTCAAGACGCATCGGCAACAACCGCGTGCAAGTGGCGGGGTTCAGCGATCGCGTCGACAACACGGCTTTGACCGGCACCGGCGAAGTGACCTCCGCGGGCGGGTTCCTCCTGCCCGATATCTACTCGGGCACCTTCAGTTATGCCGGCGGCACTTTGGATACGCCTGGGGTGCGAATCGTACTCGAACGCAAGGTCTGTTCCGATCTCACGGCGACCCTGGATTATGCCTATGGCGGCGTTCTTGATCTCGCCAGGCCGGATGTTGAACTTCAAGACGCCCAGCAGTGGATCACCACCCAGCGCCGTCAGGCGCTCGCTGCCAAGCTCTCCGGCGCCGTCTCTCGCACCCAGACCCGGTGGATTGCTTCCTATCGCTGGATCGATGGCCAAGCATTAACCCCGGTGGATATGTTCAACGCCTCGGCAGGACAGAGCGATCCCTTCCTGAATCTTTTCATCCGGCAACGGATTCCGACCCTGGGCTTCCTTCCTGCACACATGGAAGCGCTGGTCGACGTGCGCAATCTGCTGGCGCAAGGCTATGTGCCAGTCATGGGCCAGGATGGCCAAACCATCTATCTTGTGCAGGCCGCCCGCTCCATTCGCGGTGGCGTAAGCATTACCTTTTGAAGCTCAAGCTCCGAAGTTCCCATTCGTGAAATCTATCCTTCGCATCGAGAACTCCAAGGTTGACTCTTGGGACAAGGGTTAGAAACTGTCTTGTGGCTAACCTTTGCGGCCGGGGCACCGCCCAAGCGCTCCCACCCGTCGTGTGACTTCCGTCACTAGGTAACCGGATTCCGGCGATGCTACGCTGCGGTCATAACCTTTCCCCAAAGCCCGGTTGCGGAGATCTTGATGCGTCGCTCCATGAACGCTGTCCTTATTCTGATCATTGGTATCTGCTTTGCTGCGCCCATCTCGGCTCATGCCCACCACTTGAAGCAGTCCGCCACGGCTGCCATGCCGGTGACCACCTCGTCGGCCGAGGCCCGTTCGCTCTATGAGAAGGGCATGCAGGATTATGAAAATCTTTACCTGGAGCGCAGCAACGAAGATTGGCGAACGGCCGTGAAAGCTGATCCCAATCTGGCCCTCGCCTGGGCCTGGATTGCATTCAACAGCAGCAATCCCCAAGAAGTAAGCGCAGCCCATGAAAAAGCCAAAGCACTCGCGCCCAAGTTGACTCCGGGAGAGCAGTTGATGATCGAATGGATCGCCAAGGTGCAGGAGGGCGACTTCATCGGCGGCATTTCCGCCATGAACGATATGCTGGAGATGTTTCCCAAGGACAAGCACCTGCTTTATCTTGCCGGCAATTGGTTGATGGGCGAAAACGGGTCCGAACAGGCGCAGAGATTGTTTGAGAAGGCGTTGGCTCTCGACAAGAATTTTCCCCCGGCGCTGAACGATTTGGCGTACGTGGATGCGCGCAACCGGCAATTTGACAAAGCTTTCGCCGCCATGGATCGCTATGTCGCGCTCTTGCCCAAAGAACCGAATCCGCAGGACTCTTACGGCGAACTGCTGCGCATGGCCGGAAACTTCGAAGGATCTCTGAAGCACTACCAAGCTGCGTTAAGCATCGATCCTGACTTTGTAACTTCCCAGGTCGGACTGGGAGACACTTACGCTCTGATGGGCAACCAGGAGCAGGCGCGGGCTGAGTACGACAAGGCCATCCGCTACGCTCACAACGAAGCCGACCGGCTCACCTATAGCATGCAGAAGGCAATGACCTGGGTGCGCGATGGCAAGTTCGCTGACGCCGACAAGGCATTCCAGGAAGTTGCCCAGACAGCCCACGCCAAGGATCAGGACTTGCAGGAAGCCCAGGCCTACCGGCACCTTGCCGAATATCAAACGGACGATAACGCCGCATTGAAATATCTGCAGCGGGCCGAGGACTCGCTGGGACACGGCGCAATTTCCCAGGGCGACAAAGATGAGGAACTGTCCCGCATTCTGCGCAACCGCAGCGTGCGCGCCGCGCAAGCGGGCAACCAGCCATTGGCCGATCAGTCTCTGAAGCAACTCGAGGCTCTGGCTGTCGGCGGCCGCAACCGAGTCGTCCAGAGTTCCTACAATGGAGCGGCTGGAACTCTGCTCATGGATCAGAAGAAGTTCGACGAAGCCATCACTTACCTCGAAGAAGACCAGGACAATCCCTTCACCATGGAACTGCTGGTGCAGGCCTACTACCAGACCAATCAGCCCGACAAGCTCGCCGAAGCCGAGGCCAAGCTACGCGGCACCAACGTTCCCACAATGGAGCAAGCTCTGGTGGTGCCCGCCGCGCGCCTGCGTCGCCCGGAAATGTAAGCAGCTTCTAACGTGTCCCCGAACGGATCCCACAGATTTGGTCTATACTGTCCAACGCCCGCGGGAAAGCGAGACGTTTCTGTGCGTGCTTTTGATTTCCCATCTCGAGTTCGGGCTGGGATTGATGAGATTGATTAATGAAATCTAACATCGATCGACGCTCCCGTGAGAGAGTTGTTGCCGCCTTGCCGGTGCGTGTCCGCGGTACTACTGCGAATCCAGAAGTAAGCGCCCAGACTCGAGACGTCAGCGCCAATGGCATATTCCTCTATACGAACTCTCGCATGGTAGAGGGTTCGGAAGTGGAATTGGTCCTGATTCTCCCGCCGGAATTGACCTCCGGGGAAAAATGCTGGGTCTGCTGCCATGCCCGGGTTTTGCGCGTGGAACAGGGACCCGGAACCGACTTCGGAGTCGCGGCCGAAATCCGGCGAATGGACGTCCTGCCCGAGATTCCGGCCTAGCTTTCTCGCGCCACGCTGTGCGCACCATCTCTGATGCTGCACCAAAAATGGTGCAGTGGGATTGATGCCAACACCGGCTACGCTCGCCCAAGAACCCGAAGCTGGCAAAAGTTCCCTATCCTCCGGGAAAGAAGTGCCTGGGGACGAAGGGAGGCTTGTGAAATCCTCAGAAAATGCTTCCCATGGCACCGACCTTGGTGCAATAATGGCGGCCCTAGAATTGCTCTGGCCAAACTCAGGAACCTAGGTGGGCCTAGTATGTGGATTGAGAAACTGTCGGACGGTGTGGTCCAGGTGCAAACCCCGATCGGGCCGCGTTACTTAATGCCCTCTCTTCTTCAGCGCTTGTATTTTCTTTGGATGTTCCGCAACTTTCCCATCCTTCCCCACGCCGTGCTCAGTACCGGGCAACAGCGAATGATCGATCGCCTGTGCTCTGAGCAACGGTTCGTCTCCATGGCTTACGCAGACGGGATGGAAGATGCTCCCGTAATCGGCACAGTCGAGCGGCGCCTCAACCCGAAGGTGGCGCCACAGCGGTTGCCCCCGCGTCGCCCCGTGGTCAGCGAAAGCGCCGGCGGGTTGGCTGCGGAAGTACAGCAGCGTTCCTAGCGACGTTTCTCCTGCGCCTCGGGACCGACCCAGAGCGCACGCAACTCAGATAGCATTATCCCGCAGCCTGCGCCTATCGTCCCCTCAGTCGATAAGCCGTGCGGCCCTCGTCGCACCGATGACCGGACGCGAGAGAGATGTTACAATCGAAAATTGTCCCGCCAGCAACACTCCCACCGTGGGCGCGTAGCTCAATTGGCAGAGCAACTGACTCTTAATCAGTAGGTTGTAGGTTCGATTCCTACCGCGCTCACCATCT
>JBATXV010000029.1:0-81094 GCA_049673585.1 Candidatus Sulfotelmatobacter sp. | reverse complement strand
CTCCTGGCGGGGGCGCTGGCGGCACGACCGGCGGCGCAGGCGGCGCGGGCGCGGGCGCTTCAGGATTGGTGCAATCAACCTTGGGGGTAGGAACTCCCGTGGCATCGTACGATCCCGCGATTACCGCTACAGTCGGCGCCGAGCATCAAACCAGTCCTCAGGCCAGTCTGCAGATTTTCGGCGTGCCTTCGCTACAGCTCAATACCGGACAAATCAATGTTGGTTATTCGCAGGCTTTTGCAACTGGCACCAGCATTTCAGTACAGTTCAACAACAACAGCCAAACCAACAACAGCCCTCTCTACAATCTGTCTCCCACCCTTACTTCGATGTACCAGTTTTCATTCCAGCAGCAATTGCTTGCAGGATTTGGCTTCGGCCCTAATCTTCGCTATCTCCGGATCGCAAATAACAACAAAAAGATTTCTGATATCGCCTTCAAAGATCAAGTGATCGTCACGGTCACGCAGATCGAGAACATTTATTGGGACTTGGTCAATGCCTATGAACAGGCGCAAGTAAGCGAACAATCCTTGGCATTCGCGCAGCAGTCGCTGGATACTGCAAAAAAACAGCTCCGACTGGACAGCATTCCCGAGATGGATGTGATGCGCGCCGAAGCCGAAGTCTCAAGGCGCGATCAGGATTTGACCGTCGCACGAACCACGCTGCAATTGCAGGAATTGCTGATTAAGAACGCTCTGACCAGAAGGCTTGACGATCCTGTGTTGGAAGCTATGCCGGTGGTTCCCACGGACCGACTGGAATCGACACAGCCGGTGGCCAGCCAGGCCGTTCAGGACCTTATCGCGCAGGCGCTGCAGGATCGCCCCGAACTCGCAGAGTCTGACATCGATCTAGTGAACCGCCAGATCAGCCGCAAGGCGGTGACGAATGCGTTGTTGCCCTCGCTCTCATTGGTGGGATTCTACGGCGGATCGGGATTGGCCGGGCCTTTGAATCCGAATTACAATCCCGTTTTAGCTGGAGCCCCTAACACATCGACCGTCCCCACGAATTTCGCCGGCGCGCTGGGGAACGCATTCAATAATTCTTCTCCGGACTATTACATCGGACTCAATCTCAACATTCCAATTCGAAATCGTGTGGCCAAGGCCGACCAGTACCGCTCCGAGCTCGAATACCGCCAAGCCGAACTGCGCCGTGAGCAGTTGAAAAAGCAAATTCGGATCGAAGTGCGGAATGCGCAGTATGCCCTGGAACAATCGCGTGCCAGGGTGGAATCAGCCCTCAAGGGCAGAGATCTGGCCGAGCGCACATTCGAGATCACAAAAAAAGAGCAGGACCTGGGAGCAGGCTCAAGTTACCAGACCATGACAGCCCAGCGCGACCTTTCGGTAGCCGAGCTGGATTTGGTTACCGCCCGAACAATCTACGAGAAAGCCCGAGTAGAACTTGATCGCGCCACCGGGGCAACTTTGGAACGTAATGGAGTGCTGATTCAGGATGCGATCACCGGGACGGTTACCGCGTTATCTCCACAACTCATGCCGAGTTCGGCCAAACCGCAAGATCCATGCTCCGTGGCGCCTTCAGGAGTCGAACGAGCTACTCTACACGAGGTCGATAAGTGAAATGAATTCTGAGTGCTAGAGGCACGCCGCTGAGGCTGTCGGTGCTAGTTTTGGTCTTGATAATCCATAGTCCCAGCGTTCGCGTGGACGCAAGTAACACGCGTAGTGGAGTTGATGGTCACAAGCGCTTTCCTGGAAGGAGCTGGGTGCAGGCGACATCGCCCGAAGATAAGGGATGGTCCTCAGCGAAGTTGCAGCTCGCCAAGCAAACCCGAAATCAAGATGTGAAGGGAAAATGCCAGATGAACAATCAGATGAACAAAAAGAAAGCGGGCGTAGCATTCATTGCGCTCCTTACGTGTGCCTTGGCTGGTCAAGCATTGGCGCAGGGTCAGGAGATCGAATACAAATCCAATGCCGACCAACCGTCTTCTGAACCAGCGCTCCCGTATAGCCCCAGTCTCGACCTTACGTCGATGGACAAGTCCGTCGACCCTTGCGTGGATCTCTACCGATATTCCTGTGGCGGCTGGCAGAAGAAGAATCCCATCCCTCCGGATCAGACCAAATGGTCGGTCTACCTCAAGCTCTATCAGGATAATCTGATCTTTCTTCGCGGCATGCTGGAGCAGGCGGCCCAGCCCGATCAGCCAAGTAAACCCCAACGCAATGCCGTCACGCAAAAGATTGGCGATTTCTATGCCGCTTGCATGGAAGAAGGCGCGGTGGAAAAGCGGGGCCTCTCGGCGATTCAGCCGGAGCTCGATGCCATCGCGCGGATCAAGTCGGCCAAGGAAATCATGCCGGTGGTGGCAAGGCTGGACCGAACCTACTCCCAGTACTCTGACAACAGCTCCATGCTATTTGCAGCGAGCTCGACGCAAGATCCGGACGACTCCGAGCATGTGATTGCCGATGTGGATCAGGGCGGCCTCGGCATGCCCGATCGCGACTACTACATCAAAAACGACGCCAAGTCGAAGGAGACGCGCGAACGCTACCTGCAGCACGCGCAGAAAGTTTTCGAGTTGATCGGCGACAGCCCGGACGCCGCCCGGAAGAACGCGGAAGCCGTCATGCGCCTGGAAACGGCCATGGCCAAGGCTTCGCTGACTCGCGTGGAGCGCCGCGATCCCCACAAGCTGGTTCACAAGATGAAGGTCGCCGATCTCACTCAGCTTGCGCCCAACTTTGATTGGACCGGTTATTACCGCGAAATGCAGTATCCGGAGTTTGCCATTCTTAACGTGGATGCGCCTGAGTTTATTAAAGAGCTCAACACGCTCCTGTCTTCCGAACCAGTCGATAGTTGGAAAACGTATTTGCGCTTCCACGTGGCTGACATTTCTTCTCCCTATCTTTCGTCCAAGTTCGTGGAGGAAAACTTCGAATTCTATCGCAAGTATTTGCGCGGCGCGAAAGAGATGCAACCGCGCTGGAAACGCTGCGTGCAGTATGTCGACTATGACCTGGGCGAGGCGCTGGGCCAAGTTTATGTGGCCAAGGTCTTTTCTCCGGAACTCAAGCAGAGCACGCTCGATATGGTGCGGGGCATTGAGGACGCCATGGGCCAGCGCATTCGAGCCCTGGATTGGATGAGCCCGGAAACTAAGCAGCAGGCGCTGGTCAAGCTGGCCGGAATTCGCAACAAGATTGGCTATCCCGATAAGTGGCGCGACTATAGCTCGGTGAAGATCGTGCTTGACGATTTTGCCGGCAATGTAGAGCGCGCCCACCAATTCGAGAATCTCCGCGACATCAACAAAATCGGCAAGCCGGTCGATCACGGCGAATGGTACATCTCCGCCCCTACCGTGGATGCTTATTTCAGTCAGCAGATGAACGACATCAACTTTCCCGCCGGAGTGCTGCAGCCGCCGCTCTATGATCCGAAAATGGATGCCGCTCCCAACTACGGCAACACCGGGGGCACCATCGGCCACGAGCTCACCCACGCCTTCGACGACGAGGGCAGCCAGTACGACGCGAAAGGGAATCTGAAGGATTGGTGGACGAAAGAAGACCGCGAGAAGTTCGACGCCCGCACCAAGTGCGTGGACGATCAATATTCGGGATATATTTCGGTGGAGGACGTTCACGTCAACGGCAAGCTGACGCTGGGCGAAAATGTCGCCGATCTGGGCGGCGAGATTCTGGCTTATATCGCGTGGAAGGATGCCAACAAAGACAAGAACCTTCAGCCTGTCGATGGCCTCACTCCGGAGCAGCGCTTCTTTGTTGGATTCGCGCAGTGGGATTGCGCCAATGAACGTCCCGAAGACATGCGGGTGCGAGCTATGACGGATCCGCATTCTCCCGCGCGTTACCGGATCAACGGGGTCGTAGTAAACATGCCCGACTTCGCGGAGGTGTTCTCCTGCAAATCCGGCCAACCCATGGTGAAGCCGGCGGCGAATGTGTGCCGGGTATGGTAGGCAGTTTACGAGTCTTAGCAGGCAGAGGGGCCGAAAGGAAGCGTCCACATGGAGACTTTACTTCAGGATGTTCGCTATGGTTTGCGCATGCTGGTCAAGAAGCCCACATTCACGATCGTGGCTGTCCTGACGCTGGCGTTGGGAGTGGGAGCCAACACGGCCATTTTCAGCATCGTGAATGCCGTGTTGCTGCGTTCTCTGCCCTACCGCGATCCCGATCGTTTGGTACGAATCTTCTTTAACGAGCCCGGCGTAGGATTGCGGGACGTTAAGTTTTCCAAGCCCGAACTGGATGACCTGCAGACGCGAGCGGGTGTATTTGAAGATGTGACCCCGATCGCTGAGGGTAGCGAGAATTTGACCGGCGCCCAACAGCCCGAGCGTGTCGAGGGGGTCAATGCCAGTTTCAGCTACTTTTCCATGCTGGGTGTGATCCCGCAAATTGGACGGTTGTATGGTCCGCAGGACTTCACTCCTGGTTTCGCTCCAGAGGCCGTGATCAGCGATGGCCTGTGGCGCCGTGCCTATGGCGCCGATCCGAATGTTCTCGGCCGTACCATCCGGATCGACAATGATCCCCTTACAATTATTGGGGTTCTGCCACGCGGATTTCGCCATCCTGGACCGACGATTTCCGGCGACGCGGAAGTGTTTGGCGCCGGCGGATTCAGCGCAGATCCCTTTCCCCCGCCAATGCGTGGTAACCGGGGTTTAAGATCTGGAATCGGACGACTTAAGCCGGGCCTGACACTAGCGCAAGCTCAGGCGCGGCTCACTGCCATGGCTGCCCAATTACGCCACGACTTTCCCACCGATTACCCGCCGCAGGCCCAATGGACAATTGAGATTCAACCCTTGCAAGAAACTTTGGTGGGCAGTGTCCGGCCCATGCTGCTGGTATTGATGGGTGCGGTAATCCTGATCGTTTTCATCGTATCGTTGAACATTGCCAATCTCCTCTTGGCGCGCGCTTCGGGGCGACAACAAGAGATGGCGGTGCGGTTAGCGCTGGGGGCGAGCCGCGGCCGCATAGTGCGCCAGATGCTGACCGAGTCTATGCTGCTGTCGCTCATCGGCGGCGCCGCGGGAATCGCAACCGCAGTGGGTACTTTGGGTTTCATCCTGCGCTTTGTGCCATCGAACGTTCCCCGGCTCAACGAAGTACGAATCGACTGGGTGGTGCTGGCGTTCGCTCTGCTGATTTCCATTCTCACCGGCTTAGTGTTTGGACTTGCTCCAGCGCTTCATTCGGCAAAAGGCGCCCTCTCCTCGGCCATTCGTGAAGGCGGTCGAGGGTCCGGCTACAGCACTAAGACCGGCCGCTTGCGGGATGTTCTAATCGTCTCTGAACTGGCGTTCGCCGTCATACTGATGGTGGGAGCTGGCTTGCTGCTGCGTACGCTGCGGGATCTGTTGCAGGAAAATCCAGGCTTTAATCCAACTCAAGTTGTCACGGCAAACATGCAGCTTCCGAATCCCAACGATCCAAAGACGGATCCGTATCTCGATATTCGTGGCAGAGCCACCTTTGATCGTGAGTTGCTCCGGCGCATGAAGGCAATTCCGGGAGTGGAACTCGCCGCAATCACCTCAGCCCTACCGACCACCAATACCAACCCCAACGCGGTCGGTGGCTTAGCGAATGAAGGCTTAGCGATTGAAGATAGACCGGTCGAATCCTCGCAGGATCTGCGCGCCGAGAGAATTCGGATAAGCCCCGATTATTTTAAGGTGTTCCAGGCGACTCTCCTACGCGGCCGCTCATTCACCGAGGGCGATGAAGACGGCAAACCGCTGGTGGCCATCATTGATGAAAGCACCGCTCATAAGTTTTGGCCAACCCGCGATCCGCTGGGCCGCCGAGTGCGGTTCGGACGAGACCCTACCAAGCCGTGGACGACCGTCGTGGGTATTGTTAAGGATATCAAGAGTGACGGTCTCGACATCGATGGCGTTCCCCACATCTATGTTTCGACCTATCAAGATTCCAGCAAGCGACTGAGCGTGGTGTTGCGGACGTCTCTGCCCGCGACCCTGCTCGAACCACAGATTCGGCATGAAATCCAGAGCATTGATCCCGGTTTGCCGGTATTTAATGTTTCTTCTATGAACGACGTCCTTGATCGGTCACTGGCTTCACGCCGTTTTTCTGCCGACCTGGTGGGCGGATTTGCTGGACTGGCGGTGCTTCTGGCCTCCATCGGAATTTACGGCTTGTTGGCTTATATGGTCGGCCAAAGATCGCGCGAGATTGGTCTCCGCATGGCCTTGGGCGCCCGGCGGGCCGACATTCTGAAACTGTTCTTACGCAAGGGGGTCGCGCTTGCTGGCGTGGGAATCGTTGCCGGAGTCGTTGTTTCTGCATCGACTGCGTCCATGATGGCAAGTTTGCTCTATGGGGTGCGCCCCCATGATCCGGCTGTGTTTCTGATCGTACCTCTACTTTTACTTGCAGTGGCCGCGGTGGCTAGCTACCTCCCAGCCCGGCGCGCGACGAAAGTGAACCCGATGATTGCCTTGCGCGAGGCATGAACTCACCGGTTTACGGCCGGTTCATCAATGGCGTGATTTCGGTTACGCAACGCAGCTGAAAAATCCATATGGTTTAGCTTCCAACAATTGAGGAGAATCAATTTGAATGACCCGTTCGCACTTTAAACGGGGTGCCGATTAGTCGGCACACGTGCCGAATCTTCTGCGGACGCAACAGGCAGGAAGCGTGAGCGACATCTGGCGACAGAGAGGATTTAGCGTTTTCAGTCTTGTCGTCGTGGCAGAGATCGCCCCAATCAGCGCGTAGATGTCGTGAGAGAAATTCCAAAGGTGACGTATGGGCCTGCTCCAATGTTCCACAAAAGAGTCCGATCCGGATTCAGGCCACCCGTAAGCCAGACGCCGCTCGAGCCAGTTGCCTTCCAAAGAGTCTCTGACTATAGTCAGGGAATGGACGCAGCCGCCATATTACGGGTTAGGAGCTTTAATCGAACGGTCGCCGAGCGCGAGCTTGCTCAACTGAAAGGGTAGAAATGCATTGTGAATGTGCGATACTTCAGTCCTCAGAAAATACCGGTGGTGGCGCGATGTCTCGGGTTTGCTCTTGCAGTGTGGCTCTGTTCGTCCTGGCGATGGTGGCACTTATGGGCGGCTGTTCGAGTTCGTCACCGCCCATTTCGGTGAGCTTATCCCCTTCCTCTCCGCAAGCGATCGATCAGAGTCAGGTGGTCGCGATCAACGCCACGGTAAGGAATGACACGTCTGGGAGGGGGCTCTCGTGGAGCCTGACTGGCCCGGGTTCTCTTACTGGTTCGACAGGGCTATCTGTCAGCTATATCACTCCGACGACCAGTATCACCAGCGCACAGCAGGTGACGGTGACGGCAACATCCCAAGCGGATCAGACGAAGAGAGCTTCCGTGCAGATTACGGTGAACCCGTACCCGGTAATTCCGTTTTTTCAAACCCTGGCGAGCGGGTTGGCGGGCACAGCGTACAGCCAGAGTATCGTGCTCACCGGAGGAACGCCTCCGTTTCAATGGAGTGTGTACGAGGGACCCATTGGCACCGGATGGGAGGTGGTCGGAACGGCGCCGGACGGATTGACGCTGAATACCAGTAGCGGGACGATCAGCGGGACCCCGACAGGCGGTGGCACGTGGTATTTCGAGGCGACGGTAACGGATGCGACTGGCGTGACCGTGGACGACGGCTTTTTGAGCATCCAGATCAATCCCGGCGCAACCACGGGGAATCCCATCCCATTCCTGAACCAGACGCTCGTGCCGACGGCGGTTTCGCCGGGGAGTTCCGAGTTCACGCTGAACGTGAGCGGAACGGGATTTGTCAGCAGCGCGACGGTGAACTTCAACCGCACGGCGCTGGCGACAACGTTTGTGGACAGCGAGCATCTCACCGCGACGGTTCCGGCGGCGGACGTCGAGAACGCGAAGACGGCCGTGGCCACGGTTGTGAATCCCGGGCCGGGCGGTGGCTCCTCGAATGCGGTCTACTTCCAAGTGGCCGCGCCCGAAACGACGGTATCTTTTGCGGCCGCAGCGAACTCGCCGCTGCAAATCCTCGAGCCGGTTGGGGTCACAGCGGGCGACTTCAATGAGGATGGTAAGCCCGATCTTGTGATTACGTCGGGAACCCGCGTTTTTGTATTTTTGGGGAATGGCGATGGCACATTTATTCCGGCAGCCGGTTCTCCCATGTATGTGCCAAGCCCGCCGTATGATGACTTTCCTTCGCCCTACGTCCAACCGGTAGTCGCGGGCGATTTCGACAACAGCGGTCATTTAGGACTGGCGATTGGGTTGGTACAGAATCAAGCCGTAGCCATCCTATTCGGAAAGGGAGACGGGACATTCGCTTATTCCGACACGCTGGCAAATACATTCTCGCAGCCTACTTTGTCCTTGACCCCTGCAGACTTCAACGGAGATGGGAATCTGGACCTGGTTGCAGGGAACTCCCCTCTCCCCGGGAGTGGCATTTCGCCGGTTGTCTTGCTGGGTTACGGCCATGGTGCATTCAATGCTAATGCTGTTTTTTCGAACCTCGAGCTTGATGGAGAATCAGTCGGCGCCGGGGACTTTAATGGGGACGGGAAACTTGATCTGGCGGTCGATGGTTCAAGCATCCTGCTGGGAAATGGTGATGGGACGTTCACGCAAGGGGCCTCTCTGGGTGTAGCTGGATTTGCCACTGTGGGTGACTTCAATGCCGACGGCAAGCTTGATCTTGCCGTCTGCAACTACGACAACAACGTGACGATTTTCCTCGGAGATGGCTCCGGAAATTTTGCGACTGCTCCAGGTTCGCCCATTGCGGTTGGACGTCAGCCGCAGGCGATTGTCGCGGCGGATTTCAATAACGACGGGAAGTTGGACCTCGCCATCGCAAACAATGGAGACGGAACAGTCACGCTTCTGCTGGGGAACGGCGATGGGACGTTCACACAGGCATCGGGTTCGCCTTTTGCGGTGGGGCAGGGCCCGATCGGAATCGCCACGGCAGACTTCAACGGAGATGGCAAGCTTGATCTCGCCGTGGTGAACGCGACGGATGGCACGGTATCAATCCTGCTGCAGCAGTAGTTAGGGGGGTAACTGACAAAGAAAAAGAGAGCATGCAAAGTTGTGGGGTGATCACGCTGAGGCCGCACCCTGAAGCGGCTCCGCGATTGGCCGAAAACCTTGGTGCCAAAGTCGAAATGCATTTTCCAAGGTGCCATTCAGCACATGAATGCGGACGTCGAGGAAACTCTGGACGGTGTGCCGGTTCCATCTCATCTGTTGCTTCTTCACCATTCGTTTTGCCACGATCTCGTTGACTGCCGACTCGACGAATCCTGTTGAGATCCGCTGTCCCGCGCGACTTACAGCATCACCTGCGCCCCACTTGGTACCGATTTGTTCGGATGACCAAAGTGGTGCTGCTCTGGGTTGCTGCCATTCTCATTGGTTACGGTGTATTTCAGTTCACTCGAGTACTCTAAAGACAACGGTTGGCCCGGTGCTCCGGCTTCACGCCCTAGTCCCGCAGTCTTGAGCGCCAACGCCTTTGGCTCCGGGGCGCTAACCTGGGCATTTCCGTCCCGTTGCCAATAAGCAGGCGCACCATCCGTGCAGAAACCGTGCACTTACGGTCGGAATTCGGGCCATTTGGGTTAACTTCGAACGAGAAGCAGATTCCCCAAATTGTTGAAAAACAATAGAAACCAAGATGCGGGATGGGCTTGTTGGAAAGGACTATTCTGCTTGTAAGGCAGGCGCTCTAACCAGCTGAGCTAACCGCCCACGATGAAACGTAAGACTTAATGCAACCTTCAGTGTCGCTGTCCGGTGCCTCTCCACAATCTCCCGGCAACGGGCATTCGTGTGAGCCATTATAAAGCCTTCGCATCGTAGGGAAACTTATTCGGCGAGTGCAGCAATTCTTCAACAAGTTCTGCAACCTTAATGCGACCAGCAGGACCGAAATCTCAGCTGTCTGCCACCAGATTCTCTGCCCCCTGCTAGACTGACGCGGTGCGACGCCTGATCGTCAATGCCGATGACTTTGGCTTCACTGCGGGCATCAATCGCGCCATCGTCGAGGCTCATACTTGCGGCATCGTGACCTCCTCCACGCTGATGGCCAACGGGCGCGCCTTCGAAGAAGCCGCGCGTTCGGCAGCGACCGTTCCTCGTCTGAGTGTGGGCTGCCATGTGGTCTTGATCGACGGAGTGCCAGTTCTCGATGCAGAACTGTTGCCTTCCATCACCTCATCGAATTCGAGCGGCCCTCGCTTCCGGGATGGATTGAAATCTTTCGCCGCCCGCGCCCTGGCCGGCCGCTTGAATCCGCATGAGATCGAAATCGAAGCCGCCGCGCAGATTCGCAAGCTCCAATCGGCCGGCGTCAGCGTCTCTCACGTGGATACGCATAAACACACGCACCTGTTTCCCGCAGTGCTGCGGCCTTTGCTGCGCGCTGCGCGGGCCTGCGGCGTGCGCGCCGTTCGCAATCCGTTCGGCCCCAGCAAACCCCTGAAGTCGAGCGCGCTGCTGGCGCGTCCAGGTCTTTGGACGCGCTATGCCGAAGTAAAAATTCTTCGCACTCTGGCCGCCAAGTTCCGCGAAGCGGCGAGACGGGAAGGTTTTGTCACTCCCGATGGCACTCTCGGCATCGTCGTGACTGGTGCTCTCGATGAAAAACTGTTCCGCGGCATCGCGGCAATCATTCCCGAAGGAACCTGGGAATTCGTTTGCCATCCGGGGTACAACGATGCTGATCTCGCCTCAGCC
Source organism: Candidatus Sulfotelmatobacter sp. (assembly GCA_049673585.1). Classification (GTDB taxonomy): domain Bacteria; phylum Acidobacteriota; class Terriglobia; order Terriglobales; family Acidobacteriaceae; genus Sulfotelmatobacter. The sequence continues at coordinate 70,336 of JBATXV010000029.1, read as the reverse complement.
AGGACTCGCCTGCGCCAATCGCGCGAGACCGAGCTCCGCGTTTTAACCATGCCTGAGGCGCGGCATTTGCTGTTAGATCAAGGAATCGAGTTGATTTCCTATCGCGATCTGCTTCTCGCAGAAACCCAGCCGTAGCGTTTTCCGGTTCCGTGGGACAGACCCCTCTAAATCGAATGACCTTAGTAACCTTTCCCGTGTTCTTGTCTGGGTTATGATTGGCTTAGAACCGGCTCAGAGATTCTAGCTGGGAGGCCTTTATCCATGTCTGCCACTGGGGCAGCCCCGCGAGCGACCTTAGACCTGCGCGTACGTGTGTGGGGCATGGGCTCGAATAACCAACCTTTCCATCAGAACGCCACCGCACAAAATGTCAGCATCGCCGGAGCCTGCATTTCAGGCATCGAGCAGGAACTGAAGGTGGGCGACGTCATCGGCGTGCAATACGAAACCAAGAAAGCTCGCTGCAAAGTAATCTGGGTGTCGGAAGCGACCGGACTAAAGAAGGTGCAGGTCGGAGTTCAGTTAGTGGTCGATCAGGAGTGCCCGTGGATTTCGCAGTTGCCCGCCGAAGTGCGAGCCAACGTGCCGGCTCCCACTCCCGACAATCGCCGGAGATTCCAGCGTCACAAGATTTCGTTTCCTCTGGAATTTAAAGACGAGCGCGTGAATACTCCCATGCGAGTTAACGCCACCGATATCAGCGGGAACGGTTGTTATGTTGAGACTGCCATGCCGTTGGCGATCACCACCGTGCTGCGGGTGGATTTCTGGATCGACCAGGAACACATCACCGCCTCAGCCACGGTCCGCACCCGTGATCCTGGAGTCGGTATGGGCATCGAATTCACCGGTCTGCCGGAAGAATCCAAGAAACGCTTCCAAGCTCACCTGGACAAGTTGGATCCGGGCATCTCCATGCCAAAGCCGAAGTCCGACGAGTGACCTCTCCCCCTTAAATCACTCTTCGCACGCGCGAACCTGCCGCCTCGCTGTACAATCTGCATCCTCTATTGTTTCCAGCCATCGAATACAAGACTAGCGGAAAGGGCGGACCACAGCGGAATGAAGATTGGGATTACTTGTTATCCCACGTACGGCGGCAGCGGCGTGGTGGCCACGGAACTGGGGCTCGAACTGGCCCAGCGCGGTCACGAGATTCATTTCATTTCCTACGCCCAGCCTATTCGTCTCAGGGGCGCGGAGCCCAATATTCATTATCACGAAGTCGAGGTCTCCAGATACCCATTGTTCGACTATCCCCCGTACGATCTGGCGTTGGCCACGCGCATGGCCGAAGTGGCGCAGTTGTACGATCTCGACCTGCTGCACGTACACTACGCGATCCCGCATTCCGTGAGTGCACTGCTGGCGCGGCAGATGCTCGGGGATGGTCCGCGCGGCCGCCGCCTGCCCTTCGTCACCACCCTGCACGGGACCGACATCACGCTGGTGGGGATCGACCGTTCCTATTTGCCCATCACCCGCTATTCCATTAATCAGAGCGACGGCGTGACCGCTGTCTCCAACTACCTGCGCGACCGCACCATGCGGGTTCTCGATGTGAAGAAAGAAATCGAGGTAATCTACAACTCCGTCAATTGCGACGTATACGTCCGCAATAACAATCCCGAGCTTCGCGCCGAGTACGCACCCAACGGGGAGCGGTTGCTGGTACATCTCTCCAATTTTCGGCCGGTAAAACGAGTCTCGGATGTGGTCGAGATCTTCGACCGCGTGCGCAAGAAAGTTCCTTCGAGATTAATGCTGATCGGCGACGGTCCGGATCGATCAGTAGCAGAATGGCTGGCCGTGCAAAAGGGAATCCACGAAGATGTTCTTTTTCTCGGCAAACAGGATCAGGTGCAGGAAAAGCTGGGAATCGCCGACATCCTGTTGATGCCGAGTGAACTGGAATCCTTCGGCTTGGCGGCGTTGGAAGGGATGGCTTGCGAAGTTGTCCCCATCGCAACGCGCACCGGCGGCGTCTCTGAAGTAATCGAACACGGCGTGAGCGGCTACCTTGCCGACGTCGGCGATGTAGATACGATGGCCCGCGATGCGATCGAGTTGTTGAGTGATGAAGGCCGGCTGCGTGCTATGGGCAAGGCTGCTCGATCCGTTGCTCAGGCTCGTTTCTGCTCCAGCAGGATCGTTCCCCAATACGAAGAATTTTACCGCCGCGTGGTCGAGCGCACTTCGTAGAACGCCTCCGGAACCGCTCCCGTGGCCTGCAAAAGCGGCAACCGGATGCGGACCAGAGTTCCCTTCCCTTCCTGGCTGTCGATGGTCATCCGCGCGGTATCTCCGTACAACACCTGAAGCCTCTCCGAAATATTTGCCATGCCGATGCCGGCGCCATGCAGGCCGCTTGATTCCACTTGCGGTGTGGCCGCCATGCCCACGCCGTCGTCTTCCACCTCGATCACCAACCCGGAATCGGCTAAGCGGCTGCGCAAATAAATGCTGCCGCCTTCCACCATCGACGAGAGTCCGTGCTTGATGGAATTCTCGACCAGGGGCTGCAACAGCATGCTGGGAACCATCACGTCGAGCGATGCGGGATCCAGTTCTTTCACTACTCGCAGCTTGTCCGGTCCGAAACGGACAACTTCAATGTCGAGATAGTTGTCGATGAACTCCACTTCCTCCCGCAGAGGCACGAAGGAGTCTGCGCTGTTCAGCAAACGCCGGAGAATGGTAGCGAGTTTCGAAATCACGTCGCGAGCTTTATCGGGATCGAAACGCACCAGCGAAGAAATCGAGTTCAGCGTGTTGAAAAGAAAATGAGGATTGATCTGGTTCTGCAGCGCTTCCATGCGCGCATGCAGAAGTAAGCGCTCCTGCTCTTCCAGTTTGATCTGGATGCGCACGCCGTTGAAAATCTTGATTTCGATTCCGATGGCCGTCACCGAAGTGGCGTATATCGCGGCCCACACCCACAGGTTTCCGGGGCTCTCGAGGCTGAAAATCGAGTGCGGAAAGTATCGTGCCAGTTCCGTCTGCACAAAACGCAAGCCCACGACCGTGGTGAAGAACATGATCTGCCAGTCGAACAGGCGCGGCGTGGGCAGATTCCGCCGAATCAGGCGAAAGATGCTTTGATCGATGAAGGGAGAGAACGACCAGATGTCGTCCTTATCGATCGACATGGTGCGCAGTTGGCCAGCAATAAAACCACAAAGCACGTCAAACGGCATCGCCGCCCACTCACCATGCAGCAATGCCGGCATACCCATGAGGACTCCGCCGAGCGATCCCGCCCAGCGTCCGCCGATCACTCCCAGCAGCAGGGCGGTCTCAAAACTTAGATCGCCCGCCAGGAAACTCGGGACCGCAAGACGAATCCAGACGCCCGCCGTGATAGGAAGCGCCATGCACAATACAAGGTAAACCTTCTGGCGAAACGAGCGCTCTTCGCGAAACAGAAGCGTCTTGAATTCCTTGGAGCGCACCAGGCTGCTGGAAACCGCGGCGGCGACGCCCAGCTTGAGCACCAGATGAATAAGAATAATCCGCGGTTCCATAGCATTCGACCGGACACAAACGTCCGCGAGAAAACTGTAGCACGAGGCAAGGGGCCCGTGATCTCAGGTATGACTGCGACGTTTACCTCGGAGGACGCGTCTGCTGAGCGTATGTATCCTCAGCGGTTTTTATTTGTTCTTCAGAAAAGCGCGCAGATCTGTTCCTGTCATTTCTTTCGGCTCGTCGACGCCCAGCATCCCCAACATGGTCGGAGAAATATCGCGCAGCGAGCCGTTGGGCTTTAAGGTGTACTGCTTCGCATCTGAAGCAACAACAATAAACGGCACCGGATTGGTAGTATGCGCGGTGTGCGGTCCGCCGGTGACGGGGTCAATCATCATTTCGGCATTGCCGTGATCGGCGGTGATCAGCATAGCGCCGCCTTTGGCGCGAACCGCGCTCTCGATGCGGCCCAGGCACGCGTCCACGGTTTCGACGGCTTTTATTGTCGGCTCGATCTTGCCCGAGTGCCCCACCATATCGGCGTTCGCGAAGTTGACGATGATGACGTCAAACGTGCCGTCTTCCGTGGCCTTTACCACGGCATCGGCAATGCCTGCCGCGCTCATTTCCGGCTTCAGATCGTAAGTCGCGACCTTCGGCGACTGCACCATTACGCGCTCTTCGCCGGGAAACGGCTGCTCCACTCCGCCATTAAAAAAATATGTAACGTGTGCATATTTTTCGGTCTCGGCTACGCGCAGGTTGCGCATGTTGAGACCCCCCATCACGTTGGCCAGAATATTCGCCATCGATTCCGGCGGAATCACCACCGGGAGACTGAAATTCTTGTCATATTGCGTCATGCAGACGTAGTGCAGATTTTTCGGGACCCGGTCGCGCGGAATCGTGGCATCGAGATCGACCGCGCCCGGAAGATCGCTACCGCCTTTCGCGTTGAGCCCGCTATTGCGCGCCAGTGCGCGCGTGATCTGGCGGACACGATCGGCGCGAAAATTAAAACAGATGCAGGCATCGTCATCGCGAATCGTCGCCAGCGGCTGTCCGTTTTTGTCTGTACAGACAAACGGAATGACAAACTCATCAGTGACACCGCGGTTGTAGGAATCTTTCATTCCCTGCACCGGGTCGGAACTCTTGCCGCCTTCGGCGTCGCCGAAGACCATCGCGTTGTAGGCCTTGGCGATCCGCTCCCAACGCCGGTCCCGATCCATCGCGTAATAACGGCCGCTCACGGTGGCGATCTTTCCCGAGTTATACTCCCGCATCTTCTGCTGCAGTTGTTCGAGGTAGCCGGCGCCGTTGGTGGGTAGTGTGTCGCGGCCGTCCATGAAGGCATGCACGAAGACGCGATCCACGCCATTCTGCTTCGCCATCTTCAGCAGGGCGTAAAGGTGAGCCTGCAGCGAATGCACGCCTCCATCTGAGACCAGACCGAAGAGATGCAATCTGCGCTCGCCAACGCACGCGTGCTTCATGGCCGCGAGCAGCACGGGATGCGACAAGAATTCGCCGTTCTGGATCATCAGGTCGATGCGGGTGATGTCCATGTGCACGATACGGCCGGCGCCAATGTTGAGATGCCCGACTTCGCTGTTGCCCATCTGCCCTTCGGGCAATCCGACAAACGGTCCGCTGGTGTGAATCAGCGTGTTGGGATACTCGCGCAGCAAGCGATCGTAGACGGGCTTGCGCGCCAGCGCGATGGCGTTGGCTTTGGTTTCGGCGCGATAACCCCAGCCGTCGAGAATGATCAGGATGAGCGGTTTAGGACGAGTCAAGCTTTAAGCTCCTGGCGCTTAGCTCCTAGCTCGCTGCGGTGACATCGAGCAGTGAGCCTGAGATTCATAAACGGAGATTGAACTACCAGATTACCCGGATTGGATACTTTTTGAACACTGGGTCCGAAGTGATCATCGGCCAGCCTTCCTTGCAACTCTGCGCGATAACCCCAAAGAAAGGTATTTGTATCAAGAAACTTTATTCGGGGAGGGGCTGATAGAAGAGGTCTTCGAGCTCCGGGTCGGGTTCGTTGAAGTCTTCTGGCACCACAAATTCGCCTCTGGCCGAACCAAGTCTGAACTTTCGTTTTTTCGGGTTGATGGGCACTAACTTAGCGACCGCAGTCCCCGCCTTGGTGATGACGACCTGTTCTCCCAAGGCTACTCGCTTGAGCAGGCGAGAGAAGTGGGCTCTGGCTTCGTGGAGATCGACTTCCATAATGCCATTGTAACCAAGTCGCGGACCAAGCCAAACGATTGGTTTTCCGTGACACGTGCGGTTTGCTTTTCGTAGGCAGACGGTACCCCCCTCCCCCCGATCTATTGGAATCATCATGTTAGAGAGAAAACCCAAAATAATCTCTTGGAATCAATAGCTTGCGGGCAAAATCTTGGGAGCAAAGGAGTTAGCGTTGCTACCGTCGAGCTCGCCACACTGCCTCCGGTGTCATGGTCGACTGCTCCGGCTGTGGAAGGCAAGGTTACACGTCACAGCGGGCCGACGAACTTAGGTCAGGGACTAAGTGAATGCTTACTGCTTAGGAGCCTCGGTTTTCTCCTCGGCCCGCTTGAGCAGGGCGTCGACCTCCGCCTCAATCCGGGGATACACCGCGCGCATGGTTTCGGCACTTACCTCCGGTATCTCGTGGAGATACTTCTGCCCGACTGGAGAAGAGAAAAAAGCCGTAAACGCGTCAATGTCGGTCTTGGTAAAGTGCCGCTGATAGACCGGGATCATGTCGCTCAGCATCTGGTCGAGAGGAAAATTCTTGAGAAGTTCTTCCGACTGCCGGTCCATGCTGGCGAGCTGGGCGGTAGTAATGTCCGGATGTCGCTTCCTGATCTCATCGCGGTTCAGAGTCCGCGCCTGCGCGAACACCTTCTGCATCATCTGGGCCATCTGGTCACGGCTGGCCATGACATCGAAGAGCTTCTGGACGTCTTCTTTGGAAGCCGCGTCTGGGGCGATCGACACAGTGGTCTGGGCACCGGCGCACAGGGAAAGAACGAGCAGAGACGCAGATAGCAACCATTTAAATCTCATAATCACTCCGCGACCAAGGATAGGTGCCTTCAGCCTTTGTAATTCAGTGCCTTCAGCCCCAGGAAACGCGCTGACGAACCCAACTCTTCTTCGATCCGCAACAACTGGTTGTACTTTGAGATACGGTCCGTGCGCGAAGCCGAGCCGGTCTTGATCTGGCCCACGCCAGTAGCCACGGCCAGGTCGGCGATAAACGTGTCTTCGGTTTCGCCGGAGCGATGCGAAATCACCGAGGTGTAGCCGTTGCGGCGCGCTAAATCAATCGCGTCCAGCGTTTCGCTGACCGTGCCGATCTGGTTCACCTTGATCAGAATCGAGTTGGCCACGCCCTTGTCGATTCCTTCCTGCAGGAACTGAATGTTGGTGACGAAGATATCGTCGCCTACTAGCTGAATCTTGCCGCCGAGTTCTTTGGTCAGGTTCTGCCAGCCGTCCCAATCGGATTCAGATAAACCATCTTCCAGCGAAACGATGGGATAGTCCTTCACCCACTTGGCATAGAACTTGACCATTTCGTCGGAAGTCTTCGCCGACTTATCTGACTTCTTGAAGACGTACTTGCTATCCTGATAGAACTCGCTGGCTGCGGGATCGAGTGCGATAGCAATTTCTTCCCCCGGCTTGTAGCCGGCCTGCTGAATTGCTTCGAGCACGACTTCGATGGCCTCGACGTTCGACTTCACCGAAGGTGCAAATCCGCCTTCGTCGCCGACCGCGGTGTTGTAGCCGCGCTTCTTCAGCACGCCCTTGAGCGTATGGAAAACTTCCACGCCCCAGCGCAATGCTTCTGAAAACGACGGCGCGCCGACCGGCATCACCATGAATTCCTGGAAATCGACATTGTTGTCGGCATGCGCGCCGCCGTTGAGGATGTTCATCATGGGCGTGGGTAAAGTATTCGCACCTACTCCGCCCAGATAACGGTAGAGCGGCAGGCCGTATTCTGCTGCGGCGGCGCGCGCCGCCGCCATCGATACGGCCAGAATCGCATTCGCGCCCAGCCGGCTCTTGGTCTCGGTGCCGTCGAGTTCAATCATCTTTTGGTCAAGGCCGCGCTGATCGGCAGCATCCCAGTTCGCCAGCGCGTCGGCAATCTCTCCGTTGACGTTCTCTACCGCTTTGAGCACGCCTTTGCCCATGAAACGCGCACTGTCTCCGTCGCGCAGCTCCACCGCTTCATGCTCGCCAGTGGATGCGCCGCTGGGCACAATGGCGCGCCCGACCGTTCCACTCGCCAGCTGTACTTCCGCTTCTACTGTAGGATTGCCGCGCGAATCCAGCACTTGGCGCCCGATGATTGCTCCAATATTCGTCATGCTCCGCTTACCGTCCTTGTCTGGACCTGTTGGTCGTGACTTGTCGTCCACTCGAACCGTTTCCGTGGGAAGATCTGAATTGAAGCTCAGCCGCCGGCCGGTTAAATAGCCGACGCCTCTATAGTCCTTGCCCATGCAGTGATCCGAAGCTCTTGATTATAGCGGAAGGAAGATTACGGTAATGTGACGCGGTTCACAGGGTAGTGTCTCGACTCAGCAAGAGGTTGCGAGGTGATTGACGGATTGTGGCGGAGCCGGTTCACGGTGCGAGGCCCGGCTCCGATAATTTCCTAGTTGTGGCGGTCTAGTTCTCGCCGCCCGATACGTTGCTGCCCCAGAGCACGTTACTGCCCCACAACACGTTCGAACCCCAAAGCACATTCGAACCCCAGAGCACGTTCGATCCCCACAACACATTGCTGCCCCACACTGCATCCGAGCCCCAGAGCACGTTGCTGCCCGACACGGCTGCGCTCGCGCCGGTTGACACTTTTGATGTGCCGGCAACGAACTGGTAAGCGCCCCAAACGTTCGTGTAGGACCATGTCGACGACGTGTTCCATACCGCCGAAGGATCTGCGGTCATGGTCACCTGGTCGGTGGTTGAATTAAATGTCGTAACCGGCGACATCGCCGTGCCCTGCGCCACGACGTTGCTGCTCAGAGCGGCTTCGGCGTCAACATAGCCGGCGCCAATGGTGAAGACGTCGTACTGATCGGTGTAAGTAATCCCAGTGGTGGGATCGGTAGTGCTGCTGTATTGCGGAAAGGTCTTGTATGCCGTCAGCATCAACCGGGCTTTCACCTGGTCCGGAGTGAGCCTCGGACTCTTCTGCAACAGGTCCGCGACGACTCCGCTGACGATTCCCGTAGCCATGCTGGTTCCGCTCAGGGTGAAGTAGGTGGAAGAGATTGCGCTGCTTCCGCCTTTCACGTAGTAGCTGAAAGGAACCTGGTTACCGGGAAGCTCGTTGTAGAGCGTAGAATTCTGCGCTTCCAACGAGGTGAGCATATTGCCGGGGGCGACGAGATCAGGCTTCACGAAGGCGTCTACGACGGTGGGACCTTTCGAGCTGTAGCTGGCGATCAGGTCGTCGACTCGCGTTGGCGTGCCCATGGGCTTCATCGCGCCAACGGTGATCACATAAGGATCGTTGCCCGGCGAGGTGACGCTGGCATAACCGTCGGTGGGCTGGTAGCGGCCGTTATTGCCGGCAGCCACGACCACGACAATTCCATTTTTCCAGGCCTGCTCGACCGCCTGGCACAGCGGATCGAGTTTGTAAGTTTCGTAGACGGCGCGGCCCAGCGAAAGGTTGATCACACGGATGTTGTAAGTGGATTTCAGCGAGATCGCCTGGTTGATGGCGGCGATCACCTCGCTATCGGTGCCCGCACCATTCTGGTCGAGCACTCGCAGATTGATGATGCTTGCGCCCGGGGCAATTCCTTTGAAGGTCTTGCTGTAGGCGAGGCCGGTGGAACTGAGACCGTCGCCGGCGATCAATCCTGCAACGTGCGTGCCGTGACCGTATTGATCTTTAGCGCTGGAGTTTCCCGGCACGAAGGACTGTTGATAGACGACTCGCGAGAGCGGAAGGATACCCAGATCCAGATCCGGATGATTGTTCACGCCGCTGTCGATCAGTGCCACGCCGACGCTGGTCCCCACGTAGTTCGACTGCCACGCAAAGGGCGCATTCACCGCATAGGCGGCGTTGCTGAGTGACGACTGCAGCGGCCGATCGGAACTGATGTAGACGACGTTCGACTGATTGGAGAGGCTCTGAATGCCGTTGCCGTCAAGCTGCGCCACTAGGCCGTTGATCAGCGGCAGCTCTCCTACAATCTTGCCTCCAAGATTCAATACGTCGTTTACCAGGCAATCCAGAAGGCCGAGCAACCCGGTGCAAGTCACTTGCGTTCCGGGCGCATACTGCACGATGACCTGCACCGGCTGAGTTCCCGTATAGTCTTGCAATTCAGGCGACAGTTTCGGGTTCTGGGCGTAGGCCAGCGTTCCCGTGACGATCATTCCGGTGACGATCAGCAATAGCACAAAAAGTCTTTTCATAGGCCCTCAGGAGCAGCGATGCAGCCGCTCATCGGGGGGAGGAATTCCGCAGTTAGAAGTGCAGGCGTAGGGCCAAAGCAGCCGTGGATTGTCGTTCCAAATCAATGAGTTAGGGGAGCCGGACTAGCGGTCTACGGGACAGCTTGTCCCCTGCGGCCGAGGCGAGGACAACTTGTCCCATGTCGACTGGACAAGCTGCATCCTCGACGGTGTTTTTGCCTTAGATTATGAGCACCGAGAATCGCGAAACACGTGACGCAACCCATTGACAGGATTGAAGAACACTGTGGTAACCCGTGGGAACGGTTTTGCGCGGACATTGACTCGCACTTCGGCAAGAATCTAAAGGGACTCCGCAATGTCATGGGCACGTCAAATTGGCGCACGTGTGTTCATCGCCGGAATGGCGCTCGCGGCTCTCGGCTGCTTCACCTTCGCGTTTTTTCACTGGCAGTCCACAGACCCGGTTAAGTTTGGCTGCTACCTTGCCGCAGCCGTGCTGGCCTCTTCGTTCAAAGTAACTCTGCCTGGCATCGAAGGTACGCTTTCGATGAACTTCCTGTTCACGCTGATCGGCATTTTGGAAATGAGTTTACCGGAAACGCTGCTGATCGGCCTGGTGAGCACGCTGGCGCAGTTCTACTGGCGTCCGGCGCGGAAGTCGAAGCCGGTGCAACTCGTGTTCAATTTGTCGCACGTGACGGTTTGCAGCGCGGCTGCCTACGGCGCATATCAGCTCGTTTCCATCCATGTTCTTCACGGTCCCGGACCGCTCGCCCTACTCGTGGCTGCCATCACGATCTTCCTCTTCGGCACGGCCGCGATGTCCATCATCATCGGCCTGACGGAATCGAAGCCGGTTCCGAAGGTCTGGAGAGAAAGTTATCTCTGGTTATTTCCTTACTATCTGGTGGGAGCAGCCATCGCCGGCTTAGTGAGCTTCCTGAACCGGCACATCGGATGGCAAGCTTCCCTGCTGGTTCTGCCACCGATCTACCTGCTGTACCGCTCCTACCGCCTGTACCTGGCCAAGCTGGACGCGGAAAGACAGCACGCGGAAAAAGTTTCGAACCTCCACCTGCGAACCATCGAAGCTCTTGCCCTCGCCATTGAGGCTAAGGATCAAACTACCGGCGAGCACCTGCAACGAGTCCGCGTCTATGCAATGGAACTGGCGCGGGAACTGAGGTTGACCGAAGATGAAACCGAGGCTCTGCGGGCCGCAGCCGTTCTGCATGACATCGGGAAGCTTGCCGTTCCCGAACACATCATCTCCAAGCCGGGGAAGCTCACGCCGGAAGAATTCGAGAAAATGAAGATCCATCCCACGGTGGGAGCGGAGATTCTAGAGCAGGTCGACTTCCCATATCCAGTCGTGCCCATCGTGCGCGCCCATCACGAGAAATGGGACGGCAGCGGCTATCCTAATGGCCTGGCCGGAGAAGCGATTCCGATCGGAGCCCGCATCCTCTCCGCCGTCGACTGCCTCGACGCTCTGGCCTCTGACCGCCAGTACCGCAGAGCCTTGCCGCTGCATGAGGCCATGGCCAAAGTTGTATCCGAAGCCGGATCGGGCTTCGATCCACGAGTGGTTGCAATTCTGCAGTGTCGCTATGTCGAGTGGGAAAAGCTCGCGCGCCTGCAGCCCTCGCAAGTGCCGCCGAAACTTTCAACCGATATCAAGGTTGAGCGCGGCTTGGCGCCCGCAGCGGGCTTCGCAGACTCTGCGGAAGCACTCCCAAACGCATCACCGGCCACGAGCACTGCGGAGCGTCTCGCCGCAGCGCGCCTGCAGGTAAAGAGTCTCGCCGAACTCGCCCACGGACTCGGCGGGTCGCTCACTCTCGACGATACCCTTTCGTTGCTTTCGGCGCGGCTGAAGCGTCTGGTGCCTCATGACTCGATGGCGGTTTACCTTCGGCAAAACAATCTGCTGGCTGCGGAGTTTGTCAGCGGCGAGAACTTCCGCCTGTTTTCCTCTTTGCGCATTCCGCTTGGAGAAGGTTTGTCGGGCTGGGTGGCCCAAAATCACAAGCCCATCTTGAACGGCAATCCTTCCGTGGAACCGGGATATCTGAACAACCCCACGCAATACAGCACGCTGCGCTCGGCTCTGGCAGTGCCGCTCGAAGGCAGCGCCGACGTAGCCGCCGTGCTGGCCCTCTACCGCGCACGGGCGGATGCCTTTACCAGAGATGATCTTCAAGTGCTGGAAACCATAGCCTCCAGCCTGGGGGTCCTCATCGAACAATCCACCACCCGCAAGGCTGCAGGAACCGCCGCCGGCGCGGACTGATCGAGTCGGCTTCCGCCAGTCCATCTCTGCCTCGGAATCAGATTGCTCGCGCACTCTTACCTTCGGTGGTTCCCCGGCTGCGCCGCACGTTGTCACGGCCATGTGGCTGGTCTAAAGTCAAAGCAACCATCGGAAGTTTTATGGGTTCGAACACCTGAGGAGGAGTTATGAAGAAGTCAGCTCTACCCTGCACGTTGCTGCTCGCAGTTATGGCTGCGGCGCAGACCGGTTCGCCGGTGCCGGCCGGCACGGCCCTGATGGTGAGGCTTGAAACAACCCTCGCGACTTTCAGCAACAAAGCCGGTGACCCCTTCCAGGCGCGCTTGACCCAGGCTGTGGTGCTCAACGGCAAGACGCTGATTCCTGCCGGAACCATGGTGGAAGGCCGCGTAACCAAAGTGGCCGAACCGCGCCGCATCGCCGGCAAGCCGACCATCGGAATTCTGCCCGAGGCCCTGATCCTGCCGACCGGCGAACGTTTCTCTCTCGACGCCACGCTGGTTGACACCAACGCCGGCGGCGGCACGGACGTCAACCAGGAAGGCGAATTCAAGGGGTCCGGTCACGACCGCCGCGACCAGCTAGAAACCGGCGGCGGTACGGCGGGTGGCATGTTAATCGGCGGCCTGATCGGCGGTCCTCCGGGAATCCTTATCGGCGGAGCGGTGGGCGCAGGCTCAACCGGCGTTCACTGGCTCACGAAGCATCGCTCAGCCACGTTGATGGCAGGCACCGAACTCACACTTGAACTCAACCGGCCGTTGGCGATGACCACGGCAGTGGCCAGCGCGGGACAGTAGGAAAGTCTCGGTTTTTCGACTGCGCCGGAAGCGAAGGCTTCCGGCGTTCGACTTTTATGCGGCTCACGAGGTTACATTCCCGAATGCAAGTCTTCCTCGCTCACCAATTGCAGATCGATCCAACCCTCGACTGGCAGTGCATCCACTGGCAAACCGTTGTGCCAAAGGCTGAAGCGCAGCCGGAGCCGGCTGGTCGGTGCGATTGCGACAGCGCCCGGCTTACGCTCGCCCGCTGTCTCGGGGCTTGAGCCGGGCGCCGCAAGCAGCGAACCTAACGGCAAGCGGAATTCGAAGTTCCGTATCAGAGCTGCCCTCGCGAGCCCACCACTCTTGGTTGCCGAAATTCCGGAGGTAACCTCCGAAGTTGCTGAAGACGATTCCTCCAACCCGTCAACCTTCCACTCTGTAAGCTTGCGCTCTTGTACCCTGGCATCAAGCCTCAACGTCCGCCGCGGACGCGCTTCTCCATTTGCCCACGACTCCAGGTTCACGACCAGATCAAACTCCATATCTGGAACTGGCCCAGCGAAGTCCAATCGGCCATAAACAAACGTGCTGTCGATTCCGGCATAAACTGAATCCAGCAGGAATTGTTTTCCGTGCATCGCGCCGGCGCGCTGATCGGCGGTGTACATGGCTGCTCCCATCCATTCGAAGTAGCGGATCATGTCGCCCGTGACGCGGGGATGAATGTAAGCGGTCTGCGGAGTACACACTGGCCGCACTTCGCCGGCTGTGATCGGCTGGGCCAGGTAATCCGGCGGAGCCGCTCCCAGGGCTTGATACACGTTCGAAAGATGTTTGCGGTAAAGCTCGTCAAAGTCGCGGTCGTTCGCTGAGTGGTGCTCCGGACCGTACCACCAATTCCAGTCGCTGCCCTCGGCAATCAGGATTTCTTCGAACGCCAGCTTTCGCTGAGCTTCGCTGGCCTGCGCCGCATGCACGGCATAAAACTCTCGCGCGTGATGCAGATAGTCCCAGGCGCGGTTGTCCTCGGGAGCGCCAATCCAGACGTTAAAGTTCGCGTTAATCCACGAGCCCGGAACCAGAGAGGGCAAGGGCGAAATATCGCGATGGCGCGCAATCGCCTCCGAAACCGTGACCGCCTCCAGACCAGCTTCGCGTTGCAGCGCGTCATAGAAACGCCGCAGAAATTCCCGCCCGGACTTGGGATAATACTCCCACGCATTTTCGCCATCGAGAATCACCGACACCACGGCGTCGCGTCCCTGCGCTAGCACCGGTTTCGCCGCCTCTTTTATGTTGTGCAGCAGATGCCCGGCAGCCTCCGCAGGTTCCATCCCCGAGTAGACAAAGCCGATCAGATCCGAAATTGTGTGGTCGCGGAACACCATGTGCATCGCGGTCTGGCCATTCTCATAACGATGGATGTTGTAAAGCCGCTCCGCCAGGTGCGCGGGCAGGCGGCCGTTGCCGTCTCGCGCGAAGAACACGCCAGTGCTGCGGCCTAGCACGCCTTCATCAGTAGCCATCCACTTGATGCCCAGGCTGTGCCCAATCGCGAGGGCCTCTTCCGAAACGCTGCCTTCCGACGGCCACACGCCCTGCGGACGCACGCCGAACACCTGCTGGTGAAGGTCAAGTGCGCGCACCAGTTGTTCACGCGCGTCCTCGGGATGACGAAACCGGTTTTGCGGCAAAGACAGCCCCGGCGACGAAGCCGCTCCCGCGTTGGTGTCACCTACCAGAGGAAGAATGGGATGATAGAAAGGCGTCGCCGAGATCTCAATCGATCCTTTCTTCGCCGCGTCAGCATACGCGGGCAGAACTTTACCCAGCAGTTCGCGTTCGCGCTTGATCACAAAAGCCTGATCTTCGAGCGAGTAGTTGCGCTCTTTCTTGATCAACTCCGCAACGTCTTTATCTTCCAGAAAGAATTCGTCGAACCATGCAATCTGCGACAGCACCTGCAAGTCCGTGAAGTACCGCGGTTCAAAATACTTTTCCGCTTTCTCGGGCACATATCCATGTTCGCGGAATTGCTCCCGCAGTTCCCAGTAGCGCGGATACCTCCCGATCACATTCGCCGGGTTGGCCTGAAAAAGATATTGCAGAGCAAAGTGCCGCTCCTTGAGCGTCAAGTCTTTTGCCGGCTTCGCCGCCACATTTAGAAACGGATCCTGCGCCGTCCCCGCAACGTAATCCTGAATCTGCGTAATCAGCGACGGCACCAGATTGAAATTCTGGTGAACGTTAGGAAACTCGTCCAGCAGCTTCACCATGCCGTAATAATCTTTTAGACCATGCAGGCGCACCCAAGGCAGGCGATATTCGCCGGTGACCAGATCCTTGTAGAAAGGCTGGTGCTGATGCCAGAGAAAAATCAAACGCAGGGCAGGCATGGCTGGAAAACAAAGTCTAGCATGCGCGATTCGGTCCGCTCGGAGGTCTTTCCGGTACACTAGGAACTCGCAAATGCCCGAAGCTCCCACTCCCGCCGCTGCTGACCGCGTAACGCTGCTCTCCGATCAGGATCTTTACCTGTTCAACGAAGGCAGCAACTATCGCATGGCCGAGACCATGGGGGCGCATCTGGTTTCGCGCAACGCAGTCGCGGGCGCGGTCTTCAGCGTGTGGGCTCCGAACGCGCGCCAGGTTTCGGTGATCGGCAGCTTCAATAACTGGAATCCTCAATCCCATCAGCTCAGCCCTCGCGGCGCATCCGGCATCTGGGAAGGATTTATCCCCGGCGTGACCAAAGGCGCGCTCTACAAATTTCACATCGAGTCGCGTCGTCACGGCTACCAAGTCGACAAGGCTGACCCTCTCGGCATCTTGCACGAGAAGCCTCCCCGCACCGCTTCGGTGGTATGGGATCTCGACTACCAGTGGGGAGATCGCGACTGGATGGAGAAGCGCGCGGCCCGCAACTCGCTCCGCGCCCCTCAATCCATTTACGAAGTTCACCTCGGTTCCTGGATGCGCGTTCCCGAGGAGCATAATCGTCCGCTAACTTATCGCGAGACTGCGCCGCGCCTTGCCGAGTATGCCGGACGTATGGGCTTCACTCATGTCGAACTCCTGCCGGTGATGGAGCATCCCTTCTACGGTTCCTGGGGATACCAGACCACCGGCTATTTCGCCCCCACCTCGCGCTACGGGACGCCGCAGGATTTCATGTACCTGGTCGATTACCTGCACCAGCACGGCATCGCCGTAATCCTCGACTGGGTCCCTTCGCATTTCCCTTCCGACGCCCACGGCCTGGCTTATTTCGACGGCACGCACTTGTATGAGCACGCGGATTCGCGTCAGGGTTTTCATCCCGACTGGAAGACGCACATCTTCAACTACGGACGCACCGAAGTGCGCAGCTTTCTCATGTCGAGCGCGATGTTCTGGCTCGACAAGTATCACATCGACGGATTGCGCGTGGATGCCGTCGCGTCCATGCTCTACCTGGATTATTCGCGCAAGCAGGGTGAGTGGATTCCCAACAAGTTTGGCGGGCGCGAGAATCTAGAGGCCATCGAATTTCTCCGCCGCTTCAATCAGGAAGCTTACAAAGAGCATCCCGACATTCAGACCATCGCGGAAGAGTCGACGTCCTGGCCCATGGTTTCGCGGCCGGTTTATTTGGGCGGCCTCGGCTTCGGCTTGAAGTGGGATATGGGATGGATGCACGACACACTCGAGTATTTCAAGAACGATCCCATTCATCGCAAGTATCACCACAGCAAGCTCACTTTCCGCATGCTGTATTCGTTTCAGGAAAACTTCGTGCTGCCGCTGTCGCACGACGAGGTCGTGCACGGCAAAGGATCGTTAATCGGCAAGATGCCCGGCGACGAGCGGCAGCGCTTCGCCAACCTCCGGCTCCTGTTCGCCTACATGTTCGCCCAGCCGGGAAAGAAGTTGCTCTTCATGGGCGACGAGTTCGGCCAGGTCCGCGAATGGGCGCACGATACCAGCCTGGAGTGGGACGTGCTTCGCTATCCCGTTCATAGCGGAATGCAAAACTGGGTGGGACAGTTAAACCGTGTCTATCGCAGCGAACCTGCCCTGCACCTGCTCGATACGAATCCGGCGGGCTTCGAGTGGATCGACTGCAACGACAATCTGACCAGCACGATTTCACTGCTGCGCAAGAGTGAATCTCCCAAAGACACCGTTCTCATCGTCTGCAACTTCACGCCGATCGTCCGTGTAGGCTATCGCGTGGGCGTTCCAGAAGGCGGCTACTGGCGCGAGTTGCTGAACAGCGACGCTCTGGAATACGGCGGCACCGGAGTCGGCAATCTAGGCGGAGTGAACGCCGAAGACGAACCGGCCCACGGCCGTCCGCATTCGTTAAAGCTCACGCTGCCGCCGCTGTCGGCGCTGTTTCTGAAGAGGGCCTGAGCACGATCCTAAGCATAAAGAGCAACTCAATGAGTGCAATGGGGATTTATCGCCAGTTAACGGACGGTCAAGAACCTCTAAGAACCTTGAACATAAGAAAGCCGCCTTGTGAAAGGCGGCTTCTTACTCTCTCTTGTTTCGAGTGCTTTCAAAGCGTCACGGGGTCACGGTGAAGCTGGTGGAGCTCCCCACATGCCCGCCCAGAGTTACGACGTTGATCGCTCCGGTCATCGCGCCGGCAGGCACGGTGGCCGTGATTTGAGTGTCGGAGTCTACGGTGAAGGTTGCCTTGTCTCCGCACGCGAAGACTACCTCGGTTGCTCCGATGAAACTATCGCCATGGATGACCACGGTAGTGCCGGCTGGGCCGCTCGTCGGCGAGAAGCTGGAGATCTGCGGCGTCACGCGAAAGATTTTGTTGCTGGTGAGAGTGCCGCTGGGCGTCGCCATAGTCACGGAGCCCGTGGTTGCACCGGCGGGAACGGTTGCGGTCAAGTAAGTGTCGGATTCGACGGTGAAGGCGGCGGTTGTTCCATTGAAGGAGACACCGGTTGCGCCCGTGAATCCTTGGCCGAGAATTTCCACGAGGCCTCCGACCGGACGAGCTGCAGGCAGGAAGGTCACGAACGGACCAAGACCCGTGGACAGGCTGAAGACTGTGCCGTCGCCATTGGCCCCGCCTCCGAATGTGTTTCCGTAGAATGTGCCGTTGGTCGCTTGGAGCAACCCGCTTTGAGCGCCCGCACCGTCTGTGCCGTCGAAGTCGTGCAACGTCGTCAGCGTGCCAGCAGGGGTGATTTCGAATACCGTTCCATCACCATTCGCGCCACCCGCATTGGTTGTCCCATAGAAGTTTCCGTCGGTACCTTGAACCAGCACACCGAAGGGGCCGGAGCCATCAGTCCCGTCGAAGCTGTGCAGCGTCGTCAGCGTGCCGCCCAGGGTGATCTTGAAGACGGTGCCATCGCCGTGAGCACCGCCTTGGTTCGTTGTCCCGTAAAGGCTGCCATCGGCAGCTTGGATCACTCCGGCGAAAGGGATGGACCCGTCGCCGCCGTCGAAGTTGTGCAGCGTCGCGAACGCGCCACCGGGAGTGATTTTGAAGACTGTGCCGCAACCGATAGCGGGGGAGGGGCAGGTATGGCTGCCCCCACCGGCAGTGGTCCCGTAGAAATCTCCATCTGTGGCTTGAATCAGAGGTGTGTCTTTAGGTTCCCAGCCGTCGGTGAAATCAAACTCGTGGAGGTCAGTGAGTGTGCCTGCCGGAGTCATTTTGAAAATCGAGCCGCAGCCTTTGTTGCAGCCGCTGGCGCCCCCGTTGACGGTGGTTCCGTAGAAGTTGCCGTCGGTGCCCTGAAGCAGCGCTGAATTAGTATTGCCCCCTAGGGCGTAATTGAAACCAAGTACCGTGGTCAGCGCGCCTGGTGGGGTTACCTTGAAGAGTGTGCCACCTCCGTCGCTGCCGGCGTTGGTGGTCGATCCATAAATGTCTCCGTTGGCGGCCAAGGCCAGCCCTCCATCCGGGTTACAGCCGTCGTCATCACCCTGGAAGTTGAATAGCGTGGTTAGGACTCCCCCGGTTGTAATTTTGAAAACCGTGCCACAGCCGTAACTGCCACCTGTGTCAGTTATCCCGTACAGGTTTCCGTCGATGCCTTGGACGAGAGAGCCAAGTAGAGGTTGTGAACCGTCGGTCCCGTCGAAACTGACTAGTGGCGTGAAGCGGGTGATCGCCACGTCGGAGATGAACGCGGTGTGATCTCCGGAGGCCAGACCAACAAACTTAAGTGTTTGATCGCCGCCTGTGCTAACCGTGAACGACGCCCTTTGGAGCGTGAAAGGGGTGAAACTAGTTAACGTCCATGTGCCGATCACTTTGTCGCCAATCAGCGCCTGGATGGTCTGGTTGCCGTCAAAGCCACCGTTGTAATAGCGCGAACCGAGGTAGAAACTGAGAGTGTATGTTCCACCGGCGCTGAAGCCTCCGATCGTCTGCCACAGCGCGGCGCTGTTGTTCTGCAAGAACGCTGCCTGGGTGAACGGAAGTCCCGCGAAGGAGGGCGGGAAGAAGTTGCTGTCGGGGTCGGTGAGGCCGGCGCCAGTGCCGCCGCCGACCGGGGGAGATACAGGAACGATGGTCCAGCCGAAGCCGGGAGCGCTGTTGAAGTCCTGCTGCGGGTCGATTGGCCCGCTGCAGTCTCCTCCTCCGGTAGCTTGGTAGGCATAGTCGAGGGCACACACAATTGGCACCGCCGAGAAGTCCGGGTTAATGATGGAAAGGGAATCCGCTTGGGCGGTTGCGTTCGTGGCCGTCATGAGGATGGTTACGGCAAAGATCGCCAATAGCACGACGAATCCGATAGAAAGTTTTTGGCTTTGCATGAGTGATCCTCCTCAGACCTTCTGACGCGGCGAGTGGTTCTGCTTGGAACGCGGCCCGGTTACCTAGAGGACGCAAGATGCGGCACTCCGCGACGCGTGAGAGCCGATCCCACAGGGGAAAGAGGAGCTAACTGTAGTCGGTTTGGGATGCGAGAGTCAAGGCGGCGGAGGGAATCGACGATTGTTGTAATCAGGCGTTAGCACTCAAAACCCACACCGCTCGCTCCCTAGATTTTCCACACCTCCCGTGTGACATCTGACCTTGTGCCGTCATCGAAATTGCGTAATCATGGTCGAGGCCGTGACGGTCAGGTGAACCCGCATCGTCGCGCCGCTAAGTCCTTTCTTTCACGGATTTTAGTATGTAAGTTCTTTGACATCCGGATTTTACGGAGAATTTCCTGCTAAGGTGATGATTCCAGTGATGGGAGGGGGGAGGGGGATACCTCGATTCTGGTCCAGAACACACGCAAAGGAATCCCGAATCCACCACCCTCGTTGGAATTTATTTTGACAAGGAATCCACAAAGGTCGACCTTCAACCGTTGGAACATTAAGAACCGTTTCCAGCGCGAAGATAACTCCAGCTCCAAGAACTGGCCACTGACCCCTAGCCACTGACCACCGACCACTGCTTTCTCCATGCTATCCTGCCCTCAGCAAGCGCCACCATGCGCATCCTTACCCGCTACATTCTTCGCGAAGTAACCTCACACGCCCTCATCGGCGCCGCGATCTTCACCTTCGTGCTGTTCACCCGCGATCTGGGACACATCCTGGAACTCGTGGTCCGCGCCAGCGCGCCACTGCCCAGCGTTGCCGAGATCTTCTTCTACACTGTGCCCTTTGCCCTCACCTACACCATCCCCATGAGCGTGCTGGTAGGGATTCTGATCGGCTTGAGCAGGCTCGCCGCCGACAGCGAAATCACCGCCATGCGAGCCAGCGGCATGGGCGTGTGGAGCTTCGGCCGAGTGCTGGCGATCTTCGTCGCCGCGGCGTGGTTGCTGGCGCTGGTCAACAGCCTCTATCTGGCGCCATGGTCACTGGCATCGCTGGGACGCCTGGAGGATCAACTGAAAGGCGCGCAGGCTTCGTATGAAGTGCAACCACGCGTGTTTTATGAAGGCTTTCCCAAGCTCGTCCTCTACGTGCAGGACGTGCACAGTGCTCAAGGAGGTGCAGTCTGGAACGGAGTTTTTCTCGCCGATATTTCCGATCCTTCCAATCCCAGCATCACGCTGGCCCGCGAAGGCATCCTCGTCCCCGAAGGCGAAGATCGCTTGCACCTGCATCTGAAGGACGGTTCCACACACGAAACCGATCCCACGAAAGTTGATCATTACCAGATTTCGACCTTCCAGCAAACTGACATCCCGATCGAATTGGCTTCGTCGGAAAACAAGGCAGACGAACAAACTCCGGTCAGAGCCATCAGCACCTCGGCGCTGCTCGGTCACGCGGCCAGCGTCGATCCCGCATCGGCGCGCGTGTACCTCATCGAATTTCATAACCGCTTTGCACTGCCCACGGCGTGTCTGGTGCTGGCCATGGTCGGCATTCCGCTGGGACTTTCCTCGAAGAAGAGTGGCAAATCCGGCGGGTTCGTGCTCACGATCGTGCTGGTCTTCGTCTACTACTTCATCTCTCTGGTGGGAGTTTCGCTGGCCAAGCAGGGCAGAGTAGGTCCGGTGTTCGGAGCATGGCTCGCGAACATCGTATTCTTTGCCGCAGCGATGTTTCTGCTGTGGCAAGCCGAGCGGCGGCCTTTATCGCTGCCCGTAATCCGCCTGCCATGGAAGCGAAGCGAGGTACCGGCGAATATTCCCATACATGATCGCAGGCACAGGCGTCGAGATACTGCCAATGCTTTTGAGCGCGCCTCCAGCCGGCGGCGAGTTTTCAGTGCCAGCTTCCCTACCCTGCTCGATGATTATGTGCTGCGCGATTTCTTCCTCTACCTTGGGATGATCGTCGCAGCTTTCCTGGTCCTGCTGCTGGTGTTTACGCTGTTCGAGTTGCTGGGAGATATTCTGCGCAATCAGACGCCCGCAGTCGTGGTGGTGGAGTATCTGCTCAACGTTTCTCCGTACCTGCTATACAGCGTCGCGCCTCTTATCATGCTGCTGGCAGTACTCATCACTTTCGGCCTGATGAACCGCTCCAATGAGATCACGGCGATCAAGGCGACGGGAACCAGCGTCTACAGGATCGTCATGCCGGTGTTGGCAGCGGCCGCGGTGCTCTCAGCCGGATTGTTTTTTGCCGACCAGTTCTACTTGCCGCACACCAACAAGCGGCAGGAAGCGCTGCACAACCAGATCAAGGGCAAGCCGCCGCAAACTTATCTGCGTCCCGACCGGCGCTGGATTTTCGGTCAGCATAACGACATTTACTACTACCAGTTCTTCGATGCTGACCGCAATCAGTTCGCCAATCTGACCATCTTTCGAATCGACCCCACCAGTTTCACTATTACGCAGCGCATCCACGCCGAGCGCGCCCACTGGGCCGACAACCTGGGCCGCTGGATCTTCGAACAGGGCTGGCAGCGGTCGTTGCGCGGAGCCGCCATCGCCGGCTATCGCACCTTCGATGTGTCCACATTCCCGGAACTCAGCGAGCAGCCGTCATACTTCAAGAAGGAGGTGAAACAGTACTCCGAGATGAACTATGAGGAACTGCGCCGCTACATCCGGGACTTGCAGCAGAGCGGATTCGATGTGGTAAGGCTGCGGGTGCAGTTGAACCAGAAGCTCTCCTACCCGCTGATCACGTTCATCATGGCTGGGCTCGCCGTTCCGTTTTCTTTGTCGGCAGCTAAGAAAGGAGCTATCACCGGAGTCGCCGTGGCAGTGGGTATTGCAGTGGTTTACACCGTCGTGTCGCGTTTGTCCGAGGCGATGGGAGACATCAGCCTGTTGCCCGCGGCGCTGGCCGCATGGTCGCCCGATCTTATCTTCGCTCTGGTGGGCGCTTACTTGATTCTGAAAATTCCAACCTAGTCCACGGCAATCCAGCCCGCGGCGGACCAGTATGCGCTAATCGAGCCCGGGGACAGATCACGGCGCTTCGGACGATTACTTCACCGCGACTCCCGAAGGATAGTTGAATGTTTGAACCACCGGTAGCGGGGTCAAGTTTCCGCTCTGGAGGTTGATGGCGTATTCCGAAAGCGTCCCGGGATTCAGGTTGGCCACGAACACAAAACTATCGTCGCCGCGGATCGCAATCGAATCGGCTCCGCCGCTGGCAGAGACGAATGGCGGCGTAAGCGGCGTCAAGGCGCCGGTGGCCGTGCTTACCCTGAACTGCGAGATCAGGCCTGACGGCGTATCCACCACGTACAGGAAATTGCCGTACGCATCCATGGACAAAGGCCCGGGACCCTCGCCGGGGGAAACGGGAAAGGGCGAACCCTTAATCGCCAGCAGTCTGAAGTCAGCAGCCGGGCAGTTTTGCTGTGTCAGCGTTTTGCAGATCGTGTAAGCGCTGACCGTGTTGGAGGTGGCGGCGTTCGAAAGTCCGTTGGACACGTAGACAAACCGGTTGCAGGGATCAACCGTTACGCCGTCAGGCATGTAGCCGGTTGGAATTCCAACGCCATTATCCGTTTGAACCAGAGTCAGCGTCCCACTCGAGGAGACCGAGTAGTTCAACAGAATGTTGTTGATGGAATCCGGTACGTACAGGTTCTCGGTCGTCGGAGGCGTAGTGCCTGAGCAGTAAGCGTACAGCGGAGCATAGATGGTCGGGGTCACGGCTAAGGCCAGCGGACTGGAGCATGCCACTTGATTTGTACACGGTTCCGGTGGGTTCACGTTGACGCCGTTTACCGGAAGTACAAAAGGCGAACCTGGGACCTCGTTCAAGGTGCCGTTGCTGCCGACCGAGAGCACTGAGACTGAGCCCGGGATGGGGTTGGGTGGATCGGCGCTGTCACTCGTCGCGCTGTTTGCAACAAAGAGGAACTTGCCCGCGGAATCCATTCTCAGGGCTACTGGAGCGACAGGGACCATCTCCTGCTGGTTTGTCGGCACGCCGTTCACCAGGACCTGGATCTGGACACTCGCACTGTTCAGAGTGTATGAAGTGGCGCTCCCCAGCTTGCCATCGGAAGCTATAGGAAACGCCGCAAGCCCCGTGATGCTGCCGCCGGGCACCGCCGGATTCTCGTTGACGATCACGTAGGCGTTTGCGCCGGCTGGATCAAGAACGATAGCCGTTGGCAACCCTGGCGTCGGAGGACCGTTCACATTGTTAATCTCCGTCGTGGAACCGTTCGACAGGTCGAGGCTGAAGGTTTCCATTACCGGCCCGTTTAGCTGGTTATTCACCAGCGGACCACCCCCCTGGCTGGGAATCACCACCAGACCATTGTCGTTCGAGGAGTACTTGGCGTTGCAGGCCATCAGGAAGCCGATTGACACCAGAGCCAGAATCGCCACCATCCAGGCAAACCTTGTCCACATTCTTCGGTTTATCTCCTATGAGCGTGCTTATGCATTCCCCGGCCACACAAACCGGGCGTGAACCCTATTTGAAGGCGTGAATTGCCATCCATTTATGTATCAGGAATGCACGGGAAGAGCAAACCGCCCGGAGCTATTGGAATCGCGGACAGGGCCGCGAGTTGCCTGAAAGTAGAGGTCAGCACCTGGTACCGAGTACCGAGTACCGAGAAAATGCGGGTTGATGGGTATCGGGTACTAGCTGCTGGGTACTCGATACTCCGCAGCGGGAACCGTCTCTAGAGCTTCTTCCGAACCAGTCGCCGCCATCAAAGGCAGGTGGATCTCGACCACGAGTCCGCCTTCGGACCGGTTGGTAGCTGCGACTCGTCCGCCATGGAAGCGCACTGCGCGCTCGGTAATGGCCAGGCCAAGGCCAACTCCGCCGGTCTGGCGGCCTCGGGCATCGTCGAGGCGGTAAAACGGCTGAAACAACTTTTCCAGCGCATCGGGAGGCACACCGGAGCCGCAATCGGTGACTCGGACGACCGCTTCTTCGCCACCGGCAATCCCGGTCTTCTCCAAATGGATATCCACGTTGGTGCCTTCACGGGTGTAACGAATGGCATTGCGCACAACGTTCTCGATCGCGCTGTGCAGCAGCGACGCATCTCCGCGCACCGCCCAGATTCCCTCGGGAATTTCGCTGCGCACGTGGCAACGCCTCGCCTGGGCTTCGAACTCCGCATCTTCGGCCACATTGAGCACCACTTCATCCAGCAAAATCGGAGTCGTGGGCACGTGTTGCTCGCCATCTTCGAGGCGGGCCAAAGTGAGCAGGCGGCCGATGAGTTCATTCAGGCGGCTGGCTTCGAGTTCAATGCGCTCCAGCATGGCCACGCTTTCCGGGCCGGAGCGCTGGCGTGCCAGACCGAGCGCCACGTTCAAGCGAGCGAGCGGAGAACGCAATTCGTGGGAAATGTCATTGAGGAGCCGGGACTGGGCTTTGACCAAGCCCTCCAAGCGGGCCGCCATGGCATCGAAATCGCGAATGAGCCCGGCAATTTCATCCCGCCTTCGGCTCTCCGGGTCGCCGGCGCGGGCCGTGAGATCGCCGGCCGCCAGTTGCTGGGTCGCGGCGCGAAGGCGCGTCACTGGCTTGGTCATATACCAGGAAAGGAAATAGCAAACTAATCCCGAGCAAACGACGGCGATGATCAACAATGGAACCGGTACTCCCCACGGCCCCAAGAATACGCGGAAGCCAGGAGGCAACTGCATCGCGATGGTATAGAGATGACGACCATCGCTGGAAGCCTTCGATTCCGTGAGAATCTGCGGTCGCGGGAAAACTAACCCGTCGTGTGGCGACAGAGGCCGATGGGTGGCGACATGTTCCGCCCATCCCGAACTCGAACGCCCCGAAATCTCATTTCCCTGCTCATCGAAAACATAGGCGCGCACGTGATGCGTCATCTGCAGGTTTTCCAGGTACGTCTTGGCCTGCGGCGTACCGCCCTGTTCGTAAGCATTGATGGCTTCGGTGAGGGCGGTCGAGCGCAGCGCTTCCCAGGTGGAGTTGCGTTGCGCGCGGAAGGCGAGCATGACCACAATAGCGGTCACCAGGAACAAGGCCTGCGCCACCCAGAAGGAAAGAAAAATCTTGAGGAACAGGCTTTTCATGAAGTCTTCACCTTTTCCCCAACTTTCTCTCGTGGACGGGCGAAGATGTAGCCCACGCCGCGGATGGTCTTTATGTGTTCATCAGCGTCGGTATCGCCAAGCTTCTTGCGAACCTTGCTCACGTGCATGTCAATGCTGCGGTCGAAGGGCGAAAACTTACGGCTCAAGACGGCATTGACCAGGCGCTCGCGGGGCACCACGCGTCCCGCCTCGCGCAGCAGCACTTCGAGCAAGTTGAATTCGACCGAAGTGAGGTCGACGGGCTGGCCGTCGCGGCGCACGCTGCGCGTGGCGGGATCGAGTTCGATTTCGCCGACGCGGACAATATCGGGCGCAGACGGGGCCAACTTGTCGCTGCGGGTGCGGCGCAGGATGGCTCGAATGCGCGCCACCAATTCCCGAGGATTAAAAGGCTTGGGCAGATAATCGTCGGCGCCGATCTCCAATCCGACAATGCGGTCGACATCTTCACCCCGAGCGGTGAGCAAAAGCACTGGCAGGCGCGAGGTGGCGCGGATCCGGCGCAACACTTCGAAGCCGTTGATGCCGGGCAGCATCACATCCAGGACTACCAGCAGGTAGCCGCCGGCAGTGGCGCGCTGGAGGCCATTCTCGCCATCATGCACTGATTCGACTACGAATCCCTCGGCCTGCAGGTATTCGCCCACTAGGGTACACAGTTCGACATCATCGTCAATGACCAGAATTCGTTCCATGTTGGCAGGTTTCATTGTGCACCAGACAGCAGGCTGGGAGCGGTAAAGAATTGTCAAACCCTAACAGGCTAACCCCACTGCTCGCCCGAGCGTTGCTGCCTTTGACAAAACTTTACTCGCGTTGACTGACTTTTTACCACTTTTCCCCGGGAATCGTGTTTGTATAACCGTACCCAAGAGGCCCAAGCTCCCAACAGGCGAGCAGATGGATGGAGCCGGGGTCGAAGGAGTCAAAAATTTATGAAGACGATTCGTTTTCGCTTGCTCGTAGCTGCGCTGGCCGTGCTGTTGTGCGGTGCGATCGCCAAGTCGCAAACCGCGGATGCAACCGCGCCGGTGCACGGCCATGCGTTCGGCATGCGAAGCCCTATGATGGGCTTCTTTGCCAGATATTTGGACCTGACCGACACCCAGCGCGCACAGATGAAGGCGGTTCTACAGAAAGAGCGCGCCGCGCTTCAGCCGCAGATGCAGCAGCTTCACCTGATGCAGCAGCAGCTCAAGCCGTATGAAGAAGGCACCTATGACGAAGCCAAGGTACAGTCCCTGGTGGCGCAGCAGGCGCAGACGCTGGTGCAACTGAAGGTGCAGGAAGCCCGCATCCACAACGAGCTGTTTCAGTTGCTCACTCCTGACCAGCAGGCCAAGATGCAGCAGTTCGAGGCCAATCGGGAAGCGCGCATGCAGCAACGTATGCAGAATTCTGCCCCTGCTCCGGAGGAATAAGGCGTCGGGTTGTGCGCGGTAGTTTGCTGCTCGAGTTTGCCGACGGCGGATCGAGGTTAGGCTCCCGGCTTAACCTCGGTCCGCTGTGGCGAGGAGTGATGTCATGGATATGGCTCAGGCATTCATCTTTTACGCGGAATGGATCTTCTTTATCGCCTGGGGAGCGCTTCTTGCCGCGGTCAGCGTTGTTGCTTTCGGAAGCGATCTGGTTCCGAGCGCGCAGCGTGCAACTGCTGAGAAAGAGCGCCGTTAGCTTTCCGTCTTCTGCGCCGGGTTTTAAGCGTCTGGAGTCGTATGACCTGAGACCTGGCGTCTGAGGCGCGGCGCCGAAAACTTCTTCCCTTCCGACCTGCCTCTAAAACTTGCACCCCGGCCTGCTAGAATTTCATCTACACGACCTGAATGATTTCCAAGAGCATGCGTCCGCTCCTGCCCTACCTCAAGCGTTACCGCTGGGGCTTTGCGGCGGGCGTTTTCTGCATTTTTCTCAGCAATGGCGCCTGGATCCTGCTGCCGCAAGTGATCCGGCACGCGATCGACGATCTCAACACCGGCGTTACGTCCGCGAAGTTGCTGCACTTTGCATGGCAGATGCTGGAGGTCGCCGCCGTTCGCGGGGTTTTCCTGTTCCTGACGCGCTGGATCGTGATCGGCATCTCGCGCGACATCGAGTTCGATTTGCGCAACGATCTTTTCGCTCATCTGGAAACACTTTCCTATTCCTACTACCAGCGCACGCGCACCGGCGACATCATGGCCCGGATGACGAATGATTTGAATGCAGTGCGCATGCTGCTGGGTCCGGCGATCATGTACTCGGCGAATACGCTGGTATTCACCGCCGGCGCGTTGTCGTTCATGGTGCTCATCAGCCCCAAGCTGACCTTCTATGCGTTTCTGCCGTTGCCCGTAGTTAGCATTGTCATTCAGCATTTTGGGCGGCGCATTCATGAGCGCTTCGAAAGAATTCAGGCGATGTTCTCCGACATTTCGGCGCGGGCGCAGGAGAATTTTTCCGGGGCACGGGTCATCCGCGCCTACGTGCAGGAAGAGGCGGAGATCGCGTCCTTTGAAAGCGCCAACCAGGAATACGTCACCCGCAGCCTGAAACTGGTGCGGCTCATGGGCATGCTGTGGCCCACGCTGGAACTCATGCTCGGCCTGGCCATGGTGCTGGTGCTGTGGATCGGCGGCCGAGAAGTGCTTCACGGACAAACTTCAGTGGTCTTGGTTTCCTACTTGAAAACGAAAACTACTCTGTTACTTCCCGGCTCCGTGACGGTGGGTGATTTCGCCGCCTTCAATATTTACATGCTGCAGTTGACGTTTCCTGTGATCGCGCTGGGGTGGGTGGTCAATATTTTCCAGCGTGGTACGGCGTCGCTAATTCGCTTGAACGAAATTCTGCACGAGCAACCTGAAATCAGGAATGCCCCTGAAGCCGAAGACCGGCCGGTGGAAGGCGAAATCGAATTTCGCGGTCTGAATTTTGCCTATGATGGCAAACCCGTGCTGCATGACCTGAACCTGCGAATCCCCGCCGGCGGCAGCATGGCGATTGTGGGCCCGACGGGCTCGGGGAAAACCACGCTGGTCAGCCTGATTCCTCGCATTTACGACGCGGCGCCGGGGATGGTTCTGGTGGATGGCCGGCCGATCCGGGAGTTCTCCCTGGAATCGCTGCGCAAGAGTGTGGGGTTTGTTCCGCAGGAAACATTTTTATTCAGCGACCGCATCCGGGAAAACATTGCTCTGGGCGTGGCATCGGCTTCTGATCAGCAGATTCACGAAGCGGCCGAAGCCGCCAACATCGCCCAGGATATCGAGAGCTTTCCCGAGCAATATCAGACCATGGTAGGCGAGCGCGGCATCACTCTCTCGGGAGGACAGAAGCAGCGCACCGCGATTGCTCGCGCGTTGATTCGCAATCCGCGCATCCTTATCCTCGATGATGCTCTTTCCAGCGTCGACACTCATACCGAAGACAAAATCCTCAATCATCTGCGCGATGTGATGCGGGGCCGCACTACCATCTTCATCTCTCACCGCGTTTCCACGGTGCGCAATGCCGACCGCATCGCCGTGCTGCACGACGGACGCATCGTGGAGTCGGGCACGCACGACGAGTTGCTCGCCTTGAACGGCTACTACAGCGACCTGTATAACAAGCAATTGCTGGAAGAAGAGCTGGCCGAGGTATAACGCTCAATAGAGCGCAACCCGGCGGACTAGCACTGCCCTGCCATGCAGCGAGTCGACACACCTGAGATTCTCGATTCCGGCGCCTGCTCTCCCGCCGACGTAGAGGCAACGCTGCGGGATATCGGCCGGGTCAACCGCTGGTTCGGCGGGGTCACGACCACGCAGAAGATGGTGGAACGCGTGGTTCGTGTTTCCGGGTTGGAACACTTCTCGCTGTTGGAAGTGGCAGCCGGGTCGGGAGAAGCTCCGGAGGTGGTTCGGCAAAAGCTGGCGCGTCGGGGGATTCGCTTGGATGTGACGCTGCTGGACAGAGCACGATTTCATCTTCTCTCCGCTGCAAATCACGCCGGGCAGAATTCTCGCGTTGTGGCCGATGCTCTAGCACTGCCTTTCGACGACGGAGCCTTCGATGTGGTGAGTTGCAATCTTTTCGTTCATCACCTCAATGTGGAGCAAATCGCGCAGTTCGTTCAGGAAAGTCTGCGGGTCAGCCGGCGGGCTCTCCTGATTAACGATCTCATCCGTCATCCGCTGCATCTGGCATTGGCGTTTGCCGGGTTTCCCCTCATGCGCAGTCGCGTGGCCTGGCTGGATGGGCTGACTTCAGTGCGGCGGGCTTATGTGCCGGATGAGATTCGGACCACGCTGGCACCGGTTATTTCGGCAAACGGAGGGGGGCAAATCGAGATCTCGCGCAACTATCTTTTCCGTATGGGAGTGATCGTGTGGAAGTAGCGCCGCCGTCCCGGCGGCTGCCCGGCGGGCGTCGAGGGTCGCGCGCCTCATGCCGGCGAGACGCCGGCGCTACTATCTAACCACCAGCACTTCACGGATGTTGTCGCGAGCCAGAAAGAATTTGATCGAGGCGAAGTCGCGGAAGAGGGTTTCGATGTGGCGGTTGTTGAAGACGCGCTGCAACTGGAAACCTTCCGAGATAGCAGTGTGGATCGCTCCGGTAGGTCCGCGACGGGCTTCGCGGCGTAACACGATCTTCTGCATCTCAAGAGTGTCAGTGCCCACGATATGGAAGCGGTGACAGGGCGAGTCAGGACCGGCATCGCGAGTGTGGAAGAACGCGAGCAACATGCCGCCGGGTTTCAACACCGACCAGAGCCTGCCCACGACCGGCTTCACCAGACTCTCATCGAGATAGTCGGGCAAGTTCCAGCAGAGTACAACGTCGAAGCGAGCGGCCGGGTAGACGAGGTTATCGGCGAGAAACTTGCGGCTGTCGAGGGCAACGTTGCCTTCCTCGTTCTTACTGAGCAGCTCAGGATCGGTCGAGGCCGTGAGCAGATCTTCGCTGTAGATCCGGTGGCCGTGCTCGGTGAAGTGGCGAATATTCGCTGGCGATGTTGATCCCAGGTCAAGAATGCACAGGTCTTCAGCGGATTCCCACATACGAGACAGCTCTCCCAACCCGCTGGAGCGCCGCGTGAGCTTCTGTGCGCCCTGTACCGGGATGGTCTCCGTTCCGGAGGAACCGCGAAAAAGTTTCATGAAACCCTGTGAGACTGACGACATCCTGACTTCGAAACTCCTGAAATGAATCCTTCAACGCCCTCGCGCTTCACTTGTCGGTCTTGTGAATATCAACCTTACCCTTCAAATATGCGCCTTCCTCGATGGAAATGCGCTGGGTGCTGATGTCCCCGGTAACGATCGCTGACTTACGCAATTCGACGCGATCGCTGGCCTGAATGTTGCCCTCAAGCTTGCCTTGCACCACCACGCCCTTGGCCTCGACACTGGCTTTTACCTGGCCGTTGGGACCAACCGTCAAGCTGTTGCCCTTGAGAGCGATGCTGCCCTCGACCTGGCCATCGAGATATAGATCTTCGCTGCCGGAAAGTTCGCCC
The DNA here is from genome assembly GCA_049673585.1 of Candidatus Sulfotelmatobacter sp. Classification (GTDB taxonomy): domain Bacteria; phylum Acidobacteriota; class Terriglobia; order Terriglobales; family Acidobacteriaceae; genus Sulfotelmatobacter. The sequence goes on along the minus strand of JBATXV010000029.1, from coordinate 38,938 downwards.
TTGATGAAGACTGACTTGCCGATTTGTGCCAAACCACTGGCGGGTGCGCTCATAGGACGATCTCCTGATTCAACGTGATCCTGTGCAGCGGTATCCGCGACTGGCTTGCCCCCCGATCAAAGTCGGAGGACAAACGGACCACTGCTCACTGCATCGACTATACGCAAGGCAGAGAGGCTGCGGCAAGTTTCTGCGGAGGAACCCGAAGCACAATTGTTACACTGAGAGTGTGCCGAACAGGAAGAGATGGGCAGAGTTGAAGGTTATTGCGGTCGCTATTTTGCTGGGACTCTTGTCAGCCGCGGAGCGAGGGGCTTGCCTCGACGCTGCCAAGTCCGCCAATGCTTCTCCGGATTCGGCATCTCCGATCGAACTGGTGCGGTCCGCAGTAGCGAACGAGGTAGCAGCCTCCTACGAGAACTCGATCAAGCACATGTTCCGGTCGCACAAGCAGACTCCACAGGGCTCCCAGACCAGGCTCTACGTGGAGACGCAGAGCGCCATGGCCGGAATGACAATCGCCTACAACGACCAGCCGCTCACGCGGGAACAAATGCAGAACGAGGAAAACCGCCTGGCAGGACTGGCAAGCGATCCGGAGCTACTTAGCCGCAAACATTCGCAGGAGCAGCAGACTGCCGATCGCACGCTGCGCATTGTGAAGGCGTTGCCCGACGCGTTTCTTTACGACTATGACGGCGTGGAGCGGGGCACGGCATACCTGGGCAAAGAAGGAGATCGCCTGGTGCGTTTGAAATTCCGGCCGAATCCAGCATACGAACCGCCTTCCCGCGTGGAACAAGTGCTCGAGGGCATGCAGGGATTTGTTCTTATTGATCCCGCATCGCGCAGAATCGCGCAAATCGATGGGACTCTGTTCAAGGAGGTTGGCTTCGGCTGGGGAATTCTCGGTCATCTCGACAAGGGCGGACATTTTCTGGTCGAGCAATGTGACGTTGGCAATGGATCATGGGAAGTTTCGCGCATGTCCCTGAGCTTTACCGGCAAGATTCTTCTATTCAAGAGTATTTCGATCAAGTCTGACGAGGTGTTCAGCGACTTCCGCCGCGTGCCCGACAACACCACGTTTGCCCAGGGAGTGGAGATGTTGAAAGCAGAAGAAGCGAAGCTGGCCGAGAATCAGAAACCGCCGGCGGCGGCGACGGACCCGAAGTCACAATAGGAGCGACTGGCGGTCAATGGTCAGTGTCCGGCGCGCAGCGTTTCTTTCCTTACTGTCAACTTCTCGATCAGGTCTTCTCTGATGCGATAACCCGTCCCCGGTTGGTTGCTGATCGCAATCGTTCCCTGCGGCGAGACTTGCACTTCCGGATCGATGACGTCTTCCTTCCAGTAGCGCTTGGATGCGGAGACGTCACCGGGCAGGCTGAAATTCTCCAGCGTGGAAAGAGCAATATTGTGGGCCCGGCCGATGCCTGATTCGAGCATGCCGCCGCACCAGACCGGAATCTTTTGGGCGTGGCAGATGTCGTGTATCTTCTTGGCCTCGCTGAATCCGCCCACGCGTCCGACCTTAATATTGATGATGCGGCATGCTCCGGTCTCGACCGCAACCGCGGCGGCGCGGGCGCTGACGATCGACTCGTCGAGGCAGATGGCTGTGCGCAGTTCTTTTTGCAGTCGGGCGTGGTAGAAAATGTCGTCATCCCAGAGCGGTTGCTCGATCATCAGCAGGTTGAATTGATCGAAGGTGCGCAGGTGCTCAACCTGATCGAGGGTGTAGGCGGAGTTGGCATCGCAGCTTAACGTGATGTCGGCCCAGCGCGAGCGGATTTTCTCGAGCACGTTTACATCCCAGCCCGGCTTGACTTTCACTTTGATGCGCCGGTACCCGGCAGCCAGTTCAATCTGAATCTTGTCGAGCAGTTGCTCGACAGAATCCTGAATGCCTATCGAAACGCCGCAAGCGATTTCAGTCCGCGTGCCGCCCAGCAGCTTCCACAGGGGCTGGTTCTTCTGCTTCGCTTCTGCATCCCACAACGCATTTTCGAGCGCCGCTTTCGCCATGCGGTGACCGCGCACTCGGGAGAAAAGAGCCGCGCAATCGCGCGCTGATTCGAGGCTGCGTCCGAGCACGGCGGGAGCAAGGTATTGCGTGATGGTGGGCCAGGTGCTCTCGGTCCACTCGCTGCTGTAAAAAGGATCTTCGCCGGCCACGCATTCGCCCCAGCCGTTGACCCCGTCACAATGCGCGGTGAGCAGCAGGATGCGGCGGCTGTAGGTGCGTCCAAAGCTCGTCTCAAAGAAATGGACGAGCGGCATGTGAATCTCGCGGAGAGTGATGGCTTCAATCTTCATAATTCAGTTTCCAGTACCTAGTACCCAGTACCCAGAACTGCACCCATTTCCGCCTCGACAGTCCCCTCTATGTATTTTCTCGGTACTAGGTACTGGGTACTAGCTACTGACCTCTTCCGACGCATACGACCACTCCTCATCCCAGTTGCCAAGCACGAACTTGCCGTTGCCTTCGGAATCGCGCTCGTAACCGAGCACAGCGAGCCTATCGCCGAATGCCCGGAGAAATTGCTCGCGGTTGCGTTCCTGCACCTGCTGAGCTTTACCTCGCGTTTCCGTTGCGGCCTTCCACTCGTAAATCTGCGCTGGGACTTCAATCGTCGTCTCCTGCTCGAATGCCGGATTCTTTCCCGTCGCCAGCAGCGTTTCCACACGCTTGGACTTCAGCCACCATTCGGCAATCAGCCGGTCGCTGGGAAGGCCGCCCTGCAAGGGCGATGACGTGATTCCATATTGGTTGATGTTATAACGCCGGGAGATGGCTCCCAGTTTCTCGATATTCAGATAGGAGTTCTTGATTTCAAGCGGATCGAATGTCCACTCGATCAGCTCGATGCCTCGGGCCAGCGCATCTTCCCGCTGCAGCAGCTTGAGACGGCGGCCGAGTCCGCCATTGCGGTGCTCCTTGCGAACGGCGAGCATGTGCGAGTGGAGATACACATGGCCTGACCTCGTACCTGGGACGGAAAGCGCGAAGCCAACCATTTCATTGCCGTCGAAAGCGCCCATGACCTGCCCACCGACTTTTTCGGCGACGACGAACATGCGCAGCGGAACCAACTCGGCGTCGCTGAAGTTCCACACGTCTTTCTGCAACGCCACGCAGGCGCGCAGTTCATCGAGCCCCTGACAACGGCGAATCACTATGGCGTCTGCGCTCACGCTGGCTTCTCCTCTTGCTTGGCCTGCTGCCAGAGGGATTCGAGTTCCTCCATCGAGACACTTTCTGGAGTGGCACCGCGCTCGTGCAAGCGTTGCTCCATCCATTCAAAGCGGTGGCGGAACTTGCGGTTGGTCTTGCGCAGCGCGGACTCGGGATCGAGCGAGAGATAGCGCGCGATGTTGACCAGCACGAAAAAAAGGTCGCCGACTTCCCCTTCCAGCCGCGCGCGCAGATCTTCGGGAATCGTCTGCTGTCCGGAACCAGCGACGTCGCGGCCTTCCGGGCGCGGACCAGGAGCGGGAAACTCCTGCAAATGCTGGCGAAGCTCAGCGGTCTCCTCGCTGAGCTTGTCGAACAGGCCCTCCATATTGGGCCAGTCGAAACCGACCTGTGCCGCGCGCGAACTGAGCTTGTGAGCCTCGAGTAAAGATGGCATCGACGCAGAAATTCCAGCCAGAATCGATGGCGCAGTCTTCGCGGCGGAGCCAGCGGTGGCCTCCGCGACACCGCCGAAGCGCTTCTTTCGTTCTTCAACTTTCAGCACTTCCCAATTGCGTTTCACCTCGGTCGAAGTGTCGGCTTTCGCGTCGCCGAAAACGTGAGGGTGCCGATCGATCAGCTTTTCCGACAACCGGTCGAGAACATCATCAATGGAAAATGTCCCTTGCTCCTTGGCCATCTCGGAATAGAAAAGTACCTGCAGCAGCAGATCGCCGAGTTCTCCCGGAAGCTCGTCCCAGTCGCGGTTATCGATGGCTTCGAGCACTTCATAAGTTTCTTCGAGCGTATAGGGCTTGATGGAATCGAAGGTCTGCTCGCGATCCCACGGGCAACCCCCCGGAGCCCGCAGGCGCTCCATGATGGCGACTGCGCGTTCGAAACGTTCGCCGGTAGTGGACATTTGAGCAACCACTTTAAATGAGCCGTCGCGGTGCGGGCAACGAGTGCGGGGATGTTTTACACTTGCTCTTGTTACTTCGTCACTTTGAGCCGGCATGCGTGGCCTTTTGGTCATCTATTTTTGCGGTACCAAGGTTACCTTCTCTGCCCGGCGGAGAGAGTGCACACTTTAAGGGTCATAGTGTCTGGCGCGGCTCGGCTTGTGGCTCCAGTAGCACCTTTCGGAATTCGTGTATCTGATTGATAAAATATGGTCTTAGCGGCAAATCCCCGAGCCTCTCTCGAAGGCCAGCACTTTCAAGTGGTGGTGATTGGCGGAGGCATCAATGGCGTCGCCGTAGCGCGGCAATGCGCTCGCGCGGGCAAGCACACGTTGCTCGTCGAACAAAATGATTTCGCCTCCGGAGTAACCAGCCGCTCCACGCGCATCATTCACGGCGGCCTGCGTTACCTGGAACACGGTGAATTAGGTCTGGTTCGGGAATCGCTACGCGAACGGGAAAAGTTGCTTCGGGAAAAATCTCACCTCGTGCATCCCATGCACTTCCTGCTGCTTTTGAATGAGACCAGCCAGCGTAGTGCCATGAAAGTGCGCGCTGGATTGTGGCTTTATCAGCGCATGGCCGGAAAGCCGCCCAGCAAAGAAGCCACCGAAATGGAATTGAAACGGCTGGAGCGGGCGCTGGACGCCGGGCATCGCTGGTCGTTCTACAACTACGAAGATGCGCAATGCGAATTTCCGGAGCGGCTGGTAGCAGAATGGTTGATGGAGGCCGTTGATGCCGGAGCCACCGTACGCAATCACATGGAGGCGCTCGCGGTCGACGTCTCGCATGGCCGTACCCGCGGCGTGCTGCTTCGCGACCAGATCACGGGACGCGATCAACGTGTCGATGCAGCCTGGGTAATCAACTGCAGTGGACCGTGGGCTGACCGCGTGTGCCAGCGGTCATCAATCCGCATGGTTAAACCGATGCTGGGAGGGGTACGCGGCTCCCACATTGTTTTGTCGCGGTTTTCCGGTTCGCCGAATGCTGCGGTTTATACCGAGGCGGTAGACGGCCGTCCAATTTTTGTCCTTCCCTGGAACGATCAACTCCTAGTGGGAACCACCGAGGTTGCCGACAACGGTGACCCGGCGAGAACCGTACCTTCACCGGACGAGATCAGCTACCTCGTGCGCTCTGTGGCGCAATTATTTCCCAAGGCCAAGATAACCGCGCAAAGCGTGAAGCATGCATTTGCCGGAATCCGGCCGCTGCCTTATTCGCCGGACAATAAGCCTTCGGCAATCACGAGGCAGCATGTTCTTCACGATCACACCGATGACGGCGCCGCGCGCATGCTCTCCGTGATCGGCGGCAAGCTGACTACCGCGGCTTCACTGGCCCGGGAATGTGCCCGCAAGATTGGGTTGAAGGCGATTGAACCGAATACGATGACCGTTGGACCCGACAATGCGCTCGACCCCTTTCTCGACGACGCGGTGCTCGAAATTGCTCGCATCGGAGCGGTGAGCGAGGAAACGGCTCGCGGCATGGTGGAATGGCACGGCAAGCGTGCTGCCGATATCGCGCGTATGGCTCTGGTGAGCGCGGAGCTGCGCGCACCGATATGTCCCCACACGTCTCACGTCATCGCGGAAGTGGTGGAAGCCTACCGCAGAGAGTTTGCCGTAACTTTGGGCGACGTGCTGCTGCGCCGCGTGCCCGTGGCGCTGGGGGCCTGCTGGTCGGAGTCGTGCAGCCGTGAAGCAGCGCTGCGAATCGGCGCGGTTCTCGGCTGGGACGAGCACGCCATGGGAGCGAACCTGGAAAGCTTTGAGATGGAACGGAGCGCCTTCCTGCGCCCCGCGGGGCGCGCCACGGCCGCATTCGAAGCTGCGGCCGATTGAGTACTAGCCACGGATCTACACCGAATTTCCACGGATAAACCAATAAACGCAGATCGAAAATTAAAAACCGCCAAGAAGGATCAGTGAAAATCCTTGCAATCCGTGGCTAGGATTTTTCTCGCCGGCCTAAGGCACGCACGAGCCGCTTGGGATGGTCGGAGATAATGCCCTCCACTCCCCATTTCGAAATGCGCTTCATGTCCACGGTCGCGTTCACGGTCCAGACGAGGATTTTTTTTCTCGCGGCTTTAATCTCATCGATCAGCATCTTCCGCACCAGCTTGCGGTGCGGAATCACGTACTGGACCGGCAACCGCTGCCAGAGGCTCAACTCCGCTTGCGTCTCGCAGATCAGTCCCAGCGGAATGGTCGCGTCCAACTCATGAATGGCGCGCAGCACTTCGGGGAGAAACGAAGAGATCACGAAGCCGCGCGCTGAGGGAAGCGTTCGCAGCAAACCCGTGGCGATCGCCTCGAGGCCGGGGACTTTCAGCTCGATATCGAGAAAGGCAGTGCTGTGGTAGCGAGCTAAGACGTCGCACAACTGGGGCAAGTCCAGCTTTTCGGCTGGGGATTCGGCGATTTTCAATCCGTGAGCAATGGCATCGTGGCAGACGACCGCGTGCCCATCCGCCGTGAGCCGCACGTCGAATTCGAAACCGTCGCAGCCCTGGGCGAGTGCGAGGTCGAATGAGGCCAGCGTGTTCTCGGGAACAGATTTTTCTGCACGCGCCCCGCGGTGGCCGAGAAGCAGTGGACGAATCGCCATCACCTTCGATTCTAAACGTCAATCCAGATCGAAGTCGCGAATCGGCTTGCCTGTGTCCGGAGATTCCTTGGCCTTCTTCACTGCCTCCTGAAACTTCTTGTCCAGCAGTTCCGAGGCATGTTTTTGCGCCTCCACCGATTGCCGGAAGATCGATTCGCGGCGGCTGTCCTGTTCCTTCATGGCGCGGGCGGCGGCTTCCATGTCTTCGAACATTCTGGGCTTCACCGCGGCAGTATGGGCGATCACAGCGGCCGTTGCAGTATCGATTTTCAGCAGCGCGCTGCAGCAGGGGCAAGTAACTTCAATCGTAGAGGGCGTCTTCGCCATTTTGCGAATGATACCGCAAAAGCGGACCTGGCGCGCCAGGTGTTGCGGGCGGCCCAGAGGAGCAGTTCAAAGGACCAGGCTCAACGCTGCAGCTTGATGGGAAAGATGCTGAACACACCCAGCAACTCCCAGCCCAGCAGAAAGATGGAAAGCAGCACCACAAGCACTGCCATCAACTCTCCAAAGGTGAGGCCGCGGCGGTTGGGCTCGAAACGCCGCGCGGCAAGGCTCAGGATGTTCAGTGTGGCGAATCCGAAAACGACCGCCCAAAGAATGTTGTAAACATCGTTGCGGCGGTTGGAATGGCGCTGCAACAACACGAGGCTTGCGACCAGCGCGGGCTGCGCCCGCAACAGATTGTGCAGAGAGCGGGCAGCCTGCGTGGTCCTCGCGAGGCCGGAAATCATCCACGTTGTCGAAGAAAGCGCCATAGCAAGGGCCGAATGCCAAAGGGAAACTTTTGGCATCGCAAGTGAGGATATTACATTCTTTCTTTGTGCAGGTCACGGAGGCGGCGGCCTTACCGGGCTATCCGGTTTCCACCTTTAGGCACCCGAAAACCAAGTCCCTGCTCCGCTCCCCGATGCTTTCAGTAAGATGAACACATGGCGGAGCGGCGCGTCATCTTTTTCGATGTCGGCAATACTCTTCTGTTTCCCAACCGGGCGAAAATCCTGGCCCCCATTTCGCGCGACCGCCATCCCACGTTGCAGCAATGGCAAGCCCTGGAGCGTAGAACCAAGCACGAGTTCGACCAAGGCGTGACGAGCGGCCGCGTCGATCATGGCTTCTGGTGGATATTTCACACTCACCTGCTGCGGCAACTCGAGGAAACGGCCGCCCTCCGTGAAGTGCTGGTCGAGAATACGCGGAGCTCGGCCAACTGGGATCAAATTCTGCCAGGCACGCGCGACGCCCTTACCCGTATCGCCCAGAACTTCCGCATCGGCGTGATCTCTAACTCCGACGGAAAGATCGAGTACGTGCTCTCCCGCTGCGGCATTGCCGACTGCTTCGAAAGCATCACAGATTCCGGAACCGTTGGAGTTGAAAAGCCACGACCCGAAATCTTTGAGGCCGCGCTCAGCGCGATGCAGGCGCGTGCCGATGAAAGCCTGTACGTGGGCGACATGTACTCCGTGGACTATTTGGGGGCCTGCAACGCGGGAATGGAAGCAGTCTTGTTCGACGTGTCCGGCGCCTACCGCGATCGTGAACTGCCGCGCGTGGAATCGATCGAACAGCTCGAAGCGTGGCTGCGGTAAGGCCGCTGCGCTGGAAAAAGACGACCCTACAACTCCAAAATCTGATGGTCATGGCAATCGGTACGCATCGAGTCATAAATGCTGCGCAGTAGTTCGGTTCCGTGGCGGGCAACGAAATAAACGCCGGCCACGCCGCGCTCCTGTAAGGCGTTCTCGGGATAGAGCGCCTGGCTGAGCGCGACGGCATGCCGGCTCACCACTTCGCTGCGGCGCAATTCCGCGGCCATGGCGCGTTCGCGAAGGCGATCGAGTTGGTAGCGCACTTTTGAAGCGCCTGTCTGGCTGGCCTCGACGAGCGTGGGATCGAGTTTGGCCAGCGCTTCCTGCAAACCGGAGAAAGATTCTTCGACCGACCGGTTCGCGTGTTCAAAGGCCGCCTGCAAACCTGCTGGTAGAGTGCGTGCAGCCAGGGTCTGACGCAGCGCCTCCGGCCCATCAAATGTGTCTCGCACCGTAATCCCGTACTGCCCGAGCCAGCGCCGCACTTTCGGTTCAACCAAGGTCGCTGAAAAACGAGGCACGATCGGCGTCACGCGGCCCAGGATTTTTTCATAGACCGCGCCCACCTGCGCGAAATACGCCGCTTCGGCAGCGCCACCGGTGTAAGCCAGAGTGGGCAAAAGATAATCCTGCACAACAGGTCGCAAGAGAACGTTAGGACTGAAGTTTTCCGGAGCAGCGGCAATACAATTCAGCAATTCAGCGGATGAAATCTTTTCCGCGCCCGGTTCGCTTCCGATAACAAACTCCCCATCCTCATTCGATCCTTCCCGGCGATGGATCGCCGTGCGCGCGCCGTCACGCGACGCGAAAAGCAGCACCGACGACGGCGTCACCTTCACCTGCTGGTAATATCCCGCTCGCTCAAGAGCATCCCCTCGCGCTAGTAGGGCAGCATCCAGTTCCTCCACGCGCTCGATTGCAGCGCGATACATCGGTGCTGCCACGCGATGAAGTTCAGCGTCAGAAGCATCGAGAAGAATCACGCCCCACTGGCCAAAAAGCTGCGCATAGAAGCGGGCGAAAGCCGTGCCCAGCGTCTCGCCCGGACGATACGACGCGCGCAGAAACTGTGACACCTCGCTATTTCCCAACAGAGATGCGGCCTCTTCTACGACCGGCAAGATCTCTTCTCCCAGACACACGCTGCTGACCGGCGCGCCCGGGACCCCGTGGCTGGAGGTTGTGAGCCTGCGCAGAACGCCGTCGGGACCGGGAATCGAAACGTGATTCACCTCAGCGAGATCGTGGTCCGACGTGGCCAGCCAGAAGATTGGTACCGCATCGATGCCGGCCGTCGTCGCCTCGTCGGCCAACTTCACCGCGGTCAGCGCCTTGTAGATCGCGAACATCGGGCCGCCAAACAGTCCGACTTGCTGGCCCGTCACGATGGCCGCCGCACCCGCGCGAAGACGGCTCAGGTTGGCCAAGGTCTGCGGCGAGGCGTCCCAGGATTTATTCTGCCGCTCCAGAATCGCGCTGACGCGCTCCCCCCGGGATGGGTCATATTGCAAAGCGGAAGCCTCTGCCTTGAACCATTCGCTGAAATGCGGAGAATGCGGATAAAAGGGTTGGACGCTGGCGGAGTATGCGAGAAAATCAGTAAACAGGCGCGTGGTGTGCGGGATTTGCGTAAAGGGCAGACACTGCGCTTTCACCGCTGGCTCTCCTGACACCGCCGGCCGGTGCGGTTCTGGTTTCTACAACATTGGACGGATAAGATCATCGGAGGTCAACGTCATTCATTTTAGGCGTCGCTGTTGAGATGCCGCAAACCGGCTCAAGATGCAAGATAATGGTGTGTTCAGGGAAGGAATGCACGATGAGTCTGGCAAGTTCTCCGTTGCAAATTGTAATGCCGGTCACGCTGGAAGGCTCAGTGGTTCGCCTGGAACCGATTCGCCGCGAGCATGCGGAGATCTTCTGGCAAGCTGCCAAGGACTCACTTGACGACATCTTCCGATGGATTCCCTACCGCATAAAGACGCGCGAGGACTTCCAGCGTCTCGTGGAGAAGATCTTTGAAGAGCAGGAACGCGGAGAGTCGGTAGCGTTTGCCACTGTCGAGCGCGGTTCCGGGCAGGTGATCGGGAGCACCCGCTTCATGAACATCGACCGGGCCAACCGCAGGGTCGAGATCGGTTCCACGTGGATCGTGCCAGCGTGGCAACGGACTGCGGTGAACACCGAAGCCAAATTCCTTATGCTGCGGCATGCTTTCGAAGTGTGGAACTGCTTTCGCGTCGAACTGAAAACCGACGCACTGAACCAGAAATCGCGCAACGCCATCCTGCGCATCGGCGCGAAAGAGGAAGGTACGCTGCGCCGACACGTAATCACGTGGACCGGCCGCGTGCGGGACTCAGTTTACTTCAGCATTCTCGATTCCGAGTGGCCGTCTGTAAAAACCACTTTGGAACAGAAGCTCATCGCCTGACCGCGCTACTTCAGCGACGCCATATCGATGACGAAACGATATTTCACATCGCTCTTCGCCAGCCGCTCGAAGGCTTGATTGATCTGCTGAATCGGGATCAATTCGATATCAGAAACGATGCCGTGCTCGGCGCAGAAATCCAGCATTTCCTGGGTTTCTCGAATGCCTCCGATGATTGACCCGGCGAGCGATCGCCGCCGGAACAGCAAGCTGCCAACCCCTAACGGCAACGGCGCCGGAGACGCCCCTACCAGGACAAGCGTTCCATCGAGCTTCACCAGGTCCAGATAGGCGTTCAAATTGTGTTCCGCTGAAACGGTGTCCAGAATGAAGTCAAAGCTGCCCAAATGCTTTGCCATTTCGGCTTCATTCTTTGAGATCACCACTTCGTCCGCGCCCAGCCGCAGTCCATCTGCTACTTTGTTCGCGGACGTCGTAAACAGCACAACGTGCGCCCCGAACGCGTGGGCAAATTTCACCCCCATGTGCCCCAACCCACCCAGGCCCACTACTCCAACCTTCTGCCCTTTGCGAACGTTCCAGTGACGCATCGGGGAATAGGTCGTAATGCCCGCGCACAACAGCGGCGCGGTGGCCGCAGGGTCCATCTTTTCCGGCACGCGCAGCACGAAGGCTTCGTCGACGACAATGCTGTCCGAATATCCGCCGTAGGTCACTCGGCCGAGGTGCTTATCCTCGGCGTTGTAAGTGAAGGTAGGCATGCTGTCGCAGAATTGCTCGTTGCCGGCGCGGCAGTTCGGGCATACGCGGTCGGAATCGACCATGCAGCCCACGGCCGCCAGATCGCCCTCTTTGAATTTCTTGACCGCGCTGCCGGTCTTGGTCACGCGACCCACGATCTCATGCCCGGGCACGCACGGATACACAGTCGGCATCATGTTTTCCCATTCGTTGCGCACTTGATGCAGGTCGGAATGGCAAACTCCGCAGAACAAAATATCGATCTGCACGTCGGTGGGTCCGGGTTCGCGACGCTGAATCGCAGCCGGCGCCAGGCCGGAGCTCTTACTCTGCGCCGCATACGCCTTCGCCGGATAAGCCTTTCCCTTCCCTGTCGAGCTCTTCTGATCAGCAACCATCGTAGAAGTCATAGGTATGAGTCCTCCTCAAGCGATAGATGGCCGGCCCAGGATTTAGCTCCAGAATAAGTCTGCGGAATCGACGGCTATTTCTATTCTTTCCGGAAAGCGACATCGATCAAGGCCTCCCTGCGCTCCATCGCCTCATTGAACTCTTGCCGTTCTTTGCGAAGATATGCCTCGCCACCGCCGTATTCCGCATACACATCTTTCAGAGCCCCGCGTAATCGACGCCAAGCTTGCAGCCGTAAATCCCGTTCTTTCTTCACGCTTTCTTCTTCATCGCTCACAGACAACTCTGTGATCCATCAACACACAATGCATTCCATTCTAAACGGCAAGTTGAGTCTTTTGTTTAGGTTTGGCAATCCAATCTTGTAGGTTGACTTCCCTTCTAGCTAACCCTAGTCTGGAAGTGGTTCTTTATAGGCCAATCCCACCAGTGGGGGCGTCACGGCTTCGACGGAGATGCTTGCGGCCAAGAGGCATGCCGGGGTGCACACACCCGTGATCGCGTGCAAAATGATAATTGCCAATCAACAAATGGCATACGCAGCCTAATTAATTAGGCAGCCGCTTTCCACCGCTTCGCCCTTGGGCGGTGAGCGAGCGTCACACAGAGGGCTGCTCTTCTCCGCTACGTCTGGGCGGAGAGGTTAAGATCTCAGGCTAGCGGCTAGCGTTTCTTGTCCGTTCTGAGCGTGGGCCGCGAACGTCCCGGGCAGGGGTGGCAACACTCTAATGACTGGGGCATGAACGTGAATAAGCATGTAGTCTCTTGACCGGTAACATTTTCGGACGCGGGTTCGACTCCCGCCGCCTCCACCAATATAAACTATTGATAATAAAGTAGTTATAAAACAATAGAAAAAATCGTACAATAAACGTACAATGGATTCGGCAAAGGTGCTGATTCCATGCTCTCGGTTTACTCCCGCCACTATCCCCCGTGCCCTTCCGACGACATCAACTACAAACGCTGCCGCTGCCCAAAGTGGATCAATGGCATTCTCGGATCGGATGGCCCCTTCATCCGTCGCAGCGCCAAGACCCGCAGTTGGGAAAAGGCTGAGGATTTCAAACGCAAACTGGAAGAGGAATATGAGGCGAAGCAGCAAGGACTTGAAGAGGCCTCCCGGCCGAAGCCTGCTTTCGTAACCGTCAAAGAGGCCGTGTCACGTTTTCTGAACAGCAAGCGCAACGAGAATCTGGCCGACTCGACCCTCGATAAGCTGACCACCATTTTCGAGAAGCAGTTCCTCGCGTGGGCCACGTCCTACGGATTCGTACACATCACTGAGATCACGACTGCCGACCTGGAAGGCTTTCGTGACACTTGGACCGATGGCCCCCTCGCGAAGAAAAAGAAACAGGAGCGGTTGATCGGCTTCTTTTACTACAGCCTGCGACTCGGCTGGATTAAATCCAATCCCGCTGTTCTGCTGGGTCGAATCAGAGCAGATGGTCCTCCGACCGATTACTTCCCTGGGCCCGAGTTCGCCAAGATCATGGACGCAACTTACATCTATCAGCCCAAAGGCTGGGTGGAATGCCGGAACCAAGCAACACGGCTGCGGATTCTGACGTTGCTCATGCGCTGGAGTGGACTGGCGATCAGGGACGCCGTCACCCTGGAACGGCGCCGGCTAAATGAACAAGGCGAATTGTTTCTGTATCGTGCCAAAACCGGCAGTCCTGTTTACGTTCCGCTGCCTCCGGATGTGGCGGAGTCTCTGAGGAGCATTCCGCCTGGCCCCAGCCCAAATCCGCGGTATTTCTTTTGGTCCGGGAACGGCTCGCCAAAGTCCGTGGTTGGCAATTGGCAGCGAAGCTTTCGGCGACTGTTCAAAATCGCAGACTTGCGCGGCGACGACGGATCGCCCAAGCGTTGCCATCCGCACATGTTTCGGGACACATTCGCGGTCGAGATGCTGCTTGCCGGAGTCCCGCTGGAACAGGTCTCAATGTTGCTTGGTCATAAAAGCGTGAAGATCACAGAGAAGCACTACGCACCATGGGTCAAGGCGCGGCAGGAGCAGCTTGCGTTCAACGTCCGAAAGTCTTGGACTGTACTTCATGCGGGCAACCAAACGAGAAAACGCAAATCACCGAAGCGCGCGATAAGCGCCTGATGGGGCTTGCTCCCGTCTTCTGCCGGGTAGTTGATCTCTAGCTTGCTCTGCGTAGCTTTCGATGGACGCGGTGAAGGACCGTCTCAGGCACTCGGAGCGTCCGGTATCCGCGCTTGTGAAGCTTTTCTTCTGTGCTCCAGTGAATCACGCCTGGTTCCCTTTCAAATATTTTGCGAACGGTCTTCTCGCTAAGTGCCCAGAGCTCGGCGATCTCGATGATCGAGTAGTGCTTCTCGCGAGCTAGTTCAGTCGCCGGACCAGCCGAAGGGCCGGATACCTGGTGGAGGACGTGGGAGGACTCGGCTGGTTTTCGAGCGAATTCAGACATGGCATGACTCCAACCACCGCTAGCATTGTTTACCAACTTGATTCCGGCCGCTCCGATTGTCCAATGAATTCTCAGCCGACATCTATTCTCAACGGGAATAGATGGCTGAAAACAACCACGCGCAAGGGCGCTTTGCGCGGGTCGTTAGGGTCGGTGATTGAGACAACTAATGCAGGCTTCTTCCCAGCAAAGTCGCCAGGAATCCCTAGCTGAAATTACAACCATTGTTGGATGTCTAATCGAGGTCGTCTCGGCGGGCTCAATTGGGTTCCGATGGGTTCCGAGATATTGGGCAAGAATCTTGTCGATAAGCGGCTGAAAGAACTGAACGTGCGACGGCGAATTGCTTTCAAACGGCACACAGCCCGCGCTTGTGATTGTCGTGATCAACCGCGAGTCGTCGGATTTGCCCTTTTCATGGCGACTACTCGGGCAGACACGGGCGATCCGATTGGCTTTGGTGGACGCCGCTGATCTGCATATCTGCGGAGAAAGGACCGGATGAACTCGTTCGTCAATCGAGAATCGTCGTCTTTTCTCATAATCACACACGTTTGAAAACACAATGAGGCATCAGAAAGCGGCTTCACCACTACACCTTCAGGGCGAAAGCCAAGGGCCGTAGGTGTGGTAAGAATGGCCACCCCGACGTGCTCAGATACCAAGTGAACCGCTTCTTGCGGCGTAATGATGTCGTGCCCGCGTTTCGGAGCGATTCCTTCACGCCGAGCCGCGTCCATGATTGCGTCGTGAACGATGGGATGAACTCGGCGCGCGAATAGAATCCAGTCATCTTTTGCCAAATCTTGAAGCACGAGTTGTTCCTTTTCAGAGGCTGCGTGACCTTCCGGAAGAACCGCATAGAGCGGCGTCAGAACGAATGGTGAAGCCTCGACCTGAGAGTCCTTCGGCGGCGCCGTCACCAGGGCCAGGTTTAGTTCACCTGCTAGAACACTCCGGACCAACTCCATTGAGAACTGACTGATTAGTCGAATAGCGAGCTTGGGATAGAGAGGGAGACGAACCGCAAGAAGGTCTGAAACCCAGGCCTGATCTGCTTCGTGCGAGTGTCCAATCGTTAGAACGCTCTCTGCTCCGTCATGGGCAGTACGTGACAGATGAAAAGCCCGCTCGATATGCAAGAGCGAAGAGCGTGCCTCTGCGACGAAGACTTGCCCCGCGTCGGTAAGCTCCACACGGACAACCCGCCGATTATCACGAGTGAACAAGCGAAATCTGAGCTGTTTTTCGATCTCGGTGATTTGTCTGCTGAGCGCAGATTGGGTAAGGTTCAATCTGAGGGCAGCCTTGGTAAAGTGTAGCTCTTCGCCCAAGGCAATGACTGCGTGCAAGTGGCGTACTTCGACGTTGGGAAACACGGCTCCAACCCCCACCCACGAGTTCGGTGACACCAAGAATGTCGACCTGCCATTTCTGATCAAAGCGACGAGTGGTTGTCAATTTAGAACCCGGACGGTTCTGTAAAGTTTCTTGAAGGGCCAGAAAAAGTTTCGATTGCTCGTACCCGAAACCCGCTCCGGACTGGGGCTCTCGGGCAATGCCTCCCTACCGAGAGCGGTTCCCTTGGATCTGGGGATCATCCGGTCAGGGCTTCCGGACAACTGACTGACTTTCGGGGGAGCAAGCGACCTGCATGGTGTCAGCGGCGGGAGGTGACTTTTGGCGGCAATCTCCAACATGCTTCCTGACGGAGACTACGATCTACTCGCGAATAGTGAGAAGAGCAAGATTCGGCTCAAGAATGGGTCTTGGTTGTCAGCAGCTTAGCTCTCTCTTGGTCCGAAGAGATATTGAACACCGGTAATTAGCGTTGTTCACGATCCTGATGGCCGGGATTGGACAGCTCGGTACATTTGCAGGGCGCTCTTAATCGCAGTTTCAATCCGCGCGCCACGTCGGCTGAACCCGAGGACCGAGATCATCTCGGTCATGATCTCATCGTCAGTGCGTAACTGACCGTCCGAACCAAGCCATAAAATCAACTGAACGAGTTCATAAGAGCTGTACTGCGCAATGGAGGTCCGCATCGGAATCGCTGGCCGCCGCGCCCGTTCTTTCGCGGATGGGCTGACGCCGTTGGTTTTCGCTTTCTCAGGGCGTCCATTGCCGTCGTCTCCGCTTCTCATGAAGCCCGCATCAAGCTTGTCTGCGAAGTTAAGAGCCGCTTGGAACGCCTGCATCGCACGCTCCACTTCCTCCTCTTTTCGCATGAACCAGTCGGTCGACCAGATGCGATGAAATCGCCACCCCAAGTTTTCCAGCTGTTGCTGCCGGAGTCGGTCTCGATCCCGTGCCGTGTAACTAGAGTGGTAGGTCGCGCCGTCGCACTCGATGGCTAGCACGAAGCGACCGGGTTTGGAGGGATGTTGTGCAACCATGTCAATACGGAACTGCGATGCGCCGACCTGAGGGATTAGCTTGAGCCCCTGAGTGGTCAGGACGTCAAACACTTCTGTTTCGAAATCATTTAACGGGATGGTGGTTAGCTGCCCGTCGCCAAGTCTCTTGCCATTCGACGCTGCATATTGCAGGTAGTCGCGCAACAATTCCACACCACTGCCCGCGCGAACACGTGATAGATCAATATCGGCATGGCTGAATGACGACACGACCGTTAGCTTCTGGCGCGCACGGGTGACTGCTACGTTCAGCCTGCGGCGGCCGCCTTCTGACAGTAGCGGGCCGAACCTCAGCGGAAGGTTGCCAGCCCGGTCTTTGGCGTAGCCTATGCTGATGATGATCGCATCGCGCTCATCACCTTGCACGCGCTCCAGGTTCTTCACGAAGAACCTTTCCGAGGCGTTAGGATCGAAGAATGTCTCTACTTCGGGATGTTTTTCCACTTCGCGATCAAGCGCTGCCTGAATGCGATTCATGTGCTTAATTCCCATCGTGATCACACCGAGGGTCTGATCCGGGTGCTCGCGCGCGTGGTGGATTACCAGATCCACCACCTTTCTTACTTCGGTAGCCGCGCTTTCCTCTTGGCCGTCAATCTCGGCTTCTTGCTGCACCGTCTCGTGACTAATTACCGACGTGCCGCCTGGACCAGGGAAGGTGACGAGACGCCCTTTGTAGATGTAGTGGTTGGAGAAGTTGATGAGTGCTTCGTCGCGGCTGCGGTAGTGCCAGTCGAGATAGCAGGACCGGACGAACGGGATCATCATATCCAGCAAGCTCTCGAATCCTTCTGCAGCTCCAGATTCCTCGTCTGCGGCATACTCCTCTTCGTCGCTCGCGGCGAAGAATGTGGTAGGCGGTAGCTGCTTGTTGTCGCCTGCCACGACGACTTTCTTGCCACGCAAGAGAGCTGGGACAGCGTCCTCCGGTAGCACCTGGCTGGCCTCGTCAAAGATGACGAAGTCGAAGTACTGCCTACCACCATCGAGCAATTGACTCACCGAAAGCGGGCTGGCCATCCAGCACGGACAGACTGCCGTCAAAACGTCTGCCGATTGGGCGAAAATCTTCCGCAAAGGGAGATGCCGTTTGACCTTCGCAGCCTCAGCTTTGATGAGGTGTTGCTGATCAGGGTGCGCGTTCATCGCTTCAACGGCTCGTAAGCCATGTGCTCGTCGGACGCGTTCTGATGCAATCGCGATTCGTTCTTCGTCCAAATGTACAAACTCATCCACAAATCGGTTGTGTGTCGTGCCCCTAAACCCTCGGATGTCAGGATCATCGAGGCTTGCAGCGTCGATCGTCGAGGAGAGCCATGAATACAGGAACATTTGGGACCAAGTGCGATTCTCAGATTTTTTCCCGCGAATCTCATTGACTAGGTTCGCCACTCCCCCAGCATCAAGTTGCTCTTCGATCTTCGTCAACTTTGGAATCTGCTGAGGTGTTGAGTCGTCAGCAGTGAGGTGCCTAATCAGGTCGCCCAACTGATCGATCGTAAATTGGTTAATGCGTTTTCCCGGAAGCATTGAGGCAATGGCCGAAGCATCCGAGAACAGGGAGTCAGTGTTCTGCTTGTGTGAAGCGAAGTCGGGTACGTAGCAAGGCAAAGAGTCATGCTCGGCCTGTCGTTTCCAGGAAACCGTCTGCTGCTGGACTTCCTTCAGATCGCTAAAAAGCGTCGCCGCCGGAGTCGGCCCTCCGGTTCGAAGCCCACGCACTACCTTTCGCGCACGACGGTACGCAGAACTCGTAAGCCAGGCCCATGCACCCGATAGACCACCCGATTGCCCCGGCTCAAGATCGTGGAGCAGGGAATCATGGTTCTGTCCGTAGATGTCACGGCTGTAAACCTCTAGCTTCCCCTGAACCGCAGCCACAAGATCCACGTTTTCTCTCGCACTCTCTACCGAAGCTGGCCATCGCAGGCCAGAGTGTTGAACCACAGCGTGAAGTGAAGCCATGAATAGAGGGAATGTCTGCGTGTTCGCGTGAGAGACCAGATCAAGAGCGTGCCTGACAGCTGGACCGTCGGGGAGTCTGGCTCCAGTCCAGGGCGATGGATCACTTCTCAAGAAGAGTGACTCGAATCCAGCAGCTTCCGCCAGGAGATCGCAGATATGTTCTGCAATATCCGGTTTAAGCCGGTATAACTCCTCGCCGCGCCACCGGGCACTTGTCCTCGGCTGGTACCCGAGACATAGAAGCTTGCCCTGCATCTGGTATATGCTGAGCCCGGTCGGCTGTCGCTTTGAATGAAGGCGTTCGACATGTTCGTTCAATCGTGTGCGGCGGTCAACGAGTTGCTTGTGTACCTTGTCACAGTCAGCTGGAACGGCATTGCGAACCTTATCAAGCGCCTCTGCGACTTGCTGCATGACCTTTCTCGGGGAGAGGTCGGCCCCGTGGAGGTCAATGGCCAAGTGGCCGAGGCCTATATCTTTCAATCGCCGAAGCACGACTTCCAGGGCGGCGCGCTTTTCGGCAACAAAGAGAACACGGTGACCCGTTGCAGCCAAAGTTGCGACAAGGTTCGCAATCGTCTGACTTTTTCCAGTTCCAGGTGGCCCGTGTATGACGGCATTCTGGCCGGCGAGAACGTTTGCGATCGCGCACTGTTGGCTTGAGTCGGCGTCGAGCACGATGAACTCGTTGTCTGGAGGAATACGGTCGAGTTCCTTGGGATCGAGGTCTTGTTGGGGTGCGCTGACTGCGTTGCGCGCCTCGTTGTCGCCCGCGATTGCCGCAACAATGTCGTGCGCAGCCAACTCGCTCGCGCGCTCTTGAAGGTCTTTTACCATCGCCATTTTCTGAAATGCGAAGTTCCCGAGGACTGCGGAGGACTTCACTTCAAAGCCGGGGATATCGCTAGCCAATCTGCATAGCTCACTATTCAGGGGGGCCGTGTCAAATGGTTCACCTTCGTCGTCACCCAGCAGATGAGCGATTAAATCCTCAGCGTTCACCTTCACGCCAAACTGCGTATCGAGCACATGCAGGAGAACAAGATTGACCTGGACTGCTCCTGCGCGGCTAATAAAAAAGGAATGAGCGCCTTTGGTTTCCAGAGCAACCGGAAACAACAGAATGGCAGCATCTGCGGGTCGGCCACCGTCGCTGGCATTCCAGGTGGCCATACCGAGCGACACGAACAATGTTTGCAGACCCTTTTCTTCTGCGTTCGCCTGCGCACGCCGGGCAATGTCTCGTACCAGATTCGTGACCGAGTCGTCTTTCCCATTCGGGAGCAACTTGCCAACGGATACGGGCTCGACACCGGATAACAGCGCAGCCATCCCGGACGATTCCGCGAGGGTCAGATCCAGGGTGCCAGTCTTAAGCGGGCGGTAGTACAGAAGATTGTTACGCCGGGAAAGATCGATGAGTTTACGAATCCAACTTTGCCGCGCTCTGTCAACAGCTTCGCGTCGTGCCGCAGAAACCGGCGCCGTCGGCATGTCCGTTGCATTCGTTCCTATCGGAGCGGCTCTAGTTGACATTAGCTTTTGAGTGGGGGATGGCCAAATTATACCGAGAGTCAGCGCAGAGTAAAACAGTCCGTCACTTAACAGCAAGCTGCGAAAGTAACTTCGACCCAAAATCATCAAACGCACTGTCCGCCATTGCGCCGTAGACGGCGGTCGGCACCAACTCACTCGATTCGCCCGCGCTCTTGGTGTACGCAACCTTAAAAAGCTGAGCAGGCTCAGACTTCAAAGAAAATTGGAAGCGCGAGGACTCCTCATCCGGAACGCTTACAAAGAAGCCCCAATCAAAGCCAATTCCCGTATAGAAGTCTCTATTTGCGGTTGGGAGTTTTTCTTGGCTAACGGGAAAGTACATATCACCCGTCGCTTGAATGACATAGTTGACGGTGAAGTTAATCTCTTGAGGTGAACCCCGACCCACAGAGAACTGAAGGATGTCTCCCGGGATGACCTTGCCAAAGCTCTCGGATATTTCTTGAAGGATTCTCGCCTCTCGAACTTGGTTCATCGAGGGCGTAAACGAAGGCAGTATTGGAACGAGTTTCGAAAGCCCGGTCGCCCTCCTGAGTCGTGCCTCAACGTCGGACGGAATCTGGTCATCTCCCACAAAACTCACAAACACTTTGTAGTGCCCAGTGCTTTTTGCGTATTCGAGCATCTTGATTACGACTTCTACTCCCTGTGATGTCACATTGCTAGTAGTGGCAATTCGATACTTATCTACTGCATGTGTGTAGAGTGTTCCAATAGCTGCGTGTGCATCTGTAAGGTGACGACCGTCTGGGCGAGATGCAACATAAACACGATAACCGTTAGCAGTCGCGGAGGACTTCGCGGCCCCCCACCTAAGCTCATCGTCGCGGTAATCGTTGTAAGGGACGATGGCCAGAAAAAAAATGGCAACTCCCAATAGACTTGCAATCAATGCGGGACCGAGTTTTCTTAGCAGAAAGGCCAGTCCAGTGGGGTTGTTGCGCGCAGCTTGCGGACGCTGTTCATTTTGCACGCGCCATTCATACAACAGGTCGTGGAAATAGAGAGTACTTAGGTCTTGTCTTTGGACCAAGCCCGAGACATATTCCGGAAAGTGGTTGAGAGCTTCAATCAGGTCGTTGGTAGTTCTGATTGAAGTTGTTTTTAAGATCTTCCGTCGACCTGTCTCAGGTCGAAAATAAAACTTCGACCCGGTGT
Organism: Candidatus Sulfotelmatobacter sp.; assembly: GCA_049673585.1. Lineage (GTDB taxonomy): Bacteria > Acidobacteriota > Terriglobia > Terriglobales > Acidobacteriaceae > Sulfotelmatobacter. Next base: position 17,484 of record JBATXV010000029.1, on the reverse strand, counting down.
AGGCTCCCTTGGTGTCTTTCAAGTGCTCGACCGTCCAGACCTTATCTCCGGTAAAGGGGATGGCCTCTACGCGATTGAATCGAAAGCGCAAGAAATAGAGCGGATTGACCAGCACCTGTTGTTTGAATTCAGACCGAAACCAAGAAAAGAGATATGCAATCGAGTGCCAACCGATAACGAAGCAGCCTATCGAGAGAATCAGGTAGCCGAATCTATCGTCAGACTGCCATTTGTAATTGTCAGCTGCTGCGACGACCCCCCAGAGCCCCAAAAGACTTACTACCAACCCAATCGATGCCCATCCGAATTTCGATTCGCTGATGACAAATGTTCCCTGAGGTGGTTTCTTGAGTGCCGCTAGCAATCTCGTCTTGCTCATTTCCGGCAGGTCGGAAACTCGGATTTCCAAATTGCACCCATCACGCAAAACGCTATACTGCTTCGGGCGCGTGTCGGGGTGAACCGCTCCCGCCGGAGAAGCGACCCGGGGGGAGGCCGACAAAGCAATTCTTTCCTCTAGAACTTTCCGAGCATTGCTAGCAAGTCCCGAAGAAGGATCGATAGCCAGGGCGCGTTCGTACGCGGCTAATTCCTCTTCGTGCCGACCAAGTTGGCCTAGCGTTCGCCCCTTGTTGTACCAGGCAGTGCTGTCTTCGGGATCGATAGCCAGGGCGCGGTTATACGCTTCCAGCGCATCCTCGTGCTGCCCCAATTGGCTTAGCGTCCGCCCTTTGTTACACCAAGCATTTCTGTATCCGGCATCGATGGCCAGAACGCGGTCGTATGCTTCCAGAGCTTCCTTATTTCGCCCCAACTGGTTTAGCGCACAACCCTTGTTGTGCCAGACGGTGCTGTTGCTGCTGGGATCGACGGTGAGAGCGCGATTAAATGCTTCTAGCGCTTCCTGGTGCCGCCCCAACTGGCCAAGCGCCAACCCCTTGTTGTGCCAGGCGATGCTGTTGCTGGGATCGATCGCGAGAACACGGTCAAATGCTTGTAGCGCTTCCTGGTGCCGCCCCAACTTCTTTAGCACTAACCCCTTGTCGTACGAGGCAGCGCTATTGTTGGGATCGGTGGCGAGAGCGCGGTCGTATGCTTCCAGCGCATCCTCGTGCTGCCCCAATTGGCTTAGCGTCCGCCCCTTGTTGTGCCAGGCATTTCTGTATCCGGCATCGATGGCCAGAACGCAATCGTATGCTTCCAGGGCTTCCTGGTGCTGCAGCAACTTATCGAGCGTCAGACCTTTTTGGAACCAGGTGGCGCTGTCGTCAGGATCGATAGCCAGAGCGCGGTCGTATGCTTCCAGCGCGTCTTCGTGACGCCCCAACTCATAGAGCGTCAGACCTTTTTGGAACAAAGTGGTGCTGTCGTCAGGATTGATAGCCAGAGCGCGGTCGTATGCTTCCAGCGCATCCTCGTGCCGCCCAAGTTGGACTAACGTCACCCCCTTGATGAACCAGACATTGCTGTCTTCGGGATCGATGGTCAAGGCGCGGTCGTACGAGGCTAATTCCTCTTCGTGACGCCCCAACTTATCGAGCGTCAGACCTTTTTGGAACCAGGTGGCGCTGTCGTCAGGATCGATATCCAAGGCGCAGTCGTACGGTCCCAGCGCTTCTTCGTGTCGCCCCAACTCATAGAGCGTCAGGCCCTTTTGAAACCAGGTGGCGCTGTCGAAAGGATCGATAGCCAGGGCGCGGTCGTGCGCATCCAGCGCTTCTTCGTGCCGCCCAAGTTGGCTTAGCGTCCGCCCCTTGTTGTACCAGGCAGTGCTGTCTTCGGGATCGATGGCAAGGGCGCGGTCATACGAGGCTAATTCCTCTTCGTGCCGTCTCAACTTATCCAAGTATTTTAGTCGAGACAAACGAGCGCCTTTTTGCACTTCGGTCTCGGACAACATCGCGCTCCGAGCTTTGTTCAGTGCGATTAAGACGCGATCCTGACCAGAATACCGACCTGAGAGCCGAATGAAAGCTGCTGTTGCTTCTGCCCTACTGGCACTAACGCTAACGCCGAGAGCCTCCTCGTACCGTTCGGCTTCAACCATTTCGATAAACAGCTCGCCGACTATGCCAGTATCGCCGTCGCTCAACTCGCGATCCTCGCTAGATCGTCAAGGTACACCCGGAACTCATCTTTCTTGATGACACCGATTTCCGGTTGTCGCAACAGGTCCAGAAATTCACGGATGCTGTTTGCAAGCCTTGCTGCCTCTTCGGGGTTTGTGTACGATACAGCACTGACAGATAATTGAAGCGCTTTGACCCCCTCCTGAAGTTCTTGGTGATGGTAGTCTTTTGCCAGCTCGAGGACCCGCATTGCCATAAGCACCAAGTCCTCCAACTCCTTCTTCGTCCAGGCGCTTTGATCCCGGCTATACTTCGCACGCCTGGCTTCAAGAGTACTGCTATCCGAGAACGGAATGTTTCCATTATCCAGAAGTTGCATAACATCGTTCTTGAGCAAGTCTGGCCTTTCGTATGTGACCTGGACTCCGGTGTTTTCTTGAATCAACGTGGCGGTAAGCTCCTTATTCTTTGACACACTCAAAACAATTTCAACAGTGTGCAGGTCACCCGTCGGTACCACACTCAGAGTGAAGTCTCCTAGATGCTCATATCGGAAGACTGGCTTCGACTCAGTGTGGTTGTCAGAGTCAGCGCTCTTCGCAACAAGCTCTACGGTTAGCGTCTTGGCATTCGGATCCGAAAACAGCAGTGACCGCTTGCCATCGATCGGATACATTGAATTTTCTTTGATAATCTGACCGTAATGACGGCCAAGATGAGAGCCAACCACGACCCCATACCCTTCTGACATCGAAGTACATGCGGGTGTGATCACCCCCGCAGCCTTGAGCGCTGCCCCCCGGCAGACACACTCCATCGGGTTCACGGGGAAACCCCTTTGCTCAATCGCATCTATCTCTGCCAGCACCTGCTGCCTGGCTCCCAGCGACGCCAACTCTTCACGGAGTACTCGACGGACGCATGGCATTTGGGTCGGACCACCGACCAAAAGAACATGATCAATAGCAGACGCTTCTAGTCCGGCCTCTTTGATGGCCATCTGGATTGGCCCACGAAAACGCTTAAGGATGGGACTGAGCACTTCATCCAGTTCACCGCTTGTCAAAGTAATGTCGGAAAGCGGGAATGCTACCTTGGCCTTTTGTGCTTTCGACAGTTGGATCTTGGTCTTCTCGATTTCGTCCTGCAATAATCCTAGCTCTGCTGGCGTTGTCGATATCTTGTATCTGTCCTTAAGATGCTCCAGAATCAAGTCGTCCATATCCAGTCCGCCCAGAGCCTCGTGTCCGTTGGTGCAGAGTTCGCCGGAGACGAGATTGTCGCCGTCCTGAACGATTTGGAGAACTGTAACATCCAAGGTGCCGGCACCCAAGTCGAAGGCCAGGATTATCGACTCGCGATCGATCTTCAGACCGTACAGAAGCGCAGCGGCTGTAGGTTCCGCGATCGTATCCACTTCCTTGAAGCCGGCTTGCCTTGCGGCCTCAATGATAGGAGCCGTGCGGATGGCCCGGTAATAAGCTGGGATACTGATTACGGCTTCGTCAAAAGGCCTGCCAAAAAGCGGATTCAAGAGCTCATTCTCAGCGTCCTCCTTGATCTCTCTCAGAATAGCTTCGAGAATGTGGGATGGCGTAAAGCGTTCGTTCCCAACCCGGATCAGGATGCCATCGCCCGGTCCTCTTTCGATGTCATATTTGAAGCGCTTGGTCTCTCCCCGGTCTATAGCTGATTGATATGGTAAGCCTACTAATCGCTTGACGCCCCAAACCACAAGGCTAGGATTCTGCGCACGAGCCCTCTTCGCCCGAGCGCCGACACAAAGCTTAGAACCGTTGGGGTCAAATTGGACAAACGACGGGAAGTTCTTTCCATCCGGTGATTTCCCTTCCTTGCTCACCACCATAACAGTGTCACGCTGGACTGCTACTGCCGCACTGGAGTTGTAGGTGCCGAGGTCAATGCCAAGCCTGTGCCTCATGCAGGGCCCCCAGATCCAGGTTGTACTTCCGCCTGTCTCGCACTCACGGTCACCTCCGCAGCCCGGAGGATCACATCGCTCCTCCCGCGTACTTTCATCGCATAACCTTTTCGTGAAACTTCCACCACAACCCCTTCCGGACTGCTACTCCCAACCGCGCTCGTCGCGACTTGCACAGCGCTGTCGAAGACCTCGCCGGCATTGACTGGTATTTCTTCGATCTGAGCCCTTTCCAATAGAGTGCAAAGGCGACTCCTTGCGGCGCGCAAGGAGTTGACTGGCTCGCCCTTGTGTTCAGCCCGCTGGATCATGATGTCTAGGTGATCCAAAAGGAGAATACACTCGCGCGCAATTGTGACGCATTGCTCTTCCGCCTCTTGGAGCGCTTGGTAGTTCGACAAGGCGTAACGTTCAACTGCAGTTTGGAATTGGTTGACCCTGGAATTCGTTTGCGTCAGCAGATCGGTAGTGTTGGCAAGTTCGCGTGAGACTTCGGTGCCCTGCTCGCGGAGTGCCGACAGTGATGGAACCGGGTGCGCCCCCTCGCCGGCGATTGCAACGATCTCAGGACTAGGCCGCTTTGTACGCTGCGACCACCTTCTTGCAAACGCCACCCCCAGCGCTAGAAAGACCAAGGCGATCGCAGTCAGGGACGCCAGCATGAATTGACGTCGAAGGGAACTCGTCTGTACCGGGCCTCTTGGATTGACTGGAGTTGGCGTCCAAGATTCGGCGTTGGCGACTACCTTTGTCAACTGATCATTGACCTGCGCGAGGGCAACTGGCATGAGCGCTGGTGTCAGTGCTCGGTAGTATTCGCCCCCAGTTGTGCGCGCCAGAGACAGAACAAGCTGGTAATCGGCGGCTTGGCTCACCGTGACAGCGAAAATGCTAATGCCCAAACGCTTAGCCTCCATTGCCAGGTCCTCCCGGAGCCAGCGGGTTTTCCTGGCGCTCGCTGCTTTGCTGCCGACATTCAGGACCCCGTCCGTAACAAAAACTATCGCTCTCCGGGCATCCGGACGGCCATGCTGCCGCAACTCATAGATTGCGCGCTCAACCCCGCCAGCCAAATCGCTTCGTGAACCGCTATAATCTATCCTCCTTAGAGTTCCCCCGACGTCGCTCTGGAATTGTCTACTCGCAGTTCCAGTCAATTCCAAGATGACTTTCACATCCTTATCAAAGATCAAAACTCCAAGTCGAGAATTCAGGGGCATTCGGTCGGCGAAAGTCGCCAGAGCGCCTGGCATCGACAGACTCGGATCGTATTGCCTCATGCTTCCAGAGTTATCAACTACTAGAAAGACTTCTAGGGCACGCTGCTGAGTCTGACAAAGCAGGAGAGTATGACTTATGCAAGTCAAAAGGAGCATCGCGACACGAATACCGGTCAAGCAATCCTCTCTTTCGTCTTCTGAACTGTGTCAATGGCATCCCGGATATGGTTCATCGTGACAACCAACCCAGACTCCTCGAAATGGGCGTCACGGAGGGCCTTCATAGCCGCCAATCGACATGATTCCGATATTTCAGCCCCGGAGAAACCGTCGGTTCGTTCGATAAGTTCACGAAGATCAATCCCCGACTCGACTGGTTTATTGGCTAGATGTACCTGAAAGATCGCGCTTCGAGCTGCCGAATCTGGAAGGGGAACCTCGACTTGGTAATCAAACCTACCAGGCCGAAGCAAGGCTGGGTCCAGCAACTCTGGCCGGTTGGTGGCACCAATAACGAAAATGCCTTCAGCGGTCTCAATGCCATCCATCTCACAGAGGATCTGATTTACGACGGAATCAACGTCGGAAGAATATTCATGTCCTCTTCTCGCCGCTGCAATGGCGTCGATTTCATCGAAAAAAATGACGCAAGGGCTCGCCTCCCGCGCCTTGGCAAAAAGAAATCGAATGCGCTCTGCCGACTCGTGCTGCCATTTGCTTAGTACCTCAGGGCCCCTCACGGAGATAAAGTTTACCGCGCATTGACTTGCCACGGCTTTAGCCAAAATCGTCTTTCCTGTACCCGGTGGACCGTAGAGGAGGATGCCCCTGGCCGCTTTCAAGCCTGCCTTCCGAAAAGCTGCCCGCTTTGTGAACGGGTAGACGATATTCTCAACCAGAAGACGCTTCACCTCGTCAAGGCCACCCACATCGCCCCACGAAACCTTCGGCACCTCAATGACGAATTCCTTCAGCGCTGATGGGGGAATACTCGGGATGGCGTGTTCAAAGTCCGCCATGCTTACGGTGATTCCCTGCCAGTTAGCAATCTCACCCTTCTGGAATTGTTCCTCGGAAAACGAACGGCGCAGAGAGTTATACGCGGCTTCGCGACATAACGAAGCGACGTCAGCCCCGACAAAACCGACACACCTTTCGCCGAGCACATCGAGAGAGACGTCACTCGACAGCGGCATCTGGCGAGTGTGGATCTCAAAGATCCGCTTTCGCCCAGCACTATCCGGCACGCCGATGTGGATCTCATGACCGAAGCGCCCTTGTCGCCGTAGTGCGCTATCTATTGCATTCGGCCGGTTGGTTGTGCCGACAACCACGACACCCCTCTGTTTGGTTATCCCATCCATCAAAGTGAGCAAGGTAGCAACAATACGACGTTCCATATCGCCATGGACCTCGTCTCGCTTAGGAGCGAGGGCGTCGAGCTCATCAATGAGAATGACTGACGGTGCGTGTCTGAGAGCATCGTCAAACACGTTCCGAAGGTGCTTCTCGCTCTCTCCGTAATACATACTTACGATTTCCGGACCGTTTATAGAACAAAAATGCGCCCCAACTTCGTGAATCAGAGCTCTCACGATCAGAGTCTTGCCGGTGCCAGGCGGTCCATAGAGAATGATCCCTTTTGGCGACCCTGTACCCAGGTACTCAAAAACTTCAGGGAATCGAAGAGGGTACTCGACAAATTCCCGGATGATCTTGATTTCCCGACTTAATCCACCAATGTCAGCATAGGTAATCGGAATATCGTCGTGACCAGTTTCAGTGGCACTGGAGGTCAGGATTTCTGTAATACTTGACAGCAGAACGATTCCAGAAGGTTTCGTATCAGCGATTTGAATGATCCGCGGCTCGCCAGCCAAAGTGAACACTGCTGTTTTTTCGGACTTGATAACCGGCTTTCCAACAAGCCGCACGACATCCCGGTGCAGGAACTCTGAAGGCACAGTGACCCGTACCTGCTCTGCGGGTGACGGATCAATGAATTCAACGTCTACCGAGTCGCCATCTTTCAGGTTAAGGGTGACCAGCTTGAAACGGTCAATTCTGATGACGTTCTCATTGGAGTTTGTGACATCTGCGAGTATGCAGGCGCAGCTTCTACCGAGTTTGTGAAGCTTGATATAAACGGTTGAGCCGGAGGCTCTGGCTAGCGGAACAGGCAGGGTTCTATCAGTTTCGACAATCGCACGATGCGTCCCATCGAGATCTGCCCGCCCATAAACGCGAAGTTGGAATTGCATATCCGTCTTCTCATTATTCAGTTCCAGACGCCTCAGAGCGTCGTTGGAATTCCAAGCTTAACACTGTGACCGGGCTTCTCCTCAGTGATGGTTCGGTGCTCGAACTTCTACCCGCAAATCCAACCATAACCGTAGGGTTCTTGTGATTCCAGTTGGTGGGTTCTGTCGCGGCCTTCTCGGCATGATTGGTAACCTCCGATGATTTTACTGGGCCGTCCGCTTCGATGTGGATGCGCCGAGAGAAAAGACAGCGTAGCACAATAGAATAATGAAGAAGGGCAGACTTCCATTCAAAATGATGATTGGGTCATATATGGACGAGAGCTTCGACAAGAAGCCCGCTGGGATGTTTGCCGTTGGTGGAATCTTAGGCCGTGGCGTGCCCATCTTTGAATTGGAGCGCGGCTGGGAGAAGTTGCTCAAGCGCGAAGGTCTCAAATTCTTCAAGGCATCTGACTGTCAAAACGGGACTGGCGAATTCGCAAAGTTTGTTGTTGATCCAAAGAACAAAACAAGTGCAGAACGCTCCAAGTTGGATTCCATCAGTCATGAGTTTTTCAAGTTGATCGGCCATCCGGTCCCGTTTGATCGTCGTAATTTTCTCTGTGTTCAGGGGACAGGTATTGTGCAATCTGATTTTTACGATGTCACGAAGGATGCGAAAGCCAAAGCTGTTCTGGGCAATAGTCCGTACCGTTTAGCATACCGACTTAGCAATGATTCAATGCGCCTGGGCCATGAAAGAACTGGGTGATGGAGAACCGCGTCACTGTGTTTCCTTTGTTTGCGACGAAGACGAAGAACACAGTGACTTGGCTGAGCCAGCATTCAAGAATTTGAAAGAGACTAATCCGGTGGCTGCCGAGTATATAGGGACATTCTCCACAGCCGATGAGAAGAAATGTTTGGCAGTGCAGGCGGCGGATGCTGCTGTTTATGAGGTTCGACGCGCGCTGAATTTGGCTCTGAAATATTGGCCTGGAACCTTGCGAAAACAGTTTGATTTGCTCGCTGAAGATAAAGCCGTGTTTTTAGTCACTCATACGAAGAAGGAACAACTCGAATGGATTGTGGCGAATCACGAACCAGGAGATCCATTCAAATTGGATGAGCTGATGAATCAGCAACTTGGCGAAAACATTGATCAACTCAGAGTGTGAGAAACCGTTGCCTTGATGGGGATGACAATGAGCACAGTACAAAACAAGGTCTGAATGTGTTTCACGAGCGAACTCAGTCTGAAGCGTGACCTCGAAACCGCTGCGCCGGTTTCCGATTCAAACTAAAAATGGCGGAGTGCAAATTAGCACTCCGCCAGACATCTAAGGCGATTGCCTATGCCGCCGTCTTGCGGCTCTTCGGCTTTGCTTTGGCCTTCGTCTTTTTATCTCGTTTAGCGGCAAGTTCCTCTGCCACGGCCTTTTGGAGTTTGTCAGTATCTACGCGGTAGCGTTTGGCGGCCTCCATGAGAACGTCGTCGCGGCAGGCGGTGGATCGCTGATAGGCCGAATCCAGAAGGCTGATTTCCAGCAGAAGCTTGCACAGTTCGGCCTCGTCGTAGCTGCCGACTTGCTTGGCTATAAGCTCCTGTGCGCAGCCAGACTCCTTCTTTGCCTCCACCTTATGCCGCTTCGCCAGAGCCGGGACCTGGCTGTAGGAGAGATGGCCAATCAGGTAGTGGGCAACCGTCAGCAAGTCGGCCTTCTTTAGCGGAGCCGATACGCGCTGGAGGATCGTTGCCAAGATACGATGGCGAGTCGTGATGGCTAGCTTCTCCTTTTCGATGCGTTTCCGTTCCTCGGCCCTTTCCCGCTCGACTTGCTGCGGAGAAGGCGTGTTGGGGTAGTGGATGCGGCAAGCGGGGTCGGCGCAAACCTTGACCACCTGTCCGCGCTTACCGCCGTCCATGACGATGGCCTCAGCCATCTTTTCGCATGGCTTCTGGTTCGCGGGGAGCTTGGCGCCTGCGTCGTTCGGCTTGGGTTTCTTGATCTCCAACTCGACATACTGATTCCGTCCCAAGGGAGCGCCTTCGCGGGAATTCCACGCCGCAGAAATCTGGATCAGCTGCGGCTTGGTTTCCAGAGTCTTTCTCACGGAAGCGTCGATCTTGGCTCGAAAACAGTCGGGCGAAGTGCAGGAATCCTTACGCACGTCGGGGAAGAGTAGCTTGTTGAAGCCAGTTCGCTTCGGACAGTTAACGCACGAACCTGCCTCGGGAACGAGTGTCTCATCCTGTTTGTCAAAGGGAGCAGACGCCAGTTGTAGCAGGATGTTCGATTCAATCCACGCGGCCAACTCGCGCACTGGAATCAGGACTTGTGCGTTGCCTTCGCTTGTCCACTGTCCGCGAAACGCGGCTGCGAAGGCTTCCTGCTGTTGCGAAGTCGGAAGCTTGGCGATCAGCAAAGCGTGGCCGATGGTGATCTGATCTTTCAGGAATGCTTCGGCCACGGGCGGGATGAGGTCTGCGAGGCGAATCCGACCGTAGACGTAAGCCTCACTTTTGCCAGCGCGGGAGGCGATGGTGGCGATGGTGTAGGCAGGTTCTCCGAGTTCCAAGAGTGACCTGAAACCGAGAGCTTCCTCTAGTGGATGGATGTCCTCGCGTTGCAGATTCTCCACGCACTGGGCTTCGATAGCCTCGGCATCGGTCAGCTTGACTACGCGGACGGGAAGGGTTTCGAGTTCCGCCAGTTTCGCCGCTCGGAGGCGACGTGCCCCGGCTACGACCTCGTATTTGCTTTCCTCCAGTTCGCGTACTAGAAGTGGGGCCAGAATGCCTTGGGTCTTGAAGCTGGCAGCCTTTTGTGTCGTTCATCATTTTGTGGCCGAGGACGCCAAACGGCGCGTGGGAATGGGCGGTTCACGTTTCAAAAGGGCACATAACGTGTGATAGCCGAGACTCGATGTACATACGCCGCTGTGAGACCCGTTGAGGCTGTCAGACTCCGCTAAACCTCAATTTCTGGTTTGCCCGTGATTTGTCCGCAGACAATAAAATCCCTTCGCTTTTCAAGGCGAATGGTTATCATTTCGCTATTCCCGAGTGATGCGCAACCCAACTTCGCACGAGGTCGAGGTACCCAGGGTCATACCGCAACCGCTGCTTCGTCAGTGTCGCCATATAATCTGATTCCCCAATAAACAAGTTGTGCCCGGCGTTTGGAAAGACTTTGATTGTGCCCTCTCTATTTCCGCTACTTTCAAACCACGACCTTAGGTTTGCCTCGTTCTCTTGCACGGCCTTTGGAGTATCGAGATCGCCAAAGATGAAGAGAACCGGACAGCGCAAGTTCTGGATTGCGGGGGCAGGATCGTAGAAGTAAAACGATCGTGTCACGGCCCAGTAAGGATCATCCTTCGATTCCGGTCCCCAGGCGTCTGTAGTTTCAAACCCATACCATCTCTTGTCCTTATCTGCCTGAAGCAGGGCTTGGTATTCGTCCCAGCCGCTCCCTGTGCGCATGAACGTGTTTTTTGCATTTTGAAATGCCAGAGCCTCATCAATGTCGGCGGCTGAAAAATTCGCGTCACGAAGGGCTGATTCAGTGTCCAGGATTTCCTGACGCTCAGGAGAGAGTCCTCCGCCAGATACAGCCACTACGAAAGCCGCGTGCCCAAATCTGGAAGCGGCCAATGGTGCGATCCACCCTCCTTGACTCAGGCCCCAGAAGCCAATTCTCGCTGGATTGATGTCGGAGCGAGTTGTGAGCAAGTCTGCGCCGGCTACAGCATCGTCGGCCAGATCCGTGAAACTGGCGCTTTTCCAATCGCCGGTTGACTCGCCCATGCCCCTCTTGTCATACGTCAGAACGGCAACTCCACGACGAACTAAAAGCTGTTCAAGCACCCCGCGCTGCCGCATTTGAGGACCCGACCCATGCGTGAAAACCACTGCCGGGTGAGGCCCTTGGCCAAGCGGCACCACCAACGTGCCCGCCAGGGTCACATCTTTGTTGCGAAACTTGACCTGTTCTTCGCGATACGGAGCTGTCTTGGTGGCATGGATCTCCGTGGCATCTCCTTCATGCCAAACCAAGCCCGTTATTTCACCTTGCTGATTCCTTTCGAACGTTACTTCGAGTTCGATCGGAAAAATCCGAGCCAGCGGACCCCCCGAAACGAATTTCGTCGCCGAGACTGGAAACAGAGAACCAAATTCGCCGGTCTGCGTGTCGGTGTATTGCAAGAGCAGACGAGTGAGATCAATGGACTGTTCTGGCCATGCGGAAAATGTAATCAGCCTACCTGAACCTGCGTCATATCCGCCGACGTACGCACTAGCGTTGATCTTGGCCAGATGCACCAACCGAAAAGACCCGGCCTGCTCTCCCGACTTCGAGTTCTTAACCGCGCCGAGCAATTCCTCGTCTTTCAATTCGCCCCTAAATTCCATCTCTCCGAATGGAGTCGAAGCCTCAAAGGCCACCTCTGAAGCTTTCCAATGTAAGTTCTTCAATTCGATTCCGGTCGCGCCTTGGAGCGGAACATCCAAAGTCCCCTTGATCGCATCCTGCGCACTGTCGACGTGAAGCTGCAGCAGTTGCCAATCCTTTGCGAGTGAGACCTCACCCGCCCATTCGCCAGTTGCTTCTTGTTCAGCGAGAGTGGACACTAACGTGAGGTCCCCCGCAAAAACGTGAGCACGAAGCTTGTACTTGCCGGCCCCTTCCATCTTGAGCGCGCCACCGAGCCAGCCCTTGGGATCACCGAACGCATCCCCGTGAACATCTCCAAACCGGACCGATGCATCAACGAGCGCGTACTCTTGCGGTTTACCGACTCCAATCGTCAAGTTTCCGCCGATTAGTTTGACATCCTGATCCCCCAGAATGCGGTTTACATTCAGATCGCCGCCCCGCATTCGCACCGTGATGTCGGTGGCCTTCGGGATTTCGACAGTCACCTGAAGCTCGTTTTTCGGGCCCCCAAAAATACGCAAGTCTCCATCGTGGTCGGATCGCTTGAGTTGGACGGTGAGGTTTCTCGCTTTCTCGGCGTTCTTACCCTCGAAGTGGATGAGGATTCTGTTGTCGTCGCAGCCAAGCACCCGAAAATCGCCGGATTGCAAGTGCATCCGGAGGCGGCTGCCCGAAGGAAACTCGACATTGAAAGGGTGGTCCTGGAGGTCCTTTACTTCCACCTTCTTCTGGGCAACCCCCGTTGTAGCTAGCATCACGGCAAGCAGACCGGTAGCCAGAATTCGCATAGGCACATTCCTCCCGTGCAATAGTTTACGCAACCGATACTCCGAGAGTTCCCGATTCTGAACGCGAGCCGCATGTGGTCGGCGGCAATCTCGTGGATGGTCGGCAGCACTGAGGTTCAGTTTCTGCGAACCGGCCGTCGGACAACTTAAGAGAAACTCAATGTTGCCCAGCAACTGAAGTGCAGAGTATTTCACATAACGGGTGCAGTTGGGCGGATCATGGACCTCCATCGGAGATTTCCGAATGGAGGTTTTTCATGCTCGAAGACTATTACGTTAAGCCCTCAACCATCGACAGAGTCCGTAGTAGTTGGCTTGCTCCGCAGATTGAGAGCTACTTGGAATGGCTGCAAGCACATGGTTACTCTCGCCTTGTTGTGTATCGCCGGTTGCCGCTGCTTTTTCACTTTGCCGAGTTCGCACAGAAGAAAGGCTGCAGAGAAATTGCTTCTTGCAAGGCTTATATAAAGGAGTTCGTATCGCAGTGGTTGGACCAGCACGGAGCCAAGGCAAAGACACCTGTTGCGGTACGCAAGCATACGATCGATGCTGAGTGCGGCGTACGACAGATGCTGCAGCTGGCTTGCAAGGAGCCGGTAGCACGCAATCGCCGGCGAGGCCCCTTTCCACTCGAATCAGCGGTCCCGGGGTTTGTTGAGTATTTGCGCAGCGAACGTGGATTCGCTGAAAGTACCATTCGAAACTATCGTCGTCACCTGAGTGAGTTTGCTCAGTACCTCAGGCAAACTGGCGTCAGTTCCTTTAGCCAGTTGTCCCCGCCAGTTCTGGCCGCTTTCGTCGTGAAGCACACGCCGAAAATGGCTCCCCGCACGCGTCTCGGCCTCTGCTGTCATTTGCGCGTGTTGTTGCGGTTCTGTCACCGCGAGCAAATCACGAGTCGGGATCTCAGCGGAGCCGTGGGAACTCCACAGATATATCGACTTGACGATGTGCCACGTTCCATCACGTGGGATGAAGTCCGCCGCATGTTGGAAGCAGTGGAGCGAAGGACGATTCGGGGACGCCGAGACTATGCGATTCTGCTTCTTTTGGTGACCTATGGCCTGCGGGCGCATGAGGTCGCAAGGCTGACTCTGGACGATGTTGACTGGAAGCGCGAACGACTTCAGGTCCTGGCGCGCAAAGCAGGACACGCCACAGTTTATCCTCTGGCGGGAGTTGTCGCAGAAGCGATCATCGACTATCTCAAGCATGGCCGGCCTAAAACCGAGGATCGCCATCTGTTTTTCCGCATCTACGCGCCGCAAGCTCCGATCACCTCCGCGGCCGTGTCATCCAGTGTTGCGCTTTATCTTCACAACGCGGGGATTCAAGTACGCAGGCCGGGATCGCACACGCTTCGGCACACCTGCGTGCAACGTTTGATCGATGCTGAGTTTCCACTAAAGACAATCGGCGACTATGTGGGACATCGCTCGCCGGAGTCCACTCGCGTGTACAGCAAGGTTGCAATCGCATCCCTGCGGGAAGTCGCCATGGGCGATGGGGAGGAATTATGAACTCTCCCGTTTTCCTGAGCTCTCTGGCTTCCTTCCTGGGCCAGTTTGTGCAGTACAAGCGAGCCTTGAATCGCAAGTATCGCGCCGATGCCGAAGTGTTGCGTCTCTTCGACCGTTACCTCCAGAGCCGCCATATCGCCGATTGGTCAGCAATCGACGGCGCCTTAATCAATGACTTTCTGAAATCTCGGCCCCGCGTTAGCCCACGCAGCTACAACCATCTTCTTGGAGTCGTTCATCGCTTCTTCGCCTTCGCTGTCATGCAGCAATGGATACAACGGAATCCCGTTACTGCCTCTCCTCGCCCTGAAACTGGAGGCCGGATTCCATATCTGTTCGATCTCGACACTGCAAAGCAATTACTCGCCGTAGGACGAAGTCTGCCGGACAACCCAATGGCAAGGTATCGAGGCCTGGTTTACGAGACGATCTTCGCTTTGCTATACGGCCTGGGACTCCGAGTAGGCGAAGTAGTTCGGCTGACGCTGGCCGATGCCGACTTCAGTCGTGATTTGCTCTTCATCCGGGAAACCAAGTTTTGCAAAAGCCGAATCGTGCCCTTGGGCCCGAATCTGGCGCTCCGTCTCAGGCGCTACGTGGACCAACGACACGGCAGCAATGCTGCGCCCGAACGGCCGCTGTTCTCTTTCACCAAGCGCGGCTGCATTCACGAGGGGACAATCAGCCAAACTTTTCACAGCCTTCTACCCAAACTTCAACTACGCATTCCACCAGGCGTGTCCCCGCCCAGACTCCATGATCTGAGGCATTCATTTGCCGTAGCCACGCTGCTTCGCTGGTACCGTCAGGGCATCGATCCTAACTGCCGCCTCATGCACCTCGCTACGTTCTTGGGGCATGTCGATCCCAACTCAACGGCTGTGTACCTGACCATTACTGAGGAACTGTTGCATCAAGCTGCTCAACGCTTCCAGGTTCTGGCTCCCAAAGGAGGCGGCCGATGAAGAGCGTGGGGCAGGTGATATTTGCATTCTTTGAAGACTACCTGAAGACGCAGAAGGGGCTCCGGCCGGGGTCCGTTCGAAGTTATCGCGACACGCTAAAACTGTTCCTGGCCTACGCAGCAAGCAGTTGTCGGCGCCCGATCACACGGCTGATCCTGTCAGACCTGTCAGCACAGCGAGTGCTCGACTTCTTGCAAATGATCGAGGTCGCGCGTGGAAATCACGTGAGCACACGCAATCAGAGGCTTGCCGCTCTGCATACTTTCTACCGGTATGTCGGCCTCCAGTATCCCGAGATGCTAGCGGAAGCTCAACGCGTGGAGGCGATTCCGATGAAACGCGCCGCGCCGCCTCAAACTGATTACTTGGAGCACGACGAAATCGAGGCTCTGTTCAAGAGCCTGCCGCGGCAAGGAAACCTTTCGCTTCGCGATCGAGCTATTTTTATGGTCCTCTATAACACCGGAGCACGGGTGCAGGAGATCGCCGACCTGCGCATTCCCGATGTGGATCTCGATGGGCCCTTGCGCATCCGACTGCATGGGAAGGGCGATAAATGGAGAAGTTGCCCGCTTTGGCCCGAAACGGCCGAACTGTTGAAGAGGTTAATCGCTGACGTTCAGGGAAACCAGCCTTCTCCTTTATTTATGTCTCGCCAGCGAAAGCCGCTGACACGATTCGGGATTTACAAAATCGTTAAACGACACACTGCCGGCTTACGCCGCTCCACTCCGGAAAGGAAATATCGTGGGGTTTCTCCTCATGTCTTCCGCCATTCCACAGCAGTCGGACTTCTGGAGCAGGGGGTCGATGTCAATGTAATCCGGGCATGGCTGGGACATGTCAGCTTAGAAACGACCTACCGCTATGCGGAAATCACCCTGAGAGGAAAGATGGCCGCAGTTGCGGCTTGCCTTCCGCCCGCCGCAACTTCGGTGCCATCGCGCCGAAGTGATGGCTGGCGCAAAGATGAGGAACTGCTGAAATGGCTCAACTCCCTGTAGTCGTTATGTGTCCTTCGGCGCGGGCACCACCAGTTCCCGTGCGCCGTTTGGGGTTCTCGGCCACAAAATCACCAACGACACAAAAGGCCGCTTATGTGCTTGGGCACATAAGCCGCCAGTTCTTCGAGGCTCTTGGCATCAAATCGCTTGCGGGGATTGGTGGCGGATTCCGCAAGCGCGGTGATGGGAACGCTGCGATATTCGTGGTTGGCAACTGCATTTTGTGTGCTGTGCATCGTCTTTTCTCCTGTCCTTTTCTTGTGGTTGGGGGGACATCGGCGCACACATCGGGCGTGGACGCCCAACGTCCCGATGGTTTTCTGGTTAGGCGGCTGCGGTCGCCGCCGCCGGCTCGGGGGCAATGCCCCCGAGGATCACGGCAGCGGTCTGTTGAACGGCTTCCAGACTTTCGCGGAGAAGGTTGCCGTCGCCATGCCAAAGCTGGATGTAGTCGGAGGAGGCGGTTCCCGTGCGGAGGCCGACGGACTGGCAAACCACAAAGGCCACGGCTTCGGCTTCGGTTTCGCGGACCTGCTTGGTGGTGAGGGTGCGACGGTCGCCGCGATGGAGCATCTCGTGGCCGACCTCATGAACGAGGGTCGAGAATTCCTCGGCGGGCTGCATGCCCAGCAGCAGGGTGATCTTTCCGCCGTGGGACAGGCCTTTCGCGGGGCCAATTCGTTCGGAATAATTCAGCTCGATGCCTTGCGCTGCGACAAACTGCACCGGCCGTTCGCGGTAGCCGCTCACGTCGCCCTGCACGTCGGTGAGCGTGGGTAGTTCCTTGCCTTCGGTCTGGTTGATGTCGAACACGTACACCGCACGGAATCCGAACAGGGTGGGCACGGTGCCTTTGGCATCCTCGCCCGGCTCCGCGCCGTCGTCCTTGGCGCGCTTCTTGCCGACCATGGGAGCCAGAATGAGAATGCCTTTTTCCCCGCGTTTGACGAAGCGGCCAAGCGAGTTCCACGCGCGAATTCCGGCCACGTTGCTGGCGTCGGGTTTTTGTCGGGCAATCAACATCACATTGCCGAAGGAGTAGGTATGGAATCGGGCCATGGCTCCGAGGTATTGGGTGAGCACCTCGCTATGCCCGGACTCCAGCGACTGGACGAGGTAATCGACTGCGTCTTTGGTTTTGGTCTTGATGTCTTCTAACTTCATTGTTTTTCCCTTCCATGAGAAGGCGCTGTGATGTCAATCGAAGTTTTTGGGGTTCGGCTTCGATTGTGTGCCTTCGTTTTCTAGCGGAGAGGTTGTCAGCAAACGGGCAAGGGTTCAGTCAAGGTCG
>JBATXV010000028.1:0-195309 GCA_049673585.1 Candidatus Sulfotelmatobacter sp. | reverse complement strand
TCTCTAACAATGTCGGCAGTGTCAAACACTTTTTGAGCGCACTGAAGCATGCACTCGTTGAAGAGCGCCATTTCGCTCTCGTAGGTGGTTTGCGCGTTTCCAACCTGGGCTCGCTGTTCATCGTTGGGGTCAGGAACTCAGTCCGACCCAGCCATCTCTTCGATCCCCCACTGCGATCATGATTACTTGTTCAGACTCCCCGGCGAGGGGAGCGGGATGCCCAATCATTACGTCGGTGACTTACTGCCCACCATCGGGATGTCCGGGCTACTCCCGCGTGCGAACCGAGCTTTTGCAGTTGGCCGTAGTCATGGCCCTGGCGCCTGGCAAGGTGAAAGAACTTGCTGCGCCACTCGGGTTGGCTGCGCTCCGTGACCTGCGCCGCTTCCACCAGCAGAAAGAGCAGCAACACGTTGCCCTGTTTGCTGATGTGTCCCAGTCGACGAAGATCTCCGCTGGACTCTTCCGTCGGAACCAGACCTACGTAGCTAGCGATCTGTTTGCCACAATGAAAAACGCTCCGGCGTTCCGATTACCAACTCGAAGGCCAACGCCGTCAGGGGTCCGACTCCGGGATGCGTCGTCAAGCGCCGCGTCACAGGACGTTTTTCCACTTCTTCTTCCAGGGCACCCGTCAGTTGCTGGATTTTCGGCGTTAGTCGATCGAGTAAGTCGAGCAGGTCCTGCCGCCGGGGGCTCGCCCAAGGAGCCAGTGCGATCGACTCCAGCTCCTGCCGACCCGCCGTTCGCCATAAGGCTTTCTTGCGCCACAGGCCTTCGTTGAGTGCTACCACGTGCAACTGATTCATCACTCGAGTGCGCATCTGCACCAATCGATGCCGATGCCACAGCAGTTGTCGCAGATCGCGATTCTCTGCGTCCGGTACCCAGATTCGCGGAAAGCGCATTAGTCGCCTTCAGGCCTTCGAAAACGCGGGAGCCGATGTGCTTTTCGCCCCCCGGCCTGCCTGACCTTGCAGCAGTGGGCGCAGTCTGTGCGGCAGTGTCGAAGCCGTTCAATTTCATGGTGGGAATCAAAGGAAGATCATTCTCCGTGAGCGAACTCCCGCGGTCGGAGTCAGGCGTATCAGCCTTGCGACCTCGCTCTATCGCCGCGGCAATGACCGGCCTGCTAGATGCCGCACGCGAGGTGAAAGAAGCAGGCCAGTTCGCTTTCCTCGATAGGTGCGTGACAACGCCGGAGCTAAACAATTTCATGCAGATTTGACCGCGCTGTGGACCACGGCCTCACACCGCGGTCTTGCACCACGCTTCTAGCCTTCGCTTTCAGATAAAGTTGAAAGCTGAGCATACAACTGGCAAAATCGCGATCACACTCATTGACCCCACAGGCAGATTCTCAATGAGTGTAAAGGCCTGGTTACGTCAACTAACAAGATGACGCCCACTCCAGCAATTGACCACGAACGAACTTGTTTACTCCCCAAAGGAGTTCCTGTAGCAGCGTGACGCCTCTGGAACTCAGGGCGATTCCGACTGAGCGTTCACTCGTCGGGGAGTGCCTAAAAACTAAATCTCTCTACAAAAACTTCGCATGCTGATGCGGCGTTTGTGGTGAAGCAGACGTTGTCCCTTCCGTCCGGCCACGCCAGAAAAATGTCGCCGGACTGAAGACGCACGGAAACCGTCGCTGGCGCAGGGGTATAAACATAATATTGTTCCCCTTGATTACCGGGGTCGACCAGCAACGGATAACCGTTCAGCTGCCAAAGGCTGTTTCCCGATGCATCTACATCCTGCGCATACACGTCGGAATTGGCGTAGCAGGAATTCGCGGTGGGGTAGTTGCGGCAGTCCGTCCACGTCACGAGGGCGCCCCCGGTCCCGTTGGGCTGAAGGGTTGGAGCAAGCTGTTGATTGGGCTCCTGGGTAATAAGAATCTGACCCGCGCCCCAGTTTGCCTGGCCGCTGGAATCCAGGTACTGCATGGCTATATGACAGTTGGAGCCTAGGTTGGGGCAGTCTTGCCAAGCCGCGAAGACTCCACCCGAGCCGTCGGAGAGCACTGCGGGATTAAGGTCGGCATTTGTAGAATCTGAAACCTCCATCCCGGACTGAGACCAGGCAATGCTGCCGGTGGAACTGATCCGCTGGGCGAGAACGACTGGCACTGTCGCGCTTTGAGGCTGCCAGGAGGCGACGATTATTGCTCCGCCGGAGCTGTCAGTAGTCATGCCGAACGTCTGGACACCGGTGCCGTTGGGATCGGACGCGCTGACGCCGGGCACTGCTACTGGCGAGGAACCCCACATCAACTGCCCGCTCGCGGAAATCCGTTGTGTTCTCAAGGAAATCGTTGAGGGGGCAATGTACGAGGTGAAATACCATCCTCCGATAGCGCCACCTGACCCATCCGAGATTAGTTCGACCTGCGCGATATCAGGCGTATCGTTCGCGTTCGGTTGCTGGCCGAAAAGGACTCCGTTTGCAGGCCACACCGGGTTCCCGCTGGTATCTATCCGTTGGGCATAGACGGTCAGGCCTTCGCCCGCCCGGCTATCCGAAAAAGCAACAATTGCCCCACCTGCAGCATCACTGACCATCGCGAGGCCGTTAACGCCCTGGTTATTTGCCGTCGTCGACACGGGTATACCGGCCGACCCCCACAGCAATGCTCCAGCGGAGTCCAGCCTTTGACCATAGATGTCACACTCAGCCATAGAGGACTCGTCACAAGAACCTGCGCGCCCGTCGAGCCACACTACGATCACTCCGCCAGCGCCATCACTTACCACTCGCGGCATCGCTTGATATCCTGTCCATGGATTCGTTACCAGAATCCCGCCGGCCGCCCAAGTCGGTTGACCACTGGCGTCCAGATGCTGCGCCAGGATTTCAACCGGGAACCTGTGCTCCCACACAACGTATGCTCCGCCTGCGCCGTCATCCGACACTCCGATGCCCGGCGGTATTTCGCTGTCAAACACTTCGCCGTCATCTCCGCCCACAAGGCTCAGATTCGTTTCATTCCACACCACTGTGGGCGTGAGAATCGCGCGGATCGTTGCCTGTGCTCGTGCTGACTTCGTGGAGTCCGCCGTAGCCACCGCTTTAATCGTCACCGTCGATGGATTGGGGACCTGAGCTGGTGCCGTGTATAACCCTGCAACGACGGTGCCAACGCTGCTGTTCCCGCCAGCCACATCATTCACGAACCACTGTACAGATGAATCGAAGGTCCCGGTCCCCGTAACTTCCGCGGTAAACTGTTCTGACTGCGAAACCTGGAGGCTCACCACGGTCGGCGATATCGATACCGATGAGATTGTGGGACCTGATGGGGTTGACGATCCGCTGCAGCCAACGAAAGTCAACAGGCTAACCAGGCCAAATGCGCCAGCGGCTTGGAGAGATCGAATTCCCATAGAGCGTCCTCTGAGGAACGCACAAACACATCGTAGCCCCAAGTGATTTCCCACAGGCCAACTGCACGAGCCCGCTTTTGCGCACCTTAACTCCGAGATGCGCGACAGGGGAAGTGCGCAGGAATCTTACACGCCTTGGCCCAGTTTTCTGTCATCGCCAAAATCGACTTAAGCGCATGTGCCTATTTTTCATTGTGTTTCCTTTCCACTGAACCAATGGACATTGCGTCCCAAGTGGTAGCATGCAGTTTGAACACCATTTACCCCGAGAGGCAGCCACCGGAATACTTCGACTCGGGTCCAAGCGATGAAGATTTGCCGCCGCGCTACAACATCGCGCCAACGCAGCCTGTGCCGGTCATTCGCCAGAATCCGAAAGAGCCCGTTCGAGAATTGTCCCTGCTCCGCTGGGGACTTATTCCATCGTGGGTGAAAGACTCTTCCGGTGCCGCCCAGATGATCAACGCGAGGTCGGAAACTGCGGCCACGAAGCCCGCATTCCGCGATGCGTTGAGATTTCGCCGGTGCATGATTCCGGCTGCACGGATTTTACGAATGGAAGAAAACCGGCACAGCGAAGCAGCCATATTGCTTTGAAGTTGATGGAGGGGAGCTGTTTGCGTTCGCTGGGATATGGGATCGCTGGAAGCACGAGAGCGGCAATATGGTCGAGACTTGCTCGATTCTGACCACGATGCCCAACGCTGTGACCTCGGTCTTTCATGACCGAATGCCAGTCATCCTTGATCCAGACAGCTATGACCCATGGCTCGATCCAGGAATGAGGGACGTGAGGGCAGTGTCCGATCTGCTTAAGCCCTGCGATGCTCGGCTGATGCGTTGCTATCCCTTGAGCGCCCGGATCAACCACGTGGCCAATGACGACGAAGAATGTTCTGCGCCTGTGGAACTCACCCAGAGTCAGAGTCGCCTCTTCTCTTAGAGCTGTCCCTCCCAGCCAACTTGCAGCCTTCCAGAGTGAACGGACTTGCCCGACCACAGAAACTATTCAGACGCGCTTGAACAGACCTGGCGACCGGGCTCGATATCCGAACAGCTTTCGGCACTCCAGTCTCAAGAAATTGTCGAAGACGGGAATGTGAAGGTCGCCCTTCTCAAGGACAAACTTGCACGAAATAAGGCAAGCGCGCCATTTGAATTCTTCGGTTCCGTGTTGCTTGCCGTAGGCGGTGATATCTTCCTGGGAAACGCCAAACACCACCGCCCCTATTTTGGACCAGACGCAGGCACCCGCGCACATAGCACAAGGTTCGTGTGTGGAATACAACACGAAATCCGGCAAGTACCGACCGTACCCGGATGAAACATATTTCAAGGTTTCAAGCTCCACGTGCTTGATGGATGAACCCGAAGTCTTTACCCGGTTGCCGGCAGACGCGATAACCACTTCCCGCTTCCCGATTAGACGCGTGATGACGGCACCGATAGCATAGTCGCCCCGGTCGCGGGCGCGCTTTGCCTCCGCGATCGCAAGCTGCATAAACTTTTTCTTCGGTTCGTAGGTGGGAGGAATCATTTCTTCTCCCCGAGTCCGAAGGCTAGGCCGCCTTCTTAGTCCGAACTCTTGCCCATCGTGCCCGTTGTGCGGCTGCGATCCTCTTCCGTCCTGCCGCTGAAATCGTTCGCTTCTTGCGCGTTGGCTTGGCTCCGTAATACGCTCCAACAAAAGCGGCGAGTGCCGCATTTAATCCTGACAACTGCTTCTCTACTTTATCCCGTTCCTTCTTCAACTGTTTCACAATCACCGACACGTTTCCCATTGATTGTTTCCCCCTCGGTCAAGAATGATAGCAGGACAGACGAAGCAGAAGGCACGGATTGCCGTGGCAGCTCAACGACCATGACGCCCAATGGGGTCCGTTTCGCTCAGGATGTCCGCTTCTCTATTCCCTTTGGCGATTCTCTCGTGTAACCTCCCAGAACCTGTCTTCTGGACAACGTCGTCTGAGTCGGCCTGAAAACGTGAAAACGTAACTTCCGGTTTGCCCGTCATCCACCCACGATCGGCAGCAGGCGCGCAATGCCCACCGGCCACAAGCCGGCCTTTACAACTTCCGCAAAGTTTCATTTCCGAATGAAGGGAGTACTTACGAGGCATTGGATGAATTATCAGGCTGGAGTATGCTCGCTCCATGTTGCGGTCAATCATCGGTTGCTTGTTCGCCGTCGTGCTTTCAATGGAACTTTGCGGCGCTTCGCAGCCAGCGGCCACATCGCACACACCTGACCGACTTCTACAGTCCGGGCACGCATCGTCTATTCGAGCGTTGGCGCTTAGCTCCGACGGCCGCTGGATGGCCTCCGGAGGCGACGACAAAACCGTTATCGTGTGGAATGCCACGACGGGAGAGGAGCAATGGAGACTCACCGGATACTCCGACCCGATCATCGCCCTTGCCTTCAGTCCCGATGGCAGACGCCTGGCGTCGGCGAGCACCGGGGGAAGGGTGAAGATCTGGGACGTTCAGACGGGTGTGTCCAACTACTCGGCAAACATGCATTCAGCCGTAAGGGCCATTGATTTCAGCAGTGATGGCCAGATCTGGGCGGCTGGCGTGGACGCGGTCAAAAAAGGTGCCACCGCAAAGATTGAGATCCGCAGCGCAGACTCTGGAAAGCTAATCCGCACCGTTAGCACACCTTGGGATTCAGTAACCGCTCTTACGCTCACACCGGAAGGATTGATGGTGGCATCCGGCAGAATCGGCGAAGAAGACGAGGAAGAGGGATCGGTTCAGATTTGGAACGTCGCCTCTGGCGAAACAGTGAAAACTTATCCGGCGATTGCCGACGCGTTCAGCCGCAACGGCCGCTTCATGGCCCGAATAGATTATATGAAGGATCCGAAGAGGATTGTGGTATCCGATTTGACCACCGGACAGCAGAAGCAAGCCTTCGCCGCGAGCAATTCGGGGGCTGTATTTTTCGATGCGGATGGGCAGAAGGTCGCGGTCACGGACCCTATGAAGTCGGAGCTAAGGATTTGGTCGGTGACCACGGGTGCCGAGATCAAGACATTACCAGCTGATCAGTCAATCGGGGAGCTTGGGTTGAATGTGGCAGCCTTCAACCGCGATGGAGAAACCGTTGTGGCGGCGCCTTACCCGGGTAACACGATTAAGATGTGGGATCTGGCGACAGGACGCGAACTGCGCAGATTTGAAGGCCAGTCGATGGTTCAGGGACTTGCCGTCACGCCGAACGCTCGATGGCTGGTGGTCAGCTCAAAGTTGGGCGTGAATCTTTGGGACGTAGCGGCGGAGAACAAAGTTGCCAGCCTCTCGCAGGGACCGGTCAACTTCTT
This sequence comes from Candidatus Sulfotelmatobacter sp., assembly GCA_049673585.1. GTDB lineage: Bacteria > Acidobacteriota > Terriglobia > Terriglobales > Acidobacteriaceae > Sulfotelmatobacter. Next base: position 188,598 of record JBATXV010000028.1, on the reverse strand, counting down.
GGTTCTGAGCGGCGACGGCCGCTGGCTGGCTACGAATCCCGGGGTGCAATTTTCTGGCGAAATGCTGCGAGTTTGGGATATGAAAGGCCAAACTCCCGCGGCGGATTTCACGTTTGGCAAGGGTGGCACCCCTGTGCTGGCGATGGCTTTTGTGCCGCCGGGCTCGCCTCTGACCAGCCTGGGTCCGCTCTCACGGTCGTGGGAATTCACAGCTGATGACGGCAAGCACGCAATTTGGAGCGGACCATCGCCCATTGCCTCCAGCCCCGATCAGAAACTGCTCGTCGCGCAATCTGGCATACGCGGCAACCTGGACGTCTGGGACATGGTGTCAGGCCGCAAATTAACCACTCTTTTGGCCCACAGCATCGGCATCAGCACTTTGAGTTTTAGCCCAGACGGTCGTTTGCTGGTGAGTACTGGACAGGAGAGTCCTCTGACGGGCAATTTCGTCGGCGGAAATCGTGCAAACGAGTGGGGCATGAAAGTGTGGGACGTGGCCACGTGGAAACCACGGATGTCAATTTCGTTCTTCCGCGTAGGCGCTCCGTGCGCTGCCTTCTCGCCAGACGGGCGGCAGGTGGCGGTGGAGAAATCGTGGGAAACGGTTGAGCTTTTGGATGCGGATAATGGCGCCTCGCTCGGCGTCCTGACTGCGACCGATCCACAACCGCAATATCATCAGTTCACCTCAAGAAACTTGGTGTTTAGCGCCGATGGAAGGTTGTTGTTCCAGGGCGCACAAAACGGCGTCCGCGTCTGGAAACTGGCGCCGCGCTGAAACCTTGCGCTAATCCACCGGAAAGGGCCGACGTGGGAGTCGATAGAGCAGATGCTGGGCGAGTCGTCGGCAACTCGGAAGTTGACCAAAAACGGGCTTATGTAAGCTACCTGCTTCGCAGCCAATTCGCTACAGCTCTGGGATCAAATCTGACGCACGTGCCGATCCGGAAACAGGGGATGCGCCCAACCTTCGCAAGTTTGAAGACCGTGATACGCGACACCGACAGCAACTCCGCAAGCTCAACCGCTGTGAGAGCGTGACCGAACTGCTCAATCTGATCGGCCAGAGTCCCCTCGTTGGGTGAATCACTTCCAAGCGGAATTATTTGCGGTCGCGAGACCCGTGACAGTCGAGGAACATGCGGCTGACGCGAGGCCCTGATCGTCGACGCTTGTTCCGAATTTGTTTCCAAACGGCGGTTCACAAAGACTTCTCATTTCTCTCCCCAGATGTTCATGTGACTCGTTCTTTTGATTCAGAAGTGTATTTGTCAGGATTACTCTGAAAGCTAGGGAGGTAGCTTGCACCCATCGTTTTTTTCAACAGCGGGCTTCGCACCGCAAGTACAGGCCTTCCTAGAAGCAGTTTTTTTCGACCTAGCTGTTGAGAATATCCTCCAGACTTGGCGCTGCGTCCGTCGGCGGAGCGGCCACGGCGCGGGTGCCCAACGCCGTAAGGACCTTGATGTAGTCGCGGCGGAGTTCGTTCAGCGTCTTGCTTGCCGGATGCACCTGAACCGCGCCGGTTTTTTTGTTCGTGATGTAGGCACCTTCGGCCTTAACCACTTTCCAGGCTTGGCCGATGTCCGCCGCGATAGTGGCGGCGAGCGACAGGAGGGCGCGGTGTGCCGTGGATACCTGGATCTGTGCGCCTTCCAACTCACCGGTTAGCCGGTCCCACTCCTGGGCGGCGCGGGCGGACAGATTGCTCGGCTTCAAGGGCGTGCCGGGCTTCAAATTGGCGTCTTTCTTTGCTGTGCGTGGCATGATGTTACCTCCTAAACGTCTACTGACTTGGTGGACCTAAATTCAAAAGTAACGGCGTCCCTGTGGGAAAATGGGATGCGGCGGTCGGTAAAGCCATCATCCGCAACATTTTCGTCTTTTGTTCGCTATGCCAAGGTTCCTTTATTACTCGTGCCGCTTCAGAATGACCAAATCTTTCTCGGCGGGACTTGTTCTTTCGCCGCGTCGTCCTTCCGCTTTGCCTCTGCCTGAGCTGCGCTTTGCCTAAGGCTCCAGTCAATGTACTTGCCGCGGGCTTCATCGGCGGTAGCTCCCACGGCGATTAGCTGGTCACCGTGGTACGAAGCCCAACAGGTTCGGCCATTCTTAGAGACGGACGCGCCATACGGCACTGACGCCGCGTCAACCTTGCGGACCGACATCTCAGGGAATCGCTCGGCATACGTTCGGCGCGGACCGGATTTGCCGGACTTGTGCGCTCTCTGGTGCGCGTTTTCAACATACCCACTTGTCACGGTGCCTCCAACTTCGTGTTTTCAACCACTTTGCAGATCTTCAACGTTTTGTTGTGGTTGCAGTCCCTGCGGTCCACTTGCCAAAACTTTTCTAATAATTTTGAAAGTTGATCTTTTTTCACGCTATTAGAAAGGGGTTGGGGGAATAGGCCGCAAGGACCGCAGAACCTCGTCAAGCTGCGTCTGATCGGACTCGCACACCTTTCCAGCCGTCATTTCTCCGGCCATGCCGTTCTATATGGGATGTTGTGTTACAGCCTTTGTTCATGACAAACATCCGAGCCATTTTATTAACGTCATACTCTCTAGGATCACGCCCACTCTCGCGGAAGAAGGTCTCCGCTAGGGATAACAGTTCGCCTCTGGTCAGATCGAACTCCGTCCCGAACTCCAGCCGTTCACACAAACGAGCGTGAATATCAGCTTCCAAAAACACGGCATCGGTTGCCGCCTGGATGGAGGAAGGTCTGCGGTCCAGATTTTCCCCGTTAGCTATGAAGCGCCGCGCCGCTTCGATCCATTTGTACAAAATTCCGGGCCGCTCCTCCCGCAACAAAGCGGAGATACGATAAGGGTTGGCCCGCAGATTGTCCGGCGCGCTTTTGCGTTCCATCGCTTCCCGGAGGCAACCGGGGTGCTGCTTCTCATCGAACACAGCACGGAACGGGAACACCTGGACCCTGCGTTTCATGGCGGCATCAGGTTCTATGTAGGGTGGTTGGTTCATCAAGGAAATCATCTTGAACTTGATCTGCCCTTTGACCTCCGATTGGTACAGATCCGCCCCGATCAACTCTCCCCCACCCGTTAGCTGCTTAATCGTGCTGGTTTCCAGGACCCGGTTAATCCCGCCGGTCTGTCCCATCTCCTCGACCAAAGCCACGCGGCTCTGAAGCAGCTTGAAGTTGAGCCGCTTATTTGTGTTGTCCCCGCCGCGCTCATCGTGAGTTAACTCCGACCATCGCACTACGGCGCAGAAGTCTCCTAGCGTGGTTTGTATCAGCTTGGCTAACTCAGTCTTCCCGTTCCCGCCTTCCCCAGACCAGATCGGCCAGACGTTGTAATCGCAGTGTCCGATGAGACAGTAGCCAAGCATCCACTCCAGATGGGCCATCCACTCCAGATCGGCGGCCTGATCGTTGGCGCTGCTAATCGAACGCAGGAAATAGTCGTACACCGGGGTCCCTTTGTTCTCCCCGTTAAGACCCAACCGCCGGGTAATGAAGTCCTCCCGCTGCATCTTGCGTAGTTCCCCGCCCGGCCGCAAATCCGCCACGACGCCGCCCGGCATCCCGATCAGGTAAGGGTCATCGTCAAGCTGCTTGTACCGGATCACCCCGCGCTTAGGCAGGAGTTGCGCCACGATGCCTTGTCTGAAGTTGTGATTTTCTACCACCCGGCGGGAGTCCTCCAGAAATTCCGGCAGATCGTAACGCAGCCGGTCACAAATTGGCTGGATGGTCTTCATGAGGAGCAAATCGTCCTGACATACTAGGTCCCATCGCGTGCCCACGTAAGTCGTCCGCATCTTTTTGCTGTCATAAACGCGGAGGTGATTTTTGAACACGTCCAACCCCGCGATGTACTCCGCGATTTTCGCGTGGGTCACGTCGTTCGGCATTCCAGGAAGCCGGTCACTCATCAACCCCTTGGGATCAATCTCACGGCGGAAATCCTTGAATGACCGAATGCCGCGCTTTTCGTCCTTGCTGCTACAGCTCGCGTGCAGGCAGGAAAAGCCGTAGCCGTGCCCCCGGCGATAGGAAATGGTGGTGGAACTTTCCCCCGTGGTGCTGCCGTGGGACTCTTCGCGGGGACACACAATGTCGAATTTGAAGTAAGGACCGTCCCTCCGTTCTTTCAAAATCGCAACGTCACCGACTTCGCACAGTTTGCGTAGCCAATCTGTCTTACGAATGGCATCCTCGGTCATCTCCCCCATTTTGGTATCACGGGGAACGGGCAGCTCCGCCACGGCAGCTTGCAGCACAGTGCGGGGGACTGGATCGAAGGCCAGCTCAGTCACGCGCTCCCCGCCGACTAGCTCCAGCTCGCGGGATGGTGCTTCAAGAACGGCAGACCGTCGCCACAGGCCGGGATTGCCTCCTTTCCGCGCAACCGTCCCGTACAGTTTGCACAGTCGGTTAGCTTCAAAGTTCCCGGTATCAATCGCGGACTCGCTGTTGTCAAATTTGACCGCTAGACCCGCGAGGAAATCCCGCACTAGCTTTTTTGTCTTCTCATCGTTTGGCTCGCTATATGCGTAGACCAAGTGGTATCCGTTCCCGGAGTCCGCGAAGACGGGATCGGGGAAATTCAAGTTATCCAGGAACTCTCGGACTGCCAGCGCCTGCGCCTTCGCAGCGGCTTTCTGCTCATCCGTGGATGCCGTATCAGCTTCCCGCTTCGGGTCGCAATCAATGAGGAGCTGCTGACGGCCCGCATAGTCGTTCTCGTTGAAGCGGGCGCTGGCTCGGTACAAACGATCAGGTTGGAATCCGTCCGGGATTCTAGGGCAGACGTTGAGCGAATACCACGCGGCCTTGTACTCCCCGTCTTCGGCAAGCAGAGCGAGCGCCTTCTCTAGGTCGGTAAAGTAACCGATGCGGTTGCCCGCAGGAGACTTGACGAAGACCTCCCGCAGTCCCGCGATCCAGGCGAGCCGGTGAGTCATAGGCTGCCCGGCCCGTTCTGTCTTCAATGTTTCGATGGAGACTTCAGTATTCAAAGCTGTCCCCCTCATCCGACTCCTCAATCAACGGGGCCCAGCGAACTTGATCCGCGTGAGCTGCCGCGAATGACCGCCAATCCCGACACGGCAACTCCGGTCGGAAATTTTCGGGGAGTTGCATGTCATCGGCTCTTGAGGTTCGCAGCCCGTACACGCCGCAAAGCGAGGGGCCAATCATCTGAATCAGCCGTGAGTAGAATGGTGAGTCAGAAGACGGAATTTTGTACCCTTCGTATTCCGTTTTTAGGTCTGTCCCGTAACGGATGTCATTGATTGGTCCAGCTATCCCATCCCACGTGCCTTTCGACTGGGCTGATTCAAGTAGGCGCTCCAGGATGTCAGGATGCTTGAAGTGCCGTTCCCAGAAGGAGTCATTCGCGGACTTAGAATCCCGCGTGATCTCTTCGTCTCCGAGATAGCGCCGTAGCTTGGCCGGGTTACTGTACAACTCCGCCTCAGGCAGGTCACACGGAAGATGGAGTCTAATGAGCCATTTGGCCGTGAATAAACGAGCCTCTTTAACCGTGTCGGCCTTGTCTAGCGGAAGATAATCTACAAGGTCCGGCACGGTCTTAGAACAATGCACGGCCGCAATCGGAGCTGTCCGGTGTTCGCGTGTTCCATAGATCGTGTACATAACTTATCTCCAGTGCCTCAGTAGATGCGGAGGGAGCTCCCGACCCGCGCATATACCCGAGCAGTGTAAGGACCCTGTGACAGGAACTGAATTGTGAGATTGCGCGAGTTGAGAAACGGTTTTTGCTACGCTCTCACGCTGGTGCGACCTGGGTACCATCGCAAAAAGAAGATCACCAACCTGGTCATCATGTCGGCGCAGCGCGTTGCGTCACATATGCCGTTGCGAATCCGCGACGCGGGCCGACGACGACCGCATGCGAGGCATTGGCGCTGGCGGAACTGGTAGGCGTCTCGGACGGTTCGTAAAGAGGATTGTGTTACGAATTCCGAACAAGTTCTCTCTTTGGCAAACAGCCCATTTTCTCCGTGTTAACCTTCGGTCGCTGTCGCCGCGCTTCCCCCAGGAAAGGAGTGCAGCATGGGCGAGAGTGGAACAGCGAAGGTGTGTCCCTATTGCGAAGGGAAAGGCTACGTTTCCGTAACTGTTGATCTTCCTCCCGACGATAATCCTCGCGAAGAACTGAGCAGGACAACTTGGGTCCGCAAGTCCTGCCCATTATGCGACGGGAGAGGTCGCATCTCCAGCAATGATGAGTCCCCTAATTCGCAAACTGTGCCGATATTTCGGCAGACTGCCGACGTTTCGGCAGTCACCTTGACTCCAAGTTGCTGGATGTAAGGAAGTAAAGAGCGGCCTAGTATTTGCGAGCGGAAAGGTATGCGCCGCATCGTCAGTGAAGGAACAATCGAGCAACTGGAAAAGCTTGTGAATGAACTGCGAGCGATTAGCCACTGGGATGCAGAATATGAGCGACACCGTTGCCCGAAGTGGTACGAAACGGTTGCTTACGTATCCAGGCAGAAGAGACGCAGCGAGATCATCCGTCAGCTTTACAGGATCAGGACGAAAATTGTCGTATGAACGGTCCTACGTTTGAAACTGTCAAACTCCACGATCGTCGCTACCAACCAAAAGATGGTCCGGAGGTTTGCTAGATGGCTGATTGCTCAAAACTACGCGGTTTCCACTCAGGAGCGCTATTTTCGTATCGCTAAAAGCCTTTGCCAATACATCGGCCAGATGCCCCTCAGTGCCGTAACGCCGATGGACGTTGGCGACTATCTAACGCGCCACCTTCCGCATAGATGGTCTGATGATTTTGTAGCGCACCAATTGTGTGCCCTCCGATGCTTTTTTGATTTTCTTTACTTGGGTGGGGTCGTTGATAGGGTTGCTCCTCGTTTCTTGAAAGCTCGCGCCAGGGTCACGAAGCTCCCGCGTACCCTCACACAGGCCCAGATGAAGAAGTTGATCCGGGCAGCAGAGAACCCGCGTGACCGCGCGCTTTTGGAGCTTTTGTACGCGACGGGTTGCCGCGTGGGAGAAATCAGAGAGATTCGCGTCGAGGACATAGATTTTCGGGCACGGATGTTTCGCGTCAGAGGTAAGAGAAAAGAACGAGTCGTCTATTTTGGGAAGCCGTCCACTAAGGCGCTTCGCCTGTACCTCGCAGGACGAAAGGGCGGGTACGTGTTTCAGGACATCATCCGCCAACAGAAGGGCTACATCACTTATTACAAGAAAGCGTGGATCGGCAATTGGCGTGACCACCGCCCAGGCAAGGCTCGCGGCACGAAACATAGCAAGTGGTTGGGGAATCCCTCGACAGTTTCCCACGCAATCGCGCTGCGGAAGTTCAGAAAGTTCCTTAAGGGGGTCGATTTGGTTCGTCACAAACCTGACCGACCGCTAACCAGAAGCACGCTCGGCCATATCGTAAGAGAGATAGGACGCCGGGCTGGCCTCGGAGTGGTGAGCCCCCACATGCTCCGCCACAGTTTTGCGACCCACCTTTTGGAAAGAGGTGCTGACATCCGCGCCATACAGGAATTGCTGGGGCATTCCTACTTAACCTCCACGCAGGTTTACACGCGAATCAGCAACAATTCCGTGAGCGCTACCTTCCGCCGTTTTCATCCCAGAGGAGATTAGAAATGCGAAACTTGGAGACCTTGCTTCTCGATGACGTGTTTCTCCAGCCTTGGTTCTTGCCGCAGAAAACTGCCTTCGCAATCAGAAATATGCTACCCCCAGAACATCACCATAAGATGCGGTTCTACTTCGACGATCACGGCTGCCTCAAGTGCGAAAAAACAAACGTTCGTTATGGGTCCAACGGGCTTTGCAAACCTTGCGCGCAGCACATCAAGTTGAAGCTGTTCTGGAGCGTCAAGCGGCGCTGGACCACCGCCAGTCCGCTGAACCAACCGCGCACGTTCAAGAGAATAGCGGATGCTCAAGCAATGCTCAAAGACCTTGTGGGTACTCCCAAGCGACAGAAACGAGCTACCTCGCCGACCAACTGATGAGGCAAACGTGTAGGAATGTCTGCCCCAAAAATTGAGCAAATAAAGTGCTCGCAAGGAGCAAGTAACCATGAACTCTTCTCCCATTCCTGTCGCTCAGTACGTTCGCAGGTCGACTGAACATCAGCAGTACTCGCTCGAAAACCAGTCCGTTGCGATTGAGAAGTATGCCGAGTCTCACGATTTCCGAGTCGTAATCACATATTTCGATGCGAAGACGGGTCTTGTCTTTAAGCAAAGAGCAGGCCTTCGGCAGATGCTCCAGGATGTCGTTGCCGGAAACGCACCGTACCGGGCCGTCCTTGTCTACGATGTCAGCCGTTGGGGACGCTTTCAGGACACTGACGAGTCTGCGCATTACGAATTCCTGTGCAAGTCAGCGGGAGTGCCCGTGCACTACTGCGCCGAGCAATTTGAGAATGACGGTAGCCCTATTTCAACAATCGTTAAGGGCATTAAGCGAGCCATGGCCGGTGAGTACAGCCGCGAATTGGGGGTGAGGGTTTTTGCCGGGCAGAAGCGACTGGCCCGCCTCGGATTCAGGCAAGGTGGCGAAGCAGGCTACGGGCTCAGGAGGATGCTGGTGTCGGCGCGTGGAATGCGCAAGCAGGAACTCGGAACTGGAGAGCGAAAAAGCCTGACGACCGACCGCGTCATCCTCGTTCTTGGTCCTGCGCGGGAAGTGAAAGTCGTCAAGGACATTTACCGGATGCTCGTATCCGAAAAGCTATCTCTCCGCCAACCCTTGCTGATACCAGTGATACCGTTTTACTGGGAATTACAGCCAATTAGATAAACTATAGAAACTCCAGCCTGAGATCGAATTCGCTTGTAACCCGCACAAACACAGGGTATTATCGCGGAACTGTAGGTGTCACAGCGACTTGCAGGTAACGGCGGTAATAGAATCCCTGCCTCTCCGCCATTATTTTTGTCATCTGGCACTTGCGAGTCGGTGATACCTACACTCATACCAGTTTCAGTGAGGGAGCGCCGATGGCCAACCGCGAAGTCAATCTCACCAAAAGCGCCGAAGCCTACGCGAGTCCAAACACCGCACGGACGGCGGTATTGCCGCGTTTTGATGTCCGCCAACGGGGACCAGAAGAAGAAGATCCGGTCTTTCTTGATAGGGCCGCCCACGTCGTAGCCGAAATCGTTGTGGCGCTGATTTGTGCCGCGGTCGTGCCTGCTAAGAAAAGAATCACTGCACCAGCATCGAACAAGACAAATGGAGCCTGGATTCGTTGTTGCTCATGATCTGTCTCCTTTCCTCGCCTCGGCGTAAGCATTGCTCTTATGGCAAGGCGGCTTCCACCTCCTCGAGCACCCATTTGTCGGGCGCCTCCAGATGGCAGTCGTATCCATAAAACCGGTCATTGAATATGTGTTGGAAAAGGCACCCGCGTTGGCCACGCATCACTGGATTGCCCGGCACGGGCTGGAAGTCGCCGTCTGGCGAGTCACTGGCGAATACTTTGACCTGCCACTCGCCCTCGGAATCGGTAGTGTAGCGGTGGGGATAAACTTCAGTAGCCAAGTAGTAGGTCCCCGTTTTCTTCCCCTGAATACTCGGGGCGTTCTTCGCAAACAGCAGGGTAGGAGCGGCAACCGTGTCCGTAGTCGTCATAAGGATCTTCTCTGGGGCTTTATCGAGGTCTTGGACGGTGGTCGCGCTCTTGCTGATTATCTCGAAGTGGTCCCGATCGTTACCGCGATAAAAGGTCAGATAAAAACGTCGTGAGCGCGGATCGCGAAAAAGATTTGGATTTTGGTTACGCTGGTTGGGAACACCCTGGACCAGCACTTTTTCTTCCTTTAGATGGATGCCATCTTGCGATGAAGCCAAAACAATGTGGCTGCTTGTCGTGTCATATTCTCGAGTGATGGCGAAATAGAGCGTGTTTTTGTGCTTCGGGTCTGCGTTGGCGAGAACAGAAGGCCAGCGAGCGTTTGTCCACAAAGGATTCTTTTCATATTTGGTCCAGCTCACCAGATCATTGCTTCGGGCAAGGCCAATTCCTCTTCCTTCGTTGAGCCCGTACCAGCCCCAGTAGCGGAATCCGTCCCGCTTGAGTTCGAGAACGCTCAGCGTATGGGGATACTGGTCACCCTCCCAGGGTTGGGCCTCGGACATAACGTGGCGGGGTTCGGTCAACTTCAGATATGGAATCGAGGTGGTTTGGCCGGTTTCCGTTTTCGCCTGCTCTATTGCGCAGCCGGTGACCATCAGAACCAAGAGTGCATCACAGAAAGTGCGGTGTAATACTCTCATGAGCTCTCCTCTGCAACAGGCCTTAGCCGGGCTGAACTTCGACTTTCTTGAAACTGAAGGTCGCGTTGGTAATCAATGGCTTGGCCCAGAAGCCAACACTCAGAACGCTGGCGAACGTGATATAGAGGAATGCAACGCCCGCTCGCAGTCCGAAATGATCGCCAAGACGTCCAATGATCAGGGGCACGACGGCCCCACCCATGATTCCAGTGCTCAAAATTCCAGCGAAGGAACCGTGGTGCTCAGAAACGGAATTGAGTGCGAGCGACACCAGGATGGGCCACATCACCGAGGCGAAAAGGCCGATCGCGGGAAAAGCGATGACTGAAACTTTCGCCGGGCCGAACAGGGCGGCGGTCAAACATAAAAGTGCTCCCACGCAAGTGCCGACCAGGACGTAGCGGCTGTCGAAAATTTTCAAAAGCAACATGCCGATAAAGCAGCCTGCCGTGAGGAGACCCCAGAACCATGAGACTGCAGCCGCGCCGGTGGTGTGCGGGTCGTAGCCGTGGTATTGGGAAAGAAACTTGGAGATCCAGTCGGCCGTCCCCTGCTCCGAACCGACGTAGGCAAAAACACAAAGGAAGAAAGCCCAGACCATCGGCTTGCGAAAGAGGCTGCCGTACATCTCCAGGGAGCCCGCCTGTTCCTCGGCGGTAAGCTCCACGCGTGGAAACCGGCTGAAGAGAAGGACAGCGACCATCGCCATGGTAAACACAGCGAAGATCCAATACATCGATGCCCAGGGAAGGGCCGGCGGAGTGAGCCTGGCCAGAACATCGAGCAGCCAGTTCCTGCTCCCACGCTGGTTACCCAGGTTCAGGACTAAATACGAATACATGTATGGACTAAGAAAAGAGGCACTCCCGAACACTAACTGAGCGAAAGCAGAATTAAACGCGAAATGCTCTTCGCCCCCGGAAACCCGCAACAGCGGATTAATCGCGGTCTGCAGCGTAGCCATTCCCGATCCCATCACGAATAGCGAGAACACGGCCACTCGATAAGTGGGGTGAAACGCAAAACTGAGCGATCCCGCCGTGCCCGCCAGGAACGCCACGATCATCACGGGCTTCTCGCCAAAGCGTTCCACAAGAAAACCGGCGGGAATTGACATCACTCCATAAGCAATAAAGAAGGAAAAAGGCAAGAGAGCGGCAGCAGCCAGGCTCACGCTGAAACTGTTTATGATGTCGGGCACGATCGGCCCGAGAATGTTGGTGAGCAAGGACATCACAAAAAAAGTCAGGAAGACGATGGCAACCATGTATCGGTTTCTTGGCGTAGAGTGTGGCGTCATCGGTTATTCCCTTGTGGTCACTTTCGAGGCCAGTTCGAAACGGCCCGGTTCGCGCCCAGCCTGCGCAGCCAAAGCCAGGGTTACCATCTGCATGGGCAAGATCTCGAGGATCGGGTGTACGGACCGCGGTGCTGACGGCAGCGCGCAGGGCGGAGATTCCGCGTCTTCGTCTATCAATTCGGCCCGACCCCGCTCTTCGCGAACATCCTCGAAAAGACGTTGATTCAGTTCGCGAGTTTTATGTTCGCCGGCGAAGACAAGGACGAAAGTCTCATCGCTCAGCATCTCAAACGGGCCATGGCGAAACGCAGCGCTGCTCATGCCTTCCGCATGGAAATGATCCGACTCTTTAACGATAAGAGCGCCGGTGCCAACCGCAGCCAGCGAGGCTCCTCGGCCGACGAGAAACAGATGTCGAGTGCCCTTAAGTATTTGCGCCAGGTCTTGTACATGCTGTTTCCACCGGGCCAGGTAATCGCGAACCGCCGGGCTGGCAGCCTTCAGCTCCTGGCGAGTGCGGTGCAAATCCCGCTTGCACACGACATCGCCCAACCACTGCAACGCCATCAGAGCTGTAACGTAGGTCTTACAGGAAACCGAGAATTCCTGGCCCGCCCGGGTGAGGATTGTGGCGTCGGCTCGTTCCGCTAAGGGACTGCCGGGTGTATTGGTGATCGCGATGATAGCTGACTTGCCCCGATTGATCTCCAGCAGCCGGACAACCTCGGCACTCTGCCCGGATTGAGAAACCGCGATGATCAATGTCTTCAGATCGAAGAGGCGGCTCCTGTAGTGCAGAAGCTCCGAAGTCTCCACCATCATGGCAGTCAGACCGTGATTGACGAGCTCGATGTTGAGGGGATGAAGTGCGTGGAACGAAGAGCCCATGCCGGTGAGGACAACTGTCTTGAACTTGCCTTGCTGTAGCCGGGCTGCAAGCTGATGCAGAGTTTTCGAAACTTCTAGTCCGTCTAGTGTTTCGTCAAGCGCGTGCGGTTGATCGAGGATGTCGCGAAGATATGCGCCTTCGATTACAGAGAAATCAGATTGCACGGATCCCCGCCTCCGAGCCAAAGCGATAGTGCCAGACTCTCGCGGCTCCAATCAGGTTTGAGTCCTCGCCTAGCGAAGCCAGGGCCAATTCGGTCTTTTCGTAAGGGACGAAGCGGCAACTGGCGGCAATGACCTTTCGAATGCCCTCCAGAAAAAGGACAGCGCTCTTCATCACGCTGCCGCCGAGCACGATAACTTCTGGAACGAACATCGTAACCAGATTCGCGAGGCCGAGACCCAGGTAGCGGCCTTCGTGCTCGACGGCACGCATTGCCCAGGCATCGCCTTGTTGAGCCAGTTCGCAAATCTTTTTGGCGCTGAGATCAAGATCTCGCGAATAATCCGGTGGTGCATTGCTCTCCAGCCACGTGACCATAGCTGGACCAGCCGCCAGGGATTCCCAGCAGCCTCGAAAGCCGCACAAGCAGAGCGGCCCAGAGGGATCGATGACGTGGTGGCCGATTTCCGGATGAGACTGATCCACGCCACGGTAGACGTGCCCGTCGAGAATGAGTCCCGTTCCAATCCCGGTTCCGACCGTCACGTAGATCAGCCGGCTCTTGTTCTTGCCGGCACCCCAGCCTGCTTCTCCAAGAGCTGCGGCATCGGCATCGTTCTCCATGGCTACACTCACTTGAAAGATCTGGCTCAGATCTCGGACCGGATTCTCTCCTTTCCAGTGGGGGAAAAAGTTGACATCGCCAATCTCGCCTGTCAGTGGATAGACCGGCCCAGTAGATCCAATACCAATACCGGAGGTTTTTGTGTTTGCGGTCTGCGCGGTTGCCCGGAGCATCTCAACGATGCGCCGCAGCGCTTCGGGATAACCGCGATCGGCGTCGGTCGGGCATTCCAGGCGGGCCAAGACCTTGCCATGACCGTCAATCATCCCAACGGCTATCTTGGTCCCGCCAATATCCACCGCTCCAATCAACGGTTTCTCCTACACATCGCGCTTGCCTTTCCGGTTACTGCCACTCGAAAACCGCGCCCTCGTAGGCTCCCATGTCGACCTTGAACGTGGCGCCGGTAATTTGGAGTGGGGTCGACCCTTGTGGCGTAATTCTGGTCACGGAATGCAATGCGTTAGCCGCGGTAATCGTCACGCTTTGTCGTTCGGGACCGTGGTTAGTTACGACCGCGTATCCATGAGTTCCGCCGCTCAAAGCACAGACTTCCACCGAGGGCTGGTCGCTGTGGAAGAGTGGTTTAACGCCTGACCATTGGCGAAATGCTTCGTAAATTCGATACGTGCTCTCGGGCTTATCAAAAGCCGCCGGCACATTGGCGAGATAGTTCTCCAGAGGATAGGCGCTCAGCAGCGTCTTGCCTGAGCCCCAAGTGTTGGTGACCAAGGCAGGCCTGCCGTCCTGGTCGACCGCGATCACCGTTCCGCCTTTGACCTCAAGGATCGCACCCCATGAACGAGGTGTTGCGGCAGGCACCGAGTAATGAAACGTGTCGCCTACTTTCAGGCCGCCGAACGGGGCAACGATTTTTAGCGTGATGTCATCTTTCGGATTGGCATCGACCATTCTCGCCCCAAACAACGACTCCATCTCTGGTATCGCAGCGTCGGCAGCAACCGAGGCGTAGAGCGAGCCTCCGTTCGAGACGTATTGCTTGGCCTTTTCCCAGAAATCCGAGTGCACGTGAACTATAAAGCTATCGGTACTGGTCAATGGCGAGGGCATCAGTAGCAGCGGACGCTTCTGCCAGTCGTCATATTCTCGCGGGAAATCCGCCTTCATGCCGGCACGCCGCGCGAGCACAAAAGACGACAACCACGAACCGGTAATCCAGGAATTTTCCTCGCTGAAGTTCGGCTGCGACTGTCCCGCTACGTTCGCACCTTCATCAGTCGCGGTGTAAGGAACGACTTCCGGCCCGGTCAAGCCAAAGTGGGAGAAATCACCATGCGGCTTCGACCATTCATAAGGCACGATGATCCCGGCCTCGGCTGGCGCCGGCTCAATTCCGGTGAGATCCAGGCGCGCAACTGTGTCCTCGAACTCCTTAAACATTTTTGCTGAAGGCCGGTCTTTACCGTCCCAGGTGGTCAAGCCGAATTGGGTTTCATGAGGAGAACGGAGGTACGGGACTTTGTGGAATTGCTCCGGCGCGGCATCGGTGTAGCACCAGAGAAGAAATCCGTTTGCTCCCGCGCCCAGACCCGAGTAAAGGCTCGCGCGCAAGAACTTCGCGATTTGGTCGGGATCGTATTGGGCCGACGAAGCCCCGATTTCCTGCACCATGACCGGACGGCCAGCGCCGCCTGACAGCGCGGTCTCAAAAGCCGATCCGTAGGTGCCACGCTCGGAAAGCATCGCGTCAGGGAAAAGCTTGGGCGCATAAATGGAATAGGGATGAACGCTGAAGAAATCAGCTTCTTCGCGGAGATTATCGGGGCGGAAGGGACCGCGCCCCACATCCTCCATGCTGGTCCCGACCACGATCGGGTGCAGCGAATCGTGGCGCCGGATCGACCAGGACAGCAGCCGCGTCCAGTTGATGGCCATCGCGTCTGTGGTGCTATCGGGCACAATCCAAAACGGCGGCTCATCGGTTAGATCCCAGCCGAGAATTGCTGTTTCTTTCCCATAGCGACGGGCCAGTTCGGCTACGTGGTCGGTCTCGATGCGCAGCATGTCGGGGTCGGAATGAGGATGCCGGCCCTGGCGGTACGGCACATCCCAATATGCTTCACCCACCTCGCCGCCGATCAAGAGACTTGGATGTAGGTAGATGTGATAACGGTGAGCGAGGGAAATCAGGAAATCAAGTGCGCGAAATGCTTCCGGGTTGTAGTCGCCCGGGCGAGGCTCGATCCAAGCCCAAACAAAGTCGAGACGAATGGTGTTGAAGCCGAGTTCGTGCATGCGCGCGAAATCGGCTTCGATCGCTTTCGGATCCCACTGCGTGGGCCATTGCATGGCCGCCTTCGCCGGGACCCAGTTCGCGCCCACAGGAATAAAGCGATGGCCGTCGTGGGAGAAGTAATTGCCATCCAGATGCACTGCCGGAAGTTCCGCTGCGCTGGAATTCCCGTTTGCTGAAACTTGTTGTTTCGATTTTGCCTGCGCAACTGAGTCTTCGGCGATTGTCACGCGGGCGCCAGCACAAACCAAGATCAGGACAACCGGGAGCAGACGCCCAGAAAACCATTTCGTTTTGTTGGCCATGATTATCACGATGTGTTGCATTAGTTGAGGCAAATTTGTGAACTATTCTAGAACGTGAACTTGAGCGCCAGTTGAATCTCCCGCGAAGCGTGCACCGTGCTGGTGATCGATCCGGAAAGGCTGGGAACCAACGGCGTAGTAGGGGTAGCCGGCGAGCCTGTCTGATCCACGGCGGCGTAGGGGAGCGAGAATTCTGGAGTGTTGAACAAGTTGAAGGCTTCCACGCGGAACTGCAGCTTCGACTTTTCGGAAAAGCTGAAATTCTTGAACAATGAAGCGTCCACGTTGTATTCCGCCGGTCCCCGCAGGGAGCCGCGCCGGGCATCGCCGTAGTCGTGCGAAAAGGTTTGTCCAGGAGCCAGCGCTGGAATCGCAAAAGCCGCAGGATTATACCAACATGCAATGGTCTGGCTGTTCGACGGGCATCCTACGCCGACAGCGTCGGTAAAATTGTAGGGATTCCCGATGATGTCTGGCCGCGGCGCGCCTGAATCCGTGTTGGTGTAATCGTTGGAAAGCAGCGGCGTAAAGGCCTCCCCGGAATGGATGGCGACGATCCCGTTCAGTTGCCAGCCCTCGGTCAGCCAGTGGACCCGTCCCGCGCCGTTCCAAAACTGCTGTTTTGGCCCAATGGGGAGGATGTAGGACCAGGCGGAAGAAAACTGATGGCGATAATCGGGAGCGTTATCGCCGCGCTCCGCCTTCAGGTTGTAGGTGTCTTGCGGCTCCAGATATTCGTTTTCCTCCGTCTGCCCAATCGTGTGTTGCCAGGTGTAGGAGTTCAGCATGCTCCAGTTGCCCGAAAATCTCTTCTCGAACTTGACCTGCAATCCGTGGGAAATGGACCAGGCGCCATCGGCCAGGGTGCGGATCTCGCCGACATTGGGCACCGTATTGTAATAAAGCCGGCCAAAATTCGTAGGGGCGCCGGTGGCACAAGAAGGGTCGGTGGGAGTTGGACAGGATTCAAAGTTAGTGTCCAAGGGCTGGGTCGGCTGATTGCGATTGCTCAGAAACTCGAGCTTGACGCCGCGGGTCCCGACATAAGCAACCTGGAGTGCCGTGCTCGGTGAGAGTGCTCGCTCTATGTTCAGATTCCACTCTTCAATGTAGGTAGTGCGATTGTTGAAGAAAGCAGCGCTGGCCCGTCCCGCGGGGTTCGCAACCGTCGCATAAACGGGAGTGGGGTAACCGGTCGAGATTCGCAAGGTGGGCGTCGCGGTGGCTGCCGGGAAATAGGTCTGGCTGAAGATCAAACCAGTGGGATTGTAGGCCAATTCAGCATCGTTCTGATCTGCCTGAACATCATAGAAAATGCCAAATCCTCCCCTCACTACGGTCTTGTCGCTCCATGGCGTCCAAGCAAATCCAATCCGTGGACCAAAGTTGTTGTAATCCGTCTTTACGTTGCCTGAAGCGCTGACGCCCGGCATCTGCGGCGAGATAAATAGTCCTGTTGCAAAATCAAAATTGGCCAGGCGATTTTCCTGTTCAACGGGCGCGGTAAAGAGATCGTAGCGCAGGCCAAGGTTTAGCGTCAGTTTGGGAGTGACGCGAAAATCATCCATGAGGTACGCGCTGAATTCCGTCCAGCGCATTCCGAAGGATCCCTTTTGGCCGTCACGGCTCGCCGTGTCTGGATAACCCATCAGGAAGCTCGCCAGGGCGCTTCCCCCAGTATCCGTGGATAGGTCGGATGTGAACAGTTCGTTGAAAGCCATATCGCCGCGCGCGTTTTGGGTCTGGAAAAATCCGTGCAGCCGCCGGCGCACATCAACGCCGGCTTTCAACGAATGGCGCCCGTGTACGTAAGTGAAGGCATCCATATATTGGTAATTGTTCTCATTCAAGAACTCCGGAAACCAATCCGTACTTCCCAGCGGACTCAGACTGGAGAACTGGATGTTGGGCAGGCCTCCCGTGGCCAGGGCGTTGTTGGGATCAAAGATGCCAGGGATATTGAATTGCTGGGAAAGTGGCTGGCCGGCAAAGTTCTGCACGGCTCGAACTACATAGCGGGAGTAGCCGATCTTGACTTCGTTGATTTTGTTGGATGTGAAGGTGTGCACATCGCTGATCCCGGCTGATCTCGCCAAGTTTGTGATGTTACCGGTAAAGTTTCCCCCGCCGGCTTCGCCGGGAAAAGGATCAGGAGCAAAAGCTTGCACGTTGTTGAAACTGAATGTTAGAGAGAGACTGTCCTTGCTGGTGAGCTGATGGTCCCCTCGAATGTCGAATGAATCCTGATTGTTGCGGGCCACGGGGTTGGATAAATAGTTGCCCGCAGCCAGTGAGCGATTGGGATTGGGGAAGAGCCCCACTAGTTGGAGAGCAGCCGGATCCAAGCATGCTCCGTCGGTTGCGCCACTACACGGCGGAATCACATTGCCTGGAATCGGTGTGCGCAGAGTCACGTTTGTTACGCCATCCGAGCAGGTGTAGCTCCGGCTCGTGAAAGGATCAAAGATCGTTCCAGTATCGAACGTATCGGAAGGGGAAGGAGTGGGGCAGGGAGAAAACGTCTGTCCGGTCAGTAGGTCGCTGAAATTACCCGTTCTCTCAGCCGAAGTAGATAGGGCGGGCGGGACTACCGAGATGTCGGTCTGTGCCTGCCGAATGCGAGTTCCCTGATAGTCGAAAAAGAAGAACGTCCTGCCTTTGAGAATTGGGCCGCCCAAGGTTCCACCAAACTGGTTTTGTTTGAAGGGCGCAATTGGGAGCGTGGGATCATCGAAGTAGTTCTTAGCGTCGAGAGCCGAATTACGCAGGAACTCAAACAGGCTGCCATGAAATTGGTTGGTCCCGGACTTCAAGACCACATTGACCACGGCTCCTCCTCTGCCGATGTCCGCGCCGAAGTCGCTGGTCTGCACTTTGAACTCCTGAATGGCATCGATGGAGGGTTGAATCACTTCAATTCCGATTTGTTGTTCGTTATTGTCAAAGCCGTTCAGAAGAAAATTGTTGTTGGTAGCGGTCAACCCATTGACTTGAATCGATGCATTACCCCGCTGGTCTTCTGGTATGCCTCCCTGCTGCACGGTGTAACCGGAGTTTGGTCCCGAATTGACGCCGGGCGTGAGATACGCCAATTCCACGAAGTCCCGCCCATCCAAGGGCATGTCTTGCACCCGGCTCTGCTCAATCACTTGTCCAAGAGAAGACGTCTCTGACTCGATGAGCGGCGCCGCTGCAGTGACAACCATCTCTTCGCTAATCGATCCGACGGCCAGCGTAATATCGACACGCACTACTTGATTGACATCCAGCTTGAAAGCGGCTTGCAGCGCTTTCTTGAATCCCTGATGCTCCACGGTCACGGTGTATTCGCCAGACTTCAGTTCAGTCACCACATACTCGCCGTTGCCATCGGTTTTCGTCGTCTTCACGACGTTTGTCTGGATTTCGGTCACCTTGACCGCCGCGTTCGAAACCACAGCGCCGGAAGCGTCCTTGACAGTCCCGACTATTTTCCCCGACTCCACTTGAGCTTCCAGAGTGCAAGCCGCGCACAACAAGAAAATGATCCCGATGACGCGGGCAACATTCTGGAAGGAACTGGTAAGCACACGTTGATTCTCGTTAATGGCCAGGTTAGGAACCATAGGGCAATCTCCGGTACGAAGCATATGAACCTCGTATGCATATATGGTGTCAAGAACATTTTCTTCATGATTGCGCGTGTCCCCCTCCATCGCAGACTGCGCTTCTCAATTATATGATTGATACTAATGACTTTATCTGTTCTTTGAAATGACAGTTGTCCTCGGATAATCCATAACCAAGAAATCGGTTGAAGGTCTCATATATACGTTGTATGCTATGTTTCGTTTGCCACAGGAGGCGATCTTGCCGGAGCCCATTGGAGTACCCGAGCTCGTCACTGTCGAGAAGCTGAATCTGACGATCGACAGCCACAGCTTCGTGCCGTACTACATGCAGATCGTCGATCATGTGCGCGAGCTGATCAAGAAGAACAAGCTGCGAGAAGGCCAGACCTTCTGTTCGGAAGGCGAGATTGCCCAAGCCCTGAAGATCAGCAAGATGCCTGTCCGCCAAGCATTTCAAAAATTGCGATCGGAAGGACTGTTGGTTATTGCGAAGGGTAAGCGGCCGGTGGTCGGTTCCGGACGCGTGCCCTGGAATTTTCAGCAGCTTCGAGGCTTCAGCGAGGAGATGCGCAGGCGCGGACTTAACCCATCAGCCCGCCTATTGAGTATCGGCCTTGAAGATCCGGACCTGGAAGTGGCACAAGCACTGAAACTTACTCCTGGAGAGCGCATATACCGGGCGCGACGCCTCCGCTCCGTCAATGGCGAACCAGTGGCTGTCGTAACCAGTTATCTTCCCGCACGCATTTTTGCAGGGATCGACAAACAAGATTTGGAGAAACAATCTCTCTATTCCATTTTCGAGCACAGCTACAAGCGCAAGCTGCTCTGCGCAGAAGAAGTGATCGGAGCTGTGGTTGCCGGAGAAGAGGAAGCTAAGATACTTGAAACGTCTCCAGGAAACGCACTTCTCATGATCCGAGAGACAACTTATGACGCTCAAAACGTCGCCATTGAATACAGTCTTTCTTTGTTGCGTGGTGATCGCTATACAGCTTCGGTAATCTCGGTCCGAAAGAACTGAGGCGGCAATCGGAAGGTTATGGTTTCCGTTCGTGAACTAAAAGAAGGGCCAACCGTATGGCTGGCCCCTTTCGGCGGATTACAGTTCGCTCTTACGGCTGACTCTGCATGTCCGTGTTGACCTCTTCCCAGACAGAACCAGAGCTTGAGTTATAGGGCACGGCAGTGTCCGCCCACTCCCAAAAGAACACACCGCTTACCCAGTTAGCCGAGAAGGGCAACGGATAGGGATCCATGCTATAGCCTTCGCTCAATAACGTGTCCAACTTGGAGCCTGTCAGTTTCTTGCTGCTGTAACCCCACTCCCCAAATCCAATTTTTGCGTTCGGAAACAGGTTTTGCACTTGGGTAAAGAAAGTACCCCAGGATGCCGCGCTTGGGTCAGTGCCGCTGGTACAGTCCTGGTGGTAGTAGCTGAGAAGCACGTAATCCATGCCGTTTCTCATGTTAAGCGGCACGTTGGCTTCCGTCCAGGTGATGGGATCGAATTTAGCCGGGCTATCGCAGCTCGATCCGGCACCCGGATAGTACAAGGTCATCTCTGCAAGCTTGCCCGCAGCCTTGACGATGTTGTATGCATTGATCATATCGCTGACGACGTCCGCGTCGGTTGTTTTTGGCGTCGTCCACGGACAGCTGATCTTACCGGTACCGGCAGCATCCGTGCTGTCTAACCAGTTGCCGTTGATTTCATTGCCCACCTCCCAAAGGTCCACGTAGGAGCCCAGCGTAGAAACATAATCGTTCCAGCGTGCCTCAGCGGTGGTCGTGGTGAAGCAACCCTGGTAACTGGAATCGAGTACCTCACCGAGTAGAAATGGAGGGCGCGTTTGTGACTTTAGCGTCTGTATGGCTGATGTGTAGGCGCTGGCAGGAGATGGAGAGGAGCAAGAGCCGTCGTCACCGACGCCGCAAAGTGTGAGAGTGATTCTGACCGTAGGCTGGTCCGTGAGGTTATTCAGGGAAGTAAGCACCTCATCCAAATAGTTCGTAACCCTGATGTCCTGCACCGCGCCCGAAAAACTGAAATCGGCTACGGTCGCGCCATGCAGGGGTTGAGGAATCCAAGGAGGCGTCGCAGCTATCGATGCGTACGGCGAAATGACGGCAACCGTGTCCGATGCCGATATTGCGGTGTTTGCTTGTGAAACCGCCGTGACCGTCACAGTTCCAGAACTGGGAACACTCGCGGGAGCCGTGTAAAGGCCGGAGGTTGAGATCGTGCCTACAGTCAAGTTGCCTCCCGCCACGCCATTCACTTCCCACGTCACCGCCGTATTGGAATTTCCTGACACAACCGCATCGAACTGCTGCGATTTATCGGTCGACACGGTTGCGCCGGTCGGCGATATCCACACATTTAGCGAACCTGAGGTAACCACGATGTTCACCGAGGAAGAGCTAGTGTTGCTGGCTTTTGAATAAGCCGTCAGCGTTACGGTGGCAGGGCTGGGTACCGTTGAGGGCGCCATGTAGGTAACCGAGAAGGTGCCAACATTGGTCAGCGTTCCACAGGTGGAACCGGAACAACCTGGTGCGCTTTCACTGGTTCCGTCTCCGGTGAGCGCCCAAGTCACGCCATCATTCGTAGAGTCGTTTTGTACGGTGGCACTTACGCTCAGTGATCCCCCCGTTGCCACGGACGCAACTCCGGGAGATACCGAGACGGTGATAGTTTGCGAAATTGCAGTGCTAGAAAATGAAACGGCGATCAGCAGAAAAGCCAACCAATGGCCGAGTCTCCCAAAATCAACAAGGCATTCCCGAGTTGCTCGGGAGCGATGATGTGTGTTCACTTTTTTCTCCCTTCAAACAGGTGGCACCGACTCCCATCTTCTGAGCGTAGGTCCCCTAGATCATGCTCCGCGCATGAAAGCTCCATATGCATCTATGATGTCAAGGAAAATCGGTGCGGGGGGCGGGTACAGGCTGATTTCACGCCTTCTAGATTTTTGTACTACTGACTTGTATTTCAATGGATTACGTCGGGCATCACTTACTTTAATAAGATTTTTCTGTCGAAGGCCGCTCAGCCCTCGTAGTGTCATTGCATACAATGTATACAGCTGCCCGAGAACTCAAGTGGTGGTTTTTGTTTGGACACACTTTACACTTATGGCTCGATTCAGAAGGGATGTAATTTGCGGTGCCCGAACTGTTGAAGCCCTGCGAATGCTAGGCTGATGCGGCACTATCCGATCAGCACGCGGATTAATCGCGTAGCCAACGACGAAGAAGAATGCTCCGCACCCATAGAGTTGGTTCAGACACAAGGTCGTCTGTTCCTGTAGAACGGCGCTCGCGCGCACGGTGAATGTAACGCGACGCAATTCCGAGAGGCCTTGTGTAGCCTAATTAAACGACACGCAGAATCCCCTGCCTCGACCCGAGCGACGAACAAATATCTCAAGAGTCCGGTTGGCATGGTGCGTGCCTTCTGTAAGAAGCACCGGATCTGCGCCAGATGTTTCCGGGAAAGGTCGGAGCGCGGAACGAAGCGCTCCCGGAAATGCAACCGAGCCCACGCAAAGGCGCAGAAGGTGCGACTGCGCCAGAACTACGATCGCGACACTGACCCGTTCCATGTACCCGCCCGGAGGCTTCACAAGGGCAGTGACGATACCCACAAACAACATGTATTGAATTGCGCTGCAAAAATCCACAATCTACT
Source organism: Candidatus Sulfotelmatobacter sp. (assembly GCA_049673585.1). Taxonomy (GTDB): domain Bacteria; phylum Acidobacteriota; class Terriglobia; order Terriglobales; family Acidobacteriaceae; genus Sulfotelmatobacter. The sequence goes on along the minus strand of JBATXV010000028.1, from coordinate 165,482 downwards.
CAGGAAGTGCTCGTCACTTAGTCAAGGGTCTGTTTCGTAACTGGTTTAAGCAACTCGAATCACAACCCGACACCAGCGATCAAATGACCTTATCAGAATTCCCGATACCGTCCATCGATTCTTTGCGGCACGACTTTACGACTTCTTTATGCCTTGCCCACACCATCTTTATGGACTGACCGCTAGCGTCGGGAAACCGGGCGTGAACTCCAAAATCAATCGCAAGATTCGGCCTCTCCCGAGCACGTCCTGGCGGAGGGTAGTGCAGTGACTAAGGCAGTCGTCAATCTAAAGATCTTGCATTCAGGCATCGCGGCAGCCATGATCGTTCTATGGCTCGTATGGGGCAGTGTGTCCGTCAGCGCCCAGTCTACCTTCGGTAGCATTGTCGGCGTGGTTCAGGACAAGACACAGGCGGTCGTGCCGGGTGCAACAGTCACGATACGTCGTTTGGAAGACAACAGCACTCGTTCTGCCACGTCCGACCAGAACGGATCATTCGAGTTTCTGAACCTAAAGCCCGGGATCTATGCCCTTTCAGCCCAAGCCGATGGTTTCGCTGAATTCCAAGTTCCATCCGCGGAGCTAACCTCGAGGCAGACGCTGAGGATTGAAGTCACGCTCGGGCTTAAGAGCCAATGGCAGAGCGTGGAGGTCGCCGACACCGTTGCCGTGATTAACACGGAGAATGCCGTGATCAGCGATTCCAAGGACAATCAGCTGATCACCCAACTTCCGCTCAACAATCGCGCCACCACCACGAGCCCGCTGGCAGCGCTGTCGCTCTCGCCGAACGTGCAACAGGATAGTACCGGAAACATCGCGCTGGATGGCGCGAGTTCGGCGATGGTGAACTTTTCGGTCGATGGCATTTCCACCGCGAACGTGAGACAGAACGGCGCACTACAAGATGCTTACCCGTCGCAAGAAGGAATCTCCGCTGTAAAAGTAACCTCGTTCAACAACAGCGCAGAATTTTCGCAGGTAGGCGACGTCACTTTCACCACCAAAAGTGGCACCAGTCAGTATCACGGTAGCCTGTTTGAGTATCTGCAAAACGACGCGCTCGATGCGGACCCCTACGGCTTCAGCGGCAAAGCTCCCAAACACTTCAACACGTTTGGCGGATCGCTCGGAGGCCCACTGACCATTCCCCATATCTACAACGGCAAGGACAAGACGTTCTTCTTCTTTGATTACGAAGGGAATCGCCGCTCCACCGCAGTCGCTGAGCAATTCTTAGTCCCCACGCAGGCAGAGCGAAACGGCGACTTAACTGCGCTTGGCGGCTCCGTGATTTCGCCCGCAAGCATCAATCCGACTGCCACGGCCCTATTAACCTACTACCCACTGCCCAATGTTACCGGCCAGTCGAACTATAACTATGAAAATTTCCAGTCAACGCCCTCTCGTACCGACGGAGCCGATCTCCGCATCGACCATACCATTAATTCCAACCAATCAATTTATGCGCGCTTCAGCCGCAAGAACATCATCGAGGATTACGCCAACCCCCTTTTGCCGAATGACTCGAATAGCGTGCACAACCGCAGCCTGCTGGTTTCACATACCTGGGTGCTCACACCGCGTCTCCTGAATGAGTTTCGGTTTGGTTTCACCAATGTAACGACCAGCGTGGGCTTCCCCATCGAGGGCGCAGACGCGCTCTCGCAACTCGATCTGACCGGCGTAAACATCAGCCAGCACCCGACCACGCATGCTTTTCCCACGTTCAATTTCAGCGCCGGCACCGGATTCACTCCCATCGGACGCGACAAAACCGGGTTGACACAATCAAAGACAAACCAGTTCACCGACAACCTAAGCTGGACTCGAGGCAAACACACCTTCAAGACGGGCCTGGACGCCCGGAGGGTGAGGTATTACGACCTGGAAAGTTTTGCTCCCGTGTTTAACTCCGACGATTTCGGTGATTTCATCTTCCAGGGCACATTCACAGGCAATGCTTTCGGCGATTTCCTTGAAGGAACACCGACCTCTCTGTTCTTTGCTGTATCGAGTCCGGACGTTGGCGGAACAGCGTGGCAATACGGCGTGTACGGTCAGGACGAATACCAGATCAACAGCCGGCTCACACTGAACTATGGCTTGCGTTGGCAGGTCCTGCCGGGCTTCCACGAAGATGGCGGCAATCTGGCGAACTTCGACCAGAGAAACAATTCGATCGTTGTTCCCAACCAACTCTCGGCGTATCTGCAGCAGCAAAATATTCAGGCGTCGAATCTGGCATTCCAGCAGTCGTTCAACGCGTGCAACCTGGGGTATACCGCCCTGCCCTGCACAAACTACATTACCGCTAGCCAGGACCACGTGCCGCAATCGCTGCGCAATATCTACCTGCGGAACTTCCAGCCGCGCCTGTCGATCGCCTACCGTCCTTTCAACGATACAAAGACGGTCATCCGTGCGGGATTCGGAATTTTCACCACGACCAATTTGGGCCCGCTCTCGTTCAACAACAGCGGCAACCCGACCTCGGCGCTGCACACTTATTCCGACAGCTTGACCGCGAATGGCACGCCTCTCATCCAGTTCCCCAATACCGCCCCACCCACGGTTGGTGTGCAATACGGGGGCGGCGGCCTGGATCAGGGCGTCGATCCCAATTATCGTGATCCGCAGGCCAATCAATGGAACATCACCGTCGAGCGCCAACTTGGAAAGGACGACAGTTTGCGTGTCAGCTACGTGGGCATGCACAGTTATCGCTTGAGCATCACCGAAGACCTCAACCAGATTCCCGCCAGCGCGACTCCTTATCAAACGACGGCGGCTAGCCCGTACGTCGATCCGCGTGCGCCCTATCACAACTGGTTTACGCTCTACAGCACCTTCAACGCCGGGGAAGCAAACTACAATGCTCTCGAGGTCGAGGAAAGCCATAAGATGTCGCACGGCCTCTATTTCGGGGCCAACTACACTTTCGCTAAGAACCTGGCGGACAATCAAGGCGACAATCCCACCGCCTTCGCCGGTGAAGTCAACTACGGTGTCCCGATTGCCAACCGCTTCGATGTCCGCAGTGACTATGGCAATGTCGAAGGGACTCGTCACAATCGCTTCCTTTTGACCGGTCTCTACCAGTTGCCTTTTGGTCAGGGACGAATGTTTCTCAATTCCGGCGGCTGGAAGAACGCGGCCCTGGGTGGTTGGGAACTGACCACTGTGACTCTGCTGGAAACTGGTCCGTGGCTCACGCCGAATATCAGTCCCGGAGGCTGCCAAGTATCACCACTCGCCAGCGGCGCCTGCCCTACGCTGTCGAACGGTCTGCCGGAAACGAACGACCAGTCCAACACCGACGTCGCCAATCGTGGCGCCTACCTGCGTCCCGACCAGATTTCGGCGAATCTCTACAGTGGGCAGTCACACACGCACTATTTCAACCTGGCGGCATTTTCTCCAACTCCGCTGGGTGCCAGCAGATTTGGCAACGCCGGTGTTGGCATTCTTCAGGGCCCGGGGACGGCGGCAGTCAGCCTCGGCCTTGCCAAAGTCTTCCCGGTTACCGAGAGAGTAAGAGTGCGCTTCGAGTCCACGTTTACGAACGTGCTCAATCATACGAATTTCGCTCCTCCCGCCACCCAGATCGATGTTCCAGCAACTTTCGGCGTCCTCAGCGCCCCGCAAACGGCAGAGAACGCGGGTAACCGCACCGGCCAACTTGCCCTGCGCGTGGAATTCTAGTATCGGGCAGGTGGAAAGTGACCTTTATGCATAGGAGTCAATTATGTCCAAGCGAACAAACATCGTATCGTTAACTGCCATGAGTGCCTCGGTGGTCGCGGCCTCGGCCATGCCCGGAGGTGCGATCGCACAAACGAAGGCAGCAGCTCCGAAGGCGCAGGATATGCTCGCTCTCGGGGAGCAGGAGGTCAAGCAGTTGCTACTCCTAATAGATACCGTCAAGAAGGGCGGGATCTCTAAACAAGGGTGGATGAAGTTCATGGAAGGGGAGTTCGATAGGTTGGATAAGGACAAGAGCGGCCAACTGGACGTCAAGGAACTGAGGCAATCGAGATTGCGCGTAAGCCCCTTCACAAGTGCCGGCAAGTAACGCCGGCGCTGTTTCTGTTGATGACTACCATTTTCTTAGTGAACTGATGGTCGCAGATCGACTCTCTTGGTTGTTATGGTCACTAACGCTGGGGAAGGTTTTGGCGACCAGTCATCGGTAGACGCTTCTACCGTGATCGTGCCCGTCGTTCGGCTCGACTGCACGATTGCCTGCGCGAGACCATTGAACAAACTGCGCTGCGGCTCTTTATCGGATTCCTGACAATTCGGGTCGCCGTTGCCCACACCAATCAATTTGCCTTCGCCGGTGACCTTGAAGTTGATCATAGAATCCGCAGTGGGCACCTTCCGGCCGTCTTTATCAAGCACCTCGACGCGCAGAACGGCCAAGTCCTCGCCGTCTGCATTGATTTCGTTGCGGTCGGCGGTAAGGTGAATCGATGCGGGGTAGCCCGTGGTTTCCCGCTTTTCCAGCAGCACAACCTTGCCGTTTTTTGTGCCGCGCGCCTCCAGTACTCCGGGCTCGTACCTGACCTTCCATTCCAGATGCGTCAAGGGTTGCACATTTTGCGCACCCTGACTCTTGCCGTTCAAGAAAACTTCTACCGAGTCGAGGTTGGAATGTACCCACACAGAGATGGGTTCGCCATTGCGCTGCTCCCAATTCCAGTGCGGAAAAAGATGTAATACAGGCTCTGAACCCCACCAAGCTTTGTAGTAGTAAAAATCGTCTTTCGGAAAACCGCACATGTCCACAATGCCGAATTGTGAGTTAATCGATGGCCAGTCGTAAGGCGTAGGCTCGCCTCGATAATCGAACCCAGTCCAGGCAAATCCTCCTGCGAGCCATTCCCGTGCCACATAGAACTTCCACCACTGTTCGGCGGTTTCGGCCCACGGCGGATAATTCAGATCGTAGGCGCTGACCCAATTCCGCAACTTGTCAGTCGAATAGATGCCGCGTGTGGCCACGGTACTGGCGGTCTCCGAACCAACGCAAGGTTTTGTGGGATGTGCCTTATGCCAACTGTCGGGCGCTTTGAGGTTGTAGTTAAAACCCATGACGTCGAGAGCATCCGAAAAACGGGATTCAAAACTTCCGTTCACCGCCGCGGTGCATGGACGCGTTGGATCGAGTTCGTGCGTGCGCGCGACCATATCTGCAAGGATACGCGGCCCTTGGGGGGTACTCTGTAGAGTGAACTCTTCGTTGCCCATCGACCAGAGAATGATCGCAGGCGAGTTGCGGTAGCGCTTAATCATGAGTTCGAGCTGAGCCACGGATTCAGCTGAGGAACTCATCGACCGGGTTTCACACATCATCATCATGCCCAGCCGGTCGCAGGCTTCGACCCATTCCGGAGTGGGCATATTATGCGAGGTCCGAACGGCATTGCAGCCCATGTCTTTCAGCACTCCGAGTCGATAAAACTGCAAACGGTCGGGAAGCGCCGAGCCGACGCCGGCATGATCCTGATGATTGCAAGTCCCTCTGATCTTTAGCGGCGTGCCATTGAGCAAAAACCCTTTATCGGCATCAAAGGTTGCTGTGCGCACACCAAAGCTCACCCGCTCGGCATCCCGCGGCCTATTACCGGATTCCACTGTTGCAACGGCTGAGTAGAGATTCGGCGCGTCGGGCGACCACAGCGCCGGGCTTTCGAGGTTGGTGTTCGCAGCGAATGTGGCGTAGCCATCTGGAGCAATCGACTGAGGCGTGGTGTCGGCAGCCGCCACCGCTTTTCCTGCGGCGTCGAAAATCTGCCAGCGTACGAGGCAACTTTCCTGCTGTCGGCCCTCGTTCTGGATCACAGTTCCCAGACTAAGCGTGGCGACGTTGCTTTTCACCTCGGTCCGGATGTAGCTGTCCCAGGGTCCAATGTGCAGCGCCTCTGTTTTCGTCAGCCACACGTGCCGGTAAATGCCCGCGCCTTCGTAGAACCATCCATCACCAAAGCTGGCGTCCAAACGAACAACAAGGTAGTTCTTTCCACCGTAGTTCAGAAAGTCGGTCAGATCGAAGCGGAAGGGTGCATATCCGTTGTCATTGCGGCCGAGAAAGCTGCCGTTCAGGAAGACGAGTGCGCTACGAAACGCCCCGTCGAAGTCCACAGCGATTCGCCTGCCTTCGTCTTCTCCGGGAATTTCGAAGACGCGCCGATACCAGCCGATGCTGGTTTCGGGATAACGGCGGCCAAGAGGTTTGTAGCCGTGCGATTCCAGATCGTTGTCGCGAACAAATGGCAACTCGACCGCCCAGTCATGGGGCAGATTAAGGGTGCGCCACTTTGAGTCGTCGAACTTGTCGTTGGAGAAATCGAAGTCGCCGGTCTTGGAAAAATCACCCTGATCGTTGCCGAAACCCAGATCGCGCGCCGGGTCGGTGCCGTGGCCCAACCGGAACTTCCAATCGAAGTCGAACAGCAAACGCTCGCGGGGAGCAACCGCCAACGATGCGGCTGAACCCGAAAGGCGCGCAAGTAGTGCGTGCGCACCGTTCACCGGATCGCTGAGCAAACTGGACACTGAAAGTGCAAAGCCCGAGCGCAGCAGATCACGACGGCTAAGAGACATTCGACCTCCAGAAAGTGAAAGCTTGCACCAGTCAAAATACCGCAGCATGGTGCATGTGCACCAGTGGAGTAGGCAATGAATGCCGCCCATGCTGCTGAAATCACCCAAGTCCATCCTCCCTAAAGCGATTGCATGTTCTTGCCGATAATCTGTGTTAGCACAGAGCGTTCCGCAGCATGGGGGAAGATTCTGGCTTAACCAGGGTAGGAACCCCGATTGCGTTGTCGCTACTGCCACGGCCAGCGGTGGCGGAGTTGGCGGAGGGGGAGTCCAGCGTGAACCGGACCAGGATTGTGGAAGGCGGCAATCGCAACCACCCACGAGTTCTACTGGTCGATGACGAACCATTGGTGCTGGAAGGATTGCGACGGTCTGTGCACAAAGAGTTTGTCGCCGACCTGGCAGTGGGCGCCGAAGAGGGCCTTGAAAGGCTGAGAAAGACTGGCCCGTATCCGGTTGTGGTCTCGGATATGTGCATGCCGGGCATGGACGGGGCGGAATTTCTTGCAACTGTTCGCATCATTTCACCGGATTCGATCCGCGTGATGCTGACCGGCAACAGCGACATGCAGGCAGCCATGAGAGCGGTGAACGAAGGGCGGATTTTCCGGTTTCTCAGCAAACCCGTGCACGCGAAACAATTCCTGGCCGCGCTTCATGAATGTGTCGCCCAGCACCATAGCGCACGGAGCGAGCGGCAAAAGCTGGAGATCACAGTTGAAGCATTGGAACAACTGGATTTGGGAACGCTGACGGCGCTGGCCCGGGCGATCGACGCGAAATCGGCGTGGACGGCCGGCCACTCCGAGCGGGTGACCAATCTGGCCCTTAAGATGGGCCATGCCATAGGCCTGCCTGCGGGGGATTTGCAGATCATGCACCGGGGAGGCTTGCTGCACGACATCGGGAAGATCGGCACGCCTCCAAACATTCTCGACAAACCCGGCAAGCTCGAACCTGAGGAAATGCAGATCATGAGAGACCACGTGAGAATTGGAGTTCGTATCCTCGAACCCATCCCATGCCTGCGTGAAGCTCTGCCCATCGTTTCCCAACATCACGAGTGGTTTGATGGTTCAGGCTACCCGGCCGGCCTGGCGGGCAAGAACATAAGTTTGCATGCCCGCATTTTTGCGGTGGCGGATTGCTATGACGCAATCGTCTCGGATCGACCCTACAGAAAAGGGCTTCCGAAGCGAGAGGCACTCGAGATATTGATACGCAATTCGGGAACACAATTTGACCCGAAGTTAGTCCAGGTGCTGACCCGGTTGGCCGCCGCTGATCAGCTCGTATGATCGGCGAATATGTTAATGAAGTTTTTTTTGCGCCTGCGCGCCGTTCCTGGCCATGTCATAAACCAAACACTGTTCTCGATCACTTCTCGATCACTGTGGGAAACTCGTGGCAAATCTGCGGGAAGCCAGATTGACGGAAACCAGTTCGTGCAAGATCACGAATTCATTTGCCAATTTCCGTCGCAACCTGAAGGAAGCCAGCGAACTGGGGCAAGATCCCGAGTTTCTCAAGGCAAGCACGGTCAGACTCGGGGACGTCAAGTGCTGTCGAACCTTGCGGATGGGCTTCCAACTGATGCGCCAGGAGGTCGGCGACATAGACGGCCGCTGTGCTGTCGAAGCCGGAGTGCGGTATACGGATGGGTTGATGGTGATGTGCGATGGCCTCAACCGCAAGTTCGGGAAGACCCCATAATCCCAGCAGGTAAGCGCCAATTTCCGCGTGTGAGGTTCCGAGCAGCTCCTGTTCTGCTTCAAAGGGCTTGCATCCGCGCTGGCGCGCAACTGAGCGTGCGGAAAAGAATTCGGCTGGCATTTTGCTGGCCAGAATCAGGCTTCCAACATCGTGCAGAAGAGCGGCGACGACGGTAACGTCGCGAATTCTCGGGTCTACGGGGAGGTTGGCCGCGATGGCGGCCGTCCGCTGCGCATGCCGCTGCATAGACTCGTAAACCTCCTCCGGAATCCGCGAGCCGGGTAGAAACACTCTGAAGACCTCGGAAGCCAAAGCCAAATGCTTGACGGTTTCCATTCCCAGGTACCCGACGGCGTTGTGCACGTTAGTGACTTTCTGTGCCAACCCAAAGAAAGCGCTGTTGACCAGGTGCAGCACTTTCGCCGACATCGCGATGTCTTGCCCAATGATGTCCGCGACCTGGCTTATGGAACTGTTCGAGTCGGCCACCGCCTGGGTGAGAGATTTGTAGGTGCGCGAGAGGGAAGGCAGTTCACCAATGGTGCCGACGATCTTGCGAATCTCCGGCGCACATAGTAAGTCCTGCAGAGTAAATACCCGTTCGATTGTCGCTTGAAGTTCGGAGGCGCTGCATGGCTTGGACAGAAAGCGGTGTGCGATGGGAACTGCACGCGTTGTTAGCGCGGCTTCAGAATATCCTGAGAGTACAACTCGCGCGGTCCCGGGAAAGCGGTCCCGGATGTGGGTTAGAAGTGTGGCGCCATCCATCCCAGGCATTCGCATATCGGAAATGACTACATCGAAGCTGCCCGACGCGCAAGCCTCCAGTGCGGCTTCGCCGCCGAGAGCAAACTGCATGTCCCACCGCTTTCGATCCGCATGCAGCATGCGCCGGATGCCATCGAGAATCTTGCTTTCATCATCGACGAACAAAATGCGCTTCATAGCGACGCTGCCTTGGCGGCTAGAACCTTGCCATCGTAAGGGAGGCGGATGATGAAGGTTGTGCCCTTCCCCTCCTCAGTTTCGAAGTGAATGCTGCCATCGTGTTTATCAACGACCACAGATCGTGCGATGGCCAGGCCCTGCCCGGTTCCCTTGCCAATTTTTTTGGTGGTGAAGAAGGGATCGAAGATCCGGGCTCGCGCCTTTTCCGGGATTCCCGAACCCGTGTCCTGGATCCGGATTTCCACCCATTCCTGGCAATCACGGGTCTGGACTTTGATTTTTCCCTTTTGCGATCCGTTTTTCCCAACAACCTCGGCAATGGCATGCGCGGCATTCACGATCAAGTTCAGAATGACCTGGTTGAATTCGCCGGGTTGACAGGAGACCAGAGGCAGGGACGGATCGAATTCAGTCTCCACATCAGCCACATATTTCCATTCATTCCGTGCCACTGTTATTGTGCTTTGAATGGCGTGATTGAGGTCCAGCGGCGTTTTTTCTTTCGTGCCCGGATGGGAGAACTCTTTCATCGCGCTTACAAGTTGCGATACTCTTGTTACTCCTTCCAGGGTCTGCTCGATCGCTTTAGGAATCTCCTCCAGCAGATAGCCAGCGTCCACGCGTTCCACCTCGGCCGCGACTTCCGCAACGTTTTCGCAAGACAGCGTATTGGCTGTGGCCGCAGCCAGGAGGACGTCGTATTTCGTGACCAGGCTCTTCAGGTCCTGGAAGGCGTCTTTCAGGAAGCGCACGTTATCTCCGATATATTGCGTCGGAGTATTGATCTCGTGAGCAATTCCGGCTGCGAGTTGGCCCACCGATTCCAGCTTCTGCGCCTGAAGTAGCTGGCCACGCAACAATTTGCTTTCGGTAATGTCCTCACACATGCCCTCGTAGCGATCGATTATGCCGTTGTTGCGAACGGCGCGGGCGGCGACGGAGACCCATATCCTGCCGCCGTCTTTGCGGAAAACTTCGCATTCAAACTTCTGTACCAGCCCCATTGTTTCCAGCATGAGCGTGAACTGGTCCCGGTGTTTGGGGTCGACGTATAACTGCCGGGAAATGTCCGCGGTGGTGGCAATCATTTCTTCGGGGGAATCGTATCCAAAAATGCGGGCCGTAGCCGGGTTCATGCTCAAGAAACGGCCCTGCGGCGTGGTCTGAAAGATGCCGAAGATGGCATTATCAAAGATTCCGCGATACTTTCTTTCGGCCTCGCGCAACGCATCTCCAACCTTTTCGCGCTCCGTGATATCGCAGCCGATGACCAACCGCTCGGCGGGATCTGCTCCGGAAACGGTGATTGCGGTGATGGTCAGTCCGAGTAGATGGATTCGGCCGTTCGTTTCGAAGGGAATCCGATCACAGCGCCGGGACCCCAGTTCCGAACACCAGGATCGAATTTCGTCAGGCATCTCGGACCGCAGCCATCGTATCCCGCAGTCGCCCAGCGGCTTGCCCATTACTTCGGCTGCAGTCAGGGCGAAAACCGCCGAGGCGACGGAATTCCAGCGTGTGATGCACGAACGCTGGTCCACCCCGATCAGAATCGAGGGTACGGCGTCGATAAATATCTCCGCTTCCCGATGCGCCGTCCACAGGGCTTGCTTCTCGCATCGCAGAAAGGAGTGGAACTTCTGCAGAATTACCAAGGTCACCAGGAAAGCCACGGCCCCGGTGAAGCCAATTGTAATGATGTGAGATTTCCAAATGGTGGCGGGCGGGAACAGCCGCTGTTTGACCAGCTCGAACAGAGCCATCGTCGCGGATGTGGCCAGGAGCGCCGTCAGAGCCCTCGGTATCAACGATGCCAGACCATCCTCGGATCGAGGCGCGGAGTCGGCCGGAACTTCTGCGTGCGGCGTGCGCGAGCGGCCGGGAGGATGAGACGTGGTCATTGCGATCTATCCAGAGTGCAACGCGTTGATACCTATCGATTGCGGGTTACGGAGATCCCGCTGCCGACTCGGCGCCGACCAAAGTCGGACACACGAACAGTTCCTAAGGTCCATCGGCAGGAATCATGGCTGCCTTGACGCCGCGCAGGGTCAGCCGCAGGGCCGCTTGAGGACGGGCCAGAAGTAACTGAATCGTTCTGCTTCCTGTGCCGATGGAAAGAGTGTTCCTGGCACGACCTTGGTTGGAGCTGGGTTGAGTGTCGAACCGCCGGTCTGGCGGCAACGTAGGAATTCTATGCCTGAAAGAGTCCTGCTGGTTGATGACGATGCGAACGTTCTTGACGGATACCGGCGCGGCCTGAGCCGGGAGTTTGAGATTGACACTGCGCGGGGCGGACAGGAGGCTCTGGCCCTGGTGGCCGAGAAGGGACCATTTGCCGTGGTTGTTTCCGACATGCGAATGCCAGGGATGGATGGCATCCAGCTCTTGAGCGTCTTCAAGTCGAAATGGCCGGACACCATCCGCATCATGCTCACCGGGAACGCCGACATCGGCACGGCGATCAACGCCATCAATGAGGGCAGTATCTTTCGCTTTCTTAACAAGCCCTGCAGCAAGGAAGTGATGGCGAAAACTTTGACGGCCGCTCTGATGCAGTACCGATTAGTGACGGCGGAGAAGCAACTGCTGGAACAAACCCTCAGCGGCAGCATTCAAGTGCTGACCGAAGTCCTCAGCCTGGTGAACCCCGCGGCTTTCAGCCGAGCCGAGCGGGCCCGCCGCTACATCCACCATGTTGTAACCTCGATGCAGCTGGGAAACCCCTGGCAATACGAGGTCGCGGCCATGATGTCCCAACTCGGCTGCGTCACTCTGCCTCCGGAAACAATCAACGCCGTGTACGACGGTGAGAAGCTGACCTCGAGTGAACAGACACAATATGACGCACACCCTCGTGTGGCCTATGATCTGCTTTCGAAAATACCCCGCCTGGAGCCGATCGCGTGGATGATCGAGCACCAGAATCAGCCCGTTCCTGAGGCGGTAGCTGGCGACTCCCAGACCTCGGATATAAGAAGGGGGGCGGAAATACTTCGCTTGACCTTGGCTTACGAAGAACTGATCCGCAAGGGCGCATCACGAACTGATGCGGTACACGCTCTGTCCCGCCAAAACAAGGACTTCAGTCCAGGTTTTTTCGAAGCTCTGGTCACGTTGGATCCGAATGCCGAAGAATGCGAAATCCGAAAGTGCCGAATCGAGGACCTGGTGCCAGGCATGATCATCCAGCAAGAAGTCCGCACCCCGGATGCCGTGTTGCTCGTTTCCAAAGGGCAGGAAGTTACACCACCGCTCGCGCTCAAACTGAAGAACTTTCACGCAAGGCGCGCGATTAGCGGGGAGGTGAGTATCTCTATGCCCACCACCACACTTGCTTTCGTGAAAGGCGCTTCGTAGAGGTCTGCGCAACTGAATCTACGAAGTGGCAGGTTGAGCGTGTCCGCTGATGGAGTCGGAGACGACCCAACTGGCGCCCGCCAGAGCGATGCAAATCGCGTTGCCGGACCAAACGAAGTGATTGCCTGGCTCGGCGGATAGCTTCGGAATCCAGACCAGCAACTCGAAGATCACGATCTCCGCGGTGAGGAGGCGCGCGGCCAGTGGAGCCATGATGCCGCTGAGGATGGCGATGGCGGCGGCAAAAAAGCCCATGGTGGTGGCATAGGCCCAGAACATCTTGCCCGGCGGCAGCCAGCCCGGGATCCAGCTCAACAGGCCGGGCATATCAACGATGTGGACGATGCCAAAGGAAATCGGGCAAATACCGAAGAGGAGCACGAAGGAGGACCGATGGCGCGCCAGGAATGAACTGGCAGGAGAGAAGATCGCGCAAAGCACCAGACCGGCAGCGACCAGGGCGAACTCCTCAAAGACATTACCGATGGGGTCGTAATTGCCGAGATTCACAAAGGCCTTGGGCACCCAGAGGAGCGTGAACGCAGAGTAGACAATCGTTAGGGTCAGGGCGCCGGCACGCGCGGTCCGGGGCACGAGAAGCGCGATCCCTCCGGCCAGTTCGATGACCGCGGTGAGATAGGCGAGCGGCACGCGCAGAGGGACGTGGGGGCCGATGTTCTGCCAGTTGGTGGCGAAGTCGCCGGAGACCAAGCCCAGGAGGCCGAGAAAGATTCCGGCTCCGCCGTAGACGTAAAGGCCAAGATTGGACGCGATACTGCGTTGGGTTGCCATCGAGCGCCGGGGTTGTAGTATCTATGGACGAAAGTGCGTGGGCAATAGCCACTTTGCGCGATTAGAGCCGACCACTGCTGATCGGCTGGATCCCAGGAACATCGAATTTCAGAGAGAGAACTACAAGAAAGTTGCTGCGTCCAAACTATTGCCCAGAATTTTTGACAGGCTCAAGAGGCGAAAAATCACGTCTCTAACAGTCAACTCATTTCGTAAAGCAACCCGGGCGAGGGCTTGCCGTCAACAAGTAAGACTCACGTTAGCACGCCCCTGATCGTACCATTGCCAAGCCCGTCGTCCATTTTCATCCTGTACTTTGAGGGCTTCTCCATACGCCACTAGTCGGTTCAGCACCGTGGTGACGGAGGCAGCCGGGTCCTTGTGGTGGAGCAATATCTGCGGTATGCGCTCCTGAAGCTGTTCGCATATTTCCTGGGCACTTAATGGGCGGTTAGCCTCCATTAACAAGGTGCGGCAGGACTTGGTCAATCCCCGTTGCCGTCCTCTGTCTTTCCGACCGACCAATTCCCCCAGCTCATCGCTCAACCAATCATCACCAAATACGTTGGCCAGTCCAACGATCGTTTGCTTTATTGTGCCAATCCGCTTCACAATGTCGGCGCGCTGCCGTATGAGTTGTCGCAGATCTTCTTCTGCAGCTTTCACGACTTCCTGAACGTGCGCGTTGCTGCTCGCCACAAACTCCTCTGTGCCAGGGCTCATTGCCGTTTTGGCGTCTGAATTTCTACTCGGCAATAAAATCCTCCATGCCGATCCACAGCTGCGCCAGAAGTTGCAGATTCTGCTTGTATGTACGAGTAACTGTGAACTCCCTTCCTCCCCGAACGCGGAGGACATACTCGCCTGTAGACAGCGGGTGCATCTCTTCAACCAAGGCCGCGTTCACCAGCACCGATCGATGAATTCGCACAAACCCGTGCAGATTGAGCTTTTCCTCCATGGTCGAGATAGACTCCCGCAGCATGTGCGAACTCGAAGTATGCAATAGCAAGACGTGTTTTCCTTTGGCCTCCACCGCGATAACGTCGGCCGCATCGATGAAGAGAATTCTCCTCTTGGTTTTGATCGCAATCCGCGCGGAATTTCCCATCGCAACCGTCCGCGCAGGCCGCTCTGGCAGCGGCAGTTCTTCACACGCGCCCTTTACTTGCGGATCGCCGTTGTCCAGAAGGACTTCCATAACCGGTTCGTTGCCGCTCCTTTGCCCTAACTCCACCGCGATCTGCACGGCGGTGGTCAATGCGCGCCTACTTCCGGTTCATCCCGCTCCCCCGCTATGGCCCCTTTCACTTCGCCTCGGTCACTTGCTCCCGCGCTTCGTTGTATGTCCCCAACTTCTTCGCGACTATCTTTAGCGTGGGATAGAACTGCACAAACGTGTGCTCGACGGCGGCATGAGCCTCGTGACACGACCAGCAGGCGTTGCCCTTGGGCATAGCCTCGGCGGTTTTGCCGTCGGCGCCGAAAAAGTAATAGGCCCACTTGTCCGGATTGTGCGCTGAATCCTTCACCTCGACGGGCAACCCCACCAGATCGGTCTGATAATGGCCCTTCTGGTTGATGGAGCTTCGGCTGGCCGCATCCCGTTCGTCGATCACGAACATGCTTTGCTCCGGCCACTTCCCGGAATTCGCAAATTCGTTGTAAGCCCAGCGCTGTACGAAGACGTTAGTGAACCTCTCGTGACTGTCGGGCGCGGGACTGTAGTTCATGCCGTAGCCAGCAGAGAGAAACATCCATTCGCGGTAGTCGGCAGGCCGGATAAGCTGACCCTTCTGGTCATATTGCGGTTTGGGCGCTTTTACTTCAGGCGCGGTGGCTAGCAGCGCGAGGCAGGCAACAACAACGAGGAAAGAACACAACACGCTTTTCATAGATCACATGCCTCTTGAGAGCATAACTGCGCACATTAATTCGCGTTGCTAATCCTTGACTGGGTCCGGCGTTCCATCCGACCACCAGCCTGCGGGGACCATGAACACGTCGATGGGTTCCGGATTGCCACCAAACTGCGGAGCCAGCATGACGGGAGAGTGGGCCAAATCTGCGCCCCAAAGGGCACCGTTCATGAGTGGCGTGTAAAACATCAGGTGAGCGATCCAGTTGGGGTGGCTGCCATCGTTAAGGTGCTGTTCTTTGGACATCATGTAGCACATGGCTCCAGGCTCGAGGGGCGGCAGCTCTTGCTTCATGAATGTTTTGATGCCCTCGATCATCTGAGCCTTGGATTGGCCGGCTAATACCATCTCGGTTCTTTTGTAGGTCAACGGCAGGATGGAGCGGACGGCCGGTGGGTTGTAGCAGATCGGACCTCTCATTTTAGGGTTCCAGAAATTAGCACCATCGAATGAACCCGTCCATCCTCGCTCCACGACGCACACGAAACCATTCTTGCCTTTGACCGCGGTTTCATAGCCATGGGCTCCAAGGACGAGGACGTCGGCGTCGCCTGAAATCGCCACCGGCGCTGCGCTACGAGCCATGGCAATCTCCGCATTACGATCCGCCATTAGATATTGATCCAGCGGAGCCATGGTCGGATACGACGGTTGACGATCCTGAGCGCGCGCCTGCCAGCCCGCGCCCAGAATAAGAATCAGTGCGAAGCTTAGAGAGGCAATCGCCTGGAGTCTCTTTCGGTTCATCACTTCCTCCTGTGTTAACTGAATCTCACCGCAGTTATTATTCAGAGGGACAGATCAGATCATTGTTCTCCATCGGTCCCCCGTCTGCTCTGCCGGCATGCCTGCAGTCGATCCGAACTCACCGAGCCTACAAACCAGTTGGTATGTAACCGCGTCACACTATTCGTTAACACCGATGCGATCAGACCCGCTTGCGGTTGCCCGGCGCGCGCAGGGACTGCAGCCAGTCCACAATATTTCTGATCCCAGCCTTCATCACTTTCGGATTCTGAGCATTCTTTGCCAGGGAGCCATAGCCTTCAACCATCGCTATCAGTAAGCCGGCGGCGTCAGCGGGCTCCACGTCGCGGCGAACGCTTCCGTGGGCTTGGCCCTCTCGCAAAATAGAGGCAACGGCCTCGCGCCAGGCATCGAAGATTGTCGCCAGCCGCTTGCGGAAGCCCGCATCAAGAGGAGACATTTCCTGCGCGAGATTGATCAACTGGCACCCGCCCCGCACATCAGCGGGCAGAACGGGTATAGCTCGAACAGCGCCGATCAGCGCGTCGATAGGGTCCTTGCCGCTCTGTAGAGGGCGCACCCACTGGCCGTAGGTGTGTGGGGCGATGACCTCTTCGACGACGGCGTATCCCAGGCCCCGCTTGCTTTTGAAGTAGTAGTACAGCGCTCCCTTGGTGACGCCAGCTGAGGCCAGAATTGTGTCCAAGCTGGCACTTTGGAAACCCGATCTGTAGATCTCGCGGAATGCCGCCTGCAGCAGGCGCTCCCGTGTGCGCTCAGGATCGCGCAGTCTGGTCGCTTTTCGTCCTGGATTCTGGCGTGTCGCCGACATACCAACCAGTATGTATCTTCGAATCACTAGGGTCAAGCTCGGATGAAATCTCCGGAAAGCTGGACTTTTGGAAATTCATCTCCCGTTTGACATAGTCCTACAAGCGGCGGTCACAGTCTTACAAACATGCGGCCTGATGTGCAGGGCATAGGCCGTGGGCACTGTGCAGTTGACATCCTGCATTTCATAATCGCGGATTCTGCGTTGACGTAACCGACTGAAAACATAACGACAACACTCTGGTTCGCTGATTGCTAACAACAACACGGTCGGAGTGTTCAGTGACTCATCTGTTTTCTCGGTGAGTCGCAGCGCTCAATCTCTTGGTTGGAGGGAGCAATGCAAATCCGCAGCTTGAAGTGCGCTCTGGTTCTCCTGTTGGTGCTTTGCGTAGGCGGTGCTCTGCCACTGTGGTCGCAATCGGCGTCATCCGGTACCGTTTCCGGTATTGTGACTGACCCGTCGAATGCGGTGGTGGCGGGCGCCGCGATTACGCTGACCGATACCGCGACCAATATCTCGCGAACCGCGAACTCCAACGCGACCGGGCGCTACTTCTTTGCCGACGTTACGCCGGGTACCTACACTCTCACCGTGGCGAAGGCAGGATTTGCCACCACGAAGACTGAGAACCAGATTGTGCAGGTCGGAGTCAATCTCACGGCGAATCTGGTTTTGCAAGTAGGCGGCGCGAATGTGGTGGTAGAGGTGTCGACCGTCGGCAACGAGTTGCAGACCATGAACGCGACGGTGGGCAACACGATCAACAGCGTCACCATCGATAACCTGCCCAGCCTTGGCCGCGACGTCAGCACGTTTGTCGAACTGCAGCCGGGCGTAGGTCCCGATGGCAGCGTAGGCGGCGCGGTTCTGGACCAGAACTACTTCTCGCTCGACGGCGGCGACAACACCAATGACATGGACGGCAGCATGAACGTCTATACCAAAAGCTATGCTGGCGATCCAACGGGTGGTGTTGCCACTCAGAATAACCTGGGAACGGGCAATGGCGGCCCCACGGGCGTGATACCGACCCCGCAGGACAGCGTCGAAGAATTCAAAGTGAATACTGCCGGCCAGACGGCTGATTTCAATAGTTCCGCCGGTGCCGAAGTAAAGATTGTCACCAAGCGCGGAACCAATTCCTGGCACGGCACGGGCTACGAGTATTACAAGGATAACAACTGGTCGTCTCAGAGTTGGCAGAATGACTATAACAACTCTCTGCAGCCCGGCTCGGCTCCTCTTCCCAGCTTCCATTACAGCCGCTACGGCTTCAACATTGGCGGGCCAATTATTCCGAAAGAGATTCTGGGCGGGAAAACCTATTTCTTTTTCAACTACGAGGGCTTTAACTTCCCTCAATCGATCACACTCCAGAGGAACGTGCCTTCGGCAACCTTGATGGCAGGGGAGATCGTCGACCCGGTGACAAACGCGGTCTACCAACTGAAAACAATCGATCCGCTTAGCGTCGGGCTCAACCCGGTGGTTTCAAACATATGGAACACCTACGAGCCCACGTCGAATGCAGCCTGCTATCAGCAACTTTGCGACGGCACGAATGTGCAGGGGTTCGCGGGCAACATCGGCATTCCAATCACCAGCAAGTTCGTAGCTACGCGCCTTGACCACGATTTTTCGGCCAAGTGGCATTTCAACGCAACCTATCACTTCTACAAACAGACAGCCGCTACGACTGACCAGGTTGACATCGGCGGCTTTTTCCCTGGTGACACAAAGGGCGTGCCGGCTTCCCTCTCGCGTGATCCGGCGGAACCGAGTATGTGGGCAGTGGGCCTGACCACCAACATTACATCTAACACCACCAACGACTTCCACTACAGCTTCCTGCGAAACTTCTGGCAATGGATCCGCCAAGGGGATACGCCGCAGGCGGCGGGGCTCGGCGGAGCGCTTGAGATCATGAGCGGTCAAGAGCTGGGGCAAGCCAGCGATCTCGGTCCATACGACGTAAACACCCAAAATACCCGCACCCGTTATTGGGATGGACACGACCAGTTGGTGCGCGACGACGTTTCCAACCTGAAAGGCAACCACCTCTTGCAATTTGGAGGCACCTATCAGCACAACTGGAACCAACATCAACGGACGGATAATGGCGGCGGAATCAACTACGCTCCGGTTTATTCGCTGGGCATAGGGAACAGCGGATCGGGCCTCGCGAGCGACTTACCGATTTGCACCACCACCACCGATATCCCCAATTGTGCCGCCCTGACCGCCGCGGCTCTGGGCATCGTCTCTATCTCGCAGATCGCCTATACCCGCGCTGGAGCAAGCCTTGCTCTGAATCCTCCGCTGACCCCGGCGGAAGACACGCTCACGATTCCATATTTCAACACCTATTTCAGCGATACCTGGCACATGAAGCCCACGTTTACCCTGACCTACGGTTTGGGCTGGACGCTGGAACAGCCTCCGACGGAAGCGACGGGCAAGCAGGATGTGCTGGTGGATGCAAGCGACACACCCATTTCAATGACTTCCTACCTGGCGCAGCGCAAAGCCGCAGCGCTAATCGGCCAGGTCTACAATCCAGCGCTCGGCTTTGCCCTGGTGCATAACGTGGGAGACGGTTCCGGGCGGGTGTATGACCCGTACTACGGCGAATTCAGCCCGCGCATCGCCGTGGCCTGGAGCCCGCACTTCGACGCCGATTCTCCGATGGGTAGAATCTTCGGCCATGAAGATACAGTCATCCGTGGCGGTTATGGCCGCATCTACGGCCGCTTGAACGGCGTGGATCAGGCGCTGGTACCTTTGTTGGGCGTCGGACCCATCCAGCCAGTGCAGTGCGTCAATAACATCGCTGACGGTTCGTGCCCGTCCGGCCTCGTGACAGCCAGCCCTTCGACTGCATTCCGCATTGGCGCCACCGAAAACGGATTGATTGCTCCGCTCCAGACTGCATCGAACCTGATACCGAGCGCAACCCTGCCGCAACCCCTTTTCACGGGGATCAATACCACGGAGGGCAGTGCAAGCGAGGCATTGGATCCGCATTTCCGGCCTAACGTGTCCGACTCCTTCAACTTCACCGTTCAGCGCCAGTTGGCCCGCAGAGTCACTCTGGAGTTCGGCTACATCGGACGCAGAATCACCCACGAGTACCAGCCGATTAACCTCAATGCCGTGCCTTACATGATGACGCTGGGCGGGCAGCAGTTTAAACAAGCCTACGCCAATACCGTCCTGCAATACTGCGGCGGCATTGCGGGGCTGGCTGGCGGTGGTTGCGCTGCCGTTGCAGCCAACGTTACTACGCAGCCCTTCTTCGAAACGGCACTTGGCGGCGCGAGCTCTCACTACTGCAGCGCTCCTGTCCTCGTCGGATCAACCATGGTCACCCCGACGAGCTGCACGAATGCCGTGGTGCTGAATGAAGGCGCCAACCTCGCTAACGCTCAAGTATGGAGCATCTGGAGCGATCTGGATGCCGGTCCGATGCAGACCATCGCCAGCGGCGGCGGCGGGGGCGTTCTTTCAGGCCCCACCATGCTAAACAACTCCGGCCAGTTCTCCTCTGGCGTTGCAAGTAATGGCAGCATCGGTTACGGGAACTACAACGCCGGCTTTGCCTCCGTCAGAATGGCCGATTGGAGAGGTTTGACCATGCAGTCGAACTTCACATGGTCCAAGGCGTTGGGAACTGGAGGAGTGGTTCAGGCTTCGAGCGAGATCACTCCGGACGATCCGTTTAATTTGGGGACGACCTACGGCTACCAGGATTATGACCGCAAGTTCGTGTACAACGCCTTCTTCGTCTACCAGCCTCCCTTCTTCAAGGGACAGAATGGGCTCGTGGGGCGGGCGCTGGGCGGCTGGTCCTTCGCATCCGTGTTCACCGCCGGTAGTGGGTTGCCGGTCGAGATTTTCACCACGACCGGAGATGGCCAGGAGTACGGAGCAGGAGACAACGTGAACTTCTTCGGAAACGAAAACGCGGTTCAGATCGCTCCTATTGCGCACGGTCATGCCTATTACAACAATCCCTCCGGCGGTTTGCCCGTCAATATGTTCAAGGCGGGCGTATCTGCCATTAACGACTTCCGCAATCCGATTCTGGGTCTGGACAACAAGGACGGCGGCAACGGGAACATCTTTGGCCTGCCGTACTGGAATATGGACTTGAGCGTCAGGAAGAACATTATGGTAACGGAAGGCATTAGCATGGAGTTGCAGGGTGTATTCGCCAACGTTTTCAACCATAATCAGTGGCTCGATCCAAGCGCGACTGGGACCACCGGGCTCTTCAGTTCGTCACTTTTTGGCGCTCTGCCCGGTTCGTCGCAGGAACAACTTGGCGGCGACCGGCAGATCGAAGTGGGCTTCCGCGTTCGCTTCTGACTTACTGAAACTCGAGGCGACACGGGGAGTGTCGCCTCGAATTGACCGAATCCGTAGCGCTTCCCCTCCAGCCGCATCCACAGGTGCGGCCGTTGTTCTTGGAGAACCCCAGCGCGCGAAGGAGCATGCGGCAGATGCAAGTCGGGAAACTCTCGAGCGCGCGATCTGGAACTCATTGCGGGCCGGAACGGCTAAGGAGCGTAGACGGCCAAATCATTGCGCATCTACTGCGCAGCGGAATCCGACTGCCCCCGAGCGGTCCATAGCCGGGGACATCAGCAGCAACTTTCCGTGCTCGTTCAGTTTGTAGGCCTGAGGGAAATACCAGATCGAGCCCTGCGGCTGATAGTAACTTCCGCCGCGAAGAATACCGCCCCGCGTGTGGTCGTCAATAAACTCTTCCGTCCATTGCCAAACGTTGCCCACCATGTCCATCACGCCGAATGGGCTGGCTCCCTTGGGATGTGCGTCGACCGCATCCGGGCCGCGCATGGTGCGCGACTTGTCGGGTGGCGGCACTGCGCTGTCATTCCACTCGTTGCCCCAAGGATACAGGCGACCATCCGTGCCTTGGGCCGCGTACTGCCACTCCCACTCATGGGGCAGGCGCTTGCCCGCCCAACTGGCATACGCTCGCGCGTCTTCCTGAGAGACCCACGTCACTGGCTTGTTTTCCCATCCCCTGGGATAGCTTCCATCCTTCCAATCACGGAGAAAATTCAGATCGTCTTTGGGGTGATAGCGGGCGGAGTCGAGGAACTTTTTGAATTCAGCGTTCGTGACCGGGTACTTGTCGATATAAAAAGACCTCACTTGCATGGGATGCTCGTGAAAGCGTCGCGGCGAGTCTTCCCACGGATACTGCACGTCCACTCCGACGTCGTTGGAACCCTCGATTTCGATTCCGGATACCTTGAAAAGAAAATCGCCCTGAGGGATCTTGACCATTCCAACCGGCGCGGCAGCTGCGACCTTCGTCGCCTCGATGGGGACAATTTCTTGCGGCACAACTTTCCATTCATGGGAGTAGCTGGCCAGAGGAGTTGCCGTCGACTCCTTGATCTTGGACATCAAGGCCAGCACCTTCTGGTCTGGGGCGGTGTTGGTCGCGAGGATCGCTCCATAACCCTTTGCTTCGAGCGAGAAGGCGAGCACGATTTTCTCACCCGGCCCGGCATGAGTCTTCAGTTCCACTCCGTGGTAAAGATCGAAATAGCGGACATTCCCTTTAGCGCTAACCTCCATCTGATCGCCCTCGATGTCGTATTCGTTCCGGTTAACGATTGTCCAAACTGTTTCTCCGGCCAGCGGCCAGCGGCTGGCGTACACCCCGTAATGGAGCATGGGCGACATCGGTTCCCAGTCCTTGCTGACCAAGAACGGCGCGACTCCCCGCTCGATGGTGGCAACCCGCCTGGTGGCTTCGCTGTCGCGCGGCGTTATTCCGTTCCAGATGCCCCAAATGTTCTCCCAACTCTCCCAGCCAACTCCGTTGAAGAAAGCAAATTGCAAGTCGTCGGTCTTATCACGATTCCAGCGGTCTGAGATATTCACCATGTGCCGTGTCTCAAGCCACTTATATTTATCGACGAGAGGAGTGAAAGGAAATTGGTATTGACCCCACGTCATAACGTTCCACGCTAAGGCTTCGTCTGCCGGGCCATCCTCGGGCTCAAAAGCAAGCGGGTGGCCAGTCTTGTCAGCGGCCAGCGAGAACGCCAAGGGAACACCGTCCTGCGTGTCTCCGTTGATCCCGTCGGCGCCGATTTCCGCCATCAGGCTGGCGATCGCGTCTGGCCAAGGCATACCCGGATCCCGTGTTCCCTGGTCCCACATCATCATCGGAAACAAGACACGCACACCGCGGCGATGGAAGTCGGCAATCATCTGCTTTACACCGGCAACGCCTCCCGGCATGCTGCGAATCATGTCCTGCTGATTGCGATTGTCGATTCCCATGTTTGGGTAGGTTGGCCAGATCAAGACCGCATCAATACCGCCGTAGCTCTTTTCAAGCCCGTCAAGGTATCGGCCCACAGTGTAGGTCTGCGTGATGGGATCATAGAAGTCGCGATCCTGGACCATCATTTGCGGTTGGATAAAACTCGACTGCGTCCATTTCAACGCTGGCAGTTCGTATCTTGCGCCATCGTAGCCGATGCGTATGCGCCGCTCTGCCCTCCAGTGTTCGATATCAGCAAGCCATGCCTCATGTTCCGTGTGACTACAGGGCTTGGACCCGCCCTCCCACAGCCCCTTCATAGCCAGGCATTCTGGAACGGGAATCTGTTGCCCATCGGGAGAGAAGTGCGAGTCTTGGGCGAAAGAAATCGTGACGATGGCGAGCATGAGGAATGTAATTTGCAGGAGCAGCAGCTTCATGAGTGATTCCTACGTCCAGCAACGACGCTTCCGTGGAAAACATAAAGCGTTTCAAACTGATTGTCCACCGGACGCGCCCATCCTTGCGTAACGGGTAAGATATTGAAATGGCGATCACGTCCGCCGAGGCGCAAGAAGCGCGGCGAAACATTACGTCTGTCGCCCTGCGTACGCCGCTTATCCGGTGCAATGCGGACGCACCGGCGAACTTCTATCTGAAGTTAGAAAACCTGCAGCCGATCGGCTCGTTCAAGATCCGCGGAGCTGCCAACGTGATGGCGCGGACCCCGCGCGAGCGGCTGGCGCGCGGAGTTTTGACGGCTTCGGCCGGCAACATGGCGCAAGGCGTGGCTTTCTGCGCCCGGCGAATGGGGGTGAGCGCGACGATTATCGCTCCTGACACCGCTCCGGCTACGAAGATTCGCGCTGTCGAACGCATGGGTGGGCGTGTAATCCTAGTTCCTTTTGCCGAGTGGTGGCGAACTTTTGAGACTCGCTCCTATCCGGGGATCGACGCCACCTTCATCCATGCCTTCGACGATCCGGATGTGATGGCGGGGAATGGCACGATCGCATTAGAGCTCTTAGAAGACTTGCCTGATCTAGACGCAGTGGTAATTCCCTGGGGCGGTGGAGGATTGTCATGCGGGATCGCCGCGGTATTACGAGAGCTGGCGCCCCGAGTGCGTATCTATGCCGCCGAGATTGAAACTGCGGCGCCGCTGGCTGCGGCGCTTGCTGCCGGTGAGCCGCGGGCGGTGGAATATAAGCCATCGTTTGTCGACGGCATCGGCAGCAAGACGGTTTTCCCAGGCATGTTCGAGTTGGCGCGCAAACTGCTGGACGGGTCGTTGGTAGTCACTCTGACAGAAGCGGCGAACGCCATGAAGATTGTGGCGGAGCGGAACCGGATGATTATCGAAGGCGCTGCAGCTTGCGCGGTTGCAGCCTGTCTGACGGGCCGGACCGGTTCCGGTAAAGTCGTCGCCATCGTGTCTGGCGGAAACATCGACCTCGACAAGTTCGCTCAACTTGTCAGCTAGCACCTCTCGCCGACCGGAGCACAGAACAGTACAATTGGCCTTATCCTTATCTTTCCTGCTTCGTCTAACCAGCAGAGTCACGCCTTTCTCTGCGAGCGGTAAGCGTTTTCGAATGTGAGATCTGGAAGCTGCACACGATTTGAAATTAAGCTGTGCGACGAGAAGAGGTTCCTCCGGTCGGGAACGAAACATCGGATAATCCTGTCGAAGGTACAATGCGTGTAAGTATGCGGATGATACTGGACATCTTTGGGCAAATCTTCCGCACCTTGTGGGCGCATAAGCTTCGCTCGTTCCTGACTATGTTCGGGGTCGCCTGGGGTGTGGGATCGTTGCTGCTGCTGGTCGGCCTGGGCGAGGGTTTCCGCTCGGGAAACAAGCGTGGACTGGCGGAATTCGGGGAGAACATCATGTTTCTTTTTCCCGGCCGCGCCCCGACGGTAGCCGGCAGCATGAACTCCGCGCGCAACTACCTGCTTACTTATCAGGATTATCTGGACATCCGAGCCGAAGCTCCGCATGTACGTAGTTCTTCGCCGGTGCTGTCTCGCGATGACGTGCACGCGGTGAGCGAATTCGCTAATGCCAACGGACAGATAGCGGGCGTCGAGCCGCAGTACAGCGGGATCCGGTTTCTTCCGCTAAACCAGGGGCGTTGGCTCAATGGCTTGGACGAAGCGCAAAGGCGCAATGTGATTGTGCTCGGCGACGAACTGACCAGGAACCTGTTCTCGGGACGCCCTGCGCTGGGCGCGTTCATTCTTCTGAATGACATACGATTTGAAGTGATCGGCACGGTGAAGCGCATTGGCCGCGGCGACGAAAACATGACCAACATGCGCGGCTATATTCCCTTCCAGACGATGGCGACCTTCTTCCCGCTCAAGGGCGAGAATCATGAAAACTCCATTTCGCTCATCAACTATCAGCCGCGCGTGCCGGCGGAGCACAAGCTGGCGCGGCAGGAGGTGCACAGGATCATCGCGCGTAATCACGGCTTCGATTACCGCGATCAAGACGCATTCGAAGACCTGGACACGGTTGAGCAGGCCGAGATGATGGGCAAGATTTTCGACGCCATGAACATGTTTCTGGGCACTGTAGGGCTGGTGACGCTGGCACTCGGCGCCATTGGCGTTATCAACATCATGCTGGTGGCGGTGAGTGAACGTACCCGTGAAATCGGATTGCGCAAGGCTTTGGGCGCCACCAACCGCAGCATTCTGTTTCAGTTTTTTCTCGAGGGAGTTCTGCTCACGTTGCTGAGTGGATTGATCGGCATGGGGCTGGCCGGCGGGCTGATGGCGCTGCTGGGTACGCAGCAATCGCCGGGGAATTTTGATCCTCCCAAGCTGGTGCCGGCGTCGGCGATTCTCGCGATCGGCTGCTTGACGCTGGCGGGCGTGGTGGCCGGATTGTATCCGGCGCGGAAGGCCGCCATGCTGCCGCCAGTCGAGGCGCTCCGGCAGGAGTAAGAGTTAAGAGAGAGTTAAAGAAAATGTTCGGTGATTTGCTCAGCGAGGCGTACGGCGCCATGCGGCACAACCGGCGCCGCACCACCCTCACCATGCTCGGCATGGCTTGGGGAATCGCCACGGTTGTGATGCTGCTCTCCTACGGCAATGGCTTCGGCCAGGCATGCGCCAACATCTTCGCCAACTTCGGCACCAAGCTGATGATCATGGCTCCCGGCCGCAGCTCCATGCAGGCTGGCGGCCAGAAAGCGGGCGTGCAAATACGCTTTACGCTCGACGACATCGACACGCTCACCACCAACATCCCGCAAATTGCGCAGATCACCCCGGAATCCGACAAGCAGGCCAACATTCAATACGAGACGCGGACGTTCACCTTCAATGTTACCGGCAACTACCCCAACGTCTTTTCCATTCGCGCGCTCAAACTCGCGCAGGGCCGCTTCTACAACCCGCAAGATGAGACCCAGCACGCCCGCGTGGCAGTCATTGGCTCCGAAGCCAAGGAAAAGCTTTTCTCAGGACGCAACGCGTTGGGCGAGCGGATTCGCGTCGACGGACTCAGCGTGGAGGTGATCGGCGTTCTGGGCCCCAAGATGCAAGGAGGCGATGACAATGTGAACCGCGTGATCTATGTCCCGTTCACCACCATGAGCGACATTAAAGATACGCACTATCTCGACTCCATCTGGTTCAACTATGAAACACCTGCGTATGAAGATCTGGAGCACACCGTGCGTTCCGTGATGGCCATAGAACACAAGTTCGATCCTACTGACCGGCGTGCTATGTACGTGTTTAACCTCATGGAACAGATCCATCAGTTCGAAATGATTACTCTCGGCCTGAAAATTCTGCTGGGATTCATCGGCACGCTTACTCTGGGCATCGGCGGGGTTGGCCTAATGAACATCATGCTGGTCTCAGTAACGCAGCGCACGCGGGAGATTGGGGTGGAAAAGGCGCTGGGTGCGCGCCGGAGCGACATCCTGCTTCAGTTCCTGGCGGAATCTCTGACCATCACTTTCATCGGTGGCGCGCTGGGAGTCATTCTGGCATATGCGGTTTCGCTTTCCGTCGGAAGGCTTACTCTCTACAGCGCCATGGCGAAGAATGCGGAAGCTGGTGATATCCGCCTGGTCATCGCTCCGGGTACGCTGATCGTAGCCACGTTTATCCTGGCTGCGGTTGGGCTGGTAAGCGGTATGGTGCCCGCCGTCCGGGCCTCGCGTCTGGATCCTATTGAGGCTCTGCGGTACGAATAGTTTCGGCAGACGACTACGGTGTCTTAGCGAACCATTCCTCGAACCATTCCAGCGCGCGTAAAGAATAGTCGCGGGCATCGGCGGGTCTGATCAACATGTGCCCCTCATCGGGATACACCACGAACTTTGTCGGCACATGCAAAGTGGTCAGTGCGTGCCACCATTCGACCGACTGCTCCATGGGAACTTCGCCGTCTCGATCGCCAACCAGGATAAGCGTGGGCGTCTTCACGGCGGTCACGAAGTGCATGGGATCGCTCTTGGCGTAAACCGCGGGATCGTCGTACACAGAAGCGCCGAAGAAGGGGATCATCCATTCGTCGATATCGTTCAGACCGTAGTAGCTCAGCCAATCGGAAAGACCGGCGCCGGCTACTGCGGCGGCGAAGCGGTGGGTCTGGGTCTCCGCCCACATGGTCATATATCCGCCATAGCTGTGTCCGCGAATGCCGATGCGTTTGCTGTCGATGGGATACTGCTTGGAAATCGCATCGACGCCGGCCATGATATCGCGGAAGTCGCCGCCGCCGAAATCTTTCACGTTGCCCTGCGTGAATAACTCTCCTTGTCCGTAGCTGCCGCGCGGGTTGGGGCAGAGAGCGAAGTAACCCATCGCCGAGAGCGGGCCCATGCCCCGCTCATCCCAGCGCGACATGCATGCAGATGACGGGCCTCCGTGCACGGTGACGACGAGCGGATAAGTTTTGCCTGAAGCAAAATCTTTGGGCAGCATCAACCAACCTTGCACTCGCGTATCGCCGTTCATCCAATGCACATTCCGCATTTCGCCCCATGCCGGTTTGACGTCGGCGTTCAGGTTGGTAAGTTGCTTCCAATCACCAATCGGGCCCGCCCAGACTTCTGGTGGAGTGCTTGCCGATTGACGCACGATGGCAGTAGTTAATTTTTCGCCGGCCTGGGGCGCTGAAGCCCATGCCAGGCCCGCTGGGGCTGCCACCTCTTCGCCCGTCCAAATCGTTTGGACCGCGCCGCCTTTGACGCCAACACTGCCGAAGCCGGAATTTCCATCGATGTTTTCGGCGAACGTAACGCGGTCAGGAGCCGTCCAACTAAGCTTCGAGGGCGACGTCTTGACATTGTGCGTGAGATTTCGCGCGATGCCGCCCGTGATCGGAACGACATGGACGTCGCCGCCCGTGGAACCCTCATCGCTCATCAGTCCTTCGATGAATGCAACGTTCTTGCCGTCCGGAGAGACGCGCGGGACAGCGATTTGCAGTTTTGGTTTGTAGATCTCGCGCATCTCACCAGTCTGCGCGTTGACCAGATACAGGCGCGCGATCCACCAGTTAGCGTCGCCGGAACCATGCGCGGCGATAGCTGCCCACGCCTGTCCGTCAGGAGTCCAGTCGTATTCGTAGACATATACATCCGCGGGCGTGACTTGCGTCAGATGGTCGGTACTCAGATTGTCATTGCTCAGATCGATCGTTGCAATGCGCTGCTCATAAATCTTCTGGTCGACGACGCCCGCAAGCGGAGTCATAGGTTGGAGCGGGCCGGCGACGCGAGGCATGCCCTCAATAAAGAGAAGGGCAAGCTTCGAACCGTCGGGAGAGAAGCGCGGGGTCTCGACATAACCCTTCAGCTCAGCGTGCTTTTGCGGAGCAGCGCCGTCGGCTGCGGCGGTCCAGACTTGAGCTGCGGGAACCTCGCCGGAAAGATCCGCGATGAACGCGATACGCTTGCTATCTGCGGACCAGACCACATCGCGGAGCGAGAGATTTGCCTCGACGGCGATCGGGTGAGCGGAACCGCCGCTAGCAGGAATTACCGCGAGTTCCCCGCTCGAAATAAAAGCGACCTGTGTTCCGTCGGGTGAGAGCGCTACCTGATCGATCTTCCTGGCGTGCGGCATGGAGTCAAGCACGGTCGCGGCGCGAGAAGGCGTGGCGTCCTGGGCGAAAAGGGAAGCGCAATTCACCATCAAGGCGAAAGAGCAAAACAGCACTGAATAATGGAAGCGTGGGTTCGTTCGTGCACTCATAGCGGAAGGAGTATAGCTGGTCCAGATGCTGCATGCCGAACCGGTTAAATATCCAGGTAATGTTTCGCTGGCAGATCCCGCAACCATTGCGCCGCTGTTTCAGCGGTGATGTCCCTTTGCGGCATGGCGAGCATTTCGTATCCCACCATGAATTTTTTTACTGTCGCCGAACGCAGCAGGGGCGGGTAGAAATGCGCATGCAGGTGGAATTCGGGATGAGCCTCACCATCGGTCGGCCGCTGATGAAAACCCATAGTGTAGGGAAACGAAGTCTTGAACAGATTGTCATATCGGACCGTGGTTTGCGAGAGTATGTCGGCGAGAGCGGTGCGTTCCCCATGATCCAGATCGTGCAAAGCTGACACGCATTTTCGGCTGACTAGCAGCGTCTCAAAGGGCCACACTGCCCAGTACGGCACCAGCACTACAAAATGTTCGTTCGCGCAGACCACGCGTTCCTGCTTTTCCAGTTCCAGCGCAAGGTAATCTGCCAGCAAGGTCGAGGCGTGCGAGCGGTAGTACTCCTGGAGTGCGGCCAATTCTTGAGCTGATTCGTTGGGCAGAGTTTGGTTGGCCCAGATTTGCCCATGCGGATGTGGATTACTGCAACCCATGATTGCGCCACGGTTCTCGAAAATTTGCACCGACCCGATGTTTGGCTGACTTCCGAGTTCGCGGAACTCTTCGGCCCAGGTATCGACCACGCAACGAATTTCCGACGCGCTCATTCGCGCCATCGTGAGATCGTGCCTCGGTGAATAACAGACGACGCGACAGCGCCCCGCTTCACTCCGCGCAACCAGAAGCCCTCTTTCCTGAATTTCTGCCGCAGGAGTTTCTGGTTTGAGAGCTGCAAAATCGTTGTCGAAAACAAATGTCCCGGTGTAGGCGGGATTTCTCACTCCGCCAACTCGCGCGTTGCCGGGGCACAGGTAACAATTTGGATCGAACCTCACCTGCGTCTCCGGCGGAAGACTCTCAACCTGCCCCTGCCATGGACGCTCGGTCCGGTGCGGCGAAACCAGCACCCACTCCCGCTTCAGCGGATTGAAGCGGCGATGGGGGTGCGCCCTCAGATCGGATAAGCTCATCAGCGGATATTCTTCATCTTTCGTCCTGATATATCACACTGCGTTTCTTAGGCGACACGCCTTACTCCGTTCGCAGCCGAGCAGACGTAGATTTCAGCCGCACGGCCAGTCGAACGCCAGTACCCGTCTCCTACGCGCGCTTTGAACTCCGCTACGCAGTCCTTGCGAACCAGGTTGATGGTGCAGCCTCCGAACCCGCCGCCTGTCATTCGCGCCCCATAAACACCTGGGGCATGCTCGGCCAGTTCCACCATCAAATCGAGCTCGGCGCAGCTCACTTCAAAATCCTCACGCAGGCTTATGTGCGATTCTCGCATCAGGGTTCCGAAGGTCTCAAGGTCTCCCCGCTCCAGAGCAGTTGCGGCCCGGAGCACACGAGAGTTCTCGCTGATCACGTGACGGCAACGGCGCACGATCGTTTCCGGCAAATCTCGGCCGAAGGTCGCCAGATCGTTTATGGTGACGTCCCTCAAGGCGCGCACGCCCGGCAGATGCGCTGTAAGACATTGCACGCCGGCTTCACATTCAGCGCGCCGCCGGTTGTATTCCCCGCCCGATATGCTGTGGCGAACCATCGTGTTGCAAATCACGAGACGAGCCTCGTCGCCGATTGGAACGAGCTGGTGTTCAAGCGAGCGGCAGTCGAGCAGCAGGGCCTGGCCACTTTGACCATGGCTGGAAATAAACTGGTCCATGATTCCGCAGCGCGCCCCCACAAACTCGTTCTCGGCTTTTTGACAAAGCAAGGCGAGTTTCGTGAGGTCGATCGCATTGCCTGCCAAATCGAGGAGCGCATAGCCGGCCGCGACTTCAAGCGAAGCTGATGAGCTTAAGCCTGCGCCCTGCGGTACATCACCCTCGATCAGCAGGTTTGCGCCGATCAACGTGCCCCCTGAGTATCCTAGGGCTTTCGCCACTCCGATCACATAGTCGCTCCAATGTCCGGAAGCTTTGTCGGGCAGTGCGTCAAGGTTGAACTCAAGCTGTTCGGCGAAATTCTCAGAGCGAACCACTAGTTCACGGTCATGACGCGGTGCGATGGCTACTCGTGTCCAAAAACCAATCGCCGCAGGCATAACAAAGCCATCGTTGTAGTCGGTATGTTCGCCGATGAGGTTCACCCTGCCCGGCGCCTGGAAGATGCGCGGCTCAGCGTCAAAAAGCTGGGTAAATCTTTCTGTCAACCCTTGAGCTCGATTGTCGATCTCTGGATTACCGCGGTGCATGGCAGACTCACTCTAACAAAATGAACTGGGGCGCGCTCGGTCGACCAGCGCCCGCGAGTTGTACAATGCGCGTGAAGATCCCGAGAGCGGAGGCACACGTGACAACCTGCTGCAATCATCCACCCTTGAAGTTGGCGCTGTTTGTGATGTTTTTCGCGTGCGGCCTATCGGGCGCTCAGATGACTGGCAGTTCGTCGCAAGCATCGCTCGCTCCGACTCCGCCGATGGGTTGGAACAGTTGGAACAAATTTGGTTGTAACGTGAGTGAAAAACTTATTCGAGAGATCGCCGACGCCATGGTCAGCAGTGGGATGCAGGCAGCTGGCTACCAATACGTCAACATCGACGACTGCTGGCAAGTAAGCCGTGAGGCAGACGGAACGATTGTCGCCGATTCCCAACGCTTCCCCAACGGCATAAAGAATCTCGCCGACTATGTCCACGGGAAAGGATTGAAGCTCGGTATCTATACCGACGCTGGTCGCCTGACTTGCGAGAAACGCCCGGGAAGTTTCGAGCATGAGTTTCAAGATGCCAAGACGTACGCGTCTTGGGGTATCGACTACGTGAAGGTCGACTGGTGTAACGCCGAGGGACTGGAACCAGAAACACAGTATGCGAAAATTCGTGACGCGCTGGCGCAGTCGGGACGGCCAATCGTGTTCAGCATTTGTAATTGGGGAGTAAAGGCGCCCTGGCGCTGGGGCCCTGCTACGGGAAATCTCTGGCGAACTACAGGGGACATTAGCGATCAATACAGTCGCATGTCAGAGATCGGATTCTCACAAAATGGTCTGGAGAAATTTGCCGGCCCCGGACACTGGAACGATCCCGACATGCTGGAAGTTGGCAACGGCGGCATGAGCCGCGACGAATACCGCACGCACATGGCGCTCTGGGCGATCCTCGCAGCACCCTTGCTCGCGGGAAACGACCTGCGAACCATGAACGCCGAGACTCGGGAACTCCTGACCAACTCTGAAGTAATTGCCGTCGATCAGGATCGCGAAGGCGTGCAAGGCCATCGAGTGTGGGAGGAAGGACCGCTGGAAATCTGGGTGAAGCCGCTCGCCGACGGGAGCCAGGCCGTTGGGCTCTTCAACCGTACCGAAGCGGCCTTCAAGATGCAGCTCGAAGCAAAGCTGATTGGCGCGCCAACTTCGGCGAAGCTACGCGACCTGCTCGACCACAAGGATCTTGGCCCGATCAATGATTCGTACGCGGCAGAAGTCCCGGGGCACGGTGTCGTCATGCTCCGCGTTTCGAAGTGAGCGGGTCAGCGCGAGCTGACGTACTTAATTGTGGCCAACACCGCTTGCTTAATCGTCAATCGCGGACGCCAGCCCAGGGCGCGGATGCGCGAGCAGTCGAGCAGGATGAAGGGACTGTCCCCAATCCAGCCGCGTTCGCCGCCCGAATACGTAAGTTTCGGATGCAGACCGAGATACTCGCAAATCCAGCCGATGGAGTCGTTGACTTCGCAATACTCATCTGTCCCGAGATTGAAAATGTTTACTTTTTCCTGCGCGCGATCGATGGCGGTAAGAATCGCGTCGATACAATCCTGCACGTATAAATACGATTTCCGCTGATGCCCGTTGCCCAGTACATGAAGATGTTCCGGGTGTTCGGCAAGCTGTTGGTAAAAATCGAACACATGCCCGTGTGAGTAGCGCTCGCCCAGAATCGAGACGAAGCGAAAAATGTAGCCCTGCATTCCAAAGCCTTCGCAGTAAGCCTGAATCAGGCCTTCCGCGGCCAGCTTGGAAGCTCCGTAAAGCGAAGTCTGGATGGGGAAGGGGCACGTTTCCGGCGTAGGGAAGATATCCGGTTCTCCGTAAACCGATCCCGTCGAAGAAAAAATGATGCGTTTGCAGTTTCGCTCGCGCATCGCTTCGAGCACGTTCCAGGTTGCGATCGTGTTCTGATCCAGATCCTTGCGCGGATGTTCCGTGCCGAAACGCACGTCGGCGTTGGCTGCGAAATGAACTACCAGTTCCACGCCCTCCATCGCTAGCGCTAGACTTTTCCCGTCGAGCAAGTCGTCCTGATGGAGAGCGAATTCAGGGTGCGCCAGCGCACTTTCCAGGAACCGCATCTGTCCTGTTGACAGGTTATCGAACCCAACGACGCGATGACCCGCGGAGAGAAGGCGATCGACCATATGACTGCCGATAAAGCCTGCCGCACCAGTAACCAAAACGCGCAAAATAACCTCCGTGGGAAATCGAAATTAGGATAGTTCTCAGACGCTGACGCAAAGGAAGTTTATCTGCTATCTGAAGAAGTCTGGCGCAGCGCGATTCGCGTTCCCTTCAACTCAAACCGGCTGTCGCGCCAAACATAACGCAGATTCAGATAACTGGCGAACCACACCAGAAAGCCAAGCAAATCGCGCAGCGGATACAGCCACGGCGCACGCCGTATCTGTGGATCGCGAACGACCAGCCAGCCCACCAGCCACGCTTCAATCAGGCGATTCAGCACGGCCACAGCCAGCAGCGGCGCTCCAATTCTCCAGTGTCCCAAAAATCCGGCCGCTAGAAATCCGAGCAGGCCGTACGGCATCGCGAAGATCAACCCGCTTCCAAAGTGTCCCTTGGGGCGCGAGTAGCGCGTGGTCTGCGCCCAGCGCAGCTGGTTCTGCCACATGCGGCGGAATGATGGTTGATTCACCACGTGATCGATGACGTGGCCCGAGAGCACGACCTGGTAACCTTTCTTCGCCATCAAGTTGCCGATCGCGAAATCGTAGGCGATGTAATCCCGCAGCGCAGTGTAGCCGCCGATGCTAGCCAGAGAGTCTTTGCGAACCACAGTCGTCGGCCCCAATCCAAACCTCATGCCTTCGAGCAGATTCGCCACCAGCACTCCCGCCGTCATTTCAACCGACATGCCGATGGCCGTAAGCCCCGAGAAAAATCCGGCTGCATTCTTGCCGCGATACACGCACGTCACCATGCCGACTTGCGGGTCGAGCAGCGGCGGCACAATTTCCCGCAGATAGCGTGGGCCGACCTCCACATCGCTGTCGGTAGTAACTAGAATGTTGTGCGCCGCGGCTTCGGCCATGCAATGAAACGCGTAAACCACTGGGTTGGGCCATGGCGTGCCCGTCACCAGCACCCGGCTTCGGATGTGAGGATAGCGGGCACAAACTTCGCGCACTATATCTAGAGCCGCGTCGTTCGCTTCGTCGGCAGCAAATAAAATTTCGTAATCGGGATAGTCCTGCCGGAAAAAGCTCTCAATGTTTTCCTTCAGCCGCGCTTCCAAGCCGTGCACCGGCTTGAGCACCGAGACCGGAGGCAAGTGCGCGTCTTCAACAACGGATCTGAGCCGCTTCCGCGCATCGGCTCGAAACCGGATTACTCCCAGCGCGGCAAGACCGAGGAAGACGGCCGAAGATGCTGTGCCGATCAGCGCCACACTTAAAACGAAATAGAGAATCAGATCGATCAAAGTTTGTATTTTCCGCAGGAGTCGGATTCCTGCGCTAGCTCGTGACGGCAGCAATTGACACTATACATTTCCGTGGCACTCGGACGTAAGCTGGGCAGATCAGGTCACTTTGATTCTTCGGTCGCTTCGATACTTTCTCATTTCGACCCTTGAAGCGCGGTCTCATTGCCGCGTGGCGGCGAAGCTTTCGTGATTTTGTAATCTTTGTACTCAATGGAAAGGATGGCGCGGCCTCCCAGCCTGATCAGGCTCTCCGTATGGTTCTCCGCCGGAAGCCAGAAGTCATTCACCTTGACATATCTGTGCTTCACTTCGGTTTTTTTGATCCACCATGACGGATTCTTGGCCGGTTCTCCCTCGATTCGCACGACGGCAAAGTCTTTGGCGTCAACCCAGATTTTTCCGCGATAGAGAAATTTATTCTTGGTTTTTGGCAGCAGATTCAGGACGTACTCCGCGCCCTCGGGCGTCGTTTCGTATCCCGCCCAGGTAAACTCGTAATTCTCCGTGGTCAGCGCGGAGTTCCTGCGGTTCTCCGGATTCGCGGCTTCCTGCTCGCCCTCGAGCAGCTTCTTGAATACATGGTCGATGATGAAATTGGAGCCGCTCTGCGACACCGCGCGAAACTCTTTGGCATCGGGGGCGCGGTAGGTCACGTCGACCACCATCTCGGCGTCCCGATCACCGGGGAACCCGCGGTACTGCATGCGGTAAACCCGGGTTCCGTTGAACTGATCGAGCGCCGCCGCTCGCTCGGCATTCCGCTCTTCAAGTTTCTGGGCTATCTGCTCGGCCGACGGGGCATTCTCCGGGGAATACGAAGACCGTGGTGAATCCGGCGTTTGTAGAGGCGTCTGGCAGCAAGCGGCGAGACTCCAACCCAGTAACAGACTAATCCCAACTCGAGTTCCAACTCGCACGCACGGCATGTCGACTCCTGGATGTGAAAGGCCGTTCTCAATCTTGTCCTCCCAGTCTACCCCGGGTCGGCAGCCACTGAACCCACATTTCACCGCATTCTGATGCTCTTTCCCGCTGTGGAATCTGGTGATAAAAGCTGCTACAGGTGTGGTTGGTTACCTTCGTGCCTCACTCGTCGGAGCTATTCCCATCCTGTCCGGATTGCTGCACACTATCTTCAGGCCCCAATTATGCAAGCATCCACCGTCAAGACCAACCGCCGCCGGCAAGATCGCATTCAGGCTGTACTTCCCGTGCGAGTCCGAGGCACAGACGCTTCCGGCAAGTCATTTGAAATCCTGGCTCACACCCTCGACCTCACGGCGAACGGGGCACGGCTGGGCTCGATTCGCCACCAACTGAAAGCGCTCGACACGCTGACCATTTTTTATCGCCAGCGCAAAATGGAATTCACGGTGGTGTGGACGAAGTTGCTGGATGGAAGAAGCGAATACCAGGTTGGCCTGCAGGCTTTTTCGCAGGAAAAGGAAGGCTGGGGGATGAATCTTTTCATTTCCAGCATACAACCGCTAACCAGCGCGTCGGCCGCGCCGGCAGCGGTGTGAACCGGAAAATATTATGCGCGACTTTCTATTCAAACTCTGGTCAAACGAAGACGGACAGGACGTCGCTGAGTATGCTGTCATGCTGGCCGTCGTGCTTGTCATAGTGGCAAGCACCGTCCGCCTGATCGGTGCGAACGCAAGCAACGTGTTCTCACAGGTCGATAGCGCCATCCAGTAAGTAACACCCCAGTCGAAACTTCTGCGCTCTTCTTCATTGCCGATATCCTCTATGCGCTGCAATCCCCGCGAGAGAATGCATGTAATAGCTTCGAGGAAATGTTGAGAACAACACCGGCAGGTACTTTGGAGTTTTCGCCACGCCATCGCCGCGCTAAGGACGCGACGAATTGCCCATCATCAGGACAAACAATAACGGAAGGTAGATGACTGTGGCTTGCAACACATGACGGGCCAGCATTTTCGATCGCGGGGCGCTAATGGGTAGTTTGAGAAAGGCAAGCCGGGCTCCAAAGTAGAAAAGCGCGACGCCAAGAATCACCGCGCCCACCAGGTAGATCTTCCCTGCCATACCAAAAACACTGGGCAAAACGCTCAGCGGAATCAAAATCAACGAGTAGGCTACGATGCGCCGAGCCGTGGACCGTCCATCCTCTTCCACGACCGGCAGCATGCGAATTCCGCCCGCAGCGTAATCATCCCGATAGAGCCACGCAATAGAGAAAAAATGCGGAAACTGCCACACAAAAAGGATGGCAAACAATATCAATGTGCCCCACTCCAGCCGCCCGCGTGCCGCCGCCCAACCCAACACTCCAGGCATAGCTCCCGGAAAAGCGCCCACGAACGTGCAGATCGGTGAGACTCGTTTCAGGGGCGTATAAAGCGCCAGGTACACCACCGAGGTCAGGAAGGTCAGCAGCCCGGTCAGGGGATTGGTAAAAACCGCCAGATAGATTGACCCGCCCACAGTCGCCAGCAGACCCGCCGTTGTTGCGTGAGCGAGACTCATACGGCCCGCCGGCAGCGGGCGTTGCGCGGTCCGCCGCATCTGCCCGTCTACCTTGTGCTCCATCACTTCGTTGAGCGCCGCGGTTCCACTCGAGACTAGTCCGATTCCCAGCAGCGCGTGCAAAAGCCCCCACGACAGCGAGGACACCCCGGCTTTTTGCGATCCGAAATAGTAGCCACACCACGCCGTCATCACGATAAGCGTAGTTACACGGAGCTTCATTAATTCAGCATAATCACGCAGAAGAGACGACGCTTGCTTGCGGAACAAGGTCATTGGTTGGGTCATCGCGCTCATGGGAGAATCACTGGTGTGGTTGTCGTGCCGCTTGCTTCACAATGCAAAAACCGGCTGCGTCTAATAAAGCTCAATGAGGGCAGTGCGCACAACGCCGCCCAAAAATAGTCAAGAATTGTATGGGTACTCCGATGGCTTTCGAAAGTCAAGTCGAAATTCCGGAATCTACCGGCGGGGCGAGCCGTTGATCGAGACCTCAGGACCTGTTCGCAACCACTACTGGCTAGCCGAAGCCCCAGATACATTAAAGGTTTCCGGCGGATCAAAAAAGCATTGATGCCACAGAGCCGCGTCGGATAATTTCCCGGCCTTCCATTGCTGAAGCGTCTGATATGTGGCGGCGAGCATCCCGCCATCAACCGCATCAAAGATGACGACGACCCCGGCAAGTTCCTGCGGCTTCTGCGCCAGTTCTGCATAATCCTTATCGAGCACAGACTTCGCGAACTCCAATCTCAGCTGAGGACCCGCGTTCTGCTTGTCATCAATTTTTTCCACTGAAACGATTCTTACGCTTTTACCCCGAAGAGGCGCCCAATCTCCCGGAAAAGGCGCGCTTTCTTCTCGCGTCACATGAAACAAATCCCCCGCAACGGATCCCGGCGCTGCGGTCGCAGGCGCATCGCTATCCGGAACGCTGTCGGGCATTTCCAGACTGTCGCGCCAAATCCATCCTCGCGAGAGTCCAGAAATTCTCACGTGAACCCAATCCCGATTGAAGTCCAGCATCTCGAACTCGTCGTGGGCGCTGGCAAGGAACAAGGTCTTGGCCGTCAAACTTGCCGTCGCCACCACCGGAGTCCCCGACTTCTTCACCGCGACGAGATTCTTAGGACGAGCCTGATTCTTAAGCACCTCCTCAAGGCTGGCGGCCTCTGCTTGCAGGGCGCTGGGAGCCTCATCGGGCACTTTTTTGGGCCCGGCATCGGCGCCTGCCTTCTCCCGCTCGGACAGACCCTCCGCCAGTGACGAGGAAAGACCGGCGCTCGTTTCCGGAAGTCTAGGCACTGGTGCAGAGATGGCCGGTTCCATTGAACCCGGTGCCTTCATCGATTGCTGTGAAGGAGGCAGCCCGGCCGCAGTCTGCTGCGTCGGAGTTTGCCCGGAGGCACCTTGGCTCGACCCGTGGCCAGGCAAAGACCGTCCCGACGGCAATCTCTCCGACGGAAATGGCCGCTCCGGCGCAGCGTTCGGAGCGGTTCCATATTGCGACCCTTTGCCGCTGAGTTGATCTGTCAATTGATCCAGCAAATCGCCTTCCAGCCGGCCATTCGAGGTCAATACCTGATATCCAGATCGCGCGGCGACGGGATCGGCGTACCATGCCGTGACCTCTACGCTTACCCGCACAATCGACCCCCCAGAAGGCGTCGCGGCAACCTGGAACCTGGCCTGGTAGTAGCCGCGCAAATAGCGGTCAAGGGGATGATCTGCAGAAGCTGCGAATCCCTCCAGCACCGGAAGGCGGCCAGCCGTAGCGGGCTGCATTTCCTGCAGAGCTTTTTCCACCCTGGCCTTGGACTGGGGGAAGGTCCGCTCCAATCCGTTGCCCTGCGCGTGGCTCCCCCGCGCGCAGCAAAAAACTACCACTGCTCCAAGGAACGCGTGCGTAACAACTCGGCCGAGACCTGCGGTACGACCCGTCATTTCTTCACCAAGTCATCGCGCATGATCCATCCGTGCTGCCCCTCGTGCGTCTCCACCCCATACCAGTACGGTGTCGAAATCAGAATCAGGACTTCCGTGCCCGTAGGTAGCGACTGCAGCGTACTCGCTGTGTGGAAGGGCGCCGACTTCAGCGGTGCTCCCGGGTCTTTCACCAGCCGCTCGAGCTGCCGGCGGAGATCTTTGACACGCTCTTCCAAGCTCTGACCTGACGTGGCTCCCACCGGTGCGCTCTGACTCGGCAAACTCTGTCCAGACTGATCTTGGCTGGACTGGTCTCCATCAGGCTGGTTCTGTAGAGGCTCGCTTTGATCGCGCTGACCTGCGGTCTGCGCGGTTCCATTCGGAGCAGCGGCTTGGTGACTCTCGGCGGGCGCCACCGCCGATTCTTCAGATGGAGGCACCGGCCAGGGCCCGGCCTCTGCCTGCGAGGAAGAGGTTTGCTTCTTCTCCAACTTTTCCCGACGTTCGTTCAAGGCTTCGACGTTCTGCCTCTTCATGAGCTCGATGGCATCAATGTGCTGGCGAATATCCTGGTACTCGGCGGTTTCGACTGACCCGTCGGATTGATGCACGATATGGCGGTAGTCTTCCTTAAAAAGCGCATTGATGCGCAGCACCGTGTTCTTGTCACCTTGAGGTTGCACCACATAGCGCACAACCAGGGTTCCTGAGTCGCTACTGTCCTTGAAGTTCCGCGGGTCGATCGCCTGCTCTCGAACTTTGTAGAAAACCTTCCCCCCCTCGGTCCATTCGGGAAATACGCGCGAGGAACTCGCTGCTTTCGCACCGCTGACAAACTCGTCTTTGTTGTACTCTTTGGTTCCTCGGATCACGCCGTTATCCGCCACGTCTGCCACCACCTGCTCCACTTCGCTCTCCGGCACGGGAATGTTGACCGCCAGTCCCTCGCCGTAGGGCAGTTTATCCTTTTCACGGCCGACGAGCGGAAGCGCTACCGCGAAAACCGCCAGCAGCAGCACAACCAATTTTGCGGACGCGCCTGCTCGTGCCGCAGAGGTGCAGCCGCAACCGCCGCCCGCAGCCCCGCTGCTCGAACTGCCTCTAGGCTCGGCGCCTGAAGCCGACCACCCACTTCGATCACCTCTCGACCTGCCCACTGCTGCCTCCGTTTCTAGATTTCCAGAGTCTCGTACTCTTGATGTAAAGCTGTCAACTCCACAGGCGGGGCAAATCAGATGCGACAAGCGGTGTTCTGAGTTGCCCGATTTGACCTTGTAAAAAAAATGTAAAAACCTCTTGAACTTTTTCTTTCGATAGTAGTAGGATTCACCCCCGGTAGGGTGGTAGAACCTTTCGTCCACTGTTCTACAACCGGCCTGAATGGGAGCCACCTCCCCTTCGAGGCCTTCAGTTACTCACGGTTGGTTGTGCCCTGAGATGACTAAATGGTTAATCGGGAATCTACGGTATTGCGCGTTTCAGCAGGGTCGGTGTCGAGTAGAAACCTGCAGAGCTGCACAGAATCACCGGTCTCTGTTTTCCGTTTCCAGCATTTCGGCTGTTGAGTTTCGCCCGCGGCTTTAGCTTGGGGAAAAGTTTAGTTTCAAAATAACCAGATTTTGATCCGATCTTGCCGAGGAGTCCGGCCATGCACGTTTCGAGTCGTTTTCGTCTCAGCAACATCTTGCAGCCAGCAATTTCCTTCGCGGCTGTCGCTCTGGTTCTAGCATCCGTTGTCCTAACCTGCAGCCAGCCCGCGAACGCCCTTCCAGCCTTCGCCCGCAAGTATGGCCTGCGCTGCTCAGCCTGTCACGAATCCTGGCCGATGCTGAATTATTTTGGACAAAAGTTCAAAGACAACGGCTACCAGCTCATGAACGATCGCGATGCCCCGATCTGGCAGAATCCCGGCTATTGGCCGGTAGTGTTCCGCATCACGCCGATCTGGCATCGGGTGAGCGTCGGCAAGGTGCAAGTTGACACCTACACGGCCGGAGCACTTGACGGGGGTCAGGCGATCCAGCGCATTTCGAGTTCCGGCTTCGACCTGAGCGGCCTCGACTTCCACACCGGCGGCACCCTGGAAAAGAACATCTCG
Source organism: Candidatus Sulfotelmatobacter sp. (assembly GCA_049673585.1). Classification (GTDB taxonomy): domain Bacteria; phylum Acidobacteriota; class Terriglobia; order Terriglobales; family Acidobacteriaceae; genus Sulfotelmatobacter. The sequence goes on along the minus strand of JBATXV010000028.1, from coordinate 123,716 downwards.
TTCTACCTGCTTCCGTCCTCCGATCCTACCGGCGCCTTCCATTTTGAGCAGGTCTTTGTGCGCTTCGATAACATCTTTCACAGCTCCTGGTTCAATTTCAAGCTAGGTAGGTTCGAGCTCGACAATCTGCTGTCCGAAAAGCGCATTCTCACCCTGACCGGGAACGGCGGTATTTATCAGACTTATCACTTCATCCCGCAAGGTGACGGGAACATCTTCGGGCAAATCGGAGACAATCAACTCGGTATCGAGTATATGGGGCACTCGGTGGACGATCGGACGAGAATTTCCGCGTCTCTTGTCAGCTCGAGTGATGGCAACGTGAACCTCAGTACCACAGCCAACGCCTACACCGCGTTCTTCGCGGGAAGCCAGGCGTTTGATGCGGGCAGGCTGGGGGTGCAACGGGTCGGGTTCTACGCCATGGCAGGAGAGGCGTCAACTTACTATCTGACTTCCGGCGGAGGAATTCCCATCCCTGGCTCCGGAATTGGCAACAAGAGCTTCACGCGGGAAGGCTTCGTAGGACAGTTCTACGCCGGCCCGCATGTTGGCCTCACGATCGTGACTCAGCATGGCTCGGACAACGCCTGGTTCGGGCAGGGCTACGGCAATGCGGAAGCCACCGACGGCAATGGCGGCACAACCTGCACGGCCCCAATTCCCAACGGCTGCCCTCCGAACAATGTCCCGGGAACGACTCTTCCGGTCGGCTCGCAATCGCCCAGTTGGAACGGCGCCACCTTCGAGGGTCACTACATCTACAGTCCGCAGCTGATTTTCATCAGCCGGTATGAGTTTGAGAAAATGTCGCAACAAGCCAACGGGTCGGGATACGGCGCTTTGGTCACTGGAGCCAACGGATTCACAGGCCCCATGCCTTCCAACCTGGGCAACATCTCAACCTACACCATTGGCTTCCGCTACAACCCGTTCATGACCAGCCGCGCTGGCTTAGCCTGGCACAACGAATACAACTGGCTGCACCAGGACGGCACCGGTCCGGCAAATCTTGCGACCGGAGCGCTCACCAACCTCAACACCAGCGAAATTCTGATGGGACTCGACTTCGACTTCTAGAAAGGGAACGACATGCGGAAAACAATGCGGAAGTGGTCGCTTTTGCTGGGTGGAGCTGCGGTGTTGGCGTTCTCGCTGCCTTCGTCGGCGCAGCTCTCGACATACGACATAGAAACGCGCATTGGCATGGAAAGCCATATCGGAAGCATTACCGGTCATGCCAAGGACGCTGCACCCGACTACCGGCGCTATTGCGTGGGTTGCCACGGCGAACTTGGAGATGGGAACGGCGAAAACGCCGCCTGGTTCGACACTCCCATGTACCAAAAGCCGCGCGATTTCCAGTTGGGCGTGTTCAAGTGCCGCTCCACTCCGACCGGAACCCTGCCGACGGACCAAGATCTCTTCGACTCCATCACGCGCGGCTTCGACCGCTCGAACATGCCGCCATGGAACACCTTTACCAAGCAGGAACGCGCCGATCTCGTGGCCTGGGTGAAGCACTTCTCTCCGCGCTGGACCAGTGAGAAGCCAGGTGCTCCCATCACCATTCCTCCCGAGCCCGAAGTCACCGGCGAGCGCATCAAGGCCGGGCGCGAGGTATTTGCCCGGGTACAGTGCTGGAAGTGTCATGGCGTCCAAGGGATGGCTAATGGACCGTCGGCTGCGACTCTTACCGATGATCAGGGTCGTCCGATTGCGCCCTTCAACTTCACTGAAGGCGCTCGGCCGAAGTGCGGCGACACCGATCAGGATATCTACCGGATCTTCATGACCGGCCTCGATGGAACTCCGATGCCGTCGTTTGCGGATAACATCAAGCCCGATGAGGCCTGGGACTTGGTTTTCTACCTGCGCACGTTCATGGCTCAGAAGAGCAAGGAAAAAGAGCTGGCCAAAACACTTGGCCTCAAGCCGGTGAATCCGAACGCCCCGGCAGGTCAACAGTAGCGGCATCGCCGCCAAGGTTTTTACAGGAGGTTTTTCTATGAAGAATCGGCACAATTCCGCGGTTGTACTATCGCTGGTAGTTTTAGTATGCTGTGCAGCGCTGATTTTGGACCAGAAGGTCAACGCCGCAGGAGAAGGTAAGATTACAGGGACGGTAAAACTCAGCGGCACGGCTCCGCACATGAGGGGCATCGACATGTCGAAGGACCCCTATTGCGTCAAAGCCAACGCGGGCTCGCCCGCTCATCTGCAAACTGTGGAGGTTGGTTCCGGCGACGGATTGGAGAATGTGGTTCTTTACATCTCTGACTGGAGCGGCCCCGCGACGGTAACAACAGCTGTCCCGGTGTTCGATCAAAAGAATTGCATGTATACGCCGCACGTCTTGGCGATGGATGTGAACGAGCAATTCAAAGTGATCACCAGCGATCAGACCACGCACAACATCCACCCGCTGCCCAATCCGATGACCGGCAATATCCCGTGGAATCAGTCCCAGCCCCCGGGAGCCGCCCCCATCGAGAAGAGCTGGAAGGCTCCGGAAATGATTCCAGTGCAATGCAACATTCACCCATGGATGCACGGCTGGTTCGTCGTGGTGAAGGGGCCGTATGCCACTACAGACGACAAAGGCGCATACACAATCAACAATGTCCCGCCCGGAAGTTATACCGTGACCGCGTGGCAGGAAGATTACGGCACGCAGACTGCGAAAGTGACGGTTGCAGCAGGTGGGTCGGGAACCGCAGATTTCACCTTTAAGGCAAAGTAGCGAAGTTATCTAGGCTTCAGCGCAATTTCTGGAACAACCGAGTGCCAAAATCGCCGCAGCTAAAACCTGCGGCGATTCTAACGATGCTGGATCAAGCCGGAGGCGGGATATATGGCGAAGTTGCTCGCAGTGACCATCATAGTGATCGCAATTGCTTCGGCGATTCCCATCGTGATGCACATGTGGCCGATGCCGATCGACATCTCCGTCCACGGTCATCTGATTGACGAGCAGTATTCGGATACGATGCTGGAAGCGGGTGTTTCTTTCCTGGCCTCGCAGTTCATCCTGGCGTTCTTCATCTGGAAGTTCTCTCACACAAAACCTGACGCCAAGATCAAGCGCTTCCCCGGCGGCGCGGTGGGATTGGTGGTTGCCGGTTTCCTTTTGGTAGGGACAGAAGTTTTGGCTCTGGGAGTATTTGGTGCAAAGGCCTGGGCCAGCCAGTATTTCACTGCCCCGGCGGCTGATGCGCTGCAAGTCCAGGTCCAGGCGCAGCAGTTTGCGTTTTACTTCCGCTATCCTGGCCCGGATGGGAAGTTCGGCCCCATCCACCCCGATCAGATCAACGATGCGAACGGCAATTTCTATGGTCTCGACACTACGCACGACCAGGATTCTAAAGACGACATCGTAACCGCTGAGATGGCAATTCCGGTGAACCGGGAAGTTCACCTGCTGATGCATTCCAGGGATTTGGGGCATTCTTTTTACGTTCCGGAATTGCGCGTCCACCAGGATTTCGTCCCAGGGTTGGATCTATCGGTTCATTTCACAGCGACTCAGGTTGGGAAGTACGAAATCGTCTGCACCCAGCTGTGCGGCCTCGGGCATTACAACATGAAGGCGTATTTGGAAGTGATGTCCCAGGGAGATTACGAGAACTGGCTGAAGCAACAGGCGGCATTGCAGTAGCCGCAGTCCGTCAATAAATCGGAACAATACGTCTCGTTTGAGGTGAGCACAATGCACGACATGTCCGCACCGGCGGCCCACGGAGCTCCGACCAGCTTCATTCGGAAGCACGTCTTCAGCCTCGACCACAAAGTCATCGGCAAGCAGTATTACGCTTTGGCCTTGGTCGCTGCCTACGTGGGAATGGGTCTCTCCTGGCTCATGCGCATCCATCTGGGATTCGCTAATTTCGCCATACCTGGCCTCCACCTGCTCTCCAAGGTTGGCGCCCCGGGTGACGTCATGACGCCGGAGTACTATCTGCAATTGATGACCATGCACGGCACGATCATGGTCTTCTTCGTGCTCACCACTGCCCCTTTCGCCGCATTCGGCAATTTCTTTTTGCCCATCCAGGTGGGCGCGGAAGATATGCCGTTCCCCCACTTCAACATGATGTCATTCTGGGTTACGTTTGTTGGTTTCTTGGTTCTGATGGCGTCGTTCTTTGTGGGTGATGGGCCGACTCTGGGCGGCTGGACGCAGTACGCCCCACTCAGCGCCGTGGGCTCGGGCGCAGGGCCTGGTCAGGGTCTTGGCGTGGTCCTGTGGGCAAGTTCGATCGCGATTTTCTGTATCGGCCAGTTGCTCGGCTCCTTGAACTTCATCACCACCACCCTCGACATGCGTTGCAAAGGCATGTCCCTGATGCGGCTCCCGCTCAGTGCGTGGGCCTGGTTCGTTACCTCGCTCATGGGTTTGACCGCATTTGCCGTGCTGATGCCGGCCTGCATTCTGCTCATTCTCGATCACGTCGCGGGAACCAGCTTCTTTGTTGCTTCGAACCTTCTGATTAACGGCCAGCTCTCGCCGCACTCCGGCGGATCAACCCTCCTGTGGCAGCACCTGTTCTGGTTCTTTGGACATCCTGAGGTCTACATAGCAATCGTCCCCGGCATGGGCATCGTTTCTCACATCCTTATTACCAACATGCGCCGGCCGCTGCTGAGCCATCGAGTGATCATCGCCTGCATGGCGTCGATTGCCGTCCTGAGCTACATGGTCTATGGACACCACATGTTCGTCAGCGGGATGAATCCCATCTCGTCATTGGCCTTCTCCTTCCCCACGCTCATCATCACGATTCCGGCCACGATCATCGTGCTGATATGGATCGGCAGCCTGTACGGCTCCAAGTTGCGAATCAACTCGGCGTCGCTGTTCGCGCTGGGCTTCATTTCCATGTTTATCAGCGGTGGCATCAGCGGCTTTTTCCTGGCCCAGCCTTCGATTGACATCATGCTGCACGCCACGTACTTCGTGGTCGGCCACTTCCATCTGGTAATGGCGGTCGCTGCGATGTTCGGCATTTTCGCCGGAACTTACTTCTGGTTCCCCAAAATGGCCGGCCGCATGATGAACGAGACACTAGGCAAGGTCCACTTCTGGATGAGTTTCGTCGGCGCATATTGCATTTTCATGCCCTTCCACTACCTGGGAATCGCAGGCAATGTTCGCCGCTATCAGGCCTTCACCGACGATTATCTGATCCCGCTGATCCCACTGCATAAGTTCATCACGATCGCTGCGCTGTTCACGGGCGTCGCCCAGCTGATTTTCCTTTACAACCTGATCCACAGCCGGTTCTGGGGCGCAATCCCGCCGAACGACAATCCCTGGGAGGGAACGTCACTGGAATGGAGCACCGCGACGCCGCCGCCTCACAACAACTTCGGCGATAAGATGCCCGTGGTCTATCACGATCCTTATGAATACAGCGTAGAAGGTGCAAGCGCCGACTACATTATGCAGACGTCACCGGAAAACGTGCATAGCCCACACGAAGAGAAGTAATCTTCGAGCAGCACAATCGGTTCCCGCAGGAGAGTAGAAGTATGGCAACCACGGTCCACGAACCGCCGAAAATCGAGATCGACCGCGTACCGAGCCAGGGCTCGGGCAACGGCGGCTGGCGCAATCTTGTTCCCGCCGATGGGGACTTGCGCCGGGTCAAGCACTCTTCCCCTCCTCCTGCGAGCACTGGCATCTGGGTAGCCTTGGCGGCCATCACCATGACTTTTGCCGCCTTCACCAGCGCTTTGATTGTTCGTCAGGGGGGCGCACCTTTGGTGCACATCACTTTACCCCCTGTCCTTTACCTGAACACACTTTTGATCATCCTCAGCAGCGTTACGCTGGAGGTAGCGCGTCGCCGAATAGCGAGCTTCATGGGCGGCGGGGTGAGGGATCGAGCTGCGAGCCCTGCGCGCTGGCTATACGTAACGCTTGTCTTGGGTCTGCTCTTCGTTGCCGGGCAAACTTACGCCTGGCTGGATCTGAAGTCCCAGGGCTTCGGACTCGCCAGTAACATCAGCTATTCGTTCTTCTATGTGCTGACTGTAGCTCACGCCCTTCATGTGTCGGGAGGGCTCGGCGGTCTGGTCCGGGTGATCGGCAAACTGAATAAATCCGTCCTGCGAAAGAGCACCCTGGACGCCACTTCGCGTTACTGGCATTTCATGGGTGTGCTGTGGGTGTATCTGCTTTTGCTGCTTTGGATGAAGCTCTGAGCTAAAGACGCTCGAACCCCGTCAAAGGTAGGAGGCAACGTGAGTCAAGCCGATCTTTCAATTCACGGTCAGGTGTCGCGAACCGGGGCGACGGAGATAATGACCGCGCCCACATTCTCGGTCGCCGCCAAGAAAATGGCGATGTGGCTGTTCATCATCGCCGACACTGCGACCTTTGCCGGTTGTCTGGTCGCCTACGGATTCATACGCAACGCCACTCCCGATTGGCCAAGACCCTTTCACAGTATCTCTAACGTGCTGGTGATGACGCTGATTCTTCTCACCAGCAGCTTGACCATGCTCATCGCGGTACGCCATGCCGAAGCTGGCGACAAAGGCAAAGCGTTCCGCTGGACCATGATCACCGCGGTTTGCGGAATCATGTTCGCCGCCCTTCACCTGCGGGAATGGATGGGCCTGATCGGAGAAGGAGCGACACTGTTTCACAATCCTTGGGGTACGCCCCTGTTCAGTTCTCTGTTTTTCAGCATCACCGGCCTGCATCTGCTGCACGTAACCTGCGGTGTGGTTGCTCTTATCGCCGTGGGGCTGCGCTACCAGGGCGGCCGCTACAACGCTGACGACCTCGAGATCACAGGCCTCTATTGGCACTTCGTGGACCTGGTTTGGATGTTTGTCGTGCCGCTGGTCTATCTTCTGAATCTATCCCACTAACGCGGACAAACGCAGGAGCGAACCTCTATGACTACCGACGCAACGCATAAAAACGGCGGAATGACAAAGGATCTGATCGTCTTCGTCTGCATCCTGGCCCTGGCAGGGCTGCAGTTCGTCATCGCGCATCAGCACATCAGCGGGTCTGATATGTTTGTTCGCATGCTGTCAGTCGCCGTCGTCGAGGCGGCGCTGGCCGTTCTGTTCTTTATGCACCTGGCGGAAAATCGCGGCTTGCTGTGGTTCGTTGGGATCTTCACAGTATTCATTCTGCTGGCGCTGCAATATGGATGGACCGATGCTTTCCGCCTAACCGATGGTGTACCATGGGCAAAGTAGCGAAACCAACCATGAAGCTCTGGAAAGCAATCTCGTTGGGCTGCCTTGCATTGGTGGGATTGGTCATCCTGCTGGCTCCGGCGCCGGCCTATGCCCAGAACTGCGCTCTATGTTATACCCAGGCCGCCGCGTCGGGCTCGCGAATGATCCAGGCCTTGAAAAGCGGCATCCTGATCCTGATCGCTCCGCCGACCTTCATGAGCATCGGGCTGATCGTCGTTTGCTATCGCAAACGCAATCAGACGCGTAACGACCGTCCCGGGTCGGACGGCGACTGGGGAAAAGTTGACGACTCTGACGATTTCCCATCCGCGAGTTGGTAATCGCTTCGGGGACGCTTCGGATCACCCGCCAAGTTCCAGACTCTTCAACTCATTCCCCAACGCCTTCTCCACCTTCCTCTGCATCTCTGCCGTGAGCTTCTTTCCCTCCGACGTCAAATAAAACGTGTCGATCGCCATCTGCCCCTCGGTGTCGATCAAGGCGATTTCGATATTGCACTTCTGATGCGAGAGGCACGAACTGATACGATGCAGCAGCCGTGGCCGGTCCTGCGCGATCACCTGCAACAGCGTACTCGTCGAGGAACAGAGGTCGTCAAAATCAATCCTGGTCTCTACCACAACCTTGACCCGGGCGCTCTTCTCACTGCGCTGCCGGTCGCGCAGCATCCTGTCCAGATCCGCCGATCCCGTCAAAACCGCGGCCACGCTCTGCTTGAATCGTTCCCACTCCGACATGTTCAATTCCAGCGTTCGGAAGCGGTCGGTAAAGTAAAGCGTATCTACCACGGTTCCGGCCTGGTTTGAAAAGGCATGGGCCTTCACGATGTTCATCCCCCACGCCGCCAGCACTCCGGTCAAAGTCGCGAAGAGCGATGCACGATCTTTCGTGACCAGCGTCAGCTCATACCAATGCCGGCCCCGTTTCAAATCCACCCGCACTGGATCGTGGCCAAACTCCTCCGCCATCTGCATGTGCCGCATCACTTCTTCCGCCGAGTGCACCCGCAAATATCGTTGCGGGAATCCCTCCACAAACTCCTTGAACTTCGCGCTCATCACCGGAGCGAGGCTGCGCAGCCGCGCCAGTTTTTCTCCGTTCGCATCGTGGACTCGCTGGTCAGCACTCCGGTTCAAGTAGTTGGCCGCGCCAATGTAGAGCTGCCAAACGTTTTCCGCCTTCCATGGCGTCAGCGCCTCAGGATTCACTGCTTTGATATCCGCATAGGTCAGTAGACACAACATCTTCAGGCGCTCCGGTGTGCCTACTTTTTCGGCAAAAGCCGCCACCGTCTCCGGATTGAATATGTCCCGCCGCAGTTGCGCCGACATCTCCAGATGGTTTCCGATCAAAAACAGCACCACCGCTCGTTCTCCCGCATCGACGTCGAGCCGATCCAGGCAGCGGCCAGCAATCTCCAGGCTCGCTTCCACATGATTGCCTCCGGGCACTCCTTTCCCTGTGTCGTGCAATAACAGCGCGAGATAAAGCAATTCCGGATCTTCCAGCTCTCCCAGCAACTCCGCATACCGCTTGTCCCATTCCGATCTCGATTCTCTCAACCGGTGCAGGCTCTCAATCGCGAGGATCGAATGCTCGTCCACGGTGAAGCGATGATAAAAATCCCGCACCACCAGCGAATCAATGGGCTTCAACTCCGGCAACAACAAGGTAAGCAAGCGCAGCGAATGCATGGCCCGCAGCGCCTCTGCGGCATGCGGCTGCAGAAGTGTCTCCTGCAAGTAGAGCCAGAGTTCCGCCCCGCGCGGCGGAGTTACTGCCAAGGCAGGCAGCTCCTGCTCGATCCTGTGCTCTGTAGTCGCACTCAATTTCAGTCCGTGATGCGCCATAAAATGAAACAGGCGCAGCAGCATCTCGGGGTCTCGTAATGAGGAAGACTGCTGCAGAAAAATCAGTCCATCCACCACGGAAAAGTCGGGACTCGCCGGCCGTGATCGCCAGCCCTGAAATTGCCGTCGCAGCGAAGACCACGCCTCCGGAATCTCCTCTTGCAACTGCGTCACCGTGCGCTGCACCGCCCGGGCATGCCCGAAGTAAATTCGCATCCAATCCGCAGCCGTCAACTCCGCCGCATCGGAAGCTCCGATCTTCCGCGCGGCGGCTTCATCCTGCGCCTCCCAGCTGAGCGCGTTGTCGTCGCGCCCATGCCGAAAGTGCAGAAAACACCGCGTCGCCATCACGAATTCCAGCGCCGCATCCAACTGCTTCCGCACCGGCGCCCGCAGCGAGCTGGCGTGCGGCCAGTCGCCCAGTTTGCCCATGGCGGAGATCAATGCCAGCCAGCAGGCCACGTTGTAATCGCGCAGCCCACCCGGCGTCTCTTTTAAATTCGGCTCGAGATGAAACACGGTGTGCCCGAATTTTCCATGCCGTTCCCGCGTGACCTCGGCCAGCCCTTGCAGCAATGGCTTCGCTTCCCGCATTACGAGCTTGGGGATTACTTTGTCGCGCAGCCGCGCGAACAGCTCACGATCGCCTGCGAGGTAACGGCAATCCAGAAGAGAAATGGTGAATTCGGTATTGTTCGGATCGAAGCGATCGCATTCCGCCAGAGTCCGCGACGCCGGACTCAACTTGAGCTTTAGATCCCACAACTCCTGCGAGAACCGCCTGATCTCCTCTTTGTGCGCTTCTTCGGCCCGGCGGTCCGCATACAAGAAAAGGAGATCAACATCAGAATAAGGAAACAGCCAGCCGCGTCCGAAGCCTCCGGTCGCGACCAGCGCAAAGTCGCCCGGGCCGGCCTCTTCGGGTGAAACCAGATCCTGCCACAGCCGCTTGAGAATGTCTTCGAGGAGCCGTGTCCGCCGAGCGACCGCGGCACGCCCGTCTCCGGCTGCCGCGAAGTCCAGCGCGATCCTCGCCGACTCCTCGGCCAGAGAACCCCGCAGTTCACTGATCAGTGAAGACGCTGCCGTCATGACCATGTGTCAATGAATCGACCATCGATGCACATCGAATCGAAGCTCGCTCCTCTCGCGGAGCATGTCATTTAGGAGAGGGCTGGTGACAAACTGTTGATGCCGCCCGGTTGGTTCTTCTCGTTTCCGCAGTTTGGTTACGATCTTTACTCAAATTGCTCTCTTAAAGAGCCCCCTCGCCGCGCTCCTCATTGCGAATGCGAATCGCGTCATCCACGCGTGTGAGGAAAATTTTCCCGTCGCCAATCTTCCCCGTCCGCGCCGCCACTAATATGGCCTGCACCGCCTTTTCCACCATGGCGTCCGCCAGCACCACTTCCAACTTCGTCTTGGGGATGAGGTCCACGCTGTACTCGCGGCCGCGGTAGACTTCGGTGTGCCCCTTCTGCCGCCCGTGCCCACGCACCTCGATCACGGTCATACCCTCGACGCCAATCTCCTGCAGCGCGCTCTTCACCGCCTCCAGTTTGGAGTTTTGGATGACTGCCTCAACCTTGGTCATGATGTTGTTCTAAACAGTCGTTTCCCGCGAAGAGTGCATTTGCCCAGATAAGCGCCGAACACAAACCGCACGCGCTCACTCTATCGTCTGCCGCCGCTTCACGGAAATCGAAACTATTTATCCTTCCTATCAGGATTTGTTATGCAAGGCGAAGTAGTACAAAGCGTTCACTTCCCCGGGCCCTTCTGCGCTTCGGGCGTCGCTGGAGGCCTGGCAAACTTCGCATCATCCACGGGAACGTTCTCCTTCACTTCATCGAGCTGAATCGTAAACCGCCCGCCCGGCCGCGCCAGGGTCCAGCGAAATGGAATTTTCACCCCGCCCGCTTCACGGTAATCCGCATAATCGATCTGCGTGGGCAACAGCCCCAGCGGCGTCTCTGCGTATCGAACCAGCCGCACCAGCAGCCCAGACTGCTCGTCAAAATACAGTCTCAGCGGCGTTTTGCCCTCGCGCTTCCCAATTACCAGGTAGGCATCGCGTTCACCGATCTTCTCCGTGCCTGATGCCTGCACTTCGTTGAACAGCTCCTTCAAGTGCGCCGCAAAGTGAAGATCCGCATCCATTGACGCCGCATCGATATCGGGTCCGTGCATCTCGTGTACTGGCCGCCCCGGAACACCCAGCCAACCTTCGTGCCCGTCAAACGCGGTCACACTGTCTCCGTCCGGCGTATGCGTGAACGATACTCGCTTGTCTGGATCCTTCGAAAAAATGTCGATCGGAACACTCCTGTCACCGAAGGTGATCGTCCCCTTCATCACGCGGCTCGTAATTATCTCAACTGCAGCGGCGCCGCCAACAGCCTGCAAATACTTGTCGAGCACTTGATCAGCCGGAGGCCCGCTCGCTTCCTTTCTCTCGCCCTCGCCGTTCGTTTCCGTAGCCTTCTTTGCTTCACCTGCGCCCATCGCCGTTTCCGCCATCACCAACGGCGTTCCGACCGGAGTCGGGCTGCCCCGGTGGCAGGAATAGCAAGTCACCTCACGATGTCCATCGAAGTTATTTTTATTAATGGCGAACATCATCTCCATCATTTTCCGCGCGGTCTGCTTCGTTTTCTTGTCGTCCTTCTCAAACGCACCCTCCACGTGGCAAAACTGACATTCCACCCCGAGCGACGCCGTGATGAACTGCATTGCCGGGATCAATTGATCGGCTGGGATTCCCTTGAGCGCCTGAATATTCTTGTACTGCTCCTCGGCTTTCTTCGGTCCGGCAGTAACCGGAGCCGCACCCGACTGCGCCTTCGCACCGCCGATCACGATTCCACCAAGCACCAGCAACGCGGCCGCGCAGAAGCCTGACAGCAGTTTGTTCTTCATCGATTTAGCCTCGTAGAAATGTTGGAAACAAGCGCTTGTTACGGCTGATTACTGTACACGTATTTTCCCGAAAGCTCCGCGATAACAAACTTTGCCGGCAAAAGTGCATCGACTTTTGCCTTTTCGTACGGAGGCACGAACAGGAATACTCGTCCGCTGCCCGCCCAGTCCTGCTGCAAATCCGCGTTGCTCAAATAGATCTTGGGCGCATCGGCAAAGGTCGAACCGAACCACATCGACGTCGTCCGTCCCTCCACGAGATCGATCGGCCGCCGCAGATAAAAGAGCAGCGAAGACCCAAACGCCTGATCGCCATAAATCATGACCTTATCTTCCGGCCGCACGCGAGCCGCGATCTCCTGCGCCAACTGTTTCGAAGAAAGATACGGACCAAACCTCCCCAGCGCAATATGCGCAGCCACCAGGAAAATCGCCATCCCTGCGCCCAGAACCCAGGTCGCAGAATAATGCCGCCGGTACACGCGCAGAATGAACGACGCCAACGGAGCCATCAGCAAAACCACTGCAGCCAGCGCCGCCGGAAGCCGCAGCGCGGCAAACGACGCATAGCTCAAATCGAGAATGTGCGACATCGAAAGCGTGTACGCGCTCAGATCCTGCTTGCCCAGAACATTTCCAATGTCCGCCTCGAACGGCAGGTTCCGCGACTTCCATAATCCGATCAATAATGCGGCACTGGCCGCAACTCCAATCGCTGCGAGAAGGCCGGCGGAGGTTGTCAACCAACCCGTGCGCACTCCGCGTTGACACTCCGTCCGCTCGCAGCTCGCGACGCCATCCGCCAGCAACAACAGAAGCGGCAAATATGCCGGAAACGTGTAGTACTCCTGGTTGGTCGACAAGGCAAAAAAAATCAGTACCACGCCCGCCCAAATCCAACACAGCATTCGAGTCCGCGATGCGAAATCGCTCAGCTGCGAGCCACTCTGTGCTGCCACCGAGCTGCCGCACCTGCCCCGCCACGCTTCCACGGCCGTCGTCACTGCCGCCGGCAGATAAAGACTCCACGGAAACAACCACACCAGATGCAGCGTCCAGTAGAGTGTTGCGGGAAGTTTGCTGTAATCCCGCGGATACCTCTTCCCCAGGAATCTCAGGAATTGTTCGTTCACAAAATAAAACCAGAAGAAACCGTGATGCTCGGCCGTACCCGGATTTCGCAATCCTGCAAGAATATGCCACGGCGCCGCGATCGCCAGAAATAGCGCCAACCCGGTAATCAAACGGAACTCCCGCCAGCGCCGCCATTCTCCCGTAACCATCAGAAAGAAAAATGCCGCCCCGCCGGGAAACACCAGCGCGATCAGTCCCTTGGTCAGCACGCCGAACGCCATCATCGCGTAGCCCGCGTACCATCGCCAAGCCTCGGCCTCTGGCTCCAGAGCCGTGAGGAAAAAATACAGGGCCGCCGCGATCAGCAGGCTTAGGAGCACATCAGGGATCAAAACCCTCGTAAAAAGGTACACGCCCGCACAGGTGTAAACGAACAATCCTCCATAAACCCCGGTCCGCTCCCCGAACGCGCGACGCCCCCAGCAAAACCCCAACACTCCCAGCAGCAGCACCGACAACACCATCGGCAGCCGCGTACTGAATTCATTCACTCCCAAAGCTTTGTAGCAGATTGCCACCAGCCAATACGGCAACGGCGGTTTCTCCAGATACCGAACGCCGTTGACGTGCAGCGTGACGTAGTCTCCCGTCACCACCATCTCGCGCGCGGCCTCTGCGTGCGTGCTGTCGGCGTCATCCAGCAGCCCCGGGGTAAACATCGACCCCATGTAGACCGCCAGAAACACCACCGCGAGCGCCCAGTAAGCCGCACTGGACCCGCGCCTACCCTGGTTTTCCACTGATGTAAGAGAAACCGGATTCGCCATCAAGTCGATGAGCCCAACACAGTCTTACAAATACCGGTCCAGTCGGCAACTAGCAGCACAGGTAGGCCTACGCCGGAATGGCTGCCTCGCCGGTTGCCGCGAGCACAGCCTGCCGAAGGGTTTTCCAGGTTTTCAAATTGCAAAATTATCCGATTGCCAAATTACTTAGTTTTCTTCGTGCCGGATAAAATATTGCCACTTGTCCATCCCCGCCGGCACCGCCACGTCGAAAAATCCTACCATCATCTCCTGCGAAGTCTGATCGCCCCAAGTCACCATTTTCTCGGGATCTGGATTGTGCGGATTGTTCCGCGAATTGTCATACCACGCAACCGCCCGCAACTTTGTCCCCGCCTTCAACTCGCGTGGCACCGCCAGCTTGTAACTTAGCTGCCAGTGAAAATGATAATTCACTCGCAGCAGCGTCTCCACGCTTTCGTCGTCGTGCACAATGTCATATTCAAACCGCTTCCCGCGCAAATGCATATGCGGGAAAAAACTGAGCAAAGTTGCATCATTCGGCAGCGTCCCCTCCACCTCTACGCGAAAATCGTCGGCCCGCGGCGGAATCAGCAGCGCATGATTATTCAACTGCAGCGTGATCACCCGCTGCTTCGGCGGACTCTTCGCAAACACCAGCCCAACGCTAGTTTCATCGCTAGCCGCCTCGCCGTTCGTCGTGTAGTGCATCTGAAACACCAGATCCGACCCGGCCGGAACAAACTTCGCCATTCCGTCCGCCCATCGGTCCGGTGCACTCCCCGGCGCATACACCAAAAGCAAATCGCTGGTAGTCTCGTGCGCCTGCCGCCGTTCCGCCGGATCCTTCAGCATCGACGCGGTAAACGGCTCGCCCGCCGGCGCATGCCGCAGCCACGGCGAATCGGGAGGCCGGATGTACACCACCGCATGATGCACATGCGCCGCGCTCGAAGGCCGAGCCTCCGCCATCTGCACCCATTTATCCTGGGTAAAATGTGTGGGCACTATCTCGTACGTATATTCCACTTCGCCATTCGTGGGAATCTGCACTGCCTTCGGCATTTTCAACACCAAGTCCGGCTGCGGAATATTCCAGTCTCCACTCCAAGTCCGCGGAGCAGGCGCATCAAGCGCGTTTCCGGCAGGTGCTCCAGCACTTGCCCACGCCAAGATGCTCGCAATCTGCTCCGCACTCAACGACGGATCATTGGCAAAATGTCCGTACCGCGGATCGGCAAACCATGGCGGCATCATCCGCATCTGCACGGCAGCCGCAATTTTCGCGGCCCATGGCCGTGTCTGCTCATAGGTCACCAGCGCCATCGGCGCAGCTTCCCCACTGCGGTGGCAACTCTGGCATCTGTCCTGGAGTATCGGAAGTACATCCTTATAAAAAGTAGGTGGCGCAGTTTTCTCGTCCCTCGGGGGAGCTGAACCCGGCATCTGCAAGAGCGCCCCCGTCAACAGCAGAGTCAACGCCGCTGCGAAAACCATCCCGAGTTTCTTCACGGACGCAAAAACTCCAAAGTCAAAGCCCACGCCTGCCGCGCCGAGTGCGGCTCATACGCCGCCCGCTCGTCGCAGAAGAACCCATGGTCGGCGCGGGAGAACTCGACATTCACATAAAGCTTCTGCTGTGCACTCAGCGCATCGGTCACAGCCTTCCGGTACTCCGGCGTAAGGCGCTTGTCCAATCCACCCCAGATGAGCAACGACGGCGCCTGCAGCTTGGCCGCCCGATCCAGCAACCCCGGGGCGATTCCTCCTCCGTAAAACGAAACTGCGCTGCGCAATAGAACTACGCTGTTGGCGAGAAATGAAACCCGTCCACCCATGCAGAATCCGACGCTCGAAATCTCGTTCGACCTCACCTGCGCATTCGAACTCAGCCACTCATATGCGGATCGTAGATCCCTTTCCGCCGTCTCGGTTGTCACTGCCTCGTAGTGTGCCTTCAAAGAAGGAAAATCCGTATAGCTGCCCTCAAACCCCGGCGGCGCCGTGCGATGAAACAGCTCCGGGGCAATCACCACGTATCCCTCCGCAGCAAACCGGTCGCTCACGCTGCGAATGTGATGGTTAACCCCAAATGCCTCCTGGAACAAGAGCAGCCCGGGATGCGGCCCATCCTGCTCCGGACGCGCCACATACGCTGCCATTCGCGTTCCATCCGAAACGGCCAGTTCCACTTTCTCTTTCAAGATTGCATCTTCATCCATAACTTTCCCGCCGTGATGATTTCTTCCTTATTAGTCTCGCACAACTACCGCCCCGCGGCGCACGCGTCCCACAGCAAAAGTGCTAAAGTAGTCGGTCCATCTTATCCAATAATGTCCGCGCCGAATTCCATCTTCGTTCGCGCCTGCAAATCTCAGGCTGTCGAGCGCACTCCCGTCTGGTTCATGCGCCAGGCCGGGCGCTACATGCCCGAGTATCGTGCAGTTCGCAAGCAGCACTCCCTGCTCGAAATCTGCAAGAAGCCCGCACTCGCCGCGGAAGTCACGATCACCGCCGCCGAAATCCTCCAAGTCGATGCCGCCATCATCTTCGCTGACCTGCTGCTTCCGCTCGAAGTCATGGGCCTGCCCTTTCATTTCTCCGCCGGAGAAGGCCCCGTGATCGAGAAACCGGTCCGCAACGCTGAAGACGTTGCTCAACTCCGCACCGACCGCGCCGCCGATCTCGGCTACGTTTCCGAGGCCGTAAGCCTGGTCGCGAAACATTTCGCCGCAAAGCTCCCTGTCATCGGTTTCTGCGGAGCGCCCTTCACCCTGGCCAGCTACATGATCGAAGGCGGCGGCTCCCGCCACTATCTCCACACCAAGAAAATGATGTACAACTCCCCGGCTGATTGGGATGCATTAATGCGCACGCTGGTGGATGTCACCGCCGAGTACTCGGCCGCCCAGGTGCGTGCCGGCGCCGATGTCATCCAGGTTTTCGATAGCTGGGTCGGCTGCCTGGGTGTGGAAGACTATCGCCGCTTTGTCCTGCCGCACGTGACAACCCTGGTCAAGCGCCTACAAAAGACCGGCGCCCCCATAATTTATTTCGGCACCGACAGCGCGACTCTGCTCCCCGCGATGAGTCAAACTGGAGCCGAAGTCATCGGCCTCGACTGGCGCATTCCGCTCGACCAGGGCTGGAGCGATCTCGAACATCGCTGCGCCGTGCAGGGCAATCTGGATCCCGTCCTTCTTTTCGCCGACTGGAAGGAATTAAAGTCCCGCGCCGAACACATTCTTCGACTCGCCGCCGGACGCCCCGGCCACATCTTCAATCTAGGCCACGGCATCCTCCCGGAAACCCCGGTAGAAAATGTGAAGAACCTGGCCCGCCTGATCCAAGAGCACTCCGCCGTGAATTCGCAGAGCCGAAGCCCGAAGTCTGAATCCCGAAGCCCGCATCCATGATTCGCATCGCCATCATCGGCGGCGGCATCTCAGGACTCGCCGCCGCTTTCACTCTCGAAGACCACCGCCGCGCCGGCGCAGTCGAGTACACACTCTACGAATCCTCGCCTCACCTCGGCGGCGTCCTCCGCACCGAGCACATTGACGGCTGCATCGTCGAAGCCGGACCCGATTCCTTCATCACCGAAAAGCCATGGGCCGCCGATCTCTGCCGCACACTCGGCATCGGCGATCAACTGATCGGCTCCAACGACGCTGATCGCAAAACCTATATCCTCGTATGCGGTCGTCTCATCCCCATGCCCGACGGCCTGATGTTCATGGTCCCGACCAAAATCCTATCCACTGGATTCTCGCCGCTTTTCTCCTGGACCACCAAGCTCCGCATGGCGCAAGAACTACTCCATCCCCCGCGAGCCGCCCACGCCGACGAAAGCGTCGCATCCCTAGTCGAGCGCCACTACGGCGCCGAGATGGTCGATCGCCTCGCCGACCCCCTGCTATCGGGCGTTTACGGTGGCGAAGCCGCCAGCCTCAGCGTACGTGCCGTCCTCCCCCGCTTCGCCGAACTGGAGCGCACTCACGGCAGTCTCGGCCGCGCCATGCTGGCGGCAAGAAAAAAAATGCCGAGCCCCGCAAACAAAACCGCCCCGCCACTCTTCACTTCTCTCAAGAACGGCATGCAGCAACTCGTCGAAACCCTAGTCCCGCGCCTGCATGCGTCCTCCCTGGTAACCAACACTTCCGCGCAGTCGATTCAGCTCGAAGCCGGAGGCTGGACCGTGTCAGCAGGACTGAAATCCGACCACTTCGATGCCGTGATCCTCGCCCTGCCCACGCACGCCGCCGCAAGCCTGCTCGCCATCAGCAGCCCGGAACTCACCGCCGAACTGGCGGCCATCGCCTATAGTTCGTCCATCACCGTCGGTCTTGGCTACGACCGCGAGGTCCGCCAAGCCCTCCCTCCCGGCTTCGGATTCCTCGTGCCCCGCAGCGAAGGCAAGCGCCTGTTGGCCGCAACCTTCGTCCACAACAAGTTCCCCCACCGCGCCCCCGAGGATCGTGCCCTGCTGCGGTGCTTCTTCGCCGGAGCGAACGCAGAAAATATCTGGCAGCAATCCGACGACGCCATCATCGCTGCAGTCCGCAACGAACTGCAGCAAATCTTAGGCCTGGGTGCGGAGCCTCTGTTCGCCCGCGTCTACAAATGGAAATCCGCCATGGCCCAATACGGCGTGGGACATCTCGAACGCCTGGACTGCATCGAGCGCCTCCGCCAGAAACTGCCGAAACTAGCCCTCGCCGGCAACGGCTACCGCGGCATAGGCGTTCCCGACTGCATTCGCTCCGGCCAGGAAGCGGTAAAACAAGTCCTCAGTCTCTAGGACAGCTCATTCTGCGTCGATACCTTGCTCGTCTCTGTCATCCTGAGCGAAGCAATCGCGCGAAGCGCAAGCGCTTGCGCAGTCGAAGAGCCTGCCCCGAGCGAAGTCGAGGGGACCCCTTATCTGTATGCGCAGCCACCAGCCCAGCGAGGCATTTTTCTATCGCCGTCATGCCGTCTCGCCGTTCGACCACTACGCCGGAACATCCACCTTACTCCCCCTCCGCTCCCTCCGCACCCGAGCCACCACCAGCCGAATCTCGTCATAGGTAATCTCCGGAGGCAGAGAGTCCTTCAAAGGCTTCAATCCGTTGATGCCAAGTTTTCCGCAGGCCGCCTCAATCACAGCCTGCGTGTTTCGATCAATCCAAGCCGGCTGGAACTCCAGATCTCCTCTCTCGACCAGATTTGCCACGGCATTCACCACTGTAGAAAGCTGCCGTCCGCGGATTTTCGCAATCTCCTCGAAGCTATTGCCCGCACCCAGCAGACGCATGGTTTCCAGTGCAGGCGCAGTCATCTTCTCAGGAACTGCGGAAGCCCGGGCGCCACCACCGTAACGCTCCAGCGCCGCCAGAATTCCCTTGCCATATACCTCAGCCTTCCGCTCCCCGATACCAGTAATGTTCCGCAGATCGGCAATCGATGTCGGTCGCCGGCAGCAAATCTCCTCCAGCGTCGTGTCATGCAACACCACGAATGCCGGGACACATTGCTCCTTCGCCGTAGTCCGCCGCCACTCCCGCAAATATTCCCGCAGCTCTGCATCCCCAGCCGAAACTCCCGCGGAAGCTGCCGCAACCTGCCGCGCCTCCTTCCCCGTAGAACTCACGCCTCGCGCCGCCACCGGCATCCACTCCGTCGTGCTCCCGCAAACATCGCAAGCCTCACAAGTCTCCCACTTCGGAGCTTCCCCAAAGTGCCCGCAAATCTGCCGATGCCGGCAGCGCTTCGACTCCACAAACTCCCGGACAATCCGGTACCGCTCCCAGGCCCGCTCGCGCTCCGCCGCATCCGTAATCTGATTGGCAAAAAATCCCAGCAGCCCTGCATCTTTCTTCTGCCACAGCAAAACACAGTCCGCACTCTCGCCGTCGCGTCCCGCCCGTCCCGCTTCCTGGTAATACTGTTCAATCGACTTCGGCAGCGACAGGTGAATCACCGCCCGCACCGCCGCTTTGTTAATCCCCAATCCAAATGCAATCGTCCCCACCAGCACCCGCACTTCGTCGGACATCCACCGTTCTTGGTTCCGCCTCCGATCCTCGCTGCCCATCTTCCCGTGATACCCCACGGCAGCGATGTCGTGATCTCCCAGAAAATCCACAGTCTCCTCGACCCGATTAATCGTAGGAGAATAAACAATCACGTTGCTTCCCGCGTAACTGCGCAAAGCCTTCAGCAGCAGTTCCATCTGCTCCAGCCCTTCGCACTCCCGCACCAGGTAGCGCAGGTTCGGCCGGTAGAAGCTTGCGATATATTTGTCGGGATCGCGCAACTGAAGTTGCGCCAGAATGTCATGCCGCACGTGGCGCGTAGCGCTCGCCGTAAAAGCCGCTATGGGACGATCCGGAAACTTCGTGCGCAACTTATTCAACTGCCGGTATTCGGGACGAAACTCATGCCCCCACTCAGAAATGCAGTGCGCCTCGTCAATCGCAAAAAAAGTAATCGGCACCTGCTGCAACCAGCCAATCGTGTCACCGCGCGCGACCCGTTCGGGAGAAATATAAAGCAGCCGGTAAGCCCCGTCCCGCGCCCGGCTCATCACCTTCGCCTGCTCGCTTTCGCTCAAAGTGCTGTTCAACACCGCCGCCGGAATCCCCATTTGCGCCAACTGCGCCGCCTGGTCCTGCATCAGCGCGATCAGCGGAGAAATCACCACCGCCGTCCCGCCCGAAACCACCGCAGGCAACTGGTAGCACAACGACTTTCCCCCGCCCGTCGGCATCACCACGCAAGCATCGTGCCCCGCCAGCAGACTCCGCACAATCCGCTCCTGCAGCGGACGAAACGTGCTGTACCCCCAATACCTCCGCAGCAGCGTAAGCAGATCCGTTTCCGCGCTCATGCAAAAGAGTATAGGCTGAGGCGAACATTAGGAGAAACTGATTCGCAGATATTTCAAGGAGCACTTACCAAAGCGGGAACCATGCGAAACGTTGTGGGGACAGCCCCTCGGCGGTCCAGCGACGCACCAAGCATCCTATTCAACTCGGTACTTCACTTCCCGATACCTCTTCGCAAACGCTATCCAAACCACCGCAATGACCACAAAGCAAAGCAAGCTGCCCTCCGGCCCAACCATCCCTCCCGTAAGCCAAGCCGGCCCATGAAACGACGTCTTCAGCAGATGTCCCGGGAACAGAGTCCCACTATCCGGCACCGAATAAACAAAGGTCTCTCCCCAATCCCACGCGGCGTGAAATCCCACCGCAAACCACAAGCTACCCGTGCGCCGCAACGTCAAACAAAAGAACAAACCAATCAACGCCGCCGCCAGCAAGCCTGGCCACTGCTCGCCTTCATTCGATCGGTGGCTCAAGCCGAAATAGCCCGAGAGCAAAACCGCCGCCGGCCAGAAACCAATCCCCCGAGTCAGCGTGAACTGCAAATAACCGCGAAAGTGAAAGTCCTCGAACAATCCCACCAGCAGGAAATACAGCCCCCAGAACGCCGCAAATTTCACACCGCGCATGCCGTGGATCGCCAAATGCCCCACTTGAAACACTCGCAGTCCATACATCGTTCCCAGCAGCAAAGTAATGCTGGCGAATCCCCACACCGCACCAACCCAAAATAATTTCCCAAATGCCGAACGCCCCGGCAGACCGTACGCTCCCCAGGGCCGATGCTCAACTCTCGCCAGCACCAACGCCGGAACCGCCGCCGCCACGAAGACCCCAAACTCCTCCAGCATCATCGACCACAGTCCATCAGCCCCCAGATCCAGCGACCCAGCCCACCGGACCACCACATACTCCAGCACATAAAACATTGCCAAATAAAACGCCACACCCCATCCTGGCCTAAGTCCTCCCCCATCAAAAAACACCGTCCACACATAGGATGGCTGCACCGACGCGCCGAAATCCGGCGCAGGCCCAGTCGGTTCCCGCGAAATGTTTGTCTCTTTATCCATTCAAACCAAAACCCTTGTCATTCCGAAGGAAGTGAGAGCCTGCCCTGAGCGAGCCCGAGCCGATAGGCGAAGGGGAGTCGAAGGGAACCTGCTGTTCCCCCTCCCGCACCACTGCTCTCTCGTATTCCCGATTAGAAGTTTCTCCTAAACCGGCTCGGTCATGGTAAAACACTTGTCCTGCCTCATGACCCGTTGTTTCACCCGCGAACGCTTCGGACGCCCACAGTTTCTAGCCGGCGTTTTGCTCCTCGCTTTCCTGGCACAGGCATCCTGGCTGGTTCATTCCGAGTTGACGACATCCAAGGCCCCCAGCGCCTCCGAGGATGTCCGCATCGACGCAGGATGGTTTCAACTTCACGGCGGCCGCATCGCCGGTGCGCCTTTCCCCGATATCTCCTTCGGACTTCCTCTCGAGTTTTCCCAATCCGAAGGTTACGACACCGAACACTCCCCACTTCTCTACCTGGTAACCGCCGCGCCCTTGCTGGCGTCGCCCCAGAGTCCGCTCGATCCCCAATCTTCCTCCACTTGGCGCTGGCTCCCGCGCATCTCGTTCCTGGCCTGCGGAGTTTTCCTCGGTGCTTCGCTCTGGTACGTGGCCCGCCGCCTCTGCGGCAACACCGGAGGATTCCTCGCCCTGACCCTCTACTGTTTCTCACCCGCCATGATCCAGGCCAGCGCCGTTTGGCATACCGAGCCTGAAATCTTAGCTGCCTGGGGATCCTTCGGCGCCATCTTCACCGCCATCGCCGTGGCCCACACTCTCTACGCCCCGCGCGAAGTAATTCTCTGGAACTGGCGTCGTATCGTTTTGCTGGGCGTGTCTCTAGCCATCGCCGTCGGATCCCAATTCTCGATGATCATAGTCGTGCCCTTAGCTCTAGCCTTCCTGCTCTACCTGGCGCCCATCCGCCGCGGCGCAGCCCTCATCATCTGGATCGCAGCCAGCCTCATCGCGCTGACCCTGCTCTTCGCCACCTATTTCTTCCACGCCCACACTTTTCTTGAGGCCATGCGCCACGCCTCTTTCTGGGGAGCGACCTGGGACAGCTTCACCGTCCGCGCCGTCTACCGCCACGTCGCACTCCAGATTCTGCGCGCCTGTCCTCCCTTAACCCTGCTGCTACCGGTCGCGGTCTTTACTTATGTCCTCTGGTCCCGCACCCGCTACTTCGGCAACACCGCTCCCGGCCTCATAGCCCTCCTATTCACTGCACTGGGCATGGCCCACCCCCATCTCGCCGGCGCAGGATTCCTCCTGGCCTCCATCCCCTTCATCCTCATCTTCGTCTCCGGCGTTCTAGCCGACCTTATGGAAACCTCCGCCCGCCCCCTGGTCACCGCCTCAGTCTGGGGATTACTAGCGGCCTACATCCTCTGGAGTCTCCAGGCCCTAACCCAAGTCCCCCGCGGATAAATTGAATCAGCCTCCCGCCCGCAGCAACACTTCCGTAACTCGGCTCTGCCTCCAACTCGCTGCTAACCTCTTAACAAAACGAGGTCGTCTCGACCCCTGGGGGGAGATCACTCATGCGATTCCCGGTCGACGCTGACTTAGTAGTCTTCCTCTACACCGCCAGCAAAATCGCGTTCGGCAGCATACCCCGCCTGCGCCGCAACGTCCCCAAAGTCCCGGCTCGCTACCAAATCGAGAACGTTCCTTTAGGTTCCCTCACCGAGGCCCAAACGCGTTATTTCGCTCCATACGACAAGAAACTCGACGCTATGAACTATTGGCCCGTATGCACCTATCGCATCACCAACTACGGCCACTGCCTGCTCCGCCAATACGTGAATCCCTCAGAGACTTCACGCTGCGTGGTGCTGATCTATGAATTGGCTCTCAACGTCGACGGTCGCCGCACCTTCAGCAACAATTGCACTATGTCATTCCACACCCGTTTTAGCGACGATCGCATTCTCACCACGCGCAATGCGAAACTGAAGACCATTCTCGACCGCCCGCCCTATCAAGTCGTGCAGGAGTGCCCGCAGGTCAGCGAGCCCTCCGAGATGAAGTGCATCCACGACACCCGCGCCCAAACTATGGGATGCCCGGTCACGCCACTATCCGACCCGGTCAGCATCTTAAAAGACGTTCAAAGCGAACACGAGCGCTTCACCGCCCATCAGCTCTCCACCGGCGCCTACCGGCCCCTGCCCGGTGGAACCAGCTATGCCATCGCCGATAAGGCCCACTGGCGCGCCATCCGCAACCATCTCAACCCATTTGCGCATCGCTTCTCCCTGCGTCAGTTTCTGCCGGCCGCAATCGTCGCCGCAGCTCTCCCCGTCTTCGCCTTCCTGGACTTCGCACCCGCCGCCGCCCAAGCCGCTCGCAACGTCGGTTTTTCTCCTGTAGTCGCAGCCGAGGCCGTAATCCTCGCCTGTTACCTGGTCGCAGGCGCCATCATCGGATACGTCCTCGAGCGCCAAACCTTCGTCTGGGTCTTCCTTCTCACCTACGTTTCGGCCCGCATCTTTGCCGGAGCCAACCTCGGTCCCGTGCCCTACAGCGCCTTCGCTGGCTCGGTGGCTTACTCCGTCGCCCAGGCCAAAAAGCGCCGCCGTGCAGTTCTGCTGCCCCAGACCACTCCACCGAACTAAGCCCGCTCCGCATTCCCTCCACACAAATCTTTACTCCGTTTCCTGGTATCGAACCCACTCTCCCCGCAATCTAACACCTCAGCAGTGATCTCAGAGCAAGCTCGTTCGGTTTTTCGAGGTGCACTATGAGCTTCCCGCTGGAGTATCATCATGTTGTGAAACCTGCCGTGATTGAGGCTTCGCTGGCGCTTTTCGGGATGCTTCTTCTCATCTCCAGCAGCCCTGCTCAAAACAACAGCACAGCTTATTCAGGTCACAGCGTCACCGCGACCCCGGGAGCCACATCCCCGCGCGTCACGACCAACTCTGGCACCACTTCCTCCGCTAGGAAGCCGCCATCCACCACCTCCCAAAGCAACAATAGCCGTCCTCAACCCGCAGCCATCCCTCTGCCTTATTACTACTATCCCTACGTCTACGCGGTTCCAGTGCCCTACACCGCGGATGTCCTCGACAACGGAGCCTCCGACGATAATGATCCCGACTATCAAGGTGGGCCCACCGTCTTCGATCGCCGTGGGGACGGACCATCCTCCTACATTCCCCCAGGCTACGAGTCGCCAGCCGAATCGAATGCTGGAGAAGCGCAAACCCAAGACTCTTTCGCGCCTGAATATAATTCGGATTCCGAACCCTCTCCCGATCCCACCGTCCTGATCTTCAAAGACGGCCATCAACTCGAGATAGGAAATTACGCCATCGTCAATCAAACCATCTACGACCTGACACCGGGTCATCCCCGCAAGATCGCTCTAGCCGATCTCGATCTTCCGGCCACGCAAAAACTGAACGATGACCGCGGCATCACTTTTGACTTGCCGCCGTCAGCCCAGGCAAATTGATATGCGCTTACTTACCGTCTTCGGACTCTTCGTCGCCCTAAGCCAATACTCCACAGCCCAAAGAGCAGCACACGCGATAACTCCGCACTCCGCAACGCCGCATCTCAACTCAGCCACAGGCAGTTTTGCTTTCGGACGAACCTTCGGATCCAGATTCCGCCAACCGTTCCCCTACACCTCTCTGCCGTTCCCATTCTTTGCCGATTCCTTCAATCCCGATGACCTCTACTCCACCGGCTACCCCGTAGCCTCGCAACCGCCAGTAATCTTGCTGCAAGCCGCGCGTGCCCTCGCCGGTCCGGCTGAAGCCGGTCCCGCGGAATATGCGGACCGACAGCCTGCGCCCGCACAGCCGCTGATGATCGAACTCCAAAACGGCCGCTACGTCCGCGTGAACAGCGCTGCGGCGGATGGCGAAGCCTTGCCGTTGAATCTAGCGCCCGACCGCACTCCGTCGCCCCCAAGCGAGCTGGCGCCCGTACTCTTAGTCTTCCGCGACGGACACAGCGAGGAAGTCCGCAATTACACCATCGCCGACGGCATCCTCTACGCCAGCGGCGACTACTACACCGACGGCTACTGGAACAAGAAAATCGCTCTCTCCACCATCAACCTCCAGCAAACCCTCGAAGCCAACGCCAAGCGCAACGTAAAATTCGGCCTCCCCGAATCCCCCAACGAAGTTATCACCCGCCCCTGATAGCTCTACTCTGTGAACCTCATGTGCCCTCTGTGTTTAAGATCTTGAACACCAGAATAAAGTTGACGTTCTTGGATCGTCACGGCCATCATCACGCCGGAAAACGTGCTACAATATCATTCGATTCAAGTCCCATTAAATACCTGCAAATGCAATCATTTAGCCCCAAATTCACCGCCTGGGAAGTAAGCGAAGAAAAGCCAGAAGACCGAAGGCCCAAGACCTAACTCATGCCAGACGATCAAAATCCCGAACTCCCCCTGACCCCGCCGCCCGGAGGCGGCGAAGGCAGCCCCGGCGCCCTGCACATTCAGCCCGTCAACATTGAAGACGAGATGCGCAAGTCGTATCTCGACTATTCCATGTCGGTCATCATCGGCCGCGCTCTGCCCGACGTCCGCGACGGACTCAAGCCCGTCCACCGCCGCATTCTCTACACCATGCAGCAGATGGGCCTCCAGCCCAACCGCGCCACCCGTAAATGCGCCCGCATCGTCGGCGACGTAATGGGCAAGTACCATCCCCACGGCAATCTAGCCGTGTACGACGCCTTAGTCCGCCTGGCGCAAACCTGGAGCATGCGCTACCCATTAATCTTCGGACAAGGAAATTTCGGTTCCGTCGACGGAGATCCGCCAGCAGCTGATCGCTACACCGAAGCCAAGCTAGCGCAAGTGGCAACAGCGCTCTTAGAAGATCTAGATAAAGAGACAGTAGATTTCCGCCCCAACTACGACGGCAGCGAAGTCGAGCCCGACGTTCTCCCCACCAGAATTCCAAACTTGTTAATCAACGGCTCCGACGGAATCGCCGTAGGCATGGCCACAAAAATTCCGCCGCACAATCTAACCGAAATCGTCGACGCCACCGTCACGCTGATCAACGATCCCAACGCCCAGCTAGCCGAAATTCTGAAATTCGTTCAAGGCCCAGACTTTCCCACAGCCGGCGTAATCCACGGACGCGCCGGAGTTTTCGAAGCCTACCGCACCGGCCGCGGCCGCTTCATGATGCGCGCCAAAGCCGCTATCGAAAACATCACCAAAGATCGCCAGGCCATCATCGTCACGGAAATTCCCTATCAGGTAAACAAAGCGCGTTTAGTCGAACGCATCGCGCAGCTAGTAAACGACAAAGACATCGAAGACATTTCCGACATCCGCGACGAAAGCGATCGCGATGGCATGCGCATCGTAGTCGAACTAAAGCGCGGAGCCGAGCCTCAAATCGTTTTGAACCAGCTCTACAAACACACCGCCATGCAGGAAGGTTTTTCCATGATCCTGCTCGCAGTGGTCAACGGCCAGCCCCGCGAGATGGGACTGATTCAGGCCATCAAGCACTTCATCAATCACCGCGTCGACGTAGTCCGCCGCCGCACCGCCTTCCTCTTGCAGAAAGCGAGAGACCGCGAACACATTCTCGAAGGCTATCTAAACGCGCTCGATCATCTCGACAACGTAATTACGATAATCCGCGCGAGCGCCAACCGCGCCGACGCCCGCGAAAATCTAGTCGCCTACTTCGGCGGCAAGAAAATCGACATCAACACCACTGGCCGAGCTCCCAAGCTCGACCCCGAAAAGCCTTTCACCTCGCGCCAGGCCGAAGCCATTCTCGAACTGCAACTTCACCGCCTCACCAAGCTCTCGATCGATGAAATCTCGAACGAACTGAAAGAAGTTCGCGAGCGCATCGAAGACTACGAATCCATCCTCGGCTCCGAAAGCAAGCTCCGCAAAGTAATCATCAAAGAATTAGAAGAAGTAAAAGAACTCTACGGAGACGAGCGCCGCACCCGCATCGAAGACGAAGCCGCAGAAATCGTCCTCGAAGATCTGATCGCCGACGAGCAGGTAGCCGTAACCTTCAGCCACTCCGGCTACATGAAGCGTACGCCCATCTCCACCTACCGCATGCAGCGCCGCGGAGGCACCGGACGCACCGGCATGAAGACCCGCGACGAAGATTTCGTCGAGCACCTCTTCATCGCTTCCACCCACGCCTACATCATGATTTTCACCAACAAAGGCCGAGTCTACTGGCTCAAGGTCTACGAAATTCCTGACGTAAGCGCCGCCGGCAAAGGCAAACACATCGGCAATCTCATCGGCCTGCAACCCGGCGAAACCGTCCGCACCATGTTAGCGGTCCGTAATCTAGAAGAAGAAAACAAATACATTTTCTTCGCCACCCGCAACGGCCTGGTAAAAAAATCCGAACTCCGCGAGTTCATGCACGTCCGCTCCAACGGCATCAATGCCATCAACATCGAAGAAGGAGACGAACTGGTAGCCGCCCGCATCACCAACGGCAACCAAATCGTTTTCATAGCCACGCACGAAGGCATGGCCATCCGCTTCGACGAAAATCACGTCCGCCCCATGGGCCGCGCCGCCTACGGCGTAAACGGTATCAATCTAGAAGAGCGCGACTACGTAGTAGGCATGACGGTAACCCCCAAGCCAGACGCAGCGCCAGAAAAAGGTCAGGAAGGAAAGGCTCGGGAAGGGCACGACTTAAGTCGTGCCGATCAGATTCCCCTTGATTCCGGGGCTTCAGCCCCTGAGGTCGCCGAAACCCTGGACCTGACTCAAAAAGGCACCTTGATCCTCTCCGTAACCGAAAACGGATACGGCAAACGCACCCCCGCCGACGAATACCGCCTGACCAACCGAGCCGGCAAAGGCGTAATCAACATCAAGACAACAGAGCGAGTAGGGAAAGTAGTAGCGATCGCGCTGGTAGACGAAAACTCGCAGGTAATGCTAATCAGCCAGTACGGCAAAATCATCCGCATGGATTCCAAAACCATCCGCGAATCCGGCCGCAACGCCCAAGGCGTCCGCCTCCTCAACATGGAACCCGGCGACCGCGTGGCCGCGGCCGTAGTCTTAGCGCCAGAAGAAGAACCCAACGGCAACGGAGGCACTCTGATCCAGTAATCTTCTGACTAGATATTTGCTTGTGCGGTCGGGCACACGCCGGTGAATCGGAAGACCTTCACAATCCCGAAGATGTTGTCATTCCGAACGAAGTGAGGAATCTGCTTTTCGCTGACATCACCGCCAATGCGGGCCACCCACTGGACTGGGTACCAGGTACCGGCTACTACTTCACTCCCTGCTTCCGATTAATCTCTCTCGAAAACTCAGTAACAAAATTCAGCGCCGTCCCCCACCCCGCCTGCTCCAGCGCCGCCCACCCCCCGTTGGCAAACGCATTCTTCGGACTCGGCTTCCAGGCCGTAGCAATCATTCCTCCCGCAAACGCTCCTCCATACAGCGCCCACTGCGGATGCCGCTCTTCCTCGCTGCGATCATAAGTCAGAAAATTCCGCACGATCGCATGCCGCGTTCGCGGCCAAAACCCCTGGCACTTGCACTGGTCATATCGCACTTCATATCCCAGCTTCGCGTTGCCCAAGGCGGCCAGCGAATTCGAAGCGATAAACTGTCCTTCCCGCGACCCCCACCTCTCCGCATACCCTGCCCACCCGTCGTCCCACTGCCGCGGAGTCCCGCGCGCCTGATCAATCGCCGCGGCAAACATACGCTTCAAATAAGCTTCCGGAGTAATCAGCGTCTCTCGCAGATAAATCACTTCCCGCTCTTCGCGAGTAGGAGTGACCAGCGTCCGTTTCCTGCCCACATACTCTCCCGCGATCCATCCCGACTCCCAGTCCCGCGCCCGCAGCAGTTCGTGCTTGGTCTTGTGCCGAACAAATTCCACCGGATTTCCACTCTGCGCTTTTTTGGCCTGCCCCGGCGAATCCGGAAGCTGTTTCTCCTGCGCCTGTCCGGCTTTCGGTTCAGTACTCTGCGGGGAACTCTGCACTGGCTCGCTATCCTGCGCCCACACCTCGCCTCGTCCCGTTACAACCAACAAGCACACTACTGCAAGTTTGATTGTCATCCTGAGCAAGTGCTTTTTGCGCAGCGAAAGCCTGCCCTGAGCTTGCCGAAGGGGACCTGGGCGAGCCGCGCGATGCGTCGCGTTCTTTGCGACGCAGTAATCGCGCGTTTGGCTCGCTTCCATATAGGGACTGCGTCCCCGCGCTAAAGTTCTTGCCATCCCCACCACGAAACCCCCAATGCTAAACTCCCTCAGATGCCATCACTCTACAACCGCGTTGCAGGTCAAAATGTGGAACGCCTCGCCGCTCTCAGCGACGGCATCTTCGCCGTTGCCATGACCTTGCTCGTCCTCGACCTTCGCATCCCCGCCGCCGAAGCCGTTCACTCCGAACCAGACCTCCGCCGCGCCCTCATCGCATTATCTCCACGCCTCGTAGTCTTTCTGATGAGCATCATGACCCTCGGCATCTTCTGGGTCGGCCAGCAAACCCAACTCAACCACTTCGCCCGTTCCGACCGCAACCTGGCCTGGATTCACATCGCCTTCCTCTGCGCCGTCTCCCTCACTCCATTCTCCACCGCTCTGCTAGCCGGGTTCATCCACTACCGCACGGCACTGCTAGTCTACTGGACCAACATCCTTCTCCTCGGACTCACTCTCTTGTGGAGCTGGCACTACGCCACCCGCGCCCATCTCCTTCGCGACAACCTCGCGTCCGAAGTCCACCACGCGATAATCCGCCGCATCATAATCGCCCAATCCCTCTACGCCGCCGGCGCGTCCCTCTGCTTCATCAACACCTACTACAGCATAGCCGCCATAGTCCTCGTCCAAATCAACTACGCCATCGCCCCCAGATTCTGCTGGGGACTCTTCTCCCGCAAATCGTCGGAAGCCTGAATTTCACAATACCGAGTATGCGATTTCTGGTCTCGCCGGAGTAACATGCTTCCGACCGATGAATCTGCGCGTCTTTTTTACGGCTGCCTGCCTCGCGATGCTGCCCTCGGCATGTTTTGCGCAGAACGCCGCCGTCCCTGGCACTCGCCCGGAGGATCTACAGACAAGCGCCGACGCGCTGCTGCATAAAGCTCGCCAACTCTCCGACATCCGCTCGCCCAACGCGCCCGGGTTCCGATTAAAGGCAACTTTCTCATTCACTGGAGAAAACTTCGAAAAAGTCGAGGGAACCTATACCGAAGTCTGGGTGTCAAGCTCGCAATGGCGGCGCGAAACCGTCATCGGGAATCTGCGACGCGTCGAAGTCGGCGGACTCGACAAACAATGGCTCATTGATCCCGACGGATTTCCTACTCGGGCGGAGAAGCTCGCCGCCATGATGGCGGTTCTACCCCCGGCTTCACGAAGTTTCGACTTCGCATCCATTACCGAACATGAAATGCGCAATGTGACAGCCGAATGTGTCACCACCAAACCTCTGGCCGGAAACCTGCCTTTCACCTTTTGCTTCGAGAAGGAAACCGGCATGCTGTTGGAACGAATCGTCCCCGAGAAACGTCCGTTGAACCTCGTCGCCTTTTCGTGCGAATACGGCTCATTCGGGAAATTCGGGGATTACTGGTTTCCCCGCCAGATAAGATGCTTCGAAGATCGCCACAAGAGCATCTCTGCCGACGTGGCAGAGCTTTCCATCGAGACCCCTATCGACCCCACGCTCTTCGACGCGCCCAAAGATGCAATCGAACTGGGTCGGTGCTCCGGGAAAACTGTTCCTCCGTCCCCTCCGACGCTGCCGGCCCTGCCTCCCGGTCTCCAGCTGGAGTTCGAGCGGCGCGTTCGATTGTGGTCCGTCATCGATACGAAAGGCCGGCCACAGTATCTGAAAGTACTACCGCCTGCACGCAAGGATTCCAACGAAAGCGTCCTCAACTGGGTTCAACACTGGAATTTTAGCCCTGGCACATGCGACGGCAAGCCCATCCCGATGGAGCTAACCATGGACGTCCCGGCCGCAGCTCGATAATCCTACCCGCCAGTCTCAAATCGCTGGCCCCCTACCCCCGCTCAAACGCGTGCTTCTTCTCCAGCTCTTCCACGGCACCATGCATTGCGGCTTCAAACCGCTCTGCTCGCCCCATCAACCCAGCAGTAGCCTCCGCCCACTCGCCATCCATCCGCACCAATCCATCCCCCCCCAGCCGTCCCGCAATTTCGAGCAAGTGCGCAGGCGTAGTCTCCAGATACTGCGCCTCCGTAGGATCCCCAATCCAAACCTTGGACCCTCCGCCCTGGGTACTGGGTACTCGATACTCGGTACTGCCCTTCGCCCCCCAATAAACCTTCCGCTCCAAAAACTCCGCAATCACTTCATCCGAAGCTTTCCCAAACACCCACTTCCCCCGCTTGAAGTCATAATGCCGGCTCGAAAACGCCACCGGCTTCAGCTTCCCCGACTTCACAAACTCAATCTGCCGATGATCCACTTCCTTCCGCAAAGCATTGATCACCGGAGCCTCCACATCCTCAGGCTCCAGCGACGCCACCACCTCGCGCACTGTAGCCGACAAATTCACCGCCACCGGCGCATGCAAACCATCCGAATTCTCCAGCCGGATATCCCCATGCAACACCCAAAAATCCGCCCCCGAAGTCGACCGGTGAAACGGCCACTCCAGCGTAATCGTCAACGGCAACCCCGTAAGAGTCACCCAAACCTTCTTCGCTTCACCCGCCTGCCCCATTGCCTGAACCTCGTGCCCCAGGAAGTTATCTGTCATGTTGAGCGAAGTGAGATCGTCCAAAGGACGATCCCACGCAGTCGAAACATCCCATACCCGCCGGTGTCGCCACAAGCCCGAACAGGAGTTTCCATCACCCCTCGCGACCAGAAACCCGAAAACGGGTACTAGGTACTCGGTACTCGCGGCCAGCAGCTTCTGCCGGAAAATTTATCTGTCATGTTGAGCGAAGTGAGATCGTCCAAAGGACGATCTCACGCAGTCGAAACATCCCATACCCGCAGTCACCAGCAAAAGCTCGAACAGGAGTTCCCATCCGAGGCCCTTTAGTCTGCCGCTTCCAAACGTAAAACTGGAAATAAGAAACCGGAAACCGCAAACCAGGTACTCGGTACTCGCGACTACCTACTTCTTCCTAACCTTACCCCCCATCCGCAACAACTTCCGCACCGTCCCCGTAGGCAGCCGCTTCATCTGATCATGCAACTCCGTCACCGCCTCAAAAAATCCAGCCATGGCCGCCAGCCGCTCCCGCGTAAACTCCGCCCCAGCTTCCTTCGGATCCAGCTCCTCCAGGCTCCGCCGCAGCATCTCCCGCGTAGGATCAATCTCCCTCCGCTTCCTCTGCTCAATCACCAGCCGGAACATCTCCCAAACATCTTTCATCGACTCATAATGTTCCCGCCGGTCTCCCAAAACATGCACCGCCCGCACAATCCCCCAGGTCTCCAGCTCCCGGATCGAAGTGCTAACATTCGACCGCGCCACGCTCAAAGTCTCCGCAATCTCCTCCGCCGGCAGCGCCCGCGGCGACAAATACAGCAACGCATGAATCTGCGCCACCGTCCGGTTAATCCCCCACCGCGTCCCCATCTCTCCCCAATGCAGAATGTAAGCCTTCTGCACCCCAGTCAAATTAGCCATATCAGTACTTTCAGTTCAAACAGAAGCTACAGAACAAACAACCCTTGCGTCAACCGTCTCGTGCACTCGTTTGTC
Source organism: Candidatus Sulfotelmatobacter sp. (assembly GCA_049673585.1). Lineage (GTDB taxonomy): Bacteria > Acidobacteriota > Terriglobia > Terriglobales > Acidobacteriaceae > Sulfotelmatobacter. Next base: position 90,196 of record JBATXV010000028.1, on the reverse strand, counting down.
ATCCCGAACGAAGTGAGGGACCTTGGTTTCGCCGGCGGCAGACTAAACGCCGACTCTGCCCTGTGGGTGGCGCGCCCGCCTCAACGCTGCGATAGGACCCGAAACCCGCCGCGGTTTCAGCCACTGAATTATGACTCGGTACCAGGTTCTCGGGACTCGCCGCTCGGCTTCCCAGCCTCCACCTTCTTCTTAAGCACCTTCCGCTCCGCTTCCGCCCGCTTCCGTTCCTGATACCGCCGATCATGAAACGACTGGTCTGCCGCCTGTTTCTTCATAACTCCAGCTTACACCCGGCCCTGTCATGCTGAGCGAAGGAGGATCGTCCAAAGGACGATCCTACGCAGTCGAAGCACCCCATGCCCGCCGACACAACCCCAAGCCCGAACAGGAGTCTCCGCCACAACCCCAGCCAAGTTCAGCGGCGCGGTTATCCTAAGGAAAGCCGGGTGCCCCACGTCTCGCGTTTTTTGCGAGACGTGGGATTCCACAGCCGTACCCCTCATAAGGATTTCTGTCATGCTGAGCGAAGTAGGATCGTCCAAAGGACGATCCTACGCAGTCGAAGCACCCCATACCCGCCTGCACAACCTCAAGTCCAAACATGAGTTCCCGCCACAAACCCAGCCAGTTCAGCGCACGCGGTCATCCTGGAGGAAAGCGGAGTCTTCGCCCCGATACCGGTTTGAATCTGTCGCCGCTAGTGGTGCAGCCCCGCGGAAGAGTCATCGCATTCGCGGGCAGAGCGCGGGATGGAAACCGGCCCGGTGGTTGTCTACAATCGAACCTCCACATGCACTCCGCCCGCATAGCCGAACTGCTCCAGCCCTTCTTATCGGCCCCTTGTCATTCCGAACCGGCGAAAGCCGGGGAGGAATCCGATGTCCTCTCCGCAACTCAACTCCAAAATATATCGACGTACATCGATATACTTATCCGTTGGAACGCTCGCATCAACCTCACCGCAATCCGCAGCGAAGAAGAAATCGTGACCCGCCACTTCGGCGAATCCCTATTCGCCGCCCGCTGTTTATTTCCGAGGGAGCAAGATCGGGCAGGGCACGACTTCAGTCGTGCCGACAGCATGCTAGAAAAAGGAACCAGGGCTTCAGCCCCTGAGGGTCTTGCCGAAGCCCGAAGCCCGAAAGCCGAAGCCCGAGTAGCCGACCTGGGCTCCGGCGCCGGATTCCCCGGCGTCCCCATAAAAATCTGGGCACCCAACATCACCCTCACTCTGATCGAATCCAATCACAAGAAGGCAACCTTCCTCCGCGAATTAGCTCGCACTCTTACATTGACTGACGTCAATATACAAAACGCCCGTGCCGAAACCCTCCCCCCGTCCACGTACGACGTCGTAACCCTCCGAGCCGTAGAGCGACTTCCGAAGGTCCTCCCAGTAGCCGCCATGCTCCTAGCCCCCAACGGCCGCTTGGCCCTCCTCATCTCGTCCTCCCAGCTCGACTCCACCCGCTCTACCCTCCCCGACCTGACTTGGGCCGTTCCGATCTCCATCCCCAACTCCCAATCTCGCATACTTCTAGCCGGTCAGGCAGAACCAAGACCATAAACGAGTGGTCCGGATCCATAGGCTCAGACCAAAAAACCAGCTGATCAAGACGTGTGGGCAGGCCTTCAGCCCATGAAAGTGGTAAACACTATCATATTTGGCAATTCGTCTGTCCGTACCAACCACAGAACTTGCCGAGTGTTCCGACCGGAACATTCAGCACAATGTTCCGGCTGGAACCTTTTGGCGATATGTTCCGATTGGAACATTCATCACAATGTTCCAGTCGGAACGTTGAAGAGGTTTCCAGCCTCCTCATAAGATTCCAGCCATCGCCAGGCTGGCGGCCGCACAGCTGCCCGGATGTTCCAACCGGAACACTCAAGCAATTTTTCCCGGACATGAAGCTGCTGGCGAACCGCTTGAATGTTCCGACTGGAACATTGGACACGTTTTGCACACAAATTCTCCTCCCTATGGTAATTCGACCTTGCAATCGAAACGCGAATCGAACTATTCTGCCAACAGCTCTGGCTCCTCGACAATTTATGGGACGCGTCATCGCTGTTGCCAATCAGAAGGGCGGCGTGGGCAAGACTACGACTGCCATCAACCTAGCCGCGTCCTTCGCTGCGGCTGAGGTGAACACACTGCTCATCGATTGCGATCCGCAATCAAACACCACCAGCGGCCTGGGCCTGATGAAAGATCCGGAACGCATCTCTACCTATCACCTCCTCCTAGGCGCAGCCTCAGGTGAAGAGGCCCTGGCCGTGACCGAACTGGAACAGCTCTGGTTGATCCCGTCACACAAGAACCTGATCGGAGCGAATCTTGAATTGGTAGAAGTTGAACGGCGTGAGTATCGCCTGCGCGACGCGATCGCGCCGCTGCGCGATCGCTTCCAGTACATTGTCCTCGACTGCCCGCCGGCGCTCGACTTGCTCACGCTCAACGCGCTGGTTGCGGCTGACTCAGTTCTGATTCCTATGCAGGCGGAATACTTTGCGCTGGAAGGCATCAGCGAGCTGCTGGACACGGTCGAGCGGATCCGCATGGCCTTGAACCCCGGGCTTGAGATTGAAGGTGTGGTTCTGACCATGCTGGATGAGCGGACTAACCTGGCGCAGCAGGTCACGGCTGAACTGAGAAAGTTTTTTGGGGACAAGGTGTGTGCCGCAACAATCCCACGGAACATACGGTTGGCGGAGGCTCCAAGCCATGGCAAGGCGGCGCTGGTCTACGACCCGCGGTCGAAGGGGGCGGAGAGTTACATACGGCTGGCTAAGGAGCTGTTGGGCAGGCATCTGGCGGCGGCTGGAGATGCTCCTGCGGCGATCAGCGCTTGATTTGTAGATTGATATGCATCGATGTATTAGATTGATGCGTGTCGATATATGATCGTGAGAGTGCCCGGCGGAGCCGGTAATGGTGTTTGCATTGCAGGGGTCCTTCGACTACGCATGATCGTCTTTCAGACGATCATGCTCCGCTCAGGATGACAGAGTTGAGAAAGATGACGGAGTTGGGAAAGGAACTTTGATGAATACTACGGCGGCGGAGAATTTGGCGGGGCATCCCGCGATCGAGAAGAAAGAGGAGAAGGCGGAGAAGCGGCGGGCTTTGGGGCGGGGGTTGGAGTCGTTGCTGCCGGGGCCGCGGGTAGTGGTTCCTGCTCCCGAGGCGAGGGCCGGCAGTGAGCGGGGCGGCAGTGAGGTGGGTGCTGCGGCCGGCAGTGGCGCCGGCGAACAGCAGATTCCTCACTTTGTTCGGAATGACGAGGCCTCCGGTGAGAACGCTTTTGGCGACAAGGCTTCTGAGGAGATGGCCGCGAGTCGGACAGAGCCTGCCCTGAGCTTGCCGAAGGGAGTGTCCGACCCACACGGGCAGTTGCGCGGGGAAAATGCGGAGGTCATTTCGATTCAGGCTATGGCTATGCCTGCCAACATGGTCGCGAATATTTCGATCGACCTCATCGAGAAGAATCCTTATCAGACTCGGTATGTGTTTGACGAGGAAATGTTGCAGGAGCTGCGGGATTCGATCAAGGAGCACGGGGTGGTGCAGCCCGTCGTGGTGCGGCCGGCGGAGGAGGAAGGGCGATACATCCTGGTGCTGGGTGAGCGGCGGTTGCGGGCTTCGAAGATGGCGGGGAAGGACACGATTCCCGCATTGGTGCGCCGGCTTTCGCCGCAACAGGCGGCGGAGATGACCGTACTTGAGAACGTGGTGCGGGAGGATCTGAATCCGATTGAGCAGGCGGAGGCGTTTCGGGTGCTGAGCCTGCAGTTCAAGTTGACGCAGGTGCAGATCGCGGACCGCATTGGAGTGTCGCGGGAGACGGTGGCGAATTACATGCGGCTGTTGCGGCTGCCGGAGAAAGTGATGAGCTACATGCTGGAGGAGCGGCTCAGCTTCAGCGATGCGCGCGAGCTGTTGCGGCTGGAGAGTGAAGAGTACATCGAGGCGGTTGCGGAAGAGATTGTGACGCACAAGCTGAAGTGGGACCAGATTGAAGATCGCGTGATGAGGATCAACGGGTCGTTCGCGATGCTGCCGGGGCAGACCCTGCCGGGCGAGAAGAAGAAAAGAGGTGGGGCGCGGTGGATGGATCCGAATGTGCGGGCTGCCCAGACGGACATGGAGCGGACTTTGGGGATGCGGGTTCGGATTCGAGATCGGCATGGGAAGGGGAGGATTGTGATTGAGTATGCTTCGGTGGATGATTATGAGCGAATTACTGGGATGCTTCGGGGGAAGAAGTAGCCAATACCCAGTAGCAAGTACCTAGTTCTGGAGGCGGCCTTTGGCCGCCTTTTCTCATTTTTCGGTCGCACCGAGGGGAATCAAAGTGGTAAGAGTGGGAAGGCGGGCGCGTTTCTTTCGGCATCGGCGTGGGCTGATCTCTTGGTCTTGCCTAAGGTTTGGTGGTGAAGTGGAGCGGCAGTACAGGTGTTCACTATCTTGGTTCCACGCAAGGTGCCGTCTGCTGCCGCCCTGCCGACGTGAAACGAGCTTGCGCCGGCAGATCGGGGAGGACGCCTCGTGGGGCCGCGGACAGTGGCCAAGATTGCAGGGGTCCCCTCGGCTTCGCTCGGGGCAAGCTCTTCGACTGCGCTCAGGATGACAAGGTTGGAGACGCTTGCGCAGTTCTTCGAGAGACTTGGTTATGACTTTGACTGAGGTGGAGAAGGCTTTGGGGTCGGTGGCGGCGCAGTTGATGAATGGGGAGGTGGTTTTGCTCGAGGGGCAGAAGATTCCGGTTGAGCGCGTGGGGAGGGGGCGGTTGCGGATGGTTCAGTTTCGGCTGAATGGGCGGGTGTTGGAGGCGATTGAGCAGAATCCGGAGAAGCCTAGCAATTGGGGGAAGCTGGCGCGGGAGAAGCATCAGGTGGTGCAGTTCCGGGATGTGGAGACGCATCGGTATGTGGCCGTGTCGGTGGATGGGGAAGTGCGGGAGTATGGGAAGTCGTAATGGCGTTGGCGCCGGCGGTCCGGGGAGAATGCCTCCGGGGGACCTTGGTGGCGTCTGGGGTTGCAGGGGTCCTTCTCTACGCGAGCGCTTGCGCTTCGCTTAAGCGCTTGCTCCGCTCAGGATGACAGAGGTGCGGAGTTGCGCGGGCGAGCGGACCTCTATTTGGCGAAGAAGTAGTCGAAGGATTTTATGGCGGTGAATTCGTCGTCTTTGATGTCGAAGACGGTGTAGAGCTTGGTGACCTGGACGATGTCGTGAACTTTCTTGGTGAGGCTGAGGAGTTTTAGTTCGCCGCCGGCGCTGCGGACGGCGGTGTAGCCGCTGACCAGTTCGCCGACGCCGGAGGAATCGATGTAATCGACCTTGGCCAGATTAAGAACGATTTTTTTCTTGCCATCGACGAGGAGCTGACGGATGGTGTCGCGAAGCTGTCCGGTCTCGTCGCCCAGAGTGATGCGTCCGGTGATGTCGACGATGGTGACGTGGCTGACTTCGCGGATGGTGATGGACATAACGGCGGATTATTGTACCTCGGAACGGAGGAATCTACCACGGAGAGAGCGAGGTGAGCTTTGGGGATCAATTTTGGGAACCGACGACAGAAATGGCGCGGGCAAACAGCAGGTCCCTCGACTGCGCAAGATCATTCAGAAAGCGAATGATCTTGCTACGCTCGGGATGACAATTCTAGGGGCACAATCGCATAGGGGTCCTTCTCTACGCACGCTTGCGCTTCGCTTAAGCGCCTGCTCCGCTCAGGATGACAAGACGTTAGTAGCTTAACGAGTTGAAGGAGGCCGCTACTGGGATGGGTTGGGAGTCGCGGATTTCCTGGATGGGACTCGTGACTATCGGGGTGTCGTATTCGGGGTGGTGAAATTCCAGGTGCATGCCGCGGCCTACGTATTGGAGCTTGAGCATGGAGCCTCCCCAGGTGGAACCGGCGATGGCTACGTGAACCGGGCTGGGACAGAATTCTGGATGGCCGGAGATGAGGGCGTGGCTGCCGCCGAGAAGAACGGCGGTGTAGCAGTGATGCATGGTTTGGATTTCTAAAACTGTGGACGGCGGGAGGTCGTGGAGAAAGACTCCACCTTCGATTTCAGACTGGATGATGGCGTGGTTGACGTCGTCCGCGAGGTTGGGGTGCGGGGTGAACATGGGGAATGCCCTACTAGATGCTGCCTAAGGGTAATGGGTTTCGGGGGATGGGGCAAGGGGAGAATGGGGGTTTGGGGGCACGATGGAAGGTGGACTTTTGGGGGTGGGGCGGGCGTTGGCGGTCTCGGCTGTCCGTGGCGGGAACTCCCTGATGAGCCGCCGATGGGGAAAGATGCAAGGGGTCCTTCGACTGCGCATGACCGTCCTATCGGACGGTCATGCTGCGCTCAGGATGACAAGTTTATTGCGGTTGGGTGCTGCTTACGGTTTGGGGCTTTGGCTCGTCGGCGTTGTTGCCTATCGCGTCGCCGGAGAGGATTAGTTCTACGCGGCGATTTTGCTGGCGGCCTTCGGGAGTGTCGTTGGTGGCGATGGGCTCGGTCTTGCCGTAGCCGTGAGCTTCTACGTTTGCGGAGCTAATTCCCTGTTGGACGAAATAATCGCGGACGGCTTGGGCGCGGCGTTCGGAGAGTTGCTGATTGTAGTCGTCGCTGCCTACGCTGTCGGTGTGGCCTTCGATGGCTACGTGCAGACTTGGATACGCCAAGACGATTCCGGAAACTTTCGCCAGGCGCTCGCGGGCTCCGGGCAGGAGTTCGAAGCTGCCGCTGCGGAATAAAACGTCTGACATGTTGGCGATCAGGCCGCGGGCGGAATCGCGCGTGGCCAGGATGCTGTTTAGTTGTTGGAGGAGACGCGCGCGGAGTTCCTGCTTGTCATATTCCGCTTGCTGCTTTTCTTTTTCTGCTTGCTGACGGAGTGCATCGGATTGGGCGGCGGCTTGTTTGGCTTTGTCAGTTTCGGCAGCTAAAGCTTGCTGCTGGGCTACGGCTTCGGCAGTGGCTTTTTCGGCTTCAGCTTTCTGACGCGCGGCTTCTGCGGCTGCGGCTTCGGCTTCCTGCTTCATCTTTAGAGCTTCGGCTTTGGCCTGTTCGGCCTCGGCGCGGGCGGTTTCCGCTTCGGCGCGACGTTTGGCTTCGGCATCGGCGTCGGCGCGGGCTTTGGCTTCGCGGGCGGCGGCGGCGGCCTGGGCTTCGTCTTCAGCTTTTTGTTTTACGGCCATCAGGCGGGCTTCTTCGGCGGTTTCAGTTGCTTCTTTGGCGGCGGCTTCTACTGCGGCTTTATTTTGCTTCTGGCGGTAGATGCTCTCGGCGTTCAGGAGCTGCTGGCTGGCTTTGGAGATGATGAAGGCGGCGTATTTGTCTCCGGCGGCGATGCGGGCGATGCGAACGGCGTTGCGGGCTTCGAAAAGCTCGAGCGGAGTTTTGCTGTCGATGCCGAAGATGGCGTCCTGAATATGTGTGTTCGTGGAAGAGTATGTGCCGCGGCTTACGAGATCATATTTGGCTTCGATGTTTTCGCCTCCGGCGCCGTCGACCGGAGCGCTTTCCATGACCACCATGTTGCCGGGAGCGGTGACGGCGAAGTAGGGCTCGGCGGTTACGATCATGCCGAAGGTCTGGAGGTCGGTTGCGGCTTTCAGGTGCGCCGTGTTGCTGTTGTGGTCGATCGTGACCTCGCCTAGATTCACGGGGCGGCCTTGCGGAGATACGGCCCAGAGAACGTAGGTTAAGTATTCGAGTCCGAACTTCGTGGCGTCTTCCAAGTTCTGGAATTTCACTTCGATCTGGAGGTTAGTCTTCTTGCCTTCTACGCGGGCTTCTCCGGTTGCTCCCTGGAGGAGATCGGTGCCGTGGAAATCTACTTTGGTCTGGCCACCTTGCAGGCGGTAGTGGACGGCCTTGGTGGTGCGGGTGACGGTGGCTTCCGCGGTTGGCGGCGCTGGGGTCGGCGCGGTTTGCGCGGATGCCAGCGTGGCGGCGCAGAGGATGATGGCTAGAGACAGGTTTTTCACGGGGTTCTCAGTCTGGGGGAGATTTTGAGCTGCTGTATTCGTTAGTAGTTCCTAATCATCTTCATCGAAGATGGCGGAGGGGACAAGAACAGGAAGGACAATGGAGAGATGGGACTTTGGTCACCGCGGGGCGCTTGCTGGCGCAGGCAAGTTACATGGGTCCTTCGCTTCGCTCAGGATGACAGTCCTGAGTTTAAGCGGAGGTTCCAGCTACTTGGCGATGAAGTCGGCGAAGGAGGCTACTTTGCCGAAGTAGATGCGGAGAGTGCATTTGGAATTGTAGTGGGCGAAGGCGACCTCGAGTGTGTCTGCGGCGTCGGAGACTTGATCGGTTTCCATTTGAGTGCGGGCGAGGTCCTGCTTCTCATCGTAGGCTGTGCCGGGGGTTACGTTTTTGTTGACGGCGAGAGTCCATTTGCCTTTTTCGGGGATGGGGTAGACGGTGTAGGCGCCGAGGGGGATGGTTACGCCGCCGAAGGCGAGCGGGGCCTCGGTGAAGAGGGTCATGGGTGTGCCGCCGGGAGTCCAAGGCTTGCCGTTGGGAACTTTGTCATTTTTTGCGGTGACGGCGTTGTAGCGGATGTAAACCTGGCGTCCGTCGTCGAGATTGCAGCTGGCGGTGGAAGCGTCGGATTGCGCCCAACCTACGGCCGTAAGAGTTGACAGGAAAAGGACGGCGACTACGAAGCTAGCGCGGAGCATGGGACACCCCTCTGGGCTAAACAGTTTAGCGCCGAAACGGGCCGAGGGGAAGGAAATTTGAGTTTCTGATACTTGGAGCGAAGGATTTGCCCCGGTTGTTGCTGGCCTTCGGTGATGTACCCCCGCCGTTGGGGCGTTGCTACCGTGAGTGGCGAGGACACACACTCATGGCGAAAGCAGCGAAGCTGAAAATTCTTTATGGTGAAGGGGATGCTGAGGAACAGGCGGTTACGGCGGCGGCCTTCGAGCAGGCTGGGCACACGGTAGAGAAGGCCGTGGGACGAAAGGCCGTGGAAGCGGCGATTGGCAAGGGGCGGTTCGATCTGGTGGTGCTGGGTCCGACGTTGAGCCGGAATGATCGGCATCATCTACCTTATATGGTGAAGAAGGCGCAGGCCGAGGTTAGCGTGCTGGTGATGCACGCGGATGGAAGCCGGCATCCTTATGTGGATGCTTGCACCGACACCGGGGCCAGCGTGGAGAATGTTGTGGCGCGGATTGAGGGGATGGCGATTGCCGGGGTGATTCCGGCCGCTGCTGGAGCGGCTGCTGGAAGCAGTAAGTAGCACCGAGTCCCGAGTACCGTTTTTTTTGTTCAGAGCGGCTTTGCGGCCGCTCTTTTTTCTTTGGAGAGAGAAACCTTTAACACAGGGGGGCCCTTCGGCTTCGCTCAGGGCAGGCTCCGAGGCACACAGGGTAAATCGGATTGATACGAATCTCAGTAGTTAACTGGTGGGATAGGTTGCGATTTTGCGACGGTTATTTCATCAGTTGTCTGGGGCTTGATGGGATTGAAGTGGAATTTCTTGTCGCCGGCTGGTTTGGATTTCGGTGCGAACCTGGTTGGTAATAGTGGAGCGTCCTGGTGGTTCCGCGGCTGGTTCGTTTGCGTGGAAATCCTGATTTCTGTTTGCTGGCCTGGCCCAGTGGAGTTCTTGCCCCGAATTTCTGCCTGACAAACTTTTAGAGAAGCGAATTGGCGTGCATCACATCCAAAGCGGTGTGTGAGGAGGGTGCGATGAGCGTTAGTGCGGAGTTTTTGCCGGAGTTTGATTTGGAGATGGCGGCGGCGCGGCGGACTTTGGAACGGATTCCCGAGGATAAGCTGGCGTGGAAGCCGCATGAGAAGTCGATGACGCTGGGACGGTTGGCCGGTCATATTGCGGAGCTGCCGGGCATGGGAGTGAGTGTGATGAAAGAGGATGCTCTGGATTTTGCCAAGCGTCCGGCTGGGGAGACGCCACGGAAGCCGAACGTGGCGGAATCGCAGAAGCATGTGCTGGAATTGTTTGACAAGAATGTTGCGGCGGCGCGGGCTGCGATTGCGGGCGCCAGTGATGAACGCTGGGCTGGGAAGTGGACGCTCTCGGCGGGTGAGAAAAAATTTTATGAGGGATCGCGGTTCGGGGCGATGCGGCGGATGATGATGAATCATGTGATCCATCATCGGGCCCAGTTGGGAGTTTATTTGCGGCTGAATGATGTGGCGGTGCCTTCGGTGTATGGGCCTTCGGCGGATGAGGGCAGGTGAGCCCTCGGCAAAATTACAATGGCCACCTTAGCTGTTATTTTATTGGCGGCTAGTCGTTGGCCTGCATGCGATCACTTCGACTCGCGTGGGTCATACGGGACTAGAATGAATACTTTGGAATGCGGTCCCCCAGTAAGAATCACCTTCAGGGTATTGTCTTTGGGTACTTCACCGCTGCTTGAGCATTTCTGCCTCTGTCGGGCGGAAGCACTCGCTCACCGTTGAGGAATACTTCATAGCTGCTGACAGCCTTTTGGCACCGGATCGACACGAAAATCTCCCGTCTGAGCGCACTGCTTGTCGCCGGGACACGCCTGGAAGAGATGGAGTATGGAACCAATAGTACGCGGCCCTCGTATCTTAGATTGACGAAAGCTCGTATTCGGGTTAATCCTCCCGTTTTGTGCTGGAGAAACTATTGAAAATCCCACCTCCACTTAGAATCGGGGCGCTCGATGTGCTCACGGGCTTTTTGGGGCTGGTGCTCCTCTTGATTCTCGATTTTGGCACCTCGATTAAGTTCGACCTTCGATGGTTCTTCATTGTCGGTGCCTCATTCTGCTGTGCGCTAGGATTTCTCCGTGGCGAAAGCCCATCCAGGAATCCTTGGTTCAAAGGCTTACTGATCTTTTCTGGCCTTTGCGTCCCTTTACTTACCCTCTCGCTCACGGGCAAGGCTTTCGGTACTGACATACTAGTTGCGTTTCTGCTCGTGTCATCTGTTTCGATCTGTTGCGGGGTTCTGGCCCGACGGAGTTGGATACGCGACAAGCGAATGGCAAGCGTCACGTTTGTGCTGCTCCCGCTCGGGTGCATTGTTCTCGCCTCGATCTCGCTGTTGCCACCCCTGATGGGAAAGCTCTCCGGCCAGCACGTCAACATGCCGGCGCCCGAGTTTTCATTGACCACCGAGGATGGTAAAGCCCTCAGCTCCGCCGACCTCAGAGGCAAAGTTGTCGTTCTGGCATTTTGGGCGACCTGGTGTGAGCCCTGCTGGCAGGAACTACCGAGAGTGGAAAAGGTTTACCGATCGTATAAGGACAATCCGGCCGTGCTCTTCTGGGCAGTTAATGCACGTGCTGGGGGAGATACAGATGGAATGGCGCGAGCCTACGCTAAGAAAATGCAATTAGGGATTCCCGTTGCTTACACGGAAAACGCGAACGCAATCAGGCTGGGCGTCGACGGCTATCCCACCTTAGTCATATTGGATGCTACCGGCCGCCTTCGATTCATTCACAGTGGCTACGACGGTTCGGAACGGCTTGAATCTAATCTCGCACACGAGATTGCGAGCCTGCTCGACTAGGGAAGCTGACAGTCGTTTGGAGTGCCTAGGTAGCGAACAGATTTATTGGTCACACCGTCATTCTAGCTCCGGACCGTGCCTTCGGGCTCGCAGCGTTCCCGCGCCTCTAGTTTGGTTCTCCAGCTCCTTGGACCGCACTTGAGCACATGCCCGTGATGCAGCAAACGGTCAAGCATGGCGCTCATTGGCTGGTTTTGGGTGATCGCTGAGGCGCTTCCGCGAACCAGCCACTTCACTCAGGATGACAAATCGGCCAGGGGCGTCGTTGGAGATGGTTGAATGATGCGGCGGTGCCTTCGGCTTACCGGCCTCCGCCGGATGAGGGGCGGTGTAGGTTGCCGGGATCAAGCGACAAGCTTCGCGCCTCTTGTATTGCGGGACTGACGCGCCGATCGGCCGGTTAAATCATCTCTCGGGCAGGGGGCAGAACATGCCTTTTGAGAATCCCTCAGCTTCCACGGCAAACGTGCGATTGAATCGTGCCCGGTAGTTTTCCCAGCAGATAGCCGAATTTAACTCCACGAGTTCGCGCTCAGAAAAATGTTTTTTCAGCTCCGCATAAAGCTCATCGGAAACGTCCGATGGTGTCCGCGTAAGGCTTACAGCCAGACGCAACACGAGTTTTTCTTCGTTGCTGAAATGTGGGCTGTTTTCGAAATGCGCGAGATTACTCAACTGCTCTTCCGTGATTCCAGCCTTCCTGCTCACGGCAGAGTGAATGTCGATTCAAAGCGGGCAGCCTACCATCGCCGCGACTTTGAGTTGGACCAACTCCTTCAGCTTTGGCGCGACAGTCCCGCGGGCAGACGTGTACCTGCCCATTAAGTCGGCTAATGCGAGCAGCTTCGAATCCTGGGCGCGAATGCGGGTGGAGAGCAGGACGTGCCCATACTGGCGTCTTGCGAGCCAGAACATCAACTTCGCAAACCATCCAGCTTCGTGATCCTGAAGACCCCTTGTACGAACTACGTCTTCTCTTGTGTCGGCTGCAGAGTCTCTATACATGTGCCGAAGATCACTTTATCTATAGGGCTCGACGTGTTGCAACTGAATAGTATGCACATGAGATCTTATGGAAGCGTCCCCGGAAGCTTGTCGACGGTCGTGATGGTGCATGCAAGTTGCATAGGTCCTTCGGCCCGCAAAAAGCGCGGGCCTCAGGATGACAGATCTACGGGGCGGTATTTCAGGCTGCGGCGCTTTCTACTGCAACGCAACCTTCATGTCCAGGTTGTGGGCTACGAAGGACCAGGTGTCTGCCGTCTCGTCGATTAGCTTGGTGACGGATTTGCCGGCTCCGTGGCCGGCTTTGGTTTCGATGCGAATTAAGATTGGCGCTGGGCCGGCTTGATCGGCTTGCATGGTGGCGGCGAATTTGAAGCTGTGGCCGGGGACTACGCGGTCGTCGTGGTCGGACGTTGCGATCAGCGTGGGGGGATACTTTGTTCCTGGTTTTAGATTGTGCAGCGGGGAGTAGGCGTAGAGGGCTTTGAAATCTTCGGCGTTGTCGGATGAGCCGTAGTCGCTGGTCCAGGCCCAGCCTATGGTGAATTTCTGGAAGCGCAGCATGTCCATGACGCCGACTTCGGGCAACGTCACGCCGAAGAGATCGGGACGCTGGGTTACGCAGGCGCCGATGAGCAGGCCGCCGTTGCTGCCGCCGCGAATGGCGAGCTTTGGTGTAGAGGTGTACTTGTTGGCGATGAGCCATTCGGCGGCGGCGATGAAGTCGTCGAATACATTTTGTTTTTTTAGTTTCATGCCTGCCTGGTGCCACTCTTCACCGTATTCTCCGCCGCCGCGCAGGTTGGGCTGGGCGTAGATTCCTCCCATTTCCAGCCAGACTACATTGGGAACTGAAAAGTTCGGCGTCAGGGAGATGTCGAATCCGCCGTAGGCGTAGAGCAATGTGGGATTCTGTCCGTCCAGCTTGATTCCCTTCTTGTAGGTCAGGAACATGGGGACGCGGGTGCCGTCTTTGCTGGCGTAGAAAACTTGTTTGGTTTCGTAGAGAGAAGAATCGAAATCGACTTTGGGCTGGCGGAAGATGGCGCTCTTGGCGGCTTCGAGATCGTAGCGATAGACGGTGGCGGGAGAGATGAAGCTGGTGAAGGCGTAAAAAGTCTCTTTGTCTTTCCGCTTGCCACCGAAGCCTGCGGCCGTGCCGATGCCAGGCAGATCGACGTTGTGGAGGAATGTGCCGCTGAGGTCATAGACGCGGACCTCGGTGCGGGCGTCTTTCAGATATCCGAGAAGAAATGAATTGTTCACTACGTTTGAGAACTCGAGCTTGTCGACGCCCTGGGGAACTACGGTTTTCCAGCTGGTGCGCTCAGGATGGCGGGTGTCGATTGCGATGAGGCGTCCGCGGGGAGCGTCGAGATCGGTTTGAAACCAGAAGACGGGGCCGTCGTTATCGATGAACAGGTATTGGGCGTCGAAATCGTCGAGCAGCTTTACTACCGGAGAATCAGGCTGGGTGAGGTCTTTGTAATAAATTCGACTCTTGGGCGACGTGCCTTGCGAGACCTGGATAATCAGATAGTGGCCGTCATCAGTCACATTACCCGCGAATAACATTTCTTTGTTGTCGGGGCGCTCGTAGATCAGTTTGTCTTCGGATTGCGCCGTGCCGAGGCGGTGATAGTAGAGCTTTTGAAAATAATTGGTGTCGCGCAGGGTTGCGCCAGTGGGTTCGTCGTAGCGGCTGTAGAAGAAACCTTGATTGTCTTTGGTCCACGACGCGCCGGAGAACTTTACCCACTTGAGATCGTCGGCAAGATCTTTTCCGGTGTCGACGTCGCGGACGTGCCACTCGGTCCAGTCAGAGCCGGAGGTCGCGATGGCGTAGGCCATCAGTTTGCCGTCGTCAGAGATGGCTTCACCGGCCAGAGCTACGGTGCCATCTGGAGAAAGCGTGTTGGGATCAAGCAGGACGCGGGGCTCGGCGTTGAGGGATTCGGCGACGAGGAGGACGTTCTGTTGTTGAAGTCCGGTGTTGTGCTGAAAGAAGTAGCGTCCGCCGTGCTGGCTGGGAGTGGAGAAGCGCTCGTAGTTCCAGAGTTTGGTGAGGCGGTCGCGAATGGCCTGGCGGTAGGGGAGCTGATCAAGATAGCCGAAGGTTAGTTTGTTTTCGGCTTCGACCCAAGCGTGAGTTTCAGCCGAGTCAGTGTCTTCGAGCCAGCGGTAGGGATCGGCGACTTTGGTGCCGTGGTAGTCATCGACCTGGTCGCTGCGGCGGGCTTGAGGATACGTGAGCGGGGCGGTTTGGGCGACGGAGAGTAGCGTGAACATGGGGAGCAGGAGCGAGAGCAGAATGATTGCGTGGCGCGCTAGATGCATGGGGCCTCTGGTGGAATGGTGGTGTGATCTATTCTGCCTGTCTGAGTGGGTAAGACGCAAGAAGCGGGCCGTGGTGGAAATGACTTGCGGGGCTGGTGGTCGCGGCAGACGGGTAAGGGGTCCTTCGACTGCGACACGCGGTCCGCTTCGCGGGCCGCGCATCTCCGCTCAGGATGACAGAACCGATTACGGGAGGGTGCGGCGCGACGGCTTGCTGGCGGCGGGTTTGTAGTCTGCGGGGTAGAGAACTACGCAGCGGTTGAAGCCTTCGCCGTCGCTTTCGGTGCGGAGGTCGGTTTGATCGCGCAGGGCGAGGTGGACGATGCGGCGTTCGCGCGACGACATGGGAGCGAAGTGGAACGGGGTTCCAGTCTGGCGAACTTTTTCGGCGGCAACACTGGCGGCCATGCGAAGTTCCTGCAGGCGGATGGAACGCTGGTTCTTGCAATCGAAAGAAATCTTTTCGTGCTCGGCCGAAGGTAGATGCAGGATTTCGAAGGCCAAGAGTTCGAGGGCGCGGAGAAGTTCGGCGCCGCGATCGAGAAGTAGAGTTGAATCGGGGCCGGAGAAGTCGACGAAGATTTCCGGCTTCTCCCAATCGGTGGGCGCTGGCGGGTCGACTACGATGCGGTACTTGAGGTGAAGACCTCCGTTGGTGACGACGGACTGGAGGAATTCGTTGATGCGGTTGGCGGCGGCTAGTTTGTCCATAGGGCAACTCTCAGCTATTTCTCTTTCTTGCGGGCGCGCTTCTCCATCATTTCACGCATTTCTCGGCCCAGCTTGGTGCGGTTCATGACGGCCTGTTGCGCGATCATAATCAGGTTGCTCTCGGTGTAATACAGGTTCAATCCCGCAGCTAGTTTAAAGAAGATGAAGCCCATGAAGAGCGGCATCATGATCGTCATCATTTTTTGCTGAGCGGGATCCATGCCGGCCTGCGGCGTCATGCGCTGCATGACGATCATGCTGACGACCATCAACAGAGGCAGCACCCAGTCGGAAGCGGAGAGATCGGTGATCCAGAGCCAGTGAGCGTGGCGCAGCTCGAGAGCGACGCCTAACATTCTGTAGTAGGCGATCAGAAACGGAAACTGGATTAGAAGAGGCAGACAACCGCCGGCGGGATTGACGCCCTCTTTTTTATAGAGTGCGCTGATCTCTTCGTTCATTGCCGCTTTGCGGGGATCGCGCAGGCTGTACTTTTTGTATTTCTCCTGAATGTTTTTGATCTGGGGCTGGATGCGCTGCATCTTCAGCATCGACTTCATCTGCGTGATGCGCAGGGGCAGCAACGCAACGGTGATGATGAGAGTCTGAATAACGATGGCCCATCCCCAGTTGTGGATGATGTGGTTGAAAGTCCACTTGAGCCAGAGGAAGAGCGGGCGCGCGAGGATGCCCCACCAGCCGTAGTTGACGATGCCGCGAAGATCGGGGCTGTCATTCTTGATGGTGGGTACGGGAACGGCATCGAGGACGGCGATCTCTTTGGGGCCGACGTACATCCGCTCAACGGTGGGGCCGTGGAGGTCGCCGACAGCCGCGCCCAGGACATCTACGTTGGCGGTGTCTTTGGAACTGGCGCCGACGGGATTGAAGCCTGGCTTCTGCGGGATCTCGATGGGATTGCGCAACGTGATCATGGCCGCTGTGGTGGGATCGTTGGGGATAAAAATCGCGGTGAAATATTGGTCGCCAGTACCCGCCCACTCGAACGGACCTTTTATCGTGTTGCCGCCGCTGATGGCCTTGACGGTAAGACGCGAGACATAGTTCGGGAAGAAGATATAGCCGCTGCGCTCGGTGGAGGCGTCGTTGTGATAGTCGATGCCCGAGGCCGCGTAAGACGCCGCCGTGATCTGGTCGCCGAATCCGGCGGGCCAGGCGGGCGCGGCGAAGATTTCCGCGCCTTTGTAGAAGACCGAGGTTTCTACGTTGAGAACGTAGGTGTGGTCGAAATGGAAAGTCTTGCGGACGACGAGATCCTGAGCAGCGTATTCGAAGGTAATCGTGGCCGGGGCGGTGAGACTGCCTTCGCTTGAAGCTACGTAGAGCGCGGAGTTGAGACGGCTGTTGAGAGTTTCGTCGTAGGTCCAAAGCGAGAGCGGGTAGCCGAATTTTTGAGCGGCGGCGGTGTTGACTAATTCGAGCCGGCCGTTTTGGGCGTCGTTATCGAACTTCTTCAGGATCCAGGATTTGACCTGCGCGCCGCGGTTAGTGAACGTGATTTTGTACAGGTCGTTTTCGATGACGGTTTCGGTTTCGGTGGAAGCCTGCTTGGTAACCGTCGAGGTTGGATGCGTGGGAATAATCGGCGCTGGAGGAGATGGAGGCGGTGTGATTGCGGGCTGTGTTTGTACGGATTTATTTTTCGCTGGCTCGGTTGGCGGCGGCGCGTACTTCTTGAGCACTGCTTGAGAGACAACGAGGACGACGAAGGTCAGAGCAACGACGATGAGAAGCCGGCGTTCGGAGCCGGGCTCTTGTTGAGGATTTTGATATTCGGCCAAAGTCTTCCTTAATTACCTCAGGGAAACTGAATCACAGTTTCCGCCGGTTGCCTGCTTAACCACCGGGTCGTAGCCCGAGCGTGCGAAGGGATGACAGCGGAGGATGCGGGTAAAGGCCATCCATCCGCCGCGCAGAGCGCCGTAGCGCTCGACGGCCTCCATGGCATATTCGGAGCAGGTCGGCACGTAGCGGCAGGCTGGGGGCAGGATGGGCGAGATCGCCCACTTGTAGGCCCGCAGCAGTTGCAGCGTGACGAATTTGGCGATGTTGCTCAAGGGCGGCCCTCGGCTTTCGGGCTTCGGACTTCGGCAATTCTGTTCATGGCCGCATCAGGGTTTGCTTTCCCTGACAGCTTTTGCTCGATCACGGCGAAGGCTCGGCTGATTTCGTTTTGCAGTGCGGCGAAGTCGGCAGCCAGCAATGACTTTTTCGGATTGATGACAACGTCTGCCGCGACGGACGCCGACGGACGCGTCAGACGAACGGCTTCGCGCAGGCGGCGCTTCATGCGATTACGTTGGACGGCGCCGCCGAGGGCGCGGCCGACCGTGAATCCGATGCGCAAGCCGGCAGCTCGCGTTTCTCCCGCTGGGCGCGGCCAATAAAAAACCGTGATGGACGCGGAGAAGTGGCGGCGTCCTTGTTTGTAGACGCGCTCGAAATCCGCATGGCGCAGAAGGCGCGCGGTGCGGGGAAATCGGGCTGTTGGCTTTGGCGGCATGGCGAAGTGCGACCGAGCTCCCAACTTGGCATAAGCCAGCACGCCGTCGTGATGCCGCGGGCGGCTGAGGGTTTCGACTGTGGAAGTGAGCGGCACCGGAAAAGCTACTCGCGGAAGCCGGGTTTCACGGAGACCCGCTTCCGTCCCTTGGCGCGGCGGCGGGAAATCACCTTTCTGCCGCCCTGGGTCTTCATGCGCGTGCGAAAACCATGCTTCTTGCTCCGCTTGCGCCGGTTGGGTTGGAATGTACGCTTGGGCATGAAAGATAGCTGCTCCTGATTCCGTCGACAGTGTTATGGCAAACGGTAAGTATAAATGACGGGGTGGGGTGAGGGCAAAGGGCGGTGCCAGTTCTCAGTTCCCAGTTCCCAGTTTACAGTCTCCATCGCCGGCTCTTCGACGCAGAACGATTCGGAGTGCATTGCCCGGTCGCGGCTTGGGCGAGAAACGCTTCGCGCGTTTGCACCGCGGCCGTTGCAGTTACATCCTTGACACTTGACAGGCGCGCCTCTTGGGGTTCCGAATGGTGTTCGGAAAAAATTTGTGCGCGAAGATTTCCGTCACGGCAAAAAAGTTTTGTGCTACGATTCCGCACGGTCAAGTTTGAAAATCTCATTCGTAAATGGCAACCGCGCACCACACAAGTGGCGCATTCCGCAGTACACTAAGAGTTCCATCAGCGAGCAGGTAAACAGCAGTTTTAGACAGGCGCCCTCAGCCAGCCGCCGGGACGCCGCGGCGGGTATTTCATAATTATGTCAGCTCAGAGCACACCACTTTCCCCCAATCCGTGGACGCGCATTCTGGATGCGCTGGAAAAGAAGATTAACCGGCACGCCTATGACACGTGGTTGAAACCGACGCGCTACAGCCACTCCAGCGGAGGAGTTTTGTTCGTGCGGGTGCCCACGGCGGACTTCCGGCACACCGCTGACAAATATGCCGACCTGATCCAGGAGGCGATCGACAACCTGGGGCTGGAGTTCAACGACGTGAAGTTCGTTACGCCGGAGGACGATCCGGCGGCGACGGCGGTGCGGCACAATGGCGGACTGTCGGCTGGTCCGGTCCCGGTGGGCGGGGCTCCGGCGCAGGCGCGGTTCGACTGGGATGGTGCGGCGCAATTGAATCCGCGCTATACATTTGACGCGTTCGTGATCGGCAGCGGTAATCAGTTCGCGCACGCGGCATGCCAGGCCGTTGCGGAACGCCCTTCAAAAGCCTACAACCCGTTGTTCCTGTATGGCGGCGTCGGTATGGGCAAGACGCATCTGATGCAGGCCATCGGACATGAAGTGAAGCGGCGGCAGCCGCAGGCGGCGATCTGCTACGTGTCGAGCGAGAAATTCACCAACGACATGATCAACTCGCTGCGCTACGACAAGATGACGTCGTTCCGCGACAAGTTCCGGAGCGTTGATGTGTTGCTGATCGATGACATTCAATTCCTGACGGGCAAAGAACGCACGCAGGAGGAATTCTTCCACACCTTCAACGCGCTGCACGACACGATGAAGCAGATCGTGATCGCAAGCGATCGCTCGCCCAAGGAATTGGCGGAGATTGAAGACCGGCTGCGCAGCCGGTTTGAGTGGGGACTGATTGCCGATATTCAGCCGCCCGATCTGGAGACGAAGGTAGCCATCCTGCAGAAAAAGGCGGAGCAGGAAAAAGTGACGTTGCCGACCGATGTGGCGCTGTATGTGGCGCAGAATATCCGGTCAAATGTGCGGGAGTTGGAAGGCGCGCTGATCCGGTTGGTGGCGCATTCGTCGCTGATTGGGGCGGAGATCACGCTGCCTTATGCGCAGCAGGTGTTGAAGAATTTTATTGATTCCCAGGCGCGTAAAGTTACGATTGAGTCCATTCAAAAAATGGTGGCCGAGCAGTTTGGGCTGCGCCTGGTCGAGATCAAGGCGAAAGACAATTCGCGGGCCATTGTTTATCCGCGGCAGATTGCCATGTATCTGGCGAAGCATATGACCGAGGCGTCGCTGCCGGAAATTGGCCGGCAGTTTGGCGGAAAACATCACACGACCGTGTTGCACTCGGTCGAGAAGATTGAAGAGGCTCGCAAGAACGACAAAGATTTAAACAGGCTGCTCAACAAACTGACCGAGCAATTGGGCGGATAAACGCGCGATATTTTGCGTTTTGCACGGAAGGTTGCATTTATCTTTTTTCCGAGCTGTGAATGGGATGTGGAAACTGTGCAAGGGCTGGGGGAAATGAGAAAAGCGGAAATCTTGTTGTAGGGTCTCCGCCAGGTTTGGGACCGATTTCTCACACGAAGGGACGCTCCTCAAGGTGGTGACAATAGGTCAGTTCTTAAAGTTTTCCACTTCTGCGCGGCACCTACTGTTACTGCTGGTTTTATAGGTTTTGTATTTGATATAAGGGAAGTAATAAAAGTAGCACGCGGCAGGGGAGACAAAGTATATGCCGGTGGAAGCGGTGGAAGCAGTAGGGGCGGCGGTGGGTACGATGGAGATTACAGTCAGCAAGGTTGAGTTGCTGCGCGAGTTGACGGCGACCCAGGGCGTGGTTGAGCGCAAGACCACGATTCCCATTCTTTCCAATTATCTGTTCGAGGCTGCGGGCGGGAAGCTTTCGCTGACGGCGACCGACCTGGATCTTAGCCTGCGAACTTCGTGCAATGCGAAAGTGAAGAAGGAAGGGTCGTGCACGATTCCGGCGCGCAAACTGCATGACTACGTAAAGCTCTTGCCGGATGCTGATATCACGATCAAGCTGTTGGAAAATCACTGGGTCAGCATTCGCTGCGGCCGGTCCAACACGAAGATGGTGGGGATGGCGAAGTCGAATTTCCCCAGCTTGCCGGCGTTTCCCACGGCAGGGGTGGTGAAGATTCCGGGACAAGTGTTGCGCGGGTTGATTGCACGCACCGGGTTTGCGATTTCCAGCGAAGAGTCGCGCTACACGCTGAATGGCGCGCTGATGCTGTTGAAGCCAGAGTCAATCACGATGGTCGCGACGGATGGGCATCGGCTGGCGCATTGTGAGCGCAGCGGAGAAAAGTTTGAAGGCGTTTCCGGCGAGATGAAGACGCTGGTGCCGAAGAAGTGTATGGACGAATTGAAGTCGCTGCTGGATTCGACCGACGCCGAGACTGTGGAGTTTGCCAAGGATGAGTCGACTCTTTTCTTCCGCATTGGCTCGCGGCTCCTGACCTCTCGGCAGCTTACGGGACAGTTCCCGAATTTCGAAGCAGTGCTGCCCAAGGACAACAACAAGAGCATTACGCTGAACAACTCCGATTTGAACTCGGCGATTCTTCGCGTGGCGCAGTTTGCCGACGAGCGTTCGCGGGCGGTGCGGCTGAAGCTGGAAAAAGGCGAGGTGAAGATTTCGGCCTCGTCGACCGAAGCGGGTGAGTCGGAGGATTCGATTGAGGCTCCTTATGACGGCGAAACCCTGACCATCGGCTTCAATGCGCAGTACCTGGTCGACTTCCTGAAAGCTGCGGGGACTGACGACGTGCGGCTGGAGTTGAAGGATTCGCAATCGGCGGGACAGTTGCGGCCGGCTGAGGGCGATGATTATAAGTACCGGTATATTGTGATGCCGATGCGGATCTGAGCGCTCCTTCTTTCTGCAACAACTTTTATTTTCCCTGAGAGCCCAAATGTCCCGCCGGGCTTGACCTGTGGGCCTTCCTGTCATACATTTGCGACCGATCAAGTTTGGAGGTTTCTATGCTCGACGGATTCAAGAAGTTCATTCTGCGGGGCAATGTGGTCGACATGGCGGTGGGCGTGGTGATTGGCGCGGCGTTTGGCGGGGTGGTCACGGCGCTGACCAAGGATCTGCTGACGCCGTTGATCGCGGCCGTGGTGGGCAAGCCGGATTTTTCCTACCTAGGATTCTCGATTGGGACCACGCACTTTCCGGTCGGCGAATTCATCAATGCCTGCGTGTCGTTTTTCCTGATTGCGGCGGCGATATATTTCTTTGTTGTGACGCCGGTGAATGCGCTGGTGGCGCGGATGAATCGGGGAGAGAAGCCGCCTGATCCGACGACCAAGAAATGTCCCGAGTGTTTGAGCGAGATTCCGATTGAGGCGCGGCGGTGTTCGCATTGCACGCAGCCAGTGCTGGGGCGGGCGGCGTAGGACAGCCGTCTGGGTCATTGGGATGGCATTCGGATAACATGGCGGTATGAGTTTTCGCCGATTCCTCTGCGTGTGTCTTTGTAGTTGTGCGGCAATCATGTTTGCACCGCTGGCGCTTCGGGCGCAGGCGGCGCAGCCTTCCTCGTCATCCTCTTCTTCCTCATCGAATCCAGCTAGAAAATCCGCATCCGGAAGTTCTCCGCTGGATTCCGGAGCGGTGAGTAATAGCATCTACCGCAATCCCGGGTTTGGATTTACGTGCAAGGTTCCGGCGGCGTGGGTGCTTCGGACTGAGGAGATGAATGCGCGGGACGATGCGGCGTCAGCAAAAGATGATCGAGCTGCGCTCGATCGGACACCTCCTTCGGCTCCGCTCAGGGCAGGCGAGGGCGGCTGTCCCCACACTTGCAGTAAGGTGCTGCTGGCGGTGTTTTCGCGGCCTCCCGAGGCTCGGGCGGAGGATGTTAATTCTTCAATTCTGATTGCGGCGGAGAGCTCGGCGGCTTACCCAGGATTGAAGGATGCGGCGCAGTATTTCGGGCCCGTGACCGAAGTGGCTCAGGCTCAGGGTTTCGAGGTGGTTGAGGAGCCTTACGAGTTTGTGATTGGGACTAAGAAAGTGGTGCGGGGAGATTTTCAGAAGGATGTGGGGTCGCGGGTGATGCGGCAATCGACATTGGTAGTGCTGGCGCGTGGGTATGCGGTTTCGTTTACGTTTATTGGGGGGACGGAGGATGAGGTGGAGGAGTTAGTCGGAGGTCTGAGTTTTGGGGCGGCGAAAACCGCGCGATAGTTCGTGGTGCAAATTCCCTTCAACGCCGGTTTTCATGCCGGCATGCATGGGGTCCTTCGACTGCGCACGACCGCCTTTCAGGCGCTCATGCTCCGCTCAGGATGACAGGGGATCGAGATTAGTCTAAGGGTTCGGGTTGTAGGGCGATGTTGGTTTCGCCGGCAGCTTTTTTCTGGGCATATTTCTTCATCCAGGCTTCCCAGCTCTTGCCGGCGGCGGTGTCGCGTCCGGTGAAGGCGAGGGCGGCGATTTCAGCGTAAGAGATGGAGCTTTTCTCGTTGCCGTTCTTCGGGAAGAGTCGGACTACGGAATCTTGCAGTGTGGAGGCGCTGCGGCGGTCGAAGAGGTAGCCTTCGATTTTCGATCCGTCTTTGCGGGTGATGGTTACGTCACCGCGGTAGTCGAAAGCTTTTTCCAGCGCTACGCGGATTTCTTCTTCGGTGGCCAGCTGCGGGATCCAGCCTTCGAGCTTTTCGTGGGCAGTGCCGGGAGCAACTTCCAGAGTATCGGGATTGGTGTGGGGCACGGCTTGCGCGGCTTCGTGATCGATGTGGCCGGATTCTTTGCCTGTCATAGCCTCTATGTGAACATCACGCGCGGGTTTCTTGCAGAGAATCGTTTGTGGCGATCTGCACCAGCGGATGCACCGGCGCCTGATGTTCCTCCAACAAGCGCAGCGCCTCTTCGTCGCGGTAGCCGTCGAACAGCGTGGCTTTTACTGTGGCCAGGAATCCTTCGAGCGAACTGAATGTCGCATTCACCGCGGAGGCTTCGTAGCCGCTGTGGACCATGCAATTGGCGCAGGCCGGGTTGCCGGATTCGGTGCCGTAGTTGCTCCAGTTGGTAGTCGCGAGCAGCTCGGCGAAAGTTTCAGCATAGCCATCCTGGAGCAGGTAGCAGGGCTTCTGCCATCCGAAAACGTTATAGGTGGGCATGCCCCACGGGGTGCAGGGGTAGGTGCGCTTGCCCATCAGGAATTCTAGAAAAAGTGGCGAGAGGTTGAAGCGCCAGTTCTTTTTGCGGTTCGACAGGATGGCGCGGAACATACGGCGGGTGCGGGCCCGGCCGAGGAAATGTTTTTGGTCCGGAGCTTTGTCGTAGGAGTAGCCGGGCGAGAGCATCATCCCCTCCAGCCCGAGCTCCATCATGTCGTCGAAGAAGGCGCGGACACTCTTTGGGTCGGCGCCGTCGAATAGCGTCGTGTTGGTGGTGACGCGGAAGCCGCGAGCCAGGGCTTCTTTGATGGCCTCGACCGCAATGTCGTAACCGCCTTCGCGGCAGACGGCGAGATCGTGCTCTTCGCGCTGGCCGTCGAGATGCACGCTGAAGGTCAGGTACTTGCTCGGCTTGAAAAGATTCAGCTTTTCTTTCAGCAGCAGGGCGTTGGTGCAGAGGTAGATATATTTCTTGCGTGCCACCAGGCCTTCGACAATCTCGGCGATCTGGGGATGCATCAGCGGCTCGCCGCCGGGGATCGAGACCATGGGAGCCCCGCACTCGTCGACGGCGCGGAAACACTCTTCGGGAGAGAGATCTTTCTTCAGGATGTGGGCGGGGTATTGGATCTTGCCGCATCCAGCGCAGGCCAGGTTGCAGCGGAACAGAGGCTCGAGCATGAGCACGAGCGGGTACTGCTTGCGGCCGGCCAACTTTTGCCGCAGGACGTACGACGAAACGGTCCACATTTGTGAAACGGGAACTGGCATTATTGGTTAAGGACTCCCCGGTGCGTCTATCTTATCAGGGTCGTGGAGTTAGATGGCGCAGAACCGGGTCGAGGTGCCGGAAAATAAAACCTGTCGATGCTGGTTTCCTGAATTGTATGGCGGCAGTCCTCCAGGCCGCCCGAGGCCTCGCAAAAACAGACTCAAAATGGGACGTTTACTGGCCCGATTCGGGGTTCGGAGGGGTCGAAAAAGCGGGGTTTTCGTGGTATAATCTTGACAGTCGCCAAACGAACCTAAGTATAAGATATTTCAATCACTTGAAGTCAATTCGTGGGCGCAGTCCAGAGGCTGGGTTGGGGCGGGTTTTCAGGCTCATTTTCAAGACGTAACCGGGCCCGGTTCTGAGAGAAAGTCGGGGCATTCTCCCGCGGAGCGGAATGGCCACCAAAGAGATCAATACTCCCATCGTCGAAACCAAAACAAAAAACGGAGTTGTGACGCCGATTACCGCCGGGAACGGCGGCGGCAATAGCGACTACACTGCCGACTCGATCAAAGTGCTCGGCGGCATGGAAGCGGTGCGCAAACGTCCGGCGATGTATATCGGCTCGACCGGCGATCTGGGTTTGCATCATCTCGTTTACGAAGTTGTGGACAATTCTGTCGACGAGGCGCTGGCCGGATTTGCAACGAAGATTGAAGTCACGATTCACATCGACAACAGCATTACCGTGATCGACGATGGGCGCGGGATTCCCGTGGATGACATGGTGATCGACGGGGAAAAGGTTTCCGCCGCGCAGGTAGTGATGACTACCTTGCACGCCGGGGGGAAATTTGATTCGTCCACCTACAAGGTTTCTGGCGGACTGCACGGTGTGGGCGTTTCTTGCGTGAACGCGCTGAGTGAGGAACTCGATCTGGAAATCTGGCGCGATGGTGGGACCTGGCAGCAGACCTATTCGAAGGGCGACCCTACCAGCAAAATGGCGAAGGCGGGCGCCACCAAGAAGCGTGGGACGAAAGTTCATTTCCTGCCGGATCGCAGTATCTTTACGGCTACGGAATACAACTACGACACGCTGGCGCAGCGGTTGCGCGAGCTGGCATTCCTGAATAAAGGACTGCTGATCACCCTGACTGACGAGCGCTCAACTGATGCCAAGAGTGGTGAGGCCAAGCACACCGAGTTCAAGTACAACGGCGGCATTGCGGAGTTCATCAAGCATTTGAATCGCGGCAAACAACTGCTGCACGAGAAGCCGATCTACATGGAAGCGGAACGCAGCGGCGTGGCCATGGAGATTGGGCTGCAGTACAACGACGGGTATTCGGAATCGGTGTTTAGCTTCGCGAACAACATCAATACCGTGGACGGGGGCACGCATCTGTCCGGCTTTCGCATGGCGCTGACGCGCACGATTAATTATGCCGGGCAGCAAATGGGCCTGTTCAAGGACATCAAGGAGAACCTGACTGGGGATGACGTTCGCGAAGGCTTGGTCGCGGTGATCAGCGTGAAACTGTCGCAGCCGCAGTTTGAAGGGCAGACCAAGGGCAAGCTGAATTCCGATATCGCAGGAGTAGTTCAAGCCTTTATCAACGAGCGGTTGGGCGCGTTCTTTGAGCAAAATGCGACCGTAGCGCGGAAGATTATCAATAAAGCTGTGGACGCGGCGCGGGCGCGGGAGGCAGCGCGCAAGGCGCGGGATTTGACGCGGCGCAAAGGTGCGCTCGATTCCGGCGGGCTGCCGGGGAAGCTGGCGGATTGCTCGGAGCGCGATCCGAACCGCTGCGAACTGTTTTTGGTTGAGGGCGAGTCGGCCGGCGGGACAGCGAAGCAGGGACGGGACCGGCGGTTTCAGGCGATTCTGCCGCTCAAGGGAAAAATTCTTAACGTCGAGAAGGCCCGCTACGACAAGATGCTGGCGCACGAGGAAATTCGCGCCATGATCACTGCGCTCGGCACCGGCATTGCAAAAGATGATTTCGATCCGACCAAGGTGCGCTACGGGAAGATCATTCTGATGACCGACGCGGACGTGGACGGATCGCATATCCGCACGTTGCTGCTGACGTTCTTCTTCCGGCACATGCAGGAATTGATCAAGCGCGGGAATGTTTTTATTGCGCAGCCGCCGCTGTACTCGATCAAAAAGGGCAAGTCGATGCAGTACATCAAGGACGACGATGCCTTTGACAAAGTAACTCTAAAACGCGGGGCCGATGGGGTGACGGTGCGCTATGGCGAAGGTGCGGCCAAGCTGGAAGGCGCCGCGCTGAATCGCTTTATGACCGTACTGAAGGAGTATCTCAACTTCTTCGATAAGGTGAACAAGCGGTTGCGCGATGAGAGTGTCACCGAACTATTACCTCGGCTGGATTTTTCCAAGCACACGGATTTCGAGGGGGACAAGAAGACTCCGCCGAAAAAGATCGAGAAGCTGGAGCGGGAACTGAAGAAGCTGCAGAAAGACCGGAAGTTCAAGAGCGTGGAATCGCGCTTTGACGAAGAGCACAACCTTTGGGAAGTGCGATTCGTGAACTCGCAGGGCTCGGAGCATGTGATCAACTGGGAGCTGGCTTCAAGCGCGGAGTGCCGGCAGTTGATTTCGAAGTTCAAGCAGATTGAGCCTTATCTGGAACCGCCCTTCGTTGTTGAAGCTGTGGTCAAGGCTGGCGCAGCGGGCGGCAATGGCGATGAAGCGGCGGACGATGATGCCGACAACGGCGCGGGTGGGGCTGATGGGAAATCCGAAAAGAAAGGCGCCAAGGCCGCGCCCAAGCACAAGGCGGTGATCGAGCCGGTGGAGAAAGCTACGGCTCGCGAGCTATTTGAGTATGTGAAGAAAGAAGGCAGCCGCGGGTATGATGTGCAGCGCTATAAAGGCTTGGGTGAGATGACCGCTCCGCAGTTGTGGGAGACGACCATGGATCCGGAACGGCGGACTTTGCTTTCAGTGAAGCTGGAAGACATTGCCGAGTGCGAAACCATCTTTACCACGCTGATGGGCGAAGACGTGGAGGCGCGGCGGAAGTTTATTGAAGAGAATGCGCTGGATGTGAAGAATCTGGATATTTAGGAATTCTTTGCCACGGATTTTCGCGGATTTGCACGGATCAAAAAGCGAGAAGGCGGCCCAGTCAGGCCGCCTTTTCCGTTGGCGCGCGTCTCCTAGCAACTACCACTTACCGATTGGCCGCAGACGGTTCCGCTGATCGTGCAGGCTAGAGAAGAATTTACTGTATACGTGACATTCAGCTGACAGCTTCCGGAGGGATTGGGGCCATAGGAGATGCCTCCGGCTTCGGTGAAGGTTACGGGAAACACGGGGGTCTCGTCATTGGTGAAGTTGATTTGGCCGCCGACGTTGATGCTCGGATCGCCATTCACGGTCAGGTTCGACACCGAACAATTGGCCGGGGTTATCGCGAGCTGGGCATTCAGAGAGCCACTGCCGTTATTGTTCAGAGTGCCATCGACGTCGCCGGTGATGGAGATGGTCCCGCCTTGAGGGCCGCCGCAAGGGTAGTTCGTCAAGGAGATAGGGATATTGCAGTTCTGGCCGCTCGATGTTGAAGTGCATCCTGGCAAGGCGTCTGGGTGAATGCCATTCACCGCGGTGGAAAGACTCGGACGGTCGTCACTCGTTGCGGTCGCGGAAACTGCGCCGCTCACAGCCTGAGTGAGAGCCCGCGAGAACTGTTGCGCTACCGCCTGGGCCTGGGCCGGCGACATATTGTTGTTCTTGGAGTTGCTGCTGCCGCAACCGACGCACAGAATAAGTAGCAGGGCGACTGCGACCATCAAGCAGAAAGATTTAATTGTCTTGATCGGAAACATAGGAAACTCCTTCCATGGCGAAAGGCATGCGGCGGCTCAGGCTGCTGCCTTTGACCCATGTCCAGCCGCGAACACGGCACTATTTTATGCCTATCTGGCTCGAGATATTGTAAGAAATGCTAATCGGGATGCCGGGCTCGCTTCGCTCGCTGGACGGGCGAATGCGCCCGTCCCCACATGTATTTCTTAATTTTCATGGGCCTTATGAGGGCCGTATGGATGACTTGCGAAACAGCGAGGCCACTGTGGTTCCCAGCGCCAGCAACGTGATCAGCGAGATATCGCCGAGGGAGATTACGCAGTAGATGCACCAGACGCCGAGGACGTGGGCTTCGATGCGGGCGAGGTAGAGCGAGAAGGCTAATCCTACGAGGGCTGCGGCTAGCAGCAGGCTGTAGGCGCGGCGCAGGGCTAGGGCGCCGATGAGAAGATATCCGGCGATGCCGAGGATGGCTACGGGAATTCCGGTGCCTTGGATAACCGCGTAGGGGCTGTGATTGACGATGCCGCAGTCCCAGCGTTCGTTGATGCTGCACGGGGAGTCGCCCTCGGTGCGGTAATGCTCGCGCAGGGCTAGGGCGGAGACGACGATGCCGAGGACGGCGAGTACGACGAGGATATATTTCATGCGCGGATCCTCATAGGGAAGCGAGCCAAACGCGCGAGTATTGCGTCGCAAAAAACGCGCCGCGTCGCGCGGCTCGCTCAGATTCCTCGCTGCGCAAAAAGCGCTTGCTCGGAATGACAACCAAGACTGGCTCCTCCCCCAATCTTCTCATACGATTAGCCGGCGGTGTGGGCGGCGGCGATGTCCTGGAGCAGGTCGGATGCCTGCCAGTCGGCGCCGTGATACCAGCGGTAAATCTTTCCGTCGGGAGAGATTACGGTGGTGCTCAGGGAGTGGGTGATCAAGCCGCCATCTTCGCTGTAAGCGAGGGCGAAATAGTCGGCGAAATCCTTCAGCTCGGGTTGGGGAATCGCGGAAAATTCCCAGTGCTTGAACAGGGAGGGATCTTTGGTGGCGGCGCAGGAGAAGCCATAGGCGCGGAGAACTTTGGGCGTGTCGTGGGCGGGATCGAAGCTGATGCTGAGCAGGTGAGTCTTGCCGTAGCGAGAGGGATCGGCGCGGACCTGGCGATCGATGGCGGCGAACTCGTGGCTGACGCGCGGGCAGAAATCGGGGAATGGGCAACGGGTGTAGATGAGCGTTAGCAGCAAGGTCTCGCCGCGATATTGATGGAGCGACGTGTGCTGGCCGCTTTGATTGACAAGCTTGAAATCGGGCACCTGGTCTCCGGGAGACGGGATGTGGATGCTCGATGTGGGCTTGTCGGCTGGGGTCTGAGAGTGGCTGATGACTTTGACGTTCTCGAGCCAGTAGGTGTTGTCGGGTTGGACGATCACGTCGGCGGTGATGGAGTCGCCGGGCTGGAGTTGATCGAGCGAGGAGGCGGGCTTGATGGTGTAGGGCATGACCATCGCGTCCATGAAGCCGGCGATGGGCTCGTTGTCGATGTTGGCGGTTCTGGAGTTCTTATCGACGGACATGACTTTGCCTTTGAAGGCAAAGCGCTTGACGCCGGATTGGGCGTTTGTTGCGCCGGGCCCCGACGGTGCACGGTTGCAGGCGGCGGAAACGACGAGCAGGGCGCACAGGCAGAAAAGTGCGAGACGGGGCGAGAGTGAATTCGGATTCATGGGCATGGTCCCTTTCTTATATCCGAGTACGGTCGGGGATTTCATGACTTGCGGCCTCAGTAATGAAACCGGTAGCGAAACTCTACATAGAGTTGGCGCGGGTCGTTCCAGTGAAATCCGCCGAAGGTGAGGCTGTTGTCGAGCTGCACGCGGCGGTTGGCCACGTTCAGGGCATCTACGGAAACGGTGTATCTTTCGGCGAAGGTTTTGCCGAGAGCGAGATCAACCGTGGTGTGTCCGGGCAAATACGGTCCGGGGTATTGCGCTTGCGGCGTCCCATACAACCCGTTGGTGAATCCCGAGCCGTAGTAGACGTTTGTGGAGGCATAGGCGTGCCAGGGCAGGCTCGTGTTGTAGCCGACGTTAAGAGTGTTTCTCTGGTCGTGATCGACGGGAGCCAATCCCGGAGTAACGTCGAAGATCAGGCCGCCGGTGATGGGCGAGGTGGCCTGGGCGATTTGATTGGCGTAGGCGAGGTGAAGCTGGCCATGATGCCAAAGGTTAGGGGAGTGCAGCGTAAGCTCCCATCCCTGAATTTGGGCGTAGGCCCAAGTGATGGGCCAGAAGATATTCGATTCTCCGATGTTGTTGTGGTCGAGCCAATTTCGCGCTCTGGTTTCATAATTGTCAGCGCTGAGCACCCAGCCCCGTAGCGGAATCGTGACGCCAACCTGCCATTCGATATCGCGTTCGCCGCTCAGCGGAGTGAACCCCTGAAATCCCTGCTGCTGGCCCAGACTGATCAGCTGGCCCGTCGCGGTAGAAAGCGGCGGCGCCTGGTAGAAGTAGCCGTAGAATCCGCGGAACGTCCAGTTGAGATGCGGAATGCGGACGGCGGCCCCGAGGCGCGGATCGGTGGCGTGCTCGGAAATCGGGCCACTGAAGGCAGTTTCGCGGAGTCCGGCGATCAAAGTCAGCCACGGCGTGACCTTGAATTTGTCGTTGATGAAGAACGCAGCTACACCGCCGTTGACTCCGATCGAAGAAGGGGGGACGTTGGGCGTGGTGTCGGTGAAATCGTTAAAAAAATAGTTGTACTGATGCTGGAAGAATCCGTAGACGCCGGCTTGCAGGTCATTTTGCTTTAGGTTTACGTTCAAGGCCATTTGTGCGCCGACGTACTGCGCGGTTTGCTTGACCGTCGAGATGACCGGGAAATCGTTGGGGCCGCCGTTATAGTCCGCGCCGTTGTAGTGGTAAAAAGGGGAGACGGTGAGCAGCGTGTTTGGATCGAAGGTGTGGACCCAAGAGAGGGTCGCGTAGCCGTCGGGCTCGACCTCGGCATCGTGCAGGCCGGAACTCGGATAAACGCTGTTTCCCAGGGAGTTGGGGTTGGGGTCGATGGGAATCTGGTAATAATCCCGGCGCAGGGATCCGACCATGCGATATTGATTCTTGGGATTGGGGTTGAAGATCAACGAGGTGAATCCGCCTATGCCGTTGGCGGCGTCGTTGTCGACCTGTGCGACCGGGGTCTGGAGCCCGTAATTGCTGCGATCTCCGGTCAGGCTAGCGTAATAAGCAGATCGCGACGTGTGTCCTCCGCAACTGAGCTGGTCGTTGGTTTGGTAGAAGTTTCCGCCAGAGATGACAAGATCGCATTCGCGGTCGCGTTCAAAACCGGTTCGCGGCGCGACGTTGAAGATTCCATAGGTGCGGTCGCCGTAGTCGGCGTCGTAGCTGCCTCTCTGAATTTCGATGTAATCGATGTCCTTGGGGTCGATCTGCGGCCCCAGATTGTTGGCGATGTTGGTGTTGGGGATGGGTACGCCATCGATCAGCCACTCGACCTGATGGCCGCCTCGCATATGCAGCATGTCGTGTGTGACGTATGCGGCGGGCACATAGTCTGTGATCATCTCCATGCCGTTGGTACGGTCTGCGCCCGGGGTTTGCTGAATGTCGATGCGGCTCACCATCGTCGTAGGAGTCACAGTGTCGATGGTCGCTTCCACTGGACTTCCCGAGACGGCGACAGTTTCCCTCGCGCCAGCGACAGCCAACAGAAAATGCAGCACCGGGCTGGTGTCTGACTCAACCACGGCGGTTTGTCGGGTCTGCTGAAAGCCGGGGGCGGTGACGGTGATGGTGTAGTCGCCGATGGGTACGGAGGTAAATTCAAATTCTCCGTTACTGTCGGAATCCAGGGACTTGGTCCACTCCGAGTTCTCCGCCTTCAGCATGACCATAGCGCCTTGAATGGGGCGGTGCTGAGGATCGTGAACGACGCCGCGAACGGAACCGAAAATCGTGGCGAACGCCACGGCACTCAGGAATAAAACAACTGCCGCCAAGCTAGCAACTTGTCTCATAAATGTCTCCATTCTCTGCATCGGGTTAGGGCGACTTGCAGGGAAGGCGCCTGGGTTGGCTCCGGCGGCGAACGGGAAACGTTGCGGCCGAGAACGCGCGCTTGCGTCAGGCAAGCGGAACTTGATTCGATTTCGGAGACAACTTCAGCAGGCGGGCGGGGCGCGGGTGGACTGGAATTCTGCTGGGGCCGTGGCCGGGGAGTCCGGCTGGATTACGGCTACGCGTGAAGAAGCGGCTTGCAGAAAAAAAGCTGCCGGTTGCGACTCCGGGTGAGCCCATTGGGCTGAGACGGTCGCCCGGCCGCAATCGTGGTTACAGCAACAAGCGTCGCGGATGACGGGCTGACTGGATTCAGAAGCCGCCGCCTCGTGGCAGTGATGGGCCCTGCGGAGGCAGCAGGCATGGAGTGGGGCAGCCGTGGCCGCAAGCGCCAGCGGGGCAAGCGTTCCCACGAGTGCGAAGAACAGCAGCAGTCTTGCGGTCAGGCGATGCATGCTTCCCCGTGTGATTCAGAACCCCAGCGTGAAGCTAGCATAGAACAGAATTCCAAACGGGCGCAAGCAGAGTGCGGTTACCGCAGGCGGAACTCGTGCCCTTCCCGAAGCCTGCTCCGCGTGGTTCAGGCTTTACCTTGAATTTTGGCCCACCACCAGCGGACGCCGACGAACAGGAAACGCCAGTCGTGGAAGAATTCCGGGGGCTTGCCTTCGAAGGCGTGGCCGATGAATTGGAGAAGCCATCCGAGGATAAAAAGAGCCAGCGCGTAGGGCCACAGGCGATGGACGAAGATGCTGGCTACAAAAACTGCGATCGAGAGCACGATGGTTGGGATGCCGAGGGTGTGACAGACGCGGTTCGCGCGGTTCTGATGGCTGGAGGAGTATTGGGCGATCCACTGCTCGTTGGTGCGGTTGCCCAGCATGCGGAGGATGATACAACGGGCGGGCCTGAGTACGGTAGGGTCGCCCTACCCGAATAGAGCGCGATGCCCGACGGGGCGCTGTAGACTACCTAGACCTCGGGTTTCTGCATAAAAGGAGGCTAACAATGCGCAAGGCAGCTCGTTGCTGCGTTCTTGTTGTCATTTCCGTAGTCCTCGCATTCTCTCAAGAACACTCGGGCACGTCGGCCGCCACGGAATCCTCTCGCCCTAGGCGCATACGGGTCTCGGCGGGCGTTCTCGGTGCTTTCCTCGAGAAGGGCGCGGAGCCCCTGTATCCCGAGCAGGCCGTCCGGGCCGGGATTAGAGGCGATGTGATTCTCGAGGTTGAAGTTGACGAGACCGGGAGAGTGGTGCGAAGTCTTGCCGTCGAGGGTGATCCACTTCTGGTGGCAGCTAGTGTCGAAGCGCTGAGGGATTTTCGTTTTCGGCCGTATCTCCTTAACGGAGTACCAATCCCTGTAGAAAGCCAGATGGGATTCCGGTTTGTGTTGAAAGGCAAGGGAGACAAGGCGGCGGGGAGTGCTGATTACACGTCGGATGTTCCGTCTCGCCCTGAGTTTCGTACCGGGGCTGTCACTGACAAAGGGGCTCTTGTCTTATCTCCGAACAAAATCTCCGGCCCCGACCCCCTTCTGTTGCCGGAGCTGGCGGGGAAATCCGGTTCCGTCTACCTCACGATGACGGTCGGCAGCGATGGAAAAGTTGAGGATGTTAAGGTTGTAGGAGGCGATGAAATTTTCATCGGGCCAGTTGTGGCTGCCGTCAAGCAAGACGTTTTTGAGCCTCAACTTGTGGACGGGAAGCCATCGGCTTCAACCGTGCAGGAGGCTTTCCACTTCGGCTCTAATAAAAA
The DNA here is from genome assembly GCA_049673585.1 of Candidatus Sulfotelmatobacter sp. Lineage (GTDB taxonomy): Bacteria > Acidobacteriota > Terriglobia > Terriglobales > Acidobacteriaceae > Sulfotelmatobacter. Next base: position 55,835 of record JBATXV010000028.1, on the reverse strand, counting down.
TTGACCTGCGGTACCTGGGTTGAGGCGTGCACTTGCCGCGTGGTAGCATCCTAGGTTTTGGCAGGTAGGTTGGGCTGGCCTGTGTACTGCCCGTTTCTTTATTCTGATTCTTGGGCCTTCTCTCTTTCCACGCCTGCGAAGGAGCCTACTGGTGAAAGTTTATTCCGGAGAAAACATTCGTAATGTCGCGATGGTAGGGCACGGGCATGCGGGGAAGACCTCGCTGCTGTCAGCCATGCTGTACACCGCGGGGGCAACGCCGCGGCTGGGGCGGGTGGACGATGGGTCGTCGACTAGTGATTACGACGAGGAAGAAATCGCGCGGAAGATGTCGATTGCCGCTGCGGCGGCTTACGTGGAGTGGGGCAAAACGAAGATCAACGTGATTGATACGCCGGGGTTCAATATGTTCGTCCACGAGGCGCGGATGGTGCTGCCGGTGGTGGATGCGGCGATTGTGGTGGTGGATGGCGTGGCCGGCGTGGAAGTGGTGACGCAGCGGGTTTGGAAAGATTGCGAGGAGTACAAGACTCCGCGGCTGATTGTGGTCAACCGGATGGACCGCGACCGGGCGAATGCGGAGCGCGTGCTCGAGTCGCTGATCAATGCGTTTGGACGGAATGTGATTCCGATCGAGCTGCCGATTGGGAGTGAGAAGAGTTTGAGCGGCGTGGTCGACCTGGTTCGCATGAAGGCTTACACCTATGAGCTGGGAGGAAACGGGAAGGGTAAGGAGACTGAGATTCCCGCGAACATGCGGGCGCAGGTGCAGGAATCGCACGAGCAACTGGTCGAACTGGTGGCGGAGGGTGACGACAAGCTGATGGAAGAGTTCTTCGAGAAGGGAACGATTCCTGAGGAGGACTTGATTCCGGCGCTGCATAACGCGATTCGCGAAGACAGACTCTTTCCGGTGGTGTTTGCTTCTGGGCTGGGAAATATTGGGGCGGACCGGGTGATGGATTTTATTGTGGATTACACTCCGGCACCTTCCGAGCATGAGTGGGTGCAGGGCGAACCAGCGGCCTCGGGAAATGGAGACGCGCCGAAACGGCATGAGACGGATGCGGAGCCGGTTTCGCTGTATGTGTTCAAGACGATTTCGGACGCGTTTGCGGGGAGGATTTCTTACTTCAAAGTTTTTTCGGGCGTGTTGAAGAATGAAGCGACGGTGCAGAACTTCTCGCGCGGATCGGCGGAGAAGCTGTCGCATATTTCTATCATGCAAGGGAAGACGGCGGTTCCGGTGACGGAGCTGCATGCGGGGGACATTGGAGCTGTCGCGAAATTGAAAGACACGCTTACTGGTGACACGCTGGGGGACAAGGCGGCGCCGATTCAGTATCCGCGGGTGAAGCTGCCGGAGCCGGCGATCACATTTGCGATTGAGCCGAAGAGCCGCGCCGATGAAGACAAGCTGGGGCCCGGGATTCACAAGCTGATGGAAGAAGATGCGATGCTCCGCTTTTTTCGCGATCCGCAGACAAAGGAGTTTCTCATCGCGGGAACCGGGCAGCAGCATATTGAGGTTATCGTTTCAAAGCTGAAGAAGAGATATCACACGGAAGTTGTTTTGAAAGCGCCCAAGGTGCCTTATCGCGAAACCATTCGCGCCAAGGCCGACGTGCAGGGGCGACACAAGAAGCAGACGGGAGGGCACGGGCAGTACGGCGATTGCAAGATCAAGATGGAGCCGATGCCGCGGGGCGGGCAGTTTGAGTTTGTGAACGATATTTTCGGGGGCGCGATTCCGAAGAATTTTATTCCGGCGGTGGAAAAAGGAATTAAGGACGCCGCGGCGCGTGGGTATCTGGCGGGGTTTCCCGTGGTCGACTTCCGAGTGATTCTGTATGACGGGTCTTATCACGACGTCGACTCGAACGATTTGTCGTTCCAGATGGCGGGGCGCATTGCTTTCAAGAAGGCGATGGAACAGGCGAAGCCGACTCTGCTGGAGCCGATCATGGCGGTTGAGATTACGGTGCCGGATGAGTTTGCGGGCTCGATCATGGGCGATTTGAACAGTCGCCGGGGACGCATCCAGGGCATGGACAACAAGAGCGGAAACACTGTGGTGAAGGCCGAAGTGCCGATGGCGGAGATGCTGACCTACGGCGTGGATTTGACTTCAATGACGCAGGGGCGCGGCAGCTTCAACATGGAGATGCATCATTACGACGCGGTGCCGGGACAGTTGCAGGAGAAGATTATTGAAAAGGCGAAAGCGGAACGCGGTGAGGTGAAGGAAGAGGAAGAGTAGCGCTCACGCAGTCTTCAGTCCTGTGGTTTTTGCCAGCTTGGCCTGCCGCTCGTCGAATGTCCAGAATCGCTCGGCCTTGAGTTCCAGTGCGCAGGCGACGTGCAGTGTGTCGAGCGTTCGCATGCCGAATGTTGGGGCATAGCGGCGGCCCAGATCGGCGCAAAGATGAAAAGCAGCTTCGGGCATTGCCGTCTCGAGCCACATATTATTAACCCGATCGCGCTTCAAGATGTCGAAGACGGTATCCGCCTCAGCCTGGGAAATCTTGCGATAAAAGATCTGTTTCGCGATGGCGTGCGAACATTCCGCAGCGAGAAGAGGGGTAAACCAAACGCGGGGTTTCTCCTTCATCCGTTCTACCGCCGCAGCAGAATGAGGGTCTCGCACATAGAGCGACGCGAGAAAACTAGTATCGGCATAGACGGTCAGAAACGGCCTCGGTCCTTTATCAGGTCATCCACGATAGTTAGAACGCGGTCGCCGAATATCTCTTTGGCGCGCGCCTCGAAGTCGGGATATTCGACTGGCTGGTCCCCCTGTTTTTCGGGAACGATGCGGGCAATTACGCTGTCTCGCTCGCGAAGTTCCACGGTCTTTCCCGCCCGCAGCCACGCCTTGAGGCGGCGAGTGTCGCGTAGTTCACGCAGGTTTACGGAAGGCATGATGACATTGTGACACATTATGTGTCACAATGTCTAACACAGCTTAGGAACCGAGGTTGCCATGAAACTGCTGTGGATTGTTCTTTGTTCTCTTCTTGCGCTGCCGGCGCTTATGCATGCTGCTGAGACCCAAGAGTTTTCTACCTCCGCAGGGCCGGTGAAGATCATTCCCCTGTATCACGCGAGCACGCTGATTGAGGCGGGTGGGAAGACGATTTACGTTGATCCCGCCAAGCCGGCAAAATTCACAGGGCTGCCAAAAGCGGATCTCATTCTGATTACTCATATTCATGGGGATCACATGGATCCAGGGTCGATCAAGGAAATCAGCAAGGCGGAGACAGAGATTCTGGCCCCGCCTTCGGTGGTCCAAACCGTTACCAGCGCCAAACCCATTAGCAATGGCGACACGAAAACCTGGCAGGGATGGACGATTGAGGCTGTTCCGGCATACAACTTGAAGCGCGGGCCTTCTCCCGGAACATTCTTTCACCCCAAGGGCCGCGACAATGGTTACGTTCTCACTTACGGCGGCAAGCGCTTTTATTTTTCCGGCGATACCGAGGGCACTCCGGAGATGCGCGCGCTTAAGAACATCGATGTTGCGTTTGTGTGCATGAACCTGCCTTACACCATGCCGCCGGAAGAGGCGGCTGACGCGGTCAAGGCGTTCCATCCGAAAATTGTGATTCCTTACCACTATCGCGGGTCCGATCTGACCGTATTTCAAAAAGCGCTGGAAGGAACTGGGATTGAGGTGCGGTTGCTTGACTGGTATCCCAAGTAAGTGAAGAAGAAGCCTCGCTGCGCTCGGTGGACCCCTCGGCTTCACTCGGGGCAGGTTCACGAATGCGCCCGATCCCACATGTTTCGTGGGAGGCTGTCCCGCTCGGTTCGTGGTAACATCCGGCGAGTGGCTACTGCCAGGAACAATCCCAACCTGAATTACAGCTCTGAGCGGCTGGTGTCTGCCGCGCCCGTGGAGGACGATTCTTCGTTTGAGCTGAAGCTGCGGCCACAGCGGCTGGGCGAGTTTATCGGGCAGACCAAGGTTAAAGAAAATCTGGCGGTGGCGATTGAGGCGGCGCGGTCGCGCGGCGAGGCCATGGACCATGTGTTGCTGTATGGGCCTCCGGGGCTGGGGAAGACCACGCTGGCCAATATTATTGCGAACGAACTTGGGGTGCACTTCCAGCCTACGGCGGCACCACTCTTGCAAATCAAGGGCGACCTGACGGCGATCATCACCAATATGCAGGAGAAGCAAGTCCTGTTCATCGATGAAATTCACCGGCTGCAGCCCGTGCTCGAAGAACTGCTGTATTCGGCGCTGGAAGACTACAAGCTGGACATTATCATCGGGCAGGGGCCTTCGGCGCGCACGCACACGCTGGAAGTGAAGCCGTTTACGTTTGTGGGCGCGACTACTCGGGCGGGATTGATTTCCGCGCCGCTACGCTCGCGGTTTGGGATCGTGCTGCGGCTGGAGTTTTATACGCCGGAGGAGTTGCGCGTGATCGTGGAGCGATCGGCGGAGATTCTGGGAGTTCAAGTGGACCACGCCGGCGCGATCGAGATTGCCAGCCGGTCGCGGGGAACGCCGCGCATTGCCAACCGGCTGCTGCGGCGAGTTCGTGATTACGCGCAGGTGCGGGGAGCGGGGAAGATCGATTTGCCCACGGCGCAGGCGGCGCTGCAGATGCTGGAAGTGGATAAGTATGGGTTCGACGAAGTGGACCGGCGTTTGCTGCTGACGATCATCGAAAAATATCAGGGTGGGCCGGTCGGCGTGAATACGCTGGCGGCGGTGCTGGCCGAAGAGCCGGACGCGATCGAAGAGATTTACGAGCCGTTCCTGATGCAGATTGGTTTCTTGAACCGCACTCCGCGCGGGCGAGTGGCGACGCAACTAGCCTACGAGCATTTTGGGATTACGCCGAGCCAGCGGCAGAGTTCGTTGTTCTAGAGCAATTTGCCCCCGCGATCGCGGATATTGCTCCGTCCGGGCGTTCCTTTTGAGCCCAGGCAGCAAACTCCTTCCACAGTCGTGTTCGGAAAACCTTGAATAAGACAGTTTTACTGTTCCGCGGAACGCTCATGGTGTATCTTGCAGAATTCCCTGTTAGAGAGAGGCAGCCGAGGGCACTTTGCGTTCGGGGCGAATTCGGGGCTTTTCATCCAAACGGTTTCTAAGGTTCCTGCTTGCCGGTGCGCTGACGCTGCCGGGGGTGGTGGAGCGCGGATGGAGCGCGACCCCGGCGGCGCAAAATGCGACCGCGCAGAACCTCCGGAAGACTTCACAGAATCAGCCACCAGCGCCGCCAGCCCACGCGCTTGCTCCCCCGGCACTGACCATTCCGCGTTTGAGCCGCGCGCCAGCGCTCGAAGATTTCCTCGGGATGAAGCCTGAAGGTGAGATCGCCTTGCAGATGGCGAAGGTGACGGGCTTCGTGCAACGCAATCCCCACGATGGAGAGAAAGTTTCAGAAGAGACCGCGGCCTATCTGGGCTACGACCAGAAAAATCTGTACGTCGTGTTCGTGTGTTTCGACGATCCAAAAAAAGTGCGGGCGCGAATGTCGGCGCGGGAAGATATTGCGGATGACGATGAAGTCGCGGTCATGTTCGACACCTTTCATGACCGGCGGCGGGCGTATGAGTTTCAGACTACGCCGCTGGGGGTGCAGTGGGATGCGATCTACACCGAGGCGTCGCGGGACGAGACCGGAGGGAATTGGGATACCTCGTGGGACACGGTATGGGATTCGCGGGGCAAAGTGACCAGCGGCGGCTTCGTCGTATGGATGGCGATTCCGTTTAAGAGTTTGCGCTTTCCAGCGACGAAACAGCAGGAGTGGGGAATCATTCTGTATCGCGGAATCGTTCGCAAGAATGAGGACTCGTTCTGGCCGGAGATTTCATCACGATTGGAAGGGCGGCTGGGGCAGGCGGCGACGCTGTATGGGCTGGAAGGAATCTCGCCCGGGCGTGAGATCGAGCTGATTCCCTATGGCATACTGCGCGGATTCCGGGCTTTGGACGAGCGCGACCCGTACAATCCGTTTTTTCAGGGTGCGGAGGCGCAGGGGCAGACCGGCATGGACGCGAAATTCGTGATCCATGACCACTTTGTACTGGACCTGACCGCGAATCCCGACTTCAGCCAGGTGGAATCAGAGGATCCACAGATCACGGTAAACCAGCGGTTCGAAGTATATTTCCCGGAGAAACGGCCGTTCTTTCTGGAGAACGAGGACTACTTCCGCACGCCGTTCGATTTGTTTTTCACCCGCAACATTCAGGATCTTTCCGCCGGCATCCGGCTGACCGGAAAAGAAGGGCCGTATTCGGTGGGGCTGATGACGAGCGATGACCGCGCGCCGGGGCTGGCCGTGCCAAGCTACTGCCCGGCTACGTCGCCTATTTGTTCCGACAGTCTTTCTGGGATTCGGTCGTACTTCACAATTGCGCGGGTGAGCCGCGATATTTTCAAGCAGTCGAGTGTGGGCGCGATTTACACGGACTGGGAGTGTCCGACGACTGGCGAGTTTAACCGAGTGGGCGGCTTGGACACGCGCTTGAAGTTCAACGCCAATTGGACCTTGGAAGGTCAGGGGGTCGTAAGTTCGAGCAACTTGCAGGGACTGAATGCATACTTTTCCGGCAACCCGGAAACCACCTGCGAGTACAACCTGTTTCCCTTCAGCTCAGGCAATGCCGGGAATGGCAACTATTATGCGGGACCGGCCGACAAGCTGGATCTTAAGCGCGAAGGGCTTCACTTTTCCTACGAGGGAATTTATGACGACATCAGTCCCGGGTTCGTGACTGTGCCCGGATTCGTGAACCGCGTGGACATCCGCGATCTTTATCACACGATCGACTACCGCTTCCGTCCGAAGAAGGGCTGGATCGTGGATTGGGGTCCGTCGCTGAACCAGCGCTACGTGTTCGACCATGAAGGGAACCGGCTGGACACATACTACGATCCTTACCTGGCGATTCAAGGACGGGGGCAGACGGTGATCTATCTGCTTCCTTACCAGGAAATGCGGGAACGATTGCGGCCGCAGGATTTTCTCTTCCTTGGCTTGTCTGTGAACCACAACCAGGACTACCACGAGCACCGCAGCGGGGCTTCGTTCCAGACACAATACTTTCCGAAGGTGACAGTCGGGGCGAACTACTACTGGGGAGACGGAGCAAACTTCGTCCCAACGACTACTCAGCTGCCGCAGGCTCTGCAGAACACTTTGCCGCAATCCCTTCTTTCGCGGTTGGATACGGGTGGTGCGACGTTGACGTTCCGTCCCATCAAGCCGTTGAAGATTGAAAATACATATTTGTTTGAACGCCTGCGGGCGACGGAGAACGAATATCTTTTTGCGCTTTCAGAGATTGCCCAGTCCACGACGCCGGGCATGCCCATCGGGAAAGGCATTTTCAATAACCACATTGTGCGCAGCAAGTGGAACTGGCAGTTTACGCCACAACTTTCGCTGCGAGTGATTCTGCAGTACAACTCTGTTCTGGCAAACACGCCGGGCAACACGTTCTACCCGTATACCTATCTGCCGACCGAGAAACAGTTCAACGCCGATTTCCTAGTCACTTACTTAGTGCATCCGGGGACGGCGATTTATGTCGGGTACAACAGCGACCTGCAGAACCTGAATCACTCGCTGACGCCAGACCCAGCAGGCCTAGCGGGGTTGTACACCGCGAAAGGTTATATCAACGACAGCCGCCAGTTCTTTGTTAAGGTTTCCTACCAGTTCCGCTTCTGAGAGTGCTGAGTCGCGATTGCTGAGCCCGGATTGCTGAATCCCCGGGCATTCCGGTAGAATCTAAGGATTCGAGTTGAGGTCTGAACCTATATGAAACCTGCTATTCATCCCGCTTATAACGAAGTGCGCGTGCATTGCGCGTGCGGCAATGCCTTTGTTACCCGATCTACCCATAAAGGTGATATCAGCGTAGAAATCTGCTCGGCCTGCCATCCCTTCTTCACCGGCAAGACGAAGCTGATGGATACTGCCGGACGGGTGGAGCGCTTCCGCCGCAAGTATGCCAAGAATGCTCCGGCAAAGCCGGCTGAGACGGCGGCGAAGAACTGAGTCTTTGCTAGGGATTTGCGCGGATTAACGCGGATAAAGCGGAAAATTTAGCCCTCGCCTATCGGCGGGGGCTTTGGTTTTGCAAGGGCAAGTAGAATAGACCTGTGCGCAAGTCCTGGGACAACTCGGGTGGGGCGGGAACCGTTATCCGCCAGGTAGAGGGTTTGAAGCCGGTCCCCGCCAGCGTCTCCATCGGCAATATCAACATTGCGCCCGCTACTGTGCTGGCGCCGATGGCCGGCGTTACAGACACGGTCTTCCGGCGCTTCATTCGCAACCTGGGCGGGTGCGGGCTGATCATGACCGAGTTCACCTCGGCCGATGGTGTGCTCCGCAAGAAGGACGAGAAGGCTAAACGCTACCTCCATTTCTATGAAGACGAGCATCCGATTTCGGCGCAGCTATTTGGCAGCGATCCGCAGGTGATGGCGGAGGCGGCGCGCATGGTCGAGGGCCTCGGCTTCGACCTGGTCGATTTGAACCTGGGGTGTCCTGCGAAGAAAGTCGTGAAGTGCAACGGAGGCTCGGGGTTGTTGCGCGATCTGCCGGCGATTGGGCGAATCTTTGAGGCAGTGCGGGCCGCAGTGAAGGTTCCGTTCACGGTGAAGTTTCGCGCGGGATGGAATGATGATGAAATTGTTTGCGTAGAACTGGCGCGCATGGCGGAATCGTGCGGGCTGGCGGCCGTGGCGCTGCACGCGCGCACGCGGGAGCAAGGGTATAGCGGAAATGCCCGCTGGGAGTGGATTGCCGCGATCAAAGACGCGGTGAAGATTCCGGTGATTGGGAACGGCGACATCCGCACGCCGGAGGACGCCTGCGCCATGGTGACGCAGACCGGCTGCGATGCGGTGATGATTGGGCGCACGGCGCCTTCGAATCCGTGGATCTTTCGGCAGATTCAGCAGTATTGCGCGGCGATGGAAACCTCGACAGCTTCCAAGTCTTACGACGAGCCTAGCGAAGCTGATCGCTACCAGATGATCCGCACCTACTTCCAGATGCTGATTGAAGAGGAACTGCCGGACGCGGTTGGCAAGATGAAGCAGTTCGCCTCCTGGTTCACGCACGGCGTGCCGGGTGGAGCAGGGCTGCGCAAGGCGATTTACGAGTCGAAGAGTGCTGTCGAGATTCTGGGGCGGGTCGAAGAATTCTTTGAGGCGAGGCTATATGCTGTGAGCGCCGCTTCGGCGGGCTCAGGGCAGGCTCTCGCTCGCGAGACTGTCTAAGCCGGCTTCGCCACCATTTTCCCCGACTCATCTTTTTCAACAGATGCCCACGGGATTTTCGGGTCGTGCGTAAAGACGGTCAGCCATTTCTCTGCAATCGCCTTCGCATAGTACTGCTTCTTGCTTTCGATGGTTTGCAGCGGGTAGAGGTCGAAGGCCATGCCCCAGGTGAGGTCGATGTGTGCGGTAGATGGGATGAGGTCGGAAATGTAGCAGGCGGTGCGGCCTGCGCTTTCGACGATCACGGCTTGCATATGGGCGGTGTGACCGGGGAAAGTTTTCACTGAGATGCCGGGGACGATTTCTTCGCCGCCTTTGAGCAGCGTCATCTGGCCGCTTTCGACTAGTGGGTCGTAGTTTTCGGAGATGTAGCTGATGGCGTCGCGCTCGCTGGGACGTCGGGCGTATTGCCATTCGCCTTCCGGCGCGTAGTATTTTGCGCGTGGAAATGTGGGGACGATCTTTCCGTCGTTGCCGCGGACCGTGTTCCATCCGCAGTGGTCGAAGTGGAGATGAGTGTTGATGACGATGTCGATATCGTCGGGGGCGACCCCGGCAGCGCTGAGATTTGTGAGCAGTTTTGCTGGCTGGCCATAGAATTTGATCATCCGCTCCGACAGCTTGTTGCCCATGCCGGTTTCTACCAGTATCGTTTGCTTGCCGGTGCGGATGAGCAGCGAGTTGAGTCCGGCCTGGACATAATTTCTTTCATCCGACACAACTTTGCGCGACCACATGATCTTGGGAATGACGCCGAAGAACGCTCCGCCATCGAGCGGGTAAGTGCCGTCAGAGAGGATGCTGAGTTCGAAGTCGCCGAGAGTCAGGCTAGGCATGAATGTAGTGTGCCACAGAGCTAACCCGGCATTCTCATGGGAAACTGCGGTACTCTCGTCGATATGGAGCGCCCGGCCAGCGTCACCGTGATCGCAGCTTTGTTTTTTCTGGTCGCGGGATATCTTGCCGCGATCGGCATCCTCGAGCTGGCAGCTCCTGGAACACTTTCAACGACGCTGGGAACGGGCGTGACGTACGGGCGAGAACTGACCGGACCACAGACGGCCATCTCCGTTGGCGCCGGTTGGGCATTGGTGGGCTGGGGCCTCTATCGGCTACACAATTGGGCGCGCTGGTGCGCGATTGTCATCATGTTCATCGGGATTGCGGGATCGGTGCCGGCGGTCTCCGCGGCTGCGCGGGATCTAACCTGGCGCTTCTTCTTTTACGGCGTCCAGATTATGGTGCGAGTCGTGATCGCGTGGTACCTGGCCGCATCGCCCGAGCTGATCGAGGCTTTTGCGCGAAGGTAGCGCGGATCAGTGGGAAATGCCCAAGAAGTGCCTGTCATCCCTCGCTGCGCTCAGGATGACAATTCAATTTGGTTTTACCGCTTCGCTTTTACTGGCTCTTTCTCGCCTACGCGCTTGCTGACTTCGAATTTCATCTTGCCGGCTTTCTTGTCGGCATCGATGATGACGTGGTCGCCGTGCAGGATTTCTCCGTCCAGAATCTTGAGAGCCAGCGGATCCTGTACCAGCTTCTGGATGGCGCGCTTCAGCGGGCGTGCGCCGAAGTTGGGATCGTAGCCTTGGGTGAAGAGCATGTCCTTGGCAGAGTCGCTGAGTTCGATCGAAATCTTGCGGTCGGCCAGCAGGCGGCGCACGTCTTCCAGGCGCAGCTCGATGATCTTGACCAACTGTTCCTTGCCGAGCGGCGCGAAGACGATGATGTCGTCTACGCGGTTCAGGAACTCGGGCCGGAAATGGCCGTGTAGAGCGTCCATTACCTGTTCGCTGGCCTTTTCGAATTCCTCCGGCGTTTGCACGTGGTCGGCTTGCAGATAACTCGACCCGATGTTCGAAGTCATGATCAGAATCGTGTTCTTGAAGTCGACGACGCGGCCTTTGCCGTCGGTGAGGCGGCCGTCGTCCATGATCTGAAGCAGAATGTTGAAAACATCGGGATGCGCCTTCTCGATTTCATCGAACAGCACGACCGCATAGGGATGGCGGCGCACCTGTTCAGTGAGTTGGCCTCCTTCTTCATAGCCGACGTAACCCGGGGGCGCGCCGATCAAGCGGGCGACGGAATGCTTCTCCATGTATTCGGACATATCGATGCGGATCAGGGCGCGCTCGTCATCGAAGAGAAATTCAGCGAGAGCACGGGCGAGTTCGGTTTTGCCGACGCCGGTTGGGCCGAGAAAAATGAACGAGCCGATGGGGCGCTTGGGGTCGCTGAGTCCCGCGCGGGAGCGGCGGATCGCGTTGGCCACGCGTTCGAGAGCCTGGTCCTGGCCGATGACGCGATGGCGAAGGCGGTCTTCCATGGTGACCAGCTTTTTCACTTCGCCTTCGAGCATCTTGGAGACCGGGATGCCGGTCCACTTGGAGACGATGCGGGCGATATCTTCTTCGTCGACTTCCTCTTTCAGCATGCGCGGCGCGCCTGCGGCTTTGTTATCGATTTTGGCCGACAGTTGTTTTAATTCTTCTTCGGCTTGCCGCAACAATCCGTAGCGAATCTCGGCGACGCGCTGCAGGTTACCTCTGCGCTCTTCGCCTTGCTCCTCGATCTTGAGCTTCTCGATCTTCTCTTTGAGCTCGCGAGACTTGGCAATCAGATCCTTTTCTTTTTTCCAGTTGGCTTTGAGGGCGTTGGACTTTTCGCGGATCTCGGCGAGTTCCTTTTCGATGACCGACAGGCGCTCGCGGGAGTTGGCGTCGTCCTCTTTCTTCAGCGCCTGCTTCTCGATTTCGAGTTGCATGGCACGGCGCTCCAGTTGGTCGATGTCGGTGGGAAGCGAATCGATCTGGATGCGAATTGAGGCAGCGGCTTCGTCGACCAGGTCGATGGCCTTGTCCGGCAGGAATCGGTCGGAGATGTAGCGATGCGACAGCGTGGCGGCAGCGACGATCGCCGAGTCTTTGATGCGCACGCCGTGATGCACTTCGTATTTCTCTTTCAGGCCGCGAAGAATGGCGATGGTGTCCTCAACGTTAGGCTCGCCGACAAAAACAATCTGGAAGCGGCGCTCGAGGGCAGCATCTTTTTCGATGTATTTGCGGTATTCGTTAAGCGTGGTGGCGCCGATGGCGCGCAGTTCGCCGCGAGCGAGCGCAGGCTTGAGCATGTTGGAAGCGTCGATGGCGCCTTCAGCGGCTCCGGCGCCGACCAGGGTGTGCAATTCATCGATGAAGAGGACGACCTGCCCCTGGGAGTCTTCGATCTCTTTCAAGACGGCCTTCAGTCGGTCTTCGAATTCGCCGCGATATTTAGCTCCGGCTAGCATCGCCCCCAGATCGAGTGCGACTACGCGTTTGTTCTTGAGAACTTCGGGTACATCGCCCGAAATAATGCGCTGGGCAAGGCCTTCGACGATGGCGGTTTTACCCACGCCGGGTTCGCCGATCAACACTGGATTATTCTTCGTGCGCCGGGAGAGAACCTGCACCACGCGGCGGATTTCTTCGTCGCGCCCAATCACTGGGTCGAGCTTGCCGCGGCGGGCCTGCTCGGTCAGGTCGCGGGCGTAGCGTTCGAGTGCCTGGTATTTTGCTTCGGGATTCTGGTCGGTGACTTTTTGCGAACCACGGACGGCAGTTAGAGCCTTGAGAATTGCATCGTACGTCGCACCGTGACGCGCGAGAATCTGCTGGGCGGCGTCCTGCTTGAGATGCGTGATGGCGAGCAGCAGGTGTTCGGTCGAGACGTATTCGTCCTTGAAGTTGGAAGCCTCTTTGAAGGCTTCCTCGAGCAGCTTGTTCGCGGCGTTCGAGAGCGTGGCCTGCGCCGATTCTCCGGAGACTTTGGGAAGTTTTTCGATATCGCGATACAGATCGCTGAGAACTGCCTGCGGGCCGATGCCGATTTTTTCGAGCACGGGCGCAACGATGCCTTCCTTGTCTTCGAGCAGGGCGGCGAGCAGGTGGACGGGTAGTACTTCAGGGTTGCCATTTTCGGAGGCAAGATTATTGGCGCGCTGGACTGCTTCCTGCGCTTTTACGGTGAATTTATCCCAACGGATGGGCATGGGAAACTCCTGTTTCTATTTTTGTATCTCCTGACGACAGCCGGCTGGACGCCGGCGCTACAAAAAGGCGGCGCTGCAACGAAAACGGGAGGCAGCCAGTTTCTGCCGCCCCCCATAGATTGTAGACCGGGCTGGGCCCGGACGGACAGCCGAGGACGGCTGTCCCCACATAAGCATTTTTTCAACTTACGCGGCTTTGCCGGGGGCCTTGGCTTCGATGGTCTTCTCGGTCTCCGCCTTGGTCCCGCCCACGCTGACCTTGATCTGCTTGGGCTTGGCTTCTGCCTTTTTGGGCAGAGTCACCTTCAGCACGCCCTTGTCGTAGATTGCCGAGACTTTCTCGGAATCCACGGTGGGGGGCAGATTGAAGGTGCGGGTGAAGCTGCCATATTGGCTCTCCACGCGGCGGTAGTTTTCTTCCTTCTCTTCTTTCTCGATCTTGCGCTCGCCGTGCACGGTGAGGGTGTTGTTCTCAAGGCTGACGTCAATGTCCTTCTCGTCGATCCCCGGAACTTCGATCTTCAACGTGACATTGTGCTCGTCTTCGTACACGTCGACGGCGGGGGCAAAGCTGGAGGTGGCAAGGGACTCATCCTGCCCACCTTCGCGATAGGACTCGCGGAAGGCGCGGTTGATGCGGTCTTGCAGGGTGGAAAGCTCGCGGAAAGGCTCCCAACGGGTAAGTACTGTCATGGTCATAATCTCCTTCTGTGCTGGTTTCTTAGGAATTCGGCAGTGCCGTTCACAACTTAGATGCATACCTAGCACATGAAGTAGCATAAAATATGAGTGTCTTATTGTCAATAGTTATATATATTATTTTCATCGACTTACGATAGCAATCACGCACTTCAGATAGGCAGTTTCTGGGATATTCAGGAGAACAGGGTGGTCTTTGGCCTGACCGCGAATCTCGACCAACCGCAGGTTGCGCTGGGCATCGCGGGCGGCGTCGGCCAGCACTTCCAGAAAGTCGGCTTGGCTTACGTGGTAGGAGCAGGAGCAGGTCACCAGGACGCCGCCAGGACGCAGCATCTTCAGCGCACGGAGGTTGAGTTCTTTATAGCCGCGGAGGGCGGCATCGAGGTCGCGCTTACTCTTGGCGAACGCAGGCGGGTCGAGGACGATCGTGTCGTAGCGCTGACCGGAGGCGGAGTAGTCCTTGAGCAGATCGAAGGCGTTGGCTTCGATCCATTCGATCTCCCGCTGGCTCTGGCCCTGGCGGTTAAGTGCGGCGTTCTGGTCGGCGACTTCGAGCGCAGGCCGGGAACTGTCTACGCCGGTGACATGTAAACAGCGGCGAACAAGATGAAGCGCGAAGCCTCCCTGATAGCAAAACACATCGAGGGCTTCGCCGTGGGCGTATTGGGCCGCGGCGGCATAGTTCTCGCGCTGGTCGAGGAAGGCTCCGGTCTTTTGGCCTTCGAGGGAATCGAAGTGGAACTGGACACCATTCATGGTGAAAATTGTCGAGGTTTTTTCGCCCTGCACCAGACCGGAGGCGCGTGGCGGAAGATCCTCGAGCTGTCGGACCCTAGGGTCGACGCGTTCGACGATGGAGGCCGGATGCAGCCTGTCAGTCAGCTCTGAGATCACTGTCTCGCGCACTATCTCCGCATCCATGGCCTGAGTGAGAATCTGCATTGAGAGAACATCGTTATAGCGATCGACGATTAGACCAGGAAGGAAATCGGCTTCGCTGAAGATGATGCGGTAGGCGTTCGTGTCGCGGACGATCCCTTCACGATAGGCAATGGCTTCGGCGATGCGCTGGCGAAGCAACGCTGGAAAGTCAGCGACAGGCTCGCTGGAGATGAGGCGGATTGCGATTTGCGAAGAGCTGGAATAGAGGGCACTGCCGAGCGGCCGGCCGCGATGATCTTGTACTCTGACGAGTGAGCCCGGCGGCACGCCTTCAGCCGATACGATGTCGGAACGATAGACCCAGACGTGACCGTCTTTCAGGCGGGATGCCCCACGCGGGGAAATCTTGACAATGGGAATGCTCGGACGGTCGGTCGCCTTGGGCATGCAACAATCTTAAACGCTGGAGCCTAGCTGGCGGCTTGTTCGCTCGGAACGGTGGCGGGCTTCTCGGGCTTGCTGGAAGTGCGGGTGCGCATTTCGTACTGAGCGGCCTCTAGATCAACGTGAAGCGAATCAAGCGCGGTCATGGGCATTTCAGTGCCCCAGGTTTCCATTTCAGCTTCTGACCAGCTTCCGTTCAGCCGTATAGCGTCGGTAACGTCTTCCGGGAAGGCATGACGAAAATCCCCTTCGCGGATGAGAATGTCGCCGATGAGCCGGCCGGTGGCCATGTCGAAGACGCGGCGGCTAGCCTGGCCGGAAGCATTGGTGAAACACAAGAAAACCTCGCCCGCGTCGGCGAATTCCTGACGGTAGTACCAGGCCTGAGGGGCATCGATCTTGGGGTGGTGGCGCCTCGAACGCTTGTGTTCAGGCTCAAGCGCCAACATTTCGTTTGCCGGATTGAAGTAGAGGATGCGCTGGCAGGAATCGCAAACCACAGTTTGCTGGCCGGTGCGGACGTCGTTATAGATCTGCGGCCGCAGCATGACCTGGCAGGCCATGCATTTGTGGTCGAGCACCTCAGAGATGCCGCTGCCGCGGAACTTTGAAACACGCTCGTAGTGGCGCAGCAGATCCTCGTTAACGCCGGCCCGCATCTGATCGCGCTTGGCGCGCCACTCGGCAAGCTGCTTCTCGTCCTCCGCGGTGCGCAGGCGGGCGTCATCCTTTTCCTTTTCGATCTCAGCGGCTTCGGCTTTCAGTTCAGCCTGCGCGGCCTTTACCTCTTTGTCGCGCGCATCCGCATTTACCATCAGCTCGAGGATCTTGTCCTCGGTCGCGGCAATTTCTTTCTCGGCAAACTGGATTTCGTGCAACAGCGCCTTGTACTGTTCGTTGGTTTTTACATCCAGAGACTGGTCGCGGTACTTGGAGATTTTGCTGCGAAGGTCGGTGATTGCGGTGTCGTACTTGCGCCGGGCGGCTTCATCGGCTTTTACTGCGCCCTGGGCCTTTTCCAGTTGGCCTTTGGTGTCCGCCAGCTTGTGCTCGATGGCAGCGACGCGTTTGGGGAGTTCGGCGATTTCATCCTGCAGCCGGCGGATTGCCTTGTCCGCTTCTTGCAGGCGCAACAGGTTTTCTATTTCTAGAAGCATCCCGAGGTGACTCAGCCTCAATTCTAACACGCGGAAACGCCGCTTTCTCCTTGGTCGCAGGCTGGAGCAGCCGCGCGGGTGGCCCTCCCCGGTGTAAACTCTTTCGTTCGCGCCGTGCGCCCCCGTTCCTACTTTCATTCCTGGAGTTTCATTGTGAAGAAACAGATTTCATTCGCCACTCTTGCTCCAATCCTTCTAACTGGCTTCCTTACGCCCCTTTGGGCGCAATCGTCCTCGACGGTAAAGCCCATCACAATTGAGGCAATGTTCGCGCCAGGAGGGCTCACCGGGAGCGGTCCGGAGAACATGGAGTGGAGTCCCGACGGGATGAAGTTTTCATACGTGCAGCGCGACGATGAGGGGGAGCACGGCGAGCTGTGGTATGTGGATGCGTCCACGGGCGAGAAGAAAGTCCTGGTCAGCGCCAGCAAGCTGGCCTCGCTGGCGCCCGACGCGAGCAAAGTGCAGGATGAGCGCGAACGCGAGCGCCTGACACGCTATCACGTGGCGGCCTACCTGTGGGCGCCGGATTCAAAGCATCTGATTTTCGATTCTCAAGGGCAACTCTGGCTTTTTGATCTTGCGACCGGCACCGCCGTGCAGTTTACCTCGGCACCCGACCCCAGCGTCGATCCCAAATTCTCCCCTGATGGCAGCCACGTTTCTTACGTGCGCAAACACAACCTTTACGTCCGGCCGGCGAGCGGTGAGGACGAGAAACAGCTCACCAAGGATGCCGGACAGAACGTTTTTAACGGTGACATCGACTGGGTCTACGCCGAGGAACTAGCCGTGCGCAGCAATTATTTCTGGTCCCCAGACAGCCGGCAGATTGTCTTTCTGCATATGGATGAAACCAAGGTGCCCAGTTACCCCCTCGTCAACTTAATTCCGACGCATCCGACCGTGGACGAAGAAAAATATCCCGAGGTGGGAGATCCAAACCCGGTCGTGAAACTGGGCGTCGTAGATGCCGGCGGAGGCAAGGTTCGCTGGATTTCCTTGACCCCCGGTTCGGCGACCAATGATGGAGACTCCTACATCCCACGCTTCGGCTGGGTCCGCGACGGCGTGATCTGGGCGGAAGTGCTCAACCGCACCCAAGACAAGATGGACCTGTACTTCGTGGATGCGAGGTCAGGGAAGTCGCGCATCGTTCTGACAGAATCCACTCCCGGGGCATGGATTGATTTTGACCATGTTGAGGTCCGGTTTCTGAATTCCGGTGGCGGCTTCCTGTGGCCAAGCTGGCGCGACGGAAATATGCATCTCTATCTCTACAGCTTTGACAAACAGAATCCGCTCGCCGCCGACGCAAAGCTGGAGCGGCAGCTCACGCACGGCGACTATGAAGTGTTGGGAATTGAGGGAGTGGACGAATCCAGCGGCGCCGTATTTTTCTTGGCGAACAAAAGCGATCCGAGGCAAAAGCATATTTTCTCGGTCAAGCTGGACGGAACCGGCTTGCAGCAGCTCACGCCCGATGAGGGAATTTACTCCGCTCAGTTTTCCGAGGATGGCAAGCACTACGAGCAGACATTCTCAAATCCTTTGACCGCACCGCAGGTGTCGTTGTGCACCGTAGGCGCCGGGTGTGCTTCCGTGTGGCGGGCACGCAATGAGTTTGCGGAGTATGGACTGCGGTCGCCGAAGTTCCTGGAGTTCAAAGGGGACGACGGCACTACGCTTTACGGACGTTTGTTGCTGCCTCCGGAAGCGCCGGCCAGCGGCAAGGTCCCGTTGATCGTTCATATCTACGGAGGGCCCGCGGGACAGATGGTCCTGAAACAACCAGAGGATCCGTTCGATGAGATCCTGTCGCGCAGAGGCTTCGCAATTTTCGCGGTCGACAATCGCGGAACTCCGGGCCGAGACCGGAAGTTCCAGACCGCGATTCGCCACGAGTTCGGCGTGATCGAATTGAAGGATCAACTGACCGCGCTCGATCAGCTTCTCGTCGAGTATCCGCAGCTCGATAAAGATCGCGTGGCGATATGGGGATGGTCGAACGGTGGTTCGATGACGCTCTATGCTATGACCCACTCCGACCGGTTCCGCGCGGGAGTATCGGTGGCGCCCGTGACCGATTGGGTCAACTACGACTCGATCTACACCGAGCGCTACATGGGCTTGTTAAAGGATGAAGCGAAGAGCTATGCCGAATCCGATATGACCAAGGCCGCCGCCAATCTTCATGGAGCGCTGATGCTGGCGCACGGCACCGGCGACGACAACGTGCACTTCCAGAACAGCATACAAATGATTGACGCGCTCATCACGGCGGGCAAACAATTCCGGTTGATGATCTATCCCAACAAGACCCACGGCATCTCCGGCAGCGACGCGCGCGAGCATTTATTCCACATGATTGAAGATCATTTCGAGCGCGAGTTGAAATAGTCGGAGTTCGAATAAAGAAGACCTATCTGCGCTTGTCGGGCTTGCGGGACGAACTGACTCTGTTCGTACTTTCCTTCGTAGAGCTCTCCTTGCTGGAACTCTCTTTCGACGAGTCCTTGGTGGAACTCTCCTTCGCCGAGCTTTCACTCGACGATCCGCCTGGCTTGGACCTTTCTTCCCTCTTCGAGTCCTTTCCGCCGCCGTCGGAGCCGGGCGAATGGGACTTGTTCGCGTAGTCGGTGACGTACCAGCCCGATCCCTTGAACTGCACGGCGGGCGCGGAAATCATCTGCTCGACCCGGCCGCCGCACTCCGGGCACTTCTTGACCATCTTGTCGGAGAATTTCTGAATTTTCTCGAAGCGGTGACCGCACTTCTCGCACTCATATTCGTAAAGAGGCATAGTCTCCGGGACGGTTGTGAGAAAAAGCCAAATCCATTCTGATTCTAGGGGCCGGGTTCGATTGCGTCAATTCTACAGAGGGGATGACTATCGGCTCCGGAAAATCCAGACAACCCGGCTTGCCGGGCTCCCGGGACCAGAGTCGTCTCTTTCTTCGGCCTGTTTTTCTGTCTAACATTCGAAGAAGAAACAAGGGGGCGATCCATGAAGGTTTTGGTGGTCGAAGCAGAAGATGCGGTCTTGAAAGCTACCGGCGTTATGCTCAACAAGCTCGGTTATGAAGTTGGACTGGCGCCCAACTGCAATGAAGCTCTCCGCATTTACACCGACGAAGGACCTCATGACGTTGTTCTCATCGCTCTAAAATTTCTGCGCAGTTCTAATGCCGGTGGCGCCAAACTTATTGACGCCCTGCGTCAGAAGGATCCCAAACAGAAGTTCGCCTTCATCACGGCGTCGCCAGTGCTGAAAAAGCCGTTCTCCCTCCAGGAATTGGACGATTTCATGGGCGCGTTTCGGCGGCCGGCGAGAAGCCGTTTTGGATGAGGTAAGACTCAGCAGGATTGCCGATGCTTAAGCTAAAGCCTACGTCGGGAATTGCTCTGCGAGGCGCTTGGAGGCGGTATTGCGCCAGGCCGCGGAGACTGCTTTCTGCAACGTCATCTTGCTGACTTTCTTGAGGTACACACTGGTGGCGCCGCGCCGTCCCCATACCCCCTTCGCAGGCACGAAAACGCCGGGGTAGTCCTTCAAGAAATAGTGCTGCTGTTCCGGGGTGAGCTTGACCATGCTCCAGCCTTTGGCGGGATAGCCGAGCGTGGCGAAGATCTTTCCTCCGACGCGAAAGTCCGGATGGTCCATATGGGCGTGCTCTGCAGTTTCGGGAAGAGCCAGTGCCAGCCGGCGAAATTCGTTGGCGGTCACGAGAAGCCTCCGCAGATGGAACGTGCGTACCATAGCACAACGGTTTGGGAGGGCACGAAGTCACGGCTGCTGCGGTGGTAGACTCCGGCCATGAAGGATGCTGGCCGTAGAGTTGACGAGTCCGAGACCGACGAGCTTGAAACCGCCCAGTCGCAGACATCTGCGTCTGCACTGGCCCCCGGGCCGGCTCTTTATCTGGTTGCGACGCCGATCGGCAACCTGGAAGACATCACCCTCCGCGCCCTGCGCGTGCTCAAGGAAGTCGACCAGATCGCCTGCGAAGACACTCGCCAGACGCAGAAACTGCTCAACCACTACGGCATCACGACCCGCACCATCAGCTACCACGAGCACAACGAGATGACGCGCGCGGCGGAGCTGGTGATGGAAATGCAGGAGGGGGCGAGTGTAGCGCTGGTGACGGATGCGGGCATGCCTGGGATTTCCGACCCGGGATACCGGCTGATTTCGCTGGCGATTCGACATCATGTGCCGGTGGTCCCGATTCCCGGAGCGTCGGCATTTCTGGCGGCACTGGTGGCGAGCGGACTGCCAACCGATTCATTTCGCTTCAGCGGGTTTCTTCCCGCGAAGCGCGGAGAGCGGCGGGCTGCGCTGGAAGCGATCAAGACTTCGCCGCGCACCCAGGTTTTCTATGAAGCTCCGCACCGGATTGTTGAGACCCTCACCGATGTTGTCGAGATTCTGGGAAACGCGCGGCATGTGGTAATCGCGCGCGAAGTGACCAAGCTGCATGAAGAATTCCTGCGCGGGCGCGCGGGAGAGATTCTCGAGGCCTTGCGGGCACGGGATGGAGTGAAGGGCGAGATCACGCTGCTGATCGGGAAGGCCGAGGAGGCTGACACACAGGCTTCCGCGGCGCCGGGCATGAGTATCCGCCGGAGGGTGGAGCAGATCATGGCGGAAGAAAAGGTCGACGAGAAAGCCGCGCTCAAGAAAGTAGCGAAGGAGCGTGGAGTTTCGAAGAGCGAAGCGTATCGGGAGTTGCAGAGGAGCAAGTGAACCCGGCCTATTTCCCCGCCAGCTCCCGCTTCACCGCCTCGCTAACCATCTTCCCATCCACGCGCATGCCGGCGCCGGAGAAACGAGCCATGACGTTCTTCATCACCGTGCCCATTTCTTTCATGGTAGGAGAGCCCATCTCGGCAATCACGGCCTTAACTCCAGCGGCCACTTCCGCTTCGCCCGACGCTTTGGGCAGGTAGGTCTCGATCAGCACGATCTCGGCGGCTTCTTTGTCGGCCATCTCCTGGCGTCCACCTTTGGTGAACTGTTCGACGGACTCCTTGCGCTGCTTGATCAGCGTGGTGAGGACAGCTTGAGACTCTTTTTCATCGAGCGGCGCCATTTTCTCGATCTGGCGATTCTGCAGCGCGCTCTTGACCATGCGCAGGGTGGAGAGGCGCTGCTCCTCGCGTGCCTTCATCGCGGCGGTGATGTCTTTCTGGATCTGTTCGACCAGGCTCATATTGCGCCAATTATATCGGAGGAACTAGAAGCTGACGCTTTGTGGTATCCGATCGCGTCTGTCACCAAACGATCAAGACGTGCATCTTATGCTCAGGAGGAAGCAGCCATGAGCAGACTCGCCATTTGGGCACAACTGGAAGCGAAACCGGGGAAAGAAAAAGAGGTGGAAGACTTTCTGAAGTCGGCGCAACCGCTGGCCGAACGCGAAGCAGCGACCCTCAGCTGGTATGCCATTAAAATGGGACCCGGCAAATACGGTATCTTCGATACCTTTGCCGATGAAAACGGCCGCAACGCTCACCTCAACGGCGAAATTGCCAAGGCGCTCTTCGCCAAAGCCAAGGATCTTTTTTCCAAACCTCCGGATGCTGCCAAGCCGGAAGTTCTCGCCGTGAAGTCCACCCACGCCTGACGCCATCCGCCAGTGCCGTTTTCAGATAAGGCACTGGCGTCAGTATTTCAGAACACGCCAGCGTTTCCGATAGACTACTGGAGGACCATATTTTTCGGATCCTCAGGGCCCAATCCAAATGCTGCGCAAGAATCGTCTTTTTACCCCCGGGCCGACGCCGCTGCTGCCAGCGGCGCAAACGGCCATGGCATCCTTTACAGCACATCACCGCACCGCCGACTTCCGGGCGCTGTTCCAGCGCGTGCTTACAGACATGAAGGACTTCATCGGCACGCAGAATGACGTGCTTGTCCTGGCTTGCTCAGGCACGGGCGTGATGGAATCCTCGGTTGCGAACCTCACATCTCCCGGAGACAAAGTTTTGGTGCTCACGGCTGGCAAGTTCGGCGAGCGCTGGACGGGACTGGCTAAGGCGTTTGGCTGCAAGGTCGACGTGTTGAGCGCACCCTACGGCGAAACGTTTTCGTTGAACGACATCCGCGCGAAACTGACTCCCGAGGTGCGCGCAGTGTTCGTGCAGGCTACAGAGAGTTCGACGGGGGCGCGGCATGACATTGAAGGAATTGCGAAAATCGTGCGAGCTCAGGGTGAGGACACCCTGCTGGTGGTGGATGCGATCACCGGCCTCGGCACGACCCATCTCGACGTGGATGGCTGGGGCGTCGACATAATTATCGGCGGGTCGCAGAAAGCCCTGATGATCCCTCCCGGCCTGGCGTATTGCGCGGTGAGCGAGCGGGCGTGGCGGCGGATGGAGACGACGACTTCTCCGCGGTTCTACTTCGACTTGCGCAAGGAGCGCAAGGCCGCGGCCAAAGGTGAATCCGCCTACACGCCGCCCACGTCTTTGTTTGCCGCGCTGGGAGCTGCCTTGGAATACATCCGCGGAATGGGGAACGGCGACGTGGCCAAGGGACGCGAAGCGCTGGTCGACAATGCCGAACTCTGCGCGGAGATGACGCGGGCGGGCGTTCAGGCAGTGGGGTTGAAGCTTTTCGCGACCTCACCCGCATCCGCGCTCACCGCGGTCCGCTCGCCCGACGGGATTGACTCCGGAAAGATCATCAAAGACTTCCGCGAATCGTTCGATGCCGTGGTGGCGAATGGACAGGGTGAAATGAAAGGGCAGCTCTTTCGCATCGCGCACATCGGCTACTACGATTACCTGGATACGATTGGCATCTTGGGCGCGCTCGAGCACGTGCTGGCGCGTTGCACCGGAAAAACTGTCGAGTATGGAGCTGCCGTGCGCGCGGCCCAGCAAGCCTACGCGCGCGGCCTCTCGGGTCAACGTCAACCGGTTGGAGTGTAAGGAGCGAAATGCGGGCGAAGCGCTCCTGAACAAATTAATGGCGACTCCTTGATGGCAGCTAGTTAATGGTGAACGTCATTGGGGCCGACGTCTCCGCCGAGGTTCCGCCACCGTACGGACCACCGGCGGTGCCGGGGTTGGTCACGGTCACGCTCGCCGTACCCGGAGTAGCCACATCCGTTGCTGGGATTGTGGTGGTTAATTGTGTGCCAGGGCTCACAACGGTGGTTGTTTCGGCCGTACCGTTCCAATAGATGGTCGCGGTGCCGCTAAAATCAGTGCCATTGACCGTCAAAACGAATGCCGGCATACCGTGAGTCATGCTGGCAGGGACGAGTTCGGTGATTGTGGGCATCGATCCGGCTGTCGGCGGAGTCGTGGCCGGTTTGCTGTAACCGCAAGCCATGCTTACGGCGAGAAGCCCGGCCAGAAATACTGTCTTCGCGATCTTCATGACTGTTCTCCTGCGGGATGACGATCGATAGAAAACGATCGATAGAAAACGTTCGATGGGTCCCGACTGAGAAAAAGTCTAGGAGACAGGCGTGGTGGCAGTGTCAGAAGGGTGTCATTTTTGTGTCAACGTTTTGTCGGTGCACAAGTCTTAATCCAAAAGGATAAATTCTCTCTTGAAAATCATTATTGCCGAGAAAATCTCAGCCGCCGCGGTCGAGCAACTGAAAGAGCCGGGCTGGATCGTCCTTACCGCAGACCAACTGAACGGGAAGCTTTCTGATCATCTCGAGTCAGCGGACGCGCTGATTGTGCGCTCGGCGGTGCAGGCGGATGCTGCGCTGCTTTCCCATGCGAAGAAGCTGCGCGTTGTCGGCCGGGCGGGCGTGGGCGTCGACAACATCGATCTGGACGCGGCCACACGGCAAGGCATCGCGGTGATGAACACGCCCGGGGCGAATGCCGTGGCCGTAGCGGAACAGACGCTGGGGATGATGCTGGCCATGGCCCGCCACCTTTGCCGCGCCGACGCGCTCATGCATGCCGGGCGATGGGAAAAGAAATCGCTGCAAGGCACGGAACTGCGGGGCAAGACGCTGGGGATCGCCGGGCTCGGCCGCATCGGCATGGAAGTCGCACGGCGTGCCCGAGCCTTTGGGATGGAGATCGTCGGGCATGATCCGTTTGTTTCAGTCAGTGTGGCCAAGGAGCAGGGCATCCGTCTGGCGAGCCTCGATGAGCTTTACGCAGTGGCCGATTACATCACGCTGCACGTGGGCCTCACGCCGCAGACCGCAGGCATGATCAACGAGGCCTCGCTCAAGAAAATGAAAAGGGGTGTCCGCCTGGTGAATTGCGCGCGCGGAGAGCTAGTACTGGAGACCGATCTGGTGCTGGCACTGAAACAAGGCCATGTCGCCGCGGCGGCACTCGACGTTTTCAACGACGAACCTTTGAAGAGCTCGCCGCTCCAGACGATGGAGAATGTCATTCTTACGCCTCACATCGGCGGGCAAACGTACGAAGCACAGGAAGCCGTGGGCGTGCAGATTGCGCAGCAGGTGCGCGAATACCTGAAGCATGGTGTCATTCAGAATGCGGTCAACGTGCCTTCGGTTTCCGCCGAAGAGTACGCCGAGATGCAGCCTTACATCGTCCTTGCCGAACGCATGGGAGCTTTCCTGGCGCAAATTTCCGAAGGCTCGATTGAAGAAATTTCGCTGCGCTACAGCGGCCACATTGCGGAGTGGAAAACGGAACTCATTCGCAATGGGGCGATCAAGGGCATCCTGAACCAGGCGCTCGAGGAAAAAGCCAACCTGGTGAATGCTGCGTCCCTGGCCAGCCTTCGCGGACTTCGCGTCCACGAAGCACATAAAGCGAAAGCCTCAACCGGCGGCGCCGGCAGCGTGCTTTCTGTCTTCCTGAAAAGTTCTACGGAAGAACACATGGTGAAAGGTGCGGTTCTGCATGGCACCGCGCCCCGGCTTATTCATATCGATGGCATCGACGTGGAGGCTCCGCTCGAGCGCAATCTCATCTACCTGCGCAATCGAGACGTCCCGGGCGTGATCGGCAAGGTGGGCACGATCCTCGGCGAAGGCGAAATCAACATTGCGGACTTCTCGCTGGGGCGGCGCAGCGCTGAGGCGTCGTCGGAGCCGCGCGAGGCCATCGCCGTAGTCCACGTGGACGGACCCGTGCCGGACGATGTGTTGAGGAAGCTGGAAAAAATTCCGGCCGTACAACAGGCGAAGTCGGTGCGGCTGTTTTGAATCGGGATTCGTGATGCTCAGTTCGATTCGTCCCGCCGCAGCTTCTTGCTCTCCGCCAGCAGCGCCATCGAGTGCATCAGATTCTGCAACGTGACAATGCCCACCAGTCGCTGATCTTCGACCACCGGAATGATGCTGAGATTGCGTGAAGTGAGCTTGCGGAACGCGGTAGCTAGCGACTCCTGCCGCACCGAGACCTCGAAGATCTTATTCATCACAGCCTGGACGTAGCCGTTGCCTTCCATGCGCAGCGCCTCCAGGATGCGCTGCCGGGAAATCACACCGACCATGTCGCTGCCGCGCACCACCGGAAAGTCGTCCTGCAGGGAGTGCACGGCCTTTTCCAACGCGTCTTCGAGCGTGTCCGCCGGTGAGAGAGTGGCGAAATCGGTCAGCATCACTTCTTCCAGACGCACATTGTCCAGCACCGATTGGAAAATAACCGCGCGTTCCTCAAGTTGCGCCGCGGAAAAGATAATGATGCCGACCATAGTGAGCCAGGCGTTGCTGAACAAACCTGCCACCATCAAGACCATGGCGATGGCGTGGCTGATGGAGACGGCGCGGCGGGTAGCAGCGGCAGGATCCATGCTGCGCGCGAAATAGGCCCGCAGAACCCGGCCTCCATCCAGAGGATAGGCGGGCAGAAGATTCAAACCGGCGAGATATAAGTTGGCCCATACCAGGCTGCGCGGCAGGTTGCTGGGCAGAAACCCGGGAAACTCCCACAACTTCACCCCGGGAACAGTCGCCAAGATAATGCCAGCCGCCAGCACGGCGAACCCAAGATTCACCAGCGGCCCGGTGAGTGCGATGCGAACATCGCGCTGCCACACCGCGGCACCGGACTGCTGTGGTTCCGCGTGCGATTCGTCGAAAACGGTTACACCGCTGAGCGGCAGAAGAATCACAGCTTTGGGAATTAATCCGGCACGCCGAGCCATGAGCATGTGTGCGATTTCGTGGGCCGCAACACAGGCTAGCACGATTCCAACCAGAGCCAAGTCCCGCGGTCCGTTGGCTGTGTGGTTCGCGTTGTATTCCGTCCAGAAAACAAATAAAGGCAGGATCAAAAACGTCAGGTGAAGCCGAACCTCGACTCCGAACAGGCGTCCGATGTGAATGGAGAAACTTCGCATGAGGTTGGGCTACTACAAGTATTTTACATGGTCGGATATATTGGCTCCGGAAGCGGCTAATAATCGAAGGTACAGAGCCATGCGCGTGATCGCGGGGAAATATCGTGGGCGGCCTCTGCGGTCGTTACGCGGTACGGATATCCGTCCCACCTCCGATCGGTTGCGCGAGACGTTATTCAATGTGCTCACCGCCGGTAATCCCGAGGCTCTCGAAGGTAGTATTTGGCTTGATCTGTTCGCGGGCACGGGAGCGGTGGGGATTGAAGCGATCAGCCGCGGCGCTAAGCAAGTTTATTTCGTAGAGACCTCAGCCGCCGCAGCGAAGTTGATCGAGCAGAATTTGCAAAGCCTTGGAATCGTTGGAGGATACAAAATCCTGCGCGACGATCTTTCCGGAGTTCTCTGGCGCCTGCAACGCCAGCACGTCGCCGCCGACGTAGTGTTCCTCGATCCGCCGTATCGCATGCAGCACGCCTACGAAGAGACCCTGACGACACTCGCCGATTCATCGGTGGTTTGGGCTATGTCGCTAGTGGTGGCGGAACACGAAAAGAAGTTCGATCCGGGCGATGAATTTGGTTCGCTGCGGCGGACCCGCAAACTGGTGCAAGGGAACGCCGCTCTCAGCTTTTACCGCATCGGCGGGCGCCCAGATTTGAGTGTTTGAGAGTGATCCCGCGATTGGAGTCTGACTGGTCGACACTGACTACATGATCAGTTCGTTGCTGGTGCGCACGATCGGGTGCTGCATCTCCTGCAGATCGTTCTTCACCATGTTGAGGCCATAAACGCAGCCCTCGAACTCGCGCGAAAGATGAGCGAAAAGCGGCGCCACCTTGGCGTATTCGAAGTGCTCGAACTTCGAGACAATGTAGTAGCTTTCTTTTCCCGCCTTCATCCATTCCACAAAATTCTCCAGGCGATGGCGGCGGAGCCGGAAGTGATTGATGCTCTCGGGAAACATCCCGGTGAAGAACAACGCATAATCTCCAATGTGTTTGCGCACCTGGCGTTCCCGGTCAAACGAGGGCGCGGGGCCATAAACTGGGTCGGCCTCAATCAGCATCTCGCCGAGGTCAGTCAGCGGACGGTCGGCGACGTCATGAATCTTGAACAATTGATCGGTCTCGCAGAACTCCGTCAGCAGATGAGAAACGTAGGCGACGACCTGTGGGTCCCGAATCCCGATTTCCTGGGCATAGTGGCGTCCCACCAATTCCTGGAACAGCTGCCGCAGCGGATGAGATTCCGGAATCATGCCTCTTTGGGCTCCCTGAAAGCCGTGTTACGCACGGGCTTTCCAATGATCGTTAGTAACTAGTTATCTCAGTCTCGAATCAAAAGCAAGTGACTTTTGTTTATAGTGGCTATCATTTTTCGTAATCATTAGAAGCGCGCGGTTTTTGTTGGCAGATGCACGCCTCGGCTGCTAATCACAAGAGGTTGGGCGCTAAATAGAAATAGAATTGGGTGCGGGAGGGAATCAGGCAAATGAAAAGAATGAACATCTCCAGCGGCACACCTTGGGAACCTGTTGTGGGTTACTCGCGTGCAGTGAAAGTTGGACCCTACATCCATGTGTCCGGCACGACCGCAACCGGGCCGGACGGCAAAATTGTGGGCGTGGGAGACGCCTACGCCCAGGCCGTACAGACGTTGAAGAATATCGAAAACGCTTTGCAGAAAGCCGGCGCCAGCATGAAAGACGTAGTCCGCACGCGCATGTTTGTGACCAACATTGCTGAGTGGGAAAAAATCGGCAAGGCGCACGGAGAGTTCTTCCGCGATATACGTCCCGCAACTTCCATGGTGCAGGTGAGCGCGTTGATTTCGCCCGAAATGCTGGTCGAAATCGAGGCCGATGCCTATGTCGCGGCGAAGTGAGAGTAGAATTCCACCATTCCAAAGCCTGCGCCGTAATCGGGAGATGCCAAAGTGAAGAACAACGTGAAGAATTATGCGTGGATACTGCTTCTCGCGGCTGTGATTCCTGCGGCTGCGCAGCAGAAAGACAAGGCCGCGTTCGAATCCTGGACGGTGATTCGCGCCGGGTCTCTAATCGATGGCAAATCCGCCGCGGCTCGGCGCGACCAGGTCATTGTCATTCATGGTAATCACATCGAGAGCGTTGGCGATGCGGCCAGCGCGAAGATTCCCGCCAGCGCGGCAGTAATCGACTTGTCAAAAGCCACGCTCCTGCCCGGCCTCATCGATTCCCACACCCACATCTTTTTGCAGGGGGAAGATCCAGCGCAGGGAGGGTACGACGCCAACATCCTAAACGCACCACTCGCCCTGCGCGCGGCACGCGCAACGGTTTCTGCTCGGCGGGCGCTGGAGCAGGGCTTCACAACCCTCCGCGACGTTGAAACCGAAGGCGCCGGCTATGGCGATGTCGGCATTAAGGAGGCGATCGAGCAAGGCTACATTCCGGGGCCACGACTCTTTGTCGCGACCCGCGCCATCTCAACCACCGGCGGCTATCCGCTGGAGGGCTATGCTCCGGAACTCGACATGCCCAAAGGCGTGCAGATCGTCGACGGCCCAGTCGAGGCCCGGAAGGCGGCGCGGGAGCAGCTCGATCATGGCGCCGATTGGATCAAGGTTTATATGACCCATCGTTCGTGGGTGGGCAAGAACGGCGAACTGGTCTCCCAGCCCACGCTGACGCTCGAGGAGTTGCGGGCGGTCGTGGACGAAACGCATGGCTGGGGCAAGAAAGTGGCGTGCCACGTCTATGGCGGCATCGGCCTGCGCCGCGCGCTCGATGGCGGATGCGATTCCATCGAACACGGCCTCGATCTCGACGACGCTGCGATTGCCCAGATGCTGAAGCAAGGCACCTGGTACGTCCCGACGATCAGCGTCTATTACACCGACTGGGCCCCGGAGGACACGCCAGCCGGGCAGCGCGACCGCCTGCGCGCTTCGGTGCATGAGCAATCGTTCAAGAAGGCGCTCAAAGCGGGAGTAAAAATTGTCTTCGGCACCGACATGGGCGGAATTCCATGGACCGAGCCCATTGCGCAGGAGTTCCCGCGAATGGTGGATTTCGGCATGGATCCAATGGACGCCATCCAAAGCGCAACCTCGCGCGCCGCTGCCATGCTCGATATGCAAGGTCAGATCGGTGTGGTTGCGCCGGGAGCATTTGCCGACATCATTGCGGTCAACGGCGATCCTTTGCGCGACATTAAAGTGCTGGAAAATGTGCAGTTCGTGATGAAAGACGGCAAGGTCTACAAGAGCGACAAACCATGACTTTCCCGTTTTTCACCTCCTTGAAATAAAGATCGCTCATATCGGTTCAATTCTCTTGACAACGGCTTTGCCGCGAGCATAATTCATCAATCCCGTTTCTGTTTCTTAACGGGACCCGGCTCAAGGGAGTGCTGCGCAAAGCCGGAGGAGGTGTTTATGAGCGTGCTGGAACTTTGTGACCGGGAAATCGCGGCCGTGCCGCTCGATGCCAGCGTGGCCGACGCCATCAATAAAATGCTCGACCACCATGTGGGTGCCGTCGCCGTGGTCGACTCCGAATTCCGGGTCGCCGGAATCTTCACCGAGCGCGACGTTTTGCGCAAGATGGCGCTCACTCACACCGACCCGCAGACCACCTCGGTCCGCCAACTCATGACCACGCCAGTGGAGATGGCGACGCGCCGCACCGGGGCGGGCGAGGCCCTTACGACGATGTTGGAACGTCACTTCCGCCATCTGCCGGTCGCCGACGACAACGGCAAACTGCTGGGGATTCTTTCCATCCGCAACCTGCTGGAGTGGCGCGTCGACGATCTCAGCCGTGAACTCGAATCGCTCGAACAGTATGTCTCTAATGACGGTCCCGGAGGCTAGCGCGAGCTTTCGCCGCATCTCACGTCTGCTCATGTGGGGACGGCCGCCCCTTCGGCTTCGCTCAGGGCAGGCTCTCGGCTGTCCGGTCGAGCGAAGCTCGGCCAACCCTTCGCCAGGGCGGCAAACTTAGCCTCCACCTTCGCCGCGATTCTCTTTCGCTGTTAATCGGATTTCTGTACAATTCAACCGCTTTAATAGAGGAGAAACCCTGTGCAGAAATTTCAAACCTCTCGCATGTTTTTCGTCGCGCTGCTTGCGCTCGCCGTCCCACTTGTCGCCCAGCAAGGCTCTAAGTCCGTCGTTATCCACGCCGGGCACGTGCTCGACGTAAAGACCGGCAAGCTGCTTTCCGATCAGACCATCGTTATCGAAGATGCGAAGATCGTGAGCGTCGGAGGATCCACGGACGCGAAGGCGTCCGCCGATGCTGTTCGCATCGATCTGCCCAATGCAACCATCCTGCCCGGATTGATCGACGCCCATACCCATCTGACGATGGATCCCAAGTTCGGCTATGAGGAACTCGGTGTTTCCATACCGCGTCAAACCTTGACTGGCGCCAAGAACGCCCGGGTTACACTCGAAGCCGGATTCACTACAGTCCGCAATGTGGGCGCGTCTGGATACAGCGATGTCGCCTTGCGCGATGCCATCAACGCCGGCGACGTGCCCGGTCCGAGGATGTTGGTGAGCGGGCCGCCGCTCAGCATTACCGGCGGACATGCGGACAACAACCTGCTGCCATTCGAATATCACGCGACCTCCGACGGCGTGGCCGACGGCGTCGACGGCGTCCGTCACATGGTTCGGCAGAACATCAAGTATGGCTCGGACTTGATCAAGTTCATGGCCTCGGGTGGCGTGCTCTCGAAGGGGGACAATCCGCAGGCGTCGCAATACACGCTGGAAGAAATGAAGGCCATCGTGGACGAGTCCCATCGCCTGGGACGAAAGGTCGCCGCCCATGCCCACGGCGCACAGGCCATTCTTTGGGCGTCTGAAGCGGGAGTGGATTCGATCGAGCACGGCTCCTACATTGACGACGCGGGCATCGCGGAGATGAAGAAGAACGGTACTTATCTTGTGCCCACGCTTTACCTCGGCGATTGGTTCATGGAGAATGCCGAAAGAAACCACGTGCCCGATTTCCTGCTGGTCAAGGCAAAGGCGGTCATCCCGGCTGCGCGCAAGAACATCGCACACGCTTTTGCCAGCGGCGTGAAGGTGGCGTTCGGCACCGATGCCGCCGTTTATCCCCACGGCCAGAACGCGCACGAATTCGCCGTGATGGTCAAGCTAGGGTTGACGCCGCTGCAGGCGATTCAGGCCGCCACGATCAACGCCGCGGATCTGCTGGGATGGCCGGGGAAAGTGGGAAGCCTGGATCCCGGTGCGTGGGCCGACATCGTCGCAGTGGATGGCGATCCGCTAAAGGACGTGACGATTCTAGAGCACGTCAAGTTTGTGATGAAGGGCGGCGAGGTGGTGCGCAACGATTACGGGAAGTGACTGGGATCTGTCACCAAATAGTTCGGGAAGGGCATGGCTTGAGCCGTGCCGCTCAGATCCAATAAAGGTGCGGCTTTAGCCGCTGAGGGAGTGATGATTACTTGGCATTCCGCGCCCGCTCCGTGACCCAATCCGTCCAAAAGGAAGACGCTCCGCTCGCCAGCATCGGAGTCTTGCCCAGCACCGCATCCACAAAGTTTTCGACCATCGGATAGTGCAGATTGGCGTGCGGGGGCAGATTCTCGCGTCCGCCAGGATAAATCAACTCAGGACCGTTCAGCGGACTCAAATTCATTTCACCTTCCGTTCCGCGGATGCGGCATTCGTCGCGGCTCACCTTCGAATGCCAGCGAACATCCACGATGCCGCGCACGCCGCCGGGGTATTCGATGAGCACAGTTGCATTGTCTTCCACGGCGTAGTGATGGACCGCATTCGAGAGCTGGGCGGTGACGCGGCCGGGTTCACCGAATAAAAAGTTCAGCACGTCAATGCGATGCGAGGCGATGTCGAAAAGTGGTCCGCCTCCGGCGAGAGCGGGATCGATCAGCCAGTTGCGATGGCTCTGCTTTTCATCAAACCATCCGTGGCAGGTGAGTTCAGCGACGACAGGCTGCCCGATCACGCCGTCAGCGAGCAACTGTTTCGCGCGCTGCACTTTCGGATACATTCGCCGATAGTAGGCCACGCCGAAGGTACGCCCGCTCTCCTCTGCAGTCTGCACCATCGAGCGCGCCTCGGCTTCATTCATGGCCATCGGTTTCTCGCACAGCACGTGCTTCCCTGCACGAAGAGACTGAATAGTCTGTGGCGCATGAAGAAAGACCGGAGTCGCAACGTAAACCACGTGAACTTCCGGATCGGAAAGCGCTTCATCGAGTGTGGCCCAAGCCTGCGTGTTGTAAGGCGCAGCTTTCGCCGGATCACGCGTAACCAGGCCATACAAGCGGCTTCTGGGCTCGGCCTTAATTGCAGGAATGACGCGGCGAACGGAGATATCGCCGATTCCAATTACGATCCAGTTCAGCATAGGCGAGGCGAGTGCGAAGTCTGCAGAAACTCAAAGGCCGGCCTAAGCCGGCCTTCGGGAACAATCTCAAACACAAACTACTTCTTGGGAGCGATTGCGTCCTTGGCAGCCTTGGCCACGCGGAACTTAACCACGGTCTTGGCCTTGATCTGAATCGGCTCGCCGGTCTGCGGATTGCGTCCGATGCGCGCCTTGCGGTGCGCTTTCACCAACCGTCCCAGGCCGGGCACAACGAACACGCCATTCTTCTTGGTTTCTTTCACAGCGACGTCGGCGAGCTGCTCAAGAAATCCAGCCACCGTCTTGTTGGGAAGTTCAGTCTTCTCGGCGAGATAACGGACGAGTTGAGTTTTGGTCAAACCTGAAGCCATTTGTTTCCTCCTCGGAATAGATACGAATTTTAATTCCAGCGGGCATGATCTTACTACCACTGCCCTGTGGAAAACAGCCTTATTTTACGCGGGTTCCGTAGGGAGAGCCCTCGGAAAGGGCCATTTTCACATGCTGATTCGCAGATGAAGGTCCCGAAATGGCCCAAACATCGGTACCCGCGGCCGTTCCTGTCAACTGTCGAGGGAGAGTCGCACCATGCTTGCCGTCCTCCCGATGCGATAATGTGAAGAGGAGACTTTCGACTTGAGTTGCGCGATCTGCGAGATTCGCAAGGAAAAGCGCTTCTGTCCCGCCGTCCACGGCCGCATCTGCGCGCAGTGTTGCGGCGAACAGCGCGAGGTGACGCTCGATTGCCCCAGCGACTGCCCCTATCTGCAACAGGCCAGAGAGCATGAAAAGCCCCGTCCCGCGGACCAGTTCGACCGAGCGTCGTTATTCCTGCAGGTTGAGATTTCGGAGCAATTCACCTACGAGCGCGAGCATCTACTCATGGGGCTCAGCTACTCTCTGACGAAAGCAGCCCAGGTGGACCGCACCCTGAATGATCGCGATCTGATCGCGGCACTCTCGGCGATGTCCACGAGTTATGAGCGCCGGGTCAATTCCGGGCTGCATTATGATCAGCCGCTCACCAGCGCCGCCCAGCACGCCGCCGCGGCTCAAGTGGAAGAAATGTTGAAGCAGTATCGCGAGGCCGAACAGAAACAGCTGGGATACTCCACTCTGCGCGATTCCGACGTGCTCAAAGCTCTGGTCTTTCTCGTTCGGCTGGGCCACGGACGCACCTCAGGCCGGCCTAAGTCGCGAGCCTTCATTGATTTTCTTCTCGCACAGTTTCCGGAGAAGCAGTCGGCCGTAGTCGCTCCGCAGGAAGCCAGCCGGATCATCGTGCCGTAGGGCTGCTGTGAGTTGTTAGCCTCTCGTGCAGCTCTTTCCCCCGATTCTAGGAGCCGTAGCGCAGCCTGAAAAGCCAGTCCCAAATGCCATGCCAATTGGCTATCGCGAGCATCGTTATTGCGTAAAGAGTTGTAGCGGGCAGCACCCACCATTTGCTCTTGGGCTCGATCAGCCCTCCGCCAGTGCGAAACGACAGCCACAGTTGGCGAATCGCATAGACGACCGCGACGATCAAGGAAATACGTGCGGTCAATTCATCGGGCCCATAGTTCAGTCGCCAGGCGATGTTATGCGCCCAGTAGAGCCGGGCGGAATATAGGAGCGGCGACGAGAGAATAGCTGCGGCCAATGCGCAGATTGCCGCCCAGCGCGATTTGAAAAAAGACAGGACGCTTGCAATCGCAAACATTGCGGCTGCGCCGAGCAGAACATACTCGAAATCGCTTCTGGGTGGCTCCATGCTGTCGAGAAATTCGAAGTAGAAAAATACGCAGAAGGCCGAAGTACCGTAAATGAGTGCAGCGACAATTTTTCTTTTCTTCATCAATTGAGCCTGTCAACGAATTTATGCGACAAAGAACGGCCCTGGAAAGATACTCCCGCCGAGTCAAATCTAAATACGTGGCTCAGGTTTGTTTTCGTACAGCCTGCCCCGGCGGCAGCGCACTCAACAGTTCGCGAACCGTCTTCTTCAGCACTGGGTGCAAAACGTCCGGCGCAATCTCCGCCAGAGGCTCGAGGACGAAGCGCCGCTGGTGCAGCGACGGATGTGGAACAGTGAGGTCCGTGGAATCGATGACCGTGCCATCGAAAAGCAGAATGTCAATATCAATCGACCGCGGGCCCTTTTTCTGCACGCGCCGCCGACCCATCTCCTCTTCGATCTGGAGGATCGCGGCCATCAGTTGCTGCGGAGTCTTGCTGGTTTCAAGCGCGAGCGCACAATTCAGAAACCACGGCTGCTGGGCAAACTCCACCGGCTCGGTCTCATAAACAGACGACACTGCGACCACGCGACCGAGCGCGTCCAGCCGCGCCCGCGCCTCCCGCAGCTGCCCCTGGCGGTCGCCGACATTTGATCCGAGAGAAAGATAAACCAGATTGCGCATAACCAGGTTCGGCATGGTCGGGAGCTAGTGTCAGGCATTATCGCCCCGGTTTCCACTGGGAAATTGTGTCGCGACCCATGGTCCAATATTTACCCATAAAACCCGATACCTTGGTCACCTTTCGAGGGGCTCCGCCGAACGCTAGAATCGGAGTATGACGTTGGAGTCTCTACTTCTGAGCCGGGATAGCGAAGTGCTCCGGATCCTCCGGCCTACCCTGGAAAAGCTCTCGATCGACGTCGAGGTGTGCCAGGAAGCGAAAAAAGCAACTGAAATCCTCATCTCAGAAAAGTTTGACGCCGTGATTGTGGACTGCGACGACCTGCAAGGCGGCCTGGAAGTGCTGCAGGGCCTGCGGGCCACTCCCAGCAACCGGAATTCTGTAACCTTTGCCCTGCTGAACGGAAAGAAAACCACCACGCAGGAAGCCTTTGGCATGGGCGTGAATTTCGTCCTGCAAAAGCCCATCAGCACCCTGAATGCCTCACGCTGCTTTCACGCGGCGCTGAATTTCATGGTGCGCGAGCGCCGCCGCTATTACCGCCAGCCTGTAAGGATGCAGGTCCGTGTGGTCTTGAGCGACAAAGAAATTAGCGGGACCAGCACCAATATCAGCGAAGGCGGCATGGCTCTTATGTTGCATCATGCGATCCCCAAGGGAGCGGCTCCTCGTTTGCAATTCACGCTGCCCGATACCAAGCTGGCTATGGACGTCGAAGCCGAAGTCGCCTGGGCCGACCTCAAAGGGCAGGTCGGATTGCGCTTCCACAACGTGCCCCAGAGTTCCCAGCAACTCCTCGAAAAATGGCTCGACGGGCAAATGGAAAACGAGCTTCCCGGCGCCAAAGAGATGCTGGCGTATCCGGGCTCCGACACCGTCCAATAAAGCCTGCTCCCTGCCGCCTTCATTTCCCAGGTATTCACTTTGTAACTTTGTCCGTGCGCCGGTGCGTGGCAATCTGGTGGGATACTGGAGAACCACTGCCATGCTTCCTACTGCTTACCGCATCAACCGCGTGCAGAAGACTCTGCGCTGGTTTGAGCAAGACATCCCTCTGTTAAACATGCGGGTAAAGGACCTGTCGGCCGAGCGCCAGCGCTCGGCCCGCCAGTTCGCTGCAGCCCTGATCAGCCAGACCCGCGCCGAACTGGATCGGTTGCTCGAGGAACAACCCGAGCCTGCATCCGAGACCGGCGACGTTCCCTGCGAACCTGCCGACTGAAGTTGTCTTGGGTTTTAGTCCGTCTGGTCCAAGTCTGTTCAGGGTTGGGGCGCCAACTCGGGACCGCTCAGAGTGAAGATCCAGCCGTAGCATGGGAGCTGTAGGGACCGGCAGCGTCTCGCTCTTCTTCCGGCAAGGTTACTTCCTCCCACAGGGTCTGGTCGCGCAGGACGCGCGAGACCAGCGCGGTATGCATGGCGTGACCCGCGCGATCGGCTGCGATCCTGCCTAGGATCGGCTTGCCCAGCAGCGCCAGGTCGCCCACCAGATCGAGCACCTTGTGCCGGACGAACTCGTCGGGAAAGCGCAAGGGGCCGTTTTCAATTCCATCGCGAGTCAGCACGATGCAGTTTTCCCGCGATGCCCCTCGGATCAGCCCCATGTTGCGCATCGTTTTCTCGTCTTCACGCGAGCCGAAAGTCCGCGCCCCCGCAATCTTGCGCAGGTAGCTGCCGTTTGAAAGCTCCACCTGAAAAGTTTCCTTCCCGATCAGCGGGTGGGGGAAGTTAATCGAGTAAGACACGGAATAGCTGTCGGCGGGATGCACCGAAATAAACTTGTTGCCCTCGCGCATCTCAACTTCGCGAAGAATCTTCAGATATTTGCGGGGCCGGCGTTGCTTGCGGATCCCGGCCTTCTGAATCAACTCCACAAACGGCAGAGCGCTGCCATCGAGGATGGGGAGTTCGAGATTGTCGAGCTCCACGATCGCATTGTCCACGCCCAAGCCGATGAAGGCAGAGAGCAAGTGCTCGGTGGTGGAGATGAGCACGCCCTTCTTCATCAGACTGGTGGCATAGCTGACGCGGGCGACGTTGCGGCTGACGGCTTCAACCTCAAAGCCATCCAGATCGATGCGGCGAAACACAATTCCCGTTCCGGGAGGTGCGGGAAGAATTCGCATCGAAACCGCCGCACCACTGTGGAGTCCTACTCCACTGCATTCCACGGCCGAGCGGACTGTCTGCTCTAGAATCAAGGGGGTGTCTACGTATGTCCCGGTGAATGAATAGATTACAGCCGCTCAGTCATCTGCGACTGTGGTAAAAACGCCACAGTGCGTGGCCTAATGCCGATGGCCTACCTCCTCGGTCAAGGGCTGGCTGCCCTTAAATGCCAATGAGTCAATCAGTTATGCCGGAATTGATAGATCACGCAGAGCATCAACATAGACATTACCTTAGTGTTTCTTTGCAGGCTTATTGGGATTGTAGCCGGAACTGGGATCGAACATGGCTTCGTCAACCCCCTCATTGTAGTGAATCGAATTCAGAAAGCGCTGGGCCTGCATATCTCCGTTGTAGTACCGGGTGAAACTGTAGGGCGTCATGATGCCTTGCACCGGCTTGTAATTGTCGTAGATTTCTTCCTCCACGTTCCGGTCTCTATCCACTGGATCGCGCCACTTGTAGATTTTCTTAATGGGCAGATGACTATCGAGATCGAAGAGGAGACTCACCGCTTCATCCTTCGCATTGATCAATGTGACCTGCTGAGCCGCAACGTTGCCGGCCAGGGCATTGCCATCGTAGAAAAGCGCCACACTCGGATCGTTGACCCAGGTGCGAAGCACGGTCTCCAGAGAAAGCCTGCGCCGCCGCAGATAGTCGTCGAGATCCTTCTTTTCCAGCGCGTGCGGGCCCTTGTAAGTGATTTCGTAACCCTTCTGCCCGAAGTAGACGACGGCCACGTCCCGCTGCGGCGTGACTTCAATCCGCTCCCGGTCGGGATATTCCACGAACCGCCAGAACTGCACGCCGCCAGTGGAGTTCCCGTGATAAAAGCTGTAGGTGCGCCCCTGCTGCTCCATATCGTGGACATTCAAATATGCCGGGCCGCCCAATGCCTGAATCGCCTGATTGAGCAGCGCGCGCGCCTGGCGCGCGTTTGCCTCATCATTTCCCACCGCGACGGCAGAGGCCCGCGAAGCCTGCGCACCAGTCTGGGCGATGGCCGCAGGTTCGCCACACTTCGCCAGCGCGAGCGCCAGCACAGCCATGAGGAGCAGATATTTCATTGAGCCAGCCGCATTTAATGGTCAGCGTGACGGTCGAATAGGAAATTGTAGCTGCTGGCAGCAGAATTCCGGACAGCAGCGTATAGCGCGATTCCTCACCATGTTCCGTACCCTGTAGGATGCGGAAAAAGCCGATGGAGTAACCCGATCGCGGAAGTTCCCTGCTCAGTTATCCCACCAGCACGGCTCCGCCATTCACATTGAAGATCTCGCCCGTGATGAACCCGGCGTATTCAGTGCACAAAAACAGCACCGGGGCCGCAATCTCCTCCGGTTTTCCGGCCCGCCCCAGCGGAATCGTCCGCCGAATCACTTCCCCGGTTTTCGGGTCATCGAGCGCGGGTTTCGACATATCTGTATCCACCCAGCCCGGGGCAACGCAGTTCACATAGATTCCCGCCGGCGCCAGTTCCGCGGATAGGCTTTTCGTCATGCTGATCAGCGCACCCTTGCTGGCGGAGTAATCGCAATGAAACGCTTCGCCGCGCTGGCCGCTGGTCGAGCTGATCAGCACAATATGCCCGGCGGCGGAGCCGCTGCGTGGCTGCACCTTCATCTGCGCGACGGTGTGCTTGACCAGACCAAACACCGCGTCAAGGTTGATCGCAAGAGTCGAGCGCCACTGCTCATCGCTCATCTTGTCGATGGCTACGTCCTGCGCGGGCCAGACGCCGTGATTGGCGACAAGAATATCGAGCCGCCCGAAATGCTTTGCCGCCTCCGCGACCACAGCCCGAGCGGAATCCGTGCCGTCCAGGTTGCTGGCGATTGCGTGGCAGTTTGCGGCACCGCATTCCTTCGCCAGAGCTTCAGCCTGCGCCCGCGCCTTCTGGTAGGTGAACGCGACTTTCGCGCCCGCCGCTGTAAACAGACGTACCGTGGCGGCGCCAATGCCGCGCGAACCGCCGGTAATCAGAGCAACTTTGCCGGAAAGAGAAAGAGGAACGGACATACATCCAGTTTCCAGTTTCTGGTTGATAGTTGCAAGCTGTCGGGTCAATTAGCTCCTCGCCCCAAGGCGAACCGGGTCGGAACTATCGCGAATGCGCCCGGCCTCCACATCGGCGAGCACTGCGCGGAGCCAGCGTAGATCGAGGCGGCACTGCTCCGCCATGTGCTGCATCAGGTGGCGGCTACCGGTGGGCAGCATCGTCGCCCATTGCCGCTGCAATTTCCGAATCTCCGCCAGGCGCGAATTCTGCCTGTCGATTTGGGTGCGCAGAGCCTCAGCGACCAGCTTGAGGTCGGCGAGATGCAAGAAGAGCATGGGGCCGTAAAGAGTCTCCCGAACGTCGCCTTCGGCGGCAAATTGGGCGTGCAGCAGTTCACGAAAGCGCTCGCGTCCGCGCGGAGTGATGCGGTACACCGTACGAATGCCACCCCGAGCCACGCGCTGGCGCGAAACCGCGGTTAACAGGCCAGATTCGGCAAGCTGGCGCACGGCGTAGTAGAGCGTGCCGACGTCTACATCGGTAAAACACTCGATCATTGCCTGGGTCAGACGCCGCTTGATCTCGTAGGGGTGAAAGTCACCGCGGTGCAGAACGCCCAAAATGTACAATTCAGCTTTCATTAGTTTAATTAGACTATTATAATTGTATTAACGGAGAGATGTGTCATGAAGCGTTCGATTCTCGCCTGCCTCGCAGGACTCCTCACCTGGGCTGTGGTGGTCACCGTTATCAACCGCGTGCTTCGTCTGAGCCTGCCGAACTATACTGTTGCCGAGCACACGCTCCAGTTTACGCTGGCCATGAAGTGGGCACGCCTTCTGATGGCAGTCGTGACCTCACTGGTGGCTGGTGCCGTCACACGTTGGATATCCCCGTCGAGCCGCTGGCCGGCGTTGGTCGTCGGCGCTGTGGTGCTGGCAATGTTCGCGCCTTGGCACATCGCCAATTGGAGCAAATTTCCCGCCTGGTATCACCTGACATTTCTGCTGACGATTATTCCGGCGGTGCTCGTGGGTGCGCTGCTGCCACCGCGCCGGCACAAGGACCTGAACGAGGTTTACGCCGGACCGCAGTAAAGCTTCATCGCCGAGTGACGCCGTGTCGGAAGATCCTCAGAAACCATCTCTCGCCGAAGACGCCCGCTCCGACTTCAACTCGCGCAGAAGCAACCGCACGAGCATTCCGTCGAAGCCGGTGCCGCTCATCTTGGCCAGCTCATCGAGCGCCTGGTCGGGCGTGCGGGCTGCGGCAATCGATTGCTCGGTCACCATGTTGGCATAGGCGTCGGCGAGGGCGATAATCCGCGCCCATAGAGGAATCTGCTCGCCTTTCAGTCCATCGGGATAGCCTGTGCCGTCAAAGCGCTGGTGATGATGTTCGATGGCCTGGCGCATCATGGCGCTGTGCGGCACGATGCCCGCGATTTCCGCTCCCACGCGGGCGTGCATCTTCACCAGGAAAAATTCATCGTCAGTAAGCGGGCCGGGTTTGTTCAGAATGCGCTCCGGGACGAAGATCTTGCCCACGTCGTGAATGCGCGCAGCATAAACCAGATCGGCAGTTTCCTCTGGAGGCAAATGCAACGCGCGCGCCAGAATCTCGGTATAACGCGCCACCATGTCGCCATGGCCGGCGGTGCGCAGCTCACGGGATTCGGCGGCCCGGCTGAGAACCTCAATCGATTCCTTCAGCAAGGGAACGTTGCAATCCTCTTCGCCGCCGCAAAATTTCACCAGCATCGAAGCCAGTTCCTCAAGATGCTCCGGCCCGTTGTGTTCGCGCTGCAGAAAGCCCTCGATGTAGGAGGAAATCTGCTGGCGCTGGCTGGCAAACTCCTCGCCCGCGGCAAACTCCTCAGCCGCCGAAACCCGATTGCCGCCCGAGCGCTTCGAAACATACATGCCCGCGTCGGCCACGCGAATAATGTCTTCGATGGAGAACCCGTGAGTCGGGAAGCTGGCCACGCCGAAGCTGCCGGTGATGTGGTGCTCGCTCAACATGGGGTCTTGCACAATCCACTGCCGCAAGCGCTCGGCCAGCACCTGCGCCTGGTCCGGCCCGGTTTCCGGCATGAGGACAATAAATTCATCTCCGCCATAGCGTGCCACCACGTTCGATTGCCGCGACTTCTGCTCAAGCAGGCGTCCCACACGCGCCAGCACCAGGTCGCCTTCAAAGTGGCCCATGGTGTCGTTCACTTCCTTGAACTTGTCCAGGTCAATCAGCACCACGGAGAACGGACGCCCCGAACGCGAAGCTCGTTTCCACTCCGCCGACAGCGCTTCCCAGAAAAAGCGTCGCGTCTTGATCCCCGTTAGCCCGTCGGTAATCGACTGCTGCTGCAGCTTCTGGAACACGAAAGCATTGTGCAGCGCCGTAGCCAGCAGGTCGGCCAGGGTGTTAAGAATGAGAACGTCCTGCGGCGAAAACGCGCTGTCATTGCGGCTTTCGATATTCAGCGCGCCCAGCAGCGTCTCGCCGTAAGTGATGGGAATGCACAGCACGGACCGCGACTCCGGCAGAATCGCGCCTATCTGACCCTCCACGCCGTTTTGCACCAGAGCCCGCTCGCCCGTCCGCGCCACCCGCCCCAGAATCCCGAACCCAATGGGGATGCG
This sequence comes from Candidatus Sulfotelmatobacter sp., assembly GCA_049673585.1. Lineage (GTDB taxonomy): Bacteria > Acidobacteriota > Terriglobia > Terriglobales > Acidobacteriaceae > Sulfotelmatobacter. Next base: position 13,436 of record JBATXV010000028.1, on the reverse strand, counting down.
CTTGCCCATGGCATGCGCCGTGGCCCCGGCCTCGGCCTTGATTTCGATCTCTTTAGTTCCGTAATCGAGCAAACCAATGCCAATGTGATCAAAGCTGAAGTTCTTCTGAATTTCGCCGACGATCTGCCCCAGCATGTGCACCGGATCGTCACTCGAAATGGCGGTGCGCGAAATGTTGTTGAGAAATGCCAACTGCCGCGAACGCCGTTGCTCCTCAGCGAACAGGCGCGCATTCTCCACCGCAACCGAAACCTGGCCGGCAGCGGTCATCAACACATCCAGATCGCGCTGTTCGAACACAAATTCCCGTTCCTTGCTCATGGCGACCATCACGCCCGCCGGCTTATTCCCCAGCAGAATCGGGGCCGCACACAGGCACTTGGCGGGATGTTCCGGCCGGAAGCTGACGCCCAACCGTGCCCGCATTTTTTCCAGATCGGAGCGTATCAGCAGCGGCTGCCCCGTCCGGATCACATACTCGGTGAATGCGTTCTCCAGCTTGCGCGAGCGCTTGGGAAGAGTTTGCCCCTCCTCCACTTCGAGTTCGAAGCGGATTACGTCTCCTTCCTGAAATGCGATATAGAAGTTGCCGGTGTGGAAAATCTGCCCCAGCTCGGTGTGGATGGTGCGCAACACTTCATCCTGATCAAGCCGCGAACTGATAGCCTGCCCAATCTGCGTCAGCAACTCGTATTCCTGTGTGCGCCGGTGGGCGTCGTGCGCGATCAGGTAGTTCTCGAGCGTCAGCCCGAGTTGCAAAGCCAGTCCCACCATCAAACGAGGACCCGACGCGCCAAACGCCTTGCGTTCCGCGTGAGGAAACAAAATCACCCCGAACGCGTGTTCGCGGGTCTGCAGACTCACGGCGGTCAGGTTCCGAATGTCGGCTTCCGTGAATGCTTTCTTGAAATCGGCATAGGTCCCGCTCGGGCCGATGGGCAGCGGCTCGGTCATATGGGCCAGATCATGCACCGTGAACAGCCCACCTTGTCGGTAAGCCAGCTCGCAGATGTATTCACCCGCCCCAGTCGTGGTCAAAACCTCCAGGAACTGTGCCGAGAATCCCCGCTCTACCGAAGGCAACAGACCGCGCCAGCGCTCCGAGATGTAGATGATTGCCCGCCGCGCCGCCAAAGCCCCCGCCAGGCGGTCCAGCGCCGATTGCATGCTCGGCAGCAAATCATCCGCCGAAAGCAAGCGCCGCGGATCCACTCCCAAGGTCGAAAGCGCCAGCGTGTTCTCCTGCACTGCATTGCGCTCGTTCTCAAACAGCACCATCACCATCGCAATGCCCAGCAGCATCTGCGGCACCGGCCCCAAATAGTTAGCGGCGCTGTCAAAACGCGCTCCCCATAGACTGCGAAATTGCCCCGCGCCCATCAACACGGCCCACAGCGCCAGCGCGAAACCCAGAACCTTAAACGCCAGCGATCCCCGCCGGTGGCCGTTGACGTAGAACACCGCCGAGCAGTACAAGAGCACGGCTGCAATTCCCAGGTCGAGAGCGATAGGCGGCTGCGCGGCTTCCTGAAACACGCCGGCCACTATGTGCCCTTGAAAGTTGAACCACGCCAGCGCAACTCCGGCTGCGGCCAGCGCACCGTCATACCAGCGAAAATGCGATGGCCCCCGCATCAGGCGTGTCGACACAAAGATGCACAAAGCCATCGCAACCAGGAACAATGAGCTGGCGAAGAATGCCAGCGGCGCGGGCGCGCGGTAAAACGAAACCGCGTGCAGAACGTAATGCAAAGAATAGGCCGCCCACGCCAGTTGCCAGGCGCGGAAATACGCCTGCCGGCTTTGTTCGTAGAGGTAGGTGAAGACCAGGAACAGCAGCACCGAGACTAGTCCCGGTATCACCACCATGCTGATGACGACGCTGTTCATGAGGCCTGGAGAACCCTTCCCGCAGAGATCGATCAGCGGCTTAGGAGAAGATTGATACCTAATGTTTTCACAGCCCGGGGCGCGAATCAACAGGATTTAAGGACACTGCCAGACACGAGAATACCCGGAATCAGTCACTAAAACCGGGGTTTATGGGTCCGGCCCGCTTGACGATACTTTTCTTGCCCCCATACCATCAGACTTTCGCCATCTATGCTCGAATCCACGTCAGTCTCGAAGCCCCGGGTGCGCTTCGCGCCCTCGCCCACCGGCTTTCTTCACGTAGGCAGCGCGCGCACTTTCATCTTCAACTGGCTGTATGCCCGCCACAACTCCGGAACGATGATCCTCCGCCTCGACGATACTGACGTAGAACGCAACACCCAGGCTTCGGTTGATTCCATTTTCGATGGATTGAAGTGGCTCAACTTAAGCTGGGACGAGGAATACAAACAATCCGAGCGCATCGACTTGCACCGCAAGACGGCGTGGACGATTTTCGAGAAAGGCCTGGCCTACCGCGACTTCACCCCCGCGCATGCTGGCGAGGTCGAAAAATCCGGCGCGCAAGCAACCTGGCTGTTCAATCCCGGCGCGCGCGAACTTTCCCAAGCGGAAAGCGACCGCCGCGCCGCAGCCGGCGAGCCGTTTGCCTTGCGCTTTCGCGTGCCGCGCGAGGGTGGGCAAGTGGTGCGATTTAATGATGCGGTCTACGGCGAGCAGGTAAAAGCCGCAGCCGACATCGAAGACTTTGCCCTGCTGCGCTCCGACGGCATGCCCACCTACCACCTCGCCTCCTGCGCCGATGACGCCGAGCTCCGCATCTCCCACATCATCCGTGGCCAGGACCATCTCACAAATACTTTCAAACACGTGCTGATTTTCGAAGCGGCCGGATCAACACCGCCTCAGTTCGCGCACCTGCCCCTGCTGGTCGCACCCGACGGCACCAAGCTTTCAAAACGCCGCCATGGCCCAGTCGTCAGTGTCACCACCTACCGCGACGCCGGATTTCTCTCCGAAGCCTTCATCAACTTTCTCTGCCTGCTCGGCTGGTCGCCCAAAGATGACCGCGAGAATATGTCTCTGAACGAGATCGTTGATGTGTTTTCCCTGGAAGCCATCAACCGTTCCAACGCAGTAGTGAACTTCAAAGAATCAGCCTCCCCATCCGACGTTGTCATTCCGACCCTGAACGAAGCTCAGGGGAGGAACCTGCTTTTTGCCGCCGAAGACACTTTCGACCCCAAAGCGCTCTGGCTCAACGCCGAACACATTCGTGCGTTGCCGGTGGAGGATCTAAGCTCCCGCCTGCTCCCTGTCGCGCTCGCAGCCGGGTTCAAAGTCACGCCGGAAAAGATGTTGCAAGTCACGCCCCTGATCCGCGAGCGCATCAAGCTGCTGCGCGACGTCCTCACCGCCGCCGACTTCTTTTTCGTGGATGAACTGCCTCCCTACGACCCGGCTGAACTAATCCCGCAGAAGGGAGACGCGGCGATGGCATTGAAAGTTCTCACGCGCGCCCGAGAAGTACTGGCGAATGTCGAATTCAAACACGACCCGCTGGATCACGCACTGCGCGCCGCCGCGCAGGAACTGGGAGTCAAAGCAGGACAGATGTTTCAACCCATCCGGGTCGCGGTCTGCGGCCGCAAGAACGCCCCGCCATTATTTGAAACGCTTGAGGTTCTGGGGCGAGAAACCACGCTGGCACGCATCGAGCAGGCGGTCGGGAAAATCCAGTAATGGTTTGCACCGAACTTTTGATAAAAGGTAACATTTATGTTACCATTAGATCATGTTGAAATTCTCGAATACCTCGAGCTTGATGGTCGCAGCCCTTACGCCGAGTGGTTTAACCGCCTCAACCCGTCCGCGGCCGCGAAAGTGGCCGTCGCACTCGCACGGCTATCACAAGGAAACTTCTCCAGCGTAAAGAGCGTTGGCAGCGGCGTCCAAGAGTACCGGATCAATTTCGGCCCAGGTTACCGGATGTATTTCGGTAGAGACGGCGAACGAGTTCTCCTGCTGCTCGGGGGCGGAACCAAGAAACGTCAGCAGAAAGACATCGCGGACGCGCTTGGACGCTGGCTGGATTACAAACTGAGAAAGAAACAGGGGATTCGATAATGGCTCTCACTCGAGATTTCAAAGAGACGATTCAGGCGCGGGCGCGTCGCGATCCAGCATTCCGCAAAGAATTGCTGCGGGAAGCAGTCGAAAGCTTTCTCTCAGGCGATGTGGAAACTGGCAAAACCGTTTTGCGCGACTACATTCACGCCACCGTGGGCTTCAGCGAATTGGCAGAGAGCACCAACCACTCACCTAAGAGCCTGATGCGGATGCTCGGTCCATCGGGAAATCCGCAGGCTCGAAACCTGTTCGAGATTGTCCGCCTTCTCCAGCAGAAAGAAAAAGTCAGGTTCAAGGTTCGCACAGCTGCAGCCCGGTAAACCCCCGGTCGTCTTCTTTTCCCTCGGGCATGTGACAGCTGACCTTGCTGTCCACAGCCTCGATAGCCGATCATCGCCGCAGGTGCAGTGCAGAATCGCGGTTCTTACCGCCCAAGAATCCGGGTAAGTAGTTTGGGCTCAAGATTTTGCCCGCAACTTATTGAACCCAATAGATTATTTTGCAATTTCGCGCTAACACCATGATTCCAATAGATGCGGGGAGGGGGAGGGTACCCCTATTAACCAGACAGCAAACAGCCATCTTCCCGATTAAGGAAAGCCAAGATCGAACGCAATTCACAGACGATCGCTGAGCCCTGCGACCTCATACTCCACAAAGAAGATGCTCCAGTCCTGAATCCTGGAATACTCGTCGCTGATCTTCCGCCACTCCGCTTGCGATAAGATTGAAGAACAATGAATCCATCTCCCCCAAGCGAAGCCGGAGAAAAAGCTGCGGCTGCATCGCCGTCGCCGGCTCCGTCGAATTTCATCCGCGACATCATTCTCGAAGACCTGAAGACCAACAAGCACAACGGCCGCGTGCAGACCCGCTTCCCTCCCGAGCCCAACGGCTATCTGCACATCGGCCATGCCAAGGCAATCTGCATCGACTTCGGACTGGCCGACGAATTCGGCGGACATACGAATCTCCGCTTCGACGACACCAATCCCCAAAAGGAAGAAACCGAATACGTAGAGTCGATCAAGGCCGACGTCACCTGGCTCGGCTACAAGTGGGACGGACTTTTTTACGCTTCCGATTATTTCGACCAGCTCTACGAGTGGGCGATCAAACTGATCAAAGATGGCAAGGCCTACGTCGATGACCTGAGCGCCGACGAGATTCGCAAGCATCGCGGCACGCTCACCGAGCCCGGCAAAGATAGTCCGTATCGCAACCGCTCGGTCGAAGAAAATCTAAGTCTGCTCGAGCGCATGCGAGCCGGCGAATTCCCCGATGGCTCGCGCGTTCTGCGGGCGAAAATCGATATGGCGTCGCCCAATGTGAACTTCCGCGACCCGGTGATGTACCGCATCCTGCACGCCGAGCATCACCGCACCGGCAACAAATGGTGCATTTATCCGATGTACGACTTCGCCCACGGACAGTCGGATTCCATCGAGCGCGTTACGCACTCTCTCTGCACCCTTGAGTTCGAAGACCATCGCCCGCTTTACAACTGGTTCATCCAGCAACTCGGCATCTTCCCATCGCGCCAGATCGAGTTCGATCGTCTCAACCTCACCTACACGCTGCTAAGCAAGCGCAAGCTTCTGCAGTTGGTGCAGGAAGGCCGCGTAAGCGGGTGGGACGATCCCCGCATGCCCACGATCGGAGGCATTCGCCGCCGCGGTTACACGCCTGAAGCAGTCCGTAACTTTGTCGGCGCGATTGGCGTATCAAAGACCAATGGCTCAATCGAACTGGCCATGCTCGAGCATTTCGTCCGCGAAGATCTGAACAAGCGCTCTCCGCGCGTGATGGCGGTGCTGCGTCCGCTGAAGGTCTTGATCGACAACTATCCCGAGAATCAGGTCGAAGAGATGGAAGCGGTGAATAATCCCGAAGACGCGAAAGCCGGCACGCGAAAAGTGCCGTTCTCACGCGTGCTCTACATCGAGCAGGATGACTTCCGCGAAGATCCCCCGAAAGGATACTTCCGCCTTTCGCCGGGACGCGAAGTGCGTCTGCGCTACGGTTATTTCATCACCTGCAAGAACGTAGTGAAAAATGAAAAGGGCGAGGTTGTCGAAGTGCATTGCACCTACGATCCGGCGACGCGCGGTGGCAATGCTCCCGACGGCCGCAAAGTGAAGTCAACCATACACTGGGTCTCGGCCAGGAATGCCATCGACGCCGAGGTGCGAATCTACGAGAACTTATTTACGAAAGAAAACCCCGGCGAAGTCGAAGAAGGTCAGGCCTTCACAGCGAATCTGAACCCGAACTCGCTCGAAGTAATCACAACCGCGAAGCTGGAACCGTCCCTGGCCAATGCCGCTGTGGGAAGCCGGTTTCAATTCGAGCGCCTCGGCTACTTCTGCGTAGATCCCGACTCAAGGCCGGGCAAGCCGGTGTTCAATCGCACGGTCGCGCTGAAAGACACCTGGGCGAAGGTGGAGAAGAAACAGGGCGGCAAGAGCTAGAAAAGCAAAACCCCGAGCGGAGTTTCAACTCGGGGCGTTAGCCCGTCAAGCTATGAACATAGTATCGGCAGCCAAGGACCTGAAGTCAAGATTACCTTGAGGAGTTCGCCCGTCACAAACTCCTCGTCAGATTCCCTACCAAAGAAAGGGAATTCTGTGGACCCGACGGGATTCGAACCCGCACCTTATAGCTTGACGGGCTAACGTGCTGCCAATTACACCACGGGCCCAGAGATCAGGTTAGAGGCGCAAGTGAGCGGTAAACAAGACGGTTAGGCAGGCTAATTTTGCGCAGCGTTCTATTTTGGAACCAGTTAGTTGTGCACGTGCGGGCTCTGCGCCGGGTTGGCGTGGTGCTGGGGCGGTTCTTTCACGACCTTCACTTCAAAACTTACGGGCAAATTTTTCGGAGGATAGCAGGCGGCGTTGTCGCAGGCCTGATAGCGCAGCACGCCGTGCATCTCGTACTTGCCGGGCACAACCGAGTGCAGCGGATGTACTCCCACGGCGATAGTGAAGTCTCCGCTATAAACATTCAGCGCTTCGTCGGGCGAGAAAGGGAAGCTCCGATCTTTGCCCGCAGGATATTCAATCTTTCCCAGGACGATGTCGGTGGGAACATCGATCCTCAAGGTAGTCGGAATCAGAAATTCTGACTTGGGCGTGTTCGAGTTGATGTGGTAGCCCGCAGGGACGCGAAAATTCAAATTCACCATGGTCTGCGAGGCGCGCTGCGCCGTGGTCAGCGGCACCGCAGCGAAAGCAAGGGTCGGAGCTTTGCCTGGGGTTTGCGCCGCCCCGGGAAGCGCTGTCAGCAGCGAAGCAATGAGCAGGAGCGATCCCCACGTCGTTCGCTGCTCCCCGCGTTTGTGTTTTGTCTTGTGAGTCATCTCTGCTGGCGTTCAACACGAGCAGGCCGCGAGAATGAACCCCGCTCAATGAAATAGTAGAGCAATCGCCGCCTAAACGTGCTGTTACTTCGGAACAGGGCCATTCTCGCCTGCTCGATGCACCGACGCTTCGCTTTTTGCCGCTTGCGTGTCGAGCGCTTTCTTGACGTCATCCTCAATTTCAGCCTTGCCCCTTAGGCCGATGATTTTGTCGACGATCTTGCCGTCGCGCGAAATCAGAAAGCTTTCCGGCAAGGCGGGAACACCGCCGTACTCATCGCCCACCGATTCCTTTCCAATCAAGATGGGATAGTTCACTCCCATATCTTTGGCGAATTTGCTGATGTCTTCTTTGCTGGCGTCATCCATCGCCACGCCCACGATCTGCAACCCCTGCGAGCCGTATTCTTTTTGCAGGTCCACAAACCACGGCATTTCGATTTTGCAGGGGCCGCACCACGTAGCCCAGAAGTTGAGCAACACAGCCTTACCGCGAAGGTCCGAAAGGCGCAGAGATTTGCCATCCAGCGATTCCAAAGAGAAATCAGGAGCGAGACTTGACTGGGTGAGTCGCGGCGTCGAACTTGCTCCGGTGCGCCGCGCCTGGTGATAGCCGAAGTAAAGCATCAGAGCTGCCACAAATGCCACTACCACCAGCACGAGAGGGTTACGTCCACCCTTGTTGGACGGCTGGTCCGGGCTGGGCTGGATTCCCTGCGAGGCCGATGGCGGCTCGGGCGGCTCTCCACTGCTGGGTGCGGGTTCGATCGGGCTGGGTGACGCCATTTGCAAACTCCTTATTCGCGCGTTGTTCGCGCAACCAACTCCTGGAAATAGATTACTCCCCGAACGGCCTATAAGGCGAAGCGGTTCAGGAACGAAAGCCAATTCGAAATCAAAGTAAAACGGCCGATCACGAGCAATACTCCAAGCGCGATCAGCAGGCCGCCGCTCGCGATCTCCAAAGCCTGCATATGGGAGCGGAAGCGGCTGTAGAATTTGAGAAAACGTTCCATCAAAAGCGATGTCACCAGAAACGGTACGGCCAGCCCAAGCGAATAAACCATAAGCAGCAGGATCCCCTTCACCAGGGTATCTTGTTCTCCAGCGATGGTTAGGATCGCGGCAAGAATCGGCCCCAGACACGGAGTCCAGCCGAAAGCAAATGCGAAGCCGATCACGAACGCGCCCACCGGAGTGCTGCTGCCTTTCACGCTGTGCAGACGAGCGTCAGTGTAGAGAGCTTTGATCTTGAAAATGCCCGTCAGGTGCAATCCAAAGAGAATGATGATCACGCCCGCGACCCGCGCGAGCGTGTGTTTGTAGATTCCAAGCACCTGCCCGATTTCAGTGGCCGCCGCTCCCAGCGCGATGAAAACAACGCTGAAGCCGAGGATGAAGCCAACGGAGTTCACCATCACGCGCCGCATGAGCTGTCCCTGAGGCGCTTTGAGTTCTTCCAGGCCGGCACCCGAGATCAGAGAAAGATATCCCGGGACTAACGGAAGCACGCAGGGTGAGAGAAACGAAATGAGCCCGGCGAAAAATGCGGCGATCGGAAGTGGGAGGCTGGACATGCGGTCTTAATTGTACCCGCCGGAGTTGTACTCCGTAAGGAATGAGACGAATGGAGCGGTGTTTAGTTGCACGAAACGTTAATTTCCGCGCAGCGTTATTTCGCAGGCGCTTGAGCAGGCGGGGCGTCGACACTCGAGTCAGCCGAAGGTCCCGACAGCATCTTGCGCAGGAACCCCAAGGGCATGACGGCGGTCAACACGGCGCGGTCATCCTCGTCCCTTACTTTTAGACTGTCGAAGAAAGCTTTCACGTCGGGATCGGTGCCGTGGACTCCCACCGAGGTTTCCGCGGAGCGGGTCAGGCCGACGAAGACGTTTACCTTATCCGTGATGGCTCGCGCCTGATCCGGCGTCCCGGTAAACGCTTCCGCGCGAAGGTGAACCGCGTCAGCTCTCAAGTGAAGCGGGCTGAGATAGCTTGCTGAAACGACCAGCGTAGCGGGACTCGAGAAAATTGTGTTCCACTCGCGGGCCGCGGGTGAGGAAGGATTAACACGCGCCACCACCCATGCCAGACTGGCCAACTGGACGTGCTTGTAATATTGCCGCAGCAACGACGGACCTCCGAATGGCGAAGCCAGCCGCTTCGACCGGTCAATGATTCCCCGGATAACGGCAGGGTCGTCGTGATTGGAGGCGGCCACGGAATCGGCACTCAGCACCGCGACCCGCAACGATCTGCCTTCCAAAACAATCGTGAAGATGTCGACCGAGTGATAGCTTTCGACTGACTGGGCAATCTGCCGCAGATAGCCCGTGACGCGCTCGCCTTGAAATCTTCCTTCGAGCACCTCAGAAAAACGCACTTCTGGCGAGGAACCGCCGGTGCCGCCGCCCGGCCAGCTTGCCGGGTAGTGGACGGCAAAGGCGGCTTCATCGAGATCGCGCTCGAACTCGAAACCGGTCTCGCGGATGAAGCGCTCGTACTCCGGATCGTGACTGACAGGAGGCAGCTTCTTTCCGGCGTTCAGTTTCCGCGCCCGGCCGAGATCGAGGTAAAAAAATGCATCCCCCCCGGGCAACAGGCGGGCGGGCTCCGGAGGGGCGTGCTTGCGCAGCTGGACCGCAAGGGTCACGGCCGCGGCAACGACCACGACGACCAGCGCGATGGGGAAGGTTCGCCTAATTCGCATGGAATGCGGTCAGGAGAGGAATCATAACACCGCGGGGAGGGGGTGTCAGAAGGCGCGAGTCGAGAGCGGACTCGACTGGGCGTGATCTCTCTGCATCAACTGCCATTCGGTGCCCAGCCGGTCCGGCAAACCTATGTGGATCGGAGTAGAATGCGGGCCAAATGGAGGAACCCCCATGAAACACCTCACATTCTTCTTGGTTACGGTCGCAACGGTGGCGGGCCTCGTCACCATCATTACCGCTGCACGAGTGCACGCGGATGCGGAACCCGGTGCACCCTACGTTACTGAAATTCCCGAGGGATATCGCGACTGGAAATGGATTTCCTCGGCGCATGAGGCAGGTAACCTCAATAGTTTAGGTGCAGTCCTCGGCAACGATGTAGCGTTCAAGGCCTTTCGAGACGGAAAGCTTCCGTATCCAGACGGCACAATCATTGCTGCGTTGCATTACCGTAACGTGCCATCCGAGGAAAACAACAAAATCTTTGGCCAAGCCCAATCTTTTGTTCCCGGAGCGCCCACGAACGTTCAGTTCATGGTCAAGGACTCAAAGAAGTACGCTGCCACCGGCGGCTGGGGATTCGGTCACTTCGCGGACGGCAAACCTGGCACCGCGGCGTTTATGAAAAGCTGCTTCCCCTGCCACGAGAAGACCAAAGCGACTGACCTCGTCTTTACTCACTATGCACCGTAGGCGAGATCGATCGTTCTTATTTCAGGGCAGGCCGGTTGCGTGAAATTTGGCCGTTGTGATAACTTAATTAATTGTCCCGGACATCTGGAAGGGATCAAAGGGTATACTTGTGCCCGGAAGAGCACTTGTCCCCGCAATGCTGGCGTAGCTCAGTCGGTAGAGCACCTGATTTGTAATCAGGGGGTCAGGGGTTCAAATCCCTTCGCCAGCTCCAGTATACGAAGATCAGTATACGAAGATCAGGTAGCGAAAGTCAGGAAACGAACTTCCGGCAGGCAGCGGAACTCTAGGTGGCGCAACAGGTTTTTCCAACGCACTTCATTCGGAAATATATTCGGAAATATTCCGGCATGCAGTGATCTTCGCGCGGTAATTCTTAAGCGCGATTCTTGGTTTCCCTGAGTTGCGAAAAGCTGGTTTGCAAAAATGTAGCCTGGTGGACCAGAGTAGAAGTGTGCTGCTACGGCCTGCGGATTGGCAAGTTGGCTGCTGGATGAAGCGCAGCGGCTGCATCGCCCGGCGGTTTTGCACAGGTGGGTGAGTGGTTAAAGCCAACAGACTGTAAATCTGTCCCTCCTAGCGAGGTACGAAGGTTCGAATCCTTCCCTGTGCACCAGAATTTGTTGAACCAGTTTCGAGTGCGGCAGGAATCATGAGTCGCTTGGCAATGGCGTTGATTGCGTACCTGGCTTTAGGTGGGCTGGCGTTTACCACGTTGAGCGATTCGCGGATCCGGTTACTGACGTTGCTGATTTTGGCGCTGTTCGCGTTCAAGAGCTGGGTGCGGCGTAAAGATGTGCTGCATCCGGATGGCGACGGCGAATCGGAGTGAGGCGGCGGTGAAGGTGGTTCTTGGCCGATGTAGCTCAGTTGGTAGAGCACTCCCTTGGTAAGGGAGAGGTCATCAGTTCAATCCTGATCATCGGCTCCAGATTGAGGCGTTTTGCGGGCGTGACCCTGAGCGGGAGCCGAAGGGGCGAGCCCGCAGCCGAAATCCCGAGCGTTCTTTGCGAGGGAGCTAATGGCAGTAAGGGCGGGAGTAACTCAGTGGTAGAGTCACAGCCTTCCAAGCTGTTGGTCGCGGGTTCGATTCCCGTCTCCCGCTCCAGAGATTTGGTTCAGGGGTTGTGATGGCTTTCGAGCAAGCGACGATCAAAGTTGAGAAGCGGCAGGAATTTGCGAAGCTGCAAGCCGCGGTGGAGCAGGCGTTCTTGCCCGAGAAGGTGGAGCGGTTCCTGAAGCAGTTGGACCGCAAGGGAATTCGCGTCCGGGAGTTTGACGCGGTGCTGTCGGCTCGAACGCTGGAAAGTATGGTCGGCGGATCGGCGGCGAAGTCTGATTTAAGCGCGTGGCAGTTGTACCAGGCGCTGCCGCTTTCTGATCAGGCGCAGATGCGCGAGTTTTATCTGTCGAAGCTGGAAACGGTCGACACGGCGCTGCGGCACAAGTTCAAGAAGCTATATCAGTATTACTGAAGAATAAGCGAGGCTCGGCAATTTTATGGCGAAAGAGAAATTTGATCGGAATAAGCCGCACTGCAACGTGGGGACGATTGGTCACATTGACCATGGCAAGACCACGTTGACAGCGGCGATCACCAAGGTGTTGCAGAAACATAATCCGAAGATTGTGTTCCGGTCGTTTGACTCGATTGATAACGCTCCGGAAGAAAAAGCCCGCGGAATCACGATTGCTACGGCGCACGTGGAGTATGAGACGGCGAACCGGCACTATGCGCACGTGGATTGCCCGGGCCACGCGGATTACATCAAGAACATGATCACGGGCGCGGCGCAGATGGATGGCGCGATTCTGGTGGTGGCTGCGACGGATGGTCCGATGCCGCAGACGCGCGAACACGTGCTATTGGCGCGGCAAGTCGGTGTGCCTTACATCGTCGTGGCGCTCAATAAGTGTGATGCTGTTGACGATCCCGAGCTGCTCGATCTGGTCGAGCTGGAAGTGCGCGAGCTGCTGAAGAGCTACAAGTTTCCTGGCGACGATGTGCCGGTGATTCGGCTGTCGGCTCTCGGGGCGTTGAATGGGGAAGAGAAGTGGGAGAAGCAGATTGATGCGCTGATGGAGGCGGTCGACAAGAGTGTGCCGCAGCCGGCGCGCGAGTTGGACAAGCCGTTCCTGATGCCGATTGAAGATATTTTCTCGATTCAGGGGCGCGGTACCGTCGTTACTGGTCGTATCGAGCGCGGGAAAGTGAAAGTGGGCGAGGAAGTGGAAATTGTCGGCTTCCGCGACACGCGCAAGACGGTCGTCACGGGCGTGGAAATGTTCAAGAAGCAATTGGATGAAGGCATGGCGGGCGACAATGCTGGGCTGCTGTTGCGCGGCATTGCGAAAGAAGATGTGGAGCGCGGCATGGTGCTGGCGAAGCCGGGATCGATTACTCCGCACACGAAGTTCAAGGCGGAAGTGTACATCCTGACGAAAGAAGAAGGTGGGCGGCATACACCGTTCTTCAAGGGATACCGTCCGCAGTTTTACTTGCGGACGACGGATGTGACGGGCGTTGCGGAGCTTCCTGCGGGCACGGAGATGGTGATGCCGGGGGACAACGTTTCTCTCGTCATTGAACTGATTACGCCGGTGGCGATGGAGAAGGGGTTGCGGTTTGCCATTCGCGAAGGTGG
>JBATXV010000027.1:0-4504 GCA_049673585.1 Candidatus Sulfotelmatobacter sp. | reverse complement strand
CGGCCGGCGTAGGCGAATCTTGAACCGGCTTGCGCCGCGTGGCCAGCACGCCCAGGTTCTTCCCGTCGGCCGCTGGCTCGGCATCGAAGAACCCTCCGGAAACCGCATCGAAGAACCGCGCAATCATCGCGTCGCCGATGGCCCGCGCGAATTTGAAATAACTGAGGTCCGCCGTAGCTTCATAGGCGTCGAGGCAAGCCAGCGCAGTCGCGGCATAGTCATCGAGCAGACCGGAAATCGCTCGATGTTCGGCCTTCGGATCGGAATAAGCGACCACGCGCAAGAGTGTGGCGCGGGCGCCCCCGCCCGCGTCTGTCGAAGGCTTCCAAGCCTCCGCCAGTATCCGGTCCAGCGAGCGCAAAGCGAAGTGCCGCGCGGGTTCAAGATTGAGAACCATCGCCGCTTCCAGATAGGCCGATACGCACATGCTGTTCCATCCCACATAAACCGTTTTATCGACGTAAGGCGTAGGCCGCTCGAGCCGCGCCGCATACATCTTCTTTTTCGCGGAATCGAGCAGGCTGCGCACGCGTTCTTCGCTAAGGCTCATCCGCCGCGCGATTTCTTCGATCGGCGCGCGCACGTACAGTACATTCTTCGCGGAATTATGGTGCATCTCACCGATCTCGTTGATGTCATAACGCAGCGCCGCCACCTGCGCTTCTTCCTCAGTGAGCACTGCGCGAGTCTCGTCGAGCGTCCAGGTAAAGTAATCGCCATCGTCGTCCATGGAAATGTCGGCATCCTGCGAAGCATAAAAACCGCCGCGCTCGCGATCGCTCAGCCACTCATCCATCCATCGAATAATGTCGCGCGCGACATTCGCAAAGAACTCCGAACCCGTAGCCTGATAAGCGTGCACGTAGTTCTTCAGCAACTCGGAGTTGTCATAGCACATCTTCTCGAAGTGCGGCACCACCCAGCGCTCATCCACGGAGTAGCGATGAAATCCCCCAGCCAGTTGATCGTAGACGCCGCCATTCGCCGTGTGCTCAAGCGTGGTGACGATTAAGTCTGAAAGTTCGGGTGTCCCATCCTTTTCGCGTTCTTCGCGAAAGAGCCCGCCCTGAGCTTGGCGAAGGGGTGGGGATTTTGATTCTGGCTTTGTCCGCGCATACCGTTCAATCAACAAATCCAACACCGAAGGATGCGGAAACTTGGGCGCGTGTCCAAACCCGCCATGCACCGAATCAAACATGCTGAACGCAGACTTCTGAATCGCAGCAATAATGCCATCAGAAACCCGCCCGCCGCGCCCGGCAAACGACTCCGCCTGCACAATCGCACTCTCCACCATCTTCGCCTGCTCCACTACGTCGCCATGTTTTTCCTTGTAAGCGTTGGCGATGCTGGTCAGAACGCGCTTGAAGCTCGGACGCCCATACCCGTCGGTCGGCGGAAAATAAGTTCCTCCGTAGAACGGCTTGCCATCCGGCGTAAGAAAAGCAGTAAGCGGCCAGCCGCCCTGCCCGCTGACCGCGCTGACGGCAGCCTGATACCGGCTATCAATGTCCGGCCGCTCGTCACGATCTACCTTCACCGCAATAAAATGTTCGTTCACGATAGCCGCAACTTCAGCGTCGTCGTAAGACTCGCGGTCCATCACATGGCACCAATGGCACCACACCGCGCCAATATCAAGCAGCATGGGCTTGTTCTCGCGCTGCGCCGCGGCAAACGCCTCCTCGCCCCACTCATGCCACTGAATAGGCTGATGCATCGCGGAACGCAGGTAAGCGGATGAAGCGCGAGCGAGAGAATTGAGAGTGGTCGTGGTCATGACTCTAAGTGTACTGCGGCAACGCCTCTCGTCGGCAGTCGATAGCAATACTGCATCCCCACGGAACTGTCATGCTGAGCGAAGTGGAATCGTCCAAAGGACGATCCCACGTAGTCGAAGCACCCCATACCCGCCATAATTACCCCAAGCTCCAATCGGAGTTCTCACATTAGACCTCGGTGCCGCATCAGCCGTTGACCCTGCCAAAATGGACGCTGATGCGCTAACGCGCTGCCAGCGCGTCCAGCCGCTCCAGCGTATCCGGGTACCTGCGCACAAGCAGTACCAGAGCGGCCGCCTGCGGATTGGGTTTGGCGCGCCCTTGCTCCCACTTTTCCAGGGTTCTTTCGTTAATGCGCAGCTTGCGCGCAAACACAGCCCGCGAACAGCGCAGCTTCTTTCGCGTATCGCGAAGCAGTTTCGAATCGACCTTGGGCAGCGGCATCACCTCGACCTTGTAACTGCGCAAGGTAAGCTTGCCTTCGCGCTGTCCTTTCATCGCGTCGATTCCCTCCATCATTTCGCTGAAAACGTCCCGCTTCGCTTTCACTGTGTCCTCCGTTGCCTGTAGGGTGCTCTTTTCCGACGGGCGCGCATTTCCACCTCATTCTCGATCGCGGCCTTGAGCGCTTTCTTCTCTCTCGCCGTCAAATCTGAAGCTTCGTTCTTATCATAGAGAGTCACCAGCCATATCTGACTATCGGACTTGAAGTGGTAGTAAATCACGCGCAACCCGCCTCTACGGCCTTTGCCACGGCGCGCGTCCGCCCAGCGCATTTTTCGAAACCCCCCGGTGCCCGGCATCAAATCCCCGAGTTCGGGGCCAGCCGCCAGCTGGGCCTGCATTTCCCGGTATTCGTTATCGTTCAGATAGTCAGACAGGTGACGCGTAAATGCCGGCGCTTCAATAAACTCCATATCGGCTTTGGTACGCTATTAGAGTATGCTCCCAACTATACGCCCTTGGCGTATGTGATGCAACGCTCGCTATAGAACTAAGCGAGAGGGCCAGCGTGGCCTAACCACTAAAGATTTCCACAGCCCTTTTTCGGCAAGCCGTCACATCGCTTCTGTGAATTTTCAGCTACCATTATCGAGTGCAGCTTCCGCTGGTTCGTCCGGTTCCTTGACACTTGAAATGGGCACATATCAAGACAAGGCTAAGTCATTAAGATTCAATATTTTGCGGCTAAGTTATTTAGAAGCATTATTTTAGCCAGATTTGAGCAGGATACGGCTGACCTAAGCCATTGCGAGTCAATAATTTAGCGGAATTGATCTGCGATTTTTTGATCCAGACCACTTGCGATTCCGTACAGGGCATACTGATGGTTCGAGTGCAGTTTCCGCAACCCGCCACTCCCACTCAACAGATGCTCCAGCAGCGGATTGTGGTAAAGCAGAAACACCGCCCGCGGATGCTCCCGCAGACTCTGCTCTAGGTTCGCCACCATCCGCCGCAGCCCCGACTCCGGAAACGGATTGAAGAGATAAAGCACCATCGGCTCAGCAGGAAAAGAAAACTCAGTCGCATCCGCGCAAATCGATTCCAGTGCGAAACACTTCTGTGACTCGCTTCTGTACTTGCTCAGGTTCTCCTCAGCAGCCTCATGTAATGCAGGCAAAAGTTCCACGCCCACAATGCGGCGAAAAGGATAGTCCGAAGCCATCAGCAGAGTACGTCCCTTGCCCGATCCGAGATCGACGAAGACAAAGTCGTGAAACTCAAAATGATTTTGTTGCTTCAAAGCCGCAAGCATTTCTCGAAATAGATCGGGCTGTGTCGGCTGATACGGCGAGTGGAAAACTCCAAGCAGCCGGTTGCGCCAACCGACCGCCGCGCTGGTGGTGTTGACTCGATAATCCCAATCGTATTCGGCGTCACCATAACGTTGGCGGCGGCGTTCAGGAGTGGAGTCACGAACAAACTCCCAGATTGCCTCCCCAAGTTGCTGCGTAGCCGCGAAGCGGCCTTCGCGGACGGCAAGGTCACTCCACCATTGCCACGCCGAGCGCAACAGGCTGGTACGGGATGAAGCGGAGGGATCGATGCGCTGCATGCTCCGCCATCATAAGCGATGGTTAAACCGCAAGAATGATGACGAGACTAAGGCTGCGGAGCGTCGAACGTCGGCCACGGCTTAAATCCCGGAGGCAGACCTTTGGTGGCAAATTGAAAATCATGCGGCTCACGAATTTCGATGCGGCCTTCGGGAGTTAACTTGTAGGGATGACCATCGGGATCAACGGGAATTCGTGCCAGACCCTCCGCACTTGCCAGCTCTTCCATGCTGGCAGGCAGGCGTCCCGTGCGTTCTCCGAAACGGGTGACCGCGGCTTGCAGAAGCTCGACATCTTCGTCAACACGCAACGCACGCAGATGGTCGACTGCATTCTGCCTGATCAATTTGTCCTGGGTGTTCTGGTAGCTCGCCATCCACAGGCTGCGTGCCGTGTCATAGTCGCCGGCATGCGATGCCATCTGCGCCGCCAGAACCTTCAGGAAGGGATGAGCGTTCGGAACCCGCGATCCGCGCGCGAAAGCCTCGGCAGCATTCTTGTAGTCCTTCAGTTCCGTGAAGTAGACGAAGCCCAGGTCGTAGTAAAGCCTCCAGTTATCAGGATTATTCTGGATGCCGTAATTCATCAAATCGATCGCGCTCTTGGGTTGTCCCGCGCCGAAGGGCGGATTAGGCGCCAGGAAGCTGCTGCCGAACTCGTAGG
>JBATXV010000026.1:0-33405 GCA_049673585.1 Candidatus Sulfotelmatobacter sp. | reverse complement strand
AATTTTCCGATCCGCATAGCGCGTATCTCGCCTTTACGTGCGAGACGTTGCAGTGTCTTCGGATGGATTTGCAGCAAGGCTGCCGCCTCGCGCGAATCGAGGAATCGCTCGAAATGGGGGACAGGCTGGCTGACTGGTGTTGCTTCGTGCATCTCGCTCATAAAACCCCCTACAGCGAGAGTCGAGACCGGGCTGAAATCACGGCGTCGTCCGAAGGCCGGCTGTGGCGTCCGACCTCGTTCGACAGATTTCGAGTCCATTCACTACTCGGCTGGCGTTAGTCTTCGCGTCATGGGCGGACGAGAACATATTCGTATAGAAACCGTACAAGACGCATTTTGTTGCTTCCTTTCAAACAATCTTTTTTCTTATCCACTTCAAGATAACTTCTCAAGAAGTGCTTAAAGTGCTTAAAGTGCCTACAAGTGCTTTTGGGTACGTTTGGGGAATCCACGGGAACAGACGGATGGTTGCGCCCGACTACCCAACTTCTGGTCGAGGGTTCCATTGATCGTCGGCGAGATTTTCCCCTCTCTATGTATGTAAGGAACCTGCAGCAGAGAAAAAGTGTCGAAAAAAGTTTCGGCGCAGTTCCGACGGAACTG
This sequence comes from Candidatus Sulfotelmatobacter sp., assembly GCA_049673585.1. Lineage (GTDB taxonomy): Bacteria > Acidobacteriota > Terriglobia > Terriglobales > Acidobacteriaceae > Sulfotelmatobacter. Next base: position 32,800 of record JBATXV010000026.1, on the reverse strand, counting down.
CACAGGATGGGATTGGAAGGAGGAGGTGCGATGCCTTGTCCTGCGGAAGAAACTGAAGTGTCAATCACTCCTGGTCAAAGTTGTTTTCTTATGCAAGATCCCGATTACTGGTCCGCAGTTCCGGTCCGCACTCAACGCGTCTTGCAGCTACTTACAAGTACTTGGCAGTCCCACGTGTCCTCGTAAGTAAAAACACTGGTTATACACACTCTTAAAAATCTAGATGAAGGGCGGATTCGAATCCCAGACAGCCAGCCCGCGATCGATGTCTAGTGATCAGCTTCGATTCTTCTCCGCGCACATGCAGACATTCTTGTTTTCCGCAGTTGTGTCCATCTGTAAAAACGCTCATATCCGCTCATAATCTGCCGTGACTGAGTTGAACTGGCGGTGTTTTTGAGAACCTGAATCATCCCGTCCGTGCTTCAGGTTCAATGATTTAACTGCAAGCGGTTGTTCTCATAACCCAAAGGTCGGTGGTTCAAATCCACCCCCCGCAACCAACGCAATCATAGAGTTACGAGGAATTTGGATTTTCGATTGTGGTCTGAAATGGTCCAATAAGATTAGGAACACCAGAGCAAAGGCCGTCCACGTGACGGCCTTTTGCTATTTGGTGCGGTCTTGAACCAACACGCGCTGCACGACGGATGTGTTGGCTTTGCGCTTCGATTCCATGAAGGCTCCGCCATAGACATTCATCGTGGTTGAGATGTTGGCATGGCGCATGAGTTTCTGCTGTACGCCGAGAGGAGCTCCTGTTTCGTCGAGCCAAGCGCGATAGCTGTGGCGAAACGTGTGCCAGCCGATCCCTCCTTGAATCTTGGCTCGTAAAGCAGCGGCCTTGAGCACCTTCTTCCGCAGCGAGCCAGAATCGTAGGGTTTGTTTGTCCGCGGGCTGGGAAAAACCCAGTTTCCTTCCGTAGCCGGACACAATCGCTTCCATTCGAGCAAAATGGTCGCGACGTCCGGGTCCAGAGGCAATTGGTCCTGGGAGCACTCTGACTTGAGCTTCGTCACCTGGCTGCGAGCGAAACCTTCTCTGATTTCCATGACCAAGTTTTCGAAGTTGATCGACGTCCAGCGTAAGCCCATCACCTCGCTGATACGAAGACCAGTGCATCCAGCCAAGAGCACCATACCGTGGTAGGGATGGACCAGCTGGTTGAGCACTGCCCCGAACTCTTCCTCCGTCAAAATGCGCGGAGGCCGTAAGCGTCTGCTCACTCCCTTTAGTTCGACCAGGCCCATCGGATTGCGTTCCAACGGAACCAATTCCCAGAGCATGGCCTTCTCGAATAAACGATACATAAGGCTCCGAATGTGGCCTCTGGTTTTTGGAGCCACAGGCAGTTTTCTGAGCCATTCCTGGACGGGATAAGGTTTGACCTCCCCTAGCAGGCAGTTGCCCCACTTTGGAGAGATGTGTTTGTTGATCCGGTTGAGATCGGGTTCCTTGGTGGTATGTGCGAGGTCGCCTTTCTCGATCTCTTCGTTGACATAGCGATCGATCAGGCCTTGAAAAGTAACCGCCTCGCGTAACGGCAAGCCATGGTTGATTTCCAGTCGGAGACCTTCGGCTGCACGTCTGGCATCCGCTTGGGTAGGATAATCTTCGACCGTCCCCAAAGTTATCGAAGGGCGCGTCGTTGAGGGATTCTGTCGATCCCAATAACGGAATAGCCATACATCCGGACCCTTGGTCCTTTTGCGAAGTTCGAGACTTCCAAACTGATAACGGTTTCGTCTAGGCAACTTGTCCTCCCTTGCCTTGACGACGCCGGGATGAGTCGGAGCATATCTGAGCCCGCAACCATTCGTCCAGTTCCGAAATGTAGAAGAGCCATTTCTTACGTTGTCCGTATCCGATAGGGTGGCCCGGAATGTGACCAACCCCAGCGAGACGCGTGACACTTCTCACGTGCATCTGCAGAAACTCCGCGGCAGCCTTCGCGCTCACAGGTCTTTCAGAAGGCTGTGGCGCCTTCCTCTGCATCTCTCCTTCGGTGGTGATTGCGGTACCCATGGGTGGCCAAACGTAAAAAGTATTCGCACGAAATACTGAACATGGCTCATTCTTGTCGCTGTGTCCAATGACTTTTCGTGCGCTAGATATTCCCGCTGGGAATAGCGGGCATCAGACGGTTGGAACGTTGCGTTTCAGAGGCCCTGAGACAGGCGAATAGCGACATGCGGATATCTTTTGATGGCAAACAACGAAAAGCTGAGAACTGGTCGTGCGGTGTATGCAGTAGTTTGAACGAACTACAAACAACCCTGGCTTTGTCCTTTACCGTGAGTCGTTTATCGACCTTCTCATCCCGTGCCGAAAATGATCCACCGACCGTAGTGCTCTGTTTTCACCTAGCTATTCCTCCGTGGAATAGCTTCCCGCCGAAAATTCATTGGACTTCCTAACTGAAGTGAAGATATTTTTGCCACAAAATGGGGGAGTGTGCGATTGCGATGACCAGGACGCTGCTCGATTCCTTCAAGGCGCGAGGTCATTGGGGTTGTCGGTACGAGGCCGACAAGAAAAGCTCTCTGATATTTTTCGGTCTTCGAGGGGCAATATGCGGCAACTGAGAACACAGAACGAGACGAATATCGTCGCCAACTTGCTCAGCGATTCCACTTGGAATCCCAGTGACTTTTGGTTGGAGATTTCAGCACCGAACGCCATGCGTTCGTCCCGCGCAATCCCATCGCGAAAACATCCCTGCAGGTACACGAATATCGAACACGATTGGGCGTGGGTTTTGCATGAGCTTCTGCACGCAAATGGGATAACCAAAGAAGCTCATAGCTGGGGTGGAGTCTACGGCTTCTGTGCTGGTATCGGAGCTATGATCCTGCGTTCAATTTCGTGCCGGAGCCAGAACGGTGCTTCGCACCGGAAGAATTTTGACACTCCACCCCTGAAAGGGTCGTGCCAGTGCACCACGGTGCACTTACGGCGATTTCAAAGACATAGCGATTTTCGGTGCACTTGGGTGCACTTCTGAAATACGAGGGGACTATGGCAATTTTGGAAGGTAAAGGAGACGCGAGCTCTGACAACGATCGCACTCTAAATCGTGTCTTCCCCGTCACCGCAAAACTAACGAAAGAGGAGTGGCAGAGAGTCACTGAGTTTGCCATATCGCGGGGACTCGCACGCGGGGAATGGATACGCGAGGTGATTCTCCGGGAGGTGCGCGGAGGGGCGGTAAGCGATCCATCGTTAGCGGAGATTCTCGGAGTCCGCTTGCTCCTGGTAAACGTGCTGCGACCTCTGGCCGCAGGCCAGAGACTCTCGCCGGAGACCTTCGACAAATTGCTCGACCAAATCAGCGACGCGAAGCATCAGCTTGCAAGCAAGTTGGCTGCTGCCTCGTCCCGGAACAGGTGATAGCAGAGAACGCCTTGGGCCGACGAAGACATGCGAGTCGTCTATCTCACCGCGCGGCGGTACATCGGGCTAGGGCAGGAACAGGGGTCGGCCTCGGCCATAAGTATGAATCCGTGCCTGCCCCGGATCATGGGAGCATAACCCAGTCCAGCCGCGTGTCAAGGCCGCAGCCGCTGACGCGGTGCCTTCGGCAGCCTTGACACACGGCTGGACTGGGTAAAAATCATCCAAATATTCCGGGGCAAGTAGGAGAAACCAGCAAATGCTAAGTGTCGCCCACCCTTGGTTTTTCGGTCCTGTCCCCCGGTTATCGAGCTTGACAGTATGCCAGAACTAGCATATTCTAGAAGCGAATGATGACAGCCACTTCAGCCACTTCCATGAGGCCGCTACGCTTCATAGGGGATTCGCTGAAGGTGCTGCGCGAACTGCCGGAAGAGGTCAAAGACGAGATTGGGTTTGCGTTGGAGCGCGTCCAGAGGGGCAGGATGCCGGAGAACGCCAAGCCGCTGAAAGGTATTGCACCGGGCGTCCTGGAGATTGTTTCCGACTTCAGGGGCGATGCGTTCAGGGCCGTCTATACGGTGCGGTTCCCAAAGGCCGTTTACGTCTTGCATGTGTTCCAGAAGAAGTCCAAGCGGGGCATCGCAACGCCGAAGCATGAAATGGACCTCGTGGAAAGGCGGCTGGCGCAAGTGGTGGAACTAGAGAAGCGAGCCGGAAGAACTTAGGACGAACAATATGAACTACACCAAACATGGGCGACTCACGATGAAGAAGCATGGGTATGTGGAAGGCAGTGGAAACGTCTACGCCGATCTCGGTGTTATCAATCCGCAAGAGGCACGCGCGAAGGCTGATCTGGCTCACCGGATCGTGGACATCATCGAAGCCCGCAAACTGACACAGGTACAAGCCGGGAAGGTCTTAGGTGTGGACCAGCCCAAAGTCTCCGCCTTAAAACGGGGCCGTCTCACTGATTTCTCCATCGAGCGGCTTGTTGGTTTCCTGCTCTTACTCGACCATAACGTGCAGATCACCGTTACACCCAAACCCCATTCCAGCCGGAAACCACCTACGTTGGAAGTGAGCGCAGAGGGTGCGGTTGCTGCCGCTCGCCGCTAGGTAAGAGCCCGTCAGAAAACCCATTTCCGTCAGTGGCCTAAAGACGGGCCACTAGGAATGTAATCCGCAGCCCGAAGTACGGTTGCCGAGCCAATCACTTCAGCGGGCTTACGGGATAAAACAGGTCTGTTCGGACCAGACGAATTGGCTGCCACATTCTTACGAGTAATGTTGCTCTTACGTAAGCGTCAGAGCAAACCCATGGTTGACAGAGTGAATCCGCAGCCCAGCGTCACGTTGCCACTTGATCAGCAAATTCTCGGGTCGGGCGGTCTCCGTCCGTCCATCCAGGGCGGACTACTGCCGGCTAGCCGGTCACTCGGGCGCCATCCGACATCTGGGTTCCCGCCGAACAGCGTTGGAAATGTCGCGCCTATTTCTTCAAGTGGATCGAGATCCACACTAGGCTTCCGGTACTGAGGGGCAGCCGGGAAACTCCTTCAGGTAGGTGTTGCCGATATAGCCGAGGTATTTGATTCCAATTTCGCTGGTGAAAAATCCGTCCGCGGTGTATTTGCGCAGCGTCGAGAAGAACTCGATACCGGGGCTGAGCCTGGAGTCTTTGTCTGCGTTCTTGCGGAAGGCGATGAGATCCAGCATCTCTGTCTGCTGGCCCGGAGTACATTGCAGGTAGGTCTGCCCGTAGCGCTCCATGCACGCCGCGTCAAGCCACATGATCCCGCCCCCGAGTTGAAGTTGGAGATCCTTGTTCTCGCTGCTCAGCAAATCAATGAATTCGGGCGCGCCCGCTTCTACCGCGCCTCCGCTCTCCTGGTCGGGAGGAATGATCGCCTGGCACAAGGCTTGCAGCGTCTTGTACTGACGCTCGGGGAAAAACTTTGGCGCGTATTCTCTGGAGGGTGACGCTGCTTTATGCGCGCTCACCATGCGGTGAGCCTTTTCTGCGTCTGCAAACGGAACCACCCGCAGCATTGACCCTGCCGCGGCAGTAAGGCTGAGCGACTTGATAAGGTCACGGCGCGAAATGAACATGAGTGGCGCTCCTCGGGTTCACGTCAAGTTCCGGGTGTTACAGATTGCCTTGCTTCGCTTGCTCCAAGAGATACTCCGACGCCCTCCAAGAGAGCGCCAGGATGGAAAGCGTCGGGTTCTTGTCAGGGCTGGTTACAAATGCGCCCGCATCGGTTACGAATAGATTTTTCACGTCATGGGCCTGGCAATACTTGTTAAGGACGGAGTTCTTGGGATTGTCGCCCATGCGCACCGTGCCTGATTCGTGAATCGCCGTGCCACCGTCATAGAGGCCATAAGGGGCTGGGCCGTCGGTAGTGACATCGGTCGAGTAGGTGCCGCCCCCCGCTTCGACAATGGCGCGAAAGGTCTGCTGCATATCTTTCGCCATTTTTATTTCGTTCTCTCCGGCACGCCAATGAAAACGCAGTACTGGAATGCCCCACTCATCAACCACACTTGGATCGATTTCGCAGTAGGTGTTTTCGTTGGGAATCATCTCTCCTAGGGCTTCCATGCCGATCGTAGCTCCATAAGAGCGGCGGCACCTTTCCTTCAGGGAGGTGCCATAGCCCTCGGCGCGGTCACATTCGTCGTCGAATTGTTGCACCACCGGCATGAAACGGCCTCCGCCGGGTTCAATGTGATAACCACGGAGGAATTCGTTTTTGCGATCGAATTTCCACCAAGGCATGTACACATGCGGCAGATAATTTCCGCCACTGCCATCGTGGTTGTGAGGCGGCATTTTCTCCAACTGGGGAAAGTAACCCGAACCCCAGCTCCCTACGCTATCCATCAGGTTTCTTCCGACCATTCCCGAGGAATTGGCCAATCCCTCAGGGAACAACGTGGAGCGCGAATTCAAGAGAAGACGTGCGGATTCACATGTGCTGGCCGCGACTACAAAACTTCGGGCACGCACCTGCGTTTCCTCTCTTGTTGTCCGGTCGATGTAGGAGACGGCTTCGGCTTTGCCGTCCTTGGCCACGATGATTTCCCGCGCCATAGCGTTGGTGATCACCGTCAGACGACCCGTGGCTAACGCCGGTGGAATCAATACCTGACTGGAACTAAAGTTCGAGGCCGACTTGCATCCACGGGTGCATTGACCACAGTAGTGGCATGCGGGGCGTCCGTTCAGCGGCTGCGTGAGGATGGCCATACGCGCGGGCACGCAAAGAACGTTCACCTTGTCGCAGGCTTTTTTGAGGATCGTTTCAGTGCAGCGGGGTTTGGGCGGCGGCTGGAAGATACCGTCCGGAGAACTCGGGATGTTTTCCCTGGTGCCGAAAACCCCAATGTAGGACTCGACCTTGTCATAGTAAGGAGCCAGTTCTTCATATGTAATCGGCCAGTCGTCGCCCATGCCGTCTCTGGAACGAGGTTTGAAATCCATCGGAGAGAAGCGCAACGCCACTCTTCCCCAGTGATTGGTGCGCCCACCGACGATCCGCGAACGGAACCAGCGGAACGTGGATCCCGGCGCCAATACATAGGGTTCGCCGTTAATTTCCCAGGCGCCGTTTGGCGCCATGAACTCGTCGGCCTCCTCGCCGCGCAGCTTACCGCCCGCGCCGCCACCGCGGTGGGGGAGATCGTAAGGCCAAAGATGCTCCTTGAAGTCCTTCGCCGGGTCGAGCGGCGGTCCCGCTTCCAGCATCACGACGCGGGCCCCGCCCTCCGTGAGCACTTTCGCCGTGGCACCGCCTGCAGCGCCTGATCCGATGACGCAGACGTCATGGATCTTCGGCGAACGAATCGCTTGCGGCATCGATATATCTCCTTGGCAATAGACTGGCGATTATATCTTGCTGTTGCTGCCGCTGTTCGATTGACGCCATTGAAAACTGATATGACGGCTGCGGCAGACGAGATTCTGGGTGGCTGGTCGGCAAACCTTCCCTTACGAGATTAGGGAAGAGTTGACCGTCGATCGTCCGCAATCGGCGGCAAGTGCGAATGCCGGTTGGATCCACTAACCAATTGGGCGGCCATGTTACCCTCTTTGGCTGGCTGCCATTTAATACTAGTGGGCCCGGCTTTGAAGCTGCAGCCTCGTTGGAGCATATCAATGCGATTCACACTTGGATTCTTGCCGCGGAGCGCCGCCGCCTGCGCTCTCATCGCCCTGGCCGCGGTTGCCGCCTATTCGCAGCTCGCGCTCACGCCAGTGCCAGCGGTGGGATCAACAATCGCCATTCGTGCGGGGCATCTGATCGATCCCAAGAACGGGACGGTCACGAAAAATCAAATCATCCTCGTTAAAGACAAGAAGATCGTAGCCAAGGGCGCAGATATTGCCATTCCCAAAGACGCGGAGATCGTGGATTTGTCGAATTCATGGGTGATGCCGGGCATCATGGATGCGCACACACACGTCACGTTGACTGAGGAGTCATTTATAGGGGATAGCGTTTATTTGGTGGAAGGCACCGGCCTGCGCGCTCTTCGCGGGCTTCACACGGCCCAGATCCTGCTAAATGCCGGGATCACAACGGTGCGGGACGTGGGCAATGACGCGAATTTCGCCGCCGTCGATCTCCGGAAAGCGATCGATGCGGGGTGGTTCGTAGGCCCTACCGTTCAAACCGCAGGCAAAATCATTACACCGTTTGGAGGCCAAAGCACGAACATCACGCCGGAGGCCGGCCCGGAGTGGCTGTTCGAATACTACGATGCGGATGGCCCGGAGGAGATCCGAAAGGCAGTCCGCAAGAATATCTTTTACGGAGCCGATTTGATCAAGCTCGTCGCCGACAACAGTGACTACCACTATTCGCTGGAAGAAATCCGCGCAGCCGTGGAGGAAGCCCACCACGCGGGACGCCCGGTAGCCGTGCACGTCTATGGCGGGGAGGCGGCGGACAATGTCATTGCCGGGGGTGTTGATTCCATTGAGCATGGTTTCGCGTTGACCGACGATCAGCTTCGGCGCATGAAAGAAAAAGGAATTTTCCTTTCCAGTACCGACTTCCCCGCCGCACACATTGAAGCGGGCGGGAATCAGGGCTGGCCGAATAAAGGCGCGGCGATTATCGACCGCCTTCAACGCGCCTACAAGATCGGGGTCAAGATCGCATTCTCCACGGACATCGTCACGGAATACAAAGGCGAAAACCGCGCAGAAATGACTTGGGACTACCTAGCAGTCTGGCGCGCGGCGGGAGTTCCCCCGGCCGAAATCCTGAAGTGCATGACCACCAACAATGCCGAGCTTTTCCGCATTTCGGCCCAACGGGGCGCGATCGAGCCCGGTCTCTACGCCGACGTCATCGCCATGCCGCGGGATCCGCTCGCCGATATCGAAGCGCTTCGCTTGGTCGATTTTGTCATGAAGAACGGAACAATCGTACGAAAGGCGAAGTAATTGAAAACTTCGATTTCTCCCGCCTTGTCAGCAAACCTTACCTTACCGGATTAGGTGAGAGTTGCCCGTGATCCGCCCAGAGCTCCAAGGCGGGAGATCATGCTACCCTCTTGGCCGAGCCACCTAGCGGCAATTTTTGGAGGATCTCGATGCGATTCACACGTGGATTCTTGCCTTGGAGCGCGACCGTATACGTTCTCGCCTTTTTATCACTGGCAGAGCCTATTTCGCATTCGCAGGGCTCCGCGAAGCCAAAGCCGCATGTTTCTTATGATGGCCCGGCACTGACGTTTGACTTTCCCGGCGTTAAGGTCGGCGTCGCCGAATACGAGGAAGGGCCTACCGGAACTACGGTGCTGTACTTCCCCACGCCTGTGGTAGCAGCAGTGGATGTGCGGGGAGGTGCGCCCGGGACTCTCAACACCGACGCTTTGCGGCTGGCTTACGACGACCCGAGCGCGGGGGTCAATGCGATCGTGCTCTTGGGAGGCTCGTCCTACGGCCTGTCTGCCGCCACGGGAGTCGCCAATGCGCTCAAAGACATGATCACCGACGCGGGCAATTTTGACGATGTGGCTACGGTTGCGGGGGCGATCATTTTCGATCTCGGCGACCGGCGCTTCAATACCATTACGCCTGACGAGGAACCGGGGCGAGCGGCACTAGCGAGCGCGCGGGCCGGCTGGTTTCCGCTGGGCGCACGTGGCGCCGGACGTTTCGCGATGCAAAGTCTCGGATGGGACATCTCACTGCATTCTGGTCAGGGCGCCGCGTTTCGCCAGTCGGGCGATACCAAGGTGCTGGTCGTCACCGTCAACAACGGCGGACTGGTAGTTGACCGCAAGGGTGAGGTGATGCGTTGTTTACACCCGGTGGACGGCCACTGCGGGTCAATCGCGGACGCAATCGCCGCTTACGTGGCAAATATCGACAAGCCGAAACAAGCGCGGGCCGACTTAGGGCGCAAGCAAATAAACCCGCAAGGGCTCACTCGCAACACAACGCTCACGGTGGTCCTCACCAACAAGTCGCTGCCTATCTGGGCGCTGCAACGCCTCGGCGTGCAGGTACACAATTCCATGGCGCGCGGCGACCAGCCGATGGCCGAGGGCGACGACGGAGACACTTTGTTCACTGCTACGACCGGAAAGGTCGTGGGTGCGACCATCAGCGATGAAGATATGGATCATCTGGGGATATTGGCCTCGGAAACCGCTTGGGATGCGCTTCTCGCGAGCCTCCCGCAGTTGCCGCCGAAGACTCCGCGCACGAACATTGTCCTCTCTCCGAAGGAACTGGATGGCATCGTCGCAAGCTATGCTTTTTCCTCTGACGCCATCGCGGTGGTGCGACGCAAGGGAACTGCGCTCGAAATCGAGCTGACTGGACACACCACATCAAGCAGTTATTTGTCTGTAGGCAAGCCAGTTTTGCTGACCCCAGTCGCAACAGACGAATTCGAAATTGCTGGGCCGCGAGAGGACCGGTTGCACATTGATCGCGACGTGCAACGCGCGATCATTGGGATCACGATCAACCCAGGGCTGTGGCCGGTACGCGCGACGCGGAAATAATCCGGAAGCCTTCTTCGCTCGCCTCCGCGCGAAGTGACGCTACGGTCTCAAGTGCAGCTTGGTTCTCACCGGCGAGCTGCTGCAAATCCAGTGGCCTGCAACCGCAAGGTTGCCTTGTCGCCGATCTCGTAATCGCGAAACGTGCTGTCAGATCGGAGCGTACTTTGGAAGCGAAGGCATCGAAAGTCGCGTCATCGGACTGCAGAAGTTCAGACGCCGAACCTTTTATCGGATAAGTGAATCGCGGCAGATCGGCCTGACTCGTAACCTTTTGTTTCCCGCCCGTCTGTGGATAAGAGCACGGAACCAGCAGTAGGAGAATTAAACCTATAAGACTGAGCGAAAGGCTGTAGCGTCTTAGCATCAGATACCTCCCGTGGACGTTCAAAAACGTGGCCTTGTAAGTGGGTGGGAGCACTCTAAATCCCCGCTAGCCGCATTGCGCTCACTTCATTTGCTCCAGAGTCACCTCCTTCATGATTTTCTCGTGTCCCCGCAGCACGGTAACCATGACCTTCTCGCCCTCGGAGTAGGCATGTACGAGTCTGGAATAGTCAACGTAGTTGTCGATCTTTCTTCCGCCGTATTCGATCAACACATCGCCGGATTTGAATCCTGCCTTGCCTGCGGGACCATCCTCGAGCACTTTAACTAACTTCATACCCCCGTGTTCCGCCTGGTAATCCGGGTCGACACCAAAATCGGCGGGAAGTTGAGAGGTATGACCGAACGCGATTCTCCAACCCGTTGGCGTTTTCACCAGAATGAAGCTCTCCACGAAGGTCACATGCCACTCCCCCCCAATCATGGCCCGGCCCACCGGATTATCGGCTGTCCAGACGCTGTGCAACGTTACGGTGACCCATGCAACATCGCCCCGCACCTCGGCCAATGCGTCCTGGGGATGATAGTCGATGCGGACGCCAGCGTCCTTGTAGGCTTGATAGCCTTGGCGTGCGTCGGGTTCGAATGGGTGCGGATAGGACTCCTCGATCCCAACCGAATCCGGCGTGTGCAAAGAATCCAACTTGTCGAAATCGTACGTTTGGCATGCCTGCTCGTGCGCCAGAACTACATTTATGGCTGCCTTTTTCTCGTCCTCTTCTGACGGCTTGCGCGTCCCGCAAGCACCGAGCACAATCGAGATCAAAACCGTTATCGCGAAAAGCACTCCGGCTCGCCGTTGCATATTAGTCTCTCCTCACGCGTGGCAGGTACAAACACGCTTTGCTCTTGAATCCGTCCGATCTGATGATTGGGTCTAGACCGTGGAGACCAAATCCTTGATCGCCGGGACGAAAGAAGCGACCGTTTCTCTCCGGATTGCCGGTCAACGGGGATCATGAGTGAAGCACCGTCACTGCGCCGGTTTCGATGTCGTGGCCCTGGTGGCCGCGACACCAGTGCACTTTCCGCTCATACCCAGTTCCATGGGTTTCTCGCCCTCGCCCCACTCGTCGGTGTATTCATAAGAGTCTTTCGAAACAAATTTCATGATGTACCGGGTGTGGAACACTTTTCCGGCTACAGTGCCTCCGCCAAGCCAAGTCCACGTGTCGCCGCTTACTGTTCCCGTCTGATTGTTGGTTTCTCCCGTATTGCGGATTCCGTGATATTCGTATTTCTTGGAAATCGGGTCGTAGAAGACGACGTCAGTTTCGATCTCTTGCGTGCCGCCGATGTCGACTGTTTCGGTGCAGGTCAGGCCAAATCCGCCGGCTGTCCACCTGCATTCGTCTGTGCCGCTGACTTTCATCGCTGGTGAGTTCGGGCCAAATGCCCCGGCTTTCACTTCGCCCTCATTCGTGAACCTTCCGACCATCACTGCGAGTTTCTTCACTTCCGGGCCAGGTTTGGGCAGCGTCTCCTGAGACTGAGCGCGAGCCATGATCAGGATCGAGCCGCACACCAGCGAGAATGAGAGGAAGGTTGTGAGACTACGCATGGGGTCTCCTTATCAGTCAAAAGGTGGGCCTGCGACGCGGTGGAGGCAGTCTATTCGCGCGAAAAAAGCTCGTCAAGTTGCGGGCCGTAAACGGAATCTGATTCATTCAGACTTCACCTTGGGCTGAGTTTCGGAGGGGTTTCTGTCAACTGTCTCTCAACGCTTCGAGACGGCACTAGCCAGCTTTGGAGATGTCGCTTTGCACTGGTGCAAGGTCAAATCTCGGCTCTTGGAAGACCCTCTTCACTTTGACGATTCTTTGAGCTTCCAAAAGGAAAAGCCGAAGTGATTCGTCCCTTGATTTTGGATTGGACTCACAACCGCGAGGCTACCGTCGCTAAGGAATAGGACAGGCAGATACTCACCCGCGGGGGAACGCACCAACTGCGTACTGGGAGGGTCATCTGGCCTCCACGTATCCGGTGCAACTTGCGCCGAGCATATTTTCTGCGGCGGGCTCGCAGAATCGGCGACTCTGATTCTGCACGCCTGAAATCGCAAGCTCTCGCCCGAGCCCGAGAACCAGGTTGCGGCCAATTCGCCGGGCCCACGCGCCACCAAATACGGATAATAAGACAGCGTGTCCCCTTCACTCTCAGCCACCCGCCAGGTGGTCCATGTTGATCCGCGATCCGCGGAACGTGCTAGCCAGACCCCCGTCACTTGCGTCCAGAGCAGATAAAGATTTGCATTCGCATCCCATGCGAGAGGTTCGATCCAGCGCGGAGTGCTGCCTTCGGTAAACGCCCAGATGCGCTGGCCAGGGACGGAGTGCTTCTCCCAAGTCTTGCCTCCATCCGTGCTGACAGCGACCAGCTCAACTTCGGGCTCAATCTTATTGCCCGATGCGGATGCTGGAGTGATCCGCACTGCGAGCTCACCTTTGGGCCCGACGGCGAGGTGCCCGGAACCGCCTTGCGGATGGATCACCTGAGCTGGGCTCCAGGTGGCGCCCCGATCCCGACTCACGGTGTGATACACGCCGCCGCCATCGTTCCAAATCACATGTGCGGCTCCATCCGGTGCTACTGCGATCCATGGGCGGTCGTCGAACCGTTTCTTGGAGAGCATCGTCCAGTGCCAGGTATTACCGGAGTCCCGACTCACGCCGACGGCAATGTGCTTACCCTCAAATGCCTTGTTGTCGAAGCCCATACTGACAAAGTAGAGAGTGCCGTCCCGCGACACAGCAAGATCCACGTCAGAATTGCCGAGGGCTCCATCCACTTCCGTTCCGACGTTCACTGCGCTCCAGGTTGCGCCGTGGTCCGTGCTCTTCCATAATCTCGGAACGGTTTGTGGCGGCCCTGAAGCGCGGTCTCCTGCGTAGCCACTTACGAACAGCGTGCCATCGGGGTGCTCGAGAATCATGGGTTCTCTAGCAAGTCCACCCAAGAAGTCCACGTGAGCCGTCACCGTGAGCCTTGCTGAATCGGTCGGTACAGACGTGGATTGGCCGAAGCAGGCATAAGTACCCAGAACGGCCAAGAAGTGCGCAAGAACTGTCACGACCGCACGATTTGCAGCAGGTCCGCTTGCACGCATATCCGTTCCCTCGCTATCGTTCGAAGCCGTCAGTTCTCTTTACCAGATTCTGACACGATTATCCGGCGCGAGGTACAACCTGTCTCCTGGCTTCACATCGAATGCCGCGTACCAGGCGTCGAGGTTGCGTACTGTGTCCACCCGGAACTGGTCGGGGGCATGGTCGTCGGTCATCACTACCTCACGGAGAAAGGCGTCACTCCACTTGGATGCCCACTTCTGCGCGAAGCCAAGGAAGAACTGCTGGTCGCCCGAGAGACCGTCCCGGATGGGAGCGGCCTTGCCCGCGAGGGAGGCGCGGTACGCATCGTAGGCAGCGGAAATGCCGCCGAGATCGGCGATGTTCTCATTAAGCGTCTGCTTGCCATTCACGGCAAGATCGGGAAAGGGTTTGTAGGTGTCGTACTGAGCGGCGAGTCTCGCGGCGGCAGCGTTGAAATGCGCCAGGTCGGCAGGTTTCCACCAGTTGCGCACACGCCCGGTGGAATCGAATGCACTGCCTTGAACGTCAAAGGTATGACTGATTTCGTGCCCGATGCTAGACCCAACGGCGGCGTAGTTCACCGCCGCGGGAGCCTGCGGGTCGAAGTTTGGCGGTTCGAGATATGCGGCGGGAAAGTTGAGGGCGTTTTGTAGTGGCAATTCGCAGGCATCGATTGTCTGCGGATACAAGCACCACTCTCTGCGATCCACGGGATGGCCGAGACGGGCGACTAAGCGGTGGTAATCAAACAGGCCGCTGCGCCACAGGTTGCCGAACATGTCGTCCGCCTTGACTTCGTAGGCGGAATAGTCGAGCCAAGTCTCCGGGTAGCCCACTCCTACATAGAGAGTATCCAGTTTGGCTTGGGCTTCAACCTTCGTCGCAGGATCCATCCAGGGGAGCGCATCGATCCGGCGTCGGAAAGCGGCGATGATGTTCGCAACCATGGTTTCGATCTGGGCCTTGGTTTCGGGTGAAAAATAGCGCCGGGCATATTCTTGTCCGAGAACATCGCCAAGCAGGCCGTTCACCAGCGCGATACTGCGTAGCTGGCGCGGCCGCTGTTCCGTTGCGCCGGAAAGGGCCCCGTCAAAGAAGACGAAGTGCTCGTCAGCGAACGCTTTAGGCAGCGCGACAGCGTAGTCCTCAATCAATCGGAAGGCCAGCCAGTCTTTCCACGTGTCCAGCGCGACAGAGGCAACGAGCGCGGACTCTCCGGTGAAGGCGGAGGGCTGCCAGACGATGAAGCTGGCCTGCCCCCTGAGCCCGGCGCCGCGAAAGTACTCTGCCCAGTCGAGGCCAGGGGCGTTGGGGCCGAAATCGGCTTGCTTCCAGGTGTTGTTCGCCTTTTCGATGTCGTGCCGGTCCGCCAAGGGAACATGTTTTTCGGCGATGGCGTGCTCCAGTTCGACAATGTGCTGGGCGCGGACGTTTGTGTCTGTAAAGCCGGCGAGCTTGAGCATGGCGGAAACGTGCGTCTGATATTTGGCGCGGAGGTCGCGCATGCTGTCACTGTCGGAAAGGTAGTATTCGCGGTCCGGCATTTCGAGGCCACCTTGCAGCAGGTAGGCAGCGTAGTGCTCAGGATCATCAAAGCCAGGGCCAACCCAGAGTCCGAAAAGGTTGGCAGTATGAAAGCTGTCGATGTTCACGCGCCCCGCTCGCAGGCTTTCACCCAAAGTTCGGGCCAGGTCGTGCTTGTCGCGGATGGCAGCAATGGCGTCGAGGTGTGGGCGGAGCGGAGCAAGACCTTTGGCTTCAATAGTGGCCTCGTCCATGTAGGAGTGATAGAAGTCGACAATTTTGCGGGTTTTGGAACCGGCAGGGGCGTTGGCTTTGGCTGCTTCTTCAATCACGCCAGCGATTCGCTTGCGGGTCAAGTCGTTCGAAGAGAAGTCTAAGTCGCCGCCGTAGGGGTCAATGTAGCTGCGATTGGAAGGAATTTCGGTGCGCTTGAGCCAGTCGCCGTTCGCGTAGCGGTAGAAATCGTCACCGGGCTTGACCGCGCGGTCCATGTTCGCGACGACAATGCCGTGTGTCAGCAGTGCGGGCATCGACTGGGCGTTGGCAGCTAGCGGCGCTGCGAGTAGAGCGGCGAGAAGGACAACTATCATCCGCATGAATTAGGTCCTATCCAATCCACGGTGGAATGCGGAGCAATGATACACAAAAGAGGCGGACACCCGCGCCCCGCATTGGCTCACCAGATGTGCACGCGGTCGGCGGGGGCGAGATAGAGCTTGTTTCCGGGCTTCACATCGAATGCCGCGTACCACGCGTCGAGATTACGCACGGTATCCACCCGGAACTCCTCGGGGGAGTGGTCGTCGGTCATCATTTGCTGCCGGAGAGAAGCCTCAGTCGACTTTGATGCCCGGGATTGGGCGAAACCCAGGAAGAACTGCTGGTCGCCGGAGAGACCGTTCTGGGCGGGAGTGGCCCTGCCCCCGAGGGAGGAGCGGTACGCATCGTAGGCAGCGGAAATGCCGCCGAGGTCGGCGATGTTCTCATCCAGCGTCTGCTTGCCATTCACGGCAAGATCGGGAAAAGGTTTGTAGGCATCGTATTGCGCGGCGAGTTTGGCGGCGGCAGCATTGAAATGCGCCAGGTCGGGGGGTTTCCACCAGTTGCGCACGCGCCCCGTGCGATCGAACGCGCTGCCTTCGGTGTCAAAGGTATGGCTGATTTCGTGCCCGATGACGCGGCCAATGGCGCCGTAGTTCACTGCCGCGGGAGCCTGCGCGTCGAAGTTTGGCGGTTCGAGATATGCGCCGGAAAGGGTGAGCGCGTTTTGCAGGGGCAATTCGCCGGCATCGACGGTCTGCGGCTCCTCGCTCCACTCTCTGCGATCCACGGGATGGCCGAGACGGGCGACTACGCGCCGGTAATCAAACAGGCCGCCGCGCCAGAGGTTGCCGAAGATGTCGTCCGCCTTGACTTCATAGGCGGAGTAGTCGAGCCAAGTCTCCGGGTAGCCCACTCCTACATAGAGAGTATCCAGTTTGGCTTGGGCTTCAGCTTTGGTGGCAGAATCCATCCATGGGAGGGCATCAATGCGCCGCCGAAAGGCGGCGATGATGTTCGCAACCATGGTTTCGATCTGGGCCTTGGTTTCGGGTGAGAAGTAGCGCTGCGCGTAGATCTGTCCGATAGCGTCTCCGAGCACGCCCCGGCCTGCAAGCGTATTGGCTGCACCTCTGTACGGGTCGCTGACCAGTGCGACCGCGCGCTCTAGGCGCGGATGCTGTTCCGTTGCGCCGGACAGCGCCTTGCCGAAGAAGGCGAAGCGTTCATCGGCGAGCGCCTTGGGCAATACGTCGGCGTAGTCGTCAATCAAGTGGAAGGCCAGCCAGTCTTTCCATGTGTCCAGCGCGACAGAGGCAACTAGAGCGGACTCTCCGGTAAAGGCTGTGGGCTCCCAGACGATGAAGCTGGGTTGGCCGCTGAGACCAGCGCCGCGAAAGTACTCAGCCCAGTCGAGGCCGGGGGCGTTGGCGGCAAACTCGGCTTGCTTCCAAGTGTTGTTCGCCTTGTCGATGTTGTGCTGATCCGCCAGAGGGATATGTTTTTCGGCGATGGCGTGCTCCAGTTCGATGATGTGCTGGGCGCGGACGTCTGTGTCGGCGAATCCGGCCAGCGTGAGCATGGCGGAAACGTGCGACCGATATTTGGCGCGGATGTCGCGCATGCTGTCACTGTCGGAAAGGTAGTATTCGCGGTCGGGCATTTCGAGGCCGCCTTGCAGCAGGTAGGCGGTATAGTGCTCGGGGTCGTTAAAGTCGGGTGCAACCCACAGTCCGAAAAGGTTCGGAGTGTGAAAGCAGCCGCAATTCAGGGCATCGACATCCGCCCGGAGGCTCTCGCCCAAAGCCCGCGCCAATTCGTGCTTGTCGCGGACGGCCGCAATGGCGTCGAGCTGCGGGCGGATCGGGGCCATGCCTTTGGCTTGAATGGCGGCGGCGTCCATGTAGGAATGGTAGAGGTCGGCAATTTTGCGCGTATTGGAACCAGCAGGGGCATTGGCCTTCGTTGCTTCTTCAATCAGGCCAGCGATACGTCTTTGGCTGAGATCGATTAGGGAGTCGATGACTCCAATATCGCTACGGTCGGGGGGAATTTCGGTGCGCCTGATCCAGCCGCCGTTCGCGTAGCGGTAGAAATCGTCGCCGGGCTTGACCGAGCGGTCCATGTTGGCGACGACAATGCCGTGGGTCTCTGGCGCGGGCGCGTCCTGCGAATAGGAAGCAAGCGGGACGAGGGTGAAGAGAACGTATGCGGCGGCGTTCCGAGCCAGCAATCTAAGTGTGAATCTCATGCGTAATGCCATCTTTTTGAGTTTCATTCGGAATTATCTCCCGTCTGTGAGACATCCTACCCGTGCCCAATACGGCGACAGTCTCTTTCATGCTCTATTCCCCCATAAGGTCAGCAATTTCACGCATCCGCGCTAATACTTGCAGCTTCCAGTTTTCTAGACACTTGTTCCTGATACTTGCCTGCGGCAACCCCACGTTGCGCACCAACTCGGCAAAGCGTGGGTCGGAACGTATGGGGTCGAATGAGGCGTCAGTTTCCAAGACCATTAGCTCTGTATTGCGCTCCTGATACGAGGTGTTGAGCCACTCGAAGGCCTGATCTTTGTCTCCTAATTCGGCATACATCGTAGTGCCATAGGCAGACGAGTCCCCAGTCTTGCGTTGCGCTAGCAAGGCTTCAATACCTTTACGTAAGCGCCTTTCCAGCCGACGACGCGTACCGGCCTGCTACTTCGTCACTTCGTCAGCCATTGATCGAACCATGCGACGGTATCCTGTGCGCGCTGCCGGATATTCACGGGGTCGTGAAAAGCATGGCTTTCGCCCGGATAAATCACCAGCTTAGTGGGCACCTTGTAGTAGACCAGTGCGTGCCAGAATGCCTTCACCTGCTCCGCTGGAGCGCCCGAATCCATCTCGCCGTTCTCAAGCATGGTCGGCGTCTTGGCGTTTTGGACATAGCGAATCGGCGAGGCACGATCATAGTTTTCCAGGTTGCCGTACGGAGGCCCGCCCAAGAAAAGGTCTACCCACGCTGGAATGACTGTCTGGCTGTAGTACGATGACCAATCTGCCATACCAGCGCCGGACACGATCGCCTGGAACCGCTGCGTGTGCGTAGCCGCCCACATCGTGAAGAAGCCGGCATAGCTCCATCCGAAAAGACCCAGATGGTGATCGTCAATCGGAGCAATGCGCTCGACCTCGTCGACGCCCGTCAGCACGTCTCGTAAAGGCCCATCTCCCATGTCCAGAACGTTTGCACGCACGAAAGCCTCGCCTTCGCCAAAGCTTCCGCGAACGTTCGGCTCAAAGACGGCGTAACCGGCGCGCAGGAAATCTCCGGCACGGTCGCCGACCATGCCGACATAACCGACATATGCCCAGGAGGAGGGACCGCCATGAACAAACACGATCATCGGCATACGACCCGATGAGCTCTTGAATTTTCCGTGCGGGAAGATCAGCCAGCCCTGACTCTCGCGGCCTTCGTTCTTCCATCGGACATCCTGAACAGATACATCTTCAATGAGCGAGGGGCTTACCTGCGTGATCGGCGCCACGGCTCCGATTTTGCCGAACATCAGGCGGGGTGGCGTGGCGAAGCTCTCGGCATAGTAGGCGACAGAGTTGCCATCCGCGCTCACGGAAACCAGCCCGTCGCGAGCTTCAATCGCCTCCGGCCGCACGTGGACGTCGCTCACCGTGTGTGTCGCAGGATCGATTCTGGCTGTACCCATCGACCCAAACAGGATGAGGCCCGCAACCAAAGTATTTCCCGTCCAGTCGATCGAACCGAATGTGCCCGCGAATCCGTCGGTGACATTCGTTGTCGCGCCGCTGGCAAGATCAGTGATAAAGACATCCCCACCGTACAGTCCCTGGTCGCTCATCAAACCACCGAGAAATGCGAGCTTCTTTCCGTCGGCTGAGACGTGCGGGTCTCCAATCTGCATCGTAGGGAGTGGGATCACCCGGGTGTCGCCACTTGGAGAGATGTCCATGAGCTTCGCCCAATACCACTGGTTATCCGCATCGCCTTCGGCGGCGATAGCGACAAAACCCTGCGTGTCCGACCGCCAATCATACTGATACACCCAAAGATTCTCCGGCGAAACCGCCTTGGGCTCTCCACCTGCCGCCGGTAGAGTCATGATGCGCTGCGAGTCTTTGCGCCCGGCGATCACACCTACCTGCCGGTAGACTCCGATTGCATGGCCGCCGTCATGAGGGTGATCAGTCAACAGGAACGCCAGTGTCACTCCATCCGCCAGCCATTGCAGTTGGCTGGTTGATCCGGTGAGCGTCGCAATCGTGCTCGCTTTGCCGTTCTTCACTTTGAAGATAGTGCTCTGCGAGCCATCGGTTCCAATGAAAGCAAGCGATCGGCTGTCTGGCGACCACGTAGGCGAGCTGTATCCGCACTTCGCGCACGGGTCATAGCCGCCAATCTTGCTCCCGTGGATATCGCGAATCGTAACCGCATTGTGGCTGGAACCGGATAGGTCAAGCGCGCTTTCAGTTTCGATGCTGGCGATCTTGGTCGCATCGGGGCTTAATGTAACTTCGTCATAAGTCACGAGGCTCCGTTTACGCTCTGCGGCGAAGCCCGGGGCAGAACAGGCTACGGTAAATACCAGGGTCGTGACTGCCGCAAGGGAAAATGCGAAACAACGTGAGGACATAGACAGGACCTCGCTTCATCCCATTTCTGGTTTCCCAAGGAACCTCTCGAACACTATTGCTTCATCATTCTGCAAAAGTTGTGTTTCATTCACTACTGCGGCAGTCCAACCTTCCGCACCAACTCGGCAAACCGTGGGTCGGAACGTATGGGATCGAGTGTGAAGTCAGTCCTCAAGCCCATTAGACCTTCATCGTGCTCCTGAAACGCGGTATTGAGCCACTGGAAAGCCTGCTCTTTGTCGCCCAACTCGGCATAGGCTTCAGCGATAATGTAGGTAACCGAGGAGCCTGCCTTGCGTTGAGCCTTCAGCGTTTCGATGCTTTTGCTGAGGGCTCCCTTCCAGCCCCCCGAACGAAATCCTTGCTCCAGAGACGCAGCGTAATCAGAATCGCTTTGCTCACCAGTGAGCTTGGCATAGGCCTTCCATTCTTCAATGACCTGCGGGTACATCTTCTTTCCCCAATACGCATTGGCCAAACATGAGTGCGCATCGGCGAATGTCGGATTCTCGTTCGCCACTTTCTGGCACACGACAATAGCCTCGTCGAACCGTCGCGCAAAGGTGTAAACGTTACCCACATCAACGCTGATGGCAAGTGACCCTGGATCAAGCTGGTGGGCGCGATTGATTTCAGCCAGGGCGTCCTGTTCCCTGCCCCCAAGGAGGTCCAGATTGTCCGCATATCGCTGGTGCGCGTGGGCATCGTTGGGGTCGAGTTCTAAAGCCTTCTTGAACTCAGCCTCCCCGCCTGCGAAATCCCAGTGCGCCATCTTCATGCCGCCCAAGTTAACGTGGGGACGCGATAAGGTTGGGTCCAATTCAATTGCCTTGAGGGCAGCAGCTTTCGCCTTCGGGATGTCTTCGGCACTGGCGCCGTAGACGGGCAACATGGCATAGCAATCGGCCAGCCCTGCATACGCGCTTGCGTAGCCGGGATCTTTGGCGATGGCTTGGTTGAAATAAGAGACTGCCGTCTCAAGGTCCGCGCGAGTCCGTTTGGCCCAGTAAGAGCGTGCCTTCAAGTACAACGCATAGGCTTCTGGATTCTGCGTGGCCTGTTTGCTGACCTGTTGCTTTTCTGAGGTGCTGGGTTGTCCGTCGGTGGTGTCTGGGCAACTCTTGGTTTTTACGAGAGGTAGAAAGTCGGGCGGCTTAGGCTCCTTGCCGGGCGAGCTGGGTAAGACGTCCCATGCAGTAATGGTCACAATCAGGCCATCCTCTGGAAACACCATCAGTTCCTGATAGCCGTATCCGTCGCTCAACCAGACATCGTCGGTTCGACCCGGCAGTTTGGAGATGAACCACTGGCCGCTGAAGCCATATTTGACCTGCGGCTCGTCGGTCTGCAGGTAGGGTGTGACCGACTCTTTCACCCATTTACTGGAGACGATCCGCCGACCGTCCCACATGCCATCGTTCAGGTACAAGTAGCCGATTTTCGCCAGGTCGCTGCCGGTCAGATACAAGCCGCCTTCGGCGTCCACCACTCCCAGATACGACCGCTTCCACTCATGCCTGATACCCAGAGGCACGAACAAGTATTTCTGCCCGTAGTCGTCAATGTCCCAGCCGGTTTCTTTTTGGAAGATATAGGCGAGCAGTACGGCACCTCCGTCGTTGTAGTTCCAGACCTTGCCCGGTTCGGCAGCCATGTGCTTGTCGATCGTGTATTGCACCCAGTCGTCGCTCGCTTCCATCTGGCTCGTGTCGTTTTGTGGATTGCCGGTGTTTTCGAAGTCGGTGGCGTTCCACTCCAGCCCTGAGGCCATGGTCAGCAGGTCGCGCAGGGTCATGCGGCGCTTGCGGTCGTCCACATTTTTCACCTTGGATAAGTCGAAGTATTTCAGCACTGGCGTATCCAGACTGGCTTTGAAGTCGCCGCGCTCGATGGCCGCGCCGAGAATCACCGATGTGACCGTTTTGCTGATGGATTGCATCGTATGCAGATCAGTGCCGTGATAATAGGGGTGCCAATAGGGATCGAAATAGTTGTACCGCCCCGTCAGCCGCATGTTGTAAGCCCCGCGTTCCCCGGCTTCCTTGCCGTAGATTTTTGCGTAGTCATGCGGATAGGTGCGCTCGAAGACCTTCTTGCCGCAGCGGAAGACCGCAAAGCTGTCTATCATCTGCGAATATTTCCCCGAGGCCATGTCCCTATCCAGCCCGAGGAGAACCTGCTCATCGATCCCAACAGTGGCTGGGCTGGCGGTTGCCCAGCCTTTGGTTGGCCAGAGGAGTTCATCCGCTGCCGGCGTCGGCGGCAGCCCCACCTTCCGCACCAACTCGGCAAACCGTGGGTCGGAACGTATGGGGTCGAATGAGGCTTCAGTTTTCAAGCCCATTAGCTCCGTATCGCGCTCCTGATACGAGGTGTTGAGCCACTCGAAGGCCTGATCTTTGTCTCCTAATTCGGCATACATCGTAGCGATGCCATAGGCAGACGAGTCCCCAGTCTTGCGTTGCG
This sequence comes from Candidatus Sulfotelmatobacter sp., assembly GCA_049673585.1. Lineage (GTDB taxonomy): Bacteria > Acidobacteriota > Terriglobia > Terriglobales > Acidobacteriaceae > Sulfotelmatobacter. Next base: position 9,707 of record JBATXV010000026.1, on the reverse strand, counting down.
CTAGCGAGGCTTCAATCCCTTTACGGAGAGAGCCTTCCCAACCTCCCGAACGAAATCCTTGATCCATGGCGGAGGCGTATTCAAAGTCGTTTCGGTCGCCGGAGAGCTTGCTCGCAGACTTGTACTCTTCGATCGATTGCGCGTACATTCGCTTCCTCCAATAGGCATCGGATAGGCAAGTGTGCGCTAAGGCGAAGGTTGGATTCTCGTCCGCCAGCTCCTTGCAGACTGCAATGGCCTCATCATACTGTCGTGCCAAGATATGAACGCGTCCGAGATCGAACCTGATAACTGCCGACCGGGGATCGAACTGGTGGGCACGGTTGGCTTCCGTAACGGCTTCCTGCTCCCGGCCGCCAATCATGGCGATACTTTCTGCGTACCACGCGTGTGTGGTGGCGTCGTCGGGATCGAGTGCGAGAGCCTTCTTGAACTCAGCTTCCCCTCCAGCAAAATCCCATTCGTCAAATTTGGTGTAGGCCAGAACAGCATGGGGACGGGCCATGGCAGGCTCCAGCTCAAGTGCTTTGAGGGCGGCTGCTTTCGCCTTCGGAGTGTCTTCGCTGGAACTGCCGCCGTAGTCAGGCAATACGGCATAGGCATCGGCCAATGCTGCATACGCCATCGCGTAGCCGGGGTCTTTGGCGATCGCTTGAGTGAAATAAGAGACCGCCGTCTCAAGGTCTGAGAGGGTTCGCTTGTCCCAGTAGGAACGCCCCTTCATGTACAATGCATAGGCTTCTGGATTTTGCGTGGCCTGTTTGCTGACCTGTTGCTTTTCTGAGGTGCTCGGTTGTTGGCCGTTCGGGTTAGCGGCACAGAGGGTGCTGGAAGAGATGCACAGCGCAACCAATAGGCAGGTAAAGTAACGCATGTATCGTCCTCCGTATGAACGGCGGGCCGGAGACCGTTCCGCTATTCCAGCGATTGACCTCGAATCAGCATCCGTGGATCAAGTTACCAGATGCGCACTCGCTCCGCCGGTGGGCGATACATACGGTCGCCCGGGCGAACTTTGGCTCGGAACACTTGCGTATGACATGAAGAATCTCAGATCACGCGCCTTGAAAGCCTCGGCGTCTTCCGGCGTCCACCAATCACGCAAAGCTGCAGTGGCGTCGAACATCCGCCAGAACTCATCGGAGTCAATTATCAGCTTTCTTGTTGGCCAACCATCCAATCCTAAACCCTGAGTTTTGGTTCCCAACGCCGGGAGTGTCTCCGATGAGGTGCGCAGCTTCGTTACTGTGTCGCTGCGGAGTCTTGCACCACGGGCAAGACGATCGCCGATGCCTCTGCCTTTGAGGCAAATATCCGCTGCGTAGCCACCCGGAAGTCTTTCTCGTCGGCCTCGAATATACTCGGAACGAAGGTCTGCGGGTTGCGGTCAATGACAGGGAACCAAGTGCTCTGTACCTGGACCATCATCCGGTGACCCTTGCGGAACACGTGGTCGTGCGATAGCAAGTCGATACGATACTCCAGAACCTGGTTTGCGGCGACTGGCTCCGGTTTTTCGAAGCTGTTGCGGAACCGTCCGCGCAACACATCCGCAGCAATCATCAACTCATACCCGCCCATTGGAGGATCGTCCGGAACGCTGCCTGGGTAAACGTCGATCAGCTTCACTATCCAGTCTGAATCGGTTCCAGACGTCGATGCGAACAGGTCGGCGATCACGTTGCCGGCGATCCTCACGTCACTCTCCAGTGGCTTGGTTTTCCAGACGGCAACGTCCGAACGAGTCTCGACGAAACGCTGATCATCGGTCTGCCAGGTGCTCCAGCCGGGCGAGCCACTGTAGGTAGCTGGAATCGGCCGCTCGCGATAGGGAACGGGTTTGTGCGGATCTGAAACGAAGCTGTCGAAAACAGAATCGCTCGCCTGCGGAGGATCAAAAGACGCCTCACCACCAGCGTGCAAATACAGTCTCCGCGGCTGAGCGTCGCGTGGCGGCCACTCGTCGTAAGCCCTCCACTGGTTCGAGCCGGTCTCGAAAAGCTGTATGCGCGGCATCTCCAGCCTGGTATTCGGGGCATCTTTTAGCCAGTGATGAAACCAGCGCGCCTGAATTTTCTGCCTGAAGTACTCTCCGGTATTGCTTGTGAAATCGAGGTTCTTGAGCCTGCGGCCCGACCCAGAGAACCAGCCGCCGTGGTTCCACGGACCCTCGACAACGTAGTTAAATTGGCGCGATTCCGGGGTCTCGCTTGCGGCAAAAATGCGCCACGGTCCGGCAAAGTCTTCCTGATCGAACCATCCGCCGACGTTAAGATTCGGCACCTTCGGAGCTACAACAATTCTCTGCGCAGCACTTCGCTTCCAGAAGTCGTCATAGTTGGGATGGGCGACGAAGTTATTCCAGGTCGGCTTTTCTCCGTGAAAGAATCTCGCATTCACCTCGCGTAACGGACCAAGCGCCAAATACCAGTCATAGGTGTCGTACTGCTCGAATTGGAAAGGCTGATTCGTCTTGCCTGTCTCCATCTGTGCGACGTGCTCGAAACCGTAACTGAGTCGAAATGCGCCGTTATGATGAAAGTCATCTCCCAGGAACCAATCAGCGGGCGAGGCTTGTTCGGAAGCGGCTTTCAAGGCCGGATGAGGCTCGACCAAGGCCATTTCTGTAAGCCATCCACCGTACGAAATGCCGAGTATTCCAGCCCTGCCATTGTTTCCGGACACATTATTCACCAGCCATTCGATCGTGTCGTACGTATCGGTACCTTCATCAATCTCCTTCGAAGCAGTTCCTCTCGACGACCTTGCCGGGCGGTGATAGACAGATTGCCCTTCGGACTGGTAGCGGCCGCGGATGTCCTGGAACACGAAAAAATATCCGTCGCGCGCCAGGTCGGCATATCCCGCGTTGATATGCCACGTCGCCTCGTCTAACCCCATCCCGTAAGGCGAGCGCTCGATCAGGAAAGGCAGCGCTTCGCTACGATTCTTGGGAGAAAACACCGTCGTATGGAGATGGATGCCATCGCGCATGGGGATCATGAATTCCTGGCTGGTGTACTCCTCGGCCATTAAGGCTGAAGAAGCCGTATCGCGCGTGAATATCACGTTGCCGCTAATTTCACCCTCCGTGAACTTCCCCTTGATCTCGTCGCCGGAGGGCGAGACGGTACCCTCGAAATGCATCTCAACGGACTTGATTTCAAATGCGATCTTGCCATCTGCAAAATTGATCGGCCCAGTGTCAGACGCACCTGGAAAGAACAGCACGTCCTCGGACTCGAGATCAATCAGTGCGCCCGTGTAGCCAGCCTCGCCGCGTTGGGCCACGTAGAGAATTGAGCGGACCTTTCCCTGGCCGAACACAAATGTCCCCTGCCACGAGCCAGCGATCTCCTGGTTCGGACTTCTTGTTTGAGCGGACACTATCGAACAGCGGCATACAAAGGTCATGAACAATGCCAATACCGTTATCGAAGATTGCCGCATCATCGTCACACCTCTACTGAGTTGGTCAAACAATTCATTGCTAGGCTACTGAAAACACCCGAGACAGCACCAGATGAAGTCAGCAAAGCGACGCGAGAGGCGGAACGCAGAAGGCAAATAGTGGATGAACACCGCATTCTCGGCGGTCGCCGCCTTCAACCTACCAGATGCGCACTCGCTCCACGGGAGGGCGATACATACGGTCTCCCGGTTTGACGTCAAAGGCCTCATACCAACCGTCCACGTTCGGCAACACTCCAAGCACGCGAATTTTGTCCGAGCTGTGTACATCACTCACGGCAGCTTCTCGCAGCTTTGCCGGGCGAACCTTGGCTCGGAATGTTTGTGCATAGGACATGAAAAATCTCTGATCGCCGGTCAAGCCGTTGATGGCCGGCGCGGGCTTTCCATGGAGTGAAGCGTGGTAGGCATCGAGGGCAATTAACAGTCCACCCAAATCGGCGATGTTCTCGCCCATGGTGAGGCCCGGGTCGATGTGTACACCAGGCACCACCTCGAAGCGTGCATACTGCGCGCCCAGGTTATTCGCACGCGCCTGGAAAGCCTCCGCGTCTTCGGGTGTCCACCAATCACGCAAGGCGGCAGTGGCGTCACACGTGCGCCCCTGATCGTCGAATCCGTGGGTGAGTTCATGCCCAATCACCCAGCCAATGGCTCCATAGTTGACGGCATCGTCGGCAGCCGGATCGAAAACCGGCGGCTCTAAGTCAGCGGCCGCAAATACGACGTCGTTAAGATATCCGTTGTACGCGTCGTTCACCTGGGGTGGAAATATCCATTCTGACCAATCCACCGGCCCCCCGCTGCGCTGGACAAGGCGCTTCCATTCCGCAGCCGCCGCCCTCCGTACATCGCCCACCAGATCGTCGCGGCGTATTTCCACCGAGGCATAGTCCCGAGGGTGGTCCGGGAAGCCAACCTTAACGCTGTATGCGGCAAGCTTTTTCAGCGCCTCCTGCTTGGTAGCGGCGGACATCCATGAAAGCCGTTCGATGCGGCGGCTGTAAGCCGCCCTCAGTTCAGCGGCTAATGACTCAACTTTGGTTTTCGTTTGCGCCGGAAAGTAGTGCTCGACGTACATCTGCCCGACCGCGAAATTGAGGGTGCCGAAGCAACTCGATGCGTCCATTACGCAATCGCCTCCGGAAACCGCTAGGACTCCCCGCTTCCAGCGTGGCAATATCTTCTCTCGCCCTTCGAGCGTCTTGCCGCGGAACTCAAAGCGCGCGGTGACAAAGGGGCTCGGAAGGTAAGGCGCCGCCCGGTCTGCAACGTTGAAGGCACACCACGCCTTGAGCGTCTCCATAGGTGCATCGGCGAAGATTGAAGCGATCTTTGGGAACGCGGACTTCTCGCTGATCACAATACGCTGCACATCCGGCATTTGAGCTCCCGCGAGAAACTCCTGCCATGGGAATCCCGGAGCGAACGCCGTGAGTTCCCCTATCGACATTGGGTTGAAGCTCTTGACCGCGTCGCGATGCTCCGCCGCGGACCAACTGGCTTCAGCAATCCGTCCCTCGAACGCCACGACCGCCTTCGCGGACTCGACCGGATCGGGCCATTTCACCAATGTGAGAAGCCTGCCAACATACGCCTGATACCCACGCCGCTCTCCAGCAAACTCCTCGAGAAAGTAGTAACGGCGATCTGGCATGCCGAGCCCAGACTGGTTCAGGTACAAGGCGTAGTGCTGCGGGTCTCCGAAGTCGATATTAAAGCTGGCGGCAAAAATGGAGCCGCCAAGCCCGGAGAAGCTCTGGCCCATGATTCTTGCAAGCGCCGTTCGATCCGCCGCCGACTGCACAGCCGTCAGCTCCGGCTTGATGGGAGAGAAGCCGAGCGAATCGATGTGGTCCGCGTCCATGTAAGCGGCATACATCGCCCCGGCTTTCTCTGCGGGCGTGACGGCAGGTCCGCGCTGCGCGCTGGCTGCCGCTTCGAGCAGTGTTCGAATCCGGGCGTCGATGCGGTCCTGCATCAAGTCGGCCACTTCGACTTGATCCTTGTCGGCGGGAATCCTGGTGCGCGCAATCCACGCACCATTCACGTATTGGTAGAAGTCGTCCTGCGGTCGCTCGTGTTTGTCCATCGCAGACAGATCTAAGCCAAAGGGCCCAAAAAACGGCTTGCCTGCACTCTGACCCGACCCTTCCTGACTCCAGGCCGTGCTCACCGCCAGGCACGCGAGAAGCAGGGCACCTGTCAGGCTTGAGGTGAAGTAACGCATGTCTGTCCTCCGTGAGCGGGTGGACGCAAACACCAGTCAGGCCAGCATTCTACTCCTTGCATTCCGCTGGTTCCTGCACGATTGTGGTCAAGGTCGATTGTAAGGTGCGTTGTGTCTGCGTAGAATCTCGCATGACGAAACGGAGTTTCCTCCTGCCCCCAGGACGTTACGCACGCGGATGGATGGAGATGCTTTAACCGAATACGAGGTAGAGATGGGGCTCAGCGTTCTGAGTCCGATCCTTTTCTCACTCATCCTCTTGCCGGGGTTACCAGCGGCAGGACAATCTACTCAGCCCAGTACCGCAGCGACAAACGCGTCCGCATCCGAGGACGAGCAGCAAATCATTTCCGCTGCTCGGGCTCGGGCTAATGCCTGTGCGTCGGGTGACGCTCAGAGGTGGGCGGCATTTGTTGACGCGGATTTTCGTGATATAGAAGGCATCCACACTTGAACACGAGAACAGATTTTGGACGAGTGTCAGCAAGTGGCACGCGTAATTCCCGGCCACAAGATCGAAAGACTGGTTTCAGATTTTCGTTTCCCGTTTGTGGGCAAACCCGCGCTGGTTGGAAGGTTTCGTTTAACCCGTGAGTTCCGTGGCGAGCGGGACTGTAGTCCGACTGTGGTCCAATAACTCTGCTTTCGTGTCTTTTCAACGACTTTGTGTCGTTCCCGGCGGCGTCAAGTCGTTGAAATGTAATGCTGTCGTTTACTCGGTTGGCCTCATAACCCAAAGGTCGGTGGTTCAAATCCACCCCCCGCAACCATTTACGGATTTGAGGGACTACCGGCGTAGTCCCCAATTCCAAAATCACTGGATCGTGGCTGTTTCGGGCCGCAAATTCTTCAGGGAAACTTCCTTCGCACCCTTCAGTTGCTTTTTGATCGCGGGCGGCAAAACAAGATCTGCCACTCGGCTATTGGCTCGGCGCTTGGTCTTCTCAAATGCTGAGCCGTAGGTATTCATGGTCGTCTTGATGTCGGCGTGCCTCATGAGGCGCTGCTGCACCCCGAGGGGCGTGCCGATATCATCAATCAGCGTTCGATAGGTGTGCCGAAAGCTGTGCCAGCCCACTCCTTGCAATCCGATCTTTTCGCCTGCTGGTCGCAAGTAGTCTTTCTGAATGGCATCGCCGTGGACTGGGCGTTTTGTATCCGCATTAGCGAATAGCCAAGCCTCCGGCGTTTCGACACACTGCTTTCGCCAATCCTCCAGAACGGACACTAGCTTGGAATCCAGAAACACCTCGTCCTCTGAAGCTCCGGTTTTTCCGCCGTTCCAGACGTAGCGGCCCACAATAGATCGGGTCAACGTCAGTATCCGCCCCTTCAAATCAAAGTCCTGCCACTGCAATGCCCTGATCTCACTGATGCGCAAGCCCAGGCACATTGCAATCATGACCATCACTTGAATGTGGTACGGAAGCTCTGCGAGAAGAGCCTGATATTGCTCGACCGTAAGCACAACTTTCTTGCGAACGCGTTTCGTCACGCCCTTGATTTCGACTAACTGCATCGGGTTTCTCTGAGTCTCCAAGATTTCCCATTTCATCGCGTACTCAAAAATGCGATGCAGGAGACCCTTTATGTTGGACTTCGTTTTGGGAGAATGCTTCAGCTCCTTCAACCACTGTTCCACCTTGAGGGGCTTTTTCACTTCGGCCACAGGAGCCTCGCCCCATTGTGGCAAAATGTGCACTTTCAAAATGGATACATAGGACTTCTTGGTTGAATACCGTTCTGGCATTGCTTCGTGCATGTATCGCCTTACCAATGCTCCGAACGATTGACCGGAAGATTGCTCCATCCGCTGGTTTCGAAACTCTCTCGACCCCAGCCATGCATGATCTTCCGTTGGCCATCCTTCCGCATCTCCCGCTAACATTACGCTGCGCTTTCGCGTAATGCCCATCTCGTCCGTTTCGTAAAAGCGCCAAACCCAGACATCCGGTCCTCGCGTTCTCTTCTTGCGGACAAGCGTTCCCACGTCTTGCTGTGTGCGTTTCAAGAAGCTTTCCTCCTTAAAGCGCGCACGGATGACGATTCTGACTGTACACGACAACGCATGTGGGAAACTAGCTCAGAAATTCGAAAGCGCCAGCGCTTGCGAATCCCGTTTCCTATCGGGTGTGCGGGGAGGTCTCCTTCCCGTGCCATCTTCTTTACCGTCACGGGGCTGATCCTGAGAAAGTTTGCTGCTTCTTCAGGCGTTACGAGTGGTTCGTTGTCTTCTGCTGCGTTCACGGTGCTACTCCATTTCGACCCGTTCTCACACTCCGAGCGCCTCACCCTGAACATGGCCCTGCGAATGTGTCGTTCCTGCATGGTCTTGGCCGGTGTGGATGGCCGTGCTGTGAGAAACATGGCGACTCAGATGTTGGGCGAGTTCCGATTTGTCGTTGGTGTAGATCTGAGCATCGTAGCGTCCACGTGAGACAGCGACATACGCCATGCGGCTATTCACCAGATGCGGAGTTTCTTCGGTGTCCGCGTGGATCAGAACACGGTCGGCAGTCTGGCCTTGGCTGCTGTGGCTGGTAACAGCGTAGCCATAGTCGAGATGAGGGTGGTTTGTCAGTTGGAATTCCACCACTCTTCCTGAATCGGTGCGCACGGCAACCTCGCCGCGCTCATCGAGTCGTACAATCGTTCCCAACTCGCGGCTGGCAACGTGCAACTCTTTTGAGGGAGCGGTGAACTGGATACGGTCGCCTTCGGCGAAATTACGCTCTGCTTCCCGGTAGATTGAAACTCCCTGCAGGCGGCGCGGGTCGTAGCTCACATGCTGGCCGTCTTGGCGTTCAACAGTGAGCAGGTTCTGTTTGGCGTCCGTGTCTGTGACCGTGGCATACTGGCCGGCAGTTACTCCCACCACTCTGCTGCCTCGCGAATAACGCAACACATCACCGGGTGAGTATTGTTCAGCCCATGCGCGATCTGCGCCGGTCAGTTCCTGACGGGTCTCCAACACACGGACGGTCTGCTCGTGGGGCTGGACCTGGCCGCGGTCCTGTAGTTCATGATGAATTATGCCGTTCAGTTCACGACGCGATTGGTTGTCCGGGGAAACCACTAGCGTGCCTTGTGGATGACAGGCGTAATCCTGCGCGATTGTCCGGAATCGTTCTTCGCGGTTTTCAATCTGTTGTACTCGGCCTTGGCGGTCTAGGTTGTCGACGGCGGCGTGAACCTCGCCACGGGCAAGCTGCTCTACCACTTCCTTGAGCGCCGGGTCCTTCTGGCGGATGATCTCGTCCAGATGCGCGGTTCGCATTCCGGCTTCCTGTAACTGGCAGTAAGGGCGCCCCGCTTCGACAGCTTCATGCTGTCGCACGTCCCCCACAAGCAAGACGCGGTCTTGTTCTCCTAGCCGGTGCAGGAAGTCATTGATCTGACGGGTACTGGCGAGACTCGATTCATCAAGCACGTAGAGGTGCTTCTCTCCGGCATCAGTGTGCGTTACACGGGCAAGGTGGTGCTGAAGTGTGTTCGATAAGATTCCTGCCTCGCCAAGCTTGTACGCGGCTCGCGAGGTAGGTGCAAAACCCTCGACGCTGTAGCCCTCGCGTTCCGCGGCGTCACGAATGGCTGTCAAAGAAGTAGTTTTGCCTGCCCCGGCTACGCCCTCAAGCGCCGTGATCTGATCGCGACTGCTGAGAACCTCCTGTACCGCCCGACGCTGGCTGCTGCTGAGATGCGTGTAGTCGTGCTCAATCTCCCTTCGGGTGCCGTCATCGGCGAGCGCGGGATATTGTTCCTGGGTGCTACGCATTAGGCGTATATTGTCGTGCTCCAGGGCGATCATCTCGTCCGTGGTAAAGCTCCGTCCAATGCCGTGAGCTTCCTTCTGAATTAGGTCGCCGTTCTCTACCGCTTGATCGAATTGCTGCTGAATTCTCGAAAACGGAGCCTCGCCCATCGCACGTTTCAGTGCATCCCGCATCAGCTCACGTTCGTCCGAGACGGCTTCGCGCTCGAAGTTCCTTTCAACCGAATACCGGAC
>JBATXV010000025.1:0-38091 GCA_049673585.1 Candidatus Sulfotelmatobacter sp. | reverse complement strand
GTGACGCCGGTTGAGGGAACGACCAGGGCTTGTAAACCGCTGGCGTTGGGTTCCAGATCGCGCAACTCGACAGATCCGATAATCCGCACCCCTGCCACGCCGTTGGCCTCGCCGCGCCTTCGTAATTCTTCCAAAGACTGCAATTCTTCCTGGCTCGTGGCCACGATCACCTTGCCGCAAATGCTATGCGGAACGCCGTGTTCGCGACAGAACTCAATCATCGCCGCGGCGCCGGCAACGCAGAGCTTTGCTTTCAGTGAGCCCGGCTTGTAATAAACGCCGGAATGAATGACGCCGCTGTTGTGGCCGCTCTGATGCCGGGCCACGCGATCTTCCTTCTCGAGCACCAGCGTGCGAAGGCGTGGGAATCGTTGGGTAATCTCAAGTGCGACGGAGAGGCCGACAATGCCTCCGCCGACGATGATGACCTCGTGATGCGAATCAGGCATGATCGATGATCATACCGTGACGGTCATACCTCGACCGTCATATGTGGCCGCCCAGTTCACGCCACGAGTCTTAGCTACGGGCTCACGACCAGGGTTATGGCCGAAGGCGCTTGATGACTCAACGTGCCCGATGTGCCCGTCACGGTAATGGTATAGGTGCCGGGTTGCGTGCCCTGCTGCTGTCCGCCGCCGCCGCCACCCCCACCACCGCCACCGTTGCTTCCTGCTGCTCCACACGATGGGAGCAAGAGCGCAAGCAAGAATAATCCGAGCACGGAGGCTTGCAGCGTTCGCCTTGCCGGCTTTCTCCGCTGTCCTCCAGTTGCCAGCAGCACAAGTCCGGGCAGCGCCAGCGATGAGGCATAAAAGAAGACAGCGCCGTTCGGGCTGGAAGGGAAGAGGCTGGCTGAGCTGGACGTGGTTGCAATGGTCATCACGACTGCGGCCGAACTGTTCCCTGGAGTTACTGAGCTGGGAGTGAAACTGCAAAGCGCCGCAATCACCGGCGCGCTCGAACAGGATAGAGTCACGGCGTTGGTGAACGAAGCTCCGACGGGCAGGACGCTGAAATTGTAACTGGCCGACTCCCCTGGAGTGATGGTCTGAGTAGCTGGCGTGAGCGAGCTGACGGTGAAGTCCTGATAGACCGTCAGGGCGATCGTAAAGGTGGAACTGGGAGCTCCGGTGATGTCTTGGGAACTGATGACGACATTGTAGGTGCCGGGCGCGGCGCTATTCGGAACGTTAATCGAGGCCGCCACCGGAACAGAAGCGCCGGCGTTGATCGTGATCGGATTTGCGGGACTGAGCGTGCATTGCGCGGCCGGCAGCGCGGTAGCGTTGCAGGTCGCGTTGACCTGACCGCTGTAGAAATTGGCGGAAGTAAACGTGAGAGCCGCCGGCAGCTGACCGGCGGGCGGGGAAGAAAGCGTTGCCGGACCCGTAATCAGGTAAGCGCCGACGTTGAACGGCACAGGAAGAGAATTCGTAATCGAACCTGATGTGCCTTGCACCGCGATCTGGTAGCTGCCGGCGGTGAAACTGGTTCCGTTAATAATGAGATTGGCGGTGGCCGGAAATGTGCTGACCGACGCGGGAGTAATGCTGCAACTGTCGGCTCCGAAGGTGCTTGCGCAGGTTAGGTTGACGATGCCGCTGAAACCGTCCTGAGAGGAGACTGTGATCGGGCCGCTGGTTCCGGTGCTGCCCTCCTTCACGTTAGGGAAGGGGCTGGCCTCGCTGAGAATGAAGTTTGGGTTGGTCGTGACGATCATCGTGAACGAAGTGGTCAGGGGCGTGGGTGCTCCGGCGGTTGTCGCCTGCAGCGTGACGGTGTAGTTGCCGGTTGCGGTGCCTGCGGGAGCGGTCACTGTCACCGTCAGGTTCACGGGTGAGGCCGATGTGGGATTGACCGTTGCGCTGGGAGAAAAGGCACAAGTCACACCGGAGATGGCGGGACTAAAGCCACAACTGAGAGTCACACTTTGATTGAATGAACCCTGGGCTGTAACTTGAAAACTCACGGGCGGAGAAGTCGCCCCGCGAGGCTCAGTCACCGTCGAAGGCGAGGGTGTGGTCAGGTCGAGATTCACCACATGCAGAACGAGGGCGGCGACGTGGGTCGTCGTATTGGGATCAGAGCCCATGCCTTGCAGATTGAAGCTGTAGTCGCCGATTGCGTTGCCTGTCGTAAGCGAGAATGCCGTGCCGGTGGAGACTGGAGTGGAACTCAGAGGGTTCGGAGTGCAGGGGCTGGGCGGACTGGTCGAACCTGCCGCGCAGCTCAAGGTAACTGAGTTATTGTATCCGTTCACCGCCGTTACGGTGCCGTTGAACGTGGGCGCGCTTCCGACGAAGGCGGTGAGTGGATTGTTTGAAACTGCGATCTGGAAATCCGGCGTTGCGATCAAATTGAATTGCCACACACCGCGGCCGTAGGTAGAAGCACGCAACAGCTTCTGGCCTCCGGAATTGAAAAGTGCGAGCGCAGTGACTGCCACGTTGGGCAGGAATCCACTCTGCTGGCTGCTAGAACTTGGCCCGAGTTCAGTCCATGCCGCAGCAGATGTCGAACTCTGGAAGACGCCGACGTCCGTGCCCACATATAAAATGTGTGCGCTCGGGTCAACGACCACTGCGTTTACCGGAGAATCAGGAAGAGCGTTCGCTCCGGTGCCGGTGAAATCGATCCATTTCGTGCCGGCATTCGTGGTCTGCCAGACGTGCCCTGGGCCGACTTGTCCCGGAACGGCGGTGAATCCCATCACCGTAACGTAAGCTGTCTTGCCGGTGGGGTCGGATGCGTCAATGGCGACGCTGGAAATCGGGAACTGATTAGGATTGATGCTGCTGCCCCCGGGGCCGTTTAGCGTGGTGTTCGCGAAGTTTGAAACCGTGCCGGAAACCGCACTCGCGTTCGTGGTGACCCAAACATTTCCGCCGACAGGCGTCGATAGTTCGTTCAGACCGGAGCCGTCAGTTGTCGCATAAATCACTTCGGAACCGTTTGCTCCGGTTGGGCCGCCCGCCGCAAGGGCGCGCACCGTATTGACCTCAGTGCCCGCGCACGTGCCCGTGCCAAAACTTTCGAAGTTCAGGCTCAGAGCAGTGTATGCGCCGCCAGCGCGAGGTCCGCTCCACACCCGGCATGTTCCCACCAGCAACGACGTGGTCGACTGGGGATCTAGAATGTAGGGGAAATAGAACGATCCGTCATCGCCCCCGACGCTGCTGCTGCTCACGACGACTTGGAAGAGGCTGTCGTCGCAGTTCACTCCCGACGAGCACTCCTGAATATTTAGCGTGCCTCCTCCCGTATCTGGGTTTGAGGCAAACCAATTGTCGGTGTTGGGATCGATGGCGTTGTAGCCGCCGTCGCCGCCCAGCACATTTCCCCAAGTCATGCTCGTAGTGGCCGTCGCAGTTGCCGGGGAGCCGTTATCCTGCGTGCCTCCTAACAGAGTGTTGGGATCGGTCGGATGTTGGGAGAAGCTAACGAACTGCGTCATGGAGCCCAGGTTTTGATTGAGGTCGTCGAATTGATTCGTACCGGAACACGAGCCGGTGGTGAGTCCGATGAATCCGTTCAATGCGCGATAGATGCCTCCGTCGTTTGCGAAATACATCAAGTCCGCGCCGGACGACGGAATCGCATACGCCAGCGCGTGCTGATCAGGATGCACGTGCGCAAGTGCTGATAGCGGGTCGCAGCCATAGACGTGCGTGAGATTCAGGAACGGAACTCCGGAGCACGCGGGGTTGCTCGCGTTGATCGAGCACTTATAGAGGTTGATCGCACCGGCGTAGAGATCTGTGGCAGAAGTGCCGTTGGGAATGGCCAGCAGTTCCAGGTTATAGAATCCCTGCTGCACGCCGCAGCCATCGGAATCGCCGCAATTGAGAATCCCGGTGTCGCTCATTTGGATCCACGACGCTCCGCCGTTCGTGCTCTGCCAAATGCCTTGATCCAAGGGATCGCCGGTAGAGTTTAGCGAAACGAACCACACGTACATCTCGTTGCGTCCCGGCACGACCGCGATTTCACCGCGATAGATCGGACAGGTGGTGACGTAGTTTTGCGGGCACGCGGTTGTGCTGAGCGAGCCCGCGGCACCCGGCTGGGTGGCGAGGCGCGTCCAGGTCAGACCGTCCGGAGAAGAGTAGAAGCCGTGATAGCGCTCCGCCGCAAAAAAAAGACCGGCAGCGGCGTTATAGACCACCGAAGTTGCTGACGTCGCCTCGCTCGCTCCGGAGAAGAGAGCATCGTAGGTCCAAGTCTGGCCGGCATCGGTGGAGGTGTAGAGGCCCCGGTAAGTGTTGGCGGTTAATGCGCCGGCGGTTACGCCTTCCGACGTTGCCGCCATGGCTGCGACCACCGTGCTGGTCTGCCCGCTCGCCGTGCTGAAAGCCATGCGTGTAGCACCCAGGCCGCTGAAAGAGTAAGTGCCGCTGTTCGCGGCGGAGATCAGCGCCCAGGTGTTGCCGCCATCAGCTGATCGCAGAATGCCGAGGCCGAAATAGGAGTCGGCAGAATTGTCAGCTTCACCTGTGCCTGCCAGCACGACACTTTGCGCGGGATCAGAGTTTCCCGGCTGAATCGCAATTGCGCCGATGGAAAGTGTCACCTGATCGTCGGTGACCGCGGTCCAGTTCACGTTGCTGGCTGGGCTCGTGGCGGCGTTCGTGGACTTCCACACTCCTCCCTGAGCTCCGCCGATATAAACCGTGTTCCCTGTGGGATCTGCGGGGTCGATGGCCACGGCGGTCGCTCGTCCCGAAACCTGGTTGTAGTTCTGAAATCCATCGCCTGTGGCGTCGGAGGCGAGCGGCACAGGACCCAGCGGTGACCATGCGCCAGACGACAGTGCAGGCTGAGACTCCGCATGCAAGGCCCGAGTACGAGCGAGTTGAGCGGCGCGGGCCTGCATCTTCACTTGATAAGCTCGATAGCGCAGCTCCGCGGAAGACTTTCCGGGAATCATACGGCCGCGCAGGAACCATTCTGAGCGCTCTTGCTCATGATCGGCATCCGCATCGGTGATGGGCGCATCAGGAACTGTCTTCTTGGCGCCTTGCGCGAGCGCGATCAGGAATAACGAGAACGGCAGGACGGCGAGCAGAGAAGCACGAACTACGCGGCCGAACCCGGGAAAGGTCATGGATACTTAGCTACGAAGCCAGTATCAGAGGGCCAAAGAGAACAAGCAATCGAAAATCGGCACAAATTTGATCTGAGGACCATTCCGGGAATAACGTTGGAGCACGGTGCCTGTACAATCTGCATCGTGTTCTCGGACTCGCTTCTATTACGATTGCTTCGAGGTATGTCATCAATGACAAAGTGCCGGCTTCTCCGCCTCGGTTTGATCGCTTGTCTGGTGTTGGCTTGCTGGCTCCCGGTCCCGCGAGCTGAATCTGCCGACCGCGAGATCACCGTGGCGGCGGCCGCCGACTTAAGCTCCGCGCTGCAGGAAGTCGCCGCAAACTATGAAAAGCGCACGGGCGCGGTCGTAAAGCTTTCTTTCGGCGCGTCTGGCGCGCTGACCCAGCAAATTCAGAATGGCGCACCGTTTGACGTTTTCTTCTCAGCGGACATGGATTATCCCCGGCAGTTGATTGCGGGCGGGCAGGCCGATGGCGCAACCTTATATCGTTACGCAGTAGGGCAGTTGGTGTTATGGGTTCCGAAAGACTCGCCACTCGATCTCGAGCGCAAGGGCATGGACGTTTTGCTCGACCCCTCGGTGAAAAAAATTTCCATCGCCAATCCCCAGCATGCTCCCTACGGGCGCGCGGCCGTGGCTGCGCTGAAGCATTACGGTTTGTATGGAAAGCTCGGCGACCGGCTGGTGCTGGGAGAAAATGTTGCGCAGGCGGCGCAATTTGTGGAGTCCGGCAATGCGCAGGTCGGATTAGTGGCGCTGGCGCATGCCATGGCACCCGCGATGCGGGGTAAAGGCAGATACTGGGTTGTTCCCGCCGACGCCTATCCGGCGCTGGACCAGGGCGTGGTGCTGATTTCCCACTCACCTCATCAGGAGGATGCCGCGGCATTCCTGCGGTTTATGAAAACCGAGGAAGCAGCTGGGATGCTGCGGCGTTATGGATTCACTTCGCCTGATCTGAAATACAAGCTGAAGTAGGGATCTGTCCCGCAAAACAATGGCTATCGACTGGCAGGCATTTCGACTTACGATAGAACTCGCGGTGGTGGTATCGGCCATCCTTGTTGTGGTCGGCCTGCCGTTGGCCTATTGGATCGCCTTCTCGCGCCGACGCTGGAAATTTCTCGTGGAGGCGCTGGTTGCCTTGCCCATTGTGCTGCCTCCGACGGTGCTTGGATTTTATGTGCTGGTCGCTCTCGGTTCGCGGAGCCCTTTGGGCCGCTGGTGGCAGTCTTGGACGGGACACACTTTGGCTTTCACTTTCACCGGACTGGTGATCGGCTCTATTCTCTACAGCCTGCCGTTCGCGGTGCAGCCTTTCGCGGCTTCGTTCTCGTCGGTCGATCGCAAACTGCTGGCGGCCTCGGCCACACTGGGAGCCTCACCGCTACGCACCTTCTTCCGAGTGGTCGTTCCGCTCTCCGTGCCTGGTCTGGTCGCGGGCGTAGCCCTCGCATTTGCTCACACCATGGGAGAGTTTGGGGTGGTGTTGATGGTTGGAGGCAACATTCCCGGCGTCACGCGCACGGTTTCCATTGGAATTTACGATCAAGTGCAGGCTTCCGACTACGCTTCAGCCAATGCCATGGCGTTGTTGCTGCTCGTCTTTTGTTTCGCGGTTCTGACTTTGGTATACGGGCTGCACCGCAGCACCCGGCATCAAGCTACGGTGAATCGCGAAGTATGGGCGATGGGCCCGGTTAAATAACCTCGATGCCCACACCTGCGGAATCGCGACCCGCTAAAACGCAACCAGCGAATCCAACCCTGAGCGCACGCATTCGGAAGAGCTTTTCCGCCGCCGAACGCCCGTTCTCGCTCGACGTGGATTTCAGCGCGGCGCCGGGATTCACCATACTGTTCGGTCCTTCCGGATCTGGCAAAACTACGCTGCTCGACTGTGTAGCGGGTCTGGCGGTTCCGGATGCCGGGAGAATCGTCGTGGGTCAGCGGGTCTTGTTCGAGGCAGGCTCGCGTGTCAGCATTCCAGTGGCTAAACGCGGTGTGGGATACGTCTTGCAGGACCTGGCACTGTTCCCACACCTGACGGTAGAGCAAAACACGGAGTACGGTCTGGTGCATTTGCCGAGATCGGAGCGCCGGCAGCGGGCCAAGGCGATGCTGCAGGAGTTCCACATCGAGCACTTACGTCAACAGCGCCCGGGAGAAATCTCGGGCGGCGAGCGCCAACGCGTGGCTCTGGCGCGAGCTTTGGTGACCGACCCTTGCGTTCTGTTGCTCGATGAACCTCTGGCAGCTCTGGACTCCCCTACCAAATCGAAGATCATCGACGACCTTCGGCGGTGGAATCAGGCGCATCGCATCCCGATTTTATATGTCACGCACGCGCGCGAAGAAGTGCTCGCGCTCGGCGAACGCGTGCTGGTCATGGAAGAGGGCCGCATCATCGCGCAAGGCGCACCGCATGAGGTGCTGGGCGCTCCGCGCCAGGAAACGGTGGCGCAGTTGGCGGGTTTTGAAAACATCTTCGACGTCATTGTGGAATCAGTACACGAAGATCGCGGCACCATGCTTTGCCGAATCATGCCTTGCCGAATCACGGCCTCTCGTTCGCCGGCCAGCCACGAAGACAGATCCGTTCTACTTGAGACGCCTTTGATCCAAGCGGAGCCAGGCTTACATCGGCGGGTGGGAATTCGTGCTGGTGACATTCTGTTGGCAGTCGCCAAGCCGGTGGGACTGAGCGCGCGCAACATCCTTGCCGGACGGCTGGTGTCCCTGGAACGCCGTGACATGATGATTTCCGCGCGCGTGGATTGCGGCGTCGAGATGGAAGTCTACCTGACTCTTGCAGCACGCGACGCCCTGGACCTTGCCGAGGGCCGCGAGGTATGGCTGGTGATCAAAACACATTCCTGTCATTTAATGCGGCGCTGACATATAATGCCGGTCCAGGCTGTCCGGGGGTGCTGGCGGAGATCAACCGAATTTTTGCCTGGGGATCCTCGATAAGCTTGGGGTACAAACCCCACACTCACTGGTGGAGTCGTTTCTTGCAACCTGCGCCTCAATTTCCGTTATTTAATCTTGCCACGCGCCTGCTCGCTTGCGCTGTCGCATTCTGCTTCTGTGGAGGCCTCCCCGCACAGGGACAGGGAGATTCCTCACAGCCTTCGCAGGGACTGCCTTTTCTTAACACAGGTGCGGATTCCGTGATGTCACAAATCGACATGGTGGAAATGTACCTCGAACAACAAAACAAGCACGCCAAGCTCCTCGAGGATCAAAAATTAGCGGATAAGAAACTGATCGACTCCGGCGTCGTGTCAGCGCTCGACCTGGATGCCCCGAATGGCGCGATCGTGGAGTTCAACCGCGCTCGCACCCTGTTGCAAGCGCAGAACTCGAAGGAGGCAATGAAGCATCTCCAAAAGGCGATTGCGGAGTACCCCAAGTTCGTTTCAGCCCACGTGGGTCTCGGGCTCGCCTATGTCGATCAGGAAGACCCGGGTCGCGCCAGGAGTGAATTTGAAACGGCTGCCAAACTCGACGACAAATTCCCCGGATCGTTCCTGCACCTCGGTCGGTTGGCCTTGTCGCAGAACGATTTTCCGGCTGCGGAATCGGCGCTGGAGAAGGCTGCTGCCCTCCAACCCAAGGACGCCAACATTCTCTCGGTTCTGGCGTATGCACAAAATGGAAACCATGAATACCGGCGCGCTCTAGAGACAGCTCAGCAGGTGCATGCGCTCGACCACAAAGGAATGGCGAACGTGCACTACGTGGCTGCGTCCGCCGCCATGTCTTTGAAGGATTTCGAAACCATGGAGCGCGAACTGAAACTCTTCCTCAGCGAGGATCCAACCAATGCTTTTGCTCCGGTCGCGCGCAAGAATTTGGCTACCATTGAGCACAACAAGGCTGTTCTCGCGGCACGCGCCGGCCATTCGCAGGCGGCGACAACCGTATCTGTTTCGCAAATGCAACAAACGTTCCCCAACACTGACAGGCTGAAGGCGCAACTCGCTACGTTGGGCGATGAATCGGACAATGCAACCTGCGACGACTGCGGCGCTTTGGCCGAAGCTGACGCACCTAAGATCGGCGACAGCAACGGGGCAGCCTCGGATGTGCCGCCGAGTTCTGTCGGCCGCGCCAGCGGAGTCTGGACGATTCGCAAGAACGTAGACGATGTGGCCCTGTTTTTCTCCGTCAGCAGCCATGGGCACATGGTGAACGATTTGGAGGCGTCGAACATCCAGATCCGCGATGACAATAAGCCTCCGGAAAGAATCGTGCAATTTGCCCCGCAGTCGAAACTTCCTTTGCGGCTGGCTCTGCTAGTGGATACCAGCGGTTCGGTGCATGACCGCTTTTCTTTCGAGAAGAGCGCCGCGACTAAGTTCGTGCAGAAGGTGCTTAGCAATCCTGCCGACCTCGGGTTCATCGCAGGTTTTGCCACCGAGCCCAGCGTGACCCAGGATTTCAGCGCGAACCCAGTCGAACTGGGAAAGGGGATTGACAATCTCGCAAACGGAGGCGGGACCGCTCTCTTCGATGCAGTTTCATTCGCATGCAGAAAGCTGGGAGCGTATCCCGATGATGAGCGGGTGGCTAGGGTTCTCGTGATCCTGAGCGACGGCGAAGATAATTCCAGCCACAGCAGCCTTAAGCAGAGCGTCCAGGTTGCCGAACGGATGGGGGTAACGATTTACACCGTCAGCACGAAAGAGGGTCTGGGCGACAAGACGGATGCCGACAAGGTGCTAGAGACACTGGCAGAGCGCAGCGGAGGGGATGCGATGTTTCCTGGCGATTTGCATACGCTGGGTTCATCCCTCGACAAACTGCGCGATTTGATCCGCAGCCGTTATTTCATCGCCTATAAACCCGCCGATTTCCAGCCGAACGGAAGCTACCATTCCATCAGCATCCTCGCTGAGAAAAACGGCAAGCATTTGCAAGTGCGGGCCCGCAAGGGCTACCACGCTCGCCTCGAAGCAAAGCCCAATTAAGCGGAAAGCCGGAAGCTTCCTGCACCCGGTCGATCTCAATCACTGCAACCCATTGGCCCGGGCGCTGTTCGGAAAACACGATGTGGCCGCCGAGGATCTGCGCCACGCCGGCAGGCGGCAGGTCGCGGTGAAATCCGAAGAAGCGAGCCTTCAGTTGCGTCCATGCCTGCCAGCGATCCCAAACCGCGGGACCCGGCTCGTATTTCGTAGAGAAGACCAGCGCGACCTGATAGTTCGAGTAAGAGGCGGCGGAAAGAACTTCATCGAGCGAGAAGTTCTCGATGCGAACAACGCGCATCGGCCGCGTAATATAACCGAGCCAGGGCCGGGATATCTCGTCTGACGCAGGCCATGCCGTCAGCACCTGCGCCAAGGGATAGCGAGCCTCGAGGAAGTGTTCGCCATCTTCGTGCAACTCGATGTAATTCCGGTAGGCGAGATTGTCTTCAAGTGAGAATCCATAGGGAGGGTTCCAGAACCAGGCCACGATGAAGGCGATTGCGACGCACGCAACAGCTGTCAGCCAGTAATCCAGCCTGCGCCAGAGGGTGGAGACCGAAACAATGATGACCAGAGGAACTGCGGGAAGCATGTACCGAGCCAGAACCGCACCGCCGATCAGCGCCATCACGACCGCATAAGCGAGCATGACGACATAGAAATCCATTTGCACCGGAATGCTGATCCGAGGGCGCTCGCCGCCTGGATCGCGGCACGGGGGCAGCAGGCACATGGCCAGCAGCATCGCCAGCGTCAAGACCCACAAGTGGAGATATCCGCTGATCTGCCAAAGCCGCATGGCCAACGCAAGAAAAAATCGGGTGAAGCTGAGAGTTGCAGCCACGTTGTAGCGGAAGAACTCCGGATTTCCGAAGACGTATCCGGTGCGCGCGTAGTGATAGGTGTACCAAAGAGCAAGCGGCATCGCGGGGATCAGCAGCGAGGCGATGCGCGAACCGGTTCTCGATCCGCAGTCGCCGCGATCCAGCCAAAGTTCCTGCAACGAACTCTTGCGCGCGAGCAGGCCAACGACCTCCCAGCAGACAAGCGCCATGGGAGCGAGAATCGCGGTTTCCTTCGCCAATGCGGCCAACGCGAACCAGAACCCCGTTGCGATGGTTTCACCTTCCAGGTAGGCAGCCAGACCCCAGAAGGTAAGCCCCGCCGCAGCCAGATCCACCTGTGCCAGAGAGCTTTGGGCGAAGAAGACGGGATAAAACGCGGTGCAAAGCGTGGACGCGACAGCAATCTGCGTGTTGGCCACCCGTTCAGCCAACCGAAACAAACCCAGAAGCGAGAACGCCGCGATCACCAGCATCGCCGTCCGTGTTACCAGAGGAGCGTAGCCTGCCACTTTCCACCATAGCGCCAGCCAGGCCATCACCAGAGGCGGATGCGCGTTCGAAACCGTGGAGCGAGGAATCAGACTCCCCGTGAGCAGGAGATCGCGTGCAGCCGGAACGTAGTAGCCAGCTTCGTCCCAGAAGTAAGGCAAGCGCAACAAAGGCGCGTGCAGCAGAAAAACAAATACAAAGATGACGCCAAACACCAGAACGGGATTAGCCCTTGACCATCGAACCGGACTACTCCGGTCGGACCGGTAATCTCTCAGAATCCCCCCTAGTGCACGGGCCCGGTAGGAGTCAGGCGCGGGTCGAGCTTGATCTCGCCAAAAGCGCTCTCGTAGCCGGCCACGTTCTGCTGCAGCAGTCCGAGCAGCGCTTTGGCCTGCTGCGGGCTGAGGTAGATGCCCTGAAAGTTGCGAATCTCGACTTGAGCTTCGGTCTGCTGCTGCAGGGTGCCGAAAACCATGAAGAAGTCCCAGACATTCACCCGCATCTGTACGCTGTTGGCATAGGCCTCGCGGTAGTCGGCAGCATTGATCAGCTTGACGTTAGGTTGCGCAGGAAGGCTCATAGAAAAGCAGTGTAATGACTTAGGGGGCGCGAAGGGAAGGCGGAGCGCGGGAAATTCTCTGACTCAGGGGAAAATCTCATGCGAAAGCGGCGGGGGCGAACCGGCCTCCGACCGACAAAAAATGTCACTCCCCTTACGTCTTTCTGGCTTTCTAACCTTGAATGGGATGCCGCGAAAGGTCATGAACGTTAGCTACTTTGCTGAATCCAAAGGGGTTGTAGGATGTCACTACAGCGGTTGTCTGGCGTTAAAAGTGCGAGACTTGAAGCGGTCTTTAAATTGATTTTCTTGTGAGCACTCTATGAATCAGAATCTCGAACACGGGGTCACGGAAGAAATCATTCTCCCCGAAAACCTGCTCCCTCTGGGTTCTGTTCTGGGCGAGGGAGTCACGCCGCTCGATGTCAGCATGGTGCTGGCGAAAGTGTTTAAAGTCCAGTACGCCGAAGTCGCGCTGTTGCGCCTCGAGGGCGGCCTGCTAAAGTTCGTTTTTCCTGAGCACCTGCGAACCACGGGAGCGATTCCGATTTCCAGCAAGGCGGTCGCGGCCCACACCGCATTGAGCAAGAAGGCCGAGATCTTCAACAATTTTGCCCGCGTAAAGCATGCCAGTATCTTCGAAACGATCAAGCCGGTTGGGTCCGAAGCGGATGAACCGGCAGCGCCCGCGCCCATCCAGAAACTGATGTCGGTGCCGATTCTGGATCACAAATTGACCGTGCTGGGTGTGATTCAAATCTCACGCAAGGGACTGGACCCGCGCTTCACACAGGACTTCAGCCGTGAAGACTTGCACGATCTGGAACTCGCAGCGGGCGTGCTTGCTGCTTCGCCGGTTATGCTTTCGAACTGAAGAGGGACTTCAGAAATCCAAGCGGCCGCCGGCCCGGAAGGGTCGGCGACCGCTTTTTATTTCTTGGCGTCCGTAGTGAGGAAGTCCGCCGTCGCCGTCACTCCTTAAACCCGGCCACTTTTCCACGCAAAACCGTGACTGAAGCCTTCGGCAGCGTGAATTCAGTCTGCGGCCCGGACGCCACAGTCGTCGCAACCGGCGGATGATCTGGGTCTGCGTGGCTTTCTGGGCCGTCGTTAATCCACACATACTGCTCGCTCCCGAAAGTCACGAATGTAACCGGTCCGGAAAAGGAAACATTCTGCTTGCTCCTGGAATCCGCAAACTGCACGCGCACCTTGTGTGGGTTGGTTTCGTCGCGGTTCACCAGCATTAGTGACCAATTTCCGTCGGGTCGATGCACTGCATACGAGGTAACCAGCGCGTTGCCCTCGGAGTCGTTAATAGCAACGGAAGAAGGGAACATATGATGCACTCCAGAGCGGTGCTGCACCCACTCCAGGTTAATCATATGAGCCGCGAAATAGGGCGAAGTGTATCCCTTGATGTCGTAGCCTGCAGGAGCTCCCTCATCAGAACCGCCTTCGTCGGCAACAAAATTTGACCATGAGGCCCAACCCAGACAACTCTTCTGAATGCCCTGCGGCTGAATCGGCGAATGATAGAACGCAGCTCCTCCGCCTTCAAAGAACGACCCAACATTGTCTGCCAGCCATAGCGCGGCGAAGATTGTGGTCATGGGCCCGGTCAACTCGGCGGCAAGATGATTCTCGGTCACCATGAGCGGAACCTCTTTGGGAACGCCGTCATCCCTCCACACCTGCAGGATGTGCTTGATCAACTGAGGCTCGGTATAGAGAGTTTTCCAGGTGATCGTGCAGGCATCAAACGGATAGTGCTCGAACGACACGAACGCCAGGTCGGAGATGCGGCCGTGCGCCTTTAAGTAATCGACGAAGCGTCCCATCCACGAAACCCGGCCCTGCGCGTCCGGCCACACGCGAATATCCTCATTCACTCCTTCGAAGATTGGCCCGCCCAGCCTGAGTTTCGGGTCGACCTTGTGAATGGCCGCGGCCCACTGAATGTACAGCGCTGCGTAATCTTCCGGCATGGCGTGCTTGCCGTCGGGCTCCTCGCCTAGCTCGACGAATCCCAGACTGTAGCCACGTTTCTCGACATAGGCAATTTCAGCGGCAGCATCGTCGGGCGTGCCGTAAAGCATGGTCACCGGAATCATCGCGGGAAGATTGTTAGTCAGCCCGCTAGTGAAGAAGAGATCGAAGCCGCTGTGCTGATAGCCGCCCGTTGCGTCCACGTCTGCGGCCGAGTGCCAGGGATCAATCGAAGAGGAGACATACGTGGTCGGCTTCTCACTCATACTCTTCTGGACCTCGGCAAACGCGCCGTTGGAATCAACGGTTCCGACGCGAATCTGCTGAATGGCATATCCCACACAGTTCCGGACGTCGTCCGATCCATGCAGATCACAAGTGTTCGAAGATTCCGTCATCAGGACGCGCACATACTGTGTGGTGATGGGCGCGTCGGCGAGCTTCAGATTCACCGTTCCGCCTAGCGCGTTTTTTATCGCTCCTGCAGAAAAAGTCTTCCACTCGCCCCGCGGGCCTTCATCGAAGTCGAGCGCGCGTTTTCCCACCCAGTACTCGACTTGATAAGTCGTCGCATACGGGCTGGCCCAGGCGATGCGAATGGCGTTCACCGGCTTTTCGGCCTGGAGATCCAAGATCACCCATTGCGGATGCAGGGTGTCGCTTTCCCCTGTGAACTTGCTCGTGAGATACGGATTGCTTTTCCAATAGCTGAGATTGGGGCCTAGCAGCGGCCGATCGCCGCTGGTCGAGAAGCCGCGATGCGGCAAGGCGTACGAAAGAATGTATCGGATTGGTTCTTTGAGTTCAGTGCTGCCAGTGAAGTATCCGTTCTGGTGCGCCGCATCGCTCCAGGTCCCGTTCTCATTCCAGTGCCACGCGGCCATGCGCAGCTCAGAATTATTGCGATAAGTAATCGGTCCCCAGCCTGCCGACAGTGACTCCTGAATGATGTGCGGGGTATAAACCTTGTCGATGGCGTCATGGGAAAGAACGTCAATAGAACTGCCAAGAGCGCTGTCGGGATCGAAGGAATTGATCGCATGGCCCGGCGTAACATCGACGTGAACCGTCGCCGTCTGCGGTTCCGCAGCGGATGTCGATTGCGCAGACACAGGAGCACCATGCACAACCAGAGAAATCACAGCGGCCGCAAGGGCAAGCCCGCTCAACTGCTTTTCAGCGTCGCCTCGACGGAAGTTCCACCGCTCAAACAGATCGAGCCGCATCACATTCCTCCAGCTGGTTGCCAGCCTGTTGAAAAATGTCCACTATTTAAAGATGTCCACTATTCAATGCAGCAGCGCCGCCTTTTCGAGGACGAGCCCCCGCGCCGCACGCACTGCCTCCACCAGTTCGCGAGCCGCTTGCGTGACCTTCGCCAGATTCCCGTCGCGCACAGCCGCAGCGTTTACCAGATCCCCACCTACGCCAAGAGCAAACGCCCCGGCGGCAATGTAGTCAGCTGCATTCGAAGCATTCACTCCGCCGGTCGGAATCAGCGCGACGTTTGGAAACGGCCCCCTCAAGGACTGCAAATACTTGGCGCCGCCAACATTGCCGCAAGGGAAAATCTTGATCAACTTCGCTCCGTTGTCTTGCGCGTGCATGAGTTCGGTAGGAGTCAGCGCTCCGGGGATGGCCAGCTTGGCGCAGGCCTGTGCCACCGCCAGCACGTGGGTCGACAATCCCGGACTGACCAGGAACTCTGCGCCCGCACGAATGCATTGCTCGGCTTGTTCGCCCGTCGTAACCGTCCCCGCCCCGATCAACGCACTGTTTCCATGTTCACGCACCACGTGGCGAATCACGGACGTCGCGTTGGGAACCGTCATGGTTATTTCAAGAATCGGAATGCCGCCGGCGCAGATGGCCTCTACAGCCCGGGTTGCGTCTTCAACCGTCGCTGCCCGCACCACGGGCACAATGCCAATCTCTCCAATCCTGCGAATCACGTCTTCAATCGTCATATTGTCGTCTCGTGCCCAGTGCCTCAAAAGTCCGTTCCAATGCTGATTCTCGATCTGCAACGCTCTCAGCGCGCGATCCGCGCCGTTTCCGACTTCATCGCCTGCAACACTTCATCCAGCGTTACCATTGTCGTGTCGCCGGGCGTGGTCATGGCCAGCGCGCCGTGCGCGGCCCCGCAATCGACGGCCCACTGCGGCTCTTTTCCCGATAACATTCCGTAAATCAATCCTGACGCGAAAGAGTCGCCTCCGCCCACGCGGTCGTAAATTTCCAGATTCTCGCGAACCCGCGCCTGGTAGAACTCGCCATCGTAGTAGCACATCGCTCCCCAATCATTCAGCGTGGCCGATTTCGCATGGCGAAGGGTCGTCGCGATGAGGGCAAGGTTGGGAAATTCCTGCACCACTGTTTCGATCATTCTTTTGAAATTTTTCGGATCGAGCTTGGAATGTTGTTCGTCGAGACCTTTCACCTCAAATCCCAGAGCGGCAGTGAAATCCTCTTCATTCCCGAGCATCACATCCACCAGCGGCGCAATCCGCCGGTTCGTCTCCCGCGCCTCGGCTTGTCCTCCATTTGATTTCCAAAGTGACGCCCGGTAGTTCAGATCATAGGAAACGACGGCTCCAGCCCGCTTTGCCGCCGCCGCGGCCTCCAAAGCAACCAGTGGAGCGGTTGCCGAAAGTGCACAAAAGATTCCCCCGGTGTGAAACCAGCGCGCGCCGTCCTTGCGGAAAATCTGCTCCCAATCAATTTCGCCAGGTTTCAGTTGTGAGACAGCGGTATGGCCCCGGTCCGAACATCCCAGCGGCGCGCGCGGACCGAAGCCCCTCTCGGTAAAATTCAAGCCGTTGCGGACGGTCCGTCCCACCCCGTCAAAAGGCACCCAGCGCACATACTTCTGGCTAACACCTCCTTGCAACATCAAATCTTCAACGAGACGCCCAATCGGATTGTCCGCGAGAGCGGTCACCACTGCCGTGTCCATCCCGAAGCAGCGCCTCAGGCCGCGGGCAACGTTGTATTCGCCGCCACCCTCCCAGGCGCGAAAATGACGGGTCGTCGAAATGCGTTCGTCACCTGGATCGAGTCGCAGCATGACTTCACCCATGCTAACCAGATCCCACATGCAGCCGTTCTTCGATTTAATCTTCAGCTTCGCCATAATTTGAATTCACGAACTCGCGCGCGCCGCAAGCATTCTGCCTACAGACTAATTAGACACGCGTCTTCGCACTTTGTAGTTGAACGGCGCCCCCGTCCGCCGGAGAAACTCTGAGCTGCCGCGTCGGATCGACTACCAGCCAACTCACGGCTCCCACCCCGCACAACCCGGCCGCCACCAGAAATGAAGTCGTCCAGCCGAATCGGGCAGCGATCCAGGGGGTGAGCGTAGCCGTGATCGCGCCTCCAATCTGATTTCCCATATTCATGAAGCCCGACACCGATCCCGATGACGCTCCCGCAATGTCAACCGTCACCGACCAGAAAGAACTCTGAGATAAATACAGCGCCCCGGCTCCGCCGGCAAGCACCACGCTGGCCAGCCGTGCGCTCTGAACCTGGGACCCGAAGGCAATGAAGCCGCCCGCCGCAGCAATTGCGAATGCCGCAAGGCCGCAGCGTCCCGCCCGCAACCCCAACCACTTCGTGAGCCGGTCGTTCATAGTTCCACCTAAAAGACAACACACGAGCATCGCAAGAAAAGGCAGCATGGTGTAGAACGCGCTCGCTTTCAAATCCAGTCCCCGCACTTTTGCGAGATAGCGATAGAACCAGCTAAAGAAGATCCAAGCCACATAGCCGTAGCAGAAATAGCTGAGCGTGACGGCCCACACCTCTTTGCTCTGCAGAACGCGCCCCCAGGGCACGAGCGGCTTCGCATCATCTTTCGTCCCCGCCTGCTCCAGTCCGGAGCGAATGAACGTCAGCTCCGAGGCAGATACGCGGGTATGCTCGCCGGGGTTGTCGCGAGCAATCGCAAACCACACCGCGCCCGCGGCAAATCCGATGATCGAGCAAATCCAGAACGACGACCGCCAACCGTAGTGAACCATGATGTAAGTAATGATCAGCGGCGTAATTCCCGCGCCCGCTCCCACCCCGGCGAAGATCCAGCCGTTCGCAATGCCGCGTTCCGAGGTCGGAATCCAGCGCGCGATAAACTGATTAGCGGAGGGGTAAATGACGGCCTCGCCGGCGCCGAGGAGAAAGCGGACTGCAATAAAGGCGAAAAGCGCACCTGCAACGTTCGCTGGAACTAAAGCCGTCAGGGCCGTGAAGATTCCCCACCATGCCACTCCCCCGGCCAGCACCCGGCGAGGCCCGAAGCGGTCGGCCAGCCTCCCTCCAATGGTTTGAAAGAGCGCGTAACCAACCAGGAAGGCGCTGAATACTTTACCCAGCTGTACATCGCTGAGATGGTATGCCTCCGCGATCGACCCGCCAGCGATGGAAATGTTCACTCGGTCCAGATAAGACACCGCACTGAGCACGAACAGCCAGATCACCAAAAACCAGCGGACGTGGCTTGTACCGGCGGCGTTCATCACTGATTCTCCCGCTTGCTGTGGTGAAGCTCGTATGATATTTTCGCGCTCGCGACTAAGCTCGGTTTTCTTCGCGACGTTGCTCTCGGAGTCCTATGAACAAAGCAACTCTTCTTACAGCTCTTATAGCCAGCCTCGCATCGGTTGCGCCGGCCCACGCGCAGCTCGACCTGTTCTCGAAAGACCAGCGCATTGAATTCACTCCCGACTGGCGCGGCGAACGTTTTCCCGACGGACGCCCGAATGTCCCGGATTCTGTGCTTTCCCGGCTCAAAGACGTCACCGCCGACGAGGCCTGGGATGTTCTGCAAGATGCCGGCTACCGCAATCAGTTCGAGGGCGGCTGGAAGGTGATCAATCCCGGACAAAGGCTCGTGGGCCGCGTCGTGACAGCCGTTTTCATGCCGCGACGCCCCGACGTCGATTCCGTAATCCAAGCCAACGGCAAAAAAGAAAACCGCATTGGAGATGAGAACTCCTGGATCATCGACATCCTGAAACCGGGCGACGTTCTGGTTGTCGATCTGTTCGGAAAAATCCGCTATGGCACGATTGTCGGCGACAACCTGTCGACCGCCATTTACGCCAAGAGCCGCAACGGATTGATCGTAAACGGAGCGGTGCGAGACGTCACCGGTATTCAAGAAATTCCCGGCTTTCAGGTGTACACGCGCGGCGTCGATCCCTCCGCTCTCGAGAGCGTCATGCTGACAGGGATCAACGTGCCCATTCGAATCGGAGACGTAACCGTGATGCCGGGAGACATAGCTATTGGCGATCCAGAGGGCGTCACCTTCGTTCCCCCGCAACTGGCGGCGAAAGTGGCCGACGACACGGAAATGGATCACCTGATCGACGACTGGGGCCACACGATGCTTCGCGAAGGCAAATACACTCCAGGTCAAATCGACGGCAAGTGGACCAAAGAGATGATTTCGCAATTCAACGCGTGGCTTGAGAAAAAAGGTTCGAAGCTGCGCATGCCGGTTGATTGAACGGCGCGACTCGATATCGCGAGTGCTGTGGTTTCCGATTCCCAAGAGTCTTCCTGAGTCCGTCCTCGCTGTCGGTTTCCCCGGCTACGCGGCATGTTCGGGCAGAAGTCGCGAAAGCTGCTCGGCGGCAACATCCTTCTCTCGTCGCGCCGATCACGGCAGCGCGAAGCTAAAAATATCGCTACCCGCCGCAATTGCCACATACTGTTTTCCGGCGATCGCGTAGCTCATGGGAGACGCACTGATGTCTTGCCCGGTATTGAAATGCCATAGCGCCTTCCCACTGCGCGCGTCCACCGCCTCAAAGGAGCCCGCGTCATCTCCGAAGAACACCAGACCACCCGCTGTTGCCATGGTTCCGGCGGAGGAGTGTCCTCCGCGGGTTTGCTCATATTTCCAGGTGATCGAATTTGTATTTAAGCTAAACGCCACCAACACCTTCTGCGATGTTTCGCCCGGAATGTGTTTTACCCCAGTCGAGTAATAGCCTTGGCCTTCCTGAAAAGTCTGGGGCTTCAAAAAATACATTTCGCATTGCTCCAGGGCCATGAAATAAACCGAGTGTGTGGACTCGCTGTAGGACGGCGCGAACCAGTTCGTGGCGCCCGCGAAGCCCGGGCAAACCTTCATTCCCGCCGCCGTCGGCCGCGCGCCGGTTGTCAGAGGCCGGCCTTGCGCATCGATTCCCTTCGCCCAGTTCAGTTTCTCCACAAATGGCGTTGCAGAAAGAAACTTTCCGTTCGTGCGATCAAGCACGTAGATGTAGCCATTGCGGTTCGCCTCTACCAGCAGTTTTTGCGCTGTGCCCTGATAGACCGCATCGATCAGGATAGGAGTCTCAACCGCGTCGTAGTCGAACAGATCATGCGGCGTGAACTGGAAATACCACTTCAATTTTCCTGTATCCGGATCGAGTGCCAACACGCAGTCGGTATAGAGATCGTCCCCCGGACGCACGTCGCCGTCGAAGTCCGGCGAAGGATTGCTTGTGCCCCAGTAAATTGTGTTGAGCTGCGGATCGTAGGTTCCTGGCATCCACGTAGTTCCGCCGCCATGCAGGTAGAGTTTTCCCGGCCAGCTTTCAGAACCGAATTCGCCCGGACCGGGTATGGTCCAGAATCGCCACGCCAGCTTCCCGGTCAGCGCATCGAAGGCGGCAACAAAGCCCCGCACCCCGTCATCGCCGCCGGAAGTCCCCACCAGAATTTTGTCTTTGACCACGAGCGGCGCGCTAGTCGCGCCGTAATTCTTGTTCCAATCCGCGTACGCCACATCCCAGATAAGATTGCCCGAACGCGCGTCCAGGCACAGCAGATGCGCGTTATCGGTCTCCATGTAAACTCGGTTACGCCACACCGCGACCCCGCGGTTAATGTGCCCCGCCGCGTCGTCGATCAGTCCTTCCGAAATCGGCCAGGAATGGTGCCACACCGCTCGCCCGGTACGTGCGTCGAGCGCAAAAGCATCATTGGACGCAGTCGCGAACATCATTCCATTCACCACCAGCGGAGTGACCTCAAGCCGTTTCGAGTCGCGCGCATGAAAAACCCACTCGGCCCGGAGTCCCGCGAGATTTTCTGGGTTGATCTCAGCAAGGCTGCTGTAACGCCGGCCAGAATAGTCGCCGTTGTAGGAAATCCAATTGGCAGCTGCCGGCTGAACCAGAAGATCGTCAGAGCGTACATCGATCACGGTCGATATAGGTGCCGGCGTATCAGTCCCTGCCTGAGCTGCGAGGCAGAGGAGAATCACGGCGGCCAGCGCTGCCATCCACATTCTGCCGGTCCTTCCGCAACCCGGAGTCCGGACCACAACTCCGAAACAGCTCACGCTTCTCGGCTTAGAGATGTTTCGCAAGCGCTGCCTCCCCGGCACTATTCTTTCGTACCGGCGCGTGGTAGGTCGCAGAGCGGTAGCCTAATTCTCGGGAGATTTGCAGTCCCCCTGTCTGAATCAGCGGCGCGAGTTGCCGTAAACGGGTGACTGCCATGCGTACCACCGGCGCGGTAATACTAAGGCTGGCATTCACGCTGCCGGTGTGGTCCCAGATGGGAGCGGCAACGCATCGGATGTGAAGTTCATGCTCCTCCAGGTCGCAGGCATAGCCGTTCTTTCTCACCCGGTACAGCTCCGCATCCAACTCCTGAAAGTTGCTGACAGTGTTCGGTGTCAGACACTGCAGCGACAACTGCGGCAACAATCTCTCGCGCTCATCATCCGGCATATAAGCCAACATAACCTTGCCCACGGCAGTGCAGTACAGCGGAACGGAGGCGCCGATGCGGGAATGAATGCGCAAGTGTTCCGGCGAATCCAGCTTCTCAACGTAAACTGCGGATAACCCGTGCCGCACGGTCAAATGGATGGTTTCGCGCGTCTGCCGGTTCAACTCCTCAAGGTACGGCCGGCTCACCCGGCGAATATCGAGTTGGCCCAGGGCTACCTGGCCGATCGCAAAACAGGCGATTCCGAGGTGGTAGACGCCGTCCCCGCTGCAGTTCAGAAAGCCCGTGCCTTCGAGGTTCGCCAGAAAACGGTGGACCGTACTCACCGGCAGCCGGGACCGGCCCGCAACTTGTTTCGCGGTGAGCCCATCTGGCGACTCGCTGAACAGCTGCAGAAGACGCAACCCGCGCTGCAGGGCCGTAATGTTGTAGCTTCGCTTTGGAGTCGCAGCCGTCACAATCGGATGAAATCCATCCCTTCACAAAATGAAAGTGCGAATTATCTGATGAAAGTCGATTTAATGCAATAGTTTTCCTTTTTTCTACAGTCTTCCGAACTTCTTAACCGCCTCCACGATCGACTTCATCTGTTCGATCACGGCATACATCGAGTGCTCTTTGAAATCCATTTCTTGCGCGAGCTTCAACACTTCCCGCGCTCTGGCCCTGGGCACAACCACCACCCCGTCGTTGTCGGCCGCAATAATGTCGCCGGCATTTACGGTCACGCCGTCGCAAGTCACCGGAATCTGCGATCCTCCGAACCGGTAGTGATGTACAGACGTCGACGGTACGATGCCGGTCGCATACACCGGAAACTCGATCTTGCGCAAATACGCCACGTCGCGAACCCCTCCATCGATCACGGCTCCCGCGTAGCCGCGCGCGGCCATCGCCGTGCCCATTAATCCGCCCATCCCCGCAATGTCCTCTCCGTCTTCGACCACCATCACGTAAACCGAATTAGTGGACCCCTGATCAATAGCCTCCAGCATTCCATTCAGCGCCGCGGGGTCGCTGTTGCCTTCGTCTTTCTTAAGCAGCACCGTTCTCGCAAATCCGGCAAACTTCGTAGTGAAAATCGGATGCATGCGGTGACTCATGTACATACGCTTGCCGGTCAGTTGTTCCAATGCATCGGAAACCGAAGCCACCTCGACGCGACGATAATCCGCAACCAATTCGTCCTCCGACTGCGAAGCGCTTGCTCCGGTAACCGCCTGCGCCCGCGGCAGCCTGGGTCCGTACAGGACGGCGCACAAAACCCCGATGGATACCAGAGATACTGCAGTGGCGTGCGATTTCACAAAGTCGCGAAACTTGTTCATTTCGGCCTCCTCGATGTATATATGTGCGCGGACTCTAACACCGTTTTTCATCCGTTGGAAGAGTTAATCCATTTATCACAAAGGAGAGCAGAAAATGAAAATGAAAATCGAAACCAGAGCAGCCCGGTTCTTCCTGTGGGTTTTCGCGGTCGTGCTGACGCTAGGTGTCATCGGTCAGCAGGGGTATGGCCAGGAACGGAAAGCAATCAATCTATCCTCCGCCCGAGGGCTTCCTTTCAGCGACGGCATCGTGGTGGGCAACACTCTCTACATCGCAGGCCAGGAGGGTAGCGACGATTCCGGCAAGCTGGCCGCAGGGGGCATTGGCCCAGAGACCACAGCGGCCCTCGAGAATATCCAAAAGGTTCTCAAAGCCGCGGGCTTCGAACTGAAAGACGTGGTCAACGTGACGGTCTTTCTCGCCGACATTCATGAATTCCCCGATATGAACAAGGTGTACAAGAGCGTCATGCCTGACCCCAAACCGGCCCGCGCGACCATTCAAGCGGCAGCCCTGGTCAATAATGCCAGAATTGAGATCTCGGCCATCGCCGTGAAACAGAAGTAGGTCGTGTTAGTTTTGAGAGGAAGGGCTCGCTTTTCTTGCCGCCAGAGAAAGTTTGACTCTGGGGTATGAATTCCTTTTCTAGCTGTCATCT
Source organism: Candidatus Sulfotelmatobacter sp. (assembly GCA_049673585.1). Classification (GTDB taxonomy): domain Bacteria; phylum Acidobacteriota; class Terriglobia; order Terriglobales; family Acidobacteriaceae; genus Sulfotelmatobacter. The sequence continues at coordinate 14,393 of JBATXV010000025.1, read as the reverse complement.
TGAATGCAAAAAAGGTTGACAGGCCCACTCCGCATGAGATAAACCGTCATCCATGCTTTGCGGGGATTTTCAAAACTCAGCGGTAAGTTTCATTAGATGAAAATGTGGTGGCCGTCGAGTTTCTACGAGTTCAGCCTGTCCGATACGGGGTGTTCGCGAGGTCTGCTTCTTCTCGATGCTCTCAACTCCTAAATCACTTTTTGTGGTGCCGGTTCTGCTGGTCCTTATCACCAACAGCCTCGCCGCCCGAGCGCAGACCCAGCCAGACTCCAAACCGAAAAGCGTCAAGCCAGTTCCCACGCGCGGCCAGCAGACTTTCGCCTCGACCTGTGCCAATTGCCACGGCCTCGACGGCAGAGGCAGTGACCGCGCTCCCAACATCGCCGAGAATCCAAAAGTCCAGCGCCTTTCTGATTCACAGATCGCGCACATCATCGAGAATGGCGTCCCCGGCACCGGAATGCCCGCCTTCCGCTCCCTTGAGATTTCCGACGTGAAAGCGGTCGCGACTTATCTGCGCACTCTTCAAGGGGCAAAACAAACCGTGAAACTGCCCGGCGATCCGGGCCGCGGAGAAACAATTTTCCTCGGCAAGGCGGGATGTTCCGGCTGCCACATGGTCGCCGGCAAAGGCGGCTTCATCGCCTCCGATCTCTCCAGCTACGCACGCACCCACACCGTGGAGCAGATTCAAAGTGCGATCACGACTCCCGCTCCGGCTACCGACCGGCAAGCGCGACTAGTAACGGCGACTCTTCGCGGCGGCGAGAAAATTATCGGCAGGATTCGCAACGAAGACAATTTCTCTCTGCAGCTGCAAACCCTGGACGGCACCTTTCACTTCGTGACAAAGTCGGATCTCGAAGGGCTGGAATTCAACTCGCGGGGCCTCATGCCCGCTGACCTTGGATCGACGCTGACTCCCGATGAGTTGAATGATCTCGTCAGTTATCTGATCAGGGTGGCGAACGTCAGCGGGTCGAGACCTCCGAAGAAAGCCGATGAATGGGAGGAATAAGCGTCGCTCCGCTTTCCCATGGCGAATAATCGGCGAGACGCCATGAACAATTTCATTCAGAAGCTCATTCAACGAAAGGCATTCTTATGAACCGCAGCGTGAAAGTCCTTCAAGTCGTTGTTGTCGCGATCACGGCGCTGTTCGCAGTCAGCGCAAGCGTTCCAGCTGCACCGCGCGCGCCGCGGGAGTTCCAGCTGCAAGCCGAATCACCGCAGTTTTGGGATCTCCTCGATCAAAACGCCAAGCTCGGCCTTGTAGCCACGGGCTTCGGCTTCACCGAAGGTCCGGTCTGGGACGAGGCGGGCTTCCTCTACGTGAGCGACGAAACCATCAACAAGATTTTCCGCCTCCATACCGACGGCAAGAAAGAAGAAGTGATTGCGCTAGGCGATCCCGACGGCAACACCTTCGACCACCAGCATCGCCTGATCGATTGCGCTAGCGTGTTACGCGCCATCATCGAAGTAACGCACGACGGAAAATATAAAATTCTGGCAGACCATTACCAGGGCAAAAAGCTGAACAGTCCCAACGACGTGGTCACCGGTCCGGACGGGGCAATTTATTTCACCGATCCGACTTTGGATCTGGTGGCGGGAGAAAAGCAGGAAATCCCCTTTCAAGGCGTCTACCGCCTCGACGCCAAAGGCAATGTGAAGTTGCTCACCAAGGATCTCACGCAGCCGAACGGCCTCGCGTTCTCGCCCGACGGCAAACATTTCTACGTCGATGACAGCCAGCAAAGAAACATCCGCGTCTATGACGTTGTTGCAGACGGAACCCTCGCCAACGGCCGCATCTTCGGCGAGGAGCCGGGCGGGAAAGGCGATGGCGTGCCCGATGGAATGAAGGTGGATAAGAACGGCAATATCTTTGTCACCGGACCCAAGGGCATCTGGGTCTGGGATGCCAAAGGCAACCATCTCGGTACCATCGTCATGCCGGAGCAGCCCGCAAATCTGAACTGGGGTGACAAGGACTATCGAACCCTTTACATCACCGCCACCACGTCAGTCTACCGTCTGCAGATGAAGACGCAAGGTTTCGTGCCGTATTTGTGAAGGACGCCGAACCGGAAAAGCTTAGTGGGAACAAGCTCGGTGCAAACAAGCCTGTTGCGAACGAGCACGGTGTGAACAACCTTGGTGTGAACAAGCCTGGTGCGAAAGGGGGGACTCGAACCCCCACGGTTTTACCCGCCAGATCCTAAGTCTGGTGCGTCTGCCAATTCCGCCACTTTCGCATGCTCACAATTATACAAAGTGGAGAGAGTTGTTTCGGGCTGTCTGGTGGAATGGAGTGCTTAGGCGCATCTCCGCTGCTGCTTGCATGGAGCAGTAGCAAAAAACACAGATCCCTTCGGGCGATACGCTTGCCAGTCAGCGCCGCCCTCATCAAGCGGGGCTACTGCACTGCGTTCAGTCCCTGGTAAATGAACATGCCGGCGAGCACCAGCAAAAGCACTCCGGAGCCGGCGCCGAAAACCCAGACCGGGACCGTAAGCCGGTTAACCTTCACCAGCAGCTCGGTCTGCTCCTGCTGCATATGCTGGCTGGCGTCGTCGAGGTACAACGACTCTTCCTCGTGCATGGTCAATGTGCTGCGGTAGATCAAGAGAAGGATCAGGCCAACGGTGAAAACACCCCACACGATCGCTAGCCCAATCATTAATGGAGTCCACGTCCAAGTCATAGGCCACCTCGACAGTTTGCAAGCCTGTTGGGCAACTCCGCCGAATCGAGGTTGCGGGCCTCAGCCTACAAAATCCTCAACCTGGAGGAAGAGCCTAACGCAAGCATTATAGACCCGTTGGCAAGTGCCGCGGGAGGAATCGTCGCAGCGCGGGCTAGCATCCAAGAACCTGAGCCTTGGGAGGTGTATCGGCCGTTTCATGACCTGTCGACCGCTTGCCACGCTCTGCTATAATGTAGGTACTTCAAAGCCAAGGAGATACGAATGGCCACGACAACCGTCCCAGATGTGAACACCAACACCCCGGAAGTGAAGAAGACTCCGCCGGTTTCGCTCACGGCCAGCGCCGTTTCCAAGGTAAAAGAGATCATGGGCCAGCAGAATCCCGTGCCCGCCGGCCTGCGCATTGGCGTAGTCGGTGGTGGCTGCTCTGGCTTCTCTTATTCGATGCAGTTTGAAAACGCTGCAGGAATGATGGACAAGACCTTCGATATGGATGGACTGAAGGTGTTCGTCGATGCGACCTCGGTAATGTATCTGAACGGCTGCATCGTTGACTACGTTGAAACCCTGGAAGGCGCGGGTTTCAAGTTCGAGAATCCAAACGTGAAGAGCACCTGCGGCTGCGGATCTTCGTTTAGCGTTTAAGTTTCTGCGGGGGAAGTTTTCCGCCATGCACGGGGAAGACTTTCGACCCAAAATCTCGGCAAAGCAGGCGGCCTCGTCCCAGGACGAGGCCGTTCCAGTTTAGCGGACATGCCCTGGCAGCGCTGTCGACTTGAATCGTCTCGTTGCTATTGTGGCGGATTGGGAGGCGGCTGCTGCGGCGACGATGAGGAACCGCTGTTGCCGAATGAGGAAGACTGCCCGAACGAACTGCCGTTAGAATTGCCAAACGAGCTGCCGTTAGAATTGCCAAACGAGCTGCCGCTTGAACCGCCGAACGGACTGCTGTTCGTTCCCGCGGCCGGTTGCGCACCATTCAGTCCAGGTTGGGTGAATGCCTGCAGCGCTGGCTGATAAGGTGTTGTAATGATTCCGCCGCGATCGGTGGTGGGATCATAGAGAAACTGCCACTCGTTATATTTCTTCTTGTGGTTGTATTCGCGAATGGTCGTTTTCTTGCACAGGCTGGCTACGCCCACTATCGGGCCGCCGATCACGAGCTGTTGGCCGCCGGAGTTCGTGTCCTCTTGCCCTCCCGGAGTCTGGGGCGCCTGAGACGGATTCGATCCTGAAGCGGAATTTGTCCCCTCTTGATCCGACCCGGTCTGCGAGTTGGAATTTGCTCCGAAGCCGCTGTTCGAGTTTCCCCCCGATCCTGACGATTGCGAAAACACGCCCGAACTGTTAACCCCGGAGTTGCCGAACCCAGAATTGCCAAACCCGGAACTGCTCGACCCCGAACCACCGAAGCCAGAATTGCCAAAGCTGGAAGCACCCGAATTGCCGAAACCGGAACTGCTCCCGCCCAAACTATTCTGCCCAGCAGGCGAGCCGATCGCGCTCGCCCCAGGAATGCTTCCACCACCAATGCTGAAGCCGCCGCCCAGCGTTACCCCGGGCTCACCGTAATGCAGCAGCCTGAAGTCCGCGCACTTGCCATTCTTGCAGTTCAGCGGGTCCTTGTAATGTTTGCGCAGGTAGCGCATGCCGTTAGTGTTGTCGAGATCCTCCAGTTTCGTGGGATAGCGACTGAATTTCTTATAGTAGCCCTGGATCGCGCGCGAGTATTGCACTCCGCGGTGGATCATTTCTGTTTCCTGGTCCCGCTGGTACTCGTACTTAAGCGGGATAATCACTCCCATGGCCAATACGGCCATCAGCGCAACCATCAGGAGCAGCGTGAGCAGGATATATCCCTTTTCCCGGGGACGAGGGCTGGCGGCAATGGGCGCGCGGCGCCGCCGTTCGCGGATTTGCGTCCCGCACTTCGTCACGACGGGTTCCCCTGCGTCAGCGGTATGCTCTGGGCCGGGCCGCTAACCACCAAATCCTGGATCTCCACCGACGTAGCAGAAATTCGCATAACCTTGTAGCGGCGGTCGACAATCTCGCCCTCGCCGGCAATGAAAACGTCGGTGTCTTTGGAAAGAAAAACCTTCTTGGGTTCTCCCGGCTGGCTGGCGAAGCCGAAGAACTTCAGGGGTATGGGTAGCTGTTGTGCCGCAGGCGGTGGCGTGTAGATGGGATCCTTGCCCGCTTTGCCTTTGTCCGTTGTGCCGTTGCCTTGCGGAGTGGGAATCACGAGGTCCATCTGCGATATGAAAATGTTTCTTCCCGATCCTTCGTACTTCACCTGTTCCGCGGAGGCCAGTTGCTCCAGGTGTAAGGTCGGGTCGAGGTCCGGCGCCAGGCGTTCTTTCTTGGCCGACATGGAACCACGGTGCGCCCCCGAACGTGCTGTATTCGCCGTCAGAGCACGCGAGTCCGTCGCAGTGGTCACCGGAGTCGTAGAAGCGATGGTCGAGGAGGAAGGCATGAACTCGTAGGCGATGACCAGAAGCGCCACGACTCCCAGCGCGGCCGCGACGATCAGCTGTTTCCGGTTTTCGATTCCCAGATTCACTGCCCGCCTGCCTTCAGATAGGTTTCAAGTTTCATTTGCAGCTTGATCGGGCCCTTCTGTTCTCCGGCCAGCGTAATGCTGCTGATGATGAAAAACATGTCATCGCGTTCCAGCGCATTAATAAACTTAGCCAGCGAAACGTAACTTCCTGCCAGGTTCGCTTCGAGTTCGACGGGGCGCAACCCGCCGACCTCATCGTCATCCACCTTGTACTTGGCCTGTTCGATCGTTACCCCATTCGCCGTGGCCAGCTTGCCGAATTGGGTGGGGATTTGCGAGTCCTGGGCGGGAAAGCGTTTCTTGTAAAATTCTGCAATCTGCCGGTTCGCTGTGATCACTTTCTTGTCCAGATCCTTCAGCGGCGCGACCTGGAGGGTTTTCAGTTGCAGTTCAGTTCGCAATTGCGTCAGTTCCTGGCGGCGCGAGTCGGTCGAGCCCACCAGCGGAGAAAACAGCACGGCCGCGGCCAGAATGTCCACGCCCAACAAGATTCCCAGCGCACTCTTGATGTTTTTCCGGGTTTGACGCAGGTCTGGCATCAGGATGCGCTCCGCTTGGGGGTCTCCGTCTTCGGAGCAGGAATCGGCGCCGGCGCAGGCTCCGGAATGTAAATCCCGTTGATGGCAAATTGCACGCTGTCCCCACTGCCGCTGGTCGCCGGGCTTTCCCCCTCGACAAAGGTCTGCGCGAAGTGCCGCGAATCTTCCATGCGGTGCGCCAGCTCGAGGGCCCGGTCGCGGTCGCCGGCGACCACCATTTTCAGTGTGAGTTCATTGTCCGCGTCCAGTTCAGGATGAATCGAAACCAGGTGGACCCGCGGAGGCATCACTTTCTCGAGATCTTCCAGCACACGCGTCCAGGAAAGTGATTTGCGCTCAATCAACTCATTGAGAAACTGGGACTCGTCCCGCGTCGTGCGATTATTCGGCTGACTGAGGAAATCCTCTGCCTGTTGCCGGGTCCGGTCGCGCTGGGCGATGCGGTCGCGCAAATCGGCGATCTGGGCATGGTCGCGCCGCGCCGCAAACCAATTCGTAACCGTGATCGTCAGCAGGGCCAGAGTAAGGATCGCGGCCACTGCCAGAGCCGTCCCCCAACGCAGCCAGAACCGCCCCGCGTCTTCGTACGGTTGGCTCGCGAGATTGATGTTAAGGCGCATGAATTAATTGTCATCCTGAGGCGAGCGCTTTTTGTTCGCCGAAGGACCCGTGGGAGCCACCGCCCCGCGCCGCGTTGTTTGCGGCGCAATAAGCGCGAGACGACCTTCCTTACGAAATCAACGCTCCCACCACACCGGCCATTCTCCAGCGCGGCACCGAGCCTCCGGCGTTCCCTCCCAACTGCGAAGAACTCACCAGCTCCTGCACTTCCGCACCAGTCTGTGCCTGCAACGCCGGAGCCGCGCTGCCGATGTCGGACATACCCGCGACGAATATCTTTTCAATATTCAGATGATACGTATCCTGGAAAAACACCACCGAAGGGTAGACTTCCTCAGCCAACTGCTCGCCCGTGATCGTAACCCCGCGGGTATTTTCCAGCGTGCGGAACAGCTGAAGCAGTTCTCCATTGAGAATGGCGATGCTGGTGGTCCGCGCATCCACCTTCACTACCAGCGTGGGACGCTGCCCCTCCGCAATACCCAGCGCTGCCAGCATCGAAGGCAATACCACGCCGGGACTGAATCCGGCATCGCGGAACGCGGCCTCATAGTCCTCCAGCACGCTGGCCAGGGCCACCGCTGCCACCACGCGAACTCCATCGCTTGTCTTCTGCGCGTGATAGGAAACTTTGGCCTTGTCCACGTCGAACGGCAGAGATTTCTTCAAACGAAAGCGCACCACGCTGGCGGCTTCCTCGGAGTCGCTGGGCAAGGTGTCGAACTCCAGCAGCACCACCCGCACGGCCGCGTCCGGGACCACCGCAATCACATCGCGAGAGCGTCCCGCCACACCGCTCAGCGCCGCTTGTACTGCCTCACGCACCGCATCGCGCTGCCGCAAATTGCCTTCGACCAGGTCTGGGATCACGCAACCCGGGGCCAGTTCGCGGGCCGCGCAGGCTTCCAGGCTGCGTCCATCTTCAGCCAGTCGCCCCACCAGCACGCGGTCGGCGGCGATCTCACACGCCACCCGGGGTTTCGCCGGATTGGAACCAGAGCTCATTTCAGGATTAACTCTCTCTATAATTCAAACGCCGTATCTTCCTATTTGCAATACCTGACAGAGCACTTCAGGAAGAGGTCAAGGGTCAGGGGCCCGAGACCAGTAAGTTCGGAACGAAGCAGCCAGTCCCTGCCCCTTACCCCTGCTCTCCTATCGCATGGCCTCGATGAAGGTGACCTTGTTGATCTCTTTCAAGGTGGTCAGGCCGAGCCGGACTTTATCCAACGCCGACTCGCGCAGAAAGCGCATGCCTTCTTCCCGCGCGGCGCGCCGGATTTCCGACGTCGGCCTCTTCGCCAGAATCATTTCCCGGATGCGGTCGCTCAAGTCCAGCAATTCGTGAATCGCAGTTCGCCCGCGGAAGCCGGTGCCTGCACACTCGATGCATCCCGGCCCTTCATACAGCGCCACCCTCGACCACTGCGCGTAATCCAGTCCGCTGGCCTCGAGCACCTCCGGAGGGTAATTCACCTGGGTGCGGCACGACTCGCAGATTAAGCGCACCAGGCGCTGCGCCAGAATGCAGTTCAGGGCTGAAACAAAGTTATAAGGCTCGACGCCCATATTCAGGAAACGTCCGATCACGTCGACCACGTTGTTGGCGTGGACTGTGGTGAAAACCAGGTGGCCGGTGAGGGCCGACTGAATGGCGATCTGCGCCGTTTCCGTGTCGCGGATTTCGCCGACCATGATTTTGTCCGGGTCGTGGCGCAGAATCGACCGCAAGCCGCGGGCAAACGTCAGTCCTTTTTTCTCATTCACCGGAATCTGTGTGATGCCGCGCAGTTGGTATTCGACCGGGTCTTCAATCGTGATGATCTTGTCTTCGTCGGTCTTGATCTCATTCACCGCCGCATACAGCGTGGTGGTTTTGCCGCTGCCCGTCGGTCCCGTGACCAGTACCATGCCGTAGGGTTCTTTGATGTAGCGGCGGAACTTGCGCAGGTCGTCCTCATCAAAACCAACCACGTCGAGAGTGAGCGTGCGGAACTTCTCGCTCATCGATTCTTTGTCGAGCACGCGGAGGACGGCGTCTTCGCCGTGAATCGAAGGCATGATGGAGACGCGGAAATCGATGGCGCGCCCGTTGTACTTCACCCGGAAGCGGCCGTCCTGCGGCACGCGGCGCTCGGAAATATCCAGCTCGCTCATCACCTTAATACGCGAGATCACGGTCGAGTGATGTTCTTTGCCGATGGGCGGCATGGCCTGGGTCAGCACGCCGTCGATGCGGAACTTGATCACCACCGAATCGTCGCGCGTTTCAATATGAATATCGGAAGCCCGCCGCTGCAGCGCGGTGAAGATCGTGGTATCGACCAGCCGGATGATCGGGCTGGTGTCGCCCGCCGCCGTCAGCTTGTCGATGGTTAACGTCTCTTCAGCGCCCGTGGCCTCGTCTTCCCGGATGATCTGAAAGCCTTCGCTGGCTTCTTCCAGAACGCGCTGCGATTGCTCCGTCTTCTTGAGAATGTCGGAAATCTGTTTCAGCGTTGCCACTTTGGTGACAATCCGCTTCTGCAACAGCAGGCTGATCTCGTCGATCATCATCAGTTGGCTGGGATCGGCAATCGCGATCGCCAGCTTGCCGTCCACCGTCTCTTCCAGCGGCACGAAGTTATAGCGGAACATCAGCTCAGGCGAGAATTTCTTGAACAACTCATGGTGAAGTTGGAAGTCGGTGAGATCCACAAACTCGCAGCGGTAGCGCCGCGCCACGTCCTGAGCGCGTTCCAGGTCGGTGATCGGATTCCCCGTTGTCACCACCTGCCCGCCGTTCTCACCGTGCACGAAAAGTGATTTCTTTTCCGCCATCGCCATTTCTCAAATCCCCGCCTGCCGCGTGCTAGTGCACTCCCTGCATTCCCAAGCTAAAGATCGGCAAATAGAGCGAAATCATCACCACGCCAACAAAAATCGCCATGATGATCAGAATGAGTGGTTCAATCAGTGCCATGGAAGCGCTCAACGCCGTCTGCACATCTTCTTCGTAGAACTCCGCCACCGAATTCAGCATCGCCGGCAAAGCGCCCGTGGACTCGCCCACTTCGAGCATTTCCACCGCCAGGTCGGGAAAAATATTCTGTTCCTCCAGGCTCGCGGCCAAACCTTGCCCTTCGCGCACTCTCACGCTCGCCCGCATCACGCCCTTCAGAATGCGCCGGCTCGACATCGAACTGCCCGCGGTCTCCATCGACGGCACCAGCGGCAGCCCGCCCTGCAGCAGAGTCGAGAGCATCCGCGAAAAAGTTGCCACCTGATGCTTCAGCCGGATCCCGCCCAGCAAAGGCAGGCTCAGAACCACACGGTCAATCTGGTCGGCGCCGCGATCGGTCTTGCGCCACCTCCAGAATAAAAACCCGGCCAGCACCACGCCCACCGCGAAAAAGGGAAAGTATTTCTGCGCATTCACGCCCACCGCCAGCATGAACAGCGTGATCGCCGGCAGCTTCGCATCCAGGCTGTTGTACAGCTCCGCGAACCTCGGCACTACGTAAGTGAACAAAAACATCACCATGATCGTTACCACTGTGACCAGCAGTGCGGGATAGATCAACGATACCGCCAGCTTCTTGCGGAAACTCATCGTGATCCGCTGAAAGCTGATGTAACGGGTCAGCACCTCATCGATGTTTCCGCTCTTCTCTCCCGCCATCAACGTAGTGGTGTAAATCTTCGGCACCGCAGCGTGAGCGGCGAAGGCATCCGACAACAACTCTCCGCCTTTCACCCGTTCCCGCACGTTCTCCAGAATCTGCCGCAGGTTCGGATCTTTTTGCCGCTTGATCAACAGATCGAGCGAGTTCAGAATCGGCAGCCCGGCCTTAATCAAGGTCAGGAACTGCTGGTTGAATACCAGAAATGAACTCTGTTTCAGCTTGCGCCCGCCACGCCCAAAGCCACCGGAGAGCAGTCCCTGGGGCTTGACCCAGTGCACCAGATAGCCCTGCGCGGCAAAGCGGTCGCGCACCTCGGCCACGGAATACCCCTGCTCCACTTGCTGGTGGGTATGCCCCCGTTCGTCCGCGATTTTTACGACGAATTCCGCCATTTATGCTTGTTCCGAGAAGCGCTTCTTGCGCGAGGACCCGCGCACTCTGTTTTGTTCCAGTCTAAGTTTTGTTCCAGTCTAACACCGCCAACTTCTTGCACTCTCACTACCGCGGGTAATCAAGCGACCTTCCTTTGGAAGAGCCCGACCATAAACCTCATCTCATCAACCAGATACTTTCGTTTCAGGCAGTCAACCCTCAAGGCCCCAACTCGCCCTCAACCGTTTCCGTTCCCGCCGGAGGACTAAACTCAAACCGCCCCTCCGGAATTCTCACATCTTCCTTCTCGTCGCTGAACCGGTATTCCGTGACCGACCCATCCACGTCGTCGATCGCGATGCGCACAATCTGATGCTCCGGAGTCACTTCCAGCAAAATCTCACTAATCCGGTCAGCCAAGGCCCGCGGCACGCCCCGCAACACCACATCCCCAGCAACCACCGGCGTCACATCAGGAGCAAGCGACAACCCCTGCAACTCCTTTTCCAGCTTGCTCTTACCGAGCAAAAATGCAAGTGGAGAGCGAATGTCGTCCAGCTTCCGGGCGTCCGTCTTACGCGCCTGCTGATCGCCGGGGATGTAAAACCACGCATCTCTCCCATCGCTCACAAACAGCTTCTCCCTTGGAGAACGGTACTCCCACCGCATCTTGCCAGGTTTTTTCGACCCGCCTTTCGCCAGCCAAACCGTCCCCGCCTCCGTCCGTTCGATCCCCGCCCCGCGATACTCCTCGGTAAACTCCGCCTGCAGGGTGTGCAGGTGGTTGTAATGCTCGTCCACGGCAGCAGCGATAGAGTGGACGTCTTCCACCCCAGCGGCAGACGCGGCAACGACAATCAGCAACAGTACGCCAGCAAACTTGGTCATCGGTTCGATTCTACGCTCAGATTTCGCTCTTGTTCTACACACTGCAAGGTGTGATAATCTACACATGCCCACCAACCTGGCCCTGGATGACAGTTTGATCGAGGAAGCCCGCCGCGCCGGCGGCCACAAAACCAAGAAAGAAGCGGTCACTGCCGCCCTTGCCGAATACGTGAAACGCCGCAAACAACTCCGCATTCTCAAGGCGTTTGGCTCCATCGATTTCGATCCCAGCTATGACTACAAAGCCGAGCGCCACAGAAAGCGCTCCTGAATATGCTGGTTTTAGTCGACACTTCCATCTGGTCATTAGCTCTGCGACGTATGAGTACAGACCTGAACCTGCGGGAGCAGCGCCTGACCGCCGCCCTGCGGGAACTCATCCGCGACGGTCGCGCCCAAATCTTGGGGCCAGTCCGTCAGGAATTGCTTTCGGGCATACGCCAGGAATCCAGCTTCAGGAAACTGCGCGACCAACTGCGCGCCTTCGACGAACCACATATCGAGGCTGCCGATTACGAGCAAGCCGCCCACATCAGCAATCAGTGCCGCTCACGCGGCATCGCGGGATCGGCCATCGACTTCCTGATCTGCGCCGTCGCGTCCCGCCGCGACTGGCAAGTCTTCACCACCGACCACGACTTCACCCGCTATGCCTCAGCAATTCATTTGGACCTCTACCGGGTAAACTGAAACGACGAATCGCATAGAATAAGAACGCACGTTGAATGTGATCATTCCCATGCACGACGACGCCATCACCATCTCGCCGGGACCGCGCTTTCGAACGGCCATGATCCTGGCCGTCATTGCCGACGCATTGCAAATTATCGTATTCCCTGCATTCATCGAAGGCGCCATCTCGCCAGCTGACGACCTCCTCGACCTCGGCATCGGAGCCGCGATGATCAACCTTCTCGGCTGGCATTGGGAATTCTTGCCATCGTTCCTGGGCAAGCTCGTGCCCGGCGTCGATTTAGTTCCTGTATGGACGCTGGCGGCGCAAACGTCTATCGCAAATCAAAGCGCATGGCAGAGACCACGGCAGAAAGTCATCAGGAGCGCCCCAAACTGGAAAACCCGCAACGTCCCTGACGTCACCCGGGACTGCTGCCCTCCGGCCTTCTCATCCTGAGGCAGCGGAGTCGCGCGCGAAGCGAGCGACTCCCAACGAAGGACCTCTTCATTTCTGCACGCGCTCACTCGAACTCCGAAGCGCGTCGAGCCTTCGACGGTAGGCAATGAGAGCCGACCCGATTCGTCCCACCCAAGCCCCTAATCCAGCTCCCTAACCCAAATATTCCTGAAGCTAATAGCCGGACTCGGATCGCCATGCGCCTGAAGCTTGATCGGTGCCCCGTCGAACTTCTTGTAAAAAGGCTGGCCGATGTACCGCGTCTCGCCCTTCAACTCGAAATGATTCTGCACCAGCACCCCGTTAAGGAAGGCGGTGACATAGGCAGGGCTCTTCAGCGAGCCATCCGCATTGAAGACCGGAGCCGTCCATACCACGTCGTAGACTTGCCACTCCCCAGGCTTGCGCATCGAGTTCGCCAACGGAATGCTCTGCTTGTAAACGCTTGCCGCCATGCCGTTGACGTAGGTCCTATTGTTGTACGAGTCGAGAATCTGCAATTCATATCCGGCATCGCCGGGGCCGGTCGAAGCCAGGAAGAGTCCACTGTTGCCCCGCAACTGACCCGAACCGGTGATGTTCTCAGGAATTCTCCACTCCATGTGGAGTTGATAGTTCTTGAACATGCGCCTGGTCTCAATATTCCCCGCTGACTTGTTCACCGTGACCACGCCGTCGGCGACAATCCATTTCGCCGGAGCGGACCGGTCTTGCGCAGACACCCACTCGTTCAGATCCTTGCCATCGAAGAGGATGATCGCGTCGGAGGGAGCCGCCCCGCACTCGGCGCCCGGCGTCACCACCTTCGGCTCCGGCTGCCACACTTCCGTGTCCTCCGGCTTGGCAGACTCTTGACCCTCAGCCTTCGTTCCGAGACCAAGGGCAGCAACAACGAGAATGAGCGCGCCGAATATCGCTATCAGCTTTAACCTTTTCATGTGATCTCTCCGCCTACCGCCTCTGAGGGTGTCGCATCTCGGCAGTGAAGTCAATGAGTGTTAACGCCTGATTACGACAGTTACGAAATCAACGCATGTTATTTCGGAGATAATCATCTCCGACGAGGTGTGAAGGACTCAAAGGCATGTCTGCATATCGACTCCGCAATAAGGTCGGCATTGTTACAGTCCTCGTTGTCTTGTTGGGAACCGCAACTGCAAAAGTTTCTGAAAGCGGGCGTCACTTCTCCACGGCGGAAGGAAGAACCGTTCGGATGCAACCGTCGGGGACCACCTTCGAAGTTCCAGAGGGCCGCTGGGACGGCTGGTATCTTGACCGAGCTGAGTTGGACAAGGCGAAGGGCGGAAAAGGCGAGTGGTATACGGAGTATGCGAGAGTAGCGAATGCTGCACTCCCCTTTGAAAATTGCTCAGTTCAAACCGGCACGTACCTCTGGAATGCGCCAACGTTTTTCGGGGTCACTGTGCGTGGCTATTCTTTGGACTCCGCCGCTGGTGAAGTCGAAGCCCGTATTAGGTCGAAGGCGCTCTCCGCAGCGCGACATCTTCCACATAAGACGGCGGGGAACGCATCCGTGACGGAGTCGCGCCAGAAACAATGGAGCAGACTGTTAATTGGGTACGACGTCTGGTATGGGGACTATGGCGGCAGAGCAAACGTCGATTTTTATGTGACTGAGGTCGAAGGGAAGACCATCGTACTGGTCTTTATGTACGCAGGCGTAAACAACAACATTTCGGTCGTCAAGCAGATTCTGGAATCCTTTTCGTCACATTAACGACTGGGTGGCCTGACCTTGTTGAAAAATCGCCATTACACTCATTGACCAGGATTCCCGGCTCCCAGAGGTTAATGAGTGCTAACGCCTGGCTACAACAACTACGCCAATGGATGGGACTGCGTACGGGATTGTGAGCAAAACAAAACGCTCATGCAA
>JBATXV010000024.1:0-4595 GCA_049673585.1 Candidatus Sulfotelmatobacter sp. | reverse complement strand
AAGCTGAAGAGAAACTGCAAGTTCTCTTTGGTCTGAGGCAGCGAGAACGGGTTGATGGTGAAGTCCCGCGCTTCCTGACCCACATTGAGATACGAGCCCTTGAATATCGTCGTAAGCGACTGAAAGCTACCGCCGATATCAAAGATGAAAGTCAGCGGCTTGTACTTCTGAGCGTTCTGCAGCAGAAAAACGCACAGATACGACTTGCCACTCCCGCTCATCCCGAGAATAAGGGTGTGGGCAACATCGCCGGTATGCAGGTTGAGATAGTATGGTGTGCTGTTGTCGGTTTCGAGCACAGCCAGGTACTCCGTGCCGAGATGCGCGTTCGTTTTCTCGCCGGGGAGGATCGTAAACAGAAAAGACAGGTCGGCGTAGTTCGTGTTGAGCAGATACAGTTGGCGGAGGTTGAGCGCATAGTTGCCCGGCACAGTGGCGAAATAGGCATTCAGCTGGTTGTAGGTTTCCGCGAACAGATTGCCGTCGGCGTTGGTGAAGACGCCAGTAAACTCGGCCACGAGTTGATCGAGTTCCGTTTGTGAGCGACCGTACAGCACAATTGTGAGCGAGAAGTCACCGAGCGATTGACCGTCACCTAGGGCGCGAAGGCAATCCCCCAGATTTTCGATGTCGGCCTGTTTGGACTCGTCCACCAGCACGTCGCGCGGGTTCGTTTTCGTGGCATCGTTGCCCATCTGCGAGACGAATCCCGTCTTGGACATATTGAAGTGGCGGCGGCGCTTGTTCACTTCTTTGCGGGCGTTGTCCGCGGGCAGCGGCGTCCACTCCGTGACGACGTAGAAGTTGGCCGGAATTTTCAACAGCGCGTCGAGCACCAGGGGACGCGTCTCTGTGATGGCTTCTTTCATCGTCAGCACGCGAACGATGTGATCGCCTATTCGCAGATGATCGCGTTCGGCTTCGATGTCGGAGTTGACGACCTGATAGTCGAGAAACTGGGTGGACTGCGGCCTGCCGGCAACACGCCAATCGTCATAATTCAGCAGGCGGCGGAAAAATGTGAATTGGCCCTGCTGATTCAAGACCTCGACTTGCATGAAATCTGCGAGCTGCCGAGCAAATGCCTGCACGTGCTGATCGAGTCGTTGAAGATCGCGGTCGATATGCGTCCGCAACAACTTCTTCATGCTGTCGTTGGTGAATTGCGATTTGAGTTCGGCGATCGCGCCCTCTGGATCGCGTAACAGGCGAGCTAGCGCCGTGCCGACGCCGGTCTTCGACCGGGCGCCTTCAAGCAGGATGCAGTAGAAAATCTCAACCTGGTAAAGATGGTCCCGCTTCGCTTCAAAAAACTTCCTCCGCTGATCGATCGCCGCTTCGACAATCGGGTCGTCGTACGTCGCGAATGGTATAACGGGGCGGTTTGATTTGAAGAGGTATTGGTAAACGTGGAAGCCTGGGCCAAATGCTTTGAGTGCCGCTTCCAACCGCTTCACTGCGTACTCCTGTTGGGAGCGGTCCAGACTTTCGTAGTCCACGCCGGGAACGCTCAGAACCATCCCCAGATCTCCACTTTTGGTAAGGAAGGCTGTCTCGTTCCAGAAGCCGTAGAGGTTGATGTGGTCGTTGAGGGCCGCGCTGTCTTTCCACGGCTTGATGACCTTGTCGAGACGCAGCATCACACTACCTCCACGCGGGGAACTCGCTGTTTCGCGGCGTCATAGCGCAGCTTGTAGCTTTCGGACTTTGCCAGGATGCGGAGGAATGCCGGATCGCTGTTCGTTACGCAATGGCCGAAGGCGAAGCCGCCCACGAAGACGGCGATACCCGCAAGGATGGAATTGAAGAGATTGAAGGCTCCCACGGCACCGACACAGACGAAGTAGAAGAGCGTGCGCTCAACGCCTAAATAGGTGAGCGGCTTGTGCAGACTCTTGAAGACTCGGTTCGTGCGACGTTGCTGCTCCGGTTTGTCTGGCATAAGTCCCTCGTCTAAGCGCGGGGCTGAAGGCGGCGCTATACGCCCCAGAGCCAACTCAAGACATTCACTGCCATAACGGCTATGCCCGTTCCGGCGGCGACGCCGGCGAGCGCCTTTTTCGCGCCCGGTTCGCCGTGTGCAAAGCCGTACCCGCCGATCACGATAGCAACCAGACTTGCAACCTTCGCGATAGTTCCAGTAAAGAGGCCTTGGATGGCGTTAAATCCGGTGTCGAACGGTGAACCCTGTGCGAGCGCGGCCATTGGCATCAGAAGAAGAAAAGCGAAAAGAGCCGTGGCTAGACGCGACCGTTGGGACCGAAGAATGGTCTCGATTCGGGGGATCAGATGGACTTGGGACCAACGTGGCATATGCACCTCCGGCAGGACTTAAAGCGGCTGCTTTTAGCGCAAACCTAACCGCACTGAATCACGCTGTCCAATGACTTTTCGTATCGAGTTCATTCCTGGGGATTATGAGTCCAAGAAAACAGAGTGATTGGACCGCGGACTTGTCGTCGAGGTCGGCACGAGAAGAGCCCCATCGACTTTGCAACAAAGCACATACCCATCGTCGCTTGAACCATTTGAGAGTACCCACTTATTTCCGTGCCACCTGCGGCGATTGTCCTGAATAGCACTGCGAGATGGCGATTCCTATCACTGCCTCAACGAATCTCGCTCGTTCTGGCCGAATGACTTTCCTTCTAAGCCCTAGCCTGTTCAAGAGGTTCTGCATGCGCGAAGTGGCTTTGTGAATGAGAATTGGCCGGATCAACCGGTCTTGTGCTGTCTTTAATAGCCAGCAGGAATGACTTCCATACGAAAAGTTATTGGACACGGCTGGGGGGATGAATCAAATTGGTTAACATCGCCGGTCCCATACGGTCTTGACCGATTGGGCCGCCATCTCGCGTCGAGAATGCCCACCGTTAAAACGAGGATTCTATGTCAACCCAGCCAGGTACGATCACGTCGCTTATTTCAACGCACATCGATTCGCCGCATTCGGTAAGGGAGACACCCGTCGGTTCACGAGACGCTGCTCGCCTCTTGAGGATGCATCCCAAAACCGTACTTCGTAAAGCTCGTGAAGGCACACTGCCCGCTCATCCAGTTGGGAGGAATAGGAAGCGCTGGCATTTCTATTTGTCAGAGCTGGACGACTGGCTGCGTTCCCAAGTCATCAAGGCTGGTCTGGTGCGGCAATAGAAGGCCGTCAGGGTTGTGTTGCGACTCCTAGCAGCGAGGAAATCGCTGTTTTCCCAGTCGGGGTAGACTCCTGGGTCGCCGGTCAGGTAAATTCGAGCTGCGACCGGTGCCAGAATTCAAGGAGGATGTGAATGCTGGCACGTTTCCGAAATGGCTGTCTCACGACGATTAGGAGAAAGGATGGAGTGGAAAGATGGCTCTTTCGCTGGCGCGAGCGTTGCACAGACGGAGCGTGGCGCGAGCGAAATAAGGTCATCGGAACAGTTGAAGAATATCCTGAAAAAAGCAAGAAACTCCACGAGGCAGTAATCAAACTGCGAGTAAACATTAACACTGATGGTCCAACGGAGTTGACTTCGATCACCATGGCGAAGGCAGTCGAGCATTACAGTATCCACGAACTTGCCGACTGTGGTGCGGAAGGCAAAGCCTACTCTACCCGTTCTAGGAAGACGCAGCTTCTGAGCCGGTGGGTTGTTCCCCACTGGGGGAAGGTAGAGTTGCGGGCCATCAAGACGGTTGCGGTTGAGCAGTGGCTCAAGACGCTTGTTACAGCAAAGTTCGGTAAGCCCAAGCCTCTTGCTGGCGGAACGAGAGAGAAGATTCGCGACGCGATGAGCAGTATCTTCAACCACGCAATCCGCTGGGAATTCACCGACCGGAACCCCATTACTGGTCCGACAAAGCGTTCGGGAGTGCGCGTCTCCGCAAAACGAGAACGTACGCCTGACATTCTTGAAATCCAAGAGATGCAATTACTCCTGTCAGCTCTTGGTGTCCGGGAAAGGGCCATGTTGTTTCTCGACATGCCATCCGGGCTCCGCCGAGGCGAACTGGCTGGGCTGAAGTGGGAAGACTTCGATTTCAAGAAGCTCCATGTGAGTGTCACCCGATCACTGGTTGACCAGCACGTGGGCCCGGTCAAAACTGAAACCTCAAGAAAGCTGATGCCGATCGACGAGTTCGTGGCTCGTGAAGTGCTGGCCTGGCATGCGGTGACACCGTACAAGAAGGCGTCCGACTATGTATGGGCCACCGATGCGAACCGTGCTGGAGCCAAGCGCGGGAAACAACCCGTCTGGCTAAGCGCGGTGATGCGCGACTACATCCAGCCGATGGCCCGAAAGTTGGGCATCCAGAAGAAGGTGTCGTGGCATACCTTTCGACACACATTTTCCTCGATACTCAAGGGCAACGGTGAGGATGTGAAAGTAGTGCAGGAGTTGTTGCGACACTCAACGTCAAGGATGACGCTGGACACCTACACTCAAGCTCTGGGGCCTGACAAGCGGGCCGCGCAAAGCAAAGTTGTCGGTATGATCCGGCCGAAAGAGCGTGTATTTTCTGTGTATCGCGATGCAGATGGTGTTTCCGTGTAAAGTATTGATTTGATTTGGCGTCCCCGACGGGATTTGAACCCGTGTTACCGCCGTGAAAGGGCG
>JBATXV010000023.1:0-61021 GCA_049673585.1 Candidatus Sulfotelmatobacter sp. | reverse complement strand
CAAAGGACCGCAGCCAGCGGATCGTTTACTGAGGAGATCCACGAGGCAGACTCCGCCTGAAGAGGGTGCAAGCCGAAGATGGCGGCGGCGAGGAGGGCTGAGCCTGTATCCTCCAACAATTTGCTTGCGATGAAGAATGCCAGGGCAGTGGCTGCGACGTGTGCCAAAACCGATGTGACGTGGAACCAGTGGGGATTGAGCCCGAACAAAGTTTTATTGATCAGGAACCAGAGCGAAAGGAACGGGCGGTAGAAACGACCCTGCGATCCCGACATCGACGCCCAGAGTTGATGCGTGAACAGGAAGCCTAGGCGGCTCCACAGCAGGTTCGGGTTTTGCGGAATCTGGGGCGGGTCGTCGTACACCCATCCGAAGGTGAAGGTCGAGGCGTAGGTTAACAGCACACCGATCAGCACGCCTGCGAGGGGAAGCAGGTTCGTGTGCTTTGGCGAGGAGGTCGGTTGCTGCGTCTTTGGGGTGGGCACAATTTTGCGATCGCGCGTTTGATTTCAGGATGCTGTCGCTGATCCTGGTCCAGCCTACGTTGTCCCAGCTTACAATGATCCTGCTCTCGATATGCCTAACCCTCTTGAGTCCCTTCAAATTGATTCCGACATCGCTCGGGCGTGGACTTTGCCCTCTCATCTCTATACCGCCCCGGCTGCTTTCGCGGCCGAGAAGGAACGCATCTTTGCGCGCAGCTGGCAGGTGGTGGGGCATCGCGACCAGGCGGCGAAGCCGGGGGATTATTTCACCACGGAGTTGGTGGGGGAGCCGCTGCTCATCGTGTGCGGCGCCGACGACAAGCTGCGCGGGTTTTATAACGTGTGCCGCCACCGTGCGGGCCCTCCGGCCGAGGGTTGCGGCTCGCGCAAAGTCTTCCGCTGCGGATATCACGGGTGGACTTACGATCTGGATGGATCGCTGATTAGCGCTACAGAAATTGACGGCGTCGAAGGCTTCTGTCGCGAAGATTTTGCTCTGGTGCCGGTTCGCGTCGAGGAATGGCTTAACCTCATCTTCGTGAATCTTGATCGCAATCCGCGGCCTCTGCGCGAGAGTCTGGGTGAATTACCGAAGCAGGCTGAGAAGTTTCACTTTGCCGGGATGAAATTGTTTGAGCGCCGTACCTATGAGATGAAGTGCAACTGGAAAACTTATGTGGACAACTATCTCGAAGGCTACCACCTGCCGAGCGTGCATCCGGGACTGAATCGCGAACTCGACTACAACGCTTACGTGGTCGAGCCGCATGCGGAGTATGTGCGGCAGTTCAGTCCCATTCGCGGAGCGCAGCCGGGGGACACGGCTCCGCGCCGTTACGCGGAAGCGCCGGAGAATCTGACGACCGACTACTTCTGGATTTTTCCCAACTGGATGCTGAACTGTTATCCCGATAATGTTTCGCTGAACATTGTGCTGCCGCTCGGCCCTGAGCGCTCGCTGGCGATTTTTGAATGGTATCTGCCGGAGAAGGAACATAGCAGTCCGGCGGCCAGGGCGTCCGTGGAGTTCAGCGACCAGATTCAGATTGAAGACGTCGCTATCTGCGAGAGGGTGCAGAAGAATCTTGGCTCACGCAGCTATTCTCGAGGCCGCTTCAGCGTGACGCAGGAAAAAGGCGTGCATGCCTTCCACCGGATGTATGTCGAGTGGATGAAGAAAGATTAACCGCCGAGAACGCCGAGCGCGCCGAGAAAATAAAGATTCCCGCCCCATGATTCCTCGGCGATCTCTGCGCGCTCGGCGGTAAATCGGTTTCCTCACTCCGCTTTTACCAGCAGGCAGGTGACGTCATCGTGCTGGGGCGTCGAGCCGACGAATAGATCCACTTCTGCCATGAGGCGCTTGAGCATTTCGCTAGGAGATGTCGCGGCGCCGGCCGCGATGGCCGCGAGCAGGCGGGTTTCGCCGTACTCCTCCTGGTGGGTGTTTTCTGCCTCGATCACGCCGTCGGTAAAGATGATCAGCCAATCGCCGGGCGCGAGGGTGATGCTGGCTGATTTGTACTTGGCCTCCGGCAGGATGCCGAGTGGTAATCCACCTACGTCGAGGCGCTCGATGGCTCCGCTGGCCCGGCGCAGGATTGGATTGTTGTGGCCGGCATTGATGTAGTTAAAGACACGGCGGGCAGCGTCATACTCGGCGAGAAAAGCGGTGGTGAAGCGCAATCCGCCCTGACTGTTGGAGCAGGCGTACTTATTCATGTTCGCCACGAGTTCTGGCAGCGCGACCTGCGCGGTGGAAAGTGTCTTGAGGCTGGCCTGAAAAGTGGCCATCAGCATGGCTGCTGGGATGCTTTTGCCGGCCACGTCAGCCACTGCGAACACGATGCGGCTGTCTTCGTTAGTTTTGCCGGGGCGCGGGAACACGTCGTAGTAATCGCCGGCGACCGTGTTGGCGGGGCGCGTGATATACGCAATCGAGATACCTGGAATCTGCGGCGGAGCGCCGGGCAGCAGCCAGGTTTGAATTTCGCGCGCGATCTGCAAGTCGCGCTTCATCACGACCCGGTCGGCAATCTCTAGAATCAGCAGCCCGAAAAGCAGCAACCCGCCCCAGAAATGGAAATCGAGTTCGACGACGTGGACCCCGTTTCCGCGATAGCTGATATCGCTGGTAGGAAACACCAGCATGATCAGTGCCGCAAGGAGCAGGACGCGGCGCGCGGGCGAAAGTTTTTCCAGCACTGCCCAGAAGAATTCCTTAACGACGTGCAGATGGAGTCCACGCCTGGTAAGTCCCTCAGGAGTTTTGGCGGCGACATCGCGGGAATAGAGACGATAGCTGGCGCGGGCTTCGGTTTCGAACTGCGACCAGAGCTGGCTCAGCTCCATGCCTTCTGTGACTCGCTGCCAGAACCGGCGCAGGCGCACTCCGAGAGGAAGACGTTGCGCGGGTGCTGGTCCGGCCGGAGGAGATGCGGTTGCCATGGGAGTCGCTGTGATTATAGAAGAAGAGCGGAGATGGGAAATCGCAAGCTTCAGGACAGAGCCAGTTGTTCGTCCAAAGGCCCGGGCCATTTCTCGGAATAGATCGCTCCGCGAGGGTCGGCGCGGCGGATTCCATATTTCTCGCGAAAGCTTGTAATCAATTGCGCGACTCGCTTGCCATAAGCCGGGGGCAGGAAGGAACGGTCCTGATAGCGCTGGCGATAATTCTCGACCAATTGCGGAAAGTGCTGCTCGAGAAAAGGAAAAAAAACCGCTGCTGAACAGGGTTTCAGGAACAATGGTCCGGCGAAGATGTGGCGGGCTCCGGCTGCGGCGGCGGCGCGCACCACGGCCTCCAGATCTGCGGGCGAATCAGTGATTCCGGGAAGGACGGGCGAGCAACTCACGCCGACGGTCAGGCCAGCTTCGCTGAGTTCTCGGACGGCTTCCATGCGCAGATCCGGGCGTGGAGCGCGCGGCTCGAGAATTCGCGCCAGCTCGACGTTCAAGGTGGTGATGGTGATGTGAATCGAGAGTGCGTTGTTCTTCGCCACGGCACGAAGAAGATCCACATCGCGTACGACGAGATTGGATTTGGTGACAATCCCCAACTCGAAACCGCGGTGGCGGGCGAACTCTTCGAGAATGCTGCGCGTGATTTCGTAGCGGCGCTCGGCCGGCTGGTAAGGGTCGGTCGCGGTGCCGAGGGCAATGGTTTCCCCGGGCTTGACCCGCTGTAGCTCGCGCCGCAGCAGGTCCGCTGTGTGCTGCTTGATGTAGATCTTCTGCTCGAACTCGGCGCCGTCGCGCATTTCCATGAATTCGTGTGTGTAGCGCGCGTAGCAGTATTTGCAGGCGAATTCGCAGCCGCGGTAGGGATTGATGGTCCAGGTGAAGGGCAGCCTGCGGCCGCTGACGCAGCGGTTCAGCAGGGATTTCGCCGAGAGAGTGAAGTATTCGACATTGTGGCCTTCACGCAGAGACTCGCCCTCGGACGCGAGCCGGGCGATGCCGACCAGCGGGGATTTCTCGGGTAGCGCGAACGATTTTTCGGGAAGCGCGAACAAGGGCAAGCTGGACATATTCGCCTTTTGTTCGCTTATAATAACCCCTCAAATCGACATTGTCAAAAGCGGAGGGGATGGTTTGCAGGGCCGCGCTCCTTCTCTACCCCGCCAGTCCGCCCGCCCAATCTTTGTTTCTGCGGATTGCGACGCCTCATTACCTAAGGTCCGAAGCCGTGGTTACGTTTACCGGCTACTCCGACCCCAGTATCGTGAAGACTCTCATGGTAAGGGCGTCTGCCCGGCTATGTGGTTCGCTGGCAAGAAGTGTGGCTATGCTTTTTCGCGAGGTTCCAATCAGAAAGTCCGAAAGCAACTGCGTTGGGATGAGAACCGCGGTGAAGATTCTGTCTCTTGCATTCGTGCTGGTTGTGCCCGCCCTGGCGCAGAATCAAATGCAAGCGGGACCGCCCGCCACGGCTTATGGTCCGACTTACGATGTGAGTTGCGGGTATAGTTATCTCTCGTCAACCATTCCCTCCGCGGGCAGAGTAGGTCTCAACGGTCTGGATGTGACCGGCCACGCCAACTTTCTACCCCATTGGGGAGTCGCCGTAGACTCGGGTTACGTTCGCACCTCGAACGTGCTAACAACCGGACAATCGGGCTACACTCTAACCTTCCTTGCTGGCCCCGTGTTTCATTTGTTTGACGCCAGGAAGACGCAGGTGTTCGTGCACGGGCTGGTCGGCGCGGGACTAGTCGATAGTGCAGTTCCGGTGACTGGCAGCGAATACATAGAGGGATGGGTGGCGAGGCCGGCCTATGCACTGGGGGGTGGGATCGAGCGCTCCGTTGCGGGGCCTTTTGCGGTTCGCCTCACTGGAGATTACCTGCGCACCGCATATGCAGACTCTACCGGTGCCGTAAGCGCCCAGAACAATCTTCGCGTGACCGCAAGCATCGTCTTTCGCCTGAATGAACACCAGGGCATAGCTGCCAGCCGCTAACAGCGACGCTACGGTTGGGCTGGCATTTTCTCGGCAGGCTTCCCGAACAACTTTGGATCGACTGCCGGATTGATCTCTAACGACTTGTACTCCGACTTGCTCGAATCCTGACCGTTCTGCTTGTTTTGCCGTACGAAAGGAATGTTCAGGCCGTTCACCGGCTTCCAGTCTTCCATGTCGGTTTCACCCGGCACAGGCTGGCCCTGGCTCAGCGTTCGATAGGTTTCTTTCAGAATGTGGCCGGTCTGGGGGTCGACGAACCATCGGATGGCAGTACCGGCAGCATTCACGTCCACGATGCGGGCTTCGATGTCGCCAACCTTCTCGGTTCCACCAGCTCGGAAAAACACATTGGGATCGCTCGCATGCGAAGCGATGAAGATGGGATCACGCTTGATCTGATCCAGCGTTTCCGCTTTCTGCGAGGCCGGGAAGTCGCGCATGCCCTGGCCGGGAATCGCCATGAAGGCCGCGTCCGGCGTGACCACAATGTTCACGGTTCCATTCGCAGTCTGCATTTCCGCGTGCAGGTGGTCAGGGTAGACGATTACAGTTTCCATTTGCATGGGGAACTCGCCTTGCGGCGTTTTCTGCGTGATCGTCAACTCCGCCTTTACGGATTTGATAGCTGCCAGTTTGGCCTCGCCACCCATAGCGGCCACCACCTTCGCTGCGAGCGCTTTGCCTTCTTCATTGGAGGCTGTGGGTTTTGCGCTCTCTTCTTCCTTCGCGCCGGGCGGAGGCGGAATGGTGATATCGATTTCCTTCACCGCTCCGAGTGACGAGAGCGGTTTGTCGAACTCCTTGGTGTTGCCGACGACCAGCACTGCGAGTTGGTCGCGATGCACATACTTCGCGGCTACACGATTCACGTCGGCGGTCGTCACCTTCTGAATCTCGGCCGGAAATTTGTCGAGCCAGTCGGAGGGATATCCGTAGAACTCGTAGGTCAGGCGCTCAGAGAGAACCTTATCGGGCGAGTCGAGGCGGAAGATGAAAGCGTTCAGGATGGCATCTTTCGCGTGCTTGATTTCCTCGTCAGTGATGGGCTTTGTGGCCAGATCGTCGATGTCTTCATCGAGCGCCCGGATCGACTCGATCGTGCTCTGGCTCTTGGTGCCCATGGAGAATTCCTGGATACCGGGGTGCCCGAAATTCGCGCCAATGCCACCGCCCACGTGGTAGGCCAGGCCGCGCCTGGTGCGGATGTCGTTAAACAGCCGCGACGAGAATCCCCCGCCAAACGCCTCATTGAAAACAGTGATGGCGTAGTAATCCGGACTGTTGCGCGTGGTGCCCAGCGTGACCATTTGAATGCTGCTCTGGTTTACATCGTCTTTCGGAATGAGGTAGTAGCCAGGCTTGGCCGGGTGGTATTGAATGTCATCCTTCGGCAGGTCGGGGCCTTTGGGCCAAGCCTCGAAAGCCGCGCGCAGCTTGGCTTCCATCGCTGCCACATCGAAGTCGCCACTGATCCCGAGAATGATGTTGTTGGGGTGCACGTAGGTGCGGTGCCAGTCGATCAGATCCTGTCGCGTTACAGCGGCCACGGTTGCGTACTCAGGTTCGCGGGCATAGGGATTGTCCGCCCCATAGGCCAGCTTGGCGGATTCGCGTGCCGCGATTTCTCCGACCTCATCGTTGCGCCGCGAAATGCTGTCCTGCGCCTGCTTCTGCGCCAGGTCGAGCTTGTCGGCACGGAATTCGGGATTCTGCAAAAGATCGACGAAGACTTTGAAGACATCGTCGAAATCGCCTTTCAGGCAACTCAAGCCCATGGTGGTTGAATCGGAACCGCCGCCGCTCTCAACCTTGGCGGCGCGCACCTCTAGAAAATCATCGAGTTGATCGCCAGTTTGTGTCTTCGTGCCGCCAGTGCGCCAGACTTCGCCGAAAATATCCACGAGGCCGACTTTGTTAGCGGGTTCATCGCGCGAGCCGCCGCGGATGCGGGCTGAGCCGTCAATCAGGGGCAGTTCGTGATCTTCCTGCAAGAAGATCACCATGCCGTTCGAAAGCTCAATGCGTTTCGGCTGCTGGGGATGGAAAGCGGGTAGAGGCGGGATGGGGATCTGCCTCCAGTTTGCGGCCTGCGCCGAGGCCATTGAAGGATGCGCGAAGATCGCAGCGGCCATGAGAACGATCAAGAAAGCGAGCGGTGGCCTTTTCATTGCGCACCTCCCTGACCCGCCGGTGCTTGCTCGGATGGATGATCCGATGAATCGTGATTCGACGCACCCTTGTCGGATCCCTGCTCGCCGCTTCGTCCCGTGATGGTTTCGATTATGCCTACAGTGCGGTTATTGTCGTTGAAAGTTTCGTTGGCTACGCGCCGGATGTCCGCCTTCGTTACCTTATCAATGCGGTCTACCGAGCGGAACAACTCGCGCCAGTCGCCGTAACGAGTCTGGTAAATCGCCAGCTGGGTTGCCAGTCCCTCGTTGTCTCCCAGGCCGCGGATCAGATTGGCCTTAGTGCGGGTCTTGATCATTCTCAACTCGTCGTCGCTGATGTCTTCCTTCTTCAGCCGTTCGATTTCTACGTGAATCGCGTCGCCCACTTCCTGCGGAGTGTGTCCCGGGAGCGGGAAAGCGTAAAACGCGAACAGGTGCGGATACTTGGTGCCAGGCAGGCCGCTGAACCCAGCGGAGAACGATGCGATCTTTTTATCGCGCACCAGCGCGCGGTAAAGGCGGGAGGTGCGGCCTTCCGACATGAGATCGGTGATGGCGTCATACACCGCATCGTCTTTCGTCATGTAGTCGGGCCGGTGGTAGCCCTCAAGATAGAGGGGTTGCGACTTTTCCATGAGAACGACTTTGCGCTCGGAGTTCTGCGGAGGCTCGGTGGTGGTGGTTTCATCGGGTTTCTGGCTCGCGGGCAGGCGTCCGAAATATTTTTCGAGCATGGGCATGACCTGTGCCGCTTTCACGTCACCGGCCACCGCGACTACCATGTTCGAGGTTACGTAGTACTTGTCAAAAAACTTTTTAGCATCGGTTGCCGAGAAGGAGTTCAGGTCCGACATCCACCCCACCGTTGGCCGATGATAAGGATGAGCCTCGAATGCCTCGGCATTGAACTGCTCCAGCAGCCTGCCGATCGGGTTGCTATCGGTGCGCATGCGGCGCTCTTCGATCACCACATTGCGCTCTTTATAAAACTCGCGCAGCACGGGGTGCAGAAAGCGCTCGGACTCGAGATAAGCCCACAGCTCCAGCCGGTTCGCGGGCAGCGAGTAGTGATACGCGGTCTCATCGTAATCAGTGAAGGCGTTTAGATCCTGACCGCCGCTCTGCTCGACGATCTTGCCGAACTGGTTGGGTACGACAAACTTGTCGGCTGCGGCGATGTCGTCTTTCCAAGTCTTTTCCAATTGTTTCAGCTTGGCCTCATCGCGGCCAACTCGTTTGTCGCGCTCCGCAATGTAGGCGGCGTAGGCGATCTCCACCTTTTCTAAGGCGGGCTTCTCGGCGGCGTAGTTGGTGGTGCCGATCTTGTCGGTGCCCTTGAATGCCATGTGCTCGAACATGTGCGCCAAGCCGGTTTTGCCCATGGGATCTTGGGACGAGCCTGCGTCGACCATGGTGAAGAAAGAGAATACGGGCGCCTCAGGCCGCTCGCAGATCACGATGGTGAGGCCATTCGGCAGTTTCTTGACCGTGATGCGCTTTTTAAAAGAGGCGACATCCTGAGCCGCAGCCAGCGTCGTAAGGATGAGAAGCAGTACGAGAGTGCGGGGCCGGAGTATGCGATGTTTCATTGGACCTCCAAAGAGCTGGGCGAAACAGCTTGGGCGGACATTCTGGACAACCATCTTAGACGGATGTGAAGGGCAGAAGTTTGAAATTACGTGGAGGAATGGGAGGTTGTCAAACTGGTGTTAGGCGTTCATTCGGGCGAAACTCTAGGATGCCGCATTTTGCGCCCAGTGAGGTTTGAGGCACAATGCCTGCGGGAGCGTTTGCATGGATTCGACCATTGAGGTCCAGGGCAGGCAACTGAAGCTGTCGAATTTGGAGAAGGTGCTGTATCCGGCGACCGGATTCACCAAGCAGCAGGTGATCGACTATTACGTTCGTATTGCGCCGGCGATGGTGCCGCATCTGGCCGGTCGCCCGCTGACCCGCAAGCGCTATCCCAACGGAGTGGACGAAGAATTTTTCTACGAGAAAAATGCGCCGCAGCATCGGCCCGACTGGGTGAAGACGGCCCCCATCTGGAGCGGGAGAAACCGCCGCACCATCCACTACATTCTCGCCGACGATCTGGCCACGCTGGTCTGGCTGGCGAATCTTGCCGCAATTGAGCTGCATCCCTCCCTTTCGCTCGCAAAAGACATCACTTGCCCCACGATGATGGTCTTCGATCTTGACCCCGGAGCTCCGGCAAACATTGTGCAATGTTGCCAGGTGGGGCTGTGGTTGCGGGAAATATTCGATCACTTTGGTATGCAGAGTTTTCCGAAAACTTCCGGTTCCAAAGGATTGCAGATTTACGTTCCCCTTAATACTCCGACTAATTACCAATTGACCAAGACTTTTTCTCACGCGCTCGCGCAATTGCTCGAACATGAGCATCCCGACCTGGTTGTTTCGGACATGAAGAAGCAGATTCGAACCGGTAAGGTTCTTGTTGACTGGAGCCAGAACGACGAACATAAGACCACCGTGGCCGTGTATTCCTTGCGTGCGCGAGAGCATCCGACGGTTTCAACACCGGTGACTTGGGATGAAGTTGAGCGGGCTTTCAAGAAGAAGGACGCCGACCTGCTGGTGTTCGAAGCGAAACAAGTAGTTGCACGCTTTGACAAGATGGGCGACTTATTCGCCCCGGTGCTCGAATTGAAGCAACGGCTGCCGGATCTCAAGGGAGTTGCGGCTTCGGAAGCTGCAGAACAAGCGACGCCAATGTCGATTGCCGCTCAGGCAGAAGATGAACCGGAGGAAGTTCGCCGGCGCCCCGCGCGAAAAACCAAGAAAATGTCGCGGGCGCGCAAGCCCAAACGCAAGGTATAATCCCGTCCGCTGCGCGTTGTGCTGCGAGACGTAACTTCGAAAGTTTGCCATGCCTCAACTGTTTGTCGGAACCTCTGGGTGGGCCTACCCGAGCTGGAAACCTGACTTTTATCCCGCCAAGCTCGCGCAGAAGAAGTTTCTCAGTCACTACGCCACGCAGCTCAACACCGTCGAGGTGAATTTCACCTTTCGGCAACTCGTAAAAGAAACCACGATCCTGAACTGGATCAACGAAACGCCCGCGCACTTTCGCTTCGGCATCAAGGCACACCAGGTAATCACGCACATCAAGCGGCTGAAAGGGACGGAAGATTTTGTCCCGCGCTTCCTGGCGACGATTGAGCCCTTAGCGAGCGCCGGCAAGCTTGGGCCTGTGCTTTTCCAGTTGCCGCCGAATCTAAAAGCCGATGCCGCGCTGCTCAAGGAGTTTCTCGCACTTCTGCCACGCACCCTGCCGGCGGCATTCGAATTCCGGCACGAATCGTGGTTCACCGACTCGACTTGGGAACTGCTGAAGTCAGGCGGAGCGGCCCTGTGCGTGGCGGAGACGGAAGAGAGAACCACGCCGGACGTGGTCACCGCGCCATTCGTCTATTACAGATACCGCAAGCCGAGCTACACACCGGACGAGCGCAGTGCCATGGTCGCGCGCATCGGAGAGCACTTGGCGGCCGGCCGCGACGTCTTCGCTTACTTCAAGCATGAGGAAACGCCGGAGGGTGCGCTCTACGCGGTGGACCTGCTGCGTGAAGCTGGCCGGACGTAACAAGGTCTCTCTACGACGGTGCCGCGCTCGGCATCCGTCTGATCACTTTTAACAGCGTCCGATAACGCGCATACTCTTTTCATCCCTTCTTTATGGCTTCGGACGCCAACTCGCGCGTGCTCTCGAGCTTTCTTGATTATTTGAGAATCGAGAAAGGACTAGCAACCCTTTCCATCAGTGCCTACACGACCGACATTTGCCAGTTCTCGGAATTTCTTGAAAAACGCAAGCGTCTCCTGCTGACCGCTCGTCGTGTCGATGTGCGCGATTTCCTGCAGCAGCTTTTTTCCCATCAAGTCGACGGCCGCAGCGTGGGACGAAAGCTTTCGGCCCTGCGTCATCTTTATCGCTATCTGCTGCTGGATAAAAAGCTCGAGCACGATCCCACGCTGAACATCGAGTCGCCACGGCAATGGAAAGTTTTGCCGAAGGCGCTGGCGCGCGACGAAATGGAAGCAACGCTGGCCGCTCCGCTCGCACGGCGCGAAAGCGGGGAACTAAGCACAGAACGATCAAACGCACTGGCCCTGCGCGATCGCGCCATGCTGGAGGTTTTCTACGCAGGTGCGCTTCGGGTTTCGGAAATCATCAGCGCCAAATTGGAAGACCTGAAACTCGAGGCCGGCTACATGCTGGTGCGGGGCAAAGGCGACAAGGAACGCGTGGTGCCGCTGGGAAGGTCGGCGCAGGAAGCGCTCACGCAGTATCTGGCTGAGTCGCGCCCGGCACTGGCGTCAAGGAAGCGAAGCGGAAGATCGGCAACCGCTGCCTCGTCCGGAAAGAATTCACCTCTACTGTTCATCGCGGGGGGAGGAAGCAAGCTGACGCGCCAGCGCGTGTGGCAGATGGTGCGTACCGCCTCGTCCGCTTCCGGGCGAAAGGCTTCTCCGCACATGCTGCGTCATTCCTGCGCTACGCACATGGTGGAGAACGGTGCTGACCTGCGCACGGTGCAGACCATCCTGGGACATGCCGATATTTCGACAACTCAGGTCTATACTCACCTGGCGCTCGACCGCTTGCGCACCGTGTATCAGAAGCATCATCCGAGGGCGAAGGCGAGATGAAACTTAGCGCTAAGCACAATTTCGCGACCGCGAACAAACCTGCGAAAACCGTGGTCGACAGAGCTGCTGCGGATTTTATTCGTCATTTGCGCGAGCGCAATGCCTCGCCGCATACCATTAAAGCTTACAGCCGCGATTTGTCGCTGTTCGCTGCATATGCCGGCTCGCGTGGATGGAAGCAGATCGACCATATTGCCGTGCGGGGATTTCTCTCGCAACTTTACGAAAAGGGTTTGAGTAAGACTTCTGTGGCCCGTGCCTTGGCCGGACTACGATCCCTCTATCGTTGGCTGGCGCGGGAGGGTGTCGTAGAACAAAATCCTGCGAAGCTGGTCGCCACGCCAAAACTTCCCAAGAAACTTCCGCGCGTACCTACGATTGAAGAAATGAATTCCGTGATCGACGGCGAAATGCCCGAAGTAGCAGCCTTCCCCGAGCGCGACCGGCTCATGCTGGAACTGCTCTATGGCTGTGGAATTCGGAACTCGGAGCTCACCGGGATCAACCTCGACGACATCCGGCTGAGCGCCGAGGCCATTCTCATCCGCGGCAAAGGGAAAAAAGAACGTTACGTTCCGTTTGGCGATTCAGTAAAGACGGCGCTGGCGACCTATCTTCCCGAACGCCAGAAAGTTCTTGCGGAAGGCGGCAAGCATTCGACGGCTTTGCTCATCAACCGGCGCGG
The DNA here is from genome assembly GCA_049673585.1 of Candidatus Sulfotelmatobacter sp. Lineage (GTDB taxonomy): Bacteria > Acidobacteriota > Terriglobia > Terriglobales > Acidobacteriaceae > Sulfotelmatobacter. Next base: position 48,538 of record JBATXV010000023.1, on the reverse strand, counting down.
CGGGCAGCTCACCACGCGCAGCGTCGGCCGCATCATCAAGAAGATTGCCGTCGCCAAAGGTCTTTCCCCTGACGTGCATCCGCACACGCTGCGCCATGCTTTCGGTACGCACATGCTGGAGGAAGGCGCCGACCTGCGTGCCATTCAAGAGCTGCTCGGCCATGAACGCCTCGCTACCACGCAACGCTATACGCAGCTGTCGATGAAACATGTGCTGCAGGTTTACGACCAGACCCATCCGCGGGCGAAGTAAAACTTATTCGTCGTGCTGATATTTCCCGCGCAACTGCTCCCACATCCCAACCACCCGCGCCCTCAAGTCCGCAGTCAGCTTCTCATAAGCTGCTTCCGACGCCTCGCTCTCGGGCGGAGGTAGAATCGGATCGCCGAAAACGATCTTCAGTGGCCTAAACCCCTGGAACGGTTTGTTCCGCGGCCACACTTCATAGAATCCCTCAATCGCGATGGGCACAATCGGCACCTGCAGGTGAATCGACAAAATGGCGGCGCCTTTCTTGAAAACTTTTGGCGTCCCGTCAATCGAGCGCTCGCCTTCGGGATAAAGAATGAGCGGGCGTCCCTGCCGCAAGCCGAACGCTCCGGCGCGCATGGCGGGAATCAGGTTCGCGTCCGGATCCACGACCACGACGCGTAGGGAACGGGCCAGCCACAGCATGAATCCTTTCCCAAAGATTTCGCTCGTCCCCACCGCGAAGACTTTATGAAACACCTTTGGCGGCAGAATGCTCGCCAGAATGACCGGATCGAGATAGCTCTGATGATTCGACGAGAGAATGTAGGCTCCACTCTGAGGCAGCCTCTCGATTCCGCGCACGTGCAAATCAAAACGGTCGAGTGCAATGACCTGAATCAGGCGGGAAACCAGGTACCAGAAGGCATCGCTGAATGGCTTCGGCTGGGCCAGAGGAGCCACATCAGCGGCTGCCGGTTCTTCGGCCAGAATCGCTTTCCATCCCGCAAACGCAGGCCGCGTTCCCGGGCCACCAGCGCCGCTGGCCGCGCTTTGCAGTACGGCATCGATTAGCTCGCGCACCGTATAAATCTCCGCCAGCTGTGATTCTTCGACGTTGCCTCCCAGTTGCTCTTCCATCTGGCTGAGCAGTTCGACGCGCTGCATGGAGTCGAGCCCCAGGTCGAGCTCCAGATTCAGAGTCGGCCGCAAGGTCGGCGGAGCGGTGCGCGAGGCCTCGCGCACGATGTTCAGCGCCTGCTGCACGCTGGGCTGATCGAGCCACGCCGTCTCATCCGCCGTCAACGGTCGCTCAGACGGTAATTCGGTATCGTCGTCCGCTCGCCGCGCCTGATTTGCCTTTACCCGCTTCTCCACCTCGAAGCGCTTGATCTTGCGCGTGGTCGTGCGAGGCAAATCTTCTTGCCAGATCTCATAGCTGCCAATGCGCTTGGTGGAAGCGATCTGCTGCGACAGGCTTTCGATATCGAAACGGATGACTTCCTTGGCGTTGACAATCTTTTTCTGCCGGAGCATATCGAAGTTGGGCACGATCACGGCATGCAGCCGGTCTCCGCTTTCGCCGGGCTTGCCTTCCAGTCCCACCACCGCCAGTTCTTTGATGTAGGGCGATTTCAGGTAATGCGCTTCAACTTCTTCGGGATAAATATTCTTCCCGTTTCTCAGCACGATCACTTCTTTCCTGCGGCCAGTGAGGAACAAGTTGCGGTCCGCGTCGAAGTAGCCGAGATCGCCGGTGTAGAACCATCCGTCGCGCAGGACCGCTGCAGTGGCATCCGGACGGTTCCAGTAACCTTTCATCACGACCGCGCCGCGCAAAGCGATTTCACCCGTAGCAGGGCCGTCCTCCTCGGATTGCGCTTCGTTGGTCGCGTAGACGATCTTGGCCTCGACACCCTTCATCGCCTTGCCCACGGATCCGATCACGTTATTCGTTGGCGAATTCGCGAACACGGCCGCCGTTGTTTCCGTCAGCCCGTAAGCCTGCAGCACGTCAATGCCGAGATCGCGGAAATCTGTCGCAATCTCTGGATCGAACCGCGAGCCGCCTGTGATCAGATAACGCATCTTTTGGCCGAAAGCCTCGTGCACCTTGCCAAACAGGATGGAACCAGCGTTGAGCCCCGCCTTGCGCAGGGTCCGATTGATGGCCACAAGCGCCTTGAACGCCTTTTGGGCGAGCGCCCCGCGTTTCGCGACCTCCTGAAAAATCCGCTCGTGAATCAGATAAAAGAATTGTGGCACCACCGCGAAGGCGGTGATATTGCGCTCGCGCAGAGCCCGCAAAAGTTCGGTGGTGTTCAGAGTCTCCAGATAAACTACGCGCGCGCCTTTGACCAGGGGCAGCAACAGATTCGCCATCTGCGCCAGAACGTGAAACATGGGCAGGACGCCCAGCAGTGCGTCCGACGGCCCAATATCGACCCAATTGAATACAGCTTCCACTTCGCCAAGAAAGTTGGCGTGGGTGAGCATTACGCCTTTGGGGTCGGCAGTGGTGCCCGAGGTGTAGAGCAGGGAAGCCACCTCGTCCGCGGCTGCGGCCGCAGGGTGGAATTTACCTGGACCGCCATCGAGAATCGCCGGCAAATTTGCCAGCCAGCGCTCGGAGGGAGACTTCTGGGCCATGCGGTCCGGGTCCATCAGCATCAGCCCGACGTTGAGGCTCGCAACCGCTTCACGCGCCGCCTGCGCATGCTTCGCGTCGCAGAATAGGGCTGACGTGCCGCTATCTTTCAGCAGTGTGGTCAGTTGGTCGGCGTGCAGCGCGGTGTCGAGCGGGACCACCGTACATCCCGCTGCAATGATTCCCAAATACGCCGCGACCCAGCGAGGATGGTTATCGGCCACGATGGCCAGACGCGATCCGCGAGCGAATCCGCTTTCCGTGACCCAGCGCCCCACGGATTCGGCCATGCGGTGAAGCTCAGCGTATGTGCAGCTCTCGATGTGATCGTGCCGCTGGATTTCCAGCGCGACGTTGTCTGGCCAGCGCTCCGCGCATTCGACAAAACGGTCGTAGAAAGTGGGCATGAGTCGTGTGGAATATACACGAAAAATCTAATTACCGCCGAACGCCGAGACCGATGAGAATCGAGGACGTTCCTCTCCAGATTCTTTCGACGCCCGTTGTGTTATCGGCGGTGCATCTCTTTTGCTACCTGCTCCTCGGGCCCGTCCCGCGCATCTAAATATGCTAGGCTAAAAGGGATACGCTGGGGCAGTTCCCGCCCTCTGAAGGATTTCACAGTTTGATCAACACTCTGATCGGCAAGGTCTTTGGGACCAAGAATGAGCGGGTCATCAAGAGCATGATGCCCAGGGTCGCGGCTATCAATGCCCTCGAACCGCAGATACAAAAGCTCACGGATGCCGAGTTGCGCGGCAAGACGGACGAGTTCCGGCAGCGCATCCAGGATCGACTAAGCCGTTTCACCACCACTGCCCCGACGGACCCTCAGGCCGAAGCAGATGCAGAAGAGGATCCCGATCGTCAGAAGCAAGTCGAGAAAGAGCAATACGAAGCTCTGCAGGAAGTGCTCGACGACATACTCGTGGAAGCCTTTGCCGTGGTGCGCGAGGCCGGACGCCGCGTGCTCAACATGCGCCACTTCGATGTGCAGCTGATTGGCGGCATGGTGCAGCACAAAGGCATGATCTCGGAAATGAAGACCGGTGAAGGCAAAACGCTGGTCGCCACACTTCCGGTTTACCTGAACGCTCTCAGCGGGCGCGGCGTACACGTCGTCACGGTCAACGACTATCTGGCCAAGCGCGATTCCGAATGGATGGGCAAGCTCTATCGTTTTCTCGGCCTCACCGTGGGCGTGATCGTTCACGACCTTGACGACGAGGAGCGCCGCGCTGCCTACGCCGCCGACGTCACCTACGGCACCAACAACGAGTTCGGCTTCGACTACCTGCGCGACAACATGAAGTTCGACCTGAAAGATTGCGTGCAGCGGGGCCACAATTTCGCCATCGTCGATGAAGTTGATTCCATCCTGATCGATGAAGCCCGCACGCCGCTCATCATTTCAGGAGCGAGCGAGGAGTCGACTGACAAGTATTACAAAGTCAACCGGATTATCCCCAAGCTGGAGAAGGGCGAAGAGCTTGAGGTCGCACCCGGCGAACCTTCGCAACTCACCGGCGACTTTGTAATCGACGAAAAGCACCGCAACATCACGGTCACCGACGAAGGCTGGACGAAAGTCGAAGGCCTGCTCGGCATCGGCAACATCGCCGATCCGGAGAACTGGCCGCTCAAGCATCACGTCGAAACCGCGGTGAAGGCGCACGCGCTCTATCGCCGCGACGTGGAGTACGTGGTGAAAGACGGAGAAGTCATCATCGTCGACGAATTTACCGGCCGCATGATGCCCGGCCGGCGCTGGTCTGATGGCCTGCACCAGGCGATCGAAGCCAAAGAAGGCGTGAAGATCGAGCGCGAGAACCAGACGCTCGCCACCATCACCTTCCAGAACTACTTCCGCATGTTCAAAAAGCTCTCTGGCATGACAGGAACGGCGGAGACGGAAGCCACCGAGTTCGAAAACATTTACAAGCTGGACGTGGTGGTGATTCCTACGAACAAAAAGATGCTGCGGCTGGAGAATCCCGACGTCGTTTTTCGAACCGAGAAAGAAAAATATTTTGCGGTGGCCGACGAGATTCAAAAGCTTGCAGAAAAAGGCCAGCCCGTGCTGGTCGGCACCACGTCGGTAGAAAAGTCAGAGCGCCTTTCAGAACTGCTGAAGAAGAAAGGTTTGAAGCAACACGTCGTGCTGAACGCCAAGTTCCACGAGCGCGAGGCGGAATTCGTGGCCCAGGCCGGACGCAAAGGCATGGTCACTATCGCCACCAACATGGCAGGCCGCGGGACGGACATTCTGCTTGGCGGCAATCCCGAATTCATGGCCAAGCAGGAGATGGTGAAGAAAGGTATCGCGCAGCAACTCCGCGTGGCCCAAGGCAAGATCGAAGGTCCACAGGAAGACGGCGCGATTTCAATTTTCTACTACAACGGCAATGAATACACCGTCCCAACTGACAAGTGGACGGAGGCGCTGAGCCGCTACAAGGTGCAAACAGATAAAGAACACGATGAGGTCACTGCGGTCGGCGGCTTGCACATCCTGGGCACCGAACGCCACGAGTCGCGCCGCATCGACAACCAGCTTCGCGGACGCGCCGGCCGCCAGGGCGATCCCGGCTCCTCGCGCTTCTACCTCGCGCTTGAAGATGACCTGATGCGCATCTTCGCCAAAGAGTGGGTTTCGAAACTGCTGGAGCGGCTGGGCATGGAGGAAGGCATCCCCATCGAATCGAAGCTCATCAGCCGTCGCATTGAGACGGCGCAGAAGGCGGTCGAAGCGCAGCATTTCGAATCGCGCAAACACCTGCTCGAATACGACGATGTGATGAACAAGCAGCGCGAGGCCGTCTACGGCCTTCGCCGCCGCTTGCTTGAGGGCATGGATCAGAAAGATCTGATTCTTGAGGACTACGTTTCAGCCATTCTCGGCGACCTGATGGAAGAGTACTGCCCACCCAAGGGCCACGCCGACGACTGGAACGTCAAAGGCCTGAAAGATGCCGTCTTCACTCGCTTCGGCGTCGACTTCATTGCGGAAGGCGTGAAGCCGGAAGCGTTGAACCGGCAGGAACTGGGCGACGCGATTTTCGAAAAGCTCAAAGAGCGCTACGACGCGAAAGAAAAGTTGATCGGCCCCGAGGCTATGCGTCATCACGAGCGCATGATCATGCTCAGCGTGCTCGATTCGCAGTGGAAAGACCACCTCCTGAGCATGGATCACCTGAAGGAGGGCATCGGGCTGCGCGGCTATGGCCAGCACGATCCGCTCGTCGAGTACAAAAAAGAATCGTTCGAAATGTTCGAGGCCATGCTGGAGCGCTTCCAGGAAGATACGGCCCGCTATCTCTACCTGATGCAGATTATTGAACGCCCTCGCGATCCGGATCTCACCGGTCCGCAGGGAGGTGAGCCCGCCGGCCCGGAGTCCGGAGTTCCGGTGCGACAGGGAAGTGGTGGGAACGGACATCGTCCGCCGCGTCTGGTCGCGACTTCCGCCGATGACCTCGAAGAAGCCTTTATGCGCCGCAAGCGCCGCGAACTCGAACAAGCACGCATGGCTGGAGCCGGCGAGATGCAGCCGGTTCAACAAGTGGTTCGCGGGCAGGAAAAAGTGGGCCGCAACGATCCCTGCCCCTGCGGATCAGGCAAGAAATTCAAAAAATGTCACGGAGCCTAAGGCGACCACGAACCTGGGATGCCGATGCGGTGTGGGGACGGGCGCCTCGTGAGCCTGCCCTGAGCGAAGCCGAAGGGTCCAGCAAAGCGCAGCGAGGCGCAAAGCTATCACGAACGCCGATTGCGAGAGCCCACTACCGCTTTGAACGTCATCTCCTCGGCCTGACTCTTCGTTCCAGCCTTCCACTCCAGAAACAATCCGGCATAGTTCTTCGTAATGTAATCCGCTGCGGCTACGCCGAGTTTCTTCGCTGTAGCATCAATCCACCGCGGCGCGCCCTCGATCTCACAGAAGTTCCCAATTGGCGTCTCGTCCACGACGACCTGCCCCTTACCATCGGTCCACTCGGCGCGAAACTTCTCGTAGCGGAATGACGGCGAATATCCCAGAGCGCGCAGGATCAAATCCATCTTCTTCCCGTCGCCCACGCCAGTCTCAATCTCGATGCGGGCATTGTGCTTTCCAATCTTTCCCTTGGATTTATGCGCCAGTGTCCACTCCGAGCCATACTTTCGAATGCGGAGCAGTTCCTTGCGTCTACGCAGAACTTCGCCGGGAAGATCGTAAAGAGTATTCATTTCATGCGTCCGCGGCGTCAGCAGGCGAAATCCAGCCGCCCGCAACTTGCGCGCCAGAGCACGCAAGTCGACGGCTCGAAACTTGATCTCGATTTCTCTCACTGAATGAAAGTGTATTACGGCGAGATCGTGCCGGTCGCTGGCGAAGCATTGTCGCCGAGCGATCCGTGGATTTTCTTCTCCCACTCCACCGGCTCTATCGGGCCCACCAGAAACACCCAAGCCAGCGCTCCAATCCAGGAGAACAACCCCGCGATCAGAAAAGGCCAATAAAATCGGCCGAGACGATTAAGCAGGTATCCGGTAATCGCGGGCGCAAAGGAGCCGCCAAAGTTCCCCACGAAATTCTGCACTCCCGTCCATCGCCCTGAAACCCGCGGCCCGGCCAGCGTTTGCGTGACTGCCCAGCAGTGCGCCCCATTTACTCCGAGGCAGACACCGGCCGCGGCCAGTACCCAGACGAAAACGTTGCCAGGTGCGGCCGCTGCCGCTGCCAGCGAAATTCCCAGGCCGGTCATCCCGCCGCCGAGCAGTGTCTTGCGCACCCGCGTCGCTGATGCGCCCGAGGCAATCCAGCGCTCCGACAATTTTCCGGTGAGGATCGCCGACACCGCTGCTAACAAAAAGATCAATCCTCCAACGCGTGCCATCTGATTCATCGAGAGATTGCGGGCCCGCACCAGATAAAACGGCAGCCATGCGACCAGAAAATACAAGCCGTAGTTGATGCAAATCTGTCCCAGGCAAGTTCCCCACGCTGAGCGCTCGCGGAAAATGTCGAGAACTCGAACCTTCGGTTCCGAGGCCGCTGCGGTCGAGGTGGTACCGCTGGGCATCCACGCCAGCCACGGAATCAGCCACAGCAAGCTGGCGAAACCCAGCACCAGGAAAAATGGCCGCCAGCCAAAGCGGCCAACCACGCTTCCTCCCACCAGCATGCCGACCGCCGGCCCCAAAGAAAGCCCGGCCATAATGGCCGCATTGCCCATGCCGCGCCGGCTTTCGGTGAAGTAGCTGCTGCCCAAAATCTTTGAGTATGCGGGAAAAGAGATTGATTCCCCGATCCCAAGGATCACGCGAATTACGATCCAGGCGGAAAATCCGTGCAGTATTCCCGTCACCGCAGTTGCCGCGGACCATACGAAGAAACCTGCGGCAAACACCCATTTCACTTCGAAGCGATCGACTAACCAGCCGGCCGGAATCTGCATGCAGCCGTAGGTCCAGAAAAATACCGAGAGCAGAGTCCCCAGCTGCGCAGCCGAAAGTCCCAATTCGTCTTTCAGAAGCGGCGCTGCGATCGAAAGATTGCTGCGGTCGATGTAGTTGATGAAAACCGATAGGGCCAGCAGAAAAACCACGCGATTCATCCCGCGCGCGTGCGACGCATCGTGATTGATCCTGTCGCTCATAAATGGCAAAGCCCGACAAATGTACATCATCCCCTGCCCTGTTGAACTCTTTTTCCCGCAGCAGGTGCTCACCCCGGGCCGAAAACTTGAACTCGATTTCCATTCAGCCGCATCCAACAATGAGAAGGCAGAAATACAATCGACAAGCAAGGAGGACTCATGACCCGTTTACGGATAGTGCAACTCTGGATAGCGACCATAGTGCTGGGCGCCGGTTTGGCGGCTCTGCCGGCGCTGGCCGCGGCTACTCAGACCTTCACAGGAAAGGTCAGCGACGCCATGTGCGGCGCGAAACACAGTGAGGGAGTCGCTCCCGCCACCTGCGTTCGTGCCTGTGTGAAGAAAGGCGCGAAGTATGCCTTGGTGGTCGGCGACAAGGTCTATACGCTGGACACAGAGAATCAAGCCAATCTGGATGAACTCGACAAGTTGGCTTGGGAAGAAGCCAGAGTTACTGGCACTGCCAACGGAGATACGATTTCAGTAAAGACCGTGGTCGCTGCGAAGTGAGATTCGAGGAACGCCAGCTCCGCTAAGTCGCTGACAAGCTGAGGACGAGAGATGGAAATCCAGACGGAATTTCCACTTCCGCCTTTTCGGCAAAATGTTCGCAATCCGTCGGCGGCTGCGCTATTGGTCTGTGCAGACAACGATTGCTCAAGAAAACGTTGGCAGCTTCACCAGATCATTCTGCGGAACTGATTCCAACGGCTCCCCAGCTTTACGCCAGGCAGTCAATCCACCCACGATCACGAACGTGTTGAATCCTTTTTCCCGCAGCAAATGCGCCACCCGGGCGCTGGTCGCTTCGCGCGCTCAAGTGCAGTAAAGATAAATGTCTTTGTCCTTGGGAAGGTTCTTGATTTCCTCTTCAAGGTTGTTGGGCTCGATGCGGATCGAGCCTTTGATCCGCGCCGTCCCCGAGTCGTAATAGCCGTGGCTGCGGACGTCGACAATAAGCACTCGATTCGAGTCTTGTGAGGCCAGGCGCGCGGCCAGCTCCTGAACCTGAATCCGCGGCACCACGCGATACATTCTGTGCCTGTAGTACTGAACGACACGGTAGATCGCGTACGCCACGACAGCGGCAACCACGACCACTTCCATTGCCAGCCCAGCCTCGTGAAACCCGCGCAGGATGCGGGCCAGGAAATCGCGGGAAAGATATCCCACAGAAAGATAGGTGAGGGAGTACACCAGGGCTCCGGCAAAATCCAATTGCAGAAACTGCCAGAAGCGCATCTTCATGCTACCCGCCAGCGGCGCTGCCATGGTGTTGACTCCGGGAATGAACTTCGCAACCACCAGCGTGGCTTTTCCGCGTTTATAGAAGGACTCCGCAGAGCGCAAAATACAGGTCTCGGGATTGATCGACACACGGCAGAGGAACCCGAGCAGCAGCCAGCCCATGTACCGTCCCAGCCAGAACTGCACCGTGTCGCCCAGCAGCAAAGCCACAATCGCCGCCAGCAGAATGTACGGACCCCACAACGCATGCGCCGCCACCGCAGCCCCCGCCGCCACCAAGGCGATCGCAGCCGGGAAGGGAAGCCCGATGGCTTCGGCCACCAACAGACCGAAGGTCAGGGCGTACCCGTGGCGCGCCATCAGCAAATACAAATTCATAAACCGTCTTGGATAAAGAAAATCAGGAAAGGGTTCAGTATAAACAAAGCCGGACGCCTGTCCGATGGACAACGTCCGGCTTTGTTACGGGGAGTGCTTATTCGAAAAGGGACTCTCCCCGTGCGGGCTTAAAAGACAGCGGCCATCACTCGAAGTACCGGACCCCTTCACGGGTCGGCGCGTCATCAGAAGCCGGCGCCTTTTTTCGCAAAGCTTCGACTGAAGCCGCTGCTTGTGCTTTAGCGGATGTTTCCGCTGCTGGTAAGGCACCTCGGCGACTGCCTTTCCCAAGTGCCGGGGCGAGATCAGGTGGACCACTCTGTGGCGATCCATCGCATCATGGTGCGTCTCATTAACCTTCCGCTTTGGCGGCACTCCACCAAGCGACAGCATTATGTTCCAATCGCCGGCGGAAAGTCTGTGGCCTCAGTCACAATATTGCGTGACGAAAATCAAAACGAAGGCCTGAGCCTGTGCAAATCTCGACGGGTTGATTCACTTCTCTCTCGCCACCACAAACTCCGGCGCCCACAGCAGCGCGCGCTTGATCTCAGAATCCGGGAAGGTGCAAATCGCCCTCCGCGCCGACTCCGCATACCGCACGGCGCGAGCATGGGCCGCTTCCAGCGATCCGTGGCGCTGCAGAATCTCCATAATCTGGGCATGGGTCACGCCGTTGAAGGTGCGATCGCGCAGAATGGTCTCAATCTTGGCGCGTTCTTCGGGCGTGCAACGCTCGAGCGCGTGGATCACCGCCATCGTGACCTTGCCCTCGCGCAAATCACTCGCCACCGGCTTGCCCAAAACATCTTCGGACGCAGTCAGGTCGAGCACATCATCGACAATCTGAAAAGCCATGCCGAGATCGTGCCCGTACTGGCCCAAAGCCTTTTCCTGCGCGGCCGTTGCTCCACCCAGAATTGCTCCCAGCCGCATGCAAACGGAAAACAGGCAAGCGGTCTTGCGGTAGATCAAATCGAAATGCTCATCGAGCGTGATCAGTTGACCCAGCTTTTCCATCTGCAGTAGTTCGCCCTCAACCATCTGCTGCGTCAGTTCGATCAGAGTGTCGAGAATGCGGAAGTTGCGCTCTTGCACTGCTACCTTAAAGGCCTGCATGTAGAGCCAGTCGCCCGCTAAGACGCACTTCGAATTGCCCCACTGCGTATTAGCGGCGGGCCGGCCGCGGCGCGTCTTAGCTTCATCGATGATGTCGTCATGCACCAGCGTAGCGGTGTGAATGATCTCAACCACCGCGCCCAGTCGCACCGCGCCGCGTCCTTCGTAGTTGAACAGCTTGGCAGAAAGAAAGAGAAGTGCCGGGCGAATTCGCTTGCCGCCGCCGTTCCGCAGATACTCGCCAATCTCCGTGATGGCCTGCACGCCCGAGACGGTATCCTGCCCGAACTCGCCCTCCAACGCCGCGAGGTCATCGTGCAGCAGGTCGAAGACTTCTTTCCCGTTGATAATTGCCGGTGCGCTCACTTAATTCGTCCGGTAATTCGTAAACTGCAAATCGATGCCGAAATCATGTCCTCGCAGCATTGCGATTACTTCTTGCAACGTGTCGCGATCTTTGCTGCTGATCCGCACCAAGTCTCCCTGGATCGAAGCCTGCGCTTTCTTCTTGGAGTCCTTGACTAGCTTCACGATCTCCCGCGCCTTTTCGATGGCGATGCCCTGTTGCATCGTGACTTTGCGCTTGGCCGTGCCGCCTGCGGCCGGTTCCACCGCGCCATAGGTTAAGCCCTTCAACGAAACGCCGCGCTTGACCAGCTTCTGTTGCAGGATATCGTTCACCGCCTTCAGCTTGTATTCATCGGCGGAGTGCAGCACGATCGCGTCCTTTTCCAATTCGATGTTCGACTTCGAATCCTTGAGGTCGAAGCGCGTATGAACTTCCTTCAACGCCTGCTGGATCGCATTCGAAACCTCCTGCAGGTCAATCTTGCTCACGATGTCAAAAGTGTTATCGGGCATCAGGATTTCATTTCTTTCTGAAACAATGGAATCTGACTCTTGAGGGTACCAGAAGAAGCCCTCCGGGAGGAGGGTTAACCTGCAGAAACTTTGGTTTCAGCGGTTTCAGTCAATTTGAAAAAATTGTAAAAGTTGCGAGCCGTCTGCTCCCCGATTTTTTCCGCCGTCGATCCTAGTAATTCACCGAGCTTCCGCGCGGTTTGCCCAACGAACGCCGGCTCGTTGCGTTTGCCGCGGTGCGGCACCGGCGCCAGATACGGTGAGTCAGTCTCAATCAGCATTCGATCCATCGGAACCTCGAGCGCGGCATCGCGAATTGGTTGGGCCTTCGGGAAGGTCAAGTTGCCGGCGAACGAAATCATGAACCCCATGTCGAGCGCGCTCTTCGCCTGCGGCCAGTTTCCGGTGAAGCAGTGCAGAATTCCTCCCAGCCCTTTCGGTGCCCAGTGTTCTCGCATCAACCCGAGGCAATCATCCCAGGCATTCTCACTGTCTTCCGACGGACGGCAGTGAATCACAATCGGCAGCTTCGCGGCCGCCGCCAATTCCATCTGCCGCAAGAAAACATCTTTCTGCACGTCGCGCGGAGAGTGATCGTAATAGTAATCGAGCCCGATTTCCCCCCAGGCGATCACTTTAGGATTCTTCGCCAGCCGTTCCATCTTCTGATATGCAGCTTCATTCGCCAGTCGGGCTTCGTGAGGATGAATGCCGAGGGTCGCATAGATGAAGTCGTATTTCTCCGCCAATCGGATTCCGCAATCCACATCCTCGGGACCATCGCCATTGCCGATGGCGACGATGGTCTGCACCCCAGCGTCGCGTGCGCGGGCAATGACCTGCTCGCGGTCGGAGTCGAACTGCTTGCCGTCAAGATGAGCGTGCGAATCAACAAACATGGCTTATGAAACAGCTCGTGTGGGGACGGGCACTCTTGCCCGTCCATGCCGAGCGAAAGCTCGGCTTGGTTTTGACTTCTTCTCCAGGAGAACTGATCTTGGAATCTACTTCAATCTCGCCCCCACCGGTACATCCTCCAAAAACCCCGCCAGCACCGGCTTCCCATCTTCAAGCGACGCCGCCACGATCATCCCGTTCGATTCCATCCCGCGCAGCTTGCGCGGCGCAAGATTGGCGACGATCACAACTTTCCGCCCAATCAAACTTTCCGGCGCATAGGCTTCGGCAATTCCGGCCAGCACCTGCCGCGTTTCGGTTCCAATATCAATCTCGAGCCGCAAAAGTTTGTCGGCCTTGGGCACCCTCTCGGCAACTTTCACCAGTCCCACGCGCAGCTCGATCTTGGCGAAATCGTCGATGGAAATCTTGTCGTTGGCCGCAGCGACGGCCGTTGGAACTGCCGCCGGCACCGCCGCGACTGGAGCCGTCTTCGGCCCATTCGTCGGTGCGGGCATCGAAACCGCAGCCTCTGCCACCGGCGCACTCCTCTGCTCCTCTTCCATCTTCTGCATCCTTTCAATGGCGCTCTTGTCGGCGCGCGGAAACACGGGCTGCACTTCGCCCAGCTTTGTGCTCAGAGGCAGTTGCCCCCAGGCCAGTTCGCTCAGCGCGAGCTTCTTGATATCTCCAAGCCCCAGCTGCAGCCAGATCTTCGCGGCCGCATCCGGCACCACGGGATACGCCAACGCCGTCGCAATCCGCAGAGCTTCCGCAGCCGTATAAAGCACGGTAGCCAGGCGCGAGCGGCTGTCTTCATCCTGCTTCTCGCCCAGCGCCCATGGCTCGTTCTCGACAATGTATTTGTCCACCGCCGCCACCAGCGCCCACGCCGCTTCGAGCGCCCGCGAAAACTGGAACTGATCAAACAGCGTCCCGAATTCGCGGATCGTCTTCCGCGCCGTCTCCGCAATAGCATCATCGGCCGCCGTTTTCGACGCCCCGCGCGATGGATACGGCACCTCGCCTTTGAAATAGCGGTTGATCATGGTCAAGGTGCGGCTCGCCAGATTTCCCAACCCGTTCGCCAGGTCGGAGTTATAACGCTGCACCAGCGCGTCGAACGAGAACGATCCATCCTGGCCGAACACCACTTCCCGCAGCAGAAAATAGCGCAGCGCATCCGCGCCCAACACGTCGAGAATCGTCTCCGTCCGCACGATATTGCCGCGCGACTTCGACATCTTGCTTTCTTCAAATAGCAGCCAGCCATGGGCTACAATCGCCTTCGGCACCGGCAGCCCCGCAGCCATGAGAAACGCCGGCCAATAAACGCAATGGAAGCGGACTATCTCTTTCCCGATCATCTGCACATCGGCCGGCCAGAATTTCTTGAACGCCTCCTGCGCGCCCGCGTGCGAAGAGCCGTAGCCAATTGCCGTAATGTAGTTCGCCAGCGCGTCGAGCCAGACGTAAATCACATGCTTGGGATCGTCCGGCACCGGAATACCCCAGGTAAACGTCGAACGGCTGATCGAGAGATCGCGCAGCCCCGAGCGCACAAACGAAATTACTTCATTGCGCCGCGCCTCGGGACGAATGAACTCCGGATTCGCATAAAGCGCCAGCAGCTTGTCTTGAAACTCCGAGAGCTTGAAGAAATAGTTTTCTTCCTTCACCGTCTCGGTAATGCGCCCGCAAGTAGGGCAGGGATCGCCCGGCTGCGCGCCATCAACATAAAGCTCATCCGACACGCAGTACTGCCCGGTGTAAGTGCCCTTGTAGATGTATCCATTGTCACGAATCTTCCGGAAGAGTTCCTGCACCCGCTTCTTGTGCCGGTCTTCCGTGGTGCGGATGAAATCGTCGTTCGAGATGCCCATCCGCTTCCACAACCGCCGGAACTCCGCCGAAATCTCATCCGCATACTGCTGCGGAGTTTTTCCCGCAGCCTGCGCCGCCCGTTCGATCTTCTGCCCATGCTCGTCCGTGCCCGTAAGAAAAAACGTTTCCGCGCCCAGCAGCCGTTGCCGTCGCGCAATCGTGTCGCACGCAATAGTCGTGTACGCGTGCCCGATGTGTGGATGCGCGTTCACGTAGTAAATTGGCGTCGTAATGTAAAACTTCCGGCTCATAGAATCTTATTCACTACCCTGTGCTCCTCTGTGCCCTCTGTGTTTAAGGTTTTGACTGTCCCCATATACGCACGCGCGGCTTCCTGTATGACCTGCTTCAGCGGCACATGGCACTCCGCCGCAATCCGCCGGCAATCTTCATATTCCGGCGCGTAGTTGGTGACCGTCCCGTTCATGCTCGCGATCTTGATCCTAACCTCGCCCCACGGCGTTCCGACGCTCTCCCACCGCCGCGCCAGAGTCTGCCGCATCTCATCGTGCCGCCGTACGCCGAGCGTAGTAGTTTCCGTGAAAATCAGTTGTGCCAGCTTGCCCGCGTCTTCAGGCCTGCACAAAACCGTCAACACCATTCCCGGACGATTCTTCTTCATCTGCGCCGGCATGCCAAAGGCATCGAGCGCGCCCTCCTCGAGCAACCGATCCATCACATATCCAAACACCTGCGGATTTAAATCATCGAGATTCGCCTCCAGCACCGTGATCGTCTCCGATGCAGTCTTCGCAGCCAGAGTCGCGGCGGCTTCTCCAATCGTCAGCCGCACCACATTCGGATGCCCGGGAAAATCCCGCGATCCCGCTCCATAGCCCGACTTCTCAATCTTCATCTCTGGAAAAGCCGCGAATCGCGAAGCCAAAGTCCTCACGATCGCCGCGCCCGTCGGCGTGACCAGTTCCGCCTGCAATCCCGAGGAATAAACAGGCGCATCTTTCAGCAGTTCCACCGTCGCCGGAGCCGGTACCGGAAACGTGCCATGCGCGCACTTCACCATGCCGCCGCCGATATTCAAGGGCGAACAACTAATCTCGTCCACCCGCAGCGCCTCGGCCCCAACGGCCGCACAGACAATATCCACGATCGCGTCCACTGCACCGACTTCATGAAAGTGCACACTCTCAATCGGCGTATCATGAATCTTCGCCTCTGCCTGTCCCAGCGCCTCGAAGATATGGATGGCGGTCTTCTTAGCGGATTCCGAAATCGAAGCTGAAAAAATGATCTGCCGAATCTCACCAAGCCCGCGAGAATGCTCGTGCGAGTGCTCGTGTGGCGCGGACACTCCTGTCCGCATCTCACCAGGATGGGAATGTGAATGTCCATGATGCTCACGCTCGGGCTCATGACCGTGGCCGGAATGCGGATGAGAATGCTGCTCCTGCCGCTCCCAATACTCCTCGCGCGGCAAATCCTTCTCCCCGTCAACGTAAACATCCACCTTGGTGGCCGAAATCCCGCGGCGCACCACTCGCGAAATTTCCAGCTTCGCGCCCACCCCAAGTGCCGCCACGGTGTCTTCGAACAACCGCGCCGGAACCCCGGCATCCACAAGCGCGCCCAGAAACATATCGCCGCTCATGCCGGAAAAACACTCTAGGTAGGCAATGCGCATAGAAGTCAGGCCGATTTTTTATCATAGGGAAGCGTGCATCCTGCGTCAAACCAGCGTCCCCGCGCGCTCTGCTAGAATCACTATCTTCTTAGACAGCGCAGAGGGAAGCCTTGTATCGTCATCTCGAACATGTTCTAGCCGGACGCATCGCAGAGTTTCTTCGCCACCGTTATCCGGACGCAACTTTACCCGAAGTGGTCATTGAACAGCCTCCCAAGGTAGAGCTCGGCGATTTCGCCATCCCTCTCTTTCCCTTCGCCAAGCCGCTGCGCACGGCTCCGCTGAAGCTTGCCGAAGCCATCCGCGCTAGCATCGGGCCCATCGAAGGCATCGCCGAAATGCAGGTCGCGCCCCCCGGCTACCTGAATGTCAAAATTAGTCGTGCCTGGCTGGCTGCAGCTCTCGCCGCTGATCAGAAACCGCTCGTCGCAATTCCCGCGGGAAAGATTCTGGTCGAGCACACCAGCATCAATCCCAACAAGGCCGCCCACATCGGCCATCTGCGCAACGCCATTCTCGGTGACACGTTTGTCCGCCTGCTCCGCTATGCAGGCAGGGACGTCGACGTCCAGAACTATATCGACAACACCGGTGTGCAAGTCGCGGACGTCGTCGTGGGTTTCATGATTATCGAGAAAAAGTCCCGCGCAGAAATCGAGGCTCTAACCCGCCAGCCCCGCTTCGACTACCACTGCTGGGACCTCTACGCCCGGGTTTCGCAATGGTATGAACAAGACAAGAAAAACCTGCAGGCCCGCGCCCGGACGCTGCACGCCATCGAGGACGCCACGAGCGAAACGGCGGCCATCGCCGAGCTGATCTCGACTGCCGTTCTGCGCCGCCACCTCGAAACCATGGACCGCCTCGACATCGAATACGATTTCCTGCCTCGCGAAAGCGAAATCCTGCACCTCCATTTCTGGGACGCAGCCTTCGTCAAGCTGAAGGAAGCCGGTGTGCTCACCTACGAGAATGAAGGCAAGAATAAAGGTTGCTGGGTCATGCGCCGTGCTGGCACAGGTCGTGTGGCGCGGGCGCCCTCGCCCGCGACTGCCGACGCCAAGAAAAAAGCTAACGGATCAGACAATGCCGGCGATCTCGATGACACACTCATGGAGATTCCGCTGAAACCCGGCGTCGATATCCGCCCCTCAGACATCTCCGAAGAAGACCAGAAGGTAATCGTCCGCTCCAACGGCACAGTCGGCTATGTCGGCAAAGACATCGCCTACCACATGTGGAAGTTCGGCTTGCTCGGCCGCGATTTCGCCTATCGCAAGTTCTACCGCTATCCCGACCAGCACGAGTGCTGGATCTCCGCCATGCAAGGCGACAAGAATCATCCTCACTTCGGCGACGTCGCAGAAATCTACAACGTAATCGACGCCCGCCAGTCCGAAGCCCAAAACACCGTGATCGAAGCGCTGCGCGGACTCGGCCACAACGAGGCTGCCGACCACTACACGCATTTTTCTTACGAAATGGTCGCGCTCACCCCGCGCTGCGCCGCCGAACTCGGATACACGCTCAGCGAAGAAGATAAGACGCGTTCTTACATCGAGGTCTCAGGCCGCAAAGGCTTCGGCGTAAAAGCCGACGACCTTCTCGACCAGCTCATCGCCTCGGCCAAAAGCGAAGTCGACTCGCGCCATCCCCAGCTCACCGACGCCGAGCGCCTCTCCATCGCCACGCAAATCGCCATCGGTGCCCTGCGTTACTTCATGCTGAAGTTCACCAAGCAGTCCGTCATCGCCTTCGACTTCAAAGAAGCCCTCAGCTTTGAAGGCGAAACCGGTCCCTATGCGCAATACGCCGTCGTCCGCGCCGCCAGCATCTTCAAGAAAGCCGCTATCGACCCCGAAACTTTCTGTCGAGACATTGCCAACCAGGTCTCGGTCGCAGACCTGGCCAAATTTCTGACGGGTGAAAACGCTGATGAATTCTGGGAACTCTGGCTGGCCGCATCGAAAACTTCCTACCTGGTCGACCAATGCATCGCGACCGCAGAACCGGCCTACCTGGCCAAGCACGCCTTCCAACTGGCGCAACTTTTCAATACTTTTTATCACCGCCATCCCATCCTGAGTGAGCCCGATGAAAAGCGAAAGCATTTCCTGCTGGCCACGGTAGCCGTGGTCCGCCGCGAACTGATTCGAACCTTGGCAATCATGGGCATAACCGTGCCGCCGGTCATGTAGAATGCGGGCAATGCGTGAACGGGCGGTCCGTTCACGTGCCTTTACCCAGAAGAACAGCATGCCTGACGCGCCCTCGACCATTTCTCAATCGTGGCTTCGCAGTGCATTTCGTTTGCTCATTGTTGTGCTTGTGGTTGTCCTCTTCGCCGGTTTCCTCTACGAGAATATTTCCGAGACGCGCGAGCGCCGCTTCCACCCCATGCCCGGCCAGCTCGTCGACATCGGCGGTTACAAACTGCACATCGACTGCACCGGCCAGGGATCGCCCACGGTAGTCCTCGATGCCGGCATGGGCGACTCATTTCTGTCTTGGCACAAAGTGCAGCCGGAGATCGCAAAGTTCACCCGCGTCTGCTCCTACGATCGCGCCGGCCTCGGCTACAGCGATTCCAGCCCGCGTCCCCGCACCACCAGAGTGTTCGTCGACGAATTGCACCGGCTGCTGCAACACGCTGGCATCTCTGGTCCGCTAGTCCTCGTCGGCCACTCGATGGGCGGATTCGATGTGCGCCTCTACGCCAGCCTTTATCGTCACGAGCCTAACGGCATGATCGTCGGCCTGGTTCTCGTGGATTCTTCTCACCCCGAGCAGCAGAAACGCCTTCCACCAGCAATCAACGATCTGGACGCCACCTGGCTGCGCGAGCAGGAATTTTTCGAGTTCACCATGCCTTTCGGAATTCCGCGTCTCATGGGATTCTGCGGTAACGACGATGCCGTCCGCGCCGCCGACTGCAACTTCCACACTGCGCGCGAAAGCGTCGAAGAATTGAAGGCAATTTCTCAGAGCGCCGCAGCAACTGCGAACAGCGGCTCACTCGGCGACATCCCCCTGGTCGTGCTCTCACACGATCCCGACATGCCCCAGCCCGACCTTCCCGAAGACCTGGTCAAACCCACCAACGATGCCTGGCAACAGATGCAGGAAGAATTAGCGCACCTCTCCACCAGAGGCAGGCGGGTGATCACGAAAAACAGTGGCCATTACATCCAGCTCGATCGCCCAGACCTGGTGGTCGATGCGGTTCGCAGCGTTGTCGACCAGGCGCGCCAGGCTCTGCAGCCGCCGCCACCCAAACGTTAGGAAAACAATCCGCAAGCAAACCTGCTAATGTGAGTTTTTTCCCAGCCAGCTCAACCTGCTCCGTCCGGGAGGATGAACATGAGGTCTTCGCCCCACTGTTGCCGCAGTGTCGCAACGCGGCTCGCTTTCCTTTTTCTGCTGGCGCTGTCGAGCACGTTCTCAGGTACTCTGGCCACGGCACAAGATCCGCAGCTAATTCCACAGACAGGCGCCGCGCAGCCCGTTTCCCGTCCCCGCATCGGTCTTGCGCTCAGCGGCGGCGGCGCGCTCGGCCTGTCTGAAATCGGAGTGCTGCAATGGATGGAGCAGAATCACATCCCGGTCGACCGCGTGGCCGGTACCAGCATGGGCAGCATCATCGCCGCCATGTACGCCACAGGCATGTCGCCCGAGGAAATCCAGAAGTTTGCCGAGAACGTCGACTGGGATGATGTCCTTCTTTCCGGACCCACCTACCGGCAGCTAAGCTATCGCCGCAAGCAAGATCGCCGCGACTACCAGATTCAAGCCGCACTCGGCCTGAAGCATGGACTGAACGGTCCCAACGGGCTCAACCCTGGCCTCGGCGTCGGCCTGCTGCTTGATCGCATCGCGTTCCCCTTCTCCCACATCGCCAGCTTCGACGACCTGCCCATTCCGTTCCGCTGCGTAGCCACGGATATGTTGAGCGGCGACCGGGTCGTGCTGCGCGATGGTTCTCTAGCCACGGCCGTGCGCGCCAGCATGGCCATCCCCGGCGTTTTCACTCCCGTGGAACTCAACGGCCGCGTGCTGGCCGATGGGGGCATGGTCGAAAACATTCCCGTCGAGACCGTCCGCGAAATGGATGCCGACACCGTGATCGCGATCGACCTCCGCACTCCTCTCGGCGACCCCGAGCAACTGGAAACCCTGACCGGTGTGCTCTCCCGCGCCCTCGACGTTATGCTGCTGCAGAATGAACGCCGCTCTCTCGCTCTCGCCAACGCTGTCGTAACCGTCGACACCGGAAGTTTTTCTATCGACGACTACGATCGGCTCAACGATCTCATCCGCCTCGGTTACAAGAGCGCGGCCGATCAGTCCGCGATCTTGCTGCCCTACGCCATCAAAGACAATGCGGAGTGGCAGCATTATCTGGCCGCACGCTCGGCTCGCAGACACCCTCAACCAAACGCAGTGCAATCCGTGGAAGTCGTAGGCGGAGACTCCGACCAGGACCGCCGCTTTGAACATAGTCTCAAGCCGGTCACCAGCGGCCCGCTCAATCTGCCGAAACTCGAGACCCAACTGACCCGCATCGCCGGCGAAGGCGAGTTCGACCGCCTGGGCTACGAAGGCTTCACGCAAAATGGCGTGCCTGCATTGCGCGTGACTGCACATGAGAAAACCTACGGTCCGCCGTTCGTGGATCTAGCGGTGAACGTCGATGGTTCCGGCGTAGCCGCATTCGATTTTGCCGCCGGCGCCCGCATCACTTTCATGGACGTGGAACATCACGGCGGCGAATGGCGCAACGATCTCCTGCTAGGCTCAAGCAACCTCGCCGCCAGCGAGTTCTATCAGCCGCTCGGCGACACCCATCTTTTCGTCGCGCCCTACGTTTTTGCTTCCAAACTCCCGCGCAACGAATTCACCGGAGAGACTCGCGTCTCAGTGTTCGGCGACGAACGAGCCGGAGGCGGCTTCGACTTGGGCTTTAATACCGGTCAGCGGAGCGAACTCCGCCTCGGCTACGAAATATTCGACGGCAAACTCGCGCCCCTGATCGGCAGCGCCGGCCTGGTTTCAGTCACCGGCAGCACGGGAGAATTCCGCGCCCGCTATGTCTGGGACGGCCAGGACGATCCCGAAGTTCCGGGCCGCGGCACGCGCATTGTCTCCAGTCTCTCCCGCGTGCTGCAGAGTCCTGGCCTTCTCCATCCCATCGCGCAACTCGATGTTCAAACTTCCACTTTCATTCCGACCGGGCCGAAGACTTCCCTTTTTTTCCTCGCCTCGGGTGGAACCACGTTCCACGGCACCGCCGGCCCATTCCAGGTTTTCACCTTGGGCGGAACTTTCCACCTCGGCGCCTACCTTCCCCAGGAATTCGTCGGCAATCACTACGTATATTCCTCGTTCGGATTCCGCCGCGAGTTCTATCACTTGCCGCAGCTCGTCGGAGGAAAAATCTATTGGGGCGGATGGTACGAAGCGGGCAGCGCATTCAACGATCCCAGCACGGTCGTGGTCCGCGGCACGTTTAATCTCGGCGTGATTGCAGAAACCATCGTTGGCCCCATCGCTCTAGCCACCAGCGTCAGCCCAACGGGTGAATCGCGCGTGAATCTTTCCATAGGAAGGCTGTTCTAACCGATCGAGTTGTATGTCAGACCGATCGATTTGTATGTCAGAATAGAAACGCGCCAGACATAGGTTCGGGAAGGGCATGGCTTCAGCCGTGCCGCCCAGAGCCAACAGAAATGCGGGCTTCAGCCCCTGAGGGACGACCTTTGGTTTCCCTCTGGGAACGTTCTTCTAATTCTGGGAGGCCATGCAGAATGTGCAGGAATATCAAAACTCTTTTCAACTTCGATCCGCCCGTCAACTCCGACGAGATTCGCGCTGCCTCGCTGCAGTTCGTCAGGAAGATCACCGGCTTCAACAAACCGTCAAAAGCAAATGAAGCTTCGTTCCTCGCTGCCGTCAATGAAGTGGCGGCCGTCTCGGAACGTCTTCTCCACTCCCTCGAAACCAACGCTCCGCCCAAGAACCGCGAGGAAGAAGCGGCCAAGGCGAAAGCTCGCGCCGCCGAAAGATTCGGGGCCTGAATAGACTAACGTCCGTAAGTTGTTAAGGCTCCGTGCACGTTGTTGAAATTGCCTGTGGGTCATTGATATTATCTTATAGATATAACGGAGAAACGCCACCTCGCCGAAATCGTCCAGCGAGTCGGTTCGTCGCACCGGTTCTCAAAAGCTCATCCAGCCGCCTACTTTCGCTCTAAAGCCCATTTTCCGGTCACGGAGACGTCATTCCCGGTGAAAGTCATAACCGTCAGTGTTGGCCCTCTAGTGCTCTATCTCTCCAATATCTTCCAGTTACAATCGATTCAGTGACTTAGGCGGAATTGTCCGACTGGCGTGCAACGCCCGCAAGGTTGCAGTCATCTAAGCAATTGAGAAAGCAAAGCCGAGTGAATCTCTATGAAGAGCCCTATGAAAACCGGAACCAAGTCAGTCGCAATGCTTGTTGTCGTGTTATTGGCGACGACGCTGGCCCTCGCAGCGCCCAAACCTCCAAAGGTAAGCGCTCCGCAGAATATCCCGCCATTTCCTGGGACGCTGGTCAACGCTCGCTTCATCTACGTCACCAGCTATGATGGTAACCAGTTCAATCCGAACCTGTTCCCCGAAGACCGCCAGGCGATCGCCACGGTGCAGGATGCGATGCAGAAGTGGGGGAAGTTCATTCTGGTTTATGAACCGCAGCAAGCCGATATCATTTTGATGGTCATGAGCCGCCCGTCCGAAGATGTGCTGGCTGTGTACGATGCTCACGGCTGGCCGCAAAATCAATACCTCTGGCGCATGACCGGCCGCAGCGGCCTGCAGCCTGGTGAAGCTCCGCTGGTCACGAATCTGGAGAAGGCCTTCGACCAAGCAACTACGAAATAAAGCAAGTCGGCCACAGATTCACACGGATATTGCTTCTGAAAAGTTGATCGTCAGTTTATTTATCCGTACCCCGTCGATCTGTGAAAATCCGTGGCCAATTTCTTTTGCGATCTAACTCTTGCTGCCGGCGATCGTCAGTCCCGCCCCTACCACAACCAACACGATACTCATGACCGGCGGTACCCTCCGGTCGTCGTGAGTCGTGATGCCCACGTGTGCGTCTCCGACGCTGACACCGTGACGTTCGGAATGTGGGAAGGGCACGAAAAAGGAAAGCACGCCCAGCACCAGCACTACAATTCCTACCAACATTAGAGGTTTCAAGGAATGCCTCCAGAATCAGAATTGACGGAAGCGGACGAGCCGATCCGAGCGCATAAGATGCCTACCTTACCGAAATGGCTGCGAAGAAAAGCGCATCAAAGCGCATCTTTCCCAGAAACTCTAATTCAGTCCACCTAGTTCGCGAAGCCTTTTACAAACTCAACCAAACTGCGCAATGCAATCCCCGAAGGTCCCTTCGCGATCCACGGCTTCTGATCTTCCATCCAGGCTGTGCCCGCGATATCGAGGTGAATCCACGGCGTGTCTTCGGCGAATTCTTTCAGGAACATGGCCGCTGTGATGGCGCCACCCCAGCGCCCGCCAGTATTCATTATGTCGGCGATGGTCGAGCGGATCTGCTCTTTGTATTCGTCATCGAGCGGCAGCCGCCACATTTTCTCGCCCGCCTCTTCGTTCGCTTTGTGGAAGCGTTCGTACATTGCGTCATCGTTGGCGAAGATTCCTGCGTTTGCGTAGCCGAGCGCGACGACAACGGCTCCGGTAAGCGTGGCCGCGTCCACCAGATGAGTGCAACCGAGCTGGCGCGCGTAGAACAGACCGTCCGCGAGAACCAGGCGGCCTTCGGCGTCAGTGTTGATGATCTCGATACTTTTGCCCGACATGGCAATCTGCACGTCGCCGGGTTTCTGCGCCTTGCCAGAGGGCATGTTCTCCGCGGCGCATACGATACCGATCACTTTCACTTTCGGCTTCAGCAGCGCGATGGCGCGCATGGCCCCGATCATGGTGGCGCCGCCGGCCATGTCGTATTTCATCTTCTCCATGCCGTCGGCTGGCTTGATCGAAATGCCACCGGTGTCGAATGTGATTCCTTTGCCGACAAGTCCTAAGACTGGTTTTTCCGGCGCGCCGGAAGGTTCATACTTCATCACGATCAAAGCCGGAGGTTCATCAGAACCTTGCGACACGCTCCAGAAGGCGCCCATCTTCAATTCCTTGATCTTCTCGGCGCCGTAGACTTCACACTTCAGACCAACTTCCTGGCACATCTTCTTCGCGCGGTCGGCCAGAATGGTTGGAGTCATGCGGTTCGAAGGCTCATTTACCAGGTCGCGAGTGAAATTCTGTGACTCGCCAATAACCTGCGCTTCGTTCGCCGCTTTTTCGAGCGCGGCCTTGTCGCCTGCGGCGAGGATGGTCAGCGCATCAATCTTCTGATCCTTGCGGTCGCTACGATAGTAGTCAGGATCGAAGTTGCCGACCAGTGCTCCCTCGACAATCGCGCTGACCGCTTCATCGGCAGGAATATTTGGCGGAGCAATGAAGGCAAAGCTGCGGATCCCGCGCGCCTTAAGGGTGCGCACGGCCGCTCCGGCAATCCGGCGCAGATCGTAACTGGAGAACTTTTTCGCCGTGCCGCCGCCGATCAGCAGAAGACGCTTCGTTTTCAGTCCGGCAGGTTTGTGCAGCAGATTGATTTCGAAAGGCTTGCCGGTTAGTTCACCGCTGGCCAGCAGATCGCCTGCGGCAGACTGCACAGCCGCGTCGCCGGTCGCGAGCTTGAGTTGGGACTTGGCGTCTTTGTTCTTGTCTTTTTGCGCTTGGTCTTCCTGTACTTGATCAGTATGGTCGAGCACAATGGCGACGAGCGATTCGGTTTCGAGTTGAGAGGGTGTAGAGAGAGAGATAGTCGTTTTCATAATGTCGTTTGGAAGTTAGGGTAACCTTCCAGTATCGTCGGCAAGCGGGCACCAGCGCAAGCGCGGGAAAGGAGTTCAACCTGTTAGACTCTCCCGCGTGTACAGAGGCTGGCTTCATGAAGGTGCGGTGGTGGATTTTATTGTTCCCGGTGGTTTCAGTGATCGTGCTTTCCCTGCTGGTCGAGCACCACGCGGCGAAGTCGGCTCCGCCGCATCAAGCGGCTTCGCCTGCGGTGGCTGCGGGTTCCAAATAGTTTGCGCCTCACGCAGTTTTTGAGTTAAGTCTCGCCTGAATCGTTTCCAGCAATGCTGCAGCCGCTTCGCCGGCATCGCGAGTGGAGAACTCGCTGCCCAATTCGACTACCGGTAGCTTCGCGCAGGCGGACTGGAAGGCCCGCTGCGTGGCTGGGGCCGCGGCGACGCCAGGGCCCATCAGCAGGAGATCGAAATGGGTGATGCGCATCAGGATCATGGCATCGCGCAGGTAGCTGCTGGTATGGACGTCGTAGCCTTCGCGGCGCAGTAGTTCGCGCAGGTAGGCAAGCACATCGGCATTGCTGTCGAGACACAGAACGCTGCGGCCGGTGGAGGCCGGGGCTTCGGCGCGGGCGCGGGGAGCGTAGAACGAGGCAACGGCCTTCTCCTCCGAGTCGTGCGTGTCGAACAACTTCGCCAAGTGAGACAGCTCGAGAACCTTGCGCACGTGTTCGGGCACGTTGCAGAGCTTCAAGTCTCCGTGGACCTGGCGGGTGCTGGTGAGGGTGCGGACGATGGTGCCGAGTCCGCTGCTGTCGATGAATCCGACCTCGCCTAGATGCAGCACGATGGAGCGACGGTCGCGCAACAGCCAGGCTACGTGCGCGCGCAGAGATTCGCTTTCGCTGCCGGCAACGATTCGTCCGTTGCAGTGCACGATGGTGACGCGTCCAACGTCGCGAGTATCGAGTGAAAGACGCAATCGGGCTCCTGCGGTTGGGAGCAACCCCGCAAAATCGCCACATTATACGCGAGGCCGCTTAACTCTTTTCAAAGTAAAACGATGGTGATGCCCCGGTTGTTGCGGCCGAGGTCGGAGTCGCTCTTGAGTTCGGGATAGGATTGCAGGAGCTTCCAGGCTGCGTCATCTGTCTTCGACCAGTTCTCGCCGAAGATGCAGCCGCGAATGTGGCCGTTCTGTGCCAACTCGAGCAAACGCTTTTGCACCGCGATGCGAATCTCTCCGCCGGCGCCGCTCGAGCCGTAGCCGTGAACCAACTTCAGCAGCTTTGCCTTCTCCTGATATGCGAGGGCAAGTTCGCGGTCGAGGCGCTGTAAAGCTTCGCGGACCAGCGGCATGTCGGACTTGAGGTTGACGGTCTTGATGGCGTGGTCCAGATCAAAAAAATACAGATACCTTGCGTTAAAATATCTGGAATCAATGAGTTGCGGCAAGTCGGACGGCGCTGATCTGGCTAAAATATTGAAAACAAATAACTTACTCGCAAAATATTACAAGCAAACGAGTTGGTATGAGCCGACTGCTCCAAACGCCCTAGAATCAGGGGTTGAACTCGTAAAATATTCCATTCGCTGGAGTTATCTTTGTGCTATTCGATTCTCAAAGATCTAATGCGCATAGAAAATTCTTGCAGGATGGAAGATCGAAGTCAAGGAAATTTTATTCGCGGCAGCTTCGCCTCGGTGCGGTCGTGAATACCGGTGCCTGTGAACGATCCGGTTAGCCCATTGCTCGGGATGAATTTGCAGCAACTGCAAGCAAACGATCGAAAGAGGACGGGCGTGTGACGAACGACGGGCACGGAAGGCGAGATCTGTGCCCGTCGGTAACAATCGTTAAAGCAATGGGAAGGGTCTTGGAAATCATGGGGCGCTCTTCTTCCCGGTTTTTTGCTTGCGTTCGTCTATCCAGCAAACCGATCTTGGTCGCCCTATTCAAGTTCCTTAGGAAGCCGAACGACCCCGTGGATCGGCAGCGGTCCGAAATGATTGGTTGCCTGGGATGGGGCGCCCGAGAGATTCGTAAACACCAGCGTGATGTTCGAGATCTCGAGGTCCGGGCCGCCGCCGAGGCAGACCTGTAGCGGAACTGGCCCGGTGAAGGGAGCTCCTCCATTTCCCGCTACATTCGCCATTCCGTTCACCTCCAGAACCCAAGTGTAGGTAGGGAAGGGAGTGATGCCAGTTGGGCAATCGGTTTGAGGCGGGTTCCAGACCAGCGTCGCGCCCTTCATCGTTATGTGGTGCGTGTGCTGGTGCCGGGAGTCGGTGGTGTAGCCAGTGCCGGATCCTAAATCGGAAAACTCCATCGTCAGAGATGCCGAAAAATCTGCCCCTCCGAACGGTTCCAGCGTCAAGGACCACGGGCCACGAAGTTCCCATGGACCGGCTGTCGGGTTGGCTGATAATGGATAGTCGTTGATCACGCCACTGTAATGCCTGCCTGGCCAATCTTGCGCCGCCGCACTTGCTGCCAGCGCCAGCACGAGAACTAACGCCCCTACCGAGCAGAAGAAAGTTTTGCTTTGCATAGTCACCTCCAGAAATTTTTGGAACATTAATCTTGTTCAGCGAATCATCGCCCCCCCGGCGAGTCGTACCCGACACGCCGTGCACAGGCTGAATGACGTCGAGGCCTTAAGCAAACAGCAATAAGCGGAACGGCCCATTTGCGGCCAAATGCCGCGTTTTGCAGTTCTCATCCGGGGCATTACAATCGGGGCGATCGTCTCCTGACCGACTCAGGGGAGGGCGAATGGGCGAATCCGTCCCCAACAAAACGCTGTCCGAGACGCCGTCCCAGACACTGCCCGAGCGTCGCCTGGATTCCTGGAAAGAGATAGCGACGTACCTGGGCCGGGACGTGACGACCGTCCAGCGGTGGGAGAGGCAGGAGGCAATGCCTGTCCACCGGCACCTGCACCACAAACGAGGCTCGGTCTATGCCTTGAGTTCCGAGCTAGATGCCTGGCGGCAAGGCCGGAAACTGCGGTCTGAAGAGGAGCAGGAGCCAGCCCCGGAAACTGGCGACGCTGGTCCTGGGCAAACGACCGTTCCCCGCGGACGTTACTGGCTCATTCTGGGCTCCTCAGTGGTGGTACTTGCTGCCATCGTTTCACTCGCTTACTTCGCGACCCGGATGCGCGCAAAGGATGCGGGCCGGGCCAAAATTCGGTCTCTGGCGGTGCTTCCCTTGCAGAACTTGAGTGGCGATCCGTCGCAGGACTACGTAGCTGACGGCATGACCGAGGAACTCATCGGGCGACTTTCCAGAATTCACGGATTACGGGTCATATCGCGTACTTCGACCATGCACTTCAAGAACACGCAGCTTTCAGTGCCAGAGATTGCGAAGATACTGGCGGTCGATGCGATTGTTGAAGGGTCGCTGGTGCAAGAAGGGCATCAGATCCGCGTCCACGCGCAATTGATTCGTGCCGCGACGGACGAGCACATTTGGGCGGGAGAATACCAACGAGAATACAACGGAATTCTCGAGGTGCAGGAGGAAGTCGCCCGGAATATCGTTGAGCAGATCGAACTGAATCTCACGCCCGAGGAGCGGGCGCGTCTGGCATCCGGGCCTCCGGTTGACGCTCAAGCTTACGAGAATTACCTGAAGGGCCGTTACTACTTCAGCCAGAGAACCGAGGATGCGCTCCACAAAAGCATCGCGTCGTTCCAGCAGGCGATTACGAAAGACCGAGGCTATGCTCCGGCTTATAGCGGGCTGGCGGAGGCCTATGCGATGCTCGGATTCCGCGGCGGTTTTCCATCGAAGGACGCTCTTTCAGCGGCCAAGAAAGCGGCTCTGAAAGCGATCGAACTCGACGACACCCTGGCCGAACCTCACGCCTCTCTAGCCTTTATCGCCGAGACCTACGATTGGGATTGGGTCACCGCCGAGAGAGAATACAAGCGGGCTCTGGAATTGAATCCCGGCTATGCTCAGGCTCACAACTGGTACGCCGGCTATCTCACGTACACCGGACGATTCAATGAGGGGATCGCTGAGGCCATGCGTGCTGAGGAAATCGATCCCTTGTCCCTGCCTCTTAACAACGCGCTGGCGGGAAGGTTACTGGCGGCGGGGCATTACGATGAAGCGCTCCGGCAGGTCCAGAGGACTTTAGAATTGGATGAACACTTTGCCCCGGCTCATCAGACTCTGGGCTGGGTCTACCTGCACGGCGGCAAACAGGATGACGCCATTCGAGAGTTTCAAAACGCGCTAGCGCTCGCCGGAGCTGGAGACACAGACATTCAGCTGGATTTGGGCTTTGCCTACGCGGTATCGGGGCGCCCGGATGAGGCAAGAAAAATACTGGCGAACTTCAATAAACTGCACCAGCAAGGCGTCATTCCGTCCGCTTCGCTGGCGACTCTATACGGAGCGTTGGGCGAATCGGACGAAGCTTTTGTCTGGTTGGAAAAGGCCTATCAAGAAAAAGATCCTCAACTTACCTATCTCAAAGCGGGACGAAGATTCGAGCCACTGCGTGGAGACCCGCGATTCGGACAATTACTACGCCGCATCGGGTTCCCTGAGTAAGTCTTCCGACCGGAAACTATCCGGTTCTTCAGGTAATACTCCTCTCACGCGTTAGCCCCTGCAGCGTGGGTTTTGAGCACTGACGCCTCAACGGCTATCGGGACGGTTATAATTCACGCCGATGGCCAGCGAACCCTTTCTCTCGTGGGCGAACCGAACGGTGCTTCGGCCTGGGCGGGACGAGCCCTACCTGTCGATCCAGGACATCGTGGTTTTCGTTCGCGATCTGGAAGTGAGCAAGTGGTTCTACCTGGAACAATTAGGTTTCGAACTGATCACGGAACAACGCCTTCCCACCGGCGAACGCTGGATTGAAGTGGCGCCTCCCGACGGCAGCGCGGATCTCGCACTGGTTGAACCCAAGCCCGACTCGCCGGAATACAAACTGATTGGCGGCTACCGCTGGGTGCTGTTCATGACCGAGGATGTCCAGGCCAAATATAAAGAATGGAGCGAGCGCGGGGTTCGTTTCTCAACTGCTCCGGAGACGCCGGGGTGGGGCGGCACCTATGCGCGTTTCGAAGATCCGGACGGGAATGGGTTTGGCCTGGAAGGGTTCGATGAAGTGCGGCAAAGCCTGGAGTTGCGGCGGCGGGCGCACGCCGAGAAACTCGAATCAGAACGCCGCATCGCCCAGGAAATGGAAATCGCGCGGCAAGTGCAGGCGCGGTTGTTTCCGCAGATTCAGCCGGAGTTGGAAACGCTGGAGTATGCGGGTGTCTGCCTGCAGGCGCGGCAGGTGGGAGGGGATTATTTCGATTTTCTGAATCTGGGGCCGCAGCGGCTGGGGTTGATTATCGGCGATGTTTCAGGCAAGGGGATCGCGGCAGCTCTGCTGATGGCGAATTTGCAGGCCAGCCTGCGGAGCCAGACGGCGCTTGCCTTCGATCAGCCCGAGGCATTGCTCTCTTCTGTGAACCGCCTGTTTTACGACAACACCGGCGACAGCGCTTATGCCTCGCTGTTGTTTGTCGATTACGACGAGGCGACGCGACGGTTGCGCTACGTTAATTGCGGGCATTTGTCAGGTCTGCTGGTAAGACGCGACGGCACGGTGGATCGGCTGGATTCCACCAGCACGCTGCTTGGGCTGTTCAGAGAGTGGAGTTGTTCGATGCAGGAGCACCGGCTCTCTCCGGGGGACGTGCTTGCGCTTTACACCGATGGAATCACCGAGGCTTATAACGAACGCGGAGAGGAATTTGGCGAGCGCTGCCTGATCGAAGCGCTGCAGCAACATCGCGACCTGCCGTGCCAGGATTTGTTGACGGCGATCGTGGATGGGGTTCGGCGATTCAGTTTTCCGGAACAACACGACGACATCACGGCGATCGTCGCGAAGTTCAAGGCTGCTAGCTGAGTCAGGCGTCCGGCGGATAGTTCTGAGTGTCGCTAGTTGTCCGCGGGCCAGGGTTTTGGGCCGAGTGTGCCGCCGGGCACCCGATGCGCTCGGACTTCTGAGGTGCGGGAGCTCCTTCACTCCGCCTGAAGAACGGGTGCGCTCAGGATGACGCCCGTCAAGATCGGGTATCGCCTTTTCGTCTCAGGCGTTTGAGGTGTTCGGGGGGAAGACAATTCCCCAGAAAGTTTCCGCGCGTTCGCCCTGCTCGGCGAACTCGATGGCATACGTGGAAACGCCGTCGAGGGCCGCCACCTGCGCCACTACGCGAGCCGAGAGCGCGGCGCCTTGTTTATTACTTACGGTGACGAACGAGCCCACCTGAAGCTCACGGCGGAGTTGAACGGCGGCGCCGTGCTTATTCAATTTCGTGGCCTTGGCCGGCATGGTGAAGGCAGCTTTCTGCCGATCTTCGCCGGACAGGCCGACAGACGCGTGGAGCGCCATGCGATGGCTGCGGCGCTTCGAGATCTGGCTGCGGGTGGCGGCTGGGTTAGTTGCGAGTTCCGGACGGTGCGATTTCGAGTGGGGATGTGCAGGTTTCAGGTTCATTCTGATCGCGACATTAGAATGCGCTCTTGGTCGCTGCAATGTGCCGTTCGTCACCTCGGCGGGTTACCCCGCAGAACTCGTTGATTCTTCAAAGTGCGCGGCGTGGTGCTGCACGGCAGGAAATAGGACATGTACCAGAACCGCCAGCCGAGGGCTGGATAACATGGTCCGGTTGCTGCTTCTACGGAATTCGCGGTATTGCCCCACACAGTTGCGCCGCCTACGATGAGAGTGCCATTCCACTTCAGGCGGTCATGGGCTAGCGTCAGGCTTCTGACTGGCATTCCGACCCTCACGACCGCCTCTCCACCTTCGGCTAGGGAGGACTCTTTTGTACGATGTCGAATTGGTCCGAGACCTCTGCCGTCACATACGCGCCGAGAGCGATCCTGAGAAGATGTTGGACCTTGTTTCGCTGCTCAATGCGGTCCTAAGAGATGCCCAGGAAGAAATCAGAATGAGGATTGGCTTCCTCGCGAGAAAGTATGCGTTTGTCTTAAGCGATTCGAAAACGGGAGACTACAAATAGAGGAACAAACTACTCACCGCCTGGCAAAAACTCCCATGAACAGGCTTCGCCGCAGACACTCACAACCGTCTGAAAACTCAGGCATTATCCTTTTGGCAAAGCAACTGCACAAGGGAAGGGCACCACGAAAACGCGAAAGGACGCCGATGTCGCTGGTTCCCTGGTTACAAATGACCGAGAAAGAGCCGGCTGGTAGTGAGCGCGACCCGGAGAATTTTATCTGTCCTAACTGCGCCCTATGTGAAAGACCCGTGCAGCTCGAGACGAGCAAGGCGGATGAATTCGGGAGAGCGGTTCACGAAGAATGTTACGTGCTTAAGATCAGCAGTCGACTACAGGTCTTCCCACCCTCTGTGGCGACAGGAGTCGCAAGAGAATGCTAGAGTACTCCGGACCGAGGAACTTCCCCCATGAAAGTGCGCGACAGATCTGAATCTCGGCATTACGAGCAGAGGTTGCAAGAGATCCGCAAGGAGCGGAACGCCGAAACGAGGCAGGCGGAACGGTTGTCGGCGATGCTGGCGAAGAAAGGCTGTTCCGGCAAAGCCGAGAAGCCTCCCGAGAGGGCTGCCTAAAATTTACGAATCTGATTTCGCGGCGCTACTGGTCTACTTCTTCCGGCCCCGTATGGCTTCCCGGGCTTCTTTGTCTGCGGTTCTGCGGCGTTCGGTTTCGCGTTTATCCCAGAGCTGCTTGCCTTTGGCGAGGGCTAGTTCGACTTTTACCTTGCCGCTTTTGAAATACATGCGGGTGGGGATTAAGGTCAGGCCTTTTTGCTGCGTCTTGCCGATTAGCTTGCGGATTTCCTCTTTGTGCATCAACAGCTTGCGGGTGCGGAGAGGGGCATGGTTGTGGATGTTGCCGTGCTCGTAGGGGCCGATGTGGGCGTTGAGCAGCCAGAGTTCGCCGTCTTTGACCAGGCCGTAGGAATCTTTGAGGTTGGCAAGGCCGCCGCGGACTGATTTGGCCTCGGTTCCGGTCAGCACAACCCCACACTCAAATTTTTCCAGCAAGAAGTAGTTATGTGAAGCGATCCTATTAACGGCGGCGTCTCGCTGGCCGGAGGCTGTCGGTTCGCGGCGGGGGGATTTCTCCGGGCTGGACTTGGTTTGATGCGTGGATTGGCGGGGCATGGGTTTCGGATAAGATCCAATCTTAGCAGCAGAAGATGGGCTTCGGCTGTCGGGCTTCGGCGAGTTCTCTAAACCGGAAACAGCTTCCCGCAGCGCGAGGGCCGATGGCCGAAAGCGAAAGCCGGAAGCTTTTCCCTTTTGGACTGAGACCAAAGAGTGTAACTCTCGCGGGTGCAATCACATGGAGAGCCGCGAAAACACGATGCTATAATCGCAGCAAAGGCGTTATTTTGTGGTTGAGTATCGTGTCCAGGTGAATCCCTATTTCGCTGGCCGGTGGGGTAAAGTATGCTTGCCCGGCGAAGACTTTGTAGATGAGGAATGCGAATGAGACGTCTAATGCCCGTGGCAGCCGTGCTGTTGGTCGTAATTGCCATACTGCCGGCCATCGCCGATAAGGCAAAGTCCGCTTATGAAAAGGGGCAGGATGCCGAGGCTCGCGAGAACTTCGAGGCTGCTTACAATTTCTACAAGCAGGCTTTCGACCTGAAACCAAAGGATTTGCGATATAAGGCGTCGTTCGAGCGCTTGCGCTTCAAGGCGGCGGCTACGATCGTCCATCTCGGGCAGGAACTCCGCGATCAGGGCAAACTGCAGGAGGCGCTGGCCGATTTTCAAAAAGCGGCGCAGATCGATCCTTCGCTTTTTATCGCGCAGCAGGAGTTGCAGCGCACGCTGCAGATGATTAATGATGCCAGCCATCCTCCGCCACAGGCCGCAGGTCCGCCGAACAACCTGGAAAAGGAGATCAGGGATGCAGGCGGTCCGGTGGAACTTGCCCCCATTTCTAACGTCCCGATCACGGTAAAGCTCACCGAAGATTCGAAGGTCATCTATCAAACCATCGGGCAGTTGGCGGGGATCAATGTTCTTTTCGATCCGGACTACACCTCGCGCCGCATCAAGGTCGAACTGAATGGAGTGACGCTGGAAGACGCGCTGGAGATCACGGCGCTGGAGTCAAAGACTTTTTGGCGACCAGTGACCAGCAACACGATCTTCGTGGCGCAGGATAATCCTGCCAAGCGCAAGGAACTGGAGCAGAGCGTCCTCAAGACTTTTTATCTTTCGAATATTTCGCAGCCCACCGAGTTGCAGGATGTGGTGAACGCGATTCGCGCCGTGCTGGATGTGCAGCGCGTGCAGCAGTTGCTCTCGCAGAATGCGCTGGTGGTGCGGGGCACGCCCGACCAGATTGCGCTGGCCCAGAAACTGGTGGACGACCTGGACAGGGCGCGTCCGGAAGTGATTGTCGACATCGCAGTATTGCAGGTGAGCCGGGACAAATCGCGGACCCTGGGAATGAACTGGCCGACCAGCGCTACGGTCGCGCTGCAGAGCAACATTAACACCACGACAACCACATCGACCACGGGCACGACCAGCCCTACCTCGAGCGCTGGCGGGTTGGAACTAAACACTCTCGGCAACCTGAACGCCACCGATTTTCAGGTAACAATTCCTTCCGCCAACCTTTCCGCGGTGATGGGCGACAGTGACACCAAGATGCTGCAGAATCCGCAGGTCCGCGCGCTGGATAACCAGAAGGCGACGCTCAAGATCGGCGAACGCGTGCCGGTGGCCACAGGATCTTTCCAGCCGGGTATTGGCGGCGTGGGTATTAATCCGCTGGTGAACACTCAGTTTCAATACCTGGACGTAGGCGTAAACATCGATGTGACTCCGCATGTGCACGCCGACCGCGAAGTGACCTTGAAGATCACCATGGAAATTTCCTCGGTGGTGGGTCAGTCGAGCATTGGCGGCATCAGCCAGCCCATCATCGGCCAGAAGAAAATCGAGCACGAAATCCGGCTGAAGGATGGGGAATCGAGCTTGATTGGCGGGATTTTTGACGATTCTCAGACCAAATCCTTGAGCGGAATCCCAGGGTTGGCGCAGATTCCGATCTTACGATACCTGTTTGGGCAGGTTACGCAGGACAAGGAGCAGGATGAGACGGTGTTCGCCATCACTCCGCACATCATTCGCGGCAACACGATCAGTGAATTGAATCAGCGGCAGATCGATATTGGGACGGCGAACACGATAGCGCTGCGGCACGTCAACCGTGTGGCAACACCCGCCGCGCCCGCGGCACAGACGCCGGGAAGCCAAATGCCGGCTAATCAGCCCGGGAGTCCAACTCCCAACCAGGCTGCGAATCCGGCGGCGGGAGGGACGAACTTTCTTTTCGATCCGGAACAGATCACGGTGGCGAAAGGCAACACGTTTGTCGTGAACCTGATGATTTCCGGAGCGCAAAATGTCTATTCGGTACCCGTGCAGCTGAATTACGATCCCGCGAAACTGCAGTTGGTAAATATTTCGAACGGCGGGTTCCTCTCGCAGGATGGGCAGGCGGTCGCCCTGGTGCATCGCGAGGATGAGACTACGGGAACGTTGCAGATCACGGCCACGCGGCCGCCGGGCGCGGGCGGAGTTTCCGGGCAGGGCGCGGTGGTTACGATGACATTCCAGGCGAAGGCTAGTGGACAGACTCCCCTGACCATTACTCGGGGCGGAGCGCGCGACCCCGGGCAGCAGGCCATTACGGTGAACGGAGCGCAGGCGTCGGTGACCGTGCAATAAGGTCGTCGCGCGGCTTCCATGACCCAGGATTTCGAGATGAAGCCAGGCAGATTCCATCGCAGGCAGGGCACCAGACTGGAACGGGGTTTTACCCTTCTGGAGTTGATCATCGCCACCGCCATCGTGGTAGTTCTCTCCACCATGGCAGTGCCGATGGCCCGGCTGACCATCCAGCGGGAGAAAGAACGCATGCTGCGGAACGATTTGTGGGAGATGCGCGACGCCATCGACCGCTACAAGGACGCGGCGGACCGCGGCGGATTCAGGACCAAGTTGGACAGCCAGAACTATCCTCCTGACCTTGAAACACTGGTGAAGGGCGAAGACGTAAATGGCAAGAAGGTTCGCTTCCTGCGAAAGATTCCCATCGATCCCATGACGGGCACGACCGACTGGGGCTTGCGCTCGATGCAGGATGATCCTGATTCCGATTCGTGGGGTGGGCAGAGCGTCTTCGACGTTTACACCAAATCCCAGGGCGAGGCTCTGGACGGCACGAAGTATAAGGACTGGTAAATGGTAAGCAGGCGGAAGAGCGGGCGCAGCTTCGGGTTTACGTTGCTCGAAATGATGATCGTGATAATTATTATGGGCATCCTGCTCTCGATTGCGATTCCCATTTATAACCAGTCGATCGTGCGGGCGCGAGAGTCGGTGCTGCACAACGACTTGTTCGAACTGCGGCACCTGATCTACCAGTACACCCTCGACAAACAAAAGGCGCCGCAATCGCTGGACGATCTGGTGTCGGCGGGCTACATCAAGCAAGTGCCCAAGGATCCGATGACGAATGAAGCCAACTGGGAGCCACAACAGGAAGACGTACTGCTGAGCGTGGATCAGCAGGATCCCGGCATCGACGACGTGCATTCGGCGTCGACTGCAATGTCGACCGAGGGCACGCCGTACAACACGTGGTGACCGGCTCCCGCGAGCGTCACCTGCCTTCTTTATTTCTCGCTTTAGGTATAATGCGTCCGGCTGGAGATGCCTATGTTCCGCGTCTACCCCGTGTTTTTGCTGCTTTTGCCGGGCCTGCTCTATGCTCAGAGCACGATCTCAGTTGACGCAATCACCACGATGCGGGTGTGCGGCAAAGACAATGCCGGGTCCACCGGCCCGTGTGCGACGGCGCCTCGTCTGATAAATAAGACAAACCCCGCTTATCCGGAAAAGGCCCGTCGGAAACGCAAGCAGGGAACGGTTACCCTAGGGTTGACCGTCACCAAAGATGGCTCGACTACGGGCGTACACGTTGTGAACGGCGTCGACAAGGATATTGACCAGGCTGCAATCGACGCAGTGAGCCAGTGGAAGTTCGAGCCTGGCACCTACCAGGGCAATCCCGTCGACGTGGAACTAGCGGTCTTGGTGAATTTCCGCCTTAGTGCCGACCCCCCGCAGAATGCTGCGCCCATCGGGACTTCGCCGGCGGCTAATGGTGGTATGGAGGACTTTCGGAACTTATACTCCGACGCCAGTGAGGCCTTCAGTCGTGGGGACTACGAGACTGCCACAAATTTGCTGCGCCGAGCGACCTCGGTGGCCCCTCAGAACTCAAATGCATGGAACGAGCTGGGACGGGCATTGATGGCCATGAACGAGCTGGATGCCGCGGCGAACGCCTTTGAGACTTCGATCCAGAAAGACCCCGCCAGCAGAAACGCATACAACAATCTCGGCCTGGTTTACTGGCGGCAACGCAAGTACGAGCAAGCCACAGCGCAGTTCAGCGAGCAAATTGTCATTAATCCTCAGGATCACTATGCGCACCGCAATCTCGGCATGATGCTGCGCGATCAGAAGAAATGCAGCGATGCGATGCCGGAGCTGCAAAAGGCCCTCGCGATCACGCCAAATCATCCCGAAACTTTGCTGGCGGAAGGTGAGTGCGACCTGGATCTGGGAAACCGCGCCAAGGGTATTTCGGAGTTGCAGCAAGCGACCAGCACGTCCTCAGCACCGAACGTTTTCAACAGCGCGGCCTATGCTCTGGCAAAACGATCAATCGAACTTGATATGGCTGAGAAGTGGTCCGAGGCATGCCTGGCGATTGAAAAAACGCGTCTGCAAAGTGTGTCGCTCGATCATCTGACGGCGGAACAGCTCAATTATGTCTATTGGACGTCAGCCTATTGGGATACGCGGGGTTGGATTTACTTTTTGCGAGGGGACAAGGTGCACGCGCGATCGTACGTGACAGCGTCGTGGTCGCTCCGGCAGGATCCCACGGTAGGTGACCACTTGGGCCAGATCTACGATGAACTGGGCATGAAGGAAGACGCGAAGAGAACATACGCAATGGCGGTGGCATCGGCCGACAAACCGACCAGAGCGACCATTGATCCCGACGACATCACCGACGCGAAGGGCAGGCTGGAGAGACTTGCGGGCGATGCCGTCGATAAGGAGATCGAACGCGCCCGAGTTGCGCTGAGCGCCATGAGTGTGTTGACTGTGCCAAATGCGGGCGGGATCAGCGGTTCAGCGGATTTTAACGTCCTGCTTGTCGCGGAAGGGTCGCCCCAGATTCGCCAGGTTTCCGGAGACACCTCGCTTGCCAAGTCTGCCGAGTTGCTTCAGTCGGCGAAGTTCCCCGTTCATCTTCCAGAATCTGCAGGGCTAGGCATTCCGCTGCGCGGCACACTGACTTGTCATTCCGAGGAGTCCCAATGTCGTTTTACGTGGCTGAGTTCGGAAGAGGCGGTTAATCTGGTCAGGGCCGAGATGGCTGCTGCCAGCGCCACGCCGCCGCCAAGTATGCGTGATCCGCATGTTTATGACAGTCCAGCGATGGGCATGCGCGTTTCACTGCCCGATGAATGGAAACTTATGCGGGAAGAGCCAGGATCATTCAGCCAGCCACGAAATGCCATGTTTGGTAAGTCTGGTACCGCGGCAATGTTTATGCTGACTCGCGAGCGCATGGAGGGTTCGCCCGAGCTCTATCAGAAGATGATCGAGGCTTCATTCTCCACGCGACAGGACTATAAACGTGCCGGGGAGGAAGCGGTAAAACGTGACGGACTTACGGGAACACGCTGGAATGTAAGCTGGAATCAGAATGGCGTGCCTTACACATCAGTCATGGAGATCTATAGCGTGGGCGACGATCACTATCGCGTTACAACGCTGGCGCCTACTGAGGTCTACAGCCGCTACGCTGAAACTTTTGAAAATATCATGCACTCGGTGCAATTTCCACTACTGCATGCCACGCCTGAACTATTGGATCCGACGAAATAGCTTTCGACGTTTTCCCGTACCGCCGGTCTGTTGTGTCGCATTGTGACAGGTCGTAAGATCGTATTATGCCCGTCGAAACTGAAATTCAGGCTCCCGTCTCGATTCGCGCGCCGCGCGGCAATCAGATCACCTGCAAAGGCTGGCAGCAGGAAGCCGCCATGCGCATGCTGATGAACAATCTTGATGAAGAGGTGGCCGAGCGCCCTCAGGATCTTGTGGTCTACGGCGGAACCGGGCGTGCGGCGCGCAGTTGGGAAGCCTACCACGCCATCGTCGCAACTTTGAAGAAGCTTGAGAATGACGAGACATTGCTCGTGCAGTCGGGCAAGCCGGTGGGCGTGTTCAAGACGCACGAGCATGCGCCGCGCGTGCTGATTGCGAATTCGAATCTTGTTGGACATTGGTCGAACTGGGAAAAGTTCAACGAACTGGAGCGCGCCGGATTGATGATGTATGGGCAGATGACGGCGGGTTCGTGGATCTACATTGGCTCTCAGGGAATTGTTCAGGGGACGTTCGAGACTTTCTCGGCGGCTGGCGAAAAACATTTCGGCGGTGATCTGGCAGGGAAGCTGATCGTTTCCGGCGGCATGGGCGGCATGGGCGGAGCGCAGCCTCTGGCGGCGACCATGACGGGCGCGGCGTTTCTGGGGATCGATGTCGATCCCGAGCGCATCAAGAAGCGGTTGAAGACCGGCTATTGCGACTTCATGGTCACGACGCTCGATGAAGCGCTGCGCATTCTGAAGAATGCGGTGCGCAAGAAAGAGAATGTATCGGTCGGGCTGGTGGGGAATTGCGCGGACATTATTCCGGAGTTGGCCGCGCGCGGCGTGGTGCCTGACATTCTCACCGATCAGACTTCCGCGCACGATCCGATGAATGGATATGTGCCGAACCGCATGACCCTGGCTGAGGCGGTCGAGCTGCGGAAAAGCGATCCCAAGGCGTATCAGGAGAAATCGCTCGATGCCATCGCGGCGCATGTTGAGGGCATGCTGGGGCTGCAGAAAATGGGGTCGGTGACATTCGACTACGGCAACAACATTCGCACGTTTGCCTTTCAGCGGGGCGTGAAGAATGCCTACGATTTTCCCGGGTTCGTGCCGGCGTATATTCGTCCGCTGTTTTGCGAGGGGCGAGGACCGTTCCGCTGGGTGGCGCTGTCGGGCGAGGCCTCGGACATTCATGTTACCGATGATCTGGTTTTGGAGCTGTTCCCTGAGAACCGTATTCTGCGGCGCTGGATCGATCTGGCGCGCAAGCGCATCAAGTTTCAGGGACTGCCGGCGCGCATCTGCTGGCTGGGCTATGGCGAGCGGGCCCAGTTCGGCCTCGCGATGAACGATCTGGTGAAGAGAGGCAAGATCAAAGCGCCGATCGTGATCGGCCGCGATCATCTCGATTGCGGTTCGGTGGCGTCTCCCTTCCGCGAGACCGAGAGCATGAAAGACGGCTCGGACGCGGTCGCAGACTGGCCGCTGCTGAACGCTCTCTTGAATACTGCCGCGGGAGCTTCGTGGGTATCGATTCATAACGGCGGCGGCGTGGGCATTGGCTACTCGCTGCATGCCGGGCAGGTCACGGTGGCTGACGGCACAGATGCCATGGCGAAGCGCATCGAGCGCGTGCTGACGACCGATCCGGGGATGGGGATCATTCGCCATGCCGATGCGGGTTATGACGAGGCGAAGGAGTTTGCGAAGAAGAGCGGCGTGAAAGTGCCGATGGCCAAGAGATGAACACCCACCACGGAGACACCGAGGCACGGAGTTCTTCTGGGCTTTTGTTCTGCGTGCGGAGGCTGAGTGCCTAGGGAATCCCCGCTATTTTTCGCCAACATCGGCCAACTGGTCACGCTGCAATCTGCTTCGGGGAAGCCCGGACCGCGCCGCGGTTCCGACCTCAAGGAGCTTGGCATCATAAAAGACGGCGCCGTGCTGTGCCTCGGCGGGAAGATTGTTTCCGTTGGCAAAACGAAAGACGCGCTGCGCGATCCTTGGTTGAAGAAGAACCGCAAGAAAGTTCTAGAGATCGACTGCGCGGGCAAAGTTGTTCTGCCCGGCTTTGTCGATTCGCACACGCATCCTGTTTTTGTTAATCCGCGGCTGGTGGATTTTGAGAAGCGCATCGAGGGCGCTTCCTACGAAGAGATTGCCGCGGCCGGCGGCGGCATACAGTCGAGCGTCGACGGTGTGCGCAAGGCAGGGAAGCGGGATCTCGCTGAGAAAGTTTTGGCCGCGCTGCGCGACATGGCGGCGCACGGCACGACTACGGTTGAAGCGAAATCGGGCTACGGGCTGACGGTTGAATCAGAACTGAAGTCCCTGGAGGCGATCCGCGAAGCTGCATCCCGATGGCCGGGGACGGTGGTTGCGACTCTGCTGGGGGCGCACGTCGTCCCAAAAGAATTTCAGGGTCGCACACAAAAGTATGTTGAGGTTGTCTGCAGGCAGATGATTCCGCAGGCGGCGAAGCGGAAACTCGCCGAGTTCGTCGACGTTTTCTGCGACCGGGGAGCGTTTACGCCGGACGAGACGAAGCAGGTCTTTGAAGCCGCCGAACAGCACGGCCTGAGCGTGAGGGCGCACATGGGCCAGCTTACGGAAACGGCGCTGCGGCCATTCTTGCGTTTCAATGCGGCGTCTTTCGATCACATGGACCGCGTGAGCGAAGACGACATCGCGCAGTTGGCCAACCACAACACTATCGCCACGCTGGTGCCCGGAGCGAATTATTTTCTGGGGCTCAAGGAGTATCCCAGAGCGCGCAGGCTGATTGATGCGCGCGTGCCGGTAGCGCTGGCGACGGACTACAACCCGGGCACGTCGCCGACCCTCAGCATGCCGATGGCAATGTCGCTGGCCTGCACGCATATAAAGATGACGCCGGCGGAAGCCATCGCCGCGGGCACGATCAACGGAGCCTGGGCGCTGCGGGTTGCCGACCGCAAAGGCACTCTCGAAGCCGGAAAAGATGCTGACGTGTCGGTGTTCGCGGCTGACGATTATCGCGAGATTCCATACTGGTTCGGGGACAACCGATGCGTAATGACGGTGATGAATGGAACCGTGACATAACCTGCGCCGCCGCAGACATTGAGTGAACTCGCAGCCGTTGCTATAATCGAAGCGTTCCGCACGTGTTCGGTAACGAGCCGTTTCATTCGGTTGCAATCCCGCAATAATCAGGGTGAAGGGGAACAATCCTCGCGGCCCGCGCTGGGTGAGCGGGTCTCGAAACGTGGCCAGGTAGCTCAGGTGGTAGAGCGCAGCCCTGAAAAGGCTGGCGTCGGCGGTTCAACTCCGTCCCTGGCCACCATCATTTCAAAGCACTTAGTGGCGAAGAGCGGACATTTCCAACCCACGATCCAACCCATGATTCTCACTGAACTCGCTCTGTGAGCAGGTGAATTCTGTCTCCCATGAGCTGTTCCAGGAACTTGCCTTGCGCATCCCGCATAGCGTCCATGTCGGACTGCGCATAGAGTCCCATCGTTGTGCCAAAGTCCTCGTGCCGCAGAACTCCTTGTACGGTTTTCGGGTCCACCTTCAGCTTCACTAGTGCCGTCGCAAGCGAATGACGAAAGTTGTGAAAGCCGAAGCGCCCCTTCCAGTCCGCGCAAATCACGCCCGCGGTGATGGCCGCAGGGCGCAAGTATTTCTGCACCATGATGGACGGGGACAGCGGCTTCTTGCCTCTCAGCTTTACGCTGGGAAACACATAGTCGCTTTCCTTGGCATACTTCGTTCTGTCGCGCCATGCGAGGAGGAAGCCAGCCAAAAGCGGATGCATGGGAACGGGAGCCTTTGACGCTTTCGACTTCGGCTCCTTGAATCTTCCCCACACATAAGCTCGTCTCACGTAAATCACCAACCCCTCGAAATCGAGATCCATCCACATCAAGCCCAACAGTTCTGATACACGCAGAGCAGTGGCCGCGTCGCTTAGAGTCAACGTGCGCCTTGGCTCTGGAGTATTGAGAAGAACCTCGAACGCCTGCTTCGGCGTCATGACTATCGCCCGGTAGTCGCTCGTGGTTCGTTGGCTCACCCAGTTCATGGGATTGCCTTCCTGCTGGCGAGGGAGGAAATTGCATCGCTGCCCGTGCTTGAAGACCAGGCTCATGATGCGGCGGATTTTGTCGATCGTAGGATCGGCTAACGGCTTCACCTTCTTCTGAGCGTTCCCCTTGCGAAGTTCCCGAAACCACGCCTCGACATCCCTCGATTCCACGGCTAAGGATGCTAATCTCCCCCATCGTGGAATGATGCGTTTGATCAGGTGTCGCTCGTAGGTTTCGACTGTGGGAAATGCTTTGGGACGCGCTGATTCCGATTGGTCGATCCTCAGCTCGTTTTCGATATAGTCCTGACAAAGCTGACCAAACGTTCTCGGCGTTCCTTGGAAGGGCTGCAATTGGTTGATGGTTTCGCGCAGCTTCTGACGATCGACTTCTCTCGATGCATCCGCCGGGCTGGGACCGATATCTTTCACAAGACCTATGGCGGTCGTGCGTTCGACTCGTTTCCCATCCGAGCGAGTAGCGTAATAGCGAAGCACCCACGTCGGACCCTCCGCGCGCATTATCTTGCGTAGACTGCCTATTTGATACCTGGGCATCAAACCCTCCTTGGTGGTTTGCGTGCTCCAGGTGGCCGTGTTTCGCAGCTTACCATGTAGGCGTGCAGTTCCGACAACAGAAACCTCCAGTCTTTCTTTCCTGCCGATGGATCAAGCGCGTGACCTGGAATTTTGCCGTCTCGGACTTTTTGCAAGAGCGTGCGGCGTGTGATGCCCAAGAACAAGGCTGCGGTATCACCGTCGACGAAGTATTCGTGGGGTGAATTTGGAGCGGCTGGACCTACCGCGTGGCTGGCTGTCATAAGGGAACCTCAAGAAGTACAGATGTTGCTCTTGACACTACCGCAGTCGTACCAATACAGTCAATGCGTAACGTTACATAATTCTGATCGGGAGGGCCGATGGCGGAGAAGCCAGCGTCGCTGCACCAACCGGTGATTTCCATTCGCATTTCCGAGGAACTCCGCTCAAGGCTGGAAACGCTTAAGGAAGTGATCGCTCTCAAAACGGGTCAAACGGTCTCAACATCGGAGGCCGCAAAACAGTTGCTTGAGTCGGCCAGAGATGACCGTCTTGAATTAGCAAATCTGCTCACC
The DNA here is from genome assembly GCA_049673585.1 of Candidatus Sulfotelmatobacter sp. Classification (GTDB taxonomy): domain Bacteria; phylum Acidobacteriota; class Terriglobia; order Terriglobales; family Acidobacteriaceae; genus Sulfotelmatobacter. The sequence goes on along the minus strand of JBATXV010000023.1, from coordinate 4,170 downwards.
GAGCCAACGGATTCTCTGCTCAAGATTCGCGGGAAAGCAGAGGCAAAGCTGCCGCTATCACTGGCCGAATGGACCTTGGTTGCCCACTACTGCGCGAAGGGTGCAGAGTCATTTACCACCACCGAACAAGGCCAGCTTTCTTATGAATCTTTGGCCGAGATTCTAGAGGCATTTCTCGCAGCTTACGCGCTGGTACACCGACAGAAGAAATCGCCCCGCGACTTCTTTTATTTGATGACGCTTCCCGAGGACAAACAGGCTGCAACAAAGGAGCCAGCTGCGGTCGGAAGCGATGACGTTCACCGAGTCGTTAAGCATACGATTCAAATGCTGAATGATTCGACTCAGAGGCGGCGTAGACCATTGCTTGCCATTCGCAACCTCTACACTCTCTTGGACGAGGAGAAGTTCTCGAATGTCGAGAAGCTGAACGATGCTCTGTTGCCCCATTGGGCCACTCTTTGGCGGGTGTGCGCGAGGGGGCATTATTCAGCTCATCGCAAGCCTTTGCGCCGACGGCCAACAGAGGGGGATGACGACGATTTTGAACTCCCCGTGCAGCGAGGATTGCCCGCACAGGAAGAAGGCGGATACCGTCTCGATCTCGTGCGGGAGAAAGGCAACGAATTTTCCCCGATCCTGCAGTTTCCTGGGCCGCTGGCACCTCGCTTTCCCGTGGGCGGATACGCACGGATTGCCGAATTCCGAAGGATGCTCGAAGGGCATGACATGGCACGCCCATTCGCACAGTGGAAGGGGTCTTACTTCTCGGCCATCAACATGATCATGGAGAACGAGGAGTTGAATGTGTCGTTTTGTGCGCGCGAGAACGGGATCAGCTTCAGCTTTCCTATAGAGGATTGGAAGGCGATTCGCACTTTGTTTCAGCGCGCGTGGCAGTCGCCAGACGTGATCGGCGCATGGGAAACGTTGAAGCTGGAATATGGCGAGATGTAGAAGCGCGGTGCTTCGCACCGGAAGAATTTTGACACTCCACCCCTTCGAGGGAACTGTAGGGAAACCTGCGAGTGCCCTCGGGGAAACATCATGGCATCAGATAGATGGCGTGTTCCGGGGTTCCGTGAGGAAACTTGTGTATACCTGCGAAAACGCGGTTTGTCGGGAGGTGCAGCGATGGCGTTGCTCGATGAGAAACACCTGGCCGCGAAGGCAGTCAAGCGGGCGCGATTCCGAGTGCATCATGTGGGGACAAAGCTGAACGAGGCGGAACTGCACGAGCTGGAAGTGCTCGCCGCGAAGCGGGAGCAGACGCAGGCGGAGTTGATCCGCGGGCTGGTACTGCGCGAAATCGAACAGGACCAGACGGGCCTTCGACCCAGCGCGGAGATGGTGGAAATCACGGCTTGCCGGCTGCTGCTGGTGAACCTGCTTGGTCCCCTGGCAAAAGGCCAGGCGATGACGTCAGAGGTGTTTGACGGAATCGTGGACATGGTCAAGAGGCAGAAGGCGCGTGTGGCTATGGAGCGGCTCAAAGACCACGAAGCGCGGTGCTGAACCTCGGGTGGCCAGGTACCGTGCGATGCGGCAGCAGGCGGACAGAAAGAAAGCGCAGCGGGAAAAACTCGGCAACCACGAGAACAGGTTATCGCCCATTTTTCCGCTGGCGAGTGTACTGAGCGCGGGAGGCGAGTCAAGGCTCTGCGCTTCGCTCCGACCGCTACGCGGCGCAAAGAATGCGGCCTTGACTAACCTCCCTCTCCGCTCCTGTGTTGCTTCCAGCCATCGAAAAAATGTGAGGAACAAATGGGAGCGAGGAAGTGATCCGGGGAGACGCCATCGCAGCTACTGTCATAGCCATGGTGCTGACCGTGTCGGTGTTTTCCAGCTCGGTTCGGAGCTCAATGCCAATGCTTGATGAGGCACTCTGCTGTACACGCTTACGACTTTGCACCACATCGTGGTCGTCCTGATCAGCCGCCCCATATTGTCGTAGGCGAAGCCCCCCACCACTCCTAACCTCCATATACTCAGCCTAAACGTCGATGGAACCAAGTGGCAATCCGTTGAGCATATCTGCTCCCAACGGGGTTTCTCATCCCCGATAGTCGCCCGCGCTCTGGTACGAGTCTCACTTCCGATCTCGTTCGGCACTTTCCCGACATTTCGGGGAATCCCGAAGTTGTTCGCGACTTCGTCAGACCGTAACTACCTATGTTTCCAGCTTCTTACGATTGGTACGCAATTTGCGTTCAACAGTGGCTGGACAAAGGCCAGGAGCAAAAAAACGCGCACTCACTATGAGTGCTAGACAGCGAGGGCATCATGAACTGGAAACGCTGGTCAAAACGAATCGGCTCGATCATTGCTGACAGATATCAAGCGGCAGCAATGGGATTGGCGCTCGCCGCGATGGTAATCCCTGCTGCCTCTGCGCAGTTGCAACCGACCCCGAAGAGGATGGTCGCCGTAAGCGTGCCACATCACGTGGATGCAGTACATCACACGGCGAATGTGAAGTTGCATCTGGATGCGGGAGCCCTGCCTACCACTTTCAAAGTGACCACAAACGGCGGCAGGAACGTCACTCAGAAATTCAATGTCTCTGGCTGTTCTTCGGTTCCCTGCGATGTCACGGCCACATTCCTGGACTTATTTGCAAAGCGGCGCGTTTACGGTTTTCGAGTGGACCCAAAATTTGGAGTACCGACCAAAGCAGGCGGTGGAGATCAATCATGTGGAAAGTTAGACGGGTAGAGGGTCAGGGCCGGCTTATCCTAAAACTAATCGGCCGGTTGGAGGGGAATCAGTTGGCCGAGTTGGAAGATGCGTTTGGATCGGAAACAGCTGTTCAGAACCTGATCCTCGATTTGACGGACGTTCGCCTGGTGGATCAGGAGGCTGTGCGGTTCCTGGCGGATTGCGAAGCCCGCGGAGTCGAACTGCGAAATTATCCGGCCTACATCCGGGAATGGATTGACGCGGAGAAGGCGAGCCAGGAATCGACTTTGAATCAGCACGAAGACCAACGTGCTGATCGGCAGGCCGCCCGATGAGCGCCGGCGTCCTGCTTCACATGCTTTGATAACGGCGTTTGTCGATTTTCAGTGACTTGATCTTTGAATCCAGAGTCGAAGCCGGCATGCTCAAGGCAACTGCCGCTCCCGTGGGACCCGATACGCGGCCTTTGCATCGGCGCAGCGCGGCTTCGATCCGCTCCCGCTCCTGATCCTCAAGGTCCTCCGCGAGTGGCCGCACGCTGCCTGACTCACGAGACAACCAGCTTTCATCAATGGCGAACTCATCGGTGTCGCTTACGATGACCGACCGCTCAATCACGTTCTGCAGTTCACGGATATTGCCTGGCCAGGGGTAAGACTGCAGGCTCGCCATCGTCCGCTTATCGATGCTCATTATTTTCTTGCCGGACCTGCTGGCGTAACGGTCGATGAAGTACCCAACCAGTAAGCGGATATCTTCTTTTCTCTTTCTGAGTGGGGGGACTTCAATGGGGAATACGTTGACCCGATAATACAAATCACTGCGGAATGTTCCGGCAGCAATCGAGGCGGGCAGATCTCGGTGCGTCGCGGCAATTACGCGGACATTGGCACGGATTGACGTTGTACCACCTACACGCTCGAACTCTCGCTCCTGCAAGACTCTCAGAAGCGTCACTTGCGTCTCGGCATTCAACTCCCCAATTTCGTCGAGGAAGATCGTGCCTCCTTCCGCCAGTTCAAAGCGGCCGAGACGTCGCTGCAACGCTCCCGTAAAGGCTCCCTTCTCATGCCCGAACAACTCCGAGGCGATCAGGTCGCGGGGGATCGCCGCGCAATTCACGCTTACAAATGCGCGCGAAGCACGGGGTGAACGTTTATGAATAGCGCGGGCGATCAACTCCTTCCCGGTCCCGGTCTCCCCGGTGATCAGTACGGTGGTGTCGCTTTTGGCTACTTTTGAGACGCGGGCCAAAACAGCTTGCAGTGCGGGCGACGCGCCGACGATCTCCTCGAACATCGAGGCCTTGTCAATTTCCTCGCGTAGAACCAGGTTCTCCTTCTCGGCTCTTTCTCCCTTACGTTTGCGATCGTCAATGTCGATTCGGGTACCGCACCAGCGCGTGATCTGGTCGGCCTCATTCCGCAACGGCCGAATCTCGTATACAAACCATCGGTATTCGCCATCGTGTCGACGCATGCGCGCTTCCAT
>JBATXV010000022.1:0-32534 GCA_049673585.1 Candidatus Sulfotelmatobacter sp. | reverse complement strand
AGCTTGTTGATGGTTTCGATCATGTGCACCGGGATGCGGATGGTGCGCGCCTGATCGGCGATGGCGCGGGTAATTGCCTGCCGGATCCACCACGTGGCGTAGGTGGAAAATTTGTATCCGCGACGGTATTCAAACTTGTCGACGGCCTTCATCAGGCCGATGTTGCCTTCCTGAATCAGGTCGAGGAATTGCAGGCCGCGGTTGGTATACTTTTTCGCGATTGAAACTACAAGGCGCAGGTTGGCCTCGATCAGCTCGCGCTTGGCCTGCTCCGCGTCCATGTCGCCCTGGATGATCTCGCGTTGCGTGCGCTTGATCTCCTGGAACAGGAGGCCGGCTTCGACTTCGAGCTTTTCAATTTCGCTTCTTACGGCGCGGGCCTGGCGGCGATATTCTTTTTTTTGATCCTCGCTGCGCGTGGCGTCGGCTTTGCGTTCGAGATTGCCGGCCTGGCGGTCGAGCGAGCGCATGCTGTCGACGGTTTTGTTGACCCGGTCGATCAGGCGCTTACGTTCGGCGTTGGTGAATCCCAGCTTGCGGACGGCGAGCGAAACCCGCACGATGCCGCGGGCCAAATTGCGGCGGGCGCGGCGATGGTCCTTGGGCCGCTTTTTCTGCGACATCGCTACGTATTTTTCCTGCAGAACGCCGGCCTTCTTGTACAGCTTGGCCATGGCGTCGATCTTGCCGGTGAATTCGTTCAGCCGGTTCTGCAGAATCTCATCGGTGATCTCCTCTTCGTCGAAGGTGACAACTTCTTTGATGGAGCGCACGCCCTTCTTCAGGTCTTCACCCATCGCCAGCAGTTCGTGAATGACGATGGGAGAGCGAGAGAGCGCCTTGAGCACGCGCAACTGGCCGCGCTCGATGCGCTTGGCGATTTCTACTTCGCCTTCGCGCGTGAGCAAGGGAACGGTTCCCATCTCGCGCAGGTACATGCGAACGGGGTCGTTGGTTTTTTCGAGAGCGCCGGGAGTGAGGTCGAGTTCAACATCCTCGCCCTCTTCGCCTTCTTCAAACTTCTTATCGAGCGCGGCGGAAGGGAGTTTGGGGCCTTCCAGCACGTCAATGCCTTGCGTGCCGATCGTGGTGAGCAGGTCGTCGAGATCGTCGGGACTGACCACATCCTGAGGGATGAGTTCGTTTACCTGGTCGTAAGTCAGGTAGCCCTTCTCTTTGCCGGCATCGACCAGCTTTTTTATGTCGTCGTACTTGTCTTCAAGAGCCAAGAGGTGTTCCTCAAATTCTTCAATTCGCCCGCGAGGAGCGTGTGATAACGGCCTGTTCAGGTGGGAATCTGGGGTAGCGCGGAGTTGTGCGCCTAGCACAAACCTATGAATTTTAGCACATAAGTACTGGCCGGTCTATTACTTGCCCCGAAAGCATCCCCGACGTTGGCCGCTATCTATAACTCCGCTAAATACTTAGATGATTTTAATGGTCGTTTTGTTTCATGCACTTTTCTTATTTCCTGGGGCGTTTCTCAGTCCGTCCTCGGCCAGGCTGGGATCCCTTAGGGCCCGGCTCAGGCGATCTTTTTCGAGCAGCAATTCGTTCCTGATGACCTTATCGTCACTAACGCCTGGCTTGGTTAGTTCGCGCTGCACCTGCTCCAGGCGGCGGCGCAGGTGAATGCGGCGCAGAGCGCGGACGGCGCCCTCGAGGCGCTCAGCGCTGAGTTCTTCGTCCTCTTTCAATAGGATGGAAGCCAGCATCCGGCGCTCACCTTCAGAGCATGGCACCTCCATTACATCGGCAGTTTCGGTTCCGGCGTTCAGTAGAGCCTCGACCAGCGATTCGGTCGCCAGGCCGCGATGCAGGCCTTCGCTCTGAAGCACGTACTGCGCCTGGCGAGCGGGATCAAACTCTTCGTCTTTTATAACTTCACGTTTTACAACCTCATGAGCGCCATCGCGGGCGGAGACGTGCTCGCCCGCCTGCATCTGGCGCGCCGAGGCCAGCGCGCGGATCAGAATTCGCTCGGCGTCGGTGGCTTGCGCTTCGGCTGGAGCTTTCACGGCGGTTGCCGAACGTTCCGAGGCCACGTGCCGCAACTCCTGGCGCAATACGGACGAATCAATGCCTAGCTTCTGGGCAATCTCCTGGCTTAATTCGTCGCGGATGATGCGGCTGGGGACGCGCTGTATGTGCGGCAGCAGGTAGTTCACTGCCTTCTGTTTGCTCTCGCCGGTGCGCCCCGGAAAATGGCTGCGGGCACGGTCGATGAGATAGTCGAAGTAGCGTTGCGAATGCCGCAGAGCTTCGCCGTATGCATCTTTGCCCTTTCGCCGTATGAAGAGATCGGGATCAAAGCCCTGCTCGAGTGTGAGGACCTTGATCTGAAACTCTTCTTCCACCAGTAAGCCTAGAGTGCGCTCCGTGGCTTTGGCTCCGGCTGTATCAGGATCGAAATTGACCACCGCGTTCTTGCTGAAGCGTCCGAGCAGTTTGGCCTGGATCTCGGTGAAGGCCGTGCCCGAGCTGGCGATCACGTTATGGAAGCCGGCGGCATAGACGGAGATGCAATCCATCTGACCTTCTACCAGGATGGCGTAATCCAGTTTGCGGATCGCCTCTTTCGCTTTGTCAAGGTTGAAGAGAACCCGGCCCTTGGAATAGATGCCAGTCTCTGGCGAATTCAAATACTTTGGACCAGACTTCTCGTCGGTGGCCAGGGTTCGTCCGGTGAAGGCGATGATTCTTCCTGCATCGTTGGCGATGGGAAACATGACACGGTTGCGAAACTTGGAATACATCGCGGATGCGGACTTCGGGCTTCGGCCTTCGGGCTTCGGCAAATCCTCATCCCGCTCAGGGCTGTCCTGCCGAAGCCCGGGGCCCGAAGCCCGAAGCCCGTCTTCCTGTTTCCACGAAAACAGCCCACTCTCCCTCAGCCCCTCTTCGCTGAATTCGCCCGCCAGGCGGTCGCGCAGCAGGAAGCCGGAATCCGGGGCATAGCCGATGCGGAAGCGTGCGATCGTTTCTTCATCCAACCCTCGTCCTGCGAGATACTCGCGCGCCCATGCTCCCTCTGGTCGCTTCAAGCATTCCTGGAAAAACGCGGCAGCCCGCTCTTGAACGTCGAGAAGCTGGGCGCGCAGTTTGGCTTCCTTTGCTTCCGCCGGACTTGAATACGTGGTCTTCGGCAGCGGAATTCCCAGCTTCTGGGCCACCAGCCGGAGAGCTTCAGGGAAGGTGATGTTTTCGATCTTCTGCACGAAGCTGAACACGTCCCCTGAAACGCCGCAGCCGAAGCAGTGATAAAACTGGCGCGTGGCGTGCACCGAAAACGACGGCGTCTTCTCCCCGTGAAATGGACACAGGCCGGAATAGTTCTGCGCGCCGGCTTTTTTCAGCTTGATATAATCGCCGATGATGCGGACGATATCCGCCTGCTGCTTCACCGTCTCTTTGAAATCTTCCGCGCTGGCCATGGATGGAGTGATGAGCCGGATGTGACGACACTTCTCCCTTTTTGGAATTGTGAGGGAGAATGCGGCTGATAGGAATATACCCGAGCCAGATTGCTGTGGAGAAGCTGTGGAATAAGAGCCTATTCCGTTGACGCGATCGGAAAAAGAGGATCTTCGGGCGGCGTCCCCGTCTTTCATGCCGCGGCCACCTTCAACTCGCGTCGCCCTGCCTCTCAACTTTATTCCCTGGCCTGCCGATAGAGCACCCGAGGGTGCATCTTCACCGTGTCTACCGTCGAACAGTACGCCGCCTCGGTGGTTGGGAAATATCAGACCAGCCCAGGTGTGGGCTCGGCGTCACACCATGCTGCCGATGCCATGATCCCGCTGCTGAAGCGCTGGGGCGGGCAACAACTGCTGAGCGTCACGCTCTCCGGGGCCTATGCCCAAGGCACGGCGATCACTTTGTCCTCCCACGTAGACATCCTTCTCTGCCTGCAGCTGTCCCAGAAGATGGAGATACGAAATGTGTTCTGGAAGCTGTTCGAATACCTGGCCGATCAGAATCTGCAGCCGCGCACGCGCGAAGTTTCCATGCAGGTGGAGAGCAACAAATTGCGCGTGGATCTGATCCCCGCGTCGGCGGTCAGCGGGGGCATGCAAGTTCTGTACCACAAGGAGCCCGGTTCTCCTTGCAGCACCAATGTGGCGCAGCATGTCCACCTGATCGCAAGGTCAGGGCGCACGCAAGAGATTTGCGCGCTGAAGATTTGGCGTGAGCGTCATGCCCTGGAGTTTCCCTCGTTCTATTTGGGACTGGCAACTCTGCTGGCTCTCGAAGGTGAGCGCTTCGGCCAGCTCGCGGACAACGTTTTCGCTGTGCTGCGCTATCTCTCGAGCCGTTTCGAGCAAACCATGATTCGCGACCCGGCCAACCCGGAAAATATTGTTTCTGATGACCTGACGGCGGCGCAAAAAAAGACAGTCGCCCGAGCGGCCCGCCAGGCCCTTGAAGATGACAACTGGGAAAAGATTATCTGGTGACACAAATTGGGCGCATGTCTCGCCTAGACTCGCAACTCCACCACGGTTGCCCCGCCGCCACCCTCGTTCTGCGGAGGCTCGGCAACTGACTCCACGTGGGGATGCTGCTGCAACGCCTGCCGCAATGCCTTGCGCAGGATGCCCATGCCGCTGCCGTGGACCACGCGCACCCGCGGCAGGCCGGCGAGAAATGCGTGGTCGACGAATTTCTCGACGGCCCGAGTCGCATCGTCCACATTAAAACCAATGACGTTGATCTCCGAGGCCGCGTTCTCGCCTTCATTCTGGTTACTGAGCGACACGGAAATCCCGCGCGCCCGCGCCGCCTTCACCGGAGAATCCGCTGCTTTGCTCAGCACTTCGGCAATATCGTCGCGCGCGATCTTCATCTTCATCGCGCCCACTTCCACTTCAAAGTGATTGTCATCAAGCTTGCGCGCAACTCTGGCCGCACGCCCGGTCGATTTCAGTTTGACCGTGTCGCCTTCCGAGACGTGCTTAACAACCTGGGGCTGCGCATGAGGATCACCCTCATCTGCGCCGCTCGCGTGCGCCACCACGGTGGAATCGAACTGCTCGCGAAATTCGCGGCGCAATTTGGCGATGCGGCGCTCCGCGTCTTTGGACAGCTTCTGCGCCGCGGCCCGCTCCTGGATGGCGTTCACCGCCTCGCGGGCGTGGTATTCGAAGTCGCGCAGAACGCTCTCCAGTTTCTTTTCCATCTCGCGGATCTTTGTCTGCTGGTCTTTTTTCCCTTCAACCGCTAAACGGGATCTTTCGCGCTCAACATCTTCCTGGCCTTTCTGAAGACGCAGGCGTTCGCCTTCCGCGTCGCGCAAGCTGGCATGAAGTTTGTCGAGAAATTCGCCGACATCGCGGGCCTGCGAGCAGAGACGTGCCCGTGCCGCTTCGATAATCGTCGGATTCAACCCCAGCCGCTGCGCGATGTTGATTCCCGCAGACGCTCCGGGCACTCCCATTTTTAATTCGTAGGTGGGTTGCAGCGTAGTTTCATCGAAGCCCACCGAAGCATTGATCACGCCCGGGGTATTTGCGCCATAGACTTTCAACGATGTGTGATGGGTTGAAATCACTGTCATGCAGCCGATGCGGCCAAAGTATCCTGCAATCGCAACCGCCAGCGCTGCGCCCTCCTCGGGGTCAGTGGCTGAGCCCAGTTCATCGAGCAGTACGAGCGAGTGCGCGGTCGCGGTGCGCGAAATGAAATCGATGTTGGTGACGTGCGCTGAAAAAGTTGAGAGATTCTGCTCGATCGATTGGTAGTCGCCAATATCGGCCAGCACCGCATCGAACACTGGCATCTCCGCCCGGTCGGCGGGAACTGGACTTCCCGATTGCGCCATCAAGGCCAACAGGCCCACCGTCTTAAGGGCTACTGTTTTCCCTCCTGTATTCGGACCGGTGATCACGAGCTGCCGGCGGGCGCCTTCGAGTTCGACGCTGATTGGGACTACCGCCGCGCCTTTGAGCTTTAAGTTGCGCTCGAGCAGCGGGTGGCGGGCGTTGTGCAGGAGGAGGCGAGCTGCGCTCGCGGACCCTTCGGCTTCGCTCAGGGCAGGCAGCCGAGGACGGCTGTCCCGACTTGGATTTTGCTGGCTTGCGGCAGGCGTGCTTAACCGCACAGCCACGCAGTTGTAGTCTTCGGCGAAGTGTGCTTTGGCGAACTGGAGCTCCAGCTCGCTGAGCACCTCCGCAGAGGCCAGGATCGCCGCTGCCTGCTCACCGATTCGCCGCGTCATCTCAAGCAAAATGCGATGAATCTCGGCCTGCTCTTCGTCTAGCAAGCGAACCAGTTCGTTGTTCTGCTCGATGGTCTCGAGAGGCTCAACAAATACAGTCTGGCCGCTCGAGCTCGCTCCGTGCACGACGCCTTGCACGCGGCGTTTCTGCTCAATTTTTACCGGGATGACAAAGCGCTCGCCGCGGATGGTCACCAGTTCATCCTGCACGGTTCCGTCCTCAGCCAGGCGGCGCAAGTATCCACGCAGCGATTCCTGAATCACACGTCTCTGCTTTTCGATCTCGCGGCGTATGCGCGCCAGTTCCGGCGAAGCATGGTCTTCCAGCGTGCCATCGGGCAGAATCTTGTTTCGAAACGAACGCAAGAAGTCGGTGAAGTCGGGCACGTTGCCCGAGAGCACTGGCAGCCGCCGGCTTTCCGTCCTCATGTTCGCGGGCGGATGCAAGGCGATCTCGCGCCACTCGGCAGCGCGGTCTACAACCAGCAGAACGTCGCGAATCTCCGTGGTTTCGAGCGCAGCTCCTGCGATCCGAGATTTCTCAACCAGTTTTGTAATATCGAGCAGTCCCGAAAAATCGAAGTGCCCACCCACGCGGCGGAACTCGCGCACTTCGGCGGTCAGTTCCTGTTGCTCAGCAATCCAAGCGGAATCTGTCGACGGTGCAAGGGCTCGAATCCTCGCATCGCCAAGCGGCGAAGACGAGTAACCGCGCAGTAATTCACGCAGGGCGTCGAACTCGAGGACGCGCGCGGAGTTGTGGATAAGCGGTTGGGACATTGCTTCGGACATTCCCTCGGACATCGGAATTCATGTTACAGGAAGGGTAGGATTCGGATGAAGATGCGAAATCGAGCCTCTACGACTGGACGGCGGCCAGCGCCTGGCTATCGCCCTGGCTCGCGACGGGCAGGCGCAGCACAAACACCGCTCCGCCTTCCGGCTTGTTCTGGCAGGTGATTTGTCCGCGATGATCCTGCACCACGCCATACACGGCGCTCAGTCCCAGGCCCGTGCCTTTGCCGATCGGTTTTGTGGTGTAGAAAGGATCGAACACTCGATGCGGCTCTTTTATGCCCGGTCCGCTGTCGGAAAACTGCACGACGACTTCTCCTGCGTGATGCTGGGCGCTGACTTGAAGCGAGCCTCCGCCCGCTTCCTCGAGCGCGTCCAAAGCGTTCTCTACGATCTGGACGAACGCCTGGAACAGCTGGTGGCCGTCACCCCACACGCGCGGCAGGTTTGGATCGATCACGGTCTCGATGCGGATTTTCTGATCATGCCGCTGGAGCTCCCGCATTTGCACACTGCGCTGCAGAAGCGTGCCTAAATCCAGCATCGTTTTCTCTCCGGAACTTTGCTGCGCGAAACTCAGCAGGTTCGAGATCAGCTCGCGCGTCCGTTGAGATTGATTCACGATCTTGCGCACGAGCGCATCCTGATCGCTCGTCAAACGCTGGTTCGACCACAGCTTCTCCGAATACTCCATGATTGCGGTGAGGGGATGGTCGATCTCGTGGGCGGCGCCCGCAACCAACTGGCCCAGGGAAGCCAGCTTCTCGCGCTGCACCAGATGGCTCTGCAAGCGTTGCTCGTTCTCGAAGCTGCGCCGCGAATCCCCCAGCAAATGGATCAATGCCTGATCCTGCAGATACTGGCGCACAAAAACGAACACGCCCAGCACCAGCATGGCTGCCAACACGGTAAGAAGGCGGAAAGTCCGCGCCTGAGCCAGCGAGTCGTTCCGCCAGAAGACCCACAGCCCCAACATTGGCAAGGAAAGCATCGCCAGCATCGCGAGGCGCAGTGTCATCGCGCCCCATGTGTCATCTGCCTGGGCCGGAGCGGCTTCGGGCTTCCACTCGCGCGCGGCCAAAGCGGTCGCTGCCATCCAACTTACAGAGCCTATCAACGGAATATCGTAGAGACTTCCTGAGTAGTACTCCCCTTTGGCGAACGTCAGGGTCACACCTAGAAATCCCGCTCCGTAGAAGGCGTAGAGCCCACTTGCCGTCATCAGGTTCAGATACACCTTTTTCCAACCCGCAGGTGCGCCCCGGGCGGCGAGCGCGAGCATCAACATCAGCACGCCACTCTCAAGCATGTAGAGGGAGCTGTAGTTCCTGTGGTACGCCTCCACATTCAGCGACACGTATTGCCAGGGGAACACTACGAAGGCATATAGAAACACCCACCAAACCAGCAGCAGCAGAAAGTCCAGAGCGCCTAGGTGGAGTTTTCGCTCACCTTCGGTCCGATGCGGGCGCAACCCAACCGCCGCGATCATTGGAACCAGGTGGAGAAACAGAAACACATCCATAAACCACGGATCTGGCACTGGAGTGCGGCGCACCACCTCGGTATAGACCCACGCCACCTGGTTAGCGGCCCACAGAACGCTCCCCGCGCCCATCAGCGCCCAAAACCGCCGGTTAGCCCCGCGCTCCAACCAAGCATTGGCCAGCATAGCGCCGGCGACTGCGAGGTACAGCAGAAGACTTCCAATATCAGAAATCGCGGTCAGCGCCGGACCGCGCGGCACCGTCAACGACACTGCGGCAAATGCCAGCGTAATCGCGGCTGCAAGCACAAACCAGCGATATTGTCCGAACCGGGTCATCAACCTCTCATGTTATGTATGCCTTTCAATTTTATGGATAAGAGCGGCGATTCTCAGCTCGCTTCCGACGCAGCAGGTTACTATCGTCACCCGCTCTCGGCTGGCTTCGCGACTTCCGCGTCAACTAAGTCCTTTCAGATCATCACTTCTGTTAGAATCAGAATTTGAAAGGCGCTCCATCCGGTAGGCGTTTTCGCATGGCCTTTCCTGTTACCCGTCTTCGCCGTCTGCGCCGCACCTCTCAGCTTCGCGACTTGGTGCGCGAAACCCGCCTCACTCCCGACGCGTTTGTCTACCCCATGTTTGTTTGTCCCGGCGAAGGTGTGCGGAAGGCGGTTCGCTCCATGCCGGGGGTGTTCAACCTTTCCGTGGACGAGGCGGTAAAGGAGGCGCGGGAAGTTCACTCGCTGGGCGTGCCCTCGGTGATTCTCTTCGGTCTTCCCGACAAGAAGGACGATGTTGCCACTGGAGCCTGGGCCGACGACGGCATTGTGCAGCAGGCCGCACGCGCTCTGAAGCGCGAAGTGCCGGACTTGATCCTGATGGGCGACGTTTGCCTTTGCGAATACATGTCGCATGGACACTGCGGGATCGTTAAGCCTGGATCCACGCCTCAATCGTTGGGAGCTGCTGCCCGGGACGCTTTGCAAAATGCCACGCGGCGGGGCATCGCAGTGAAGGCAGTGAAGAGCCGCGAGGAAAAAGAAAAAGTGATCGACGAGCTGGCATCGATGGTGGCCGAAGCCGTTGAATCCAGATTCGAGATCGACAACGACGCCAGTCTCGAACTCCTGGCGCGCACTTCGGTCTCGCTCGCCCGCGCGGGTATCGACATCATCGCGCCCTCCGACATGATGGATGGCCGAGTCGCCGCCATCCGGCGCGCCCTCGACGATGCCAGCTTAGAGAACACACCCATTCTTTCCTACGCCGCCAAGTTCGCCTCCGGATTCTACGGTCCGTTCCGCGAAGCCGCCGACTCCACTCCGCAATTCGGCGACCGCCGCTCTTATCAGATGGATGGAGCCAACCTGCGCGAGGCCATGCGCGAAATCGAGCTCGACATCGAAGAGGGCGCTGACATGATCATGGTCAAGCCCGCGCTGCCTTACCTTGATGTAATCGTCGCGGCCCGCCTGCGTTTTGACCTGCCGCTAGCCGCCTATCAAGTCTCCGGCGAATACGCCATGATCGAAGCCGCCGCGCAAAATGGATGGATCGAACGCGACCGCGTCATGATGGAATCTCTGCAGAGCATCCGCCGGGCCGGGGCCAGCATCATCCTCACCTACTACGCCAAAGATGCGGCAAAACTGCTTGCGTGAAACTTGCGCGGAGGGGTTGGAGCAACCGCTTACGCTCCGGCTGCGTTCTGAAATTTGACCTCGACCAGCCTGCGGTCCTCGTCAGACACCTTGAACATGGAGCGGGGTTTTAATTCCATGAAACTGGCCAGAAAGACCTCGGGAATTTGGCCGATGCGGGTGTTGTAGGTGTTGACGTCGTCGTTGAAGAACTCGCGGCGGTCAGCGATGCGCTCTTCCAATTCGCTAATGCGGTTCTGCAGCTTGAGAAAGTTCTCATTGGCCTTGAGCTGCGGATAATTTTCCGCGACGGCAAACAAGCTGCGCAGCGCGGCCGTCATGGTCAAATCAGCCTGCGCTTTCTGTCCAATGCTGGCCGCGTTCATGGATGCAGCCCGTGCCTGCGTCACCGCCAGCAGCGTCTGTTGCTCGTGCTGCATGTAGCCCTTCACGGTCTCGACCAGGTTCGGGATCTCGTCGTGCCGCTGTTTGAGCAGCACATCAATGTTCGCCCAAGCGCGGTCATTGTCGTTGCGCAAGCGCACCAGCTCGTTGTAAAGGATGACGACGTAGATACACACTCCCACTATAAACAGCAGGAACGCCGCCCCTTCGATCACGCCTCCGCCCATCTTAATCGCGCCTCCCGCCCAAGCTCGACTGCTGGAATAGTCCAAGTGAAACAGCACACCGGGCTGGCACGCAAGTGCTGACTGGGCTGCACCTAAAGTCACAAAGGGCCGAGCCTGCAGGCCCAGCCCCTTATCAGTTTCGTTCCTAGATTTAGCCTCAGCTGTCGCTAGGGTTTGTGCGGGGTCAGATCGCAGGCGTGCTTGACCTCGTCCAAGTTCAGACCAGCGGGCGAGAACTCGGCGATGGCGTACCCAGTCCGGGTCCTGACTTCCACATTGAAGATCTGGGCTCCGATTGCGCCGCGGACGGTGCCTTTGTCCATGGATAAGACGCGGTCGGCTTCCCAATTCCAGCCTTTATTGTCGTGGCTGCCATCGATGCGGACCCTGACCTCCATCTTAGGCTGGCCCCAGAAGCCGGGATAGTCGGGCCGTCCCAGGCGGGCGCCGGGGTTAAAGACGGCGCGCTTGTAATTGCCGTCGCTGCACGTGATTTCGATTCGGGGCTTATAATCCGGGTCTTCCCGCAGATAGTTATTGGAAAGCAGCTCGAAGCGGACTTTTTTCGCACCAGTCATTTTGTCTTCCGACCGGAACTCCATCCACTTGCCGCCGGCACTGACGCCGTCAGCTTCGCCCTGGTAAGGGCTCATCGCGCCCTGTTGCGCACCAGCCGACAGCGCTGCTGCGGCTATTAAGACCAAGGCCGCGAACCCCGTCCCTACCGCTATGGAATAACGATTCTTATTTTGAAGCGAGCGCACTAATTTCAAGGTTCTCCTCCGAAAAAAGACCATCTCTAAGCTATTGAACCCCTCCCGCTGACAAAAGTTGTATCGCAGGCGCCTCTTTTCACTCCAGGTGAATCATCGCATATTGATCCTGAGATCGATATATACCTGGGACCGATCATCGAACTGGCTGACGGACTTGGTGTCGCTCTTGTGGCCATTGTACTGGGCGTAAACTTCGTAGTCCGTCGTAGAAAGGCCTGGGAAACGATAAGTGCCTTCGTGGCCAACAATGTACGTCTTCACCGCGTGAGTGCGCAGGTTGGTCACGTAGACGATGGCGCCGGCCACGGGATTATCCTGCTGGTCGAGCACTTTGCCCAGCAGCAAGCGGCCTTGCGCCTTGTCCTTGTTGTCGGGAGCAGCATGGGCCACCACGGAGAAAATCAGAAGGAGCGCGGCGGCCACGAGGGATGCATTCCTACAAGACATTCTGGAAGCCATGGGAACTTTATTCCTCTTTCTCTCCTGAATCGCCTACTTCGTCAAGTGCAAACCAATGTCCACGCGCTCGTCATACTCTACGTGGACCGGGACTTCTTCCGCCAGGTGTAGGGGGGAACCATCCGTCATTTTCACGCCCTTGAGATCAGCGGAGACAACGTAATCGGCTTTGCCGGCGGGTACCCGCAGGGCGAATTCGCCGGAATGATCGGAATAGACCTGCCACTTGGGCTTTTTATCAGGCAGGCGGCGGATCTTGACGGTGATGCCATAGACGGGGCGATCGCCGGGGCCCCAGACCGTCCCAAAAATCAGCGCATAGGGATCGGTTGGTTTCAGGTTCTTGGACCCGGGAGAGGCATTAACCACTGATAGAACGTGAGGGCCAAAGGCAGCGCAGAAGAAAAGAAGCAGCAGGCAGAAAGTGGACAAGCGCGCAAGCGGAAACGTAGTGTGGAACCTAGGAGTCGTCACCGTCTTCGCTTTCCACTTCTTCTTCCTCTTCCACGTAGCCAGCCTCGATCGCTTTCAACTCCAGCGGACTGGTGGTCACGACTTCAAAGTCCGTGCCGCATTCGGGGCAGGAAACAATCTCGCCTTCGTCGACCTCTTCTTCTTCCACATCCAGATCGGTTTCGCATTCGGGACAAAGAACCATGACTCCTCCACTCCCATTTGATGGCATACTTCGCTGACCCCTTAGATACGCTTCATAATATTTAGATTCTTTCCCGGCTGCAGGTCAAGGGGTGAGCGCTCGGGAGCAGGAGATTTATAATCCTTGGGAAAGCGGCCGTTGCCCTTGACATTTCTTTACGACGGAGCGTACATGAATTCCCCCTTCGAGAAAAGACCGTTGCTCGTGGCTGTCTGGCTGGTACTCAGCTTCACCATCGCGGCGCCTGCGCAAAATCAGCCGGGTTCCAGCGCTGCGGAACCAATGGCCGTGGATAGCCGCATTTCGACCGCGCTGCAGCAGGTTTCGGCCGAACGAATCCGGGCGAATATTGAGAAGCTCGCGAGCTTTGGAACGCGGCTGACCCTCTCAGCGCAAGACCCGGCCGCAATTGCGGCAGGGCGCGGGATTGGCGCGGCGCGGGAATGGATCAAATCTGAGTTCGAACGCTACGCGAAAGATTGCGGCGGCTGCCTGGAAGTAAAGACTGACAGCTTTACCGAACCCGCCGGCGACCGTATTCCCCAGCCTACCGAAATCACCAATGTTTATGCGGTCTTGAAGGGGACGGACGCAGAGAACGCAAAGCGCATCGTGCTAGTGACCGGGCACTACGATTCGCGCCCCAGCGATGTCCTCGACGTGAAAGCGGATGCTCCCGGCGCGAACGACGACGCCAGCGGAACCGCCGTCAGCCTGGAATGCGCGCGGGTGCTGAGCAAGATGAAGTTCCCCGCGACAATTATTTTTCTGACGGTGGCGGGCGAAGAGCAGGGATTGAACGGCAGCCACCACTTCGCGAAGATGGCAAAGGACCAAGGCTGGGACATCGAGGCCGCGCTGAATAATGACATCGTAGGCGGTGACAAGAGTGCGGAGCAGAATCACTCAGTGGTGCGCGTGTTTTCCGAGGGACTGCCGGCTGCGGCGACGGAGCAGGATGTCCGGCGGATTCGCGCGTTAGGCGGAGAGAACGACTCCGGTTCGCGGCAACTGGCGCGCTATATCGCCGATGTGGGCCGTGCTTATCATAAAGATGTGGGCATAGAGCCGGTGCTGGTGTTCCGGCTGGACCGGTACTTGCGCGGCGGCGACCACTATTCCTTTAACCAGCAGGGCTTTGCTGCGGTGCGCTTCACCGAGTTTCGCGAAGACTTTCATCACCA
Organism: Candidatus Sulfotelmatobacter sp.; assembly: GCA_049673585.1. Lineage (GTDB taxonomy): Bacteria > Acidobacteriota > Terriglobia > Terriglobales > Acidobacteriaceae > Sulfotelmatobacter. Next base: position 18,684 of record JBATXV010000022.1, on the reverse strand, counting down.
GCATCAGAACGTGCGAATCGAGAATGGCATTGAATATGGCGACCTCGCGAAGTTTGTGGACTTCGACTATGTGGCGCACGTGGCGCGATTGAATGCCGCGACGCTAGCGTCGCTGGCGTCGGCGCCGGCGCCTCCGGCGAATGTGCTCTTGCTCACCAAGGGTCTGGAGAACGATTCGTCACTTACCTGGGAAGCGTCGCCCGGCGGACGGGCGGCAGAATATGAGGTTCTGTGGCGGGCCACGACCAGCCCGGAATGGGAACACATCCAAAAGACTGGCAACGTTCTGCGCGCCACTCTGAACCTTTCGAAGGATAATGTCATCTTTGCGGTTCGGGCTGTGGACGCGGAAGGACACCGAAGTTTGCCGGTCGTGCCCGTGCCGGAGCGATGACAGGGAAGCTGTTAGGATAAGACCGACAAGACGGTTCCGAGTTCATGCCAAGAAACACTTCTTTCGAAATGATGTTGCCGCCGTTTCGCGGTGCGGTCCGGCAGATCATCATCGCCAGCGCGGCGATTTACGTGGTCATTCTTCTGTTGATGTCGTTTGCCCCAGCCGCCGGTTCGACGGTGCTGGCGTTTGGCATTTTGGATCCGGCACATATTCGGCAAGGTTGGCTGTGGCAGTTCGTGACTTATGCCTTCATGTACGTGGATCCTCTGGAATTTGTTTTGTCGCTGTTGGGGGTCTACTTTCTGGGTGCGGCGGTGCAGGAGCGCGTGGGCCGGGCCGCGTTCTACGGCTTGTTCTTCAGCAGCGTCGCACTATCAGGAGTCGCCGGATTCGCTCTTTCACTTACCGGCGTCATTGCGCGGGGTCCGGCGTGGGGCAGCGCTGCCGCCGCCAACGCAATTCTGATGGTGTTTTATCTGTTTAACCGGGACGCACCCTTGATGCTGTTCCCGCTTCCGATCCAGATTCCAGTAAAGTGGATCGTCCTGGGGATTGCCGGTCTCGAGACAGCCTACCTGCTGCTCAACCACTTCGCGCTTTTTTACTGCGTCTCGCTGCTGGGGCTGGGCGCGGGATACGTGTGGCATGCCGCGTTTTTCTCAAAAGGAATTTCGCTGCGCGTCTCGGAGCGTTTCTACGAGGCTCGTAACGAGTATTACCGCTGGCGGCGTCGCCGGGCGGCGAGGAAGTTTGAAGTCTACATGCGCAAGCATGACCGCGACGTGCACTTCGACGAGCACGGTAATTACATTCCGCCAGATGACGATCAGCACAAGGGGAACGGCGGGTCGAAGTCGGGGTGGGTGAACTAAACCGGTTTGCCACAGATCTTCACGGATTTACACCGATCGAATGTCGGTTTAGGCTTTTGAATTCTTACTTCGCGAAAAACTCATGAAATTCCGACAACACGTTTCCCGATAACTTTTCCCGCCCAGCCTTTCCCTTGAATCCCAAGTCGTGGCCTGCGCCTTCAATCGTCAGCAGCTTCGTCTTCGCTGGTATCAGCTTCAAAGCTGCCTCGATCTCTGCGACTGCGCCGAAGGAATCGCGCGTGCCCTGGACAAACAGCGCGGGCGTGTGCAGGTGAAAAAAATGCTGCGTGCGGAGCTGCTCGGGCTTTCGCGGCGGATGCAGAGGATAAGACAGCAAGAGCAGGCCGGCAGCCAGTTTCGCAGCTTCTTCCGGGGATTTCTCCGCAGTCTCGGCGCAGAGCATGCTGGCCTGCCGTCCGCCGTAGGAGTGGCCGCCAAGAAATATGCGGCCGCTCGCGGGATTTTTCAGCACCGCGATTGCATTCTTCAGGCCGGCGCGATCGCGTTTGCCGTCTCCCGGTCCCGGCGGACCGTAGGACCGATCCTGACGGTAAGGAAGATCGCAGCGCAGCACCATGAAGCCGGCCTCCGCAAAAGTTTCCGCCAGCGCGACCAGCAGCGGAGATTGACAGTTTGATCCGGCGCCGTGAGTCAGAACGAGTCCGTCGCCATTGGGTTTGGCAGGGCGATGCAAAAGGCCGCGCACGAACGGGTCCAGGGAAACGTCGGTGAGAACTTGCGGGCTGGCTTCGATAGACATGCTTCGAAAGACAACATTCGATCGACATCAACGACGGCAGGCTCGTTTTCCGTTCAGGCTGGCGAGTCTGGCACTCCTACACGCCGACTTCCTCCAGCTTCTCATAAACTTTAAGGATCTGAATTTCGTTCCCCAAGCGGGCCCAGCAGCGGAGCACCTCAGGATCTTCCTGAGCCGTTCGGCGCGCGTACTCGGAGTTCCAATAGCGGAGCAGTATGTAGTGGGAATCGCCGCCTCGGTAAAGCAGATCGCGGCCGTATCCCTTGTTCGAGACGATGGTGTTGAGTTCGTGGATGGTCGCCAGCGAAGCAGTTTCCATGCCGGGCAGTGGCTCCCAGATCGCGACGGATAGATACTCCTGCGACATACTTTGGGATTATAGCTTCTGCCGAGCGGCGACGCGCTTGCGCCGCGGTCGCGTCACAGCGCTGGCCTCTTCCGCGGTGACCGTGTGCAAGCGCATGAAATTAGTGGAGCCGGACGCCTGGCGCGTGCCTGCGACCACACCCAGCACATCCCCGAACTTCAGCAGGCCACGGCTCAAAAGCTCCTCCTCGGCCATGTCGACCATGCTGTCGGTGGAAACCGCCTGCGCGCATTTCATGGGATGTACACCCCAGTAGAGGTTGGTGCGCTGGGCCACGGTCGCATTGTGAGTGAAGGCATAGATGGCAGCTTGCGGCCGGTATTTGGAAATCATGCGGGCGGTGTTGCCGGTCTCCGTGAAAACGGCGATGGCGCCCATGGGCAGGTCTTCGGCGGCGTGGGCGATGGATTCGCAAATAGTTTCCGCGATGGAAAGGCCGTGGCGGTCGCGGCGCCGCCGGGGCAGCGTGAACTCTCCCATGTTGCTTTCGGCTTCGATCACGATGCGCGACATCATGGCGACTGCCTCGCGAGGATAGTGGCCGCTGGCGGTTTCCGCCGACAGCATGACTGAGTCGGAACCGTCGAAAATTGCGTTGGCTACGTCGCTGGCCTCGGCCCGTGTGGGACGCGGGTTTTCGATCATCGACTCCAGCATTTGCGTGGCCGTGATCACCGGCTTGCGCCACTGGGCGGCGCGCCGGATCACATGCTTCTGAATCACCGGAACTTTTTCCGGCGCCATTTCGACGCCCAGGTCCCCGCGCGCGACCATCACGCCATCACAGGCTTCGAGAATTTCTTCCAGATGATCGATCGCTTGCGGCTTCTCCAGTTTGGCAATAAGAGGAGTGTCGCTGCCGTGTCCCGCCACGATCCGTCTGACCATGTTCACATCGGCGGCGGAACGCACGAAGGAGAGCGCAACCGCGTCCACGCCGTGTTTGAGGCCGAACTCGAGGTCCTTGCGGTCTTTTTCGGTCAGGGCGGGAATCGACAAAGCCGTGCCCGGTAAATTGATGCCCTGATGCTCGCCCAACATTCCGCCATTCAAAATATCGCAGACGATATCGCCGCCCCGCACTGTGCGCACGCGCAATTCGATGAGACCGTCGCGTAGAAGAACGCGAGCACCCGGGGTGAGCTCGCTTGCGAGATCGGGAAAGGTGGTCGAAATGCGGTCGGCCGTACCGACTATGTCACACGGAGTAATGGTCACGGTGGAACCGCTTTTCAGCTCGATAGGTTCGTGGCGCTCCAGGCGTCCCGTGCGGATCTTGGGGCCTTGCAGATCCTGCAGGATGCAGACGGTGCGGTTTTCCTTTTCGGCAGCGCGGCGCAAGCGTTCGATGTTGCGGGCGTGATCTTCGTGCGAGCCATGAGAAAAATTTAGCCGCCCCACATCCATGCCCAGCCGAAGCAAATCACGCATCGCCGCCTCTGAATGGCAGGCCGGGCCGATGGTGCAGATGATCTTGGCGCGGCGGGCGGCGGCGGACGAAAGGGAAGTCCCCCCGCTTACGGTGTTTTCTGTCGCGAGCTGTAGCGTTCTGGACTTCACTCTTCTCCTTCGCTTTCCTTCAAACATCCGCTGTCATCCCGAGCGAAGCGAGGGATCTTGGTTTCCGTTTGTAATCCCCGAAACGCCACGGCGCAAGAACCAAGGGCCCTCGCTCTGCTCGGCATGACAAGCAAGTTTTCAGGTCGGCCACGCGGAGCGTTAATCTGCCGCCCTGGGTCCGCTCACCGCCGTCAGTTCTTTTCCCAGCATCGCGCGAGGAAACAGCATGGCGTTGAATTCCGCCCCTACCAGGACGACCAGGGAAACCATGTACATCCAGACCAGCAGGGCAATAGCGGCGCCGAGCGATCCGTAAATAATGCTGTAGTCCGCGTAATGCTTTAGGTAGAAGCCAAACAGCAGCGTTGCCGAAAACCACATCGCGGTAGCGAGCGTCGCGCCCGGGATCACGCTATGCCAGGGCTGAGTGCGGGGAACCGCATTGTGATAGATGAGCGCTATCACAGCAATGCTGGTGAGAGTGGCGATCAGCCAGCGGATGGCGCCCCACATCACCAGAATGTAAAGGCTGTATTCCCGCGCTGTGTAGAAAAGAATGTTGGTTTCGACCTTGCTGCCCAAGGCTACCAGCAAGGTTGCGAAGGTCATGGGCACAAGCGCGAAAATTACCAGCAGGAATGAGATCAGCCGCTCCTTCACCAGTCCCCAGATTTTCGGCAGCTCGTAACAGCGGCGGAAGCCTTCCATCCAGGAAATCATCACGCCGGAGGCGGTCCATAGGGTCAGCAGAGAAGCCGTGATGAGCAGGCTTACGGGGCGTTGCGCTGCAGATCGCAGGAAATTCATGGCAGCGCCGCTGCCGGCGGGAAGTATGCGAGAGAGCGCGTACGAGATTTCCCGCATGTAGGGCGCGCCCTTGCGCCAGGTCGCCAGCACCGAGCCCACCACCAGCAGCGCAGGGAAAAAAGTAAGAATGGCGGAATACGCGGAAGCTTTGGCGATGGAAAAAGCGTCGTGCTGGAAGGAACGCCAGAAGGCCAGCCGCAAAAGTCGTAGGAAGCGCAGCATCGCTGGCCCTAGCTTAGGGCCGGGAGGCGCCGGTTGCAACGAGGGAAGCGGGCCAGGTTCCTCGATCGGCAATCGCTGTGCGTTTGCGTGCATGGGGGTAATGTGGAAGCGAGCCATACACGCGATTAATGGGTCGCAAAAGAACGCGACCCTTCACGCGATAGCCCAGATCCTTCGCTCCGCAAAGAATGCTTCGCTCAGGATGACAAATAAACTTCGGGGGCGAAACTGGTTCGTTCGCCCCCGATGGTAATTGTAGTTCGGCTTACTCGGCCGCTAGTTCTTCGGTCTCGCCCTCGTGGCGCATCATCTCGAGAGCGCGCTCGGCTTCTTCATAAGCCGCCGAGACTTCCGCCTGTACCTTGGCCGCGGCCTCTTCCATTTCTGGCGAGAGGCGCACGTTCCGGTAGTACTCCATGCCGGTTCCGGCAGGGATGAGGCGGCCAACGATGACGTTCTCCTTGAGGCCGCGCAGGTAATCGACCCTGCCGTTGATTGAAGCCTCAGTGAGTACGCGCGTGGTCTCCTGGAAGGACGCCGCCGAGATGAACGAGTCAGTCGCGAGCGACGCCTTGGTGATGCCGAGAAGCAACGGCCGTCCGGTAGCCGGCCTGCCGCCTTCCTTGATCACGCGCTCGTTCTCCTCGCGGAAGTGGAACTTGTCCAGTTTGTCCTCCAGCAGGAACGTGGTGTCGCCCACGTCCTCGACCTGCACCCAGCGCATCATCTGGCGGACGATCACTTCAATGTGCTTGTCGCTGATGTTGACGCCCTGCAGCCGGTAGACTTCCTGGATTTCGTTCACTAGGTAAGACTGCAGCTCTTTTTCGCCGAGCACAGCCAGAATGTCGTGCGGGTTGAGTGGGCCGTCCATCAGCGGTTCGCCCGCCTTGACGCGCTCGCCTTCCTGCACGTTAATGTGAACGCCGCGCGGCACAGAATATTCTTTCTCCGTACCGTTGTCGGCTTGCACATAGATTTTGCGTTGACCCTTCGAGACCTCACCGAACTTCACCGTGCCATCGATCTCGCTGATGACCGCGGTTTCATGCGGCTTGCGGGCTTCGAAAAGTTCGACCACGCGCGGCAGACCACCCGTGATGTCCTTGGTCTTTGTAGTTTCGCGCGGAATCTTCGCCAGCACGTCTCCCGGAGAAACGGTGTCGCCGTCCTGCACCATAAGGTGAGAGCGGGAAGGCATCAGGTAACGTTTGCTGCCCTTGCCCTTGACCACGATGGCGGGCTGACGCTTCTCGTCGGGAGAATCGCCGACGACGTGCCGCGACAATCCCGTGACTTCGTCGACTTCTTCGTGCAGTGTGACCCCTTCCTGCAAGTCCTTGAACTGCGCCGTGCCGCCGATTTCAGTAAGGATGGCGAACGTGTAAGGATCCCACTCGACCATGACCTTGCCTTGCTGCACCGGATCGCCATCGTTCACTTTGAGTTTGGCGCCGTAGATCACGGAGTAGCGCTCGCGCTCGCGGTTCTTCTCGTCCACGACCGCAATTGATCCCTGGCGGTTCATCACCACCAGATCTCCCGACTTCGCTTTCACCGTCTGCAGACCGATGAAGCGCACGGTGCCGTTATTCTTGGCATCGAGCCGCGACTGCTCAGAGACTCGCGACGCCGTACCGCCGATGTGGAAGGTACGCATCGTAAGCTGAGTTCCGGGCTCGCCGATCGACTGCGCGGCGATCACGCCAGTAGCTTCGCCGAGTTCAACCAGCCGCCCGGAAGCCAGGTTGCGTCCGTAACACATGACGCAAACGCCGCGCTTCGATTCACAAGTGAGCACTGAACGGATCTTCACCCGCTCGATTCCCGCAGCCTGAATCGATCCCGCGAGTTCCTCGGTGATTTCGTTGTTGATGTCGACGATCACGTTGCCGTCGTAGTCTTTGATCTTCTCGAGCGATACGCGGCCCACAATACGGTCGCGCAATGGCTCGATAATTTCGCCGGCTTCGACAATACCCTGGACGTAGATGCCGTCCACCGTGCCGCAGTCGTATTCGCTGATGATGACGTCCTGCGCCACGTCGACCAGACGCCGAGTAAGGTAGCCGGAATCCGCCGTCTTCAGCGCGGTGTCGGCCAGTCCTTTGCGGGCGCCGTGCGTCGAGACGAAATATTCCAGCACCGTCAACCCTTCGCGGAAGTTCGCCGTGATGGGTGACTCGATGATTTCGCCCGAAGGCTTCGCCATCAGTCCGCGCATGCCGGAGAGCTGGCGAATCTGCTGTTTCGATCCGCGGGCGCCGGAATCAGCCATGACGTAAATCGGATTGATGAAGCCTTCCTTGTCGGCCCGCTGCATCTGTCCGAACATCTCGTCGGCAACTTTTTCAGTAATCGCCGACCAGATTTCGATGACCTTGTTGTAGCGTTCGCCGTTGGTGATGGCGCCGTCGAGATACTGCTGTTGCACAGCGACCACCTGCTTCTCGGCGTCCTTGACCAAAGTCTTCTTGCTGTCAGGAATGACCATGTCGTCGATGCCGATGGAAAGGCCGGCGCGGGTCGCATACTTGAACCCGAACTCCTTTACTTCGTCGAGCATCTTGACCGTAGTCTCGAGTCCGAATCGGAGGTAGCCGTAGTTCACCAGCGCGCCGATCCCCTTCTTCTTAAGCAAGCCGTTGATGAAAGGCATGCCCTCGGGCAGGTGATCGTTCAAAATGGCGCGGCCCACCGTGGTGTTGATGAAGGAACGCTCCACGTGCACTGGATCGGTGTGAATGATGTCCTGATCGTCATAAGCGGTGGTCAGGTCAATCAGTTCGCCGGTGTACCGCAGGCGGATGGGCGTGAGCGTTTCCACCTCGCCCATTTCGAGCGCCAGCAACACTTCTTCAATGTTGGCAAACACGCGGCCTTCGCCCTTCGCGCCCGGCTTCGCCTTCGTGAGGTAGTAGAGACCGAGTACCATGTCCTGCGTAGGCACAGTAATCGGCTGGCCTGACGCGGGCGAAAGAATGTTGTGCGAAGCCAGCATCAGCACGCTGGCTTCAACCTGCGCTTCCGGAGACAGTGGAATGTGGACTGCCATCTGATCGCCGTCGAAATCGGCGTTGAACGCCGTGCACACCAGCGGATGAATTCTGATAGCCTTGCCTTCCACCAGCACCGGCTCAAACGCCTGAATGCCCAACCGATGCAGCGTGGGAGCGCGGTTCAGCAGCACGGGATGATCCTTGATGACTTCTTCCAGAATGTCCCAAACAATCGGCTCCTGCTGCTCCACCATTTCTTTCGCTTGCTTGATCGTGGTGACGTTGCCGGTCTGCTCTAGCCGGTGATAAATGAACGGCTTGAACAGTTCGAGCGCCATCTTCTTGGGCAATCCGCACTGGTGCAGCTTGAGTTCGGGGCCGACCACAATGACGGAGCGTCCGGAATAATCCACCCGCTTGCCGAGCAGATTCTGGCGGAAGCGTCCCTGCTTGCCCTTGAGCGTGTCAGAGAGCGACTTCAGCGGACGGTTATTGGCTCCGCGCAGCACGCGGCCACGGCGGCCGTTGTCGAACAACGCGTCGACCGCTTCCTGCAGCATGCGCTTTTCATTTCTGACGATGACTTCGGGCGCGTGCAGGTCCATCAACTTCTTCAACCGGTTATTGCGGTTGATGACGCGGCGGTAAAGGTCATTAAGATCAGAGGTGGCAAAGCGGCCGCCATCGAGTGGAACCAGGGGGCGAAGCTCCGGTGGAATCACGGGGATGACGTCGAGAATCATCCAGTGTGGTTTGTTGCCGCTGCGCCGGAAGGCCTCAACCACTTTCAATCGCTTCGTATACTTGAGCCGCTTCTGCAGCGAGCTCTCGTTCTTCATCTTCTCGCGCAGTTCAACGGCCAGGCCGTCGGTGTCGATGCGCTTGAGCAGTTCCTTGATCGCCTCAGCGCCCATCATCGCCTTGAAGCCGGCGGGCCGGTATTGCTGGTCGAGTTCGCGGAACTTGGCTTCGTCCTTGATGACCTCGCGCTCTTTCACCGGAGCGTCGCCGGGCTCGACCACCACGTAGGCCTCAAAATACAGAACGGATTCGAGATCGCGCAGCGAAATATCGAGCAAGTGTCCAATCCGGCTCGGCAGGCCCTTGAAGAACCACACATGCGAGCAGGGCGAAGCCAGCTCGATGTGCCCGAGGCGTTCACGGCGAACTTTCGACAGCGTGACTTCCACGCCGCACTTGTCGCAGATCACGCCGCGGTGCTTCATGCGCTTGTACTTGCCGCAGAGACACTCCCAGTCGGTTACCGGGCCGAAGATGCGGGCGCAGAACAGGCCGTCCCGCTCCGGCTTGAAGGTGCGGTAGTTGATGGTCTCAGGCTTGGTAACTTCACCATGCGACCAGCTCCGGATTTTTTCCGGAGACGCCAGGCTGATGCGGATGGCATCGAAATCCGCAATCGTATTTTGCATTTCGAACGGGCTCGAACGAAACAAGGTGTTCCTCCGCTTCCTGCGGTTCTCACGCGTCCGCTGACGGAGCTCTAAAGCAAGTTCTCAGTTCTCGGTTCCCAGTTCTCAGCAAAACCGAGTTGAACTCTCGCCTTTCATGCGGCATTGAGCTCATATGCCGCAGAGGCCGGTATTTCAAAGTCTCGTTCCCAGCTCCCGATCCCGTCTCAGCCGCAACTGAGAACTGAGAACCGAGAACTGAGAACTGGTTTTAATCTGCTGCGGCGCTGGCCGTGGGCTTCTTCTCCCCGGTCTTGATCAGCTCCACGTCGAGGCAGAGCGATTGCAATTCGCGGATCAGCACGTTGAACGATTCCGGCACGCCTGGCTCCATGGCAGCTTCGCCCTTGACGATGGCCTCGTAAATCTTGGTGCGGCCGTATACGTCGTCGGACTTCGCCGTCAGCAGTTCCTGCAGAATGAACGCTGCGCCGTAGGCTTCGAGCGCCCAGACTTCCATTTCTCCGAAGCGCTGCCCGCCGAACTGCGCCTTGCCGCCCAGCGGTTGCTGGGTAATGAGCGAGTACGGACCGATGGAGCGCGCGTGAATCTTGTCGTCCACCAGGTGCGACAACTTCAGCATGTAGATGTAGCCGACGCACACCGGCTGTTCGAACTGATCACCGGTCATGCCGTCGTGCAGCGTCGTCTTGCCCGACGTAGGCAAACCCGCGTGCTCGAGCAGCGCCTTGATCTCGCCTTCTTTTGCGCCATCGAACACGGGCGAACCCATGTACACGCCACGAGCGAGTGTGGGAGCAACAGCTTCCAGCTCGTCGTCGCTCATGTCGGCGATGATGTCGGCAAGTTTCGAGTCCTTGAACAGGGCTTTCAACTCGCGCCGAATCGCTTCGGTGCGCGTATTTTCCTTGAGCAAGTTGGTGATCTTCTCGCCCAGGGTGTAGCCCGCCCATCCCAGATGGGTTTCGAGAATCTGGCCCACATTCATACGGCTAGGTACGCCGAGGGGATTCAGAACAATCTCAACCGGCGTTCCGTCTTCGAGGTACGGCATATCCTCTTCCGGCAGAATGCGCGCGATCACGCCCTTGTTCCCGTGACGGCCGGCCATTTTGTCGCCCACACTCAGCTTGCGCTTCATGGCGATGTAGACCTTAACCAGCTTGATCACGCCCGGCGGCAGTTCGTCGCCCTTGGTGAGCTTTTCTTTCTTCTCGTTGACGATCTTCTTCAGCACATCGATCTGGCGCGAGGTCATTTCCTCGATCTCGTCGATCTGCTCATTCACCCGCGGATCCTTGTCGGCATACTTGATGCGCTTCAGGTTCCGGGTGGAGATGCGCTCGATCGCGTCGCGGTCCAGAATATTGCCCTTGTTCAGCAGACGCTTGTTCGTGCGCTCGTCGTGCAAGTCGGCCTGCACTTCCTTGCCGCCGAGAATGTTTTCCAGACGCTTGAGCCGCTCGTCGGTGAGAATCCGGATCTCGTCTGAAAGATTCTTCTCGAGCTTGCCGATCTGCGCCGCCTCGATTGATTTTGCCCGCTCGTCCTTCTCCTGGCCTTTGCGGGAGAAAATCTTCACATCGACGATCACGCCCTCGATGCCCGGAGGGCAGTAGAGCGAAGCGTCGCGCACGTCGCCGGCCTTTTCGCCGAAGATGGCACGCAGCAGCTTCTCTTCCGGCGTGAGCTGAGTTTCGCCCTTGGGCGTAACCTTGCCCACCAGAATGTCGCCCTGCTTGATGCTGGCGCCGATGCGGATCACGCCCGCTTCGTCCAGATTGCGCAGCATCGACTCGCTGACGTTAGGAATGTCGCGCGTAACTTCTTCCGGACCGAGCTTCGTATCGCGCGCTTCGATCTCGTACTCCTCGATGTGCAGTGAAGTGTAGTAATCATCCTTCACCATCTTCTCGGAGACCAGAATCGCGTCTTCAAAGTTGTAACCGCGCCAGGGCATGAAGGCCACCAGCACGTTGCGTCCGAGCGCGAGCTCGCCGTGATCCGTGCATGGACCGTCGGCGATCACTTCGCCCTTCAGCACGCGCTGGCCTTTTTTCACGACCGGCTTTTGATTGATACAAGTGTTCTGGTTCGAACGCTTGAACTTGGTGAGCTGATAAATGTCCGAGCCCACCTCACGCGAAAGCTGTGTCGGATGATGTTCGCCTTCGACGCGCACAATGATGCGGTCGGAGTCGACAGAATCGACGATGCCGTTACGCCGGGCCAGCACCACCGCACCCGAATCGCGCGCCGTAACGCCTTCCATTCCAGTACCAACGATCGGCGCTTGCGCGCGCAACAGCGGCACGGACTGCCGTTGCATGTTCGCGCCCATCAGCGCGCGGTTCGCGTCGTCGTGCTCAAGGAACGGCACCAGCGAAGCGGCCACCGAAACCAGTTGTTTCGGGCTGACGTCGACATAATCGACTTCATCGCGGCTCACCAGCACAAAGTTGCCGGCCTTGCGGGCGTTGACCAGTTCGGCCACGATGCGACCTTTGTCGTCGAGCTCCACGTTGGCCTGCGCGATGGTGTGCCGGTCCTCTTCCCACGCGGAAAGATAGAACGAGAACGGATCGACCTGCGCCGGCTTCTTGCGCTTCTCTTTCAATTCGTTGTTGATCTTCTCGATCTCATGCTTCTCCATGTGATCGCCGACTTTGTAGTCGCTGTCGCCCGTGTTGACCACGCTGACGTAGTCGATCACGCGCCCACCCTTGATCTTGCGGTAGGGCGACTCGATGAAGCCGTAGTCATTGATGCGCGCATAGCAGCTCAACGACGAAATCAACCCAATGTTCGGACCTTCAGGAGTCTCGATCGGACAGATACGGCCGTAGTGCGTCGGGTGAACGTCGCGCACTTCGAATCCGGCCCGTTCACGCGACAAACCGCCCGGCCCCAGCGCCGAAAGACGCCGCTTGTGCGTAATCTCGGAGAGCGGGTTGGTCTGATCCATGAACTGCGAAAGCTGCGACGACCCGAAGAACTCGCGGATCGCGGCCATCACCGGCTTCGCATTCACCAGGTCGTGCGGCATCGCGGTCGACATTTCCTGGTAGACCGACATCTTTTCCTTGATCGCCCGTTCCATGCGGACCAGGCCGATGCGGAACTGGTTCTCCATCAACTCACCGACCGCGCGCACGCGGCGGTTGCCCAGGTGATCGATGTCATCCACCGACCCAATGTTCTTGCGCAGCTTCAGCAGGTACGCGATGGTCCCGTAGAAATCGTCAGGATCAAGCGTCCTCTTGTCGAGACTGGTGGCGTCCTGGTTCTCAAACAGCTTGATGTTGAACTTCAGCCGGCCCACCTTCGAGAAGTCGTACTTGCGCGGGTCGAAGAACATCCCGTGGAACAAGGCCGTCGCAGTATCCAGCGTCGGCGGATCGCCGGGACGCAGCTTGCGGTAGATCTCGATCAGCGCTTCCTGCGGCGTCTTCACCGAATCACGCTTAAGGGTTTGGCTGATCACCGTGCCCACATCGTCGCGCTCGGGGAAGAACAGGCTCATCTCGACCACGCCGGAGTCGAGAATCTTCGAAACCTTGTCAGCGGTGACTTCGCTGTTGGCTTCGAGCAGCACTTCGCCGGTAGTCGTGTCCACCACATCGGCAGCAGCCCAAGCGCCTTCGAGGTCAGTCACATCCACTTCGATCTCGGAGATCTTTGCCTTTTGAATATCCTTCAGAGTCTGCGCGTTCAGCTTGCGGCCGGAGTGCGCAATTTCATCCCCAGCTTTGTTCTTGATGCTGTGGGCCAGCTTCATGCCCAGCAGGTTCGTAGCTTTTTCACTCGCGGGATCGAGTGTCCAGTACAGCTTCTTGTCCTTAATCGCTATGCGATCAACGGTATAGAACGTCCGCAGAATGTCTTCGCCGGAGCGCAGACCCAGCGCGCGCAGGAAAATCGTCCCAAGGAACTTACGCTTGCGGTCGATGCGGACGTACAACACGTTCTTCTGGTCGTATTCGAATTCAACCCAAGATCCGCGGTAAGGAATGATCTTGCCCAGGAAATAAGTGCGGTTGTTCGCCGTCTCGAAGAACACGCCGGGCGAGCGGTGCAACTGGCTGACGATCACGCGCTCAGTACCGTTAATGATGAACGTCCCGTTCTGCGTCATCAGCGGAACGTCGCCAAAGAACACTTCCTGTTCCTTGATGTCGCGGATCGAACGGTTGCCGGTCTCCGCATCCTTATCGAAGATGGTCAGGCGCATCGTGACCTTCAGTGGCGCGGAGTAAGTCATGCCGCGCTCCTCGCACTCGGCCACGTCGTATTTCAATTGCAGCCCGACCGGATCGCCGCACTTGTTGCAGAAGTCGGGCGTGTTGGCGTTGTAGGTGCCGCACTTTTGGCAAAGCACATCGCCGGGATGGAACGGGTCGGTGATGACCGTGTTGCCGCAGCTCTTACAAGTAGTACGCAGGTGATGCAGTCCCTTAAGGTGGCCGCACTTGCACTCCCAGTTACCAATGGCGTAATCCACAAACTCAAGTTGTGATACGTTGCGGAAGTCGGTGATCGGGAAGACGGACTGGAACACCGCCTGCAATCCGCCGTCTTCGCGTTCACTGGGCAACTTGTCCATCTGCAGAAAGCGGTCGTAGGAGCGCTTCTGCACCTCGATCAGGTTAGGGATCTGGATGGTTGCTGGAATTTTTGAAAAATCAAAACGTTTACGGAAGGCATTATTCTTCATCGTCAAGAAACTCCCAATGTCAGGCGCAGCCGAGCGCTGCGATTACCCGCGGAATGTGGGGCGCCCATCGCGCCGCGCTGCTTAGCTGCTGTTGCGAACCTGTTTGAATGCAGAAAAGTTAAACGTGGAACCACTGAACCTCGAAAACACGACGGGGCGCCCGCAGGGACAGTAGTTCCCGCAGACGCCATCCAAGGCGTTTCGCCAATCTGATTTTGTAATCTTTCGCGCCAGTTCCTTCGGCCGTTTCCGTCCCGCCTGCCCGCGGAACAGTGCCCAAGCTTCCCTAGCGGGTCTCGCCCGCGTATGAGTGAGGCCAGGGGAAGCGGTGTTATATAGATGCTAACACCACCGCCCCGGCTTCACAACTAGAACGTGCATGTTTCTGAGGCTTGCAGTAGCGCCGCAGAGGCCAGCGCTACACCGCGCTATTTCACCTCAACAACGGCGCCGGCCTCGGTAAACTTCTTCTTAATGGTCTCGGCCTCGTCCTTGGAGACGCCTTCCTTGATGTTTTTCGGCGCCCCATCCACCAGTTCCTTGGCTTCCTTCAACCCCAGGCTGGTGACCTCGCGTACGGCCTTGATTACATTGATCTTGTTGGCCCCGACTTCCTTGAGCACAACCGTGAACTCTGTCTTCTCCTCCGCCGGAGCCGCTCCCGCGGCCGTCGCGCCACCGCCCGCGACCATCACTGGAGCTACAGCTGCTGCCGACACTCCCAGCCGCGCTTCCAGCTTCTTCACCAGCGCTGCCGCATCGAGCAGCGACAACCCTACGATCGAATCTTCCAACTGTTGCAGGTCTGCCATGTTCGTTTCTCCATTTCAAGTATGAACTTCTTGATAATCGTTATCTTTGGCCGGGTTTCCAGTGCGACAGATTTATCTCCCGGCGCCAGACAACGCCTGAAACAAAACCGCGCAACCCCTGACCTCGGATAACCAAATCCCTTCGGACAGCTTTCGCCGCCCAAAACTTGTAGTGCCGGCCTCTAGCCGGCTAAGGCCTATGCCCCCGCAGGAGCTTCGCCAGCGAACTTGCCCTTCTCCACTCCCTGTCCCAGAACCACCGCAACGTCGCGGCCGACGGCATTCATCACCGTAACCAGCCGTTGCGCCGGAGAGCTGATCAGGAACAGCAGCTTCGAATAGATCTCTTCCTTCGACGGCATGCTGGCCAGCGCCTCGATCTCCTTGATCGAAATCACCCGGCCTTCGACCACGCCGATCTTGAAAGTAAACTCCGGCGTGTCTTTGGCGTACTTGGTGAGCGCCTTGGCCATCGCCACCGGATCGCCCGTGGTATAGGCAATCGAGGTCACGCCGGTAAGATTCTTCAGCCCCTCTTCGATCTTGGTGCCCTTGGCAGCAAGCTCGGCCAGCGTGTTCTTCACGACCTGATACTTGGCCCCGGCCCCGCGCAGAGCCTTCCGCAGCTCATAGTCCTGAGCCACGGTCATCTTGCTGTAGGTCGCCACAACGGCGCTCGAAACGCTCTTCAGGTCCGCACTTAGCTTCTCGACCTGTTCCTTTTTTCTCGCTTTAGTAACTGGCATTGTTTCAATCCTTCTGATCTTGATCTTGAATGTGGGGACAGCCGCCCTCGGCTGTCCGCCGGGCGCAGCCCGGCAATACACTACGCCTTCGCCGCAGTCTCAATGGGTGCCGTGTCCAGCAAAATCCCCGGCCCCATGGTCGAGCTCAAAGTGCAGCCCTTGATGTACTTTCCCTTCGCCACCGACGGCTTAGCCTTGATCACACTGGTGATCAGCACGGTCGCATTCTCAATCAACTTGTCCGGCGAGAACGAAATCTTCCCCACCGGCACATGCACCAGCGCAGTCTTGTCAGTGCGGAATTCAACCTTGCCGGCCTTCACTTCCTGCACGGCCTTCGCCACATCCACCGTAACCGTCCCCGTCTTCGGGTTCGGCATCAGTCCCTTGGGACCAAGAACCTTACCCAAACGCCCGACGGATTTCATAACGTCGGGAGTGGCGATCAGCGCGTCGAAGTCGGTCCAGTTCTCTTTCGTGATCTTCTCGACCATCTCTTCACCGCCGAAGAAATCAGCCCCCGCGGCTTCCGCTTCTTTAATCTTGTCGCCCGAAGCGATCACCAAAACCTTCTTCGACTTGCCCAACCCGTGCGGCAACACAACCGTGCCCCGCACCATCTGGTCGGCGTGCTTGGGATCGACTCCCAGCCGCAAAGTAATCTCGACGGTCTCATCAAATTTCGCAAACCTGACCTTCTGCAGCAGGGGGACGGCATCCTGCAGCACATAGGGGCGCTTCTCGACTGCCGCATGCGCCTTGGCGATGTTCTTTCCTTCTTTTTTCATTTCACTTTCCTCGTCTCCCACCGCTCATCATGATTCCGACGAGCCGTGGTGTTCTCGACTATTAAACTCGACTGTCATCCTGAGGCGACGGCTTTATCGTCGCCGAAGGATCCGGGCGCGCCGCGCGAACATTCTCGCGTTCTTTGCGAGAATGCCAAATCGCGCGTTTGGCGCGCTTCCTTATTTACCCAACCACTTCAATGCCCATCGACCGCGCCGTGCCGCGAACGCTCTTAACCGCAGCGTCAATCGAGGCCGCGTTCAGGTCGGGCATTTTTTGTTTCGCAATGTCTTCCACCTGCTTCAGCGTAACTTTGCCGACCTTGTCTTTGTTGGGCGTACCCGATCCCTTGGCGATCCCAGCCGCACGCTTCAGCAGAATCGAAGCCGGCGGCGTTTTGGTGATGAAGGTAAAAGAACGGTCGCTGTAAACCGACACCACGACCGGGATAATCAGCCCCTCCATCTCCTTCTGGTTCGTGCGAGCGTTGAACTGCTTACAGAACTCCATGATGTTGATCTGCGCCTGTCCGAGCGCCGGACCCACCGGAGGCGCCGGCGTCGCCTTGCCCGCCGCGATCTGCAACTTTACGAAACCTGTAACTTTCTTCGCCATCTAAGATTTCCTTCGGTTTTCAATTCCCAAATTACAAAATTATCCAATTACTGAATTCCTAAGCCACTTTCTCCACCTGGTTGAACTCCAACTCCACCGGCGTCGAGCGCCCGAAAATCGTTACCATCACCTTCAGCGTCTCGCGATCTTCATTCACCTCATCGACAGTTCCGGTGAAGGTAGCGAACGGTCCCTCGGTGATGCGCACCTGCTCCTGCTTCTCGAACTTGACCTTGAGCTTGGGCTTCTCGCGGCTGTCTGCAACTTTATAGACAATGTGCTGCACTTCTTCATCCGAAAGCGGCGTCGGCTGTTGCCCAGTGCCCACAAACCCGGTCACGCGCGGCGTGGATTTCACCACGTGCCAGACATGATCGTCCATGTCCATTTCCACCAGCACATAGCCGGGATAGAACATGCGCTCGGACGTATACTTCTTGCCGCCGCGCACTTCCGTGACCGACTCAGTCGGGATCAGCACTTTGCCGATCTTTTCCTGCAACCCAAACGCAGCCACGCGCGACTCCAGCGACTCCTTCACTTTGCGCTCGAACCCGGAATAAGAGTGGATGATGTACCACTTCATGTTCGGGTTGCGAGGCGGTTCGCCCGCCGCAGCGACGGCATCCGTGCCGCTTGGCTGCTCTACGCTCGGGGCAGCTTCGTTTTTTTCTTCGTCCTGCATGATCAAGTTAAGCTCCGGCCTGCTCTTCGACTTAGTGGCTCCCGAAATAGCTGTACAGCATGTTGACGCCCCTCTGAATCACGTTATCGATGATGAAAAAATAGACGCCAAAAATGAATACCGTGACGACGACAACCGCCGTAGTGGCGCGCACTTCCTTCCACGACGGCGCCGTAACCTTGCGCATTTCGGTGCGCACGTCGTTGTAAAACACCTTGATGCGCTCCGGCCAGGACTTCAGCCGGTCTCCAAAATTCTCGCCCGCGCTTGCGATTGAGTTTGCCATCTTCTTCGTTTCCACTCCCATACCGCTCCTGGCCTTTCTCGTCGTCCTTGCAAAAAATCTGGCAGGGGCGGAGGGATTCGAACCCCCAAGTCCGGTTTTGGAGACCGGCAGTTTAACCGTTGAGCTTACGCCCCTGTAAATCAGGGATTAGGGCCCAGGGATCCGGGGTCAGTTCCTGGCCCCTGAGCCCTGAACCCTGGCCCCTGCTATTTCACTTCCTTGTGCGGCGTATGCTTGCGGCAACGGCGGCAGAATTTTTTGAACTCCAGCCGCTCCGTCGTCGTCTTCCGGTTCTTGGTGGTCGAATAATTCCGCTCTTTGCAATCACCGCACTGCAACGTAACAATCTCTCGGGGCATCGCTCAAACTCCCTCTTGCTGAACTGTCTTGCTTATGTGGGGACAGCCGCCCTCGGCTGTCCGCGGAGCGAAGCTCCGCGCTTTCCCTCTGCTACTGCACAATCTCCGAAATCGTCCCGGCTCCAACCGTGTGCCCACCTTCGCGAATGGCAAACCGCAACCCCTTCTCCATCGCCACCGGCGTAATCAGTTCAATGACGAGAGAAACGTTGTCCCCCGGCATCACCATCTCCGTGCCCGCAGGAAGCTCCGCAACGCCCG